>CAYXGY010000019.1:0-5176 GCA_964464895.1 uncultured Helicobacter sp. | reverse complement strand
TATCTTGATAAGATTTGCAGAATCTGTTTCGTGGTTGAGGTAGGAGAAGAAGCGAGACAATCCTTGTTGAATGTGTTTGAGTGGTTTTAAGAAAAATCGGATAATGTAATAAAGCATAATAGAACCAATGATGATAAGCACGGAGTTGATTAAGAGATTCTTGAAAGCAGTGATATTAGAAGCTCTTGTATAATCACTATGGCTTGCGCTTGCAACCATAATCCAACCAAAAGGCATTACGCGATAGTGTGCAATCCTTTCTGTATTGGTATGGTCTATATAATTAGTAATGCTATTTGGATTTTGTTTGGCTGCTTGGCTGATTGCAATCTCTTGTGGGGTTTGTTTGCCATCTAGAACGAGTTCAGGAATTTCGTGGGAGACAATTTCGCTATTTTGGTCCATAATAAAGATGTTCAAGCTTGGAAAGTCTGGCGTATCAAAGTTTTTGAAGCGGTCTTGAAATAAATCCAAAGAAATATCCACGGCGACTACCCCAGCAAATTTACCATCTTTATAGAAAGGAAGTGCGGCAGTTGCCAAATGCTGTCCAGCAAGTTTGCCACTTTTTGAAAAATAGGCTGGAGTTACGATGAAGCCATTTTTTTGTTTGGCTTGCACATACCATAGGGCGGTGCGCATATCTTGGTATGTTGGAGGAATCGGAGTGAAACTGCTACTGAAGCTAGAGGGAAAGTGGTCTTCCAGCCATTCATCAATGAAGTCCCCATTGTCCTCATAAACCATAAAAATATCAGGATATTTTACGGTGTATTGAACATTTGATAATGCTTTGCGGAGAGATACAACATCATAGCGGTCAATGCTTGCGATTTTTTCTGCTAGAAATTTTAAATGTTGTTCCGCCTCAATATTCATCGTAATGTTGATAGTTGTATAAGATGCCTTTAAAATCTCTTCTTGCAACAGGCTATAAACTTTTGTCGAATCGTCTATTGTGTTTCTATAATTTGTAATGGCACTAATACTAATCATCACTACAAAAGCTAATACGATTAATCCTGAAATTTTTGTAACTAACGAAATTCTTGATATTTTCATAAAAACTCCTTACTTTTGGTTTGTGAAAATAACCTTAAATAGTTTATAAAAATTATTCTTTAAATATAATTAAGTTTTTGACTTTATGTGTGATTATCAAGAGCTAGTAAGGTTGTTTGTAAGCCTTACTTATGGATATTTACGATTGTTTAATAATAGAGGACAATAGAAGCTACCAAGATTCCATAAATTAGGAATCCTAGCAAGGTTTAGGTGTGGATTATGCAAGCTGTACTTTAAGCATCCAAAGAGCTTTTTCTAGGCTAGCGACTTTTTCATCTGCTAATGCAACGGTTGCTTTGTCGTTTGCTTCACCCGCTAAGTCTGAAAGCTCTCTAAAAGATTTTAAGAAATATTCGTAATCTGGTATGATTGCTTTTAGAATTGTTTTAGAATCAAAGCTTGTGCCTTTATCTTCTTTGATTTTGCTAGCAGCAAGCATGTCTTTTAATGTTACAAAAGGTTTCTCACCGATTTGAATCACGCGTTCTGCAACTTCGTCCATTTGCTCCGTGATTTCATCATACATATTTTCTAACGCGGAATGCACAGGGTGAAAGTCTGCACCTTTGACATTCCAATGGTAATTATGAAGTTTGATATAAAATACTGCGCAATCCGCTTGAATTTGTTTTAATGTTTGGACAATTTTATTCATTGCTGTCTCCTTAAAAAATTTATGGGCGAATTATACAAATGGGATTCTTAAAGGAAAATAATTATTATTAAGAAAAATTTGCTAACATTTTATAGTTATGGTCAATGAAGCTTAAATTCTTATCCACCGGTTTGATAAAATGCTCTAGAGGAGACAGAATTTTCGTTCCAATCGTTTTTTTCTGGTTTGTTTTGGATACAAAGATTCAAGCGCGCGAGAATCTCCTCTGTATCGCCATATAGCATAGCTTCTTTAATGTCAATTGCATTGTCGTGGTAGAGGCAAGGGATAAGTTTGCCCTCACTGCTTAAGCGGATTCTATTGCAACTCTTGCAGAAATCATCATTATGCGGGGCAATGACACCAAAGACATAATCTTGCGGTAATTCTTTGCCAAGTGTGGTTTGCACATTTTCTTTTGGAATCTTAAAGAGTGTCGCAGGACCGATAATCTTTTTTTCAAACACTCGTGTAGTGTATTTTTTCTGCACACAAGCAAGAATTTCAGAGAGTTTTAACCCCTCAATCCCTCCTTTAGCGTGCGAATTTTCCATATATTCAATAAAGCGCACCATAATGCCTTTTTCTATGCCATATTCCAAGACAGCAAGGATTTCATCGTCATTGATATTTTTAAGAGGCACCATATTGAGCTTGATTTTGAATCCAACCCTATGCGCTTCTTCAATGCCCTTTAGGATTTTTTCTAATCCGTCGCGTTTGGAGATACAAAGGATTCTGTCTTTTTGTAAAGAATCTAGCGAAATGTTAATGCGCATTAATCCTGCGTCTTTTAGAGGTTTTGCAAGAGGGGCAAGTAAAAAGGCGTTAGTTGTGAGTGCAATATCAATATGCGGCGCAATAGCGTAAATTTGTGCGATAAATTCAACGATTTTAGAGCGCAAAAGTGGCTCTCCGCCGGTGATTCTAATTTTTTTTACCCCTTGTGCAACCGCCACTTTGACAAAGTTTAATATAGATTCTAACGGCACATCTTCTGTCTCATCGCCTAAATTCATTGGCGTATTTGGCATACAATAAGCACAGCGGAAATTGCACCTTTGTGTTACGCTAATGCGCATATAATCAATGGTTCTTCCAAAACCATCTACTAGCACGTCTACTCCTTGATTGATTTAAAGTGTAGAATCCTACCAAAAGTGCTTGAAAAAAGCTATAATTTTGGCAAAATTATAGTGTAATTTTGAGCTTTTGTAGGGAGTCGTTTTGGCAAAATTTTCTATGCCGTGTGTGGTTTTGTGTGGTGGTAGAAGTGCGAGAATGGGGAGGCTGAAGCAAGATTTAATCTTTGGCGATGAAATTGCTTCCATAGCACAAGAAACCCTAGCAAATTTTCAAGCCAAACGCCTATTGGAGCTATTTTCTCATATTTATTTTTCTGCCAAGTTTTTGATTCCTAATGCGGTGGGAGTAAAGACAATCCTAGACAATAATGCCAGCATTCAAGAAGCAAAGAATTTAACCAATGCCCCCAAAGAGCAGTTTGCACCGATTTTTGGCTTGCAAAGCAGCTTGGAGTTTTTGCAATGCGATATGTTTGTTTTAAGCATTGATGCGCCCTTTTTTGATAAACATTGTGTGGAGTTGATTTTGCAATCTTATGCAAAGAATCGTAAGCCGACTTTTGCAAAAAATTCCAAGATTCACCCCTTGCTAGGCATTTATACATTAGAATCACTTCTTAAGATACAAGCGCAAATTGCCCAAGGCGATTACAAGCTTATGCGACTTTTAGAGGGAATAAATGCGCAATTTGTAGCAATCAATGAGGATAAGACGCAGAATCTCAACACGCCAGAGGATTATCAAAAGGCTTTGGTGCAAATAAAATCGCAAATAAAGGCATAAAATGGCTGATGAACAAGAAAAAACCGAAGCCCCCTCCCCGCGAAAAATTGAAAAAGCACGCGAAGAGGGAAATGTCCTTAAAAGCCCTGATGTTAATGCGTTTCTTGGGCTTACAATGGGTTTAGTATTAATCTTTGTGTGCTTTAGTTTTTGGGTGCAGGGCGTGAGTAATGTGTTTGAGCAAATTTATCAGCATTTTTCTCAAGATCTGACGCGTGCAAATGCTATGTCTATTGCTGTTTCGCTCGTGTTGCAGATTCTTTATCTGCTTGCACCGATTTTTGGGGCATTAATGCTCATCGGTGTGATAGCAAATGTTTCACAAAGCGGATTTTTACTCACGGTTAAGGCGATTCAACCAAAATTGCAAAAATTGAATTTCATCAGCGGAATGAAGAATCTCGTTTCGCTTAAAAAGCTTCTTGATGGATTTTTGATTACTTTTAAGGTAATGACCGCCTTTATCATCGCATTTTTTGTCTTTATTGGGTTTATGCACGAGCTCACCACGGTGGCACTTTTCCCTATTGGGGACCAAATGCTATGGTTTCGCGATAAGGCGTTGATTCTGATTGGAATCTTGCTTGCGTTTTTTATGGTAATGGCAAGCGTGGATTATCTTATCAAACGTTATCAGTATTTTAAGTCTCTGCGTATGAGCAAACAAGAAGTTAAAGATGAATTTAAAAATATGGAAGGAGACCAACAAATCAAGGGTAAAATTCGCTCATTAATGTTTCAAGCGGCACGCAAGCGAATGATGCAGAATCTTCCGAGCGCAGATGTCGTTGTAACCAACCCAACGCACTATGCGGTGGCTTTGCGCTATGATAGCAAGAAAGACCGCGCGCCTCGTGTGCTCGCTAAAGGCGTGGATTTTTTGGCGCAACGTATCAAGGAGCTCGCAAACGAATATGAAATCCCTATCGTTGAAAACCCCCCCTTAGCACGTGCTTTGTATAAAGATGTGGATTTGGATATGGAGATTCCAGAATCCCTGTATCAAGCAATGGTAGAGGTGTTGATTAAAGTGCAAAAAATCAATGATGAGCGTAGGAAAAAGGCAAGCTAGTGATTACGCTGTTGCAAGGAAAGACGCACTAGCTATGATTTGATGTAGAATCTCTTTAAAGATTCTACAAAAGAATTTTAAAAGATGACGATTATTAGTCTAAAGGACTGCTTCCGAAACGGTTTTCTCCAATAGTTCCTTTGGATACAAACCAAATGAGCAAAACAACTCCTCCAATTAGAGGAACAAAACATATCAAATACCACCAGCCGGAGCGGTCTAAGTCGTGAAGTCTGCGAATTGCTACCGTAACGGCGGGAATGGCACACACGCACAGCATAAGAGCCTGCACAATGCTTTGTCCCGAAAAGATTATAACATCAACGATTATAGCTGCAAAACTTAAGCAACAACAACAGAGGGTAAACCACCAATACTCACTTCGACTTGCTCTTCCTTGGATGCTACAGTATCCCTTAGTGAAACAAAATTTGATTGAATCATTGAAAGTCATCAAAACTCGACATAGTAAAAATGCTGCTATAATTATAAAGAACGGCAGATCATCAGACAGA
>CAYXGY010000018.1:0-6603 GCA_964464895.1 uncultured Helicobacter sp. | reverse complement strand
GCGTGATTGTAGTTATTACTTATATTAGGCTTTAACAATGAGTTGTGAAAAGAACACATTTTGAAAAATGGAAATGAGATTATACAGAAATAAACTTAATTATAAATTAAGAATCTTATAAAAGAATAGGCAACGAAAAACATTATGAGGGCAATAAAGCCATCCACAATTCTAGTCATTCTACAAAGTATATGGCTTAATTTCAAAGCACCATATCCCACACCAAAAAACCATAAAAAAGACGCGACTAACGCTCCACAAGCAAAAATGATTTTTTCATCAAAATGCAACATTAATGCGGAAGCACCTACAATAAAAATAGTATCTAAATATACATGGGGATTCAAAAGCGTAACCGCAAAAGTTAGAAAAATGGTTTTTTTAAGTGATAGTTTATTTGGCTGTTGCATTTCAAAAGAAGATTGCGCAAAAAGTGCAGCTTTAAGAGACGAGAATCCGTAGCACAAGACAAATAAGATTCCAATAATTGTAATGCAGAGATTTAAAATCCGATTTTTAGCTAAAAATTCTCCCACACCAAAGATTCCAAGATTCATCAAAACAATATCACACAAAAAACAAATTCCACTTACGGCAAAAATATGATTCTGACTGATGCCTTGTTTGATGACAAAAGCATTTTGTGCTCCAATAGCAACAATAAGAGAAAGGGAAAGAAAGAATCCTTTAAAGAAAGTTGGCATAGGATTGATTCCCTCGTGTAATTTTGCTTTGCCGATTCCGTGTTATGCTAAATTCTTATAGCGTGAGAATACATCGCATTTAAGATTCGTCAAATGGGCTTTACTTTGCGAAAAGCTAAAGTGGTGGATTATACTGATTGCATTATTAAAGTAAATTAAAATCTTATATTCGGTTTAAATTAGATTCTAAAAACTTTAATCTTTATAACACAAACTAATATCCCCTCTACTTTTCACGCATTTCAATGCGTCTTTGCCATATTGCCACAACCACAATTAGCACAATATATACAATTTGCGCAAAGATTCCCTGAAAGCTATTATAAAATCCAAGAATCACTATACTAGGAAAGGGTAAAATATCTTGTTGGAGCACATTTGTCAGCTGCAAAGCATGCATACTCACTCCTAAAATTTTGAATCCTAGTGCGTAAATTAACCAGCTCATTACTTTAAACATCAAATGAATCGGCAATTTTTGTGCAAAAATTTTCATTAAATAAGCGATAACAATTAGTCCTAAAATAGCAGCACCCACTCCACTTAAAAACGATTCCATTGTGATTTGCGGCATCATACCAGCATAAAAGAGTATTGTTTCTGCGCCCTCACGAAATACTGCCAAAAATGCAAGCCCACTTAGCCCAAATAGGCTTCCTCTAGCAAGTGCTTGTCCCATTTTGCTTGAAATATAAGACTGCCAACCCGCTATACTGCCCTTGCTATGCAACCATGTACCCACGAATATCATCACAACCACTGCTACAATTCCTACTGCACCCTCCAAAATCTCACGATTCGTACCTGCCGCTGCTAGAGGAAAAACTTGCGTCAAGATTATCGCCACGATTAAACTAAAACCTACGCCAAGAATTGCCCCCCCAATTACCCAATATTGCCCACGTGTTTGGTTGGCTGCTTGCAATGCTGTAAGTAATGCCATAATGATTAAAAGTGCTTCTAACCCCTCTCGCAATAGAATAATTGCCGCATCAAATGCTGTATATCCTGCGCTAATATCAAGTGCTTCTATGGATTCAATGAGATTCAAGAATCGCTCTAAATTTTCTTCACTTGCACCTTTTGCAGCAATTTCTGGAAGCTCCGATTCAATCCGATTATACAATCCACCATCTCTTGTGCGCACTTCACCCTCAAAGATAGCCCATTGGGTAATGAAAGTAAAAATTGCATCTTTTGCGGCGGTTTCATTTTCCGGAAAATCTGCAAGTGCGCGGCGCAAAAGTGCCAAACCATCGGGCAAATTTTGTGGCGCACCAGCTACACTTTGAGCCTCTAAAACATTTCCTTTAATAAAATCATTTAAGGCAGCACCAAGCTTTTGAAGTTGCAGATTCATTGTGTCAAAATCCGGCACTTCACTCACCATTGCCACGCGATAGAGGGCTAAAGCCGTTTCAATTTGTCCATAATGTCCAGCACTTGTATCGCCTACTACCCTTTCATTACGCTGCCATGTATCATAGAATCGCTTATAAAGCACGGGCAATTCCTCTATTGTTTTTTCTTCTGTCGCTCTCTCAAACTGCTTAAAGACAGGCATTATGCGTTTTTCAAACTGCTTCCTCTTGGCTTCATAATCCACAGGATTTTGTTCTTTTTCAAATGCAAGAAGTGCAACCGAAAGGGATTCTAAATTTTCTAACTTTGGATTTTTTAACGCAATCTCTAAAGTCTCATTAACTTGCATTTTGCTTTTAGAATTTGAAGTAGGAATCGCATTAAATTCTACCTTAAAATTTTCCAAAATCGGTATAGATTTCATATCATTAGAATTTTTTGCATTTTCCATTGCGTCAGAAATCATCACAAATAAATGCCCTACACGCACCTGTGCATTTGCGATTTGCAAAAAGAAAAATAAAAAGAAAAGAATTGAAATTTTTTTCATCATAACAAAATCCTTAAAGATTCTTTGGTAATTAGCCTAAAAGAGCACGTCCGATATAATCTCCATTTCTTTTGCTTACTCCACCAAAACAAGCAAAAAGCCCACTTCCAATATGGGTGATATACTCATTCATTCTATCCACATTTCCTAATGTGTTTTGAATTTTAATAAACTGCATTGGGTCTTTCTGAAACGAAATAAAAAGCAATCCCGCATCAAATTGTCCTGTGCGTGTATCTACACCACTCGCAAACGAAAAAGAGCGGCGCAAAATTTGGATTCCTGTTTTTTTAGCCAAAAAGACATGGGAATCCTCTGGCATAATGCGCTCACCCTTTTCGTCTTTTGCCTCAATGTCCGCCTCTTCAAATTCAGTATTTTTACCATAAGCTGCGCCGGAATCGCGCTTGCGCCCAAAAGTATCATTCTGCCCTTTTAAATGCGTCCTATCCCAAGTTTCAAGGTGCATTTGCACGCGACGAATTGCTAAATATGTGCCATTATCAAGCCAACTTCCATCTTTAACCCAAACGACTTTGTCCAATTCATTTTTAGTAGGATTGATTGTGCCATCTTTAAAAGCAAAAAGATTCCGTGGTGTTTCACTATTTTCATAAGAATTAAAGCCCATTTGCGACCACTTCATCGTAACTTTCAAGCGAGCCACTCGCACGAGATTTCGCACAGCGTGAAAAGCAACTTGTGGGTCATCGGCACACGCTTGAATGCAGATGTCTCCACCGCTAAATTCAGGACGAAGTTGGTCTCTAGGAAAATGCGGTAAATCTTTTAAGGAAGCGGGACGAGCAGATTTCAAGCCCAATTTATCAAAGAAACTCGCCCCCACACCAAAGGTAAGCGTCAAATTATAAGGATTTAACGAATCTGCTTCTCCTGTATCGTGGGTTGGCACAAGGAAATTTTTGCTATAAGGAGCGACATTTTCACCTGCTGTTAGCTTGCTTGCGTAAGTTGTCCAAGTTTGAAAAACCTCTTTGATTTCAGAACGAGAATTTGCGTGCAAATCAAGAACTAAAAAATAAATATGCTTTTGCGCTGGAGTTGCGATTCCTTGTTGATGAATACCAAAAAATGAATATTGATTTGCGATAGTAGGAGACATCCGCGGAAGCATAGACTTAGAATCCGCATTCATCATCACAGGGGTAAAAGCCCCAAGTGCTACCATACCCTTTAAAAACTTGCGGCGGTTTAAAGATTGCATTTTCACACCTTATTCTAAGATTATGCCCATTTTAGAAAGAGGCTCACCCAATTTATTTACAGCTTCTGCAAGTGCTTTAATATCTGCTTGCGATAATTTGTCATAACCAACAAAATCATATCCATTTTTAGAACGATTATGTTTTGCGAGAAGCGTATTGACTGCATTAAACTGCGTTTCAATCTCATTCGCTAGCTTTTTGTCTTTTTTGAGTAAATGAGGGCGGAAAAGCTCATAAATTTTTTCTGCGCCTTCAATATTTGCTTGGAAGTCATAAAGGTCTGTCTTGGAAAAAATATCCTCTTCACCTGTAATTTTGCTCGTGGAAACTTCATTGAGCAAATCTACTGCGCCTGTAAGCATTAGCTCTGCATCAACTTTTGCTGTTGGGATTTTTGCACGCAATTCCTTAATATCAAGCAAGAGTTGGTCTGCTGCGGCTTCAGTGCCGTTTGTCGTATTTTTCTCCCACAAGATTTTTTCAATCTTATGGAATCCACTCCAATCTTTTTCTCCCTTACCCTCTTCCTCAAGGTCTGCTAAACGCGCATCAATGCGTGGGTCTAAATCGCCAAAACTTTCAGCAATGGGTTCGCTACGTTCATAATACATTCTTGCGAGTGGATAAATTGCCTTTGCATCTTTTACATCGCCATTTTTTAGAGCCTTGACAAACTTTTCTGTATCTGCTAAAAGTAAATCAATCTGCTCAATTACGAATTGGCGATATGCCCTAGTCTCTTTGCTCAAATCTACTGCGTTCGCGAATTGCAAACTGCCCATAAGTGCTAATGCAACCAAACCTGTGGTAATTTTACGAATTTTCATTTCTTATCCTTTGCTTTTGTAAATTTTATTAAAAACACTTACAATTATGAGAATTGTTTTTAATAAATGTGGCGAAGTATAAAAGAATTTTTCTTAAAAAAATATAAATAATAAGAATCTTTTTCATTATTAGCAAAGAAGTAATATTATGGTCTTAATGACGAAAAAATGCCACTTCGCCATTAAGATAATTCATAGAATTTCTAGTATTTTGGATTAGACAATAGAATCCTAAAAACTGCTGCTTTAGTAGAGTAAAACTAAATTTGGTATTAATTTTATATTCTATGCTTTCATATCGAGCGCGATTCCGATCTGCAAGGCACTCGCGAGCCCTGCTTGCACAGCCTTCGCGCTCTCGCCGCTAATCGTAACCCGAATCTCGCCGCTCGCCTCGTCTTTTTCTCGCAGCTTCTCGAGCCGCTTCTCCTCCTCTTTCTTTTCCTCAAGCCGCTTTTGCTCGAGCCGCTCTTTCTCGCGCGCCTCCTCTTGTTTGCGCTTCGCGTTCGCGCGGGCAATGCTGCCGTCGGGGTCGTTGCTGCCGCTGCCCATCATCATGATATTGCCATCACCATCGACACTATACCCCACATACGTGAGCATTCCTGCAAACATCGACGTGTTCAGCGACTGCATCGCCTCGAGATTCTCCTCGAGCCATTGCATCTTCTCGGGGTCGTCGAGCACTTTTTGCAAAAACGCGGGTGAAACATCGATAGACGCTGGAATCCCCTCAATCGTCTTGTTCGTTGTGTTTGCACCATATTTACCCTGTATATATTCCTCTAATTCTTGTAAAGTTTTTGGAATGCTTGGACTCTCTTTTGAGACAACCGTAGCAATTGCCATATCCTCCGTCTCGACATAATCTACCAACCTTGCACCTATTGCTTGCGCATTTCTTTTTGCACTCTCATATCCGCTAGGGATACTATTGAAAGCATTTGTTTGATTTACTTGCATATTTATTCCTCCATATCTTGGTTATATCGGTCATTTTTTACAAAATCTTAAGATTTTCTGTTCTCTCCATATTCAACATTCCCTCGCTCGATTGCAACGCATAGGGGTCGCCCAATGTAACGCGCCCACCAAGCAACAACGCTCGCTCTTGTCGCAATGCCATTTGCCGTTCTGCCTCGGACATATCCGAGCGATAATAAGGAGAACCAACCTCGAGCCCAAACTTTGTATATTTTAACGAGAGATAATTCATTGCCGCCGCCTCGCTGCCTTGTGCAAGATTGTCTTTATGCGCAGGCGCATAATATTGTTCAATCGTATTTTTAGCATTTTCATATTGTCTTGCTAACGATTCAATATATGTACGTGCATAAATCTTGCCGCCAGGGTCTACCACAGCATTCCAATTGACTTCTAAGTCATCATTTAACTCTTGAGCCTCTTTTATCAAAGCCGATAAATCAATATTGGCGAGGGATTTTTCAAGTTGTTCTGCCTGTTCATCGCTTATATTGACAGAACCAATAATCTTTGTATTTGGTTGTGTTTCTGTGGATTCTCCTCCAGCTTGAGTTTGTTTTGCTGCTTTCATAGCATCTTTTGTCGTAGCAAAATAGCTCCGCATACTGAGGGTTGCTTTTGTGATATTCATAAAATCTCCTTTCGTTGCGAAACCCACAAAGACATAATCACAACAAGTAATTCAAACTTCATAAAGCTCAAGGAAGAAATTATGCCCCCCCCCCCTAAAAAATAGCTTAAATTTTACTAAAATTAAAATATTAGTGTTTTAAAAACACTTGAAATAAAAGGGAATTTATCGGATAATAATAAATAGAATCATGAATAAATTTAATTTTACAAAATTACTAAAATGTAGAAAGAGAAATTATTAAGCAGAAAAATAACAAGAGATAATCTCTGACAACTAAGCAGGAATATTGCTAAACAACTTTAACCAAAGAAACGAA
>CAYXGY010000017.1:0-7455 GCA_964464895.1 uncultured Helicobacter sp. | reverse complement strand
GATAGAGATGCATCAATCAAATACCAATTGCTTTATTTTTCAAGGGTTTTATGCTTAAAAAATTAAGGTTTATTCTCTCTAGCCAAGACCAACATTATATTTATGGGTTACTCCTGCTCTCTTTACTCGTCTCTATGGTTGAACTAATTGGAATCTCTGCAATTGCCCCTTTTATCACGGTGGCAAGTGATTTTAGTTTGATTGAAAGCAAACCTTATTTTTCTTTTGTTTATCACTTCTTACACTTAAGCTCTCCTTATGATTTTGTGCTTTATTTTGGCGTTGCTTTGTTGGTATTTTATCTCTTTAGGAGTTTTGTTAATCTCCTCTATCAGCACCTTTTAGCGCGTTTTACCTTTAGAGGTTATCATTTGATTGTTGCAAGACTCTTTAGAAATTACTTAGGAATCAATTATGAGGATTTCATTACCAAAAATACGAGCCACTTAACCAAAACTATTACAACCGAAGCGCATAATTTCACCATTTTGCTTGCCGCCTTTTTGTTTATGACTTCTGAAGTCTTTGTTGTGCTTTTGATTTATGGCACTTTGTTGTTTGTGGATTTTAAAATCACGCTTGGTTTGACATTTGTTTTAGCCGTTTTGGGATTCCTTTTGGCGCGAGGCATTGCTTTAAAAATCAAAAAACAAGGCAGAGAGAAAGAATCGCATCAAAAAAGCTTTTTTGAAATCCTTAGTTCTAGTTTTGGGAATTACAAAATCATTAAACTCCAAAGCGATTCCACACCTATTTGGCAGAATTTTTCAGACGCTTTATCGGGATATTCTTTGGCAAATATCAAAAATCAAACCTTTTTCCATATCCCACGTTTGCTCTTAGAGGCGATTGGCTTTTGTGCGATGATTCTCGTCGTGATGTACTTGTTTATCCAAAATCCCAATAATGTAACAAGCTATTTGCCCTTGCTTTCTGTCTATGTGCTTGCGCTTTATCGTCTTCTACCCTCTATCAATCGCATTTTGGATTCTTATAATAAGATTCTATTTAATTTCCGCTCTTTAGAAATCATCTATCAAGATTTGAGTATGCAAACGCAAGAATTAGGCGATGTGGAGGCGAAATTCACACAAGAGATTAGACTAGAGAATCTCTCCTTTAGCTATCAAGAAAAACCCGTATTGCAAAACATTAATCTCCTTATTCATCAAGGAGAAAAAGTCGCCTTCATCGGAGAATCCGGGAGTGGTAAGAGCACATTAGTGGATTGCATTATCGGTTTGCTTTGTCCAAAAAGTGGTAGGATTTGGGTAGATAATGTTAAAATTGACAAGACGAATCTCAAAAGTTGGCGTGCTAAGGTGGGCTATATTCCACAAAATGTTTATTTGTTTGCTGGAAGTGTAGCGGATAATGTCGCTTTTGGTAGAGATTTTGAGGAAGAAAAAATCATTGCCTGCCTCAAAAGTGCAAAAATTTATGATTTTTTGCAAACCAAAGAGGGCTTACAAACGCAAGTGGGCGAGGGTGGAATCGCACTAAGTGGGGGGCAAAAGCAACGCATTGCGATTGCGCGCGCACTCTATGGAGACCCAAAAATTCTTGTGTTAGATGAAGCAACTAGTGCATTAGATACAGAAGTAGAAGCAAAAATTATGGAAGAAATTTATAAAATTGCAGAAGATAAAACATTATTAATTATTGCGCATCGCCTAAGCACGATTGCGTATTGTGATTCTATTTATCGCTTACATAATGGTATTTTGGATAAAATACCAAATGCAGATTTAGGCATTTAGGTTTTGATGTTTTTGACCGATATTGCAAACAAAAGGAAAATAGGTAATGGAAAAATTCAAAGAATTTAATATCAAAGATTTACCGCAAGAATTTAGTCAAAAACTTCTGAATGAAATTCCGAAAAACCCGCAATTTCCAAAAGTCAGCGTGATTTTAACTACTTATAATCGTGAATATTTTTTTACAGAATCTATTGAAAGTATTTTAGAGCAAGATTATCCAAATCTGGAAATCATCGTCAGTGATGATGGTTCAGAAGACAATACCTTTAACATTGCAAGTGAATATGCAAGGGATAATCCAAATATCAAAGTCGTGCGCAATGCAAGGGCGCGTGGAAGTGCAGGGAATCGCAATAATGGGCTAGATTATGCAAGCGGTGAGCTTTTGTTGCTTTTAGATGATGATGATTTGCTGTTCAAAGAGGCAATTTCACAAATGATAAAAGCATATTTGCATTTTGATAAGCAATACGGCATTATTATTGCAAATTGCACGAGAAGTGATGATGGCTCGCTCTCTGGCAAAGGATTGGACGAGTCGCGTGAGATTAGCTTCCAAGAAGTGCTTGCTGGGCGACTAGATGGAGAGTTTGTAACTTTATTTGAGCGCAAATTGCTAGGACAAAGGCGATTCAATGAAAATTTGCAACGAGGCAATATGGGGTTATTGTGGCTCAAGCTCCACAAACAACGTCCTTGTTACTATATTCATAAGCCCTTGAAGTTTTATAGAATCCACGCAGAATCCCTCACACAAAGCCTCAAATATCAGCCCTTAGAAATGGTAAAAAATTATGAACAGGACATTTTGCTCTTTTATAAGGAACGTTTGAAATGTTGTCCTGCTCACCTAGCCAAGCTTTGCGCCACAGCCGCGTTGCTTTATAGACAAGGGGGCAATCGCAAAAAGGCATTCAAAAAGATTCTGCAAAGTCTAGCAATCTATCCAAATTGGCTTGCATTGCAAGTTTTTGCTTGTCTTTTTTTGCCGGTATCTTGTCTGCCAAAACTAAAAATTCGTCAAAGAGTTGAAAAATGAAATCCATTAGAATCTTACTTGCTATTAGGTCTTTAAATTTTGGGGGAGCGGAAAGGCAATGGGTGCTTCTTGCCAAGGAGCTCGCCAAGAATCCCAATGTAGAACTGCGACTTTGCACGCTTTATGGTGGCGGACGTTTGGAATATGAAATCGTGGGTATTCCACATATTTGTTTGAACAAAAAAGGACGTAGAGACATTGGCTTTTTGTTCGCTTATCGTAAGGTCATTAAGGATTTTCGCCCAGATTGTATTTATGCCTTTATGCCCGAAATGAATGTTTTTAGCCTTATTTGTGGCGCATTCTTGCGCGCGAAAGTCGTATTTGGATTCCGTTCTAGTGCGATTGAATTAAGCAATCTTAGCCTTGCCTCCAAGCTCTATTTTCATACGCAAAAACTTTTAAGTCGCTTTGCAGACGCGATTATTTGTAATTCCCAAGATGCCTTTGCTTTCTATCAATCCAAGGGTTATTATATGAAAAAGGCATTCGTCGTCTATAATGGCATTGATACCACGCGATTCCACCCAAGAGACATTACGCGATTCAAAAAAGAGCTTGGAGTTGGGGAAAATTCTTTTATCGTTGGAATCGTTGCGCGAATGGACAAAGTCAAAGACTATCCTTTGTTTGCACGCATTGCAAAGGAATTTTTGGAACGATTAGACGCGCAAGAGCAAGCCGAAGTTACTTTTATCGCACTTGGGAAATGCGAGGAAAGAATCTTGAAAGATTGTCTAAGGATTCTAGGAGACACGCAACGCAAAGTATTATTCTTGGGAGCTAAAAACGATGTAGAGGCTTATTATCCGCTGTTTGATTGCATTCTTTCCACTTCTTATACCGAAAGCTTTTCAAACTCTATTGCAGAGGGAATGGCGTGCGGTTGTGTGCCCATCGTTAGCAATGTGGGAGAAAGCAAAGTTATTGCGGATTTTGGACAAGATTCCTATGATTTTCTTTTTCCTCCAAAAGATGATAAAAGTGCGCTAAAGTGTTTAGAATCTCTCTATGCCTTGCATCTTTCAGGCAAGTTAGAGTCCCTTAAGGCGCAATCGTGCACGCACATTGTGGAAAAATTTAGTGTGGATTCTATGATGAATAAAACCTTGAAGATTCTTACCTCTCTCGCCCAATCTATCAGTGTAGAGATTCTAAAAGTAGAATTGCAAAACAGCAACGAGCTAGAATCTTAAATTAAGTCATTATAATGAAACTCGTCGTTTTGCTTTACTCCTTAGGTGCAGGGGGTGCGGAACGTATCACTTCGCTTTTGTTGGAAAACTTGGCAAAAGAATATGCAATCACCTTGGTATTGCTAGAGGACATTAACCATTACCCACTCACCCAAAAGGTGCAAAAAATTATTTTAGGAAGCAATAGCACGCACGAAAGCGGGCTCAAAAAGCTATTCAAGATTCCCTTGCTTGCCTTTAAATATTCTAAAATCATTCAAGATTGCGAGGTTTCTCTCTCGCTGATGACGCGTCCCAATTATATTAATCTTTTGGCAGGAATGCTGTGTAAATTTTCGGGCAAGCGTCCCAAGATTCTTATTTCAGAACGAAGCCACCCTAGCCTACAATATGGCTATCCTAATCTTTCCTCTCTTATCAATCGTAAGCTCATCGCAATGCTGTATAATCAAGCAGACAAGATTAGTGCGAATGCCCCACAGAATCTTGAGGATTTGGTGCAACATTTTGGAATCCCAAGGGAGAAAATCACCCTGCTTTTAAATTTCTTTGATTTGGACAAAATCCTTGCACAAAGTCGTGAGGATTCTACGCTAAAAGAGCAAATCCTCTTAAGCAAGGCACGTGGAAGATTTGCCTTTATCAGTATTGGGCGATTGGATAGTGGCAAAAATCACCGCTTGCTGATAGATTGTATGCGGGATTTTAAGGACAAGGCGGATTTATTTATCCTTGGAGAGGGCGAGAAAAGAGAGGCATTAGAATCTCAAATCAAGGCATTGCAGCTAGAATCCTGCGTGCATTTGCTCGGACGCACATCTAATCCTTATGCGCCTTTGAGTGTGGCAGATTGTTTTGTCTTTGCGTCCAACCACGAGGGTTTCCCTAATGTGCTTGTGGAATCCCTCGCACTAAAGATTCCAATTCTCACAACCGATTGCGCACCGCGTGAGATTCTCGCACCACAAGGAGAATTTATAGACACACAAAAACATTGCGAAATTTGTAAAGGAGGCATTCTAGTCCCACTCAATGATAGGGATTCCTTTAGTTTTGCAATGCAGTTTATTTATGCGCAACCTAGCTTTTTCTCTCCAACCAATCTCCAATCTCAAGCGCGTAAATTCTCCATAGAATCGCAACTACCGCACTATAAGCAATGGATTTTTGGATAGGAGGCATTATGGAATCGTATGGATACGCAACGGAATTAGAATATGTAGATGACTTTATCCCCGCACTTAATCCCTTATGGATAGACTTTTCTTTAAGCTTGGCAGGATTAGAGTGGTATCACTCCAAAGAACGACAAAGATTCCGTTATCTTGAGCTAGGATTTGGTATGGGCAATAGCCTAACGCTCCACGCAAGTTGCAGTGAGGGGGAATTTGTGGGGAACGACTTTATCCCTGCGCATTGCCAGCACGCACAAGCATTGATTGCCGCTTCTCAAAGTTGCGCACAAGTCTATCCGGAGGACTTTTTGCAGCTAAAGGAGCATCTCAAACAAGAAAATCTTAAGTTTGACATTATTGCCTTGCACGGCGTTTGGAGCTGGATTAGTAAAGAGAATCAAGAGATTGTTTTAGGGATTATTACGCACCATTTAAGCGAGAGCGGGGCAGTGTATATTAGTTATAATTGCTTTCCGGGTTGGGAGGGGAAATATTCTTTGCGTCATTTGCTTAAAACTTATGAAAGTCAGGCAAGTGGCAATCAAGAAAGCCGAATCAAGCAAACAATCCATTGGGCGCAGAATCTTTTTGATTCTAAACCGCTTTATATAGAACAAAATCCACGCACACAAGAAATCAATCAAGAATTGCAAACAAGAGAAATCAATTATTTGTGCCACGAATTTTTTAATCAGGATTGGCATTGTGTGTTTTTTAGTGAAATGGCAAAGGTTCTACACAATGCGCAATGTGAGTTTGCGTGTAGTGCAAAGCTAATGTGGCACTTTGACCCTTTGACTTTTAATGCACAGCAAAAGCAATTATTAGCAGAGGCGAGGGATTCTCTCTTGCAAGAGCAGCTCAAAGATTATTTTCTCAATGAATCTTTTAGAATGGATATTTTTGTCAAAGGCGCAAGGCAATTGACGCAAGAGGAGCACGAAAATTGTATTCTGCGCACGACTTTTGTCCTGCTTAAGCCTCCCTTTGGATTCCAAAACGCAAGGGAGACTCCACCAGAATTTCAAGCCTTTTGTCAAAGGATTTTAGAATTTTTTGCCAAGGATTCTTTCTCCCCTAAGACGCTTCAAAACCTAGTGGAATCCTTTGGCGTAGAAATCAATGTCTTGCTGCCTATCATCTGTGCGATGATGACGCAAGGATTCTTGCATCCCACACAGCCCTTGAATCCAAAAATCATAGCACAAGCAAGAGCACACAATCAAGTGCTTTTCGCGCAGAAAAGACAAAAGGGCACGCAACGATTCCTTGCCGCCCCTTTGATAGGCGGAGGGATTTATGTAGAGGAGACGATTTGGGCTTTTTTAAAAGGCTCTACACAAGGAATCTTAGAAAAAGAATCTTTGAAAGAATTTGTCCGCAATGCAATTCCCAATCTATCAAAAGAATCACTAGAGGTTTGCGTGGAGCAGTTTTTGAATACACGCGAGCTTTATCAAACATTGGGGATTGTGGATTAGAATTTAGTTTTTGGCATTTTCTCTTGACAAACACTTAGTGGTATGCTTTAAATCGTAGAAACTTTTTAAAAACTCTTTGGTTTTGGGTGGTGGAGTTTTGACATTCAGCGCATTTCATTCGCTCAATGCAGCCTCCAATCCAACTCGCCCAAATGCAAAGTCTCAAGATAAATTCCCCATAGCCAATCCAAGTGAGCAAGCTGCAAGAAATGTTGCTAAGAATCCCTTTGGATTGGTGTATGCAAATGCAATGACCAAGAATGAATAGGGCAAGGTTCAAATTCAGAGCGTGAGTTATCCAAGCAGAGGGTTTGAGATACGGGCAAATGTCTATACACCAGCAAATTTTAACCTCAAGCAAAAAATCCCCGCAATTATCGTAGCCCACCCCAATGGAGGCACAAAAGAACAAGTCGCAGGACTTTATGCACAAAATCTAGCTGAACTCGGATATATCACGATTGCCTTTGACGCTGCTTATCAAGGCGCATATCCAGACTTATTACGAACCTAGAATCGTAAAGGAAGCACTGAAAAAACTAGAAGAGTTTTATAAGAAGTATTTGTAAAGAATATTTGACAATTCTGCAAGAGAGGCTAGAATCGCTTTTTAGTATTTTAGGGTTCTTGCTTCGCCTCTTGCCTTTGAAATTTTGTAAATATTTGCAATCCTTTGCCCAATTCCCATAAATCATTTTCTTTCCTCATTTCCCAATCACAAGCAAAACGATAAAATCAATCCCTAAATTCCAACCCCTTAATCCACTTTTATCCGCTAATTCTTCACTAAGATGCACAAAT
>CAYXGY010000016.1:0-19509 GCA_964464895.1 uncultured Helicobacter sp. | reverse complement strand
AGTAAAGGCTGTTTGCCAAAAACTTGGAGAAACAAATTTTTGCATTATTTTTCCTGTTTTTCAAATGTAACATTATAATCACATTCTGCTAAGAATCTCTTTATTAAACCTCCTTTCATTTCAAAATCTATTCCCTCTTTTTTAAATTTTTATGCTAAATTCCTTTTAAAGTAAAAGGATTCTTATGGAAATGGAAGAAATTATAGAGAAGCTAAAAGATATTTTAGCAAGTGAGGGACAAGAGAGGACTAAAGGCATTGATGTGGCTAGGGCTTTAGGCATACACCCTGATACTTTTAATAGTATGAAGTTTAGAAACTCTATCCCCTACAAACAAATCCTAAACTTCTTAGAAAAAAGAAAAATCAATATCAATTACTTTTTCTTTGGAAGCTCACCAAAGGAAAGCTTAGAGTGTGAGGAGAAGTATAGGATTCTAAAGTTTTACAAGACTAATGCCTCCTTAGGCGGCGGGGGAATTAATGAATTTGTAGAATATCAAGAAATAGTAGTAGATAATGCACTACTCAATTTCTTTCAAAGTCAAGATTGTGAATTCCTTACAAGCTTTGGCGATTCTATGGAACCCGTTATCAAGGACGGCTCTATTTGTGTGATTGATAAAATAAAACCCTTTAAAGATAAAGGCATTTATGTCATCAACACTAGAGAGGGGCTTTTCATCAAGCAAGTTTTCAAACAAGAAAATGGAGTGGTTCTGCACTCTTTTAATCCCGTGTTTAAAGATATTTTCTATAACAATGGAGACTTTTTGCTAATGGGTGCAGTAATTGGCGAAATTAGACGAACCCACAGCACATACTAAGTTTGCACAAGTTATCTTTGTCCTAATAAAAAACAAGGAGAAAGAATGCAAAACCTAGTAAAGAAAGAAACGCTTAGAGAAGATTTAGAAGGAATCCTTTTAACAAGATACGAAGAGACTGACGATACCCTTTACACTTACCATCAAAATTTAAATGTAAGACTGCAAACGCTAGAGAAGATGAAAGCTTTAATTTCAGCTCTAAAAGAAATCATTCAAGACATTAAGAACGCAAAAGCTAGTGATAAT
Source organism: uncultured Helicobacter sp. (assembly GCA_964464895.1). GTDB lineage: Bacteria > Campylobacterota > Campylobacteria > Campylobacterales > Helicobacteraceae > Helicobacter_D. The sequence continues at coordinate 18,434 of CAYXGY010000016.1, read as the reverse complement.
TTTAAAAGGATTGTAATTGAAGTGAAAAACTGCTTTTGCAAAAATGTAGTTTTAACCTATGTGGAATCTAGCGATTATTATAGAGCATCTTTTAAATAATGAGTAGGCACATTGGAGTGCCTAATATCCTCACCAACAACTCCTCCCTTCTCACCCCCTGCGCTTTCATATTGATTCTATAATGCGTTTCTATTGTTTCTAGTCTAAAGTCTTGATAGAGATTCCTCACCAACTCGCAATCATTATAACTTAGCAAGAATTTACCCTTAATATTCTTTAGAATCTTGCACAAGTCCTTATGGTCTTTTAAATTAAATGTCTTTTTATTTTTATAATAATTCTCCGTCCCTACATAAGGCGGGTCAAGATAGAATAAAGTTCCCTCACTATCATACTGCTTAATAAAATCTCTAAAGTCAAGATTTTCAATGCTTACAGGTCTTAATCTCCTAGAATAAACTTCAAAGCCTTTATAAATATTCTTGGGGCTTCTTGCTTTTTTCATCATCGCATAATTATCCCCTTTCCCACCAAAGCTATGCACAATAGAGTAATAATAAAGTGCGGCTTTCTCTATATTGTTTCTTGGGATTTTTACTTTAGAATCCAAGAAGAAATCTCTACCATTGAGCATTCTTTGCAATTCTAGTTGGAGGCTCTGTGGTCTTGTTTGAATGATTCTGTGTAGATTGATTAAATCCAAATTAGTATCATTGATGACTTCATTATACTTTGTGCCTAATCGCTCTTTGGCATAAAGCACTGCCAAGCTTCCCCCAAAGACTTCTGCATAAGTAGTATGCGGGGGTATTTTCTCTACGATTGCCTTTGCTATTTTAGATTTCCCTCCAATCCAAGCAAAGGGAGGTTTTAAAGTGCTAGTTTTCATTTTAAAGTTTGCATTCTCCATCGCAACTCCTTTTAAAATGAAATAAATGAGCCTTAAATTACCATTTAAAGCTATAATGTTTTTGCTAGTTTTCATTCAAGGGGGTTTCCCCCTTAAACTGCATCAAGATTAAATCCCGTCAAATCTCTATCCTTATATCCAAAGAATCTTTTGCTTTTTGTTTGATTTGCATTTCTCTTTTAGAATCCAATCTCTCACTTTGCCATTTCACAATGAGTTCCAAACAAGCGCATTTTTTCTCTAAAACCGCAATCGTCTGATTTAAAGATTGGATTTGTGCTTTTAGGTGTTTCTTCTTCACTTCTCAAACTCCACACTCGTAATAAATCCATTTGCGCTTAGATTATGTGTAACGCTTTTAATGTGATAGATTCCATTATCCTCTTTTGCATTGCTCAATTCTAACTTCCCTCCTGCATAAATCTTGCTTCCATAGATTGTGAGATTCCCGCTTACAATCCCTGCATTGGCACTCTTGAGTTTAGCTTCTGCCTTTAGCTTTGCCTCCGCACTATCTTTGAAAAAATGCTCTATCCTAAGCTGTGGTTCTCCACTTCCTACAATCACTTCTTTTATCTTGTTTTCTTTGGTATCGTGCCAAATTGCCTTAGCGGAAGCATAAAAAGTTTTATTGGAATGTTTAATAGAGAAGCTCTCTACTTCATTTAAATCAATCTTGGCAAAGGGGAGTTTTTCACTCTCTGCTTTGCGTAAAAAAAGAATTTGATTGTCCTTGATAGAGAAGACTGCTTCGTGTGCTTTAGCAAATCTCTTTAGGAATGCTAAATCACTCTCATTGTGTTGTGCGGCATAGAGAATCTTAATCTCTCCATAGTCTGCTTTATAAGAGAGACTATGCTCTTTGGCGATTTTCTCCACAATCTCTTTAAGGCTTACTTTCTCCCACGCACGATTCTTTCTTTGTTTCAATGTCCCACTAAAATCTACTCCTGTAGCAGTAATGGTTGTGCTCTGCAATGTCCTCTCACTTGTTTGGACTGCAAAGCTTCCACAATACCATAGCCCACTCTCTTTGTATCCTAGCCAAAGCTTGAGTTTGTCTTGATATTTAGGACGCTTAAACTCCCCTGCGACTTCTAAGGTGATTTCATCGCTTAGGATTCCTGCTGCATCTTTGAAGCTTAGAGAAATCAGATTCTTTTGCAAATGTGCTGTAATGTCTTTGTCGTTTGCTAGGAGTTTAAAGCTAGGAGTGAAGTTTGTCATGGATAATACCTTTTAAGCGTTAAATTGAGTGTGCGTTTTAGGCTTGCCCCATTGGGCAAGAGAGATTCTCTTTTAACTTTAAAGGATTCTACTAACACTTCCCCGATAATCTCTCCAAAGCCTAAAACCATAAAGAAAGGCTTTTTTGCTTTGACTTGTGCTTTAAAGTCCTCTAGGATTCCTTGTCTTTGCAAGATGAAATCTAGCTCTAACTCCAAAGATTCCTCAAACTTCCCGCTATTAAAGTATGCGGGGTGATTGCCAACGCGCTTTACTTCACTAAAGGGCAAGGAGAGATTCTCTGTGATTGTGTTGAGCTGTGCCTCTTTTAACTCAAAGGTAAAGTCTCCTAAAGCCAAATAAGCCATTTTTTAATCCTTAAAATAAAATTGTTTAGCACAAAGGATTTTAAAGGTTTTCAAGACAAAAGCAAAGGCGCATACTAAAGGTATGTAACTGAAGCCTTTGTTGCAGAATCCTTTAAAAGCCAAAAGTGCTAACACGATTTTAAAAATCTATATCACTTAGTGTGCGATTCCTCTCACTCTCTTTTGCCTTTTTTAACGCCATTTCCACTTCTCTTTGAATGTCTCTTTGGAGTTCGGAGTTTTGTGGAATCTTGCCGTCTTTACTTTCTATGTGAATCCCGCCTGTGAAAGCAACTTGAATGTTGTTTGGCGTTGCAGGTTGGAGCGGAGTTACTTGAATGGCTTCTATGCTTTGGGATTGCTCTGCTTTGATGCTTGTCTCTCCAAATCCAAAAAAGCTTTTAATGCTACTTAGTGTTTCTCCTATCTTAGAGATTGTGGCTTTAAAACCTACAATCCAGCCACCAAGTAAATTACTTAAATATTCACTAATGGGAGAGAATGTAGAAATAATCAATCCCAAAGGAGACCATTTGAAAATTTTCTTATAGAATTCCCAAGCAGAGCTAAACTTCTCTTTAATACCACTCCAAAGATTAGAGAAAAACTCTTTTAGCGGTGTCCAATTTTTATAAATCAAATACGCACTACCAGCAATTAATGCACCAATTAGAAAAATTGGATTTAAAAGTATTGTCTTGCCAATAAAAGATAACACCGCACCAAAAGTTTTGAGGGCAACACTGCTAAGGGCGATTGCTTTGCTAACTCCCAAAGTCGCAATTCCATAAAGCTTTGTGGCAACCATTGTAGCCCCAAGACGAGCTTTAACCAACAATAACCCAAGATTCTTTGCCTTTAGCCAAGCAACACTTCCCATAACTGCTTTATTGAAAAGACTAAAATAAGGCAAGGCTTTGAGGATATTTAAATGCACAAGATTAAACACAAATCCCAATCCAGCACTAGCCACAACAAAAGAACCAAAGGCAGCCACTGCGCCCACAACCACTCCCGAGATTTTAGGGAATCTCTCACAAAGTGTAGCAAAACCATTAATAATAGGATTAATCACGCCAATAATCCTATTTAAAGGCGGCAAAAGAATGCTTCCAATGGTGATTCCAAGATTTAAAACGCTAGATTTAAGAAGCGTGAGTGCATTTTCTGTGGTAGCAGCACGGGTTTCAAACTCCCTTTGCAAAGAACCCACCTTGTTTTTATCGTTTGCTAAGGATACTGCTTTTTTGTAATTATCAATCCCGCTCACAAGCAATGCCATATCATCGCCAAACTCTGCACCAAAGAGAGAACTTAAAATTCCCATTTGCTCACTCTTTTCTACTTCTGTAAGAGTTTGTAAGAAATCCTCTAATCCTTTTTGGGGATTGTTTTGGATAGAATCCTTTAACTCCTCTGCACTTAAACCAATCTCCTCTAATGCCTTTCTAAAACCTGCAGTTTGCTTTTCGGGTGCTAATAACTTAGTAAAGAGTGAATTAATTGCCGTTCCTGCAACTTCGGGGGCTTTTCCCATTGCGATAAAGGCACTTCCAAGTGCTGCGGCATTTTCTGCACTTAAACCCATTACCTTTGCTGTCCCTCCAATCCTTTGTAAGACTTCTGTGATTTCACTTGCTTTTGCAGCGGAGTTATCGGAAATATGATTAATCGTATCGCCTAGTCCCTCCATTTCTTTTAAGCCTAACCCATAGACATTCATAATCTTTGCCATTGTATCCCCAGCTTGTTCGGCACTCATATCAAAAGCAGTTCCTATTTTTGCCACAAGGCTAGTAAAGCCCATCAAGTCTTTCTTGGCAATTCCAAGTTGTCCCCCACTTGCGGTGATTTTGGCAAGTTCTGTCGGTAAAAGCGGGATAGTTTGAGAGAGTTTGCGAATCTCTGCTCCAAAGGCATTTAATTCTTCCTTAGAATCAAAATCCACTACCTTTTTCACATCTGCCATAGAGCTTTCAAAATCAATCGCAGCTTTTACAGGCATTGCAATGCTTGCGCCTATGGCTGCTTTCTCAATAAAGCTAGATTTAAAACTATCAATCTTGCTTTGCACTTTGAGTTCTAATTCTTTATTGCGCAAGGATTCTAATTGTGCTTTGATTCCATTTAGTGTAGTTTTAAGCTTATTAAGAGGTAAGAGATTTACCTTTGGGGATAGAGTCGTCTTTAATGCGCTTTGATTTAGGTTCTTAATTTTGCTTAATGCTTTTTGCGCAGCATTAAATCCATCACCTTCTAAAGTAGAGCCGATTTTAATCGTGATTCCTAAATTTTGCATTCATTTCCTTTTAAAACCCTTTAAACACCTTTTAAAAAGTCTTTAAAACTTTTAATTCTTTGTGCAATCCTTTGCGATTTGCTCAACTTCTTTGTAATACACCGCCAATTCCTTATGGGATTCAAAGCTTCCATTTTCTTTAGGCTTTAATGGTAGCTCCAAATTACATTGAATCGGAATCAAAACTTCTTGGGTTTGAATCTTGTAAAGGGGCTTAGCACAACCCATAAAGGCAAACAGGCAAAAGACAAGTAATGTATAAATAATTATCCAAATTCCCCTCACTGCTATTTTCCTAAACTCCAAATGAAGTTTTCTAAAATCTTTTCGTTTCATTTCCCAAGTTCCTTAAAGATTTGCTTGTATCCTTGCAACTGCGCTTCGCAACTAGAATCTTTGATGATAATTTCTTTAAGGGATTCTGTGCTAATTTGTGTCTTTTGCACTTGTAAGTTTTTAAATGCTTGGTTTTGTTTCTCTATTGCCAAACTAAGTTCCTTAACATTTAGATTTGCTTGTTGCAATTCCAACTCTTTTAAGAGTAAATCTTGTTTTAAGGACGCGTTTTGCCAAACAAAAAAGCAAAGCAAAAGAGCTAGACTTACACAGAGCATTGCAAGGATTGCTTTGATGTCAAATTTGCTAAGGATAGAAAAAATCATTGATACTCCCAACTTGCCTTTTTTCCTCTTGTGTCAATATGCACAAATCCACCATAAGGATTTGTCTTGTTGCGTTTGATTGCAATTCCCAAAGGACGATTGCCATACCTTTGAATTATATAGGCATAAACTTCTTCTGTCGGCACTCCAAACACCACAAAATCTGCTGCACTTCCAATCGTGTGTTGGCTTTGCGTTGCGCCTCCCACTCTTTTATTGTGTTCAGGGCAACGATAGCCACTATTGATTCTTAGACATCTCCCGAAATGCTCTCTAATTTCTGTTAGGATTGTAACAAGTTCATCACTTGGCACATTGGGAGGAAGTTGGCATTTCCCACACCGACATTCAAATTCGTATTGTTTAAAATATTGGTTCTCTTTCATTCTTTCTCCTTTGTCATTCTTTCTGCAATTTTGTTTAACTCCAAAAAATCAAAATAATCCATTTCCATACAATCTCTATAACTAAAATGCAAGATTGCCCCAAGATTTGCAATAATCACAAGAAAGGAATCTCTTGTAATTAATTTACCGCCAAAAAATCCTGCAATCCTTTTTGTAAAATTGCATAATCTCTTAAAGTGAGATTGTCCAACTCCTCTTGTGTGATTCCTGTGAGGTTTGCAAGGAGTGCAATCTCTTTTTCTTCTGCATTTGGAATATTTGACAATGCGCGCATATCTCTAACAAGAGGAATGCGCATCTCTATTTGTCTGCCACAATCTTGTAAAACCAATTTCAAATTTTTTAATTCTTTCATTTTCTCTCCTTGTTAAAATTTAATTTGATTTAGCCAAAAGTTCGCATAAAAGCTATAAAAGACAATTAGGGAGATTTTGCTTGTCAAAATCCAGTGTGCCTACTCTTGTCTTGAATAGATTTTATGCGCTTGTCATTGCTAGGTCTCCTACTCTTGTCTGTGAGTTTTAAAGTTGGCAAGTTGCTTTGTGTTTGATGCCTTGAATAGATTTATGCGGACACTAATGAGTGCATTACAAATTCCCTACATCACATTAGAGCGCAAACTTGCCCAAATATCTCTTCCACCAATGAGGCAAATCATATTTCTTGTATCCACAAGCGTTACAGGGATTCCATTCTCATCTTTTTTATAAAAATACACTTGCATTTCAAGCTCAACTTCTACTTCCTCTCCTGCGGCAACCTTTGGCAATGTCAGCTTTGTAATATTTCCCCTAAAGGTTGCCACATGCCCAAAATGCCCTTTAGAAGAGCTAACATTCCATTTGACATAGAGATTGGATTTCTCATCAAATTGCGAACCCATAGAGGTAAGATACACAAGATTGTATTCGCTAAACTTCACTTTAAGTGTCATTTCCTTTAGGATTCCACTATTTTGATTGGATTTATAGAATCCTCCATTTTGCGTGTAGGTTTCAAACTCAATAGCTGGAATCTCAACTTCCTTGCTCACTCCTAAAAACCCAATGCCCTCCACAAAGACTTGCGCGGCATTGATGACTTGCGCTTCTCTTAGCTTTGAAAAAACCATTTTTCTCTCCTTGTTAAAATTTTCGTAGGCTTTTGTCTTGCTAACTTAAAACGAACAGGCAATTAGGAAAGCTTTTATTCATAAAAGCTAGGTTTCCTGCTTTTGTCTGTGAGTTTTAAAGTTGGCAAGTTCCTTTGTATCTGATTCCTTGCATAGATTTTATGCGAACACCAATTGCAAATCTCCTTTTATGAAATCATCTTAATCAGCGTATCGGCATATTTATCAGTGTAATTGAAATTAATCTCCAAACGCTTCACAATAGGCGTATTCATCAAATCCACATCTAGATAAAACTTCCCTGCAGTGATATTTGCTGCAGTGTTTAGCTCATCATTCCAAGAGACTTCATAATCCACAAGCACATCTGCGCCTTTTAATGCTAGAAGCATTTCCTCTACGGAATCTTTTGCTGCCTTTAGCACATCGGCTCTTCTATCAATCGCCCAAAACACACCCTCTAGTGCAGCCTTAGCAATCCTATCAAACACACGCACACGCGTAAAGTCTTGCCAAATGGAATCCATAGAAGTTGTGTGATTCCCCCAAGTCCTAAAGCCTTGATAGCGGATAATGGTTGTAATGTTTTTATTGCGGATTCTATCGGCTTCGCATTCTTCTCCTGCTTCAAACTCTACAATACGCTTTGTGCCACTAATTCCACCCAAAACACGATTAGAGTGAGAATTAGAGAATCCATACTCTTCCTCACCATCTACATAGGCAATCAACCCCGCGATTCTTGCACTCATTGGCTCAAAGGATTCTGCATTTTTCAGCGTATCCCAAACTTTAACATAAGGGTCGCAAAGCAACACCCTCTCACTTCCATAGGAAGCGACTTTCACACTTGCTTCTGCTTCATTCTCACAATTCAAATCAATAATGGCATGTCCGCTTAAAGCTGTCGCGATACTCTGCATTTCCGCACCAATATCTAAGTCGTGGCTAAAATAAGGCGCAATGATTAAATTTGGCTTGTAGCCAAAGAGTGCATAAGCCTTGCGGAATCTTCCAATTGCTTCAATGATTCTTGTTTTAATCTCTGCGTCATTATAGAAACTCTCTGCACTCTCTCCTGATTGGCTTAGATTAATCACCACAAAGCTAAGAATGATAGGACATTTTGCGTTTTGGTCTATAATTCCGTCTAAAACGCGCACAATTGTTCCCTCATAATTTTCAAATTCTTTTAAAGCCTCACTTGCAGAACCAAAGAATCGCATAGGCTCTTGATTAAGACTTTCCATTAAAGCTACATCTGCTTTCACATCTCTTTCTAATGCGATACTAACCACTGCGCCAATGGGCGTGGTAGAATCAATCTGAATGGGACGCGCCGCACTAGAGGAACGTGTGGTATTGACACCAAAAACACTAGCCATTTTTTCTCCTTTGAATTAAATTTAAAATTGGTTTTAAAATTAAGGCATAGAATCGCACACCCGCATAAATCACTATCCTTTGAATCTTGCCTACGCCTAAAATCCTTAAAGCCAATAAAAACACATCATCGGCAACTTTTCTTTTTAGATTCCCCTCTTGTGCAAGCTCACAAAGATAATCGTGTAGCGCATAAGCCTTTGTGGGTTTGCCCACAGGGGAAATCAAACTTTGAAAGAGTTGCGGGACACTCCCAAAGTCTGTTTTAAAGCCTAAAGGCACTTCTATAAACAGCTTACCCTTGTATTCATCTAGCTGCAAAATTTCAGAGTTTGAGGGAATGTTGCGCAAGGCTTCACAATCACCACCAAAGTAGAATCTAAAAGGCTCTAACAACTCAAAGTCTTTCCCAGCCCTTAAAATCGTGATGAGTTCTTTATTCATTCTCTTTCTCCTTTTCTTTTTCTCTTTCGTTATGTTTCCCCTCAAATCGTAAGTGTCGCAAGACAAACCCTTGCACTTTTTTAATGGCGAGGTTGTAAATGTCTAGCTCTTTGATTGGGGTTCTAGTCTTAATACTTTGGATATTAATCATAATGGCTAGGATTTCTCCAAGCGTTAAAAAGGCAAAGGAATAATCCACAAAGAATTTAAAAGCCTCTAGGATTTTTGCTTCTAGCGCAAAAACAAAAGGAATGCTAAGCATTAAAGTTTTTGAAAGCAATTCTGTGCAGACAAAAACTCCAATTTCCTCCTTTAAAGCAAGTGTTTTTAGGAATCCTGAAACCATAGAGACAAAAAAGATAAACAACAGCGCATAAACTTGCACATCTTGGATTCCAAGATAATTGATACTAGAATAAAACCACGCGACAAAACCGCTTCCAAGAATTAAAAACAAATTAGAATCTCTTTCTAAATTCATTATGCCTCCTGCCAAATAAATTCAATGTGTGCAAAGGGTAGATTAAAGGCTTGGAGGTGATAAAACACATTCTTGAGTTGCTTTTGGTAATGATAGGCTCGCATTTCTTTTGTTAAAAAAAGCAAGCTGTTGGGAATGCCCACTTGAAAATTCTTTGCATTCTCTCTTAAGAAGTCCGAAACCTCAAAACTCCAATATTCTCCTAAATCCTCTCCATCGGTTTCTAGCTTGGTAGGGAAAAGCCCTAAATGTGCGATATGGTCGCATTTATTGCGCTTATCATCTCCATAAACCCTGCAAGTAGAACGCAAAAGAAAAATCCGCGCATCTTGGCTAAAAGGGTCAGCGCAATTAATCGCAAACACACTCTTTTTGATGAGCACTTTCACGCAATCTTTTTGGGATAAATAAAGCATTGTTTGCAAATCCTCTTCAGGGAAATGCGTCTCTATCTTTTCTCCATTAACTAAAAGCGAGAAATTATCCCTATCGTGTGAAGCCTTTAAGATTGGGTCTTTTGCAATAATGTTTGCTAGATTGTTTTTAGGCTCAAAGAATTGCAAATCAAGGTTTGGATTGCGCAGCTCATAGAATCTTGTGAGTTGATTTTCTCGCAAAAACATATCCCTTGCCCCATTAGCTAAGAAAGGATTTTTAGGAAATCTTTGGGGGTTGTTTTTGTAGATTTCTTTTTGCAAGGCACAAGTATAGCTTTTGCCAAGCTTTGTGTCGTTTCTTTCAATCACACACGAAGCATTACACAAATGAAAATAATCACACTCCAAACAATCTTGGTGCAAGGTTAATTGATTCTCTAGTCTTTGGACATTGTTGATGTTTTTTAGCACAATCTCCCCATAAGATTCTTGAAAGATATTTCCGCATTTTAAAGATTCCAAAGCCTGTGAGCGATGGCAAAGAAAACAATCTCCATTTTTTTGGATTAGAAGTTGCTCTCTACCACAATTTACGCATTGTGTGCAATAGCCTCCTAAAAATTCTTTAAACCACAAATGTTCTACCGCAGGGGCAAACTTGCTTCCTTGAAGCTTCTCTCTTAGTGCAAGATAGAAATCTCGCATTTTTTGTGAAGTTGCCATAGCAAAAGAATCTCTTGCGTTTTGGCTTTGGTAGGCAAACATAATATAAAAATCATTTGCCATATCAAAACCTAATCCCTCAATCTTTAAAACATCTTCTATAAACTCTTCTGCATTTAATGCTTCCTCTGTCATTGTCGCACTAAAGCTCTTACCATAAGGATAGGTTGCAAGTAATCTTAACATTTGTAAAGTTTTTGGAAGTGTGCTTTTTCCATTTTTGAGCGTGCGGTATTTTTCGTGCAAGGATAAAGGCAAATCCACAGAACCACTGATGAAAACCTTATATTTGATAAAGGTTTCAAAAAACAAATCCAAATGATAGAGATTAGTTTTTAAATGAATGAAATTCTCTAAAGTATGTGGAGAAAACGACTTAATCCAAGTATAGTTTTCTTGCTTGTATTGCCAAATTGTTTCAAGGAGATTTTGCACATCACTTAAGGGAGAGCTTGTGAGTTCTGCTCCGTGTAAAATCACTTTAGAGATGAGGACACCTTGCTCTTTTAACCTGTCAGCAATTCTTTTAAAAGCTACGCCCATATCTTTTGTGTCGGTTCTATGCTCGGTTAATTGCCCCAAATAACAATATTTGCAACCAAAGTTACAGAAAGAATTAGGGACAAAAACGAGTTCTCTTGCGCTAAAAGGTGTTTTCATAGTGTTTTTGCCTTAATAAAAAGATTGTCTATTGCTTCTTTGGATAGCTTCAAGGATTCTGCTAGAGCTAGAAGCAAAGGATTGTTACGACTAAATTCAGTCGCATATTCCCAAGCAATTTGGGTTTGTTTATCCATTTGCTGTATAACTTCCTCAATTTTTTCTAACAATCCCGCCTCCAAGAGTGCAAGCTTTGCTTGTCTCGCACTGATAGCATAAGGCACGCCACTAGTATCATACTGCTCCATACGCTTTTGATAAAGAGGGTCATTTGCAATCATTCTCTCCACTTCCTCTTTGAAAGAAGTCTTGGCAATTTCTTTGAGTTTTGGTAGGTTGGATTGGTTTTTAGGAAGCCTCCTAGATTCTGTTTCTGGTGCGCCAACCCCTCCCCATTCTAGGGTATAGATTTTATAGATGAAATAATCATACTTATCACTATCTTGCTCACTATTACAACGCGTCAAGCACTCTAAACATTCTTGTAAATGCGCTTTTTTATTGAGGCTCTCTCTGTCTCTTTTGCCTTTGAGGTTTTGGAGTTTGGAGGAGATTTTCTCTAAGGTGTTTTGAATATAATCTTTTGCTTCTTTGTTATAAGGGTAATACATTCTTAACCTCCGTTATTGTTATTGCAGGAATAGCTTATCCTTTGCGAATAAAATACAACACCATTAACAACAATTTGAGCAGTAAGATATGTTCCGTAGCCTAGACCATGAAAATATTCTTGACCATTAATAGAAGTTCCGCCAGTTCTTTTATAAAAACTAATAGTTTTCACGGGGCTTGTTACTGCATTTTCTTTCATTTTTTGTGTTGTCAAAGTTGCCCCCGCTATTGTAGAAGTCTCTATAGTTTGTTTGATAGTGGTTTGGAGATTGTTTTTTAATGCCTCATCAAGCTTTTTTGTTTCATTGATGATTTCGCTTTTAACTGATTTTAGGCTATTATCAAGCTGTTTTTTGTTGATGGCTTCTTGTGCGCCTGTCGCATCTGCGACTTGAAATTTTTGTGTTTGGTCTCCATTTTTGAGTGCGTATTTTTTAAGCTCTTGCGTGAATCTCTCTACTTCTGCATCAATTCTTAGATTCAATTCCAACTTCATTTTATTTACAAAATCCCTAGAGGCAAGAACCACGCTAGGATTGAGTTCTAAAACCACTTCACTTGCATTTTTTAACTCCATTGTTACCTTAATCATCAGCTCTTTTGCACTTCCTTGCTCCAATCTTGGCTTGTAAGTAGGTGGGAGATTGCCAAGTGCAATCAGATGATTTTCTGCATCATAAATTCCAATTGCATTAATCTCAAATCCCCCTACATTACTCGGGACGACACATTCTAAATGTACATAGCAATCATTCTCTTCATCTACATATTTTGAATTGATATTTGCCTCATAAACGATTCCCTCTAAAGTTGTGATATTCTCACTAGGTAGAATGCTTTGAGAGCTAAGTTTGAATCGCTCCAAATTGATTCCATTGCCACTTGCTCTTGCGGCAATAAACTTTGCAATACCGATTTTGGTAAGCATGGTGTAATATTGTTTTTCTTGCACTAGATTGCCTCCTGTGTATTAAGATTTTGTTGTGTGATTTCACAAACAAAGATTCCCGCTCCCACAAAACTAGAATCCGCATTGCCTAATTGCGTAGTTTGAAAAGGAAGCACGGAGATGATTTCTCCCCCCACACTCACACTTGCATTAAAGCTTTGATTCTCACTTGCCACTTCTAGCTCTACCGCCTCTAAAACCGAGCGGACATTCTTGTATTCCTCTATCAAATAATCTAGCAAAGCTAGAGTCCGCGCATCAAAGCTTTTTGTGGGTTCGGAGACTCTTACTCTAAAGGTAAAGGGTGTGCCTCCATATTTAAACCATTCTTTAATCTCCACCCCTTTAAAAACTGCATTTAAAGCCTTTTTTAAAACCTTAGGAGTTCCTGCGTTTTTGTGCATTAAAATCGCAGAGCTAAGAAGTTTTCTTGCTTCTTCCTCTTCCAAATTTGCAATGGAGACATCAAACATCAAGGCGAGTTCTGCTAATAGCTCACTTGGGGTGGATTTGGGTAAAATATCAATGCTTTTTAAATCACAATCTTGCAATTCTTTGCGCCCTAGTAATTCTAGGAATCGCAAGAATTGGGATTCATTAGGTGGAAGCAAGCTCTTCATAACTTCGCCTTTAGATTCAGTTCGTCCAAAGGGGCTTCTTTGAAATTTAAATCCAAAGCCTCAATTTGAATCACTTCTTTTTTGTCAATAGGCGTTACATCACTCGTGGGTTCTTTTAACTCTACTTTATACACTCCTGCTTGGTGTAAGTCTCTAATGATTTCAGAGAGAGGCAAATCCTCCCCGATTCTAAATTTCCTATCCTTGAAAATAGAATCATAGAGTGCGGCAATCTTTGCAGAATCCTTTAAATCAAAGAGAAAAATATCTGCTGCAATAGTGATTGGCTTTTCACCCACTGCATACACAAAAACTTGGTCGGTGAGTGGGCGCACAGAATCTCCATTTAAAGCATTTTGCACACGCTCAATCATTAGTGTATCCACGCCCCCTTGACTTTGCAAATACACATCTACGATTCCGGGTTTAGTTCTCTCGGTAATCACTCCCACATCATCAATCCTAGAATCCGCACTCTTAGCGTGAAACGCATAAGCCTTTGCGCTTCCAGCAGTTGTGTGAGAATGCAGACTTAGAAGAGAACGCGCACGGAATGCTTCATCGCTTTCTACCTCGCCTCCATTGGCAAAGTTGCTTTGTGCCTCTACCTTGAGACTAAAAGTGAGGGGGGTTAAGAGATTCTCACATTTAATTTGCGCATCGGTTTGTTTCTTAAAATATTCCACAATCCCAACTGCACTTAGCTCACCCGCTTGAATGATAAGGGATTCTTGCAAATAGGCTCGGTGTTCTCCGCTCTCATCACCTAATTCCAAGCCTTTTGGCAGAATCAAGTCTTGCTTGTAGGCTTTGCTAAGGCTAAAGGTATAATACGCATAAGGATACGCTCCATCTAGCCTCTTGGTGTCATAAAGTGCGCAAAGATTATCCAAATCTTCCCCTTGCGCGTATTTTAGAAGCAAGGCTTTGATACTATCTACGCGTCTTTGCTCTAGCAAAGTGAGTTCATACGCAAAGGCTTCCAGCACAACAGACCAAGAATCCGATTCTAATCGCTCATAGTTTGGATAAACTTGCTTGATTCTCTCTTCAATTCTTAAGAGGGATTCCTCATAGCTTAGCGGGATTAAAACACTAGACATTGAGCACTCCACTAAAACTTGAATTGTCTTCAAAATAAAGCGTGTAATACACTTTAGAATCTTCTATACTTTCTAAACTCACGCGTTCTAGTTTCACGCGTTTTTCCCATTTTTCTATCGCCTCTGCGACATAGCGATAAAAATCTAATTTAAAATTATCGTCCATTCGCCTATCGGTTAAAAGATAGAGTTTTGAGCCAAACTCTGGGAGCATTACACGGCTTCCAAGCGGTGTTTCTAAAATGCGCTTAATGGATTCCTCTAAAGAAGCCTGATAAAAGATACTCATTGCACTCTCCCATTGCCACTGCCACATTGTGTGGTAGCATTTTGTTGGATTTCCTCCACGACAGCTTTTGCAATGGCTTCAATAAAAGGAGTAGAATATTGCTTGTGCTGTCCTCTATCTTGCACTTTGCTATAACCTTTTGCTTGGAGGTTTGCTTCAATTTTGCTTTGTAGGGATTGTGCGCTTAATGCCATTTTTAACCTTACTTCTTGTGTTTGCGCTTCCGTGTGGGTGAGGAGAGCCTGTGAAAGCACAAGTGCATTCTGTGGTAATCACGCCTGCTCCGCCTAAGCCTAAATCAATGCTAGGGGAATCAATTTCTACTTTTTGGGCTGTGATAGATGCGTTTTGGCAAGAAATGTTGATTTGTTTTGGGGAATCTACTTTTAGGGTAGAAGTCTTGCTATCATAGGAAAAACTTACACCATCTTCATAGGTGAGGATTTCTTTTGTATCGTTTGCGCCCTCGTTTTCTTTGCATTCTTGGTTAAAGATTCCACGCAAGATAATGCCTCCATTTGCCTCCCCAAAAGGAGCTAACACCAAAACTTGCTCTCCGATTCTTGCAGGAATAAAGTGTCGCTTGTAAGAATTTGCAAAGCTAAGAATTGGCAAAAAATCACTAACCCTTCCACAGAGATTGACACGCGCTAACGCTTTACCCTCTATGCTTTTAGTTTCTGTGATTGTGCCAATGGTAATGAGATTCTTTAAAAGGTTGAGGAGTTCCTCCACAAGCTGCCTTTACTTAAAAATTTGGCGAAAGTTTAGGGAAAATGCCTTGCTTTTAAAATTCTTATTTCTTGTAAAAATCCTTTTTAAAAGCCTTATAAAAGGGATTATTTTAAAGAGTTGCTAGTTTTTAAAAACTTAGTTTCCTTGTTAAATTCCACAAAATTTTTAAAGGAATATTTTTGCGCTTAAGTGAGCTAACAGAAGATTTGCTTAATACATTGCGGTTACTTGTGGGAGAAAATAAAGTCTTTTTCTTTAATAATGATTTTGCAAGCGAAGAAGCCATTAGTAGGTGTTTGAAAAATTCTCCCATTGTGTTTGTGGATTTTATTGGGGATAGCTTTATCAAAAACACTTTTCAAAGACTTTGCGAATTTGAGATTTATATTATTCACGCAACGCCTAGTGTGAATACAAAGAATCGTGAGATTTCCTTTAAGGCGCAAATGGATTTCTTAGAGAAAATAGAAAATCACTTATTCCAGCTAAAGTTCAATCACGCAGGGGTATTAATGCCAACAACTCTTAGCAAAGAATATAGTGAAATGACAAAAAATGGCTTTTTAAGCATTTATAAAAGGAGGTTTGAAGTAATGCTTTATATTGAAAATCCCTATGAGGAGGTTTAATGGGTGAAGAGTTTTTTGTTTGTGAGATTGGCGCATTAGAGGATAAAGATGCACTTGTGGAATTAAAAATTGCACAGATTGGGAAGTGGAGCGGACATCACAGAGGCTCTTTTGAAATTACTGCAAATTCTCTTTTAGAGATTAAAAGGAATTTTGACGCACTAAAAAACGATTGCGTGATTGATTATGAGCACAACTCTTTAAAAGATAGAATTAATCCAGCAGCAGGTTGGATTAAGAGCTTAGAGATTAGAGAAAATGCACTCTTTGCAAAAATTTCTTGGAATCCTAAAGCAAGAGAGTTTATCAAAAATGGCGAATACAAATATCTTAGCCCAACATTCCAAATGCACTACAAAAGTCCAAAAACGGGTGAGGATTGCGGAGTATCCTTGCATTCTGTTGCACTTACCAACACGCCATTTTTGGATTGTTTAGGAGAAGTGCGGGCAAATACCAATGAAGTTTCCCGCTCACAAAGTGAGTGGGACGGGGGCTTTAAGGGTTTTGAAAGGGCGAGTAGCCCTTCATCGCAAAGGGGGGCTATGCTCCCCTGCGAAATTCATAATAAAGGAGAAACGATGGATTTAGAAAAGAGGATTCAAGAGTTAGAGGCAGAGAATCAATCTCTAAAAGAACAAATTGCAAAAAGCCAAGAGGAAGTGGCTTGCTCTATTGTAGAGAGTGCATTAGTGGCTTGTAAAATCACACAATCCCAAAAGGAATGGGCATTAGATTATGCCAAAAAGGATTTGAATGGCTTTAGTAAATTCTTAGAATCTGCGATTGTCCCACAAGCCCCACAAAACAATCTCTTTGCCAACAAGCAACAAACAGAGCAAGAGGCACAACTCATTACTTTAGCATTAGGAGAAACCAAATGAATAACCCTACAACCTACACCAAACCCAATACATTAGGAGACTTGTTAATCTCCACGCATTTACGCATTAACGCCAAACTTGAAGTAAGCACAGAGGCAATCCCTCTAGGCACACCTTTAGTCGTGATTGCAGGAGAGGAAGGCTATATTGCAAGTGTTGCGCCTGCCAATGAGGCGAATGGAATCTTGCTAGAAAATTGTGAGGAAACTTCCAAAGTTGGTGTTTTAATCAGCGGAGAGATTAAAGAGAGTTTTTATAGAGAGAAGCCTCTCTCAATTGAACTTCGCACCAATCTCTTAAAAAATCAAATTATTTTATACTAAGGAGTAAAAATGTCCAAAGTCCAAGAAAGTCTATCTAAATTCACCCAAAGCACAATGCAGGGAATCATCAAGCAAGCTAAAGCAACCCCAAGCTATCTTTTAGATTCTCTCTTTAAAGAGCGGAGAGGAAGCATTCCTAAAACCATTGAAGTGGTGATTAAGAAAAAGGATAGCTTTATCCTCAATGCCCTAAGTGATGAGGCGCAAAGGCAAGTGGTAGAGCGGGATAAAGAATATATCTTGAGTCTCACTCTGCCAAGATTTGCAATGCGCAACACCATCACTCCTGATGAGATTAATAATCTCAAAAGCTTTGAAAGTATGGAGGGTTTAACCCAAGCCTTAGCACAAAGAATTGGAGAAATCTTGAGTGATTGTAAGAATTCCTATCAAACCACTTTGGAATATATGGCAGCGGGGGCGATTTTTGGGAGGATTTTTGATGGAGAGGGAAAGGAACTCTTTAGGCTAGAGAGCACAACCTCCGCACTCTCCTTTGAGAGCGGAAAGACACTCTTTGAAAGCATTAATGCGCTAGATGATAGGTTTGCCGATGTGTTTGGCTATGTGCCAAACTATAAAGTCTTGGTTAGTCGGGAGTTTTATGACGCACTCTATAAAAAGGCAAAAGATGAGGGCTTATTCCAAGATACCAATCCGAATGCACGCATTGAGAATGGAATGCTTCAACTCTATGGAAAAACTTTCACCCCTTATGTCGCCAAATATAAAAACGACAAAGGCAAAATCTTGGATTTCCTAAGTGGCAAAAAAGGAATTGCGATTCCACTTGATGTGCCCAATGTTTTTAAGCTCTTTTATGCAAGAGCGAATCACACGCAAGCCTTAAACAAATCTCCCGAATTGTTTTTTGCTGCTGCGCCTGAAGAGTTGAGTGGGGGGCAAGGCTATGCGATTGATACCGAGATGAGAGCAATGCCTGTGTGTATTCAACCTGACGCATTAATCCAAGTGGATTTCAAAAATTAATTTAAATACGCCTAGAATCTATTTTTATGATTTTAGGCACTCTTTGTATTGCTAAAACTTTTTAAACGATTTTAAAAGGGTTTAAAACGCTTATTAAAAGGGTTAAATCTTTTTAAAAACTCTTAAAAAACAAAGGTGAGAAATAAAGGTAAAGAATGACGGACTTGCAACATTATAAAAATATTGCCCAAACACTTTCCAACAAAAAAGTCCAAAAGCTAGCTTTAGAGAATAGAATGGCAAACTTG
>CAYXGY010000015.1:0-22953 GCA_964464895.1 uncultured Helicobacter sp. | reverse complement strand
ATTTGCAAGAATGCAAGAGTAACACACATTGCAAGTGATGCTTGTAATGACGCAACCCCAAGCATTGCATTAGGAAATTCAACATTTTTTATTGGTTTGTTATGATTTAAAGTTTATAATTTCTCTTGCAAAAGCATTAGAAAGGCGCAAGGTTGCTAAGTCTTATTATCCCTGTATTTTATAAAAACGAGCATTCTTTTATTTACAAAAGAGCAGTAGAACTGATAGAAAAGTTTAAAAATAAGGAGGGATTTGAAGCTATTTTTGCTGATTCTAGCAAAACTTCTTTGCTCCGAAGTTCTTATACAAATATTAAAATTCTTCATACTTTTGTAGGCAAACAAATCTTTTCTCCTGCACACGCTAGAAATGAAGCTGCCAAACTCGCAACACAAAAATATTTATTTTTTTATGATGTAGATATGGATTATAGTGGAGATTTTGAAGCCTTATTGTTACAAAAAATAGAATCGCAATTAGAAAAAGGGCGCATAAAATTTCTCTCCCTCCCTTTTTTGTATCTTACCCAAGAGGGAACGAAATTTTTTGAGAAAACAAAAGATTTGCAAGGCTTAAAGGCTAGCTTCTTAAGAGGCGAAAATCATTGGGTAGAAAGTCTTTCTGCAAATAGTTCTGCCATTATTATAGAAAAGCAATATTTTGAATCTTTGGGAGGATTCAGAGAATATTTTTTTGGACACGGGGGAGAAGATTTTGAGTTTTTGCATAGACTTGCTGCGCTCAACCCCCATAGTGTGAAGCCTGAGGATTATTACCTTGATGTACGTCATCAGTTTTTAGCGGAGGCTAAAGGCTTCAGAAAATACCTTGCTTATTATTCTCTGCCTTTATTTTTTCAAGATTTATTTTTGCTCCATAGATGGCATTCGCGCCCGCTAACAAATATTTTTTATTTTAGACGCAAACCCAATGAATCTCTCTTGAAGGCAAAAATGCAGGCTTTTGATGAAGCAAACAAAGCCAAAGTTTGGCTCTCTACTACTCCATTGCAAGATTTTGAAGAATGGATTGTGTGTTTGATGCATCAATACGGCTATGCGCCCTTAGAATACTCAGGGTTTTTCGGTTTAGGCAAAGGCGTCAAGCCTCTTAAGAGACCAATGGGAAGTAAAATAAGAAAACTTCTGACAAGACCCAAAGAATTTTTCAATGATATGTCATATTTGAGACGATTGAAAAACTGGCGGACTCTTAATACTTATATTTATCTCTGGGCTTTTTATCGTTTTTTGCAACCACAAAAAGCTAGCTCCAATCAATTTTTGAAGGATTCTTTGCCAATTTTCCCAAGAAAATCAAGAATCACAAAAGATTCTATATTTTATGGTTGGGGACGCAAGAAATCAGGATTTAATGCCATAGCATTAGCACAAAAATATCATTGCGGGTTTTCATTGCTTGAAGATGGCTTTATTCGCTCAATCGGGCTTGGGGTAGAAGATTCCCCCGCCTTTAGTGTTGTAGAAGATAAGCTTGGAATCTATTATGACGCGACAAGTCCTAGCACATTGGAAAATCTCCTCAAGACTTACGACTTTGATTCTAATCCCGCATTGCTCGCGACCGCTAGGGAAGCAATGCGATTCATCGTGCAGCATAATATTTCCAAATACAACTGCCAAAGTGATGTCCCACAAGGCTATTTTGGTGAGGGGAATGACGCATCTAGCAGGGCAAAACGGGTTTTGATTATTGCACAGACAGACAAGGATTCTAGCCTGCTGTATGGCTATGGAGAGAAATTTAGCACAAGTGAAATGATAGAATCTGCAAGGTTAGAGAATCCTAATGCTGCAATTTATCTCAAAATCCACCCCGATGTTTTCAGTGGCAAACGACAATCCGATATTGCCCTTGATGAGATTCCAGACTTTTGCGAAGTGATACAAGAGGATTTTAATCCGATTTCTTTGCTTAAATTTTTCACCAAAGTCTATACTAAAACTTCCCAAATGGGCTTTGAAGCCCTGCTTGTAGGCTGTGAATGCGTGTGCTTTGGAATGCCCTTCTATGCAGGGTGGGGGCTGACACAAGACAAACAAACTTGCCCTAGGCGGAATCGCAAATTAAGCTTAGAGGAGGTTTTCGCCGCAAGTTATATTCTCTATCCGCGGTATTTCAACCCTATTTATCGGAGGGAGAGTGATATTTTGGATACTTTGCACACGATTGCGCACTTTAAGCCTCTTTGTGTTAAAACCTCACATAAAGCCTATTTGTTCGGTTTTTCGTATTGGAAGCATCATTTTATTAAGCCCTTTTTGCCAAATTATGCCCCAAATAATCTGATTTTCATTAATGCGATAGGGAGAAGCCCGTTAGAGTTAGCACTCCAAAAGGGTTTGGATTCTAAGAGTGAGATTTTCATCTGGGGGAGAAAAAACTTCCAAGAAGTGGAATCTTATGCCAAAGAATATGGGCTAAAAATCACGCGCGTAGAAGATGGCTTCATTCGTTCCCTCTCTTTGGGCTCTGACCTTACACGTCCTTTTTCACTTGTATTTGATGATTTGGGAATCTACTTTGATCCAACGCGTCCTAGCCGATTAGAATACATTTTGCAACACGCGCAATTTTCACAAGCGTTATTACAAGAAGCGCGGAATCTCAAAGCACAAATCCTCAAAAGCAAGATTAGCAAATACAATACAACAGCGCATAAAACACTTGAATTGCCAAAAAACAAGCGGACACTTCTTGTTATCGGACAAGTTGAAGATGACGCTTCTATTGTTTATGGCGCACCTATGCAGACGAACCTTTCTTTGTTGCAGCAAGTAAGGGAGGAAAATCCACAAGCCTATATTCTCTACAAGCCGCACCCAGATGTGTTAAGTGGTAATCGTGTAGGGGAGATTCCACCACAAGTTGCACGGGAATACTGCGACGAAATCCTAGAGAGTTTGAGTTTGCATTCCGCAATAGAAGCCGCAGATGAGGTGCATACACTCACTTCATTGAGTGGATTTGAAGCTTTGCTGTATGGCAAAAAGGTCGTAACCTATGGAATGCCCTTCTATGCAGGGTGGGGGCTGACACAAGATAAACAAACTTGCCCTAGGCGGAATCGCAAATTAAGCTTAGAGGAGCTACTTTGTGGGGCGTATATTCTCTATCCGCGGTATATTCACCCTGATACATTAGAGTTTTGCGCTCCGAGTGTGTTGGTAGAAGCATTGGAAAATGAGCGGCAAAGAATCGCAGAGAATCCTTTGTATGCTTTGAGGATTCGGCTTTATTCGTTATTTTCAAGGAAAATCCAAAGGCTCTTGAGAACTTTTAAGCGGTAGTGATGACTTTTGTCATTGCAAGAGACTTTAGCCCCGCGGTAATCTGTAATCTCATAGTGGGAAGTATCGGCGAGATTCTTTTGTTTGGATTACCACGATTCCTTACAAAACCTCGTAATGAAGCAGTGGCGAACACCAACAATGGATTGCCGAATCCCTAAAGGGTTGTCAAGCTACTTTAAAATTCTAGGCAGAGTAATCCCTGTTTGGTTTTGGTATTTCCCCCTTTTGTCCTTATAGCTTACTTCACAAGGTGCGTCCCCTTCTAAAAACAACACTTGTGCGATTCCTTCATTCGCATAAATTTTGGCAGGGAGTGGTGTGGTATTGCTAATTTCAATCGTGATATGCCCCTCAAATTCTGGTTCAAAAGGCGTAACATTGACGATAATCCCGCAACGCGCATAAGTGCTTTTTCCTAGACAAATTGCCAAAATATTGCGTGGGATTCTGAAATATTCAATCGTCCGCGCAAGCGCAAAAGAATTAGGTGGCACGATACACACATCGCCCACGAAATCCACGACATTCGCCGCATCAAAGTTTTTTGGGTCTACCACCATTGCATTAATGTTGGTAAAAATCTTAAACTCATTGCTTACACGAATATCATAACCATAGCTTGACAGCCCAAAGCTTACCACTCCTTGTCCCACTTGATTTTCACAAAATGGTTCAATCATCGCGTGTTTCTGTGCCATTTCACGAATCCATCGGTCTTCTTTTAATCCCATTTGATTCCTTATTTATTTTTTTAATTAATTATGATATTATAACAGATTAAACAAGCAAAATTCTTTGGAAAATCCAAAGGAATGTTTGAGAATCTACTTTTAAAAAGGCTTTAAAATGAATTTTAAAGAGATAAAAGAGCTCATAGAAATCTTTGACGCAAGTAATCTGAATCGTTTAAGTATTTCGCAAGAAAATTCAAAGATTAAACTTGAAAAAGGACAAAGTCGCGCCACAGCAGTAGTTGTAGAATCACAAAACACACCTCTTAGCGCACCCGTCCAAACCTCACAAAGCCTTCCACAAATTGCACCTGTTGCGTCTGCACCTGCTGCGCCACTTCCAACGGGAGAGACAATTAATTCTCCAATGGTTGGGACATTTTATCGTTGCCCTTCTCCAGATACTCCTGCATATGTGAATGTAGGCGATAAAGTCAAAAAGGGGCAAACATTAGGAATCATTGAAGCAATGAAAATTATGAATGAAATTGAAGCGGAATTTGATTGCATTATTAAGGAAATTATCCCTAGTGATGCGCAACCTGTGGAATATAACTCTCCTTTATTTGTGGTGGAGAAAATCTAATGCAAGAAACACCAAAAGAGATTCAAACCATTTTGATTGCCAATCGGGGCGAGATTGCTTTAAGAGCCATTCGCACGATTAAAGAAATGGGAAAAAAAGCCATTGCAGTGTATTCCACAGCGGATAAAGACGCACATTATTTGGATTTAGCAGATGCAAAAGTATGTATCGGTGGGGATAAATCCAGTGAAAGTTATCTCAACATTCCCGCAATTATTTCTGTAGCAGAGCTTTTTAACGCAGACGCGATTTTTCCGGGATATGGATTTTTAAGCGAGAATCAAAACTTCGTTGAGATTTGCAAACATCATAACATTGAGTTTATAGGACCAAATCCTGATGTAATGGCTCTAATGAGTGATAAGAGCAAGGCAAAAGAAGTGATGAAAAACGCCGGAGTGCCCGTGATTCCCGGAAGTGATGGTGCAGTTGCTTCTAAAGAAGAAGCCCTAAAGTTAGCTAAAGAAATCGGATATCCCGTGATTTTAAAAGCCGCAGCAGGTGGTGGCGGGCGCGGTATGCGTATCGTAGAAAAAGAAGAAAATATGTTTAATGCTTACTTAGCAGCAGAGAGTGAAGCTATTAGCGCGTTTGGTGATGGCACAATTTATATGGAAAAATTCATTGATAAGCCAAAACATATTGAAGTGCAGATTTTAGCAGACAAGCACGGGAATGTTTTACATGTAGGGGAACGTGATTGTTCTTTGCAAAGGCGACATCAGAAGTTAATTGAGGAATCCCCAGCTCCCACATTAGAGCCAAAAACGCGTGAAAAATTATTGCAAACAGCTATTACTGCGACAAAGGCAATCAAATATGTGGGTGCAGGCACTTACGAATTTTTATTGGATTCTAATCAAAATTTTTATTTTATGGAAATGAATACGCGTTTGCAAGTGGAACACCCTGTTAGCGAATTAGTCAGCGGATTGGACATTATTGAATTGATGATTCAAATCGCAGAGGGACAGAGTTTGCCAAAACAAGAGGAAATCAAATTCAGTGGTTGTGCGATGGAATGCAGAATCACAGCGGAAGATCCTGTGAAGTTTTATCCTTCAGCAGGTAAAATTACCAAATGGATAGCACCGGGCGGAAACAATGTGCGCCTTGATAGTCATGCGTATGCGGGCTATGTTGTGCCAATGTTTTATGATTCTATGATTGGCAAACTAATCGTTTGGGGACGCAATCGCAAAGACGCAATCGCAAGAATGTCGCGAGCTTTAAACGAGTTTTGCGTGGAGGGGATTAAAACCACGATTGCCTTTCATCAAGAGATGATGAAAAACGATGATTTTAAAAGAGGAGTGATTCATACGAAATATTTAGAGCAAAAAATGGCAAATGATTCTGGGAAAAAGTAAAAGTGGAACACAAAGTGCTTGTAATTTTTAAAATTGCAAGGATGTAAATTCATTATTTAAGGAGATAAAATGAAAATTGGAAACACACAAATCGCAAATGAAAGTTTGATTAGCTTAAATAAAGCAAAGAGTGATGAAAAAGACGCGCTCAAAAAAATCTCTTCTGCTCGTCCGATAGAAGCGACAGATGGTGCAAGTTTGGCTTTGGCAAATGCGCTTTTATCGCAGGCAAATTCAATGTCTCAAGGAATCCGCAATGCAAATGATGCGTTGGGTGTGATGCAAATTGCCGATGCAACACTTTCTAATATCACAGATTCCGCAATACGTATGAATGAACTTTCTGTTGCATTGGGGAATCCCGCATTAAATAATGAACAAAGGGCAATGATTGAGGGGGAAGCTAATGCGCTCACCCAAGCAATGAGTGATGCGGCGAATCAAGCAGTTTTCAACGGCAAGAATGTTTTTAGTGGGCAAATGAGTTTTGTAACAGGCAATGGGACAGAAAGTATTAATATGCAAGCCCCTAATGTTGCAGGATTGAGTGTGAATAATCAACAAAGTATTTTAGATTTTATTAACAATGTTAATATGAGCCGCGCTAATATTGGTTCTGCGATGAATGGAATCCAATCAGGAGTCAATGCAAGTATGAATACGGTAGTTAATCTAAAAGCCGCAGAGGGTGGATTGATGAAAGATGATGTGGCGGAAAATTATAACCAATTAAATGCAGCAAAACTAAAAGAAAATGCCTCTCTTTATGTCGCTTCTTTTAATGCACAATATCTACAAAGTCGTTTAGACGCATTGCTTGGTTAATCTTTATTGAATAGAGGGGGATTCTCCTTTCCCTCCTGATTCTGCTAGAAGAAGTGAATGAGCTTTAGCATTGCTCCCACACCCAAACAAATCAGCGAAACACCCCAAA
Source organism: uncultured Helicobacter sp. (assembly GCA_964464895.1). Lineage (GTDB taxonomy): Bacteria > Campylobacterota > Campylobacteria > Campylobacterales > Helicobacteraceae > Helicobacter_D. Next base: position 16,018 of record CAYXGY010000015.1, on the reverse strand, counting down.
CCCAAAAGAAACTTTTACTAATATGTTCTTTGATGCTGACTCCACTGATTCCGCAGCCTAAAAGTGTTGCGGGGACGACAGGAGAAATAAAAGTCGCACAATTTCTAGCGACAACCATAATGATTGCAATACTCATCGGGTCGATTCCTAACGCAGAAGTGATTCCAACGACAATAGGCATAATGCCAAAAAAGTAAGAATCTGTGCAGAAAATTAAAGCCATAGGAACAGCACTAATGCCTACGATAAGAGGAATTAAGATTAAAGCCCAATCGGGTAAAATCTCTAAAATCACATTTGCCATTACTTTCATAATTCCTGTTTTATCGAAGACGCCAATAAGAATCCCAGCCCCAAAAAGCGTTGTTGCCATTAAAATTGCACTTTTAGAGTATTTATCAATGAGTTTTTGCGCAACTTCTAACTTAGGATAATTAATGAATAAAGCAAAGCCCTGTGATTTGAATTGGAATTAATTGATGCCAAATTTCATTTGGATAATTGCCGCTCGCAATGTGGGATCGCCCCAAGGGAGGAGATTTATCACTCCAAGTGAAATTGCCATAATCGTCATCAATGTTGTTTTACGCATTCCTAATTTTTCGTAAATGGGTAGTATAGCGGGAATTACAATTAAGAAGCTAGATGCCCCAGAGCTGTCTAAATGCACGACAACAGAGATGACCACCGTTAAAATACAAATGCTATACACATTGTTTTTGCTAAATTTTAGCGAATAATTAATCATTGTATTAAACACCCCTGCTTCGTTCAAAAGTCCAAAAAACAGAATCGCAAAAATAAATAAAACGGCTGTGGAGCTTACGCTGCTGATTCCTTGTCGAATGAAATATTTGAGTGCATTAAAATCAAAAATAGGATTCTCCATTTTTGCAAAATATGTAATGTCAAACTTTTCTTTTAAAAGACTTTCGATTCCTAGATGAAAGTTTATTTCTAACAAGACAAGTGCAATCGCACTCACGCCAGAGACAACAATAAATGCGACTGATGGGGTTTTGTCCGTTAAGATAGACGATTAAAATCAGCGAAGCAAAACCCACAAAAGCGAGAAAAAATTCCATAAATGTCCTTTTGGAGAAAATCTAGCTATAATAATAGCAAACAAATGGAAAGAACCGCGAATGAAAGATTTAAGGAAAGAATCTTTGTATCAAAAAGTAATGTAAAGATTCTCAATTGCAAGGAGATGTTATGTTTTTTAGCAAATATTCCGCAAGTGGCAATGATTTTATAATCACGCATATTTTTGGTGCGCAACCACACGCATTTGATAAACTTGCACAAAGGATTTGTAATCGTCATCAGGGGGTTGGGGCAGATGGTTTGATTATTTTAAAGCCGCACTTAGAATATGATTTTGAATGGGAGTTTTATAATTGTGATGGCAGCGTAGCGCAAATGTGTGGCAATGGAAGTCGTGCGGCGGCAATGTATGCGTATCATTTAGGAATTGCAGGCGTCAAACAGAGATTCCTAACGCTTGCAGGTGTGATTGATGCAACCATAGAAAAAGAGGAAGTGGAAAGTGCATTGAGCGGAGTAGAGGTGCTGCAAGAAAACATTTGCGAGTTTGGGAATACTTGGGCGTTGATTGATACCGGAGTGCCCCATTTGGTTTGTGAGAAAAAGGGAGAATTGGGCAAGGAGGATTTGCGCTTTTTGCGTCATAAGTATAATGCGAATGTCAATATTGCTAGTATAGAGCAAGATAGAGTCATTGCGCGCACCTTTGAACGCGGGGTAGAGGACGAGACGCTTGCGTGTGGCACGGGAATGGCAGCAATGTTTTATTATTTGTTTTCTGCTGGAAAGATTCCAAATCCTTGCCTTTTTAATCCTGCAAGTAAAGAGGATTTGTATCTAAGAGAATACCAACAGAGGCTTTATCTTAAAGGTAAAGTGCATAAAATCTGTGATTTTGTGTTTGGTGATTAATTAGAAATGCGAGATTATGGATTGCCGCACCAATCAATCAGCTTGCAAGGGCGCAGTGGCAATTTGTCTAAACTTTTGGTATGATTTTAAAATTTTATTGCTTTTAAGGAAATATTGTGAATTTTTGTATTTTATTTGGTGGAAAATCTTATGAGCACGAAATCAGTATCGTAAGTGCGATTGCGATTAGAAAGCTATTTCCACAGCTGAAGCATTTTGTCTTTTTGGATTCCTCGCATAATTTTTACCTGATTCCAGCACAGAAAATGCAATCCAAATTTTTTAGTTCCAAAGACTATATAAAAGAACAAAAAATCTATCCCCAAAAAGATGGATTTTGTATGCGCACATTCTTTGGAGAGAAGCCACTGCATTTCCCGATTTTAATTAATCTGATTCACGGGGGAGATGGAGAAGACGGAAGTATAGCAAGTTTATTAGACTTTTATGGGATTCCTTATATTGGTCCGCGCAATCCTGCTTGTGTATTGAGTTTTGACAAGGAATTGACGAAACTATTAGCCCAAAGTCGTGGAGTGAAAAGCCTTGAATATCGTGTGCTTTATCGTGAAGAACCTATACCAGAGGGTTTGACTTTTCCACTGATTATTAAGCCCGCAAGACTTGGAAGCTCTATTGGAATCAGTATTGTAGAATCGCAAGAGAGACTACAATACGCATTAGAATCTGCCTTTGAGTTTGATGAGAAAGTCATCATTGAACCCTTTATTGAGGGGATTAAAGAATATAATTTGGCAGGTTTTAAATCCAAGGAGGGAATGCAGTTTTCTTTTATTGAAGAGCCAGAGAAGAAGAAATTTTTAGACTTTGAGAAAAAATACTTAGATTTTTCACGCACAGGGAATGCAAAAGAAGCAGAGATAAGTGAGGATTTAAAATCCGCTTTGCAGGAGAATTTTAGCAGACTTTATCAGAATTTATTTGAGGGTGCTTTGATTCGTTGTGATTTTTTCGTCAAAGACAATCAATGCTATCTCAATGAGATTAATCCGATACCTGGAAGTCTTGCAAATTATTTATTTAAAGACTTTCAAGGTGTTTTACAAGAACTTTCTAAAGCACTTCCAAAGCCAAATGAAATACGCGTTGCCTATGAATTTTTGCACCAGATTCAGTTTGCAAAAGGCAAATAGTGGCACAAAAAAGATTGGAGTATCAGGGACAAACTTTTACGCTCTCGTATGAGATAACTAACGAAGAGAGTGTACCCGTTCTCATTATTTTACACGGTTGGGGAGCTAGTAAATCCTTGATGAAACAAGTCTTTGGAGCATTATTTCGAGAATTTAAACATTATTATATTGATATGCCGGGATTTGGCAATTCTCCCACTCCCCCTTTTGCACTCAATACCTATGATTATGCCGAGATTTTAAGGATTTTTTGCGAACAACTTTTACTAAATCCTCATCATTGCACGATTATGGGGCATAGCTTTGGTGGCAAAGTCGCAACTTTATTAGAGCCAAAGGAGTTGATTTTGTTGAGTAGTGCGGGGATTAGAGTGTCAAAAAGTCTCAAAGTGCGCCTTAAAATTGCGATTGCTAAATCTTTGAATCAATTTGCACCCAAGCTTAGCAGAATCTTCAAGCATTTTTTGCGTTCCAAAGATGTAGAAAATATGGACGAGGTGATGTATCAGACTTTTAAAAATGTTGTAGATGAGGATTTTTCAAGTATTTTTGCGGAATTTAAGAATCCAAGCTATGTTTTTTGGGGTGAAAGCGACCTTGCAACCCCTCTAAAATCAGGGGAAACAATCCATACATTGATAAAAAATTCAGAATTTTTCGTATTAGAGGGCGACCATTTTTTCTTTTTAAAAAGAGCACAAGAGATTGAAAAGTTATATTTAAACACCAAGAATAAATAAAATTTATCTAAAATTCGCTAGAATTGCGTAATTTTTCTTTAAGGACTTCTTTTGCAAAGCATTGATATTTTTATTATGGCGACCCGCTGGATTTTTCTTATCGCATTAGGTTATTATGTAATGATAAATCTTCAGTGGTATCATTACAAAATTACGCGCGTGTTATTCAGGCATCACAAACAAAAATGGCATTTGTTCTATTTCGTGTTGCCCGTAATTTATTTTATTTTGATTCCAAATAATCTTTATTTCCATCTTGGTTTGTATCTTTATTTGATTTTGTTGGGTATATGGGCTTTTCATCTCAATAAGCGACTTGTTTTTACAAGCAGGGTTTTACGATTTTTTAGCCTTTATATCGCCTTTATCCTATTTAATGCGTTGTTGATTTATGGGATTGAGGAATATTCATTTTGGCTTCAAATCGTGCGCTTATTCCCGCTTTTTATCTCTATCGCGCTTTCGTCTTTAATAGAAAGAATCTTGTTGAGCCGCTATAAAAAACTTGCTTTAGATAAGCTAGAGAGTATGCCAAATCTTGTAATTATTGCAGTTACAGGAAGTTATGGCAAAACAAGTCTTAAGAACTTTTTATTCCAAATGTTGCAAGAGAGTTTCAAGGTTTATGCCACACCAAGAAGTGTGAATACGCTTACAGGAATTATCGCAGATATTAACCAACACCTTTCCCCTTTAACAGATATTTATATCGTGGAAGCTGGAGCTAGAGGAGCAGGGGATATTAAAGAGATTGTAGATTTGCTTTCGCCACAAATTGCGGTAGTTGGAAAAATTGGCGAGGCACACATTGAATATTTTAAAAGCATAGAAAATATTTATAATGCAAAATACGAGATTTTAGAGAGTAAGGCATTGAGTCGCGCTTATATTTATGAGGGCAATATCCAGCCTGCTAATAGTTTTGTTAAAATCATCAATTTCCCTCGCGACGCAAGTGAGGTTGTCGCGACTTTAGAGGGAACGAGCTTCACCCTGAAAGTTAAGGGTAAAAAATTAGAATTTAAAACACGTATTCTAGGTGCGTTTAATGTGATTAATATTAGTGCTGCAATCGCCGTAGCAAAAGACTTAGGTGTCAGTGATGAGCAGTTGATAAAACGAGTGCAAAAGTTAGAGCCTATCAATCATCGCCTAAGCAAGATTATTGTGAATGAAAAAGTCATTTTAGATGATAGTTATAATGGAAATCTTGATGGAATGTTGGAGGCAATTCGTCTCTCTTCTTTACACAAAGGCAAAAAAATCATCGTAACACCGGGTCTTGTTGAGAGCTCCAAAGAGGCTAATATCGCGCTTGCTGAAGCGATTAATAAAGTGTTTGATTTGGCTATTATTACAGGCGAACTCAATTCAAAGTTGTTGCGCAAGCATATTTTTAAACCTCAAAAAATTGTCCTTAAAGATAAGGCGCATATTGAACATATTTTGAAAACCACCACGAACGATGGTAATTTGATTCTTTTTGCCAATGATGCGCCAAGTTATATTTAAGGGGACGAGTTGATGGAATATTTGTATGCGCCTTGGAGAAGTGGTTATTTTATACAAAAGAATGCGGAATGTGTTTTTTGTGCAATTTCTAAGGGGGCGCAATCTTCCCTTGATGTAGAATTTTTAAAATCCAATGTAGCAGAGGATTCCACTTTGCGACAAGCAGACCTTGCCAATCGTGTTTTTTATCGTGATGATAAAGTCTTTTGCGTGATGAATAAGTTTCCCTATACGCCCGGACATTTTCTCATTATCCCTCATAATCACACGCATTCTCCAGAACTCTTAGAAATGGACATTTGGCTACATTTACAAAAGATTGCACATAAGAGCGTGGCACTTTTGAAGGAATTTGGAGCAAAAGGGATTAATCTAGGAATGAATATTGAGCGCGCAGGAGGTGCTGGGATTCCAGAGCATTTGCATTTGCATTTGATTCCACGTTTCATCGGGGATACGAATTTCTTTACTACAATCGGAGATAGTCGCGCCTATGGGGTGGATTTTGATGCAATTTTTCAACGCATTTGCAAATTAGCACAGGTTTATTTGAAAGAAAACTAGTGAATTTAGAAAATATTTTGGAATCTGTACGTTATTGGGATTCCAAGTTAATTGAATAAGGAGTAACAAATGGACAGAATCTCTAGTCTAGTTTTGGGTGTTTGTTTGATAGTGTGCAGTGTGGTATTTGGATCAGGTGTGAAATCTGTTGTCCAAGAACTGCGTGCAGGCGAACGTAGCGTAGTTGTTAAGGGCTTAAGCGAGAAAGAAGTCTCCGCTGATGTGATGATTATACCCTTTAGGTTTGGTGTCGCAGGCAATGATTTGCAAGCAATTTACGCTCAAGTAGAATACAATTCTAAAAAAATTGTAGAGTTTTTAAGGAAAATGGGATTTGATAAAAAAGACATTACCATAGGTTCTCCCAATGTTACGGATAGGCTCAGCAATAATTATGGAGATGATAGAAAGGTAACTTATCGTTATTCTGCACGTGGAGAGGTGATTTTATATACCCAACAAGTAGAACTTGGCAGACAGATATTTGGACGTATTCCTGAACTTGGACAAGAGGGAATCGCAATTAATATCAATGCTCATGATGTGGTGTATAGTTATACGCAACTTAATGCGATTAAACCGCAAATGATTGAAGAATCTACTTTGAATGCAAGAGAGGCAGCACAAAAGTTTGCCAAAGATTCTAATAGCAAGCTTGGTCAAATCAAAAAAGCAACACAAGGGCAATTTAGCATTACCAATCGTGATGAAAATACGCGACATATTAAGAAAGTGCGTGTAGTTTCTACGATAGAGTATTATTTGGAAGATTGAAATTAATTTTTTAGCTTAAATTTGCGATAATTTCCAAATTAATTTTAAAAGGGCGTGCGATGATAATCAAAGGTGCGATGGTCTGTGATGCCAATGGAGAGCAAAGGGGTGATGTCCGCATTGAGAAAGACAAAATTATTGCGGTAGAGCGGAGCATTATGCCAAAGAATGGAGAAGAAGTCTTAGAGGCAAATAATTTAGTCTTGCTTCCGGGTGCAATTGATTTAAATACGCGCGTGAGCAATTCTATCTTAAGCAAAGAAAATCTTCTTAAACTCTCTTATAAGGCTGCACTTGGTGGAATCTCACAAGCGGTTTTGATTCCAGATTGTAAGCCAACCTCAAGCAGTGAATTAGGATTGGAGTTGCTCAACGCATTGAAAGGAGACTTTAAAGCGCAGATTTTAGGCATTTCAGACGCCATAAATGCAGAGAATCCAAAGGCTTTAAATGAGCTTGCGATTCTGCATAAAAAAGGCGCGAAAGGTATCTTTGCGAAATCTAATATTGATGGCAATTTATTAAGACGTGCGTGTGAATTTTCACTGATGTTTGATGTGCCAATGTTTTTTTCTTGTGAGGACGAATCTTTAAGTGCAAATGGTGTGATGAATGACGGGGAGCTTTCCTCTCGGCTTGGTTTGCCTTCTATTCCTACCTTAAGCGAGACAAAAGAAGTTGCCCAAATGAGTGAGGTAGCAAGATTTATGGGGATAAAGGCGATATTTTTGGCACTTGCCACAGAACGTAGTGTAGAAATCATTTGTGAGGCAAAGAACACAGATTTCAAATCCAAGCCATTTAAAAGCAAGATTCCAAATTTATTTTTGCAGACTTCCATTCATCACTTGATGCTTACAGAGGATTTGTGTAACCATTATAACACCGCAGCCAAAATTAAACCCCCCTTGAAATCCGAATCTACGCGTGCTAAGTTGCTAAAACGTGTCAAAAGAGGAGAAATTGAGTTGATTACCTCTCTGCAATCCGCGAAGTCTCAAGCACAAAAGAATTTGGCGTTTGAAGAGGCGGCTTTTGGCATAGATATGATTGAATGCTTTGTCCCTATGTGTTATACATTGTTTGTTAAAAATGAACGTATGACATTAAGTGAGTTAAGCAAGATTTTGAGCCTAAATCCAGCTAATGCGCTAGGTTTTGAGGAAAAAGGATTGATTCAAGAGGGGTATGACGCTGACTTGGTTTTGATAGACCCTAAAGAAACTTGCATAATGGACAATCCAGATTCTCCTTATAATGATTGGATTTTTTATGGCGCAGTGAAAGAAATGTTTGTTGAAGGTAAGCAGTGTTTGGGATTTCACCCAAACCATTTTTAAGGAACAAGGAGTAAATTAATGGAAGCAAAGTTGTTATTAATTTATGAAAGATTTGAAAATTGGTTCTTTAGTTTTCTGCCGAATTTTATTAGCGCATTGTTTATCTTAGTTATTGGATATTATTTCTCTAGGATTTTATCAAGATATGTTTCAAGAATCGTAATTAAGGCGACAAAAGACGAAACTTTAGGAGAGTTTCTAAAAAATGTCGTTTTTGTTGCGGTTTTGATTCTAACGGTGATTACAGCACTCGCAAATTTAGGCGTCAAAACGACCTCTATCATTGCCGTTTTAGGAACAGCGGGTTTAGCCATTGCGCTTTCTTTGAAAGATTCTTTGTCTAATTTGGCGAGTGGAATCTTGCTCGTGGTTTTGCGTCATTTTAACAAAGGAGACACAATTCTAGTTGGTTCTATCACAGGCAAAGTAGATTCTATTAGTTTGTTTCAAACCAAGCTCACAACTCCAGATAATCAAATCGTAGTCTTGCCAAATTCTAGTATTGTGAGTGCGCCAATTACCAATGTTAATGCCAATGCAACGCGCCGTATGGATTTGATTTTTGGCATTGGTTACACGAGTGATTTAAAGAAAGCCAAGCAAGTGTTAGAGGAAATTTTACAAAAAGACGCTTTAGTTTTAAACGAGCCAGAACCCATTGTGGGAGTGAATGCTCTTAATTCTAGTAGCGTGGATTTGATTGCGCGTTTTTGGGTGAAGAGCGAAAATTATTTCAAGGCGAATATCACGATGCAACAAAAGGTTAAAATCCGCTTTGATGCAGAGGGTATTGAGATTCCATATAACAAATTAGATATTAATCTAAGCCAACCGCTAGAGGATAAGTTGTAATGCAAATTATTGGCGCGGATTTTGTAGTACTTTGTGATGCAGAATTTCGCGTCATTAAGAAAGGCGGGATTTGTTTTGAGGCGGGAGAAATCTTAGCAGTGGATTCTTATCGCGTGTTGTGTGAGCAGTATCCTGACGCACGAAAGCATTATTATGCGTCTTGCGCACTCACACCAGCATTGGCAAACTTGCATTTGCATTTGGAATTTAGTCAAAATAAAGGCACGCTTCAGTTAGGAGACTTTGGAAATTGGCTTGATAGCGTCATTGAAAATCGCGAAACTTTAATGAATGCAGAGACATTAGGAACCGCAATGCAACAAGGCATTCAAGAATCCCTTCGAAGCGGGGTAGGCTTTGTAGGCGCAATTTCAAGCTATGGGTATGATTTAGAAGTCTTGGCTAATTCCCCTTTGCGTGTGCTTTATTTCAATGAGGTTATAGGCACAAAGGTAGAGGCTTTAGACATTTTATTTCAAAGTTTTCTTACGCGCTTGCAGGATTCCAAATCTCTACAAAGTGCGCGTTTTACCCCGGCAATCGCAATCCATTCTCCTTATTCTGTGCATTCAAAATTGCTTGAAAAAGTGCTTGCAATTGTTAGGGCAGAGAATCTGCCTTTAAGTGTGCATTTTTTAGAATCTCAAGCAGAGAGGGAATGGTTAGAGTCTAGCACAGGGTATTTCAAGGATTTTTATCAAAAGTTTTTTGGAAGCAATGTGCAATCCTTTTATACCATACAAAGTTTTTTAGAATTCTTTAGAGGCATTGAAAATACTTATTTTGTGCATTGCTTAGAAGCAGATTCTAAGGTGTTAGAGAGCATTGCTACTCTAGGTGGCAAAGTCATTACCTGCCCCAAATCTAATCGTTTGTTAAATTCTAAATTTTTGGATCTTGAGGTATTAAAAGGACATGAGATTCCATTTTGTCTAGGTACAGATGGCAAAAGTTCTAATGATTCTCTCTCTTTGCTTGACGAATTGCGAGTCGCTCTTTTTGCATATTCTAGCGAGCCATTAGAAGATTTTGCAAGAGAATTATTGCTTAGTGTAACACGCAACGCATTTGCCAATACGACTTTTAGACTTGGCACTTTGAGTGTGGGCAATCTAGCGGATTTTGTAGTATTTAAAATACCGACAACAGCAGAGTTTTTAGCGCAAAATTTGATTTTGTATGCCAAAGAGGCAACCGCGCTTTATATTGATGGAATAGAAGTTTTGGGAAATTTGGAGGAAAGGAAAGAATGCAAAAATTAGCGATTTTTAGAGAATATGATATTCGTGGGATTTATGGGGAGGATTTGACGCAAGAGAATGTCGTGCGCATTGGCTATCTTTTGGGATTGGAATTGCAAAAAAGAGGGGGCAAAAACTTAGGTGTGGGATACGATGCGCGGGTGCATTCAGAAATCATTTTTGATTGGTTTTGTCAAGGAGTTTTTGCGAGTGGAGCAGTCGCGTATCATTTGGGTATGATTCCAACTCCTGTGGGTTATTTCGCACTTTATAGTGAGTTTAAAACAGAATCGCAAACTTTGCACCTTGATGGGAGTGTAATGATTACAGGCTCACACAACCCTCCAAAATACAATGGCTTTAAAATTACGCTTTGCAAAGAGCCCTTTTTTGGAGAGGAAATTTACGCGCTAGAAAAGGATTTTTATGCACTCTCTTATCAAGAAGTTGCTCGTAAGATTCCAGCAAATATAACACCACAGAAACTTAATGTATTGGATTCGTATGTGGATTATCTTGCAAAAGCGTTTGAGTATTTAAGGGGCTTGGATTTACCTATTGCTATTGATTGTGGGAATGGAATCGCAGGAATTGGAATTGCGCGTATTTTAGAGCGTTTAGGTATCGCGTTTAAGGGCTTATTCCTTAATCCTGATGGTAATTTTCCCAATCACCACCCAGACCCTAGCGAAGAAAAAAACCTGCAAGAACTCAAGGCAGAGGTTGCAAGAAGAGGAGGCATTGGCTTTGCGTTTGATGGCGATGGCGACAGATTGGCAGTTATCAAAAAAACACAAGAGGGTGAAAAAGTCTATAAAGGAGATGAGCTTGCAATTATTTTCGCACATACGATTCCGAATCCTATCGTGATTGGAGAGGTGAAATGTTCGTTAAATATGTATGAAAGCATTGATAAAATTGGGCAAAGCATTATGTATAAAACAGGACATAGCAATCTGAAAGTGAAATTGAAAGAAAGTGGCGCACATATGGCATTTGAAGTCAGCGGGCATATTTTTTTCAATGACAGATATTTCGGTTTTGATGACGCAACTTACGCGGCATTGCGCGTGCTAGAATTGCTTAAGAAGAATGGTTTAACCTTTGATAAGGTGCTAGAATCTCTGCCCAAATTATATTCCACAGATGAGATAAAAATCAAAACAAATGAGGAAGTAAAGTTTGCTTTGGTAGAAAAACTCAAGGCGCGTTTGGATTCTCCCTCTAAACTCCCTCCAAATTTCCCTCCAATCGTCAAAATTATTGCCATTGATGGCGTGCGTGTGATTTTTGAAGAAGGTTGGGGGCTTGTGCGTGCGAGCAATACGACTCCTGTGCTTGTAACGCGTTTTGAGGCTAAGAGTGATAAGGCTGTTGCAACCTACCAAGAAGCACTCTTAGGATTGTTAGATTCTATTTCTAAGGAATGAAAATGGAACAAATCATCTTACAATCTCCCTTTGATATGCACTTGCATTTGCGTGATGGGGAAATTTTAGAAAATGTTGCAAAATATACAGCACAAAGCTTTAGTGGCGCACTTGTAATGCCGAATCTCAATCCGCCTATTTTGAATGTAGAGGCTGCACTCGCTTATCGGAAAAGAATCTTAAAGGCTTGTGGTGAGGAGAGTTTTAATCCTATGATGTCTTTGTATTTGACAGAGGATTTGAATAGAGCAGAGCTTCAAAAAGCAAGAGAATGCGGCATTTTATTTATCAAGCTTTATCCCAAAGGCACGACAACAGGAAGTGAAAATGGCGTAAGCGAAATCCTTAATGAGCAAATTTTAGAAATTTTAGAGATTGCTCAAGAATTAGGAATGATTTTAAGCGTGCATGGGGAAAGTAATGGTTTTTCTCTCGAGCGCGAAGCAGAGTTTCATAGTGTCTTTGCCAAACTCGCAGAAACTTTCCCGCGTCTAAAGATTATTTTTGAGCATTTGAGTGATAGACGCTCACTTGCGATGATAGAAAAATACGCAAATCTCTATGCTACGCTTACTTTGCATCATATTAGCTTGAGTTTGGACGATGTGATTGGTGGCGCACTGAATCCTCATTGTTTCTGCAAACCAATTTTAAAAACTCCGAAAGATAGAGATGCGCTTCTACAAGTGGCTTTGAGCGCATACGAGAAATTTTCTTTTGGGAGTGATTCCGCACCCCATTTGCAAATCAATAAAGAAAATGCCAAAGGAGCAGCAGGGATTTTTAGCTCCCCGATTCTTTTGCCCGCCCTCGCGGCACTTTTTGAAACACATAAAAGCCTAGAGAATTTAGAAAAATTTGTCAGCACCAATGCACAAAGAATCTATGGAATCAGCGCAACAGACAAGCAAGTCAAACTAATAAAGAAGCCTATGATAGTTCCACAAAGCATAGAAGGAATTGTCCCACTTTATGCTGGAAAAACGTTTGCTTGGAGTATGGCTTAATGTCAAAAATCGCAGTTTATCCCGGCACTTTTGACCCAATCACTAATGGACATTTAGATGTGGTGGAACGCGCTTGCAAGCTCTTTGATGGATTAATTATTGCAGTTGCGAAGTCTAGCGGTAAGAATCCATTGTTTCCACTTGATGAACGTGTTAAAATGGTGAAAATGGCAGTAGAGGAATCCAAAGAGATTGCTTGTCAAGTCTGTGTGTATCCCTTTGGAAATTTGATTGCAGATTTCGCTAAGGAAAATCAAGTAAAAGTTCTTGTACGTGGGCTTCGGGCGGTGAGTGATTTTGAATACGAATTGCAAATGGGATATGCGAATGCGTCTTTGAATCGCGAATTAGAGACCATTTATCTGATGCCCTCACTCCAAAATGCTTTTATTAGTTCTACGGTTGTGCGTTCTATTCTCTTGCACGGGGGTGCAATTGCACACTTAGTGCCAAGCTCTGTCCAAGCCCATATTGCTAACTTGCCTATTTTTGATAATGCAGAATCTAAGCCTTGTGATTCTCTATCCAAAGGTATTTGAAATGTATTGTGCAATAGAGGGAATTGATACGAGTGGCAAAAGCACGCAGATTGCTGCTTTGAAAAAAACTTTCAAGGAAGCAATCTTTACCTTTGAGCCCGGAGCGACAGAAATCGGTAAAGCAATTCGCAAGATTCTGCTTGAATGCGATTCTGTGTCTTTGAGCGCAGAAGCGGAAATGTTGTTGTTTCTCGCCGATAGGGCAGAACATAGTGCGCAAGTGTTGCAACCCAATAGGAATCAATTAATCATTAGCGACCGCAGTTTAATTTCTGGTATGGCTTATGCAAGAGATTTTGATTTTGAGCTTTTGAAAAGTTTTAATCTCTTTGCTACAAGGGGAATCTTGCCTGATAAAGTGGTGTTATTGGAATTAGAACAAGAGATTTTGCAAGAAAGGCTTAAGGCTAAGAGTGAGGACAAAATAGAAAAACGTGGAATCCCTTATCTCCTTGAGCTTCAAAAGCGTCTAAAAGAAACAATTGCGCGATTGGAGATAGAATCGCTACTTTTACCCGCTCATTTGCCACAATCCACAATCACTGCAAAAATTGTAGATTTTATTCACGCATAATGCGCTGCTTGCTTTGTGGAGATTGGACATTTTCTACTCTTTGTAAAGATTGTTTGCGGAGCATTAAAATTACTCCAAGATGTAGAGAGGTTGAAGCACTGAAAGTGTATAGCTTTTTTACATTTAGCGAGATTGAGTATTTGTTGCACTCTAAGTATCAAGTCATTGGTAGTAAAGTCTATGGAATCTTAGCCAAGAGGGCAAGCCAATATTTGAAGGATACTTTGGAGATTCCCTTTAAAGCCTATGCAGTTGGTATTGATGATAAAGTGAGCGCGCAAGGCTATGCGCATAATGCTATTTTGTTATATTATTTTAGGCAAGTGGGATTAAAGCCTCTCTATCGGACATTGTATGCGAGTAATTTGGTATCGTATGCAGGAAAAAGTTTGAAGTTTCGTCAAGCCAATCCGCGCAATTTTTGCCTAAAACGCAAGGTAGCAGGCAAGGAAATCGTACTAGTAGATGATATTGTTACCACAGGCTTGACGTTGACAGAGGCGAAAAGATTCTTAGAATCTAAAGGAGCGAAAGTCTTAAATGCTTTTGTGCTAGCAGACGCTAGAAATTGATTCTATTCGTCTGTATCTTTCATTAAGTTATCTTTGGCGATTTGAGGGAGTTTAGCCAAGAAATTTCCCATATTGAAATCCACCCCTTGATTGGTTGCTTCATTAATCAAGGCGATAGCTTTTTTGGAATTAAAAGGACTTAAAGGATTATAAGGTTCAAAGAGGCAGTTTGTAACCGCTAAGGCATAGGCATTCTTTTTGATTTCTTGAGACGCAGCGTGTGGGTTTTCAATATGGGTGATGCTTTGGATTAGACTTTCATCAAACTTCCAATAGTTAAATAAGAATCCCAAAAATGATATGTGGTCTATGCCACAATATTGGTTTTCTAATTCAGATACATTTTGGAAATTATAGGTTTGATTTTCTTTTAAAAATTCTTTGTCTTTACCTGACTTTAGAAGCATATTAGCAAGCAGAATCATTCCCAATCGTAAGAGCATTGCGCAAGGAATCAATTCGTTTGAGAGTGCTTTATCTTCTTCTTGAAGCCAAGTAGAGATGAAATCTACCTCACTCGAACAATTTGCCAAGAAAACCCCTGTGTCTAGCCCATAAGGAGAAACATCAATAGAGAAGTTAGACCGAATAGAGTTCGCTAGAACAACATTTTTGATATTGCTAATTCCAAGCAAGGAAACGACTTGTTGGATAGTGGAAACTTGATGAGAAAATCCATAAAATGGGGAGTTTGCAAGGCGTAAAAGCTCTCCAATTAGTAAGGGGTCTTTAGAAATAATTGCAACTACCTTACTAATCTCTAAATCTGCCCCACTAGAATCAACATATTCTTGTAGTTCCATAACGGTTTTAGGGAGTGGTGGGAGGTCATTAATAGTCTCTAAAAGTAAAGGATTCATTGAAAACTTCCTAAGTTTGTTTTGTGATTAATTTTTTATTTTATAGTATTTTTATTAAAACATTACTTTATAAAGATATTAAATTTCAAAAAATGACAAAAAGTATCAATAAGTGGTAAAATAATGAGAAATTTTGAGGAGATTCTATGCGCTTTGGCAAAATTGATTATCTTAATCTTTTACCTTTTGAAGTTTTTGTGCGCTCTTATCCGAAGCCATCGCATTTCCAACTTTTTTATAACAAAAAAAAATCTTATCCTGCCAAATTGAATCGTGAGTTTTTGTTTGGACGCATTGACGCAGGATTTGTTTCATCTATCACTGCGTTAAGAGCGAGAAAAGAGCGTTTCAAGGCTTCACAAGTTGGAATCGTAGCGCGTAAAGAAGTCTTGAGTGTGATTTGTTTGCCAAAGGAAAGGGGTGAGGACTATCAATCCGCAACTTCTAATGCTCTTTTGAAAGTCTTAGGATTAAAGGGGCGCGTGTTGATTGGGGATAGGGCACTCGTAGAGGTGCTGGAACAAAAAAGCAAAAAACGAAAAGATTATATAGATTTGGGCAAATTTTGGGTAAAAAGGGAGCATTTACCTTTTGTTTTTGGGAGATTGTGTATCAAAAAGAATCAAATGTTTTATCAAAAATTAATCCAAGCTTTCTACAAAAAACGCGTAAGGATTCCGCATTTTTGGTTAGTCAAAGCTGCGCACAAAAGTGGAATCTCAAAACAAGAGATTTTAAATTATTTACAAGTTTTATCTTATAGAATAGACAAAAAAGCAAACTTTGGTGTAGAAAGATTCTATCGGAATCTAAGAATCTTAGGCATTAAAGCCCCAAAAAGATTTTGTAATCCCCCCCAACCAATAACTACAAGTTTAATATCTCATACACATCACACAA
>CAYXGY010000014.1:3159-34610 GCA_964464895.1 uncultured Helicobacter sp. | reverse complement strand
TAGAGTTTAGAATCATTGCAGAGCCTAGTTTGTAGGCTAGGTGGGAGTGGATACGAGAGAGGGCACTCGTCAATAAAGCTTGCTTATAAACAAAAATCAATTCAAAGAAATTTCTAACTGCATTCGTTTGTTTTGCATTAAATACCCCATTGTTGCACAAATCCTGTAAATCTTGCTCAATCTCTTTTTGGCAATTTGGCAATTTTATCTCACTATAAAGCATTTTATTATTTCTATAAACTTTCACTCTAGCTTCTCTTAGAATAATTCCAAGATAACTAGTATAATACCAAAAGGCTTTGCTGTGGTCCATATTTAAATCATCACTATTTACAATTGCTTTCGGATAATCTTTAAATATGTCTAATTTTTGATAAAATTTTGCGATATTAAAGGTATTGAGATATAACTTCAATGTCTTTGCTTTCCCAATTTCTACCATATCGCCTACGCCCCAAGGAAAATTTGCGCATAATATTTCATTATCTTTTACTGATAAAATCCGCTCTAAGCTGATATTCTCATAAATCATATCTGGACGAATTCTAACTAAATAGTCATATCGCAATCCATATTTCTGCTCATAAGATTCTAAAATCTCTAAACTTTTCGCATAACCATAAAACATTTTCATTGTAGAAGAAGCAATATTAAACTGGTTCATAAATTTCTCTTGGCTCTCTAGTCTAAAATCCTTTAAAGATGGGATTTGTTTGAGAAGATTACAATCAACAGATACCAATTTTTCTTTGCAAATTTTTTTAAAAGTCCTTGGGAACTTTGCGCGAAAATTATTATTAGCACAAACAATTTCCCTAGGGGCTAATGCTACAATCTCATCAGCAAAGCACCCTCTCAACCAGCCTACCCCATTACCGCTTGCCCCAATCCACTCTGCAGATTTATCCCAAGAGAATAAAAACATATCCGCATTAAGTGGAATAGCAACTTGCCTATGAATCTGATATAGTGCTTTCAAATAATCACCACGCAATATCCCACATATTAAAATCGCAATCCTAGCAAGAGGCTTTTTGAAAGATAAATATTTAACAAATTCTTCTGCGAGATTTCTTGCCCCATATTCATCAAAATCACTCAAGAGCAAATTAAGTTTTACGAAACTCGCACTCTTGATATTTTGTTTAATATAATGGCAAATAAGTTGCTTTAAAATAAATTTCTGCGCCAAAATAGGTAGAGAGCGAAAATCTTTTATTTCTAAGTCAAAAGATTTTAAGTTAGAATTTACAATGGATTCAAAATCACCCTCTATATTGACCTTGAGCTGTGCAAAATCTAACGAATTATCCCACCAACTAGGCTTACTTGGATATTGCGCAAGAAAAGAAGAAAGGGCTCGTAACTGCCTTGTAGCATTTAAAAACTTCACATAAGGCATTTTAAATCTATCGGTTTCTTTAAAGGTGAATTCATAGAGTAGTTTTACTCTATGAAACTCCCAAGATTCAATTGCCTTTTGAATCTCAAACTCTGTGTCAAGCATTTTTAAAATTCTCATATTTTTTCAAATCTTCTGGAGTACCAACTCCGTGCATTTGGGTAAATTCAATATTATAAATGCCTATTTTTGCACCATTTTTAATTGCATAATTATAAGTTGGGGCAGTGTAAAACTCATTATTTACTCTCTCATTCCTCACAATCATATCTAATGCAGAATCCACAAACAAAGAACCTTTGGAGAAAAGATAAATCCCAACTGTTGCAAATTCAGAAATCACTTCCTTTTCTCTCACTTCCTTAACCAAATCTCCCTCTAATCGCACAAAGGACCATTTGGGACTTTTTTCATAATCTTCAAAACACAAAATAGAACCATCTAGCTGCCTCTTTTGTGCATCATCGATAAAATCAGAAAATTTCATATCTATAATCTGATCTGAATTTGCAATCACCAAAGGAATATCATTATCAATAAGCTTCCTTGCGTGAAGCACAGAACAAGCCGTCCCCTCTGTCAAAGAATCCACTTCTACAAATTCCACATTATATGTCTGTGCGATTTCTCTACAAATCCTTTTTTGTACTTGCAAATGCTCTTTTTGTAAGATAATAATATATTTTGCATTTTCATATTTTAAATTTTCTAATACCCTTACAATCATCGATTTTCCCAAAACATCAATAAAAGGCTTTGGTTTTAAAAATCCTGCTTTAGCAAAACGACTTCCAGCACCTGCTGCGGGGATTAAAATATTAATCATCACTTCCTCCATATCTCCCAAGATATTTATCATTCATAGCACTAGGAATCTTAATAACGACATTTTGTGTGTCTTCTAAAGCTTCAAAGTCTGTATCTTCAAAAGGCTCAATCACAAGAATATCTCCTGCTTGATAAATCTTGCCATTCATCTTTACCTTACCTTTGATGATTGCTGTAATTTCAATTGCTATTTTATGATAATGCCTCTCTTCATAATCTCCCTTTTGATAGGTTTTAATCCCTACTTCTACTTCATTTGTTTTAAAAATACTTGGTTCAAAATTTCCCACAAACCATCCCCGAACCATATCCTCTAACCGAAACTTTTTCATTGATATTCCTTATCTTTTCTTAAACTCACTTTTCAACCTACGCACTTTTTGGAAAAATTGCAAATAGGCAAATATTCGCCCCCCCCCCCGCACAGAATTAGCTTTAATGAGTGCTTCTCCTAATTTATAAGTGAAGCATTGTCTTTCTTTTAAGGCTTCTTTATAGTCTGGATAAGATTCTAGTTTAGGAAGTTTTAACTTAGGATTCTTTTTAATTTTTTCTTGATATTTTTGTTGTTCTATTCTATGAGATTCTTTAATATAAGATAACACATAAGGCATTCTAATATATCCTAAAAGACTTTTAGAGTTTAGAATCATAGCAGCTCCTAATTTATAGGCTAGGTGGGAGTGGATACGATCTTTGACGCTCCCATATTTCCAAGAATTATCTATTATAGGTTTTGCTATTCTTTTTGGTTCATGATTTCTTTTGTGGATAAGCAAAAAAAGTTTTTCTTGATTTAAAAATTCATATAAATGCGGACGACACAAAAGAAATTTATAATTTTTATATCTTTGACTTTGAGCATTAAACTCTCCTATGCCCTCCAAGAAACCATATATAGCATTAACCCCTATATCCTCCACCTGAAAATTTTTGTAAAAAATCAAATAATACATATAAATGTAATAATCAAAAGTATGAAAGGCTAATTTAGAGAAATCTTCCAAAGAAAGAATCCCGATAATGTCAAAAAACTCTTTTAAAAAAGCATTCTTATAAATGCAAGGCTGATTAAACCACAAATATAAACTATCATTCTCTATTCTTTCGCCATGTTTGTCATTGTAAAATTTCTTTGCTTGTTCTCTAATGTATGTGCTATTATTCTTTGTATGGTTACCGAAAAGAACTCGTGAATCATAAAATTCTTTACACAATGCTCGCAAATCAACATTTTTTATCAATTCACTCTCAGCATCTATAATAATAAAATATTCATACTTATCTTGTAAAGATTGCAAAGCAAAAAATTTTTTAACATTGATGATTCCATCTTCTCTAGAAACATTCAAAATTTCCGGCAAAAGAATTGCAATATAATAACCCTCAAAATTTATTTCCCTAAAAGCGTCCAAATCTTTCTCATCAGAAAATATGAAAGCTAAATCTGCTTGTCTTTTAAAATTATGTTTAAAATACGAAGCAATAAATTCCCTTGCATATTGATAATGTGGAGGGTAAATGGGCATAATAAAACAAATTTTATTTTTCATTTTTGTCCTTCGGAATATCCAAATATGCCCTAAGTTCTTGCATTTTATCTTCTTTCCATTCTATAATATCCACTCCCTCTAGCTTCATCTCATCAAGCATTAAAACAAATTCAATAAGTGTTGTAGAATCCTGCAAATAAATATTTTTAGCATAGAATTTCAAATCTTTACAAGAATCAAAAATATTTTTTATTGCTTCAAGACATCTTGCCTTGCCCTCTATTCTCTTGACTGCTGGGTCTTCCAAGACAAAACTTTCGTCCAATAGCGTAGCGACACCCGATAAATCTTTGTTGTTGAAACATTCAATATATTGACAAGTTTTTTCTCTAAGCATTGTTTTGAATCCTTTCATATTCTCTGATTTTTTCTAGATTATAAAAAATATGATATGCACTCTTATCAATAGCAAAAATAGTTACATTTTTATTCTGTAAAATCAGCTCATTTAATGCTGTGGCGACAAAGTATTGCCCTCCATAATTCACATCTTTTTTAATCATATTTTCACTTGCTTTGATAAAATCTCTTCCTTTGGAAAAATAAAAAAATCCTGCGATTGCATTTTTACTAATGGGCTGCTTCTCAGCGACTTGAATTACATTGTTTTCTGCGTTGGTTTTAGCATAAGAATATTTTGGATGTATGGAAGTAAAGGTAATCACTCCTGCATCAAAATGAGAAAAATATTCCACTGCATTTTTAAGATTTACATCAAACAATTGATTGACATTAGCAATGATTAAAGGCGTATCGTTATCAATATATTCAGAGGCTAACATTACACTACAAGCTGCGCCCTTTGTCTCATTGGCGACCGTAATAATTTTACAAGTATCGTCTAATCTTTTTAAAGATTCGTCTAAATGAAATTTTCTTGTATCACACTCTTTTAAAATGAATATGAATCGCTTGTCTTCAATGCTTGCATAATTCTCCATTAAATGCTCTATTATTGTCTTGCCATTAATTTCCATTAAAGGCACAGGAAATGCTAATTCTTGAAAAAATGTATTCTCTCCCGCAATAGGAATTACAATATTTATCATTTACTCTCCTTGCTCATAATCACTGATATGCCTTTTAATGTTTTCATAATTTACCTCATCTACTTCTCCTACTTTCATCACATTTGCCCCACTGCCCACTGCGGCTTTGATTCCATTTTCATTATCCTCCACTATCATACATTCTTTAGGGCTCAATCCAAGCTTCATAATTGCATAATTATACATTTCGGGACTCGGTTTGGGATTCTTTACATCTTCATTAGAAACAATAAAATCCAAATAAGAATCCAAAGCCGCCTTTTGCATCATTACCTCAATTGTATGTCTTATAGAATTAGAACAAACAGCCATTAGATAGCCCTCTGCTTTGAGTTTCGAGAGAGCAAATTCGTGATTGAATCTTGGCTTACAAAGCTGATGAACCATTTCCATAGTATAGATTTGCTTCATCTCGTTGATAAACTGATGCAAGGATTCAGGAAGTCCTTTTAAAGTAGTAATCATTTTTAGCTTCGTTTTAGTTGGCAAACCATCAAAAGCTGTTAAATGTTCATAGCGACTAATCTCTAATCCAAACAGGTTTAAGGCTTTATTGAGGGCTTCATAATGCCAATCTTTCGCTTCAATCAAAACTCCGTCCATATCAAAAATAATTGCTTTTATTTTAGACATTAAAAAACTCCTTTGCCTTTTGGGGATAATCTGTGCAAAGCATCATCGTATCTTTGCATTTGAGGTAAGATACTATTTCTTTGTATTCCTGCCATTCTTGTATGTAATCTCGTTTGTGAAGCTCTGGAGAAACAATACAGACTTTCTTGCCATTTTCTAAATGTTGCTTGATAGCTTGTTGATTTATCCAATGTCCCTTAAACTCATCAAGCCACACCCCAATACATTCGTCATATAAAGCAGGAGATAACTCATATTCACTCTGCCGACTAAAAATCTTTATATTCTCTTGGCAATATAAAAGTGTATCAGGAATGGACATATCAAACACAAAATAATTCGTGATTGCATATTTATCTAATAAAACTTTTAGTGGCTTTTGCAAACCATCAGATTTGATATTGAGTGCCAAAGGTAAATCACATTTAAGAATAAGCCGATAATGCGTATAAAGAGAGCAGAAATCCTCAAAAAGCATAGAATCTTTATCCGCCATATCGTGAGAAATTACGAGATTGCCTTGATAGTCTCTTATATCTGTTTCTATGCCAAATCCACGTTCAAAGCTTCTTTTGAAAGATTCTTTGGTATTCTTTTGCATAGGATTTTCCCAAAAACCACGATGCGATAAAACAATCATTCTCTCTCCCTTGATTTCTTTCTACTGAATTCTCGCTTTAGCCTTGGCAATTCTTTGAAATAGAATCTTAAATATCCTCCTTTAACCCAATCTTTAGTTGCTTGCATAAATGCTTCACCTAATTGATAAGTGAAGCATTGTTTTTCTTTTAAGGCTTCTTGATAGTCTGGATAAGATTCTAGTTTAGGAAGTTTTAACTTAGGATTCTTTTTAATTCTTTCTTGATATTTTTGTTGTTCTTCTCTGTGGGATTCTTTAATATAAGATAACACATAAGGCATTCTAATATATCCTAATAGACTCTTAGAGTTTAGAATCATTGCAGAGCCTAGTTTGTAGGCTAGGTGGGAGTGGATACGGTGGGTAGCGGTTAGTTGTTGATTATTTTGGTAAATCATACTTGATGTTTGAACTGCTTTATTTTTTATAGCTTGAGAATATTTTACACAAGAGGGTATTGGAAGCTTAATCCCGAAAACCAACTCAAAAAACTCGTGAAAATCTTTACGAGTTTTATAAGGTTCTTTAAGATTCTTAAAATCCTCTACTAACTCATCATACACATCTGGCAATTTTGCCTCTGCAATTTCTAGATTAGCGTTGAAAATTCTACGAACAGGGGAGCGTCTCGCATAAAGATTGTTTTTTGCATACCACCAATACAAAAAATGGTGCGAAGAATGTCCCAATGGGATGTTTTGAGGAAACAAACGCGAAAAACAATCTTTATCCTCTGTCCCAAATTGTTTATAAATTGCGACAACTTTTGCAATCTCCTCTCTCCTGCCAGCGAAAAATTGGTCTTGAATCCCATATTCAAAAAAATCTACGAATACTTCATTATGTTGCAATAAATGGAGATTCTCTTTGAGTATAGCTATCCTGTCATACAAAATATCGGGTCGTATCTTAACCACATAATCATAGGTAAAGTTTTTTTCTGCTTCATACCTTGACATCAGCTCAAATGCACGATACATTGAATAAAAAACTCTATGCATTTTTAGTGCATCCCCGCTTACATTTATATTTTCCTGCCACTTCTCCTCATCTTCTAATACATAATCTATCAAATGAAGCGTTGCAACGTCTTGTGCTTCAATTTGAAAATCAACTTTTTGTGCAAAGCTTAATTTTTCATAAGTAAGAGGAAAATTTTCTTTTAGAAACTTATTCTCATCATAGCCCCTTAATTCTTTCGGAGCTAATCTTCTAACACTAGACTTTAAACAATGTGTCCAGCCAGAATTACTAGCAGCAATAGGCTGCTCCTTTAATCGTGTCGTCCAACTTACCAAAAAACAATCTGCCTCTAAAGGTTCAATCGTTTCTTCTTTTAATTTTTGGAATAAAGTCTTGTATTCTCCACGAACTTGCCCCGCAATCAAAATCGCAATTTTTGGTTTTTTAAATTCTTGGATTTTCAAAGGATAGAGATTTTTTTGTATCTCATAGATTTTTTGCCCTAAAAGCCTGCTTCCCACCTCTCCATCACTTACCAAATGCACCAAAGAACCCAAAGACAACAGAGGTCTTTTAGAAAAAAAATCTTTATTTGCCTGATGATAAAAATATTCAACAATGGAACTCACAAAGTATTGTTTAGCAAGAGCATTATCAAGAGGAATTTTGGGTAAATACTCTAAAAGCTTAAATCCCAAATCAATATCTAACGCATTTTTATCAATTAAAGTATTGACAGCGAAGTTCGCAATCATTAATGCATCTTGTCGCTGAATTTTCAGCAAGACATTTGAACTCTTTAGAACCTCTTTTAAAGAAGATATATGCTGATGATAGCTCAAAAAAATTAGATATTTTTCTAAATCCTGTGTGTCTAATTGAGTGATACTTAAGCAAAATCGCTTATGAAATTCAAAGAAAAACTCGCCAAAACTTTTAAGAGATGAATCCTCGTAGATGAGATTTTTAAGTGTAATTTCACCAACTCTCTCTAAAAGTGAAAAAGCTGTATTCAACTGCCCTGTTTCAAGACAAAAAGAAAGATATTCAAAAATTAAGATTTTATCATTGAGCAAGGAGGTCTCATAAAGATTCTTGACGCCCTTCCAATTCCAAAGATTTTTTTGCGAGTTGATACGTTCTTTCATCAAAAACGCCCCCCCCCCCGCAAGCTTAAAGCCTGCATCATTGGTTCTCAAAATGTGGAAACAACGTGGTTTATCATAATAGATGATTTGAGGAATAAATCCATTATCTACTATTTTTTTTGTAAGCCAATATTCAATCCCCATAGGAGGCAAGGACAAGATTTCATCGTGCCATTTTAGAATTTTATCCATAACATAGCTTGAACCCGCACAAAAAAGGTCAATTCCTGTAATATAATTGCGCTGATTGCGCAATAGTTCAGGATATAAATCCTTCTCCATATAGGCATAAAAAATACTTGCATTGAAATCCTCGGGCGTAAATTGCGCATATTTTATACCTTGTTCTCTCCTATCTAGTGCGCGAGATAAGTTAAGTTTTCGATAAAAGATAATATCAAATCGCGTTAAAATTACAAAATCATAATCTTTTAAAGAATCTTTCCTTAACGCATTGACTTGACCCATTGAGTAAGAAACATTTAAAATGGCATAATAATTTTCCTCTTTGAATCCCTTTTGGACAATTTGTTGCTTTTGCTCTTCAGTAAAATGAATCTGTGGGGTAATTTTTAGGCCCACTGGCTTATAGTGCGCATTAATGAACTCAATATCTTCTTTTTGTATTTTTTTTCCTGCTACTTCTAAATCTTTTTTATATTGTCTGCGCGGGGCTGGGTGTTCTATTTCGTCCCAAGTATGAATAAAAATATCTACCTCACAATCCTGATTGGCTTCCAAAACATTCTCTTTGAAATAAGGAAAAGTGGATTTAAAGCTACGAAGATGTCCATAAAATAAAATGGCTATTTTATACATTACAACTTCCTAAAAGTTTAAAATATTCCTCTCTCACTTCCTGATTATATTTCTCGGATTCAAAGACTTGAAAATGTGGTGGATTTTCTAACATTTGCTTCAATCCTTGATAAACTCCTTCTTCTCCTTTTGGCACGACTAATCCATACTCATTGTTCGCGCCTAAGAAATCCTTAGCACAAGCAAAATCTGTGCAAAGAATCGGACGCTTTAGAATCATCGCTTCAGCGAGCACGAGGGGCAAGCCCTCGTGCTCGCTGGAGAGCGCAAAAAAATCGGCTCGTTTAAGGAAATTATAAGGATTAGTTTGAAATCCTAGTAAAAAAACTTTATTTTTTAGCCCAAGCTCTGCGATAAGCCTCTCAAGCTGCTCCCTCAATGGTCCCTCACCCAAAATTAAAAGAATAAGTTTGGGATATTCTCTGCTCACTCTAGCAAATGCCCGAATTAAACTTGTCTGGTCTTTCTCAATAGATAATCGCGCAAGATTAATCAAGACTTGATAACCCTTTTTAAAGTATTTATGCTCTACTGCTTCTTTTAATGGAATCTCTGCTTTTTTAACTACCTCTTGTGCATTGATAAAGTTATGTAGAGTTTGGAATTTGTCCCTAGCGATTCCATATTTCTCTGATAAGTTTTCCCTATTTTGTGCATTGGTAGCTTCACTCACGCTCAAGACTTTGGAAAATCTTTTATAAAGATAAAAGATTCCCTCTAATTGAGGGAATCTTTTATAAACTTCCCCTTGCATCTCATTGTGTGCAAAGATATATTTATTTTTCACAGGAGCATAAGCACAAAGGAATCCAAAATACAAACCATATCCTCCATAATCTATCACTACATCAAAGACAGATTCCCCATACATTCGCCTCCACTCTCTCTCCCAAACTTTTTTCACAATAGCCTCTTGAGCTGCATTTCTCTCGCCAACAAACTCACTCCCTAGAAGCCATTTCTCTTGTAAATCACAATTCACACCACCAACCATTGGGAGAATATCTACCTCGTTTCTGACTGCATTAAAAAGTGCATATCTCTCGGGAAATTTATCTCTATCAAAACACTCTACACTGACAAAAAAATCATAATCTTTATGCAAATGATGGATAAGATTTTTCAATGCACTTGTGATTCCATTGGGTAAAAAATTCGCTTCAAGCAAAATCTTTGGCTTATTGGAAACTCTTTGATACAACCTACTAGAATCGTATTTATCAAAGAAAAAGAAATCCACAATCCTTTGTGTAGAGTTTCCATCTTCAAGAGGGAAAAACCGCTCTTTCAAATGTGCATAAGGATTTTTTGCATTCAAGAATCCCTCATCATTCAAAAGGGTTTTGACTTCTTCTAGGTTCTTGCAATACTTCAATCCCAACTCTTCAAAGCTAAAATACACACCTCTTTCTTTTTTGTATTTTTCATAATCATACGCATAATAAATAATTGGCAAATTACGTAGCATAAAGTCAAATGCAATGGAGCTATAATCTGTAATCAAAACATCCACAATGCTTAAAAGTTCGTTGGTATCTATTTCTCTGTCGTTAGCATCACAAATTCTTAAGTCCTCTTGTTCTATTGCCTTAAGAGTTTCGTGATGCCCTTTAAAAAGGATTTTAAAGGGCATTACGGAAAGCTCTTGCAAGAGTTTCGTGATGGTCGCGTACTCAAACTCTGCTTGTCCAAAATATCCTCTATAAGTTGGGGCATATAAAAGAACTTTCTCGCCCTCTTTGATTCCAAAATGCTCTTTAAGATTCTGCTTATTCTCTTCTTGCAAAGTCAAATCTATCCTTGCATAACCACTCATCAAAGCTTTACCACGATAAAACTTAGAAATCTCGTAATCTTCTAAAATCACTTTTTGCATAAATTCATTAGGATTGATAATGTGGGTAGTCTGCAAGAAATTTCTTTGAGAATTAGAATGTTCCAAGAAAGTTGTCTTAATATACTTACCCAATGTCTTCATTGCTGTGCCGTGCCAAGTATTAAGATAAAATTGTCCTTCTTTGCGAATAAAACAAGCTGGAAAAGTGGTATTATTAATTAGATATTTTGCACTTGCAAGATAACGCCAATACAAATTACTCCATCTAGGAATAAGAATAAGGTTTTTTAATTTACGATACTCTGGCTTAATGAAATCACTACTCTCTAGCACCCAAATATGTGTCCAATCTTTAAATCTCTCATCTTGCAACAAAAACTTAAAAATTGCATAAGGATTGCAGCTCATTAACCTCCCGTGAAAACTCTCGTAAAGAATTGTTTTTTCTCTCAAAGGTAGAGTCTCATAATAATGTGTGTAAATCGCTCTTGCTTTGAACCCCACTGGAATATTTTCCGAGTAGAGATTGGCAAAGGCTTCTGTCGCTCCCTTATAATCTTGCAATGCCGCAAGGCAACTTCCTAGTCTATGAATCCAATAAGAGTCCCTATTGCGTCTTAAGCCTTCTGCATAAGATTCTGCTGCTCTTTTATAATCCCCCATTTTTTCACGTATAAACCCAAGCCTAAAGTGTGTCTGCGGATTTTGATAATTCAACTCCAAAGATTGTTGATAATACTTCAGGGCACTTTCCCACTCATAAAGTTGCTCAAAACTTTCTCCGACCTTATTGAGCAGTAAATCATCTGTGCAATCAATGATTGACTCTACGTCATTGCAAGCCGACTTGTGCCGTTCTGAAGTCTTTGCAATGGAATCCTTACAGCAAGATTCTACTTTCTCCAAAAAAGCACGATTGGCAAACCTCCAACGCTCTTGCGCAGAATGAAACACCCCAATTCCATATCTCTTAGATTCCAACTCTTCATCTAAGCTAATAGCTTGGACATAGGCTTCTTTGGCTAATTGCAAATTGACTTCATCGGCTAAATTCTCATAAGCATATCCTATTTCATAATAAAGCTGTGGAAGTTTATCTTTTTCCTTGCATAATGTGATTGCCCTTTTATAAGCTTTAGCTGCCTTGTCATAATGCTTCATTGCTAGACAATCCTCTGCTAGATTTAGCAAAAGCTCATATTTCTCCCCTTTTTCTTTTATCTCTTGTTCCAAAGTAATGATTTCTTGCCACCAAAGCTTTGTAGGCTTAAAGAGAAAAAAGTTGCGACTATTGGCAATACTTAGTTGCGTTTTATAGTTTTCATTATTGGGGTCTAGTTCTAGGGCTTTAGTAAAAAAGACAATTGCATTGGCATATTCCTTCATTTTGTAATAGCACATTCCGATTTTAAACTGATTTTTCGCGTGGTTTGGGAGAAATTTCGCTGCTTTCTCATAAAATTTTCTTGCTTTTGGGTAATCTTTATCCCTATGATAGACTTTCATTGCATAACAATAAAATAAATAAAACATCAAAGATTGCATTATTCGCTCCGTTTTAGTGTTAAATATTCTTCCACAAAATCCCCCTCACCAGCCCTTTTTAATTCCTCTAAGATTTTTGGTTTATTATGTGCAGAAAAGCAATCAAAGAGTAAAACATAAAGAAAAATAATATATTTTTGCTTATCCAAAATCTCAATATTGGGTGTGCTTAAAACATAATTATATTGGCTAGAATTTTTAGGCAATAAATAGTCCTTGCCGTAGTTTTCAGTCAAATACAAATCATAATTTTGAGGCGCAAGATATTTTCTCCCTAAAAACTCATATTCTACCAATGCAAAAAGGCTATTGCTCCATCTTTGAAAATGTCCATTATGATAAATACGCCCTTGTTCCTCATAATGCACAAAAATATCAAGGGGAATCCCATTCAAATGACGAATTTGTATCAAATTTGGAATATTATCTCTTATAATAAAAGCCTTGCTTGTAAGGACGCACCTTTCAATCTTTGACATATCTTTCTGCCAAATCCCTATATCAATATCATTATCGTGGGCAATAAAGTTTTTCTCCCGCACACAACCCAAAAATGTACCAGAGATTAAAAACATTTCTATATTGTTTTCCTTGAAAAGATTTTGTAAATCTTCTAGGGCTTCTTTCGCTCTCATCAAATCCATAGCTTTTTTGTGTGAAAGGTTTTTAGAATCCCTTTGGGAAAACAAAAAGAGGGATTCCCTTAACAATACTTTGGCTTTTTCATACTCTCCAACTTTAACAGCTGCGCGTGCAAGATACCTTAAAATCTCATCTTGATTGGTTTTAAATTTTTCAAAATTATGGATATTTTTAATATAAAATTGCTCTATAACTTCAAAATCTTGTGAAGTCTCAATAATCTTTGCAAGAATTATCCAAGTTTTAAGTCGAGAGGAAGTTTGCAACAGATTTCCCAAAAGATTAAAGGATTCTTGCCTCTGTCCTAAAAACGCCAAAAGTGTAGCCTTTAGATAAATTGCATCTGCGTGATTGGGATTGGTCTTTAAAAAGTTATTCAAATATTCTAAACTTCGCTCAAAATCACCATAAAAGTAAAAAATCTCTGCGAGATAAAACTCCGCAATCTCTTGCTTAAAAAATTGCAACTTTTGAAGAATAAAAAAGGCTCTTGAATGCGTTTTTAGGCTTTGCATAGAACACTGCACCAAAAGGCAAAAAACAAAAGTCAAGGGATTTACCCCCTTGCTCTCCCGATAGGTTTTTTGCAAGATTGCCTTAAAAGTCATTCTTGATTCTTTGCAAAAGTTCGCTTGTGGAAATATTTTGCGTTCTAGGCAAATAGACGACTTCGCAAATATCTTTGAACTCATCAAATTTTCCTGCCCAATCATCTCCCATCACCAAAATATCAGCACTATAACGCAACAAATACTGCCTCTTAGCTTCTAAGGATTCCTCCAAAAAAACACTATTAACAAATCTCAAAGAGGCGACAATATGTGCCCTCTCAAATTCACTCATAACGGGGTTACGACCCTTTTTTGAAAAATTTAGAGAATCAGAGGAGATACCTACAAAAAGCTCATCACCTAATCTTGAAGCCCTTTCCAAAAGCTTTAAATGTCCAAAGTGAAACAAATCAAAAGTGCCAAATGTTAAAACTCTTTTTCGCTCTAAAATCATAAATACCTTATATTTTCTATTGAAAATGGGATTTTTCAATAGAAAATATAAGCATATCTCACAATGTAAGCCCTATCTTTGCGTCATTATGAACCGATTTAGCAATGTGGTAATCCATAATGTCGCATTCTGAAGTTTTTGCAATGGAATCTTTTAGGCGAGATTCTACATTTATAGGTTGCTTCGTCATTTGCTTCAAGCATTCCTTACAATGCAAGATGGAATCCCAAGCATTCAAGTTATGGATTGCCACAGCTCTAAAAAGCTTGGTAATGGCGGAGAGGCAATCATTTTAGAATCTCACAATGCAAGAGCAAAGCGTTTTAAAGAAAAAACGGTACAAAACAATCTAGCTTCTTAAATTTTAAGCTCTTTTTTTTTTTTTTTGATTATACTTCCGCACAAATTATTAAAAAGTTTGAAAAATCCCATTTTCAATAGAAAATATTAAAGGTATACCAATTGTTTGATTACTGCATTGTCGGTAGTGGATTGTTTGGAAGTATTTTTGCTTATGAAGCCTCTAAAAGAGGTAAAAAATGCTTGGTTATAGAAAAACGCAATCACATTGGCGGAAACTGCTACACCAAAACGCAAGAAAACATTAATATCCATACCTATGGGGCGCATATTTTTCGCACAGACTCTCAAAACATTTGGGAATATATGCAACAATTTTGCACCTTTAACCACTTCATCAACTCTCCCTTAGCGAATTACAAAGGTGAAATCTATAATCTTCCTTTTAATATGAATACCTTTTCTAAGCTTTGGAATATTCGCACTCCAAAAGAGGCGCAAGAGATTATAGAATCACAAAAAAACTCCGCCCTAGAAACTCTAAAGGGTGAGCCGCAAAACTTGGAAGAACAAGCCATTTCACTCGTGGGGGTTGATGTATATCAAAAATTTATCAAAGGCTATACAAAAAAGCAATGGGGGAGAGATTGCAAAGATTTGCCAAAGTCCATTATTCGCAGGATTCCTGTGAGATTAACCTATGATAATAATTATTTCAATGACCCTTATCAAGGAATCCCAAAGGGTGGCTATACAAAAATCTTTGAAAAGCTTTTAAACCAAAGTGAAGTGCTTTTAAATACAGATTTTTTAAAACACAAACAAGAATTTAAAAATAAAGCCCAAAAGATTATTTTCACAGGAGCAATAGATTCTTACTTTGATTATCAATTAGGAACATTGGAATATCGTAGTTTGCATTTTGAAGAAGAGATTTTAGAATGTGAGAATTATCAAGGAGTAGCGGTTGTAAATTACACCGATGAGGAAACTCCTTATACAAGGATTATTGAACATAAACATTTTGAGTTTGGCACACAAGGGAAAACCATTATTTCCAAAGAATATCCACAAGCTTGGGATAAGGACAGAGAACCTTATTATCCGATTAATGACGAGAAAAATCAAACCTTGTATGCAAAGTATCAAGAGCTTGCCAAAGAGGAATCCAAGGTTTTATTTGGCGGAAGGCTTGGGGAGTATCGTTACTATGATATGCAAGATGTGATTAAAAGTGCTTTAGATCTTGTTAAAAGGGAGTTTAGAGAATGAATCCCAAAGTTTCGGTCGTCATTCCCTCTTTAAACTCCATTGCTTATATACAAGAATGCCTTGAGAGTGTGTGCAACCAAAGTCTAAGAGACATTGAGATTCTGTGTGTAGATGCAAACTCCACCGATGGGACTTTAGAATATTTAAAAGAACAAGAGAGTAAAGACGCTAGGATAAAAGTTATTGTTTCAGACAAAAAATCCTATGGCTATCAAATGAATCTAGGAATCAAGGCTGCCAAAGGAAAGTATTTAGGTATCGTAGAGAGTGATGATTATATTAAGCCTAATATGTATGAGGAGCTTTACAGAATCGCAAAAGAAAAGAATGTGGAAGTAGTCAAAGGAGATATGTTAGAGTTTATAGATGACAATGGAGAAAGAGTATTTACACACACTCGTTTGCTAAATTGGACTAAATCTCTCTATGGAAAGATTTTAAATGCAAAAGATTTGAGGGTTTTTACCCAAGCAGGCATTATGAATCCAAGCGGGATTTTCAAGCTTTCCTTTCTAAAAGAAAATCAAATTTATCATCACGAAAGTTTAGGTGCAGCTTATCAAGACACGGGATTTTGGTTTTTTACCCATTTGTTTGCATCAAAAATGTTTTTTATCAATGAGGCATTTTATTGTTATAGGCAAGATAATGAAAACTCATCAGTAAATCATATTTCCCTAGAAAAAGCCCTCAATCTAAGTAGAGAGTATGATTTCATTCAAAAAAAACTTGACAAAAATCCTAATTTTGTAAGTCTAACTTCGCTCCTAAGCTATTTGAGGTTTGCTGGATATAATTGGATTTTAGGGCGCATCGCAGATAGAGATAAGTTGCCTTTCCTCCAAAGAATCCAAAGTGAGTTTTTAGGGATTGAAGCCAAAGGCGAGTTGGATTGGAGTTATTTTGATGAATTTCAAAGTGCTAAACTAAAACGAATCCTCAAAGACCCTAAAGAATTTTATGAGAATATCTACTTAAAGCCTAAAGGTGCAGTAGAGAGGGTGAAAAACCAACTTTCTTATAAGCTTGGAAGTTGCCTTATTCAGGCTTCAAGCATTTCAAAAGTCTTAAAATTACCCTTTACTCTTTATGTAATTATCGCTAGGCATCGTTTTGAACAAAAAGTTTTAAAGGCTTTGGTATCTCTCAAGCCAGAATTAAAGCCTTTAAGATTGCAAGATTTTGCAGATTATGAAGAATCTTTAAGGGTAAAAGAACATTTAAGCTACAAACTAGGCTCTGCAATGCTAAAAAATCCCTTGACTTTCCCTTTCAAGATTCCAAGCATTTATAAAGATTATAGACAAAGATAAGGAAAATTGCTAATGCAAATATTGCAGAAAAAAGTCGGTGTTGTTATCCCTATTTATAATACAGAGAAATATTTAAGAGAATGCCTAGAAAGTGTCATACATCAAACGCATAAAAATTTAGAAATTCTTTTAATCAATGATGGTAGCACAGATTCTAGTTTGCAAATAGCCAAAGAATACGCTTTAAGTGATGAGAGGATTATAATATTTGATAAAGAAAACGGAGGACAAAGCTCTGCTAGGAATGTAGGAATAGAATTCTTTAGTGGAGAGTATGAGATTATCAAATCCCTTAATGAAAAAGAAGTGCAATACGATAATAAAATAGAATCTCCTCTTCATACCTTTAAAATCATTGGAAATAATCCTCACCAAATCCATACGATTTATACTCTCAAACCTGCCTTAGAGATTCCCTCTATTGATTATTTACAATTCGTAGATAGTGATGATTATATAGAGCTTGATTGTGTGAGAGAATGTGTTAAGAGAATGGAAGGGGTTGATGTGCTTTGGTTTGATACAAAAACCTTCCTTGATGGAGTGAAAAAATCAGATTGGAAATCTAATATCTATCATTTTGGCTATACGCAAGAAGTTATTCTTTCAAGAAAAGATTGGGTGCAAAGAATTTTTGAGAGAAAACTACATTTCTTTTATTTTGCTTGGAGTGGTGTTATTAACTTTGAATTTTTAAAGAGAATTAAACTTAAATTTATCAATGGCATTATTCAAGAAGACGATATGTTTGGGATTTTGCTTTTTGCCCAAAGTAGCTATATCTATGTTTATCCAAAAAAGCTTTACCATTATAGGATTAGGGCAAATTCCACAATGAACTATCATAATGATTTACAAGCCAAAGTTGCAGGGTTTTTTGCCAAAAATACAGAAGTCTTTAAGGATAATTACTCCAAACGACAATACCACAAGCAAACCTCCTTTATGCAAACTGCTTTAAGGATTGATGCATTCTTGCAAAATTTAGAAGATGGACGCGTAAAACATATTATTGGTAAATATCTTATGCCAACCTATGTATTTTATGCACATAAAATCCTCTATTTCACCCAAGACCCATTAAATCTAATCCCAGAATTTCAAAAATTACAAAAATATCTTAAAGATTTAAACTTTCATAACTTTGCAGAAAATTTTCTCAAAGACGAACTTACTTATAGACTTGGAAATACTAGCTTAAACTCGTTAAAAAATCCTAAACGAATCGTAAGCCTGCCACAAACATTACACAAAATGATTCGCGGCAATCAAGACGAGCAAAAAGCTTATAAAGAGAATGTAAAAAACCACCAACTTACTCTGCCAAATTTTAAAAACCTAGTAACCAAGACGAATGCAAAAAAAATTGAGCAGCATTTAAGCTATAAAATGGGATATTGCATACTTAAAGCCCATAAAATGAGGTATTTTGGTGGATATTTATGGTTGCCCTTTAACTTGATTTGGACTTTAATTTATTTCAAACTCTCCTCTTCTAAAAGAGAAATAAATTCTATGTTTTTGAGCTCTATCAATCAATTAAACGGAAAAATGAGTCACCTAAGTTGGCAGATTTATGTAAAAGATCTTGGGGATAATTCTAGTGATTTTTTTACAAAATTACAGAATTTAGGGGCATTAAGTGAGTTTCAAGATATTTTTATCCAAATGCTAGAGGGCGGAAAGATTGTGATGAGCTACACAAAAGATAAAAAATGGCTTGATTTGCTTGTGGAATGTAAAGCACAGATTCATTGCTTTGAACCCGACCCAGCAGTTTTTAGATTTTATAAAGAAAAATACAAAGAATCCGATAATGTGGTTTTCTATCCCAACGCACTCTCCAATGTAGAACAAGTCCAAATTCAGGCAAGAGACAATAGAGGAAGTGGAATCCACCCAAGCATTTATTATGCTTCAGATAATACTTATGAAGCAAAAAGCTTAAGAATCAGTGAAGTGCTACAAAAGTTTTCTAATCTCTATCTTTTAATTTTGGACCTTGACTTTGAAACTTGCATCATCTTAGAAGAGCTCATCAAATCTAAAGAATATCTAAAGATTTCCTATATTTTCTGTAAAGTTAATGCGATATTTGCTGAAAGTCAGAAGTTTGAATCTCTAAAGCAAAGTATAGATTCTACCCCCCCCCCGACAACATTTTATATTCTATAAAGGAAATAGAGAATTTTAAAGGAATTTAAAATGAGTAAAGAGATAGAAAGATTTATAGAGAGATTGAAAGACCATCAAAACAACTTTGAAGTAAAGGTTTATGAATTTGAAAAATATGACTGCGAGATTGCAGATTTAATCAAATGTGGCAGAAATTATAACTTTACCCAAGAATGCTTAGAAACTTGGAGAGATATTTTTAATAAAAAGTATTTTGAGCTTAAACACCCAACCTATAATCACATTACTACTAGAGCTATTGCAAATTTTTTACACCCCCGATTCCACATCAATTATATAATTTTTACCGATAAAGAAAATAAATTTACTTGGCTAACCCTACAACTACACGGAATTTTGGATTGTTTTATCACGGAAGATACAATTTACATTGAGCCTTTCATCACGCGATGGGGATTTCATAATGCAACACTTTGGAGAATTCCTCAACTCTTTAGTATAGCAAGCGTGCAAGAACTTGCGGAAATTTGTTATCAAGAGATTCCTTTTAATATTTGCTTTGATAATATTCGCCCTTATCATTTCTTCGCTGATGATATATTTTGGTTTCTGAAACTACAACCGAAAAAAGGTATTCTAAAAAAACGAGCCTTTTGGTTGCCAAAAGCATTACAAACTTCTGAAATCTTTAGCAAAGATTTTGTTTATATTGCACCTAGATTATATTGTAACTCGAGCTTTGATCTTATTTCTCCACAAGTCATAGAGGATACCTTACAAGACTTTAATGCCCTTGTCCATCCTCAAGACAAATTAGATAGATTTGATAAAGAGGAAATTACTATGCAAGATTTGAAAGGCTTAATTACTACACAAGAGCAAAGAGGCATTAAATGCTAAATAGCATTGAAAATTTCCTATCCAAGCTAAAATCTCCCCATAGAAGTTTTGGAATCAAAGGATTGGACTTATCTACTTGCAAAGCTTATCCCTATGAAGAATACGATTGTGAAATAGCTTTGCTCCATCAATGCTCTTTTGAAAGAGATATAGACAATCCACAATTAAGACAAACTTTCAAAGAAATATTTGCCAAAGAATACCTAGAACTGCATCACCCTATACATACTGATGTTTTAACAAGGGCGGTTTTAAGCATAAACAATAAACTTATACAAAATGGCGGCAATTACAATAGTTTTGTATTTTTTATAGATGAAGACAATATGTATCCTTGGATTTTAGTCAATGAAAATATGTTTGCAAGACTTATCATAACGCTAGAAAATCTATTTTTAGCTAGGGATTTGTTTGGGATACCAAATTTTACAAAATGGATTTTATGGGCAACCTTAACAGAAATCCCAAAAATAGCAAGAAGTATAAAGGCTGAAGATTTAAAGTTTTGTGATAAAAAATTTGCAATCAATCTTGCAATCGGAAGACCTTATCATTTTTTTAAAGATGATTTGTATTGGTTTTATAAGTTAAATTTGCAAGATTGTAATGTGCTAAAAACGCCGATGTTTTTCAAAGCAGAAGAGATAAAAAACATTGTTGAAGAGGAGAGAATAGGAATCCGACCCGCTTTATTATGCAATAGTGATAATTTTGATACGCAAATTAATTTATCACGAAACATTATTGTCGCTCAAGCATTAGCTTCTAAAGAGCTATTAATTGGGGGGGGGGGGCAGAAGAGATGTATAGCCTAACCCTCTGGCTTGGAATCCCGGGCGAACGTAGAGTTTGGCTTGAACAGTGGGAGGGGATTCCGCTTATTCTTAAAAATCTTAGTCGCTATTTCCCAAGTATCAAAGTCTATGTTGATGGGCTAACCGCCTATGATGGAGAGAGGATTGAGGTTAAGGATAATTTAGAGGCTTTTTGGAAGATTGTAGAGAATGTCAAAGGAGCGTTTGAAGTTGGGGATTCTATCATTGCGAGTGAAGCGTCTATCACGCAAGCAACCTACTCGCAAACCCATAATGCAAAATCTCGCGATAGCGGCAAAACGACAAACAATGATAATTCCCAAAATTCCGCTACGATTCTTGGTACAAAGGGAGAGAAAATCACGCTAAAATCGTTAAGTGGCTATGATTACCGCACGAAGATTTGCTATTGTACAATGTGTGAGTTAGTCATCAGTGAAACTTCTACGACTTCTCTCGTTCCCTTTTATTTTTGCAAGAAGCCGGGAGTGGCGTTTTATTGCGTCTATCAAGCAGACAATATGATACATATAAATATGGCACGAGATTTTGCAAAACAAATCCCTCACTTAAAAGTTCCCTCTCCTCAATACCACGCTTATGAAAGAGGCAAAAGGGAAAGTACTGCATTTAACTACCACTTCCCTCCAGAGCATTTTTATAATCTCGCTGCAGAATCCCTAGAGGAGCTAAGTTTGGAGGGAAAACTCGCAAACTTCAACGAGGATAATCCACTCAAGATGCACCGCCTCCCTGTGCCACCTGTAGAGCTTTATGCCAAAAAGCACGCATTAGAACAAAAAACAAAGATAAAAATCAGCAGCAATCCAAGCACCAAAAGATTGCTAAAAGAAATTTCCTATCAAAAACAACTCTTAGAAATAGAATCTTTGGAGCTAGACATACAGCTAAAGCAGATTCAAATCAAGTCTAATGAGGTAATTCCACCTCCACATACGCCTACCCCAAACATCACGATACAAGCCACCGCTAAAGACAGAATCCATAATCATCTAGCCTACAAGCTAGGAGTTGCTTTGATTTTAAACTCTAAGAGTCTATTAGGATATATTAGAATGCCTTATGTGTTATCTTATATTAAAGAATCCCACAGAGAAGAACAACAAAAATATCAAGAAAGAATTAAAAAGAATCCTAAGTTAAAACTTCCTAAACTAGAATCTTATCCAGACTATAAAGAAGCCTTAAAAGAAAAAGAGTGTTTCACTTATAAACTTGGAGTTGCATTAATGCAAGCAGACAAGGATTGGGCTAAAGGAGGATATTTAAGATTCTATTTCAAAGAAGTTCCAAGATTAAAAAGAGAGTTTGGGGGGAGAAAATGAAAATTGCTATGCGAAATCTATCTATTAAAAATTATGGAACACTCCTTGAAGCAATTTCCAAAATTGAAACAAATAAAATAAAAGCTGTCTTCGTTGCAGATAAAAATAATAAAATAATTGGGGTTTTGGTTGATGGAGATATTCGCAGATGGTTACTCAAAAATCCCGATAAGCTACCAAATCAAGAAATCATTTCTCAACACTTCACTTTTAAAAATTTCACTTATATCCTAAAAAATAATTTTACTTTTGACAATCTCGTATCTCTATTTGATGACAAAAAAATTGACATTATTCCAATCTTAGATGAGAATAGATTTTTATTTAACTTTATAACAAGAGAAAACTTTCATTTCTTGCTACTTAATAATATTGCTTTAACCCCCCATAAACCTTTTTTATCTAAAGAAATGGTGCATCAAATTTCTTCGCGTCCTTGGGGGTTTTATAAAAGTATTTTGCTGACTAAAAATGTTCAATCAAAGCTTATTACCGTGTTTCCTCACCAGATGATTAGTCTGCAAAAACATAAAAGGAGGGAGGAGCATTGGATTATTGTTTATGGTAAAGGGAAAATTGTTTTAGAGGATTCCTCTATTGATGCTTATGCGGGGAAATACATCTTTATTCCAAAAGGCTGCAAGCATAGAATTATCAATACAGGAGCAAAGAATCTTGTTTTTTGCGAAGTGCAGCTTGGAGAGTATTTCGGAGAAGATGATATTATCAGATATGAAGACAAATACAATAGGAGTTAAAAATGAAAAATATTGTTTATTCACAACCACAAGTGATTGCTGAAATTGGTTGCAACCACAAAGGAGAAATGGAAATTGCCAAGGAATTAATGAAATTAGCCAAAAATGCTGGAGCGAAAGTCGCTAAATTCCAAAAACGAAACAATAAAGAACTTCTTTCAGTGGAGCAATACAATTCTCCTCACCCTAATCCCAAAAATTCCTATGGTAAAACCTATGGGGAGCATAGAGAATTTTTAGAATTTACCAAAGAACAACACAGAGAATTGCAACTTTACGGTCAAGAAATAGGTATTATTTATAGCACATCAGTATGGGATTGCACAAGTGCGCAAGAAATTATAGAACTTGCACCACCACTCATCAAAGTGCCATCTGGCTGTAATACGAATTTAGCATTATTGGAGATATTAAGAGACACTTATCAAGGAGAGATTCATATTTCTTTGGGTATGAGCACAACCCAAGAAATAGAAGCTATTATTGATTTATTCAAAGCCAAAAACAAGACAAAATCTCTCGTATTATATGCCTGCACTTCTGGCTATCCCATTGCTTCTAATGAAGCTTGCCTACTAGAAATTGTAAAATTAAGAGAAAAATATTTAGACTTCATCAATTGTGTTGCATATTCTGGACACCATTTGGGAATCAATTTGGATATGGCAGCCTTTACATTGGGCGCAAAATATATTGAACGACATTTTACAAAAGATAAGACTTGGAAAGGAACAGACCATAGTGCCTCTTTAGAACCCAACGAACTCGCAAATCTCGTTAGCGGTCTTAACGAAGTTTATGAATCTTTGCGCTTTAAAGAGCAAGACATCTTGGAGATAGAGATTGCACAAAGAAATAAATTAAAATTTGGTTGCTATAAACGATGAAAATAGCATTCATTCCTCTAAGATGCGGTAGCAAAAGCATACCCTTTAAAAATATTAAACCTTTTTGCGGCAAACCATTGGTATTTTGGAATCTACAAGCTTTAGAAGATTCTACGATTGATAAGATTGTTGTAGCCACTGATTGCAGCGAGATTGAAAATATCGTCAAAAGTTTTCAACTTTCTAAAGTTGAAATTTATAGAAGAGAAGCAGAAAATGCACAGGATAGCTCTAGCACAGAATCTGTT
The DNA here is from genome assembly GCA_964464895.1 of uncultured Helicobacter sp. Classification (GTDB taxonomy): domain Bacteria; phylum Campylobacterota; class Campylobacteria; order Campylobacterales; family Helicobacteraceae; genus Helicobacter_D. The sequence continues at coordinate 10,571 of CAYXGY010000014.1, read as the reverse complement.
ATGTTGGAATATTTGGCAAAAAATAACTTTCAGCAAAAAGATATTTTTATGCTCGTGCAAGCTACTTCTCCACTGACAGAGACAAAAGACTTCAATCAAGCATTGGAAAAATTTAAAAATACATCTTGTGATAGTTTATTGAGCTGCGTAAGAACAAAAAGATTTTTTTGGAATTTAGAATCACAAGCCATAAATTATGACTTTTTAAATAGACCTAGACGACAAGACTTTGGTGGGTTATTTATGGAAAATGGTGCTTTTTATATCAGTAGAATTGCTGATATTTTGCATTCCAAAAACAGAATCAGTGGAGAAATTGCAATCTATGAAATGGAGGAATACAAGGGAATAGAAATAGACGAACCTGCGGATTGGGAAATTGCCCAAATACTTATGCAAAATTATCAGAGTAATAGACTAAGTTCTAAAAAAATACATAAAATCAAACTTTTTGTCAGTGATGTAGATGGAACTTTAACAGATGGAGGAATGTATTACTTTAACAATGGTGTAGAGGGTAAAAAATTTAATACCATTGACGGAAAAGGATTTGAAATTTTAAGACAATATGGAATTAAGACAGGAATCTTAACAGGGGAAAACAACAAAATCATCACCAAAAGAGCAAATAAACTCAAAATAGACTACACCTATATGGGTTTAAATGCTGAACAAAAATTAAAAAAATTAAAATTAATTTGCAAAAAAGAAAAAATCAATCTCTGCAATGTGGCTTATATAGGTGATGACATCAATTGCATTCCCGTCTTAGAAAAGGTTGGCATAAAAGCTTGCCCAAGTAATGCACATTACAAAGTCAAGAATCTTAAAGACATTATTCATCTATCAAGAAGTGGTGGAGAAGGTGCTGTAAGGGAATTTATTGACGTCATAATTCACCAGCAAGGAGATAAAATAAATGGCAATATCTTTAGATATATGTGAGCCTAGTGTTTTACAAAAAACTAATGAAATTTTAAAGGAGAAACAATGAATATTGTCCAAAAATATGGTAAAAGCTTTGATAACAAAGCTATCTTAAGAACGCCACAATGGATAGAAAATCAAATTACAAAAGCTACACGGGTTGCCCATAAGTTTTCAAAACACAAGAAAAAGACTTTGACCCAATGCCCTATGTGTCAAAGCAAGCAATTCCATCCGTTTAGTAACATCTATGGATTTATTTATATGCAATGCGAAAACTGCGACAATCTCTTTTTACAAAATCCCCTAGAAGATTTAAATCAGCTTTATACCAATGATGGCAAGGAAAGTTCATTTGAATGTTATTTAGACGATGAGATTTGGGAAAAACGCAAGAATGTCATTGCGATTCCAAAAGTAGAATTTATTAGTGAAGTCGCTACACGATTTCAAAACAAAAAGGGATATTGGCTGGACATCGGTAGTGGTGGGGGTGAGATTCTGTGGGTTGCTAGAGAAATGGGGTATCAAATTAGAGGTTTTGAATCCGATACAAAGGCTCTTAATTTTTCTAATGAAAAATTAAAGGGCAATATTGTATCTGCTGGATTTTTAGACATTAACGCTTGTCAAGAAGATTTATTGCAAGAAATCAAGAAGGCAGATATTATCACATTCTTTAATGTGCTAGAGCACCTAGAAAACCCAAAAGGAACAATTGAATTTTTGCTAAAAGAAATGAAGCCAAACGCGCTTTTGGTTCTTGAGATTCCACGTCACCCAAGCCTTGCTAGCTTTGCCAATTTAGCTTCCCCAAACCGCGTTTATCGCCATTGCATTCCACCTTTCCATCTCAATATCTTTAATGAGAAATCCATTCTTCAAGTAGCAAATAATTGGGGGGGGGGGCAAAACTTGTAGGTAAATGGTGCTATGGACAAGGATTTATGGATATTATTCATGCTTTTGATAATTTTGATAAAGCTAAAGCTTTATATGAGGAGGTTTGTTCCATATCAAACCAAATCCAAAAAATTCTTGATGAAAATGACTTGGGAGATTTTTTATTGCTAATCTTGCAAAAGACTTGATTGGGGATACAAAAATTAAATTTTATAAGGAGAGAAACGATGAAAATTAACGGCTTTGATACACAAAAAGCTTTTGAAGAGGGATTGTTTTACCTCTGTGCGAATAGAATCGGACAAGAAAATATTACCAAAAAGCACAAGACATTAAGAAGTGGGTGCAATGGGGAATATTTATTTGGGTTTTTTGAAAACAATAAGAGTGTAAGTTTAAAAAATGAAAAACTTATTTCTAGTAAAGATTCTAACTCTCTATCTTTGCAGGTTGCATTTTGGCTAAAGGAAATTTTAGACTTAAAACTTGAACTACAAACACAAGAAATAGACAATACCAATGTAAAAGTATCTTATAAAAATAACGATTTGATAAATGGTGCGGAGCTTTCCCCATTTAATTTGGGTGCAGGCGTTAGCTATCTCACAAAAATCTTGATTCTAGGTTTATCCTTAGAACAAGGAGATATTTTAATCGTGGAGAATCCCGAAGTGCATTTGCACCCTAAGGCGATTTCAAGGTTAGCTGGGTTTTTTGTGTTTTTAGCAAACGCTGGAATCCAAGTAGTGTTAGAAACGCATTCTGAACATATCCTCAACAAAATGCGCTATTCGGTGTTTAAAGAAAAGATTTCAGAGCAAGATGTGCAGATATATTATCGTGAGCAAACAGAAGAAGACTTTATTTCTCTTAATATTAATAGGCGTGGCAAATATGTTGATGGAAATGGACAAGTTATTAAATTTCCAACAGGATTCTTTGATAGTGACTTGGACGAGCTTTTGGAGATGATGTGATGACATTTGCAATGGCACTAGAAGATGACTTGGCTGAAGAGTTGCGTAAATTCAAGAATCAAGGAGACTATAATGATAAAATTGTAGAACGCATTTTGCATTATTATAAACCACCCATTCTTTTAAGCAAGGCTTATATGCCAAAATATTTTAATGATGAAGCAACCTTAAAACAAATAGTGGCAAGTAATAGTGATTTATCTTTTGATGAACCCTTAGAAAAACTTGTCAAAACAACACTTTATAAAATTGTTTTATCTAAAGACAAAAACGATTTCCCCTATATCAATATTTTTGATGATAAAATAGAAAATAACCTCACTGCGACTTTTGGCAAAAACGAAGAAAGAGAAAGCCAAAGCACACTTAAAGGCTTTATTTGAGAATGCAAAATGTATTTTTTATTTATGATAAATATTTGTGCAACAATCAAGATTCTTTTCTAAAGTTTGCTGGAGAATGCTTCCCTCAAAAGCAATTAAGCATTTTCTATCCAAAAGGATTAGAATTTCCGCAAAAACTTTGTAGTGGTTCGAAAAATATTTGTCAAAAATGGAATATTAAAGAAAATCAGAATAGTGAAATTAACGATAATTTCGACGACCTCCACGATAGATATATCATCATTGACAATCAAATCCAAATTATTTTAACAAGTGGTATTGATTATCTAATGGATAAACAAAAGGATTTCACCTATCTTATTAGAAAGCACGAACAACAAACATGGAGGAAACAATGAACATTCTACACATTGCAAGCTTTAGCGGAAATATCGGTGATAATATCTCGCACATTGGCTTTGAAAATATTTTAAACCAGCTCCATATAAATTTAGACCTTACTCGTTTAGAGATAAGAAAATTTTATAATAACTACAATCTAGACGACAAACGATTCTTTAATCAAGAGTTAATTTCAGAAATTAACTCTTATGACGGCTGTATAATTGGGGGGGGGGGGCTATATGAGTTATAATCAAGCCAATTCCTTGACTGCCACGACTTTCAACTGCGATTCAAAACTTTGGGAAAAGATTGAAAAACCCTTATTTATCGTGAGTATGGGGTTGAATTTCTTTCACAATGAGAAGTTAGACATTCCACAAATATCCACGACAACCAAAGAATCTTTTTTGAGATTTTGGAAAACTTTATTGACTAATGATAAAATTCACATTAACTTACGAAATGATGGTAGCACACAGGTGATTGAGCGTGAATTTGGAAAAGAATCTTTAAAAGGCATTTGTGAAACTTTAGATAACGGATTCTTTTTCAAAAGTAATTTTAAATCACAATTTTTAGGCAAAAAGTATTTCGCAATCAACATCATAAGTAAAGAATCGCATTTGACCTCACAAGAATGGCAAAACTTCAAAAACTCTCTAGTGAAAATCATAGAATATGCTATCAATACTTTAAAATTACACATTATTTTTGTCCCACATATCCCACTAGATTTAGAGGCTATCTGTGAAATCCTAAGCTTAACTAACGAAAGATATAAGAGAGAGAACATTAGCGTTGCCCCTCTACTGCAGGGAGAATTTGGAGCGCATTTTATTGCTTCTATTTATAGAGATTCTGCATTCTCTCTTGTTGCAAGATTCCACGCCTCCATTGCGTGTTTTGTAGAAAATGTCAAAGTGATAGGATTGTCCCATTCTTATGTCAATAGAATGAAAGCACTCTATGAGAGTGTGAATCTTGCGGATTATTTTGTGGAAGCAAAAGAAAATTTTGAGCAAAATATCTTTGCTTTGCTTGAAAATTATCCACAAAAACACGCAGACTTCCAAAACCAACAAATGCAAACTTTGGAAACTTACCAAGATTTGTTTGCAACTTTTAATTAAAGGAGACAAAATGAAAAAAAATGTAATTTTTGGAGCAGCCACAGGTGGAAAAGAAGTAGCAAATAGGCTATTAAATAATGGGGGGGGGGGGCAGAACAAGATTCTATTCTTTGTAGACAACGACTCCAAAAAACACGGACAAACGCTTCGTATCCAAGATAAAGAATACGAGATAAAATCTCCAAATACACTTCTAGCAACAGAATTTGACAAAGTGATTATCGGCTCTATATGTGGGGAAGACATTAAAAGACAACTTCAAGAAGAATTAAAAATTCCAAAAACTAAAATAGATGATTTCTTAATTAAAAATTATCATCAGACGCTTAAAACTTTCTTGGATAATTTTGCAACTATTTGTAAGACATATAATCTCAAGGGCAATATAGCAGAACTTGGTGTTTATCAAGGAGATACTGCAAAAAGAATGAATCAAATCTTTAAAGATAAAAAACTCTTTTTATTTGACACTTTCGAAGGTTATAATGCGCGAGACATTGACGCCTCAAAAGATTTGGAAGCAGTCAATTTTGGCTCAAATCATTTGAATAACACTTCTTTAGAATTGGTGATGAAAAAAATGCCATACCCTAATAATATTATCGTCAAAAAGGGCTGGTTTCCCCAAACAGCAATGGGATTAGAAAGTGAGCAATTCTGCTTTGTAGATATTGATGTGGATTTGTATGCACCAACCCTAGCAGGATTGGAATTTTTTTATCCTAAACTTGTGCAAGGAGGAATGATTACGCTTAGCTATTTTTCCTCTCATATTGGCAACAAACAAGCCATAGAAGAATTTCAAAAAAGACACCACTTTCAAATCGTTCCTTTAGGGATTCCAAATAGAGCTGCTATCATCAAATTAGACTAAATGATTATAGTTAAAATGCTTATTTAATGGTGTTTTAAATACTTTTTAGGTAATATGTAATATTTCTGATTTGAGGAAGGCACTATGGAAGCTTTAGAAGTTGCTAGATATTTCTTGTTTTTGGCTAGAAGTAGAGATGCTGGGGATACGATTAGCAATCTTAAAATGCAAAAAATGCTCTACTACGCACAAGGGCATTGTTTGGCATTATTTAAAAAACCCTTATTTGAAGAAAGAATAGAAGCTTGGGATTATGGTCCTGTCGTCCAAAGCGTTTATGACCGCTTTAAACGATACGGAAGTGGTTCTATTTCTTTTGATGAACTCAAAAAATTCAAAACAGACAATATTGCAGAAAATAAAGACATTATGGATTTGCTCATATTTATTTTTGATAAATATGGCTCTATGGGTGCTTGGAAACTTAGCGAAAATACTCACAAAGAAAGTCCTTGGAAAGATAATTATCGTAAAAATCTCAATAGAGAGATTCCACAATCTGCAATCCAATCTTGCTTCGATTCCAAATATAAAAAAGAAGCTCTAAGACTTAAAAAACTAAAAGCAAATGATAAGGATATTCAAAAATATGGCTTTATTTAATTTTTGTAATTTACTTCTTTTGCTTTCTGAAATGTCCAATATTCCCTATGAAACATTATTAAAAAACAAGAATGATATTCTAAAGTCTCTATCTTCACTAGGAGAATCATCTACCTTTGATGCTAAAAAATGCGCACAAGCTATCTTGTCTATTGAGATTCAAACTTTAGAGAAAATCGACATAAAAGACGAGACAAAACAAAAAGAGTTTCGCGGAAATTTGTTTGTTATACTCAAAGAACACTGGGCTAGCTATTGCACCCAAAACTTTTAAAAGGAGACAAAATGAAATGTTACTTATGTGGCTCAACTAAATATCATCAAAGAGAGGGTAAGGTGAGAGATAATCCTAGCATTAAAATACTTGAATGCGAGGAGTGCGGATTAGTCTTTTTAGATAATCAAAATACGAGTGAAGAATTTTACAAACAAGGCAATATGCATAATCAAACAGAAATCTACCAGCTCACGGGACGTACGGATTTTATCAATGATATGTATATCTTCAACAAAGCAAGGCTTGAATTTTGTTTAAATTTTATTATCAACAAAGACTTACTTGACTTTGGTAGTGGTTATGCAGGATTCTTAATCCAAGCCAAAGAGTTTGCAAAAAGCGTTATGGGAGTGGAATTGGAAGAGCAAGTCGCACCTATTTATGAACAATATAATATTCCTCTATCAAGAAGTCTATCAAATATAGGGGGGGGGGGGCAGAATAAATACGATGTCATTACCGCATTTCATGTCATAGAACACCTGCAAGACCCTATTGAAATTCTGCAACAACTCACTTCCCTACTCAAAGAAAATGGTAAAATGATCATAGAAGTACCCAATGCTAATGATGCTCTGCTCACAATTTACCATAATAAAGCGTTTCAGGAATTTACTTATTGGAGTCCTCATCTCTATCTTTATAATCCTCACACTTTAAAAAAACTAGGAGAAAAGGCGGGATTAAAAGTAGAATTCGTCAAATGCATTCAAAGATACCCTTTCTCAAATACGCTTTATTGGCTAGCCAAAGGCAAACCAGCTGGGCAAAAAATTTGGGGGAACTTCCTTGATAATAAGGTTTTACAAGAATCTTACGAATCCTCCCTCGCCTCGCTTGGAGCAACAGACACTTTAATGGCTCTGTTTTCAAAAATCTAACAAATCCTCTTGACAAACCCTAGTTATTTTGCCGCTATATCTCGGCAAAATAACTATTAGTTATTTTTAATATAATTCCTCCACATTTGAATTACAAGGAGAAAAAATGGCT
>CAYXGY010000014.1:0-3059 GCA_964464895.1 uncultured Helicobacter sp. | reverse complement strand
TAGTTATTTTTAATATAATTCCTCCACATTTGAATTACAAGGAGAAAAAATGGCTGCAATTAGAGATATTATCAAAAGCATTGACCCTGTTGATGAGAAAATGGCTGAAATCAAAGAGGCTTTGCAATTATTGATTGAATTAGCAGAAGAAAAGGCAAATACATTTTTGTCAGAGATTCAAAAAGACCTTTTGGACGGGAAGCTCAATGATACTACATTAAAAGTTCCTATCACTAGAGTGATTGGGGAATACAAGGAGTTTAGAGCAAAAACCTCTGAAACGACAGATATTGTAAAGGATATAAAGGACGCAATCGTTACAATATTTGATGGCAATGGTAATGTCGCTAATGGAATTGCTGACCTAGTCAATACCGCAATCACTGCGATTATGGGTGCTGGAAAGGGTGAGGAAATGACAAAAACAATGTATGTTGTGGTTTCTGAATATCCTGCAATCGTGCGTTATGACTTTGCATTTTGGAATCGCACGATTGAGTCCAAAGGGATTATGGAAAAAATAGAAAACTCTCTTGCGTGCGTAGCAGTAAAATCGGCAGTTGATATTAGTAAGCTTGCCTTTAATGACTTTTTGTCTCTTTATGGACCAATTCTCAAGAAAGCCTTTGGGAACAATGAACAAGAGATTAAAACACTCTTAAATGAGGCAAAAGAAATTTATTCTATGCTTCAAAAAAATTCTAATACTGTCAATACAATCAATATAGACAAGTCCTTAGAATATATCAAGAGAATTGATAAAGCAGACATTGGCAATCAATGGTATATCGTGAGGGGATTAAAAAATGGGAAAGTGGAAATTGATGAGGACGAAAGGGATATGTATCACAATGATATTGTGGCAAATATGAGCGTTTATGCCGCCCAAACTGAAGAAGAAGCGGTTAAATACCTGCGCCAAAACCGATTCAATTCAGAATATGGCGTGATTCAATATAGCAAACTCAAATCTCTTAACAACTTTCAAATAAAATCAGATTTTGCTGGGGGCAATGAAGAGCATTATCTCATTAGTGGAATCACCATAGAAGAAGCTAAAAATAAATTTAGCCACAAAGGGGATTTATAGCATATCGCACAGAATTGTGCGATAGCCTCTTAGCTCAAATTATTCTTTGGCTTTCTTTTTCTTTTTTTCAGCCTTTGGAGATTCTTGAGCCGCTAGGGATTCCTCCTCTACAACAAATTCTTTTTTAAATTTTTCTAAAGATTTTTTTCCAAACCCCTTAACATTGCTTAATTCATTCACGGACTTAAAAGGCTTTTGGGAACGATAGTCTATAATTGCTTGTGCTTTTGCTTCACCGATTCCTTTGACACTCATTAATTCTGCTTTGCTTGCAGTATTAAGATTGACCGCACCAAAAACCCAAGAAATCATTAATAACATAAAAACTAGAATTTTCATCTTTTCTCCTCATCAATTGAATTTAATGTTTTTCATTGTATCTAAATTGAAAAGGAAGTCTAGCAGTTTAATCCAAAAAACGAGAGAAATTTATTTGTCTGTTACAGAAAGAAACGATTATTGTATGCCATTAAGCCTTGTTTATCTTTCCACTTCCTTAAACTCTTAATGATAGATTTCGCATTTCTTTTGGTGATAATTTTAAAATCTCTATTAGCTATATCCGTATTAAAGTTCTTAATCGCAGTTTCATTGAGTTCCAATTTATTGCTTACTATCTCACTTGCTAATTTTCTATTTTCCTTTGGCAGCACATTGTCTAGTGTACTAGGCAACACAGCTATTGTACAATTTTGACTAGAAACACTTTTATGTGCTATGGAATCACAACCAAGTGCCAAACCACTTAAAATAGTAGCATCACATTTTAAAATCTCTTTAAGCATCACCTTTTCTAGTTGTTCAATTTCTAATGTAGGCTCCAAAATGCCTATAACCGCAATATTAAAATTATCTCTGGATAAGGACTATCTCCACCATCGGAAGTAGAAAAATGTGTCGTGCGCGTGTCTTTTATGCACCCAATATATTCTGTGCCATTGGTAATATTAGTCAAACAATCGTATTTTAAAACTTGGTCAATCGTGTATCTAATAAAATCTTTAAAGTGTGCAGGTTTATACGATTTAGCCCTAGGAACAACACAAACGACAAAAGACTTTTTGCTGTTTGTATATAAATATGATAAAAAATCAAATACATATTGCTTTCCTTTATAATGAGCATTTTGAATCACATTATCATTAAAATTATATTGCGATTTATCGTCTTTAAAATCCACAATCCAGTCAGGATTTCCGGGATTACCATAGTTTGTGTAATCCAAACTATACCAAGCTTGAATATCTTGTTTCAAAAAGCAACCATCTGCTCTGATTGTGAAACAATGAAGGTATTATTCATTTTAAATTTAAACTGAAACTCATCATCTAAATTCTTGATTTGAATAATTTTATCTTTTAAAATACCAGCACATAAAGCAGCTTGAATCTGTAAATATTCATTCTCAAACACAAGCAAATTACCTGCATTTAACTGCAAAGATTCTATACAATTTAAAAATTTATTGCCTTGAGTATTACAAAAAATGCAAGAAAAATATTTATTAATATGATGATATTTCAGTAACAACTTTACTCTATTTTCAGAAGCATTTGTAAGTAAAATAATCTGATTTTTTGATAAAATTGGATAATGATTTGAAAAAGATTCTGATTCAAAAATGTATATTCTAAATATTCAGGATAACTAGAATCCTTAATATTTTTGATTGCTTTTAACTCAATTTCACTAAATTGAGCAGTTTTCTTTAAACCTTGTAAAGTGATTCTTTTGAAATTACTAAGAAGAGAATATTTCATTACATTTTCAATAGCAAAGCAATATGCTAGATTATTCGCCATATCTGTTTGCATCAATGTCCCATCTAAATCAAACACTAGCATTCTGTTTTTAAAATATCAATACTTTGTTTCTTCATTAATTACTCCTTTCAAAAATAATAAAAATAGAGCCTTTCAGCAATCCTTACCCCTTAACCCTACAACTTAAACAATAAACATTACTAGAA
>CAYXGY010000013.1:0-36350 GCA_964464895.1 uncultured Helicobacter sp. | reverse complement strand
CTTGCTTCCACGCCCTATACAGAATTTATTTATTTTAATTTTTAAGGGGAAAGAGTATGTGGAATCTTAAAAATCAATGGAATCAAAACATTTTGAATAAAAATCTTGGGGAGAGATGGTTTGTAAAGATAGTAGGGATTGGTGTGTTGTTGTCTTTTTTCACACTTGGCGTGATTGGTTTGTGGAATTATTGGATTGACCCCTTTTTCTTGTATGGTGTGTCGTCGCATCAATACAATCATTATTATGTACCCTTTGATGAAAGAGTAGAAAAAGTCAATAGAATCTATTATGGAAAAGAAATCTATGATTCCGTTTTGCTTGGTAGCTCTCGTGCAACCTATTTCAATCAATATGATTTTCAAGGACAAAAGCTTTTTAACTTTGGTGTATCTAGTATGCGACCCTTTGAATATCAATATTATTTAGAATTAATGAAACAGAAAGGGCATTCTTTAAAAACAATTTATTTGCAGATAGATTTTTTTGGGAGCAATGGAATCGTTAATAAGAGAACACAATATACGACAACAAAATTAGAAAAAGTAGTATTTGAACCACTCAAAAACCCCTTGAATAGAATCTCTAAGCTTTTCCAGTGGAGCAAACGACTCATAGAGATTCCACGATTTCAAGAAGAGTTTAAGACTTATGAAAAAAAGGGGGGATATTATTCGAGAGATAATGTAAAATACAACAGAATAAGTGAAGAAGAAAGTGCAATTTATTTTAGGAGTAATCTCAAAAAACACACCTTAGATTTCATCGGTGATAAATATTGCTTTAACGAAAATCTAAAAGAAATTCTATCCAATATCAAAGCAAACAATCCGCATTCTCAATTTGTCCTCTATACTTCTCCCGTAACCGCGACTTTGTTTGCCTCTGAAATCAACTTTGCTAAAAGGTGGGAGGAATACAAACAATGGATAAGAATCCATTTAGAAGTTTTTGGTAGCCTCTATCAGTTTGGTGGATTTAATGCAATCACGCAGAATCGTCAAAACTATCCCGATGATGACCACGCCTATCCCTCTGTGGGCACAATAATTGCCAAAACCTTAACCCAAAAAGATTTTACGCCTATTCAAGACTTTGGGATTTATTTGACTTTGGAAAATGTAGAGGAGTATTTCACGCGACTAGAAAAGTCATTAAAAGAATATGATATGAGTGAAATTATAGAAATTATGAATGACGAAACGATAAAAATTGAGTGATATTTGAAAAATTTAAAAAAATCTCTTATCTTCCTTAAGAGTGATTCCAAATTCTTTATAAAATTTTCATTTTAAAAATAAATTTTAGATTTTTTAGTTATAGTTTTGGAATCTTTCATCTTAAGGAACAAAGAATGAACGCAATCAGTCAAAATAGTGGAATCTATGGTAGTTTTAATGCTCTTAGTCTTGGACAAAGTGGAGTAGAAGCCAATGTGCAAAATGCGGCTAAAGCTAGTGTTACACAAGGCGGGCTAGAGGGTTCTAATGTGGATTTGACACAAAATATCATTGGACAAATAACGGCACAAAATAGTGTGAGTGCCAATGTGCAAACGATTCAAACCGCAGATTCTATGCTGCAAACTTTATTAGACATCAAAGCATAAGCAATTTTGAAATCAATGGAATGCAATATAAGGGTGGTAAATGGTAGATTATGGGATTGAATATTGGGGAAAAGATGATTTTATCATTGAAGATGGGCAAGTAAAGGTCAATTATAAAAGTAAGCCTGCATTGATTAATATTGTCAAACAAGTGCGTGAAGAAGGCTATCGCGGTCCGCTTTTGGTGCGGTTTCCTCATTTGATGAAAAAGCAAGTAGAAAAGATTTTCACAAGCTTTGAAAGCTCTATTAAAGAATATCATTATAAGGGCAAATTCAAAGCAGTTTTCCCAATCAAAGTCAATCATTATCCAAACTTTGTGTTACCCTTAATGGAAAATACAACCCATCGTTGCTATGGATTGGAAGCAGGAAGCAAATCAGAATTGATTATCGCAATGGCTTATACCAACGAGAACGCACCTATCACGGTTAATGGCTTCAAAGACAAGGAAATGATTTCGCTTGGGTTTATTGCGGCGAAAATGGGGCACGATATTACCTTAACGATTGAGGGTTTAAATGAGCTTGAAACAATCATTGAAGTTACCAAAACTTTTGGAAAACCTTATCCTAAAATCGGACTTAGAATCCGATTGCATAGCACAGGCATTGGGATTTGGGCGAAGAGTGGAGGGATTAACTCCAAATTTGGTTTGACTGCAAGTGAGCTTGTAGAAGCCATTTCGTTATTGCGCAAAAACGACTTGCTGAATCAATTTACAATGATTCATTTTCATATTGGCAGTCAAATCAGTGATATTTCTCCGCTCAAAAAAGCCCTGAGGGAAGCAGGGAATATTTATGCAGAACTTCGCAAAATGGGAGCAAAAAAGCTAAATAATGTCAATATTGGCGGCGGACTAGCCGTAGAATACGCACAGCACGAGCACCAACAGAATCGCAATTATACGCTTGCAGAATTTAGCGGGGATGTGGTTTTCACCCTCAAGGAAATTGCAAAAAACAAAAAAGAGCCAGAGCCAAATATTTTTATAGAATCCGGACGCTATGTCTCTGCAAGCCACGCGGTGCTGATTGCTCCTGTATTAGAGTTATTCTCTCAAGAATATGATGAAAAGGCTTTGCATTTAAAAGATAAAAATCCTCCTTTGGTGGAGGAACTCTTTGATTTGTATAACACCATTAACGAACGTTATGCAATAGAATATTTGCACGATAGCTTAGAGCATATGGAATCTTTGCTGACGCTCTTTGACTTGGGATATATTGACTTGCAAGACCGCAGCAATACAGAAGTGCTTGTGCATTTGATTATTAAAAAAGTCATCAAGATTTTAAAGCACAAAAACCATAGCGATATTATTCGGATTCAAGAACAAGTGCAAGAACGTTATTTGCTGAATTGTAGCTTTTTTCAGAGTTTGCCAGATTATTGGGGATTGGCACAGAAATTCCCCGTGATTCCACTAGATAGATTGAATCGCCGCCCCACGCGTTCGGCTAGTCTTTGGGATATTACTTGTGATAGTGATGGAGAAGTGGCGTTTGACAAAAACGCTCCTTTGTTTTTGCACGACATTGATGTCAAAGAAGAAGAATACTTTTTGGGATTCTTTTTAGTTGGTGCATACCAAGAAGTGCTTGGAATGCAGCATAATCTTTTCACGCACCCGACAGAATTTAGTGTCGTGTTTGATGAAGAAGAGGGCGGGTATCGCATTGAAAATTTGTTAGAATCGCAAACGATTTTAGATGTGCTAGAGGATTTGGATTATGATACCAAAGAGATTGAACGTTGCTTGAAGCAACGTTTAGAGGATAGCAAGGAGATTTCAGAGGATACCAAGAAAGAAGTCTTGGGACAACTTTATGTGATGCTTAGCGAAAATGGTTATCTAAGGACGGTGTTTAAAAGCGAAGGAGAGAAATCTTGAATTATGCCACAACGCTTTTTGGCACTATTAAGGAAGATTTTGCGGTAATTTTAGAAAAAGACCCAGCAATTAATTCTAAGATTGAATTGTTTTTCAACTATCCCGGATTGATTGCTTTGGTGCATTATAGAATCGCACACAGGCTTCATAACAAAGGCTTTAGAGCATTGGCTAGAATCCTTATGGGAATCACACAATGGCTTACGAATGTGGATATTCACCCCGCGTGCAAAATCGGGCATCGTGTCTTTATTGACCACGGGCACGGGGTAGTGATTGGTGAAACGGCAGAGGTGGGTAATGAAGTGATGATTTATCAGGGGGTGAGTTTGGGCGGAGTGAGTTTAGAGCGCACCAAAAGACACCCTACGATTGAAGATTATGTTATCATTGGTGCAGGGGCTAAAGTGCTAGGAAATATTATCATCGGGGCACATTCTAAGATTGGGGCAAACTCTGTCGTGATTCGTCCTGTGCCACCAAATTCCACAGCAGTTGGAATCCCTGCTAAAAATATTATTAAGGGTATGAGTGATGATTTAAATAAGATTCCGGATATTCAATATCAACTCTTTAATTATCTGCAAAAACGTTTGGAGTTATTGGAATCTGTCGCCCCTAAGAATATAGAATATATAGAATCCCGCAAAAAGCTAGAGACTTTGTATCAGGAATTTTTAAAGGTGAAATTTTAAGAGGAATCTCGCTTTATCTTGTTTTCGTCATTGCGAGGCGCACGCTAATCATAACAAAGCAATCTATAATGTTACATACAAAACCTCTACAATAGAATCTTGCCTCCTCAAATTAGAATTCTATAAAAGAAAATTATAAAAGTTTAATATTGAATTAAAAAAATATAAATTTTATATATAATTTCAAAATTTTAATGCTAGAGGTGTCAAGTGGATAAGCTATTGATAATCATCTATGTTTTGGCTATGGCGGTAGTCTCTGGGATTGTTTTGAATAAGCTTAAGATTCCAGCGATTATTGGATATATTGTTACAGGGACGCTGACGACTTATATTTTTGGGTTTCATGTGCAGGATTCTGTGGATTTAAACGAAGCCGCAGAACTTGGAATCGTGTTTTTGATGTTTATGATTGGGCTTGACTTTAGCTTCAAGAAAATTACACAAATGAAGCAGGAAGTCTTGCTCTTTGGTGGATTGCAAATTGGAATCTCCATTGCCGCCTTTTTTGTAATTTGCTATTATTTGTTAGGATTCAACTTAGATACTTCTATCATTCTAGCAAGTGCAGTCAGCCTATCTTCTACTGCCATTGTTTTAAAAAGTCTCAACGAAGCCAATCAAACGAGAACACCTTATGGGACAGCTTCTGTCGGTATTTTGGTTTTTCAAGACATCGCAGTGATTCCGATTTTGCTAATGATTAAGCTCTTGAGCAATCAAGGTTTGAGTATGGGAGAAATGCTGCTTAGCACAGGAATTTCAGCTATTATTGTACTTTTGTTGTTAATATTGCCGGGGAGATTTTTGGCGCGCATTGTCTTGCGTTCTAGTGTCAAGATGAAAACAGATGAAATCTTTGTGGGGGCAGTGCTTTTGATTGTGCTAGGCTCGGCTTATCTTAGTAAATATTTTGGTTTCTCCCTCTCACTTGGGGCATTTTTGGCAGGAATGATTGTTTCAAATTCGCCGTTTAAACACCAAGTGGCAAGTGTGTTGGTTTATTTTCGTGATTTGCTTTTAGGAGTGTTTTTTATCACCATTGGTATGCAAGTCAATGTGATATTTTTGGCTAAATATTTTCTTATTATTTTAATCCTCGTTGCTTTGATGTTGCTAATAAAAACTCTCATTGTATTTGCATTTTTGAGCTTTTTTAGAGGGGCGAAAGTGGCAATGCGTATTGCGCTTTCTCTCTCACAAATCGGAGAATTTTCTTTTGCAATTTTTTTGCTTGCAAGCCAGCATAAAATCTTGAATCTCCAATTAAATGGAGGGATTTTAAATTGGATTTTTGGAAGTCAATTCACAGCCTCTATCACTCCAGAAGAGATTTATCAATTCCTCACTTTAATGGTTATTTTTTCTATGATTGCCACTCCTTTTATTTTGGATAGGTTAGATGTGTGTGTGAAATTTGCTTTGAAAATCTTTAGGATTCCGCTAAAGGTTGCAAAAATCGGCAGCAAAGCGGGGATTGGTCAGAAAACACAAGCAGAACAGCATAGCGAAGTGGTGATTTGTGGATATGGAGTTTTGGGCAAAAAGGTGCTAGAGTTTTTCAGCGGTTGCGATGTTACAACGCTCGTCGTGGATTCTAATTATGAACGCGTGGAAGAGGGGGTTAAAAAGGGGTGTAATATCGTCTATGGCAATATCACAGACAAAATGATTTTTAGAGAGATTGAAGTTGAAAAGTCTAAAGTCGTCATCTTGTGTGTAGAATCTCCTGTGGCAATTGAAAAGGCGTGTCGTCATATTATGGACATTTCTCATCACATCAAAATCATTGCCCAAACAGACGAGGAAGCAATAGAGGCGGATTTAAAGGGAATTGGGCTTGATGTAGTCAATGGCAATCGTGAGGTAGCAACAATGCTTGCGAATCTAGCATTAGAAGCGATTCAAGAATCTAAAGAAATGGGGATAGGCGAGGAAGAGACAAAATAGCTTAAAAGAGCAGAATTTTATTATTCCTTAATTAAAGCTTAGTTATAATAATTAAATTCTAATCATAAATGGTAGGAAATGAAATCGTATCCTGAAAATTTTGCAAAACTTGTAGAATCTTTAGAAAAGCTCCCAAGCATTGGTAGAAAATCTGCTATGCGTTTGGCATATTTCTTGGCATTTGAAGATAAATTTAGCGCGCTTAGTCTTGCGCACAATATTGAATGCTGTGTGCAGCAATTACGCGTTTGTGAGGAATGCGGCGGAATCTCTAATGATACGATTTGTGCAATTTGTAGTGATAAAACACGAAATAATGGTGAATTATGTGTCGTTGCCAATCCAAGAGAGATTTTTTTGTTAGAAGAGAGTGGGGAGTTTCTCGGCAAGTATTTTGTGGTTGAAAGTCTTGAAAGGCTGGATTTGAAGCATTTAGAGCAAATCATACGAAAGCGTCAGATTCGGGAGGTTATTTTTGCCTTTAGTCCGACTTTGGGCAGTGAAAGTGTAATGCTGTATTTGGAGGATAAATTAGAGCATTTGGGATTGCAATTTACTAAAATTGCGCAAGGTGTTCCCACAGGAGTGAGCCTAGAGAATGTAGATCAGCTTTCTATTATTCGCGCTTTGCAATCACGGATAAAAATTTAAATAAAAGGGGAAAAATTGTCAGAAATTATTAATAATTTACATTTATATATTATCGCAATCGGGATTATTTTGTTTATCAGTGTCTATGCGAGTAAAATTTCAGAAAGAGTTGGTTTTCCTCTACTGCTTGTATTCTTAATTTTGGGAATGCTCTTAGGAAGTGAGGGGATTGTTGGGATTAAATTTGATAATACGCTTTTGGCGCAAGCGGTGGGTTCTGTCTCGTTGATTTTTATTCTTTATAGTGGGGGGTTAGATACCCATTGGGGGCAAATTAAGCCCGTGGTCGTTAGCGGTGTGGTATTAGCGACATTGGGCGTTTTGATTACAGCGATTATTTTGGCTTGTTTTATTTATATGATGTGGGGCGTTTCTGTTTTAGAGGCTTTATTGCTTGGTTCTATTGTGTCTTCTACGGACGCCGCTGCAGTATTTATGATTTTTCGCTCACACAAAATTAACTTAAAGCATAACATTAAGCCACTTTTGGAATTGGAATCCGGAAGTAATGACCCAATGGCAATTTTTCTAACTATTACGATTTTGCAACTTATTGTAATGACAAATGCAACCTCTGCGATAGAATGGATTGTGCAATTTGTCGCACAATTTGCTATTGGGGGTGCGGTGGGATTGCTTTGTGGCTATACTTTCCCAAAAATCTGCGAAAAACTCAATATTTCTCAACCCGGTCTTTATCCCCTCATTAGCGTAGCGTGGCTTTTTGTGATTTTTGGGCTCTCAATGATGTTAAAGGGCAATGGTTATTTGAGTATTTATATTGCTGGGATTTTGACAAACAAATTCGCCTTTCCTTATAAATCACATATTATTGCTTTTCACGATGCGATTGCTTGGATGATGCAAATCTTAGTGTTTTTAGTTCTTGGGTTGCTCGTATTCCCTTCACAGCTTCCGGAGATTGCGTTACCTGCTTTGATTTTGGTCTTTATTTTAATGTTTATTGCGCGTCCCATTAGTGTTTTTGTTTCTTTGGCAAAGAGTCGGTATAACAGAAAAGAAAAGGCGTTTATCTCGTGGGTTGGCTTGCGTGGGGCAGTGCCAATTATCCTTGCGACTTACCCCTTTGTCTATGAGTTAGAACAATCGCAATTAATTTTTAATGTAGTATTCTTTATGGTGCTCGTATCTGTTTTGGTGCAGGGTATGACTTTGGGCTTTGCCGCACGATATTTGGGTATTATTGAAGAAGATGAGAAAGACTAGATTTGCTTAAATTTAGAATCTTGCCAATTTATTTTTAAGATTCTATGGTTGATTGAAGCTAACATTATGGATTGTTAGAATCTCACAATAATTCAATATGTGCTATACATTTTATGTGGAATCTTAATTCTACGAAATAATATAATAATTCTTAAAAATTATATTTAGTTAATAAAATTAAGTTTGTATTTTGTATAATCTTGATTCATTTTGTAGTCTTAAGCAGGAGAAAAAGAATGAATAAAATCTACAAAGTTGAGATTATTACGCGTTCGGAGAAATTAAATATTTTAAAAGATTCCTTAGCACAAAAAGGAATCAAAGGTATGACGGTCAGTAATGTTATGGGTGCTGGCAATCAAAAAGGTAAAACCGAAGTGTATCGTGGCAATGAAACAACGATTGATTTATTGCCCAAGATTCGTATAGAGATTATCACAAAAGAAAGTCTGCTCCAATCCATTATTGAAGTTGCGAAAACTACTTTAAAAACAGGTAGTGCAGGGGACGGAAAGATTATTGTTTTGCCTGTAAGTAATGTGATTAGAATCCGCACAGGACAAGAGGGAGAAGATGCAATTTAATCTAAAGATTAAGCGTTAGATTCAAATTTTTATTTGGACAAATTTAAAAAGGCAGAATAATGAAAAGATTGTTGTTTTTTGGATTATGCGGGATAGCCTTTGGAGCAGAATCTGAAGTCTCTGCCGTGGATACTTTGTTTTTAATTGTGTGTTCTAGTCTTGTGCTGTTGATGACGCCTGCGCTTGGAATGTTTTATGGTGGAATGGTGAATCGCGGTAATGTGCTAAGCACGATGATTAATTGTAGCATGCTCTTTGCTCTGGTATGTATTCAGTGGGTGATTGTGGGTTACACGCTTGCATTTGGAGATGATATAGGGCGGATGATTGGAAATTTGAATCATATTTTTTTAAATAACATTCAAGATTCTATGATTGGCTTGATTCCAGAAAATCTCTTTGCGTTTTTTCAAATGCTTTTTGCCGTGATTGGTGCGGCAATTATCACGGGTTCTTTTGTGGAACGTATGCGCTTTGGAGTGTTATTGATTTTTGTTCTTTGTTGGAGCACTTTAGTTTATGATATTTTGGCACATTGGGTATGGGGTGGAGGTTGGCTAATGAAGATTGGCTCGCTTGATTTTGCTGGTGGTGGCGTGGTGCATATTGCAGCAGGTGTTGCAGGGCTTGTGGGTTGTTTGCTGCTTGGAAAACGTAAATTCAAAAGAGGAATCCTCCCGCATAGTCTGCCATTGTCGTTTATTGGGGCGATTTTTTTATGGTTGGGTTGGCTTGGATTCAATACAGGGAGTGCCCTTAGCGTGAATTCTGTCGCTGTAAATACGTTTTTGGCAACGAATTTTGCAGTCGCTGGAGCAATGATTTCGTGGATGATTATAGAATGGACGAAATATGGCAAACCCACATTGTTAGGAAGTATTACAGGGATTATCGCAGGGCTTGTGGCGATTACACCTTCTGCTGGATTCGTAACCCCATTTTCTGCAATTGTCATTGGATTTTTTGCCTCCCCTATTTGCTTTTTTGCAATTAGTTATATGAAGTTTAGGCTTGGCTATGATGATACATTAGATGCGTTTGGATTGCACGGAGTTGGCGGAATTTGGGGTGGAATCGCAACGGGACTTTTTGCAACGAGCTCCGTCAATGAGATTGTAAGCAAGGAAGCTGCGGGCGAAGGATTGTTTTATAGTGGGGATTTTAGTTTGTTATGCGTGCAAATTATTGCGATTATTGCGTGTTTTGCTCTTTCGGCTTTGATGAGTTTTGTTGTGCTCAAAGTGGTGAGTGTCTTTGTGCCCTTACGCGTAGAAGAAACGCAAGAAGAAAATGGTTTAGACCAATCTTTGCACGGCGAGATTGCTTATCGCTAGAGGTGTTCGTTAGAATTTTGTGTTTTTAAGGATTCTCAATGGATTCTAAATATTGATAAATTGCTTCAATTTCGCTGGTGGTTAAATAGTATTTTGGCATAATCTTTTTGCCTTTTTGGAGTGCGTTTTCAAAGTCTTTAAAGCTTAAATTATTGATACGCGGACCTTGCAAAGTTTTGTCTTTGCGTTGGTGCGTATAGTTTGCAATTTGTTGCCCTTCGCCAAAGCGTCCATGACATTCTATGCACCCGATTCCGCGCGGATTATTATAGAGCATTTTGCCATATTCTAAGGGTGTGAGGAAACTCTCTTCCGCATTGAGAAGCATTCCAAAGCCGACCCCGATTATTAAAAAAGCTTGAAATACTTTTTGCACTTATGTTTCCTTAAACTTTTAAAAATCTTTTTTGATTATAATAACAAAATTATTTTTTAAAGGGTATTATGAATGCAGATTTTAGACGGAAAATCTCTTGCGCAACAAATTGAAACAGAAATCAAATCTGAAGTTGAAAGCTTAAGCCAAAAAGGCATTACGCCCGGATTGGCAGTGATTTTGGTAGGAAATGACCCCGCTTCACAAAGCTATGTGAATATGAAAGCCAAAGCGTGCAAACGCACAGGAATCTATTCTATCACACACGAAATGCCCCAAAACATTGCGCAGGATTCTTTATTGCAAACGATACAAATGTTAAATCTCAACCCCAATATTGATGGAATCCTAGTGCAATTGCCCTTGCCTAAGCATATTGATACAACGGCAGTATTAGAGGCAATTGTGCCACATAAAGATGTGGATGGATTCCACCCTTTTAATATGGGACGCATTTTTGCGAATCTTGAGGGTTTTATCCCTGCAACTCCTATGGGCGTTTTAACACTTTTGCAGCATTATCAGATTCCAATTCAAGGGAAAAATGTCGTTATTGTAGGAGCAAGCAATATTGTTGGTAAGCCACTTGGTGCATTATTTTTGAATGAAAATGCCACGATGACTCTTTGTCATATTTATACGCAAGATTTAATTGCACATACAAAAAAGGCAGATATTTTGTGTGTCGCAGTAGGTAAGCCAAATCTCATCACAAAAGAAATGGTAAAAGAGGGTGCAATCATCGTAGATATTGGCATCTCTAAGCTACCCAATGGCAAAATTGTAGGCGATGTGGATTTTGAAAATGTCGCGCCTTTGTGCGAGTTTATTACTCCTGTTCCAGGTGGCGTTGGACCAATGACGATTGCTTCTTTGCTACAAAATACATTAAAGTCTGCCAAACTTCGCGAAATCAATAGAAGCCACTAAAGGGAAAAAATGAAAAATATCTTGGTTAAACTCTACGAATTTGTCAATAGTTGGGTAGGGACGATTATTATTGTGCTTGGCATTATTTTTTTTGTTGCACAGGCTTTTGTGATTCCAAGTGGAAGTATGCTCAATACTATGCTCATTGGCGATAATTTGTTCGTTAAAAAATATGCCTATGGAATCCCAACGCCCACGATTCCTTGGATTGAATTTAAAGTCTTGCCGGATTTTAACGATAATGGACATTTGTTTGAGGGTGAGCGTCCTAAACGTGGGGATATTGTGATTTTTCGTTATCCACAATCACCCAAAATTCATTATGTCAAACGCAATGTTGCCATTGGAGGAGACGCTGTGCTTTATACGAAAAAAGGGCTTTGGGTTCATTTTGGGGGAGATTCTTCCTCTCAAGAGAAAGTCACAGAAACCTTACAATTTCGTGGCAAGACTTTTTATTATGACCCTTATTTAGTGGCTCACCCGGGCGTGCAATACCTAGAAGTTTTCCCCGATGCGTTTAATCAGTTAGTGATTCTCTCACAACAAGGCGAATCACTCGGTATGGAAAGAGTGCAATTGCCTAATGGAGAGCTTGGATTCTACACAGAAATTCAAGAGGACGAATTTTTTATGATGGGGGATAATCGTAATAATTCTAATGATTCGCGTTTTTGGGGAGCTGTGAGTTATAAATATGTGATTGGCAAGCCTTGGTTTGTGTATTTTAGCTGGGACGATGACTTTAAGATTCGTTGGGAAAGAATAGGCAAAAGCATAGAATCGCTAGAGCAGATGCAAAGAGAGAAATAATGTTTGGTGGCAGAAACACGGAAGTGCAAAATACAGATTACAAAGTCAATAAGGAAGTTTTGAATGCTTGATTTACCACTTACCTTTAAAGTCCCTATGATGGTGATTGCATTGCTGGTTGCAATTATTGGACACGAGATTATGCACGGATTTATTGCCCTGAAGTTTGGTGATACAACGGCTAGAGACGCTGGGAGATTGAGCCTCAATCCACTGCAACATATTGATTTAGTAGGTTCTATTCTTTTGCCAAGTTTATTGTTTCTCTTCAATGCGCCTTTTTTGTTTGGTTGGGCGAAACCTGTACCTGTGCGAATGGAGCGCGTGATTTATGGGGGAGGCTATTTTGGTGCTTTTGGAGTTTCTATTGCGGGAGTAGGATATAATTTTGCCCTTGCGATTTTTGCAGCAATGCTTATCTATGCCTTTAATGGTGGAATCTTTGGAGGATTTTTTGAATATTTTTCTAATCCAAACTTCGTGGCTTTGCTTGTGCTTTATTTTTTGTTGCAATTATTGATTTATAATGTCGTATTAGGTGTCTTTAATTTGATTCCGATTCCTCCCTTAGATGGCTCTAATGTGCTTGCCTATCTTGGCTTGATGTTTAAAAATAACTTTTTTGCGAGATTGTTTGAAAGAGTGCCTCCAATGATGGGTATGGTTGTGCTCATCTTGATTTTAAGCACCCCTTTATCTAAGATAATTTTCGCACCTGTGCAAGCCATTATCAATTTGCTATTATAGGAGGATTTATGCACTTTTTTGTTGCAAGCGACCACGCGGGGTTTGAACTCAAAGCTTATGTGATAGAGAAACTTAAACAAATGGGACATAGTGTAAAAGACTTGGGACCAAAAGATTCTAATCGTGTAGATTATCCAGATTTCGCGAATCTTTTGTGCGAAAATGTTTTGAAAAATGATAAAAGTTTTGGAATTTTGGTTTGTGGAAGCGGAATTGGAATGAGTATTGCTGCTAATCGTCATAAAGGTATCCGTGCTGCACTTTGCCACGAGCCTTATAGTGCTGCAATGAGCCGAGCTCACAATGACGCAAATGTCCTTTGTCTAGGTGCGCGTATCGTAGGCGAGGGAATGGTGGATTGGATTTTAAAAAGTTTTTGTGAGGGAGTGTTTGAGGGTGGGCGACATACCGCTCGCATAGAAAAATTATAGTTTTATTAAGGAAGTAAAAATGGCGCATTTTACGGAATGGTTGTTTTTAACAGCATTTATTTTATTTGTTTTGTTTATGGTGGTCAAGACCTTTTTCTATAAAAGTGTGGCACAAAAAGAAGAAAAAAATAGTGCTGTAATGAAGCTTACACTGCAAGAAGCCGAAATTTTAATCCGAAAACATCAGTTACAGCTTCAAAGGGCTTTGGGAAATATTGATATTCTAACCGATGAAATCACTGCTTTGCGTAATGAAGTCAAAGCACTCAAACAACGCAATTCCCAATATCGCGTAGAAGGCGAGAAATATAAAAGTAAAATCAAAGATTTAGAACAAAAAATTGAAGCGTTATTGTAGGTGCAAGAGTTTTTATGTCGTATAGATTGTTATGCAAGTTTTGCAAACTTGCTTGCAATGACATTTTCTAGTGCGTTCTTACGGACATAAACAAAGCAATCCAAACTTACCTTTAGTCTTTAAGATTCCCTTGTGATTTGATTGGATTGTGGTATTATAGATTTGTAAGCGTGGGCAATTGCTTACGCAATATGCGCCAAGATTCTATGAAGTAGAATCTTGCAATGGATTTTTACTCCTTATGATAAGAGAGAATCCAATGCAAAATCTCTAAAATCAAATAATCTTTAGCAAATTTGTTTTAAAATCTTAATAAAACTTTTAGGGATACATCTTGAAAAATTATATTTTGTTTGTCGTGCTTTTAAGTGCTATGGTAACGATTTCTAGTCTTTATATTACGCAACCTATACAGCCACTTTTTATGGAAGAGTTTGGAATCTCTATCGCACAAGTTACACTTTTTACTTCTGTGGTTTTACTATCCCTTGCCTTTGCCCCTATCGTTTATGGTTATTTGTTGGAAAAATTTGATACACGTCAAGTATTGTTTATCTCTTTGGGGTTGATTGGAATCTTGCAATGTTGGCTCTGTTTCGCTCAAGATTATAAGACTTTTCTTACTTTGCGCTTATTGGAAGCTCTTGCGATTCCAGCTGCTTTAACGGCGACCCTGACAACTTTAACGCGTATTGATACGCAAGAGATACAAAAATATGTTAGCCTCTATGTCGCCTCTACGGTGTTTGGCGGGGTGCTTTCTCGTGTGGGAGGTGGATTGATTACCTCTCTTTTTTCGTGGCAATTTACCTTTGCTGCGCTTGGAATCACGACATTATTGGTTGCGATTCTTTCTTATAGACTGCCCCAAAGCTCCCAAATGGCGAGTGCCAAGATTACACCCAAGATTGTTTTAGAGCTACTCAAAGACAAGCGATATGCGGTGCTTTATATGGGGGCTTTTTTGGTGTTATTTTGTTTTCAAGGCGCATTAAACTTTATGCCTTTTGAAATCAAAGCCTTAAATCCAGACATCACGCCCGCACAGATTGGATTCTTATATGTAGGCTATATTATTGGTATCATTACAGCCCTTTTGGTAGAGCGTATTAAAAGATTGCTTGGTGGCGATTTGCGCGCGATTATTTTTGGTTTTGTGATTTTTGGAATCGCGCCTTTGATAATGCTTTTTAAGAACTTTTGGTGGTTGTTTTTTGCGGTTTTTGTGATTTGCATTGGAATGTTTATTGTGCATTCGGTATTGTCTGCTTTTGTTAATTCTATTTCCAGTGAGAAGAAAGGGATTACCAATGGTTTATATCTCGCATTTTATTATACAGGAGGTACGATTGGCACGACAATGCCAAGCTATCTTTACCATTCTTTTGGTTGGGTTGGGTTATGCTTGTTTTTAAGTAGCATTTTGTTTTTGAGTGCGTTGATATTTTATAAAATACGTTTGATTTTTTAAGGAGGCAAAATATGCTAGGAGAATATTTGGAATCAATGTTTAAAGAAATTGTGCCATTAGGGAATTTGCATATCTTAGAAAATGAACAGGCAAGTGAAATGGTGGCAATTTTTTTGAGCCTTGATAGTCATACCTTTAATCTCTTTTGGCAGAGTTCTGTGCTCCAAAATCTTTGTGAGAAATATTGCAAAACTCTAAGTTTTAAAGGTATCCAACAAGTGCAATATACCTTACTTTTAAATATTAATAGTGCGTTTGTCAAAGAGCCAAAAGAGACACAGAATTTGCTCAAAAAAGTATTAGAGAATCTCTATTTATTGGAACAACATAGAATCGCAAAAGGAGAGTTTTTAGAGCAAATTAAAATGTATTTGAATGGGATTTTACATCAAGAAATCCGAGAAACTCACACAAACCAAGCGAAATCAAAGTATATTTTAGAAGAAAGTTTTTTGCAAGATTTTTTAGGAAACAGCTTAAAATTATTGGAGCAAAAGCGAGAGGTTTTAAGCGCGATGAGCGTTCAAAATCTGCTTTATCTTGATCCGAGCCTAGAGGCGTTGGAATCTCTCTTGCAGAAACTCAAAAATCAGCATTTTTCTATTGGTATTACAGGTGTGTTGAGTGCGGGCAAAAGCACACTGCTCAATGCGCTTTTGGGGCAGGAGGTTTTGGGTAGCTCTACGATTCCGGAGACTGCAAGCCTCACACTTCTAAAATATGCTAAAACTCCTAGTGCGCGCGTAAGTTTTTGGAATAAGACAGAATGGGAGGATTTGAAATCCACAATGGAAGATTCTATGCTAAATTCACTTTTGGCAAATGTGGAATTTAAAGAATCTTTAGAAAAATATGTCCAAGATTCTACGCAAAGTCTTGAGATTGGTTTGCAAGAATTGCCAAAATTCACCTCTGCTAATTATCCAAGTAAGTTATGCACTCTCATCAAAGAAACGACACTCTTTACCCCTTTGAAATTTTTAGAAAACAAAGTAGAGATTGTAGATACACCCGGACTTGATGACCCTATCGTGCAAAGAGAAGAAATTACCAAAGGTTATATTTTGGGTTGTGATTTGCTCATTCACGCAATGAATGCCGCGCAGAGTGCAACGCAAATTGATGTAGAGTTTATCTTGCAGACTTTGCAAAATGCGAATATTTCAAGAATCTTGATTTTATTAACCCACGCAGATTTATTGGAAGCAAAAGAGTTAGAATCTGCTTTGAATTACACAAAGAAAAGTATTCAAGCGCGTTTAAGCCAAAGTATGCCAAAGCAAAGTGCAGAACTCTTGCTACAAAGACTTGACTTTATTGCGCTTGCAAGCTATCCCGCTTTGCTTTGTCAGATAAATCCACAAAAAGCTAAAGAATTAGGCTTTAGCCTAGAAACCTCTAATTTTAATGCGCTCCTTGATTATCTTCAGCAGACTTTATTGGGTAGCAATAGCACGAAAGCAAAGGATTTGATTTATCTAAGTGCGCAGGGCTTTACGCGTGTATTTGAAAATATTAAGTCTGCCTGCATTTTAGAAAAAAGCTTGCTCTTTGCCAAAGAGAGTGAAATCCAAGCATTGATTCAAGATGCCAAGCAGCAACAAGAACAAAGTTTGGCAAATCTTAAGCAGACGAAAGAATCCCTTAAAGATGCGACAGCACAACTGCAAGTTTATCTTGGGACGCTTCAAAAAGAATTAAGCCAGAAGCTAGAGGTTTCTAAAAATATCTTAAGTGAAAGGATTTTTGCAGATATTGTTTATGATTATGACAAGGGCAAAGCACCAAGCAATGAGAGATTGCAGAGAATCTTGGACTTGGGGTTGAAAGATTTTTTGAGCGATATTTTGCGTTTTTGC
This sequence comes from uncultured Helicobacter sp., assembly GCA_964464895.1. Taxonomy (GTDB): domain Bacteria; phylum Campylobacterota; class Campylobacteria; order Campylobacterales; family Helicobacteraceae; genus Helicobacter_D. Next base: position 19,418 of record CAYXGY010000013.1, on the reverse strand, counting down.
ACCCAAAGCTTGGATAAAAAAATCACACAATTACAAAGTCAGTTTGAATTTTCTAACCAATCTAAAGAAAAAGATTCTAGTGCTTTGGGTAATTTTCATCTTTATTTTGATGCAAGCATTTTGAAAAAAATTTCACTAAAGATTCTCAATCGTGTGATAAAGTCTGTGCAAAAGTTTGGCAAAAATCAGAGAAGCGAGCTTAAAAGTGCGTTGGATTTAGATTTTGAAATCGGATTTAAAGATTTTTTTGAAATTCTTATAGCGCAGAGCAAAGCCCTAGAATCCAAACTCACGCAGAATTTCCAAAGTTTCCTTGAGGATTTGGAATCTACGATGAAGACAGATTTAGAAAACAAGGCGAAGATTTTGCAAAATGCCTTACAAAATTCGCAAATAAGCGCACAGGAAAAATCCCAAAAAGAAAGTTTATTGACACAGAATGAAATCGCATTAGAGGAAGCCTTGCAGTGTTTTAAATCTTTGCAAACTTATGCAACACAAGGAGTGTAATATGCTTAAGCAATATCTAAAAGAATGTGAAATCTTGCAGGCAAAAATTGCACAAAAGTCTCCTATCCAAAAGCTCATTTTGGCTTGTCAAGATAATTTGAATCCTAATGATTATCAGTTAAGTTTTTTTGAAAATTTACAGAAAAAAGAAGTTGAACCTATGCAGATTGCGGTAATTGGACAATTTTCAAGCGGTAAAAGCACCTTTTTAAACGCACTTTTGGGGCAGGATATTCTGCCAACAGGAATTACGCCCATTACCTCCAAAGTGTGTAAAATTTGCTATGGAGAAGATTATATCTTGGAGATTCTTTATAAAGATGGGCGTAAAGTCTTGCAAAACATAGATTTTCTGCATAAACTCTCAAGAGAAAATTCTCAAAATATCAATCATTTTTGCCTCTACGCACCTATTTTGTCATTAAAGGAAATCAACTTCTTGGATACTCCGGGATTTAATTCGCAAAATTCTGACGATACACACACTACCCTTAAAATTTTAGAAAATGTAGATGGAATCATTTGGCTAACACTGATTGACAATGCGGGTAAAAATAGTGAAAAAGCATTGCTCAAGGAGTTTATTACGCACTTTGCTCAAAAAAGCCTTTGTGTGTTGAATCAAAAGGATAGATTAAAGGACGAAACAGAAGTGCAAACGAGCCTAGAATATGCAAAAACCGCATTTGAGGGGATTTTCTCCGCCGTGATTCCAATCTCTGCCAAACTTGCCTTGAGTGCAAGACGCAATACGCCACAAAAATTTCTTGAAACAAGACTTTTGGATTTTGCACAAAAGATTCAAACCCTTGCATTGCAAGCCTCCGATGAAGGATATGGAAATTCTCAAAGCCCACAAAGCATATTAGAATCTTTAAGTGCAACTTATCAGAAGATACAAGGCGAAATTCAGCAGGAATTAAATGCGCTGAATTCTCAAAATGCAGCAAAACTAATGCAAGATTCCAATATGCCTTTGATTTTTGATTTTCTTAATCAAACCATTAAACCTAAAGCCAATTTTGCTAAGTCTTATAGCACGCTCAAAAAACTTCGTGAAATGCATATTTTATTGCATTTACAATACCATAAAATTAACCAATGTTATTTAAAGCTACAAAAGGCTTTGCAACAAAATCTAAAGCTGACGATTCATCATTGTGCCATTTCTCAAGAAAAAGAACAAAAGATTTTTAATGATTTGTATATCGGGCTCGATTTGTGGTTGGATACGCTTGCGCAAAGAATTTTTAATGCGTTGGAGAAAAAATCTTTCAATTTTGCACAGACACAAAAGCGTCTCTTGGGTACAAAGTCTATTGAAACAACCAAAGAAGTGGTGATTCTTCCGATAGAGAAATTGCGTATAGAATTGCAAAATCAAGATACGCAATTAGTGAAAAATTACAAGGCATTAAGCGTGCAGATTAAGAATTTTTTAGATTTATTTGTCCAATCTATCGCACAAAATACAGATACCTTGAAACTAGAGCTAGCAAAGTGGCAACACCACGCACCCAAGAGGATTGAACTCTATCTTGTCGCTCCACAAAGCCAAGCTTTAAGCACTTTATATGACTTCGCGCAAAATTGTTATGAAAATTTGCTAGATGATTTTAACAAAAATGCTTTAATTGCAACTTCTTATTTGCGAAGCGAATTAAATGTTTTGAGCAATTTTTTGGCTTTAAGTTACAATAATGCCATTGATTTGACATTGAATCGTTTAGATTTAAAAATCAAAAATGCAATCACTAAACACAGTGAGAATCAAGAGGAATTCGCACTATTTAATCCCACTTTGGAAAATGTGCGCGAAAGCCTCAATGAGACATTTTGTTTTGAGCAATTCCAAGCGCGTCTCTTTGGTCCGATGAATTGCTTAAAGAAAACTTATGCGCAATTTTTAAACCAAAATGAGCAAACGACACAGGATAAAATGCAATTAATTATGCAAGTTTCGTCTGAACTTAAGAAAGAAATGGCTAAAATTATACAAAATCTTGAAGCTATTAAACAAGAACTAAGAAATGTCAATATTCAAAATTAAAAAGTGGAATCAGAATTGCTTAATCTACTTTGACGGACGCGCTAGAAATAGCGGATTTAGGATTAAAGACTAAGGAAAGTTTATGAAAGTAGAGCTCTTAGAGCCATACATTCAAATCAGCATTGAGAAAGAATCACAATTTTTAAAACGTGCAGTGGATTTTGCCTATAAGCATTTTTCCAAAGCCTATCGTCTCTCAAGCTCTGTATTGATTCTTGATGATGGGGAACGTTATAAAAAAGATTATTTCTTGAATTGGGCATATCATGTTGCAATGCAAGAGGAAGCCAAAAAAGATAGTGAGGATTTCCAAACGATTATTGATAGTAGTTATCTCCCGATTCGTATCAAAATGATTGAACATCGGGCGATATTAGAGCATATTATCGTGTCGTTGCAAATCATTCAAAGCTCTTTTGATAATTCGCAAGTTTGCTTGAAGCTTAGTCGTCCAAGTCGTCTCGCAAGACGTTACTTGACTTCTTTGTTTCAAGATTTTGTGCTAAGCTATACGAAGCAAGAGATTTTTTTGGATTCTAGTAGCCCTTATTTTTGGGAAAAATTAATTGGTGCAGTTTCACAAAAAATTATTTATAATCTTGTGTTAGACTTTGATTATGAGACTTTCAAAACCCATAATACTTTTGAATGTTTTGAGGAATATTTGACAAAAGAAGAAAAAATTCTCAAAAAAAGTTACAAAATCTTGGGTTGTGGTTACAATGATGACTTTGAATGTGTGAAAAATCGTTACATTGAACTTGCTAAAATCTATCACCCTGATAATGTTTATGGACAGGATAAAAAAATCATTGATGGCTATGCGGAGAAATTTCGCTTGATTAACGAAGCGTATGAAAATATTAAATCCAATTTCAAACGCGTGGCGTAAGGAGTTAAAATGACAACACGAAACCAAACTAATTTAAGCGGTGATGTATATTCCGCTACAATTCCTGATGATATTTTTGACACTTTTGAAGAATTTAAAAAAGAGCCAAAAACAAAACCTAAAGAAAAAGAATATGTAGAATATTCTTTGGAGGAATCTAAAGAGGATTCTAGCAATAAGAATCGTTTTTTGGCTTATTTGTTTTTGCTTATTGTGCTCATTGCATTGATTTTTGGCGGAGGATATTATTTCTTGACGCAGCCTAGTGGAGAGGCTTTATTGAATAAAGTGCAAAGCTTGTTAGGATTCCAAGCGCAACCTGCAAGAGAAGTTGCAGAATCCCAAACGAATTTTGCAAGTGAATTTGCTAAAGATGAAGAGATTAAACGTTTGCAAGAAGCACTTTATCAAAAAGAAAAAGAACTTGCTTCTTTGGCACAATCCGTAGATGGATTGAGTCTATCTGTCAAAGAAATGCAAGATGTGAGCAATGCAAAAACCAATACAATGTCAAGGTTGCGTTATACGATTAAGCCTAAAAAACAAATCATTACCGAGTGTTTTTCTATGAAGACTGGTTCTTGGGAGATTCCACAAAGTTGTTTGCTCTCTATTGCGACAAAAGTGGATAAAGAATTGCAGAGTGATAAACGCGTAGTTGCCTTTGAAGTGCAAGGAATCGTAGATACGAATCCTTATCGCGGATTGTCTCCGGAGTTGAAGCAAGAGGGACTTGCAAGCTTCCGTGCTTGGAATGCGATTCGTGCAATTAATGCCAAGATTCCTAACGCGACCGTGTTTGAAGGTCCAAGTTTGCAACAAGAAAACAAACGCGGATATAGCATTAAAGCTTATTTTGTAGAATAGAATGAGCCTGAATTCCCCCATTCACAAGCTAGGTGTGCTTTTGCGCCCCTCCACTCCGGAATTAAAAGCTTATTTTTTGGAGTTTCAAAGCGTGGCTGTGGAGTTGGGCTTTCAAGTCATTTTGGATTCTTTAAGTGCTGGAATGATTGGTATGAGGGGTTTAAACTTTGAAGAGCTTTGCAGGGAATGTGATGCACTCATTTCTATCGGGGGAGATGGCACATTGATTTCTACAGCGAGACGTTCTTTTGTATTTCAAAAACCAATTTTGGGTATCAATATGGGGCATTTGGGTTTCTTGACAGATTTGCAAAAAGAGGAAGTCGCTTCTTTTTTACCTCATCTCAAACAGGGAGATTATCATATCGCCAACCATATTATGCTAGAGGGCAAGATACAAAACGAGCAGAAAGATAACGCAAGTTTTTTTGCGCTCAATGATATTATTCTCTCGCGCCTCGAAGAGACTTCTATGATTTATCTTAAAGCCTATATTGATGGAGAATATTTTAATTCTTATTATGGCGATGGGTTAATCATCGCAACGCCTACGGGTTCTACGGCTTATAATATCAGTGCAGGCGGTGCAGTGGTGTATCCTTTTTCGCATAATCTACTTTTAACTCCTATTTGTGCGCATTCTTTGACGCAACGTCCGCTGATTTTGCCAAGTAGTTTTGAAATCCAAGTGGAACTTGGCGAACAAGGACGTTGTAATATCGTGATTGATGGACAAGAGAGCAAGCCCTTGAAATTTGGTCAAAAAATCGCAATTCGTGTGCAAAGCAATGGGGTTAAGCTGATTCATAATTCCCATTGGAATTATTTTAAGATTCTAAAAGAAAAATTCCATTGGGGAGATTTTGAATAATGCAAAAAATGCTGATTCATCAAATCACGATTAAAAATTCTCCCGCTTTTAAGGACGCAACCTTTGCCCCCGATGCACATTTTAATGTTTTTAGTGGAGCAAGTGGAGCGGGGAAATCCGTGCTAATGGAATCTATTCTCGCACTTTTTGGCTTGCGTGAGTGCAATGCGCAGGTTTTGGAAGCAACTTTGGAATTACAGGGAATCGCACAAGAATTTGAGGGGCTTTTAGAGGAGGGCGAGGTGATTTTGACATTGACGAAAAAAGACAAGATTCGCTTTTTTTTAAACGCTCAAAATATCCCCAAAAAGAAAGTACAACAGATATTCGCTCCTTTTTTAAAGCATTTAAGCACGAAGTTTGATGATGCGGCGAGCGTGGAAAATTTATTTTTAGTTTTTGATTCTTTTTGTAATTCTAAAGATTCCACATACAATGCACTTTTAAATGCCTATAAGGATTCTTTTATGCAGTTTCAAAATGCAAAAATCGCATTGAAAAAATTACAAGAGGAAGCATTGAGGGTCGCGGAGCTGAAAGAATTTGTAAGTTTTGAAATCCAAAAATTAGAATCTCTAAATCCCAAAAAGGGAGAATACGAGGAGCTTTTGACGCTCAAAAAAGAGCTTTCCAAAAAAGAAAAAATCAATGAGAGTTTGCAGAGAGTGCAGGAATTTTTAAGTCATCGTCAGCATATTTCTTACTTTTTAAATCTCATTGGCAAGCAAGAGGATTCTATCGTCAATGCCCTGAATGAATTAGAGGAATTATGCGAACAAGAAAGTGAGCGGCTAGGAGATTTAGAGGACATAAATCCCGAGGAGATTTTGAACCGCATTGAGGCTTTGAGTGCGCTTAAAACTAGATATGGTGGAGTAGAAGAGGCATTAGAATATTTGGCAGTCAAAAAACAAGAATTAGAGAAATACGAGAACTTGGATTCTATTGTGAGGGATTCTACTTTGCAGTTTGAAAATGCTAAAAAGTCCTTAGAGCAAAGCGCAAATGCGTTGCAAAAGGCGCGAGAGAAGCAGCTTGCAAGTTTTAGTAGTGCTTTAAGCAAGGCTCTTGGTTCGCTCAAAATGCCAAATGCCAAAGTTGTATTGAATCCCATTAAAGAAGTGGAATCTTATCTGCCCTTTGGCAATCAATTATTAGAAATCTCCCTTAACACTGAGCTAAAAAATCTAAGTTCGGGCGAATTTAACCGATTGCGTCTTGCGCTTTTGCTTACACAGAGTGTGCAAGAAAAAAATCAGGCAATTATCATCTTAGATGAGGTTGATGCCAATCTAAGCGGGGAGGAATCACAAGGCGTTGCGGAGGCTCTCAAGGCACTTTCTCGTAGTTATCAAGTCTTTGCAATCTCGCATCAATCCCATATGCCAAGCCTAGCAGACACGCACTTTTTGGTGCAAAAAGGCGCACAAGGTTCGCAGATTATTCCATTAGATAAAGAGGGTAGAATCCACGAGATTGCACGAATGATTAGTGGCGCACAAATCACAAAAGAGGCATTAGAGTTTGCTACCAAACGCGTCAATGAAACATAACATACTTAAAAAGAGCGGATATGAATCTCTCTACATTACAAAAATTTGCACATTACTTAAACCAAACCCCGCCTTTGAAATTGCGCTCTATTTATAGAATCGCGGATAATTTGTTTAAAATAGACATTAATGGCACATTGTTTTTCATAGATTTAAGCAAAGGCAAAAGCACGATTTTTGTGAGCAAAGAAACATTGATTCCATTAAAAGTTTATCAAGCCCCTTTTGACAAGAGCTTGCAAAAATACTGCTTTAATGCCCTGATTATCCAAGCAAAAACCGATGGCAATAATCGTATTTTGCAGCTCACTTTGCAAACCCAAAATAGCTATAAAACTTTTCAAGTGGTATTGCAAGCCGAATTTACAGGCAGAAATACAAATTTGATTTTATTAGATTCTCACCAAATCGTGTTGGACGCCTTGCGTCATATTACCAAAGAACAATCCTTTCGGGAAGTGAGAATCGCAAAGCCACTTTTGCCCTTGCCACAGCCAGAAATTGCTCCAATGCTTAAAGAGGAGGGGGAATTATTCAGCGCACTTGAAAACAATTTCAAGCATTTAAGAGCAAAGGAATTAAAGGCAAAAATTGCGAAATCTAGCACGCAAATCACCCAAAAAATCGCCCAATTAAAGCAGCATTTGGAATCTTTAGAGGATAAAAATATTTTGGAAGCCAATGCGCAAAGGGAAGCTTATCTAGGGCAGCTCATTTTACAGAATCTCTATCTTTATCCCGACTTTAAAGGGAGGGAAATTTTACTAGAGAATGAGCGAATTATCTTTCCAGATAAAGCCCATTCTCTAAGCCATTGTGCGCAAATTTTCTTTGAAAATTCTAAAAAACTTGCTAAAAAAGCAAAAAATATCCATTTGCAAGCTCAAAATTTAAAAGAAAAAATCTTTTTTTATGAAAATTTGCTCAAGATGATACAAAATGTAACAAATCTCAATGATTTACAGATTTTGGATTCTAATTTGCAAAAAAAATCCAATGCAAAAGAACCCAAGCAGAGATTAAAGGCATTTGAAAGTTTTTTTGTCGGGGGCTTCAAAGTCTCTATTGGCAAGAATGAGCGAGAAAATCTTGCATTGCTAAAGGCTGCCAAAGCAGAGGATATTTGGCTGCATATTCGTGGGATTCCAAGTTCGCATTGCATTATCCATTGTGGAAAATCTAAAATTTCTGATATAATCTTACAAAAAGCTGCACAAATTTTAGTAGGATTCGCAAAAGGTTCTGGCGAAAATTACGCGGTGGATTACACCAAGCGTAAATTTGTCAAAATCACATTGGGCGCGAATGTCGTTTATGCCAAAGAGCAAACGATTCAGCTTAAAAAGGATTAATATGGCAGTTTCTCCTATTGGCAATATTACACATATTCATCAAAATGCGCAAGTGAGTTCTGTGCAACACGCAAATTCACAAGTGAAACTTGACTTCCAAGCAATGGTGAATTTGCAAGAAATGCAAGACCGCCAAGAGGAAATCAAAGAAGTGCGTCCTGCAGAGGAAATACTTGAGGCAAATGACGAACGTGAGGGCAATGGCAAAGAGCCCGAACAAGAAGAAGAGCAAGAAAAAAAACAAGAGGAAGATTCCAAAGAAACCCAAGAATCACAGGATTCTATACAAACCAAAGAAGACGGCACGATTATTCATCTGAATATTTCTGTCTAAGTTTTTGCTATTTTAAAGAAGCAAATCAACTAAACAAGTTTTTGCATATTCTAAAAGCATCAAATAAACTTAAAACCAAAGAAATAAGGAGAGAGGAGTATGTGGGGTAAGATACGATTCTATTCTAAAGAACGTAGTCGTAGAATCCTAAACATTGCGATTCCCTCTGGTTTAAATTCGCTTTTGGACATTATTAATCTCTCTATTGATTTACTGATGATTGGCACTTTTGGGGCAAGCGCAATTGTTGCTGTGGGGGTGAGTTTAAATTTCATTATGCTTGTGTTTGCCTTTACAACGATTATTTTTGTAGGCAATAGTGCTTTAGTCTCACGATTCTTGGGAACAAATGATAAAAAAGCCGCCGATGAAGTTGTGGTGAGTTTGAGCTTTGCCGCCTTTTGTTTTTCTTTGCCTTTAATGTTTCTCGCGTTTCTTGGTTTTGATACTTTTTTCACTTGGATTGGGATAGAACCCGCCGCGCATAGTATTGGAAGTGAGTATTTGAGTATTGTGCTCTTTAGCGTGCCTCTATTGCTGATAAAACAAGTGAGCATTTCTGCATTTTCTGCAAGTGGAGCGACCAAACTACCCTTTTATATCAAGATTTTTATCACGCTTTTAAATCCTCTCGTGAAATCTACTTTGATTTTTGGGTTTCTTGTTGTGCCCGCATTGGGTGTGCTGGGTGCAGCCATTGGGACTTTGATTGTCAATTTCTTAGAAACCTCCGCCTTATTTGCTTGTCTTTTGTTTTACAAAAAGAGCCCCATTTCTCTTAGGGGCAAAATCAACTTTGATTATATCAAACGCGCTTTTATCGTTGGAATTCCTAGCGGTTGTGAGCGTCTTTTTACCCTCTTTGCCATTATTATAATGACAAAATTTGTCGCACTTTATGGAACTTACGATTTGGCGGGCTATCAAATTGCCACGAGGATTGAGGGATTCGCCTTTATGCCGGGATTTGGCTTTATGATTGCGGCAATGGCACTAATGGGTCAGAATCTTGGAGCAAGAAAGCCATTAGAAGCGAAATATTCTACCTTAAATACCTTGCTTTTGGGCGGACTTTTTATGGGAGTAGTTGGATTTTTGATGACCGCCTTTGCCCCCTTTTGGTCTAGTTTTTTTAGTGAGGATTCCGCGACAATCCGCGCAAGCGCAAATTATTTGATTCCTATTGGGGTTTCACAGATTGCCTTTGCATTTATTTGCATTCTTGATGGCGCATTGCGTGGGGCTGGGATTACCAAAATCACCCTTTTGATTAATAGCCTAATGATTTGGGGATTACGCGTTGCGCCCTGTTATTTTATTGCCACAAGAGGCTATCCTGCAATTTATATCTATCTTTGCATTTGCATAGAAACCTTTTTGCGTGCGTTTGTGTATTGGAAAATTTTTCAAAGTGGTTCTTGGAAAAATCAAAAAGTCTAAGAAAACAATGCAAAAAATAAATTCAAATTAGAAACAATATAGAGCGCAATAATTCCCAAACAAATAAAGAAAGCCACGCTAAAGAGAATCTTTTTTTCAAAAGAGGTGAGTTTGCTCCCACTTTTGCTAACCGACATTCCTGTAATGGCTAAAATTACGATTGAAACGACACATAAAATCCCAAGCACGATTGCAAAACTTCCGACAGAATTCAAGTTTAACTCCAAATAAGATGAATTTTTAGGTTGAAACCTAACAAAACTTAAGCATAATTTATAATTATACATTATTATTGTGGAATTTTTGATGATTTTTGTAAATTTTTAGTGTGTTTTAACAAGCCTTAGTGTAGAATCTAGCCATTTAATTTTTGGGATTTATTATGATTGACTTAAAACTTCTCATTCACCATTTTGAAGAGGTAATGGAAAAACTATCCAAGCGCGACATTGATGCGGTTTTTTTAAACACATTGCGCGAAAGTAGCCTCAACTATAAGCAAAAAAAATCTGCTTTAGAGGAATTGCAGGCTACACAAAATGCAAAGACTAAATTGTTTGCCAAAACTAAGCAAGAAGGAGGCGACATTCATTCCTTAAAGGAAGAATGCGATTTGTTAAAAGCACAAATTGCGCTTTATGCCCAAGAGGTAGAATTATGGGAGAATAAACTTCAAGAACTTTCCCATAATATCCCCAATATTCCCGATTCTAAAACACCCTTTGGAAAAGATGAAAGCGATAATGTTGAAATCAAAAAGGTATTAGAGCCTCCGCATTTTGATTTCAAACCCAAAGAGCATTGGGAGTTAGCCGAGCAAAATGGTTGGATTGATTTTGAACGCGGGGTGAAGCTTGCCAAAAGTCGTTTTAGCGTCTTTATGGGAATGGGAGCGAAGTTAGAGCGTGCGTTAATCAATTATATGCTTGATTTTAATGCCAAGCGAGGATTTAGCGAGGTTGGAACACCTGCAATTGCCAATGCACAAACGCTTTTTGGCACAGGTCAATTACCAAAATTTGAAAATGACTTGTTCAAAATATCAGAATTTGAGGGGGAGGAATCTTGTGATAAAAACGCCACTAAAGGACACGAGCTTTATTTGATACCCACAGCGGAAGTAACGCTTACGAACCTCTATCGTGATGAAATCTTAAATGAAGAAGATTTGCCTTTAATGCTCACAGCCTATACGCCGTGTTTCAGAAAGGAAGCAGGGAGTGCCGGGCGTGATACGCGAGGAATCATTCGCCAACACCAATTTGATAAAGTGGAGCTTGTCGCTATCACGACACCAGAGGAAAGTGAGATAATGCAAGAGCGTATGATTGCTTGTGCTTCCGAGCTTTTAGTCTCTTTAGGGCTTCCCCATCGTTTGGTTCAACTCTGTGGAGGGGATTTAGGGTTTGGTGCAAGCAACACGGTAGATATTGAAGTATGGCTACCCGGACAAAATTGTTATCGCGAGATTAGCTCTATCTCTAATACGCGTGATTTTCAAGCAAGACGCGCCAAAATTCGTTACAAGACTAACAAAAAGAATCAATTAGTACATACGCTCAATGGCTCAAGTTTGGCGGTTGGACGCACCTTAGTTGCGATTATGGAAAATTATCAGCAAAAAGATGGAAATATTAAGATTCCCGCAGTTTTAGAGTCCTATTTAAGGTGATTAAATGTCAGAAAATCAAGAAAAGAATCAGGTAATCCAATTAGATGATAATTTTAGTGTTTTAGATGATATTTTAAAAAAAGAGCCCAAAGCTCCCAAACCACAAAGCAAATTTGAAAAATTGCTAGAATTTTTCAGTCAGCATAAAAAGCTAAGTGTTATTTTGGCACTTTTGTTTGCACTTTTCTTGCTTGGATTTATTTTCTTGCTTGGTTGGATTTTGACACACGAAGTCAAGCCGCCACAAACACAAACTGACGCCTTACCTCCTATGGAATTTAGCATTGATAAGGGCGCAGATATTATCACCGATGTAGAAAACTTAGAAGCACTCATCAAAAAAGCAAATTTTCTTTATGTGAATGGCAACAAACAAGAAGCGTTGGATTTGTATGGCAAGATTTCTAACTATTCTGAAGGGCTTTCTAATTATAATTTGGGTGTTGCACAAATGGAGGAAAAATCCTATTTAGAAGCGTTGGATTCTTTTCAAAAGGCGATTGACTTGGGAGAGGATAGAGTCATTAGCGCACTCAATGCAGCCATTTGCTCTTTGTATTTGCACGAGCCCTTGAAATACCGCTATTATTTGCAACTTGCGCAAACCTATCTTCCTAGAACGGGGAATCTACCGATTTATTCTTATCTCTACGCACTGACAAACTTTTATTTGGGCAATTATTTGGAGGCTTTTTCCTCTCTGGTGCATAATACTTCTACTTATTATCAAGAGGAAAGTAATCAGCTTCTAGCCGCAATGTATGCGTATTTTGATAACAATTACAAAGCCATTGACGCACTAAGCAAAAACTCCACCAATCCAAAAACTTGGTTTAATCTCGCCTTGCTTTATGCGCGTATTGGAGATTATGGCGAGGCAAATCGGCTTTTGACACAAAGCATTGAAACTTTTGGAAGCACTTTGGAATCCGATATGGCTTTAATGCTTGTCAAATTGCAATTAGCAGATTATAGTCAAGCGGCACATCTTGCCAACAAATACGCCCAAAACGAAGAAGCCCTCAAGCGCAATCCTTATCCTGTTAAAATTACTTTACGTGATGATTTCTTTGATATTAATGTTGCCCAAAGACGCTTTTGGGAGAATTTCACAGGACAGAAGCTTAATGCCTATAATATCCTGTTTTACTTCGCTTCTTACAAAGTCTTTGACGCCAAAGAAGCCTTTAGTGTGATTCAAGAAGGTGGTATCAACATACGCATTGAGAATCTACAAGAGGCGAAAGAAATCTTATTGCGCGGACAAACAATTTCAAGAATGAATCGCAATATCGCTAATGCAATCCTAGAAACACTTAATGGCAATATTCGGAATGCCAATGCCTTATTGACACGAGTCGTCAATACTTATCCTAACCACTCTATTTTGCATTATAATTTAGGTTTGAACTACGCACAAATGGGCAATTTTGACGCGTCCTATCAGCATTTTTTGCGCTCTTTCCACCTCAACCCAAAAGACCTATACGCCGGAGTTTTTGCCTTGATTGCCGCCAAGCTAACTTATCGCGATACAGGACGTCTAGAGAGTGAAATCGGGAGAGAAGTCGTAAATTTTCAAGGAAGCGTAGAGGAACAAACCTTTATCCAAGCATTGTTAAATTTTACGCGTGATGGAATCGCGACACCTTTACAATTCCTTGAGGACAAAGAAAGCAATGTTGCAATTTATTATGCTTTGGATTTCGCACAAGGCGTGCAGATGAATAATCAAACCTTGCTTGTGAAATCTGCAAATGGATTGAAACGTTTGTATCCCAATGACCCCATTAGCAACCTCCTAACGCTCTTAGCCCTCAACTATCAAGACGAGCCCAAATCCCTTGCCTTAAAGTTGCAGAGCTATTACCAAGACTCCAAGATTAATAGAGACCCAATCTACTATGGGGCTTCTGTCGTGCGGGAAATGTATATTGAAATCGCACATATTATCGGGACTTTGCATTATGTCCAGCAAGACTTAGATACGCGCTTGATTACAGAACAAAACGATGCGCGCGGCGTGATTCAGGCACTAGCACTGACTTATTTATATTTGCGAGAATTTGAAAAGTCTTTCACGCTTTATAATAGTTTGGTTGATGATTTCAAAGAGCAAGACACTCAAACGCTTTTTTTGGGCGCGGTTTCTGCGATTGGTGCGGGACATATTGAAAATGCCGCTACGCTTTTGCAACTCTCCAAGCTAGAAGCCCCGACAAACTATGAGACAAGAATCGCAAATGGAATCTTGTTTTTGCAAGAAAAAAACTTTAATGCCGCCGCGTCGCAATTTACCACGATTGCCGCTTCTAAGTTGCGTTCTAAATACTTTGATTTTAAAATCAACACCCAGCAAATCTTGCAGAATCCTTAAAGTTTCTTGCACTTTTAAGCATTTCACATTTGTTTTGTGTTGGTTAATAGTTTTTGTATAAAATGCCAGCTTTATTTTAAGGAGAGATTTTGGCACAACAAATTTTGTATGATTCAAAGAAATATCTTATCTTTTTTATAATAGGTTGGATTTTTTTAGGTTGTGCTGCAAATCTACCCACAGAAGCAGAAATCACGCAAACACTCCCGCAAACTTTTCAAAACACCCCTCTAATCAGCATTGAAACAGAATCCCAGCCTACCAATAAGGCAACTCCAAGTGAGCAAATCAAAATCTTATTTGACGATTCTACATTAGAGAGGCTCTTTGAAATTGCATTAGATAAAAATCTAGATTTGCAAAAAATGAATGCGAAAATTTTACAAGCCAAAGCACAGCTTAAGAGTGCTTGGGGAGAGCTTTTCCCAAAGGTAGATGCTAATGTCAATGCCAACGAATCGCATTCGCGCACGAACACCACACCGACACAAAAAACACAATCTTATACCTCTGCAGTGGGTGCAACACTTTCGTGGGAGATTGACCTCTTTGGACGCTTGCAGCATAGCAAAAACGCTAGAGTCTCTCTCTATGAGAAAGCCTTGCAAGATTTAGAAAATGCCAAAATCACGCTTTTAGGAGATGTGGCGACTTTTTATTTTACCTTGCTTGAAACGCATCACAACATTCTTTTAACGCAAGAGAATATCCTACACTATCAAGAAGCCTTAGAGCTTACGCGCCTAAAAGTAGAGAATGGCTTGCTAGATAGCACAGAACTTTTTGACAAGCAAGATTTACTCACCAACGAGCAAAACACCCTAGAATCCCTAAAAAGCCTCTATGAAGAAAACAAAAATGCCCTTTTGGTATTATTGGATACACTAGAGATTCCTTTCACAATAGAGTCTCAAACACTCCCTAAAGTCGCGATAAAGTTGCAATTAGATTCCTTGCCTGCAAGAGTTTTGCTCTCGCGTCCGGATATTAGAGCCGCACTCTTTAGCCTGCACGCACAGGTTTATACCAAAGCCAACGCGAAAGCAAGCTTGTTTCCGATTCTCTCTATCAGTGCAAATCTCAATGAGATTTTGGATTCTAATGCGCAAGCAAGCGGGAATCTTGCTTGGCAGTTTGCAAGCTCTCTTAGTGCGCCGATTCTGAATCGCACGCAATTAACGCAAAATTATTTTTTGCAAGATGCGATTTTGCAGGAATCTTATCTCACATTGCAACAATCTCTTAAAAATGCCCTAAGTGAGATTGAAAATACAAGTTTTAATGTCCAAAGCACCACTTTGCAACTGCAAAATAGTCAAATCCGCGCAGACAATGCGCAAAGCTATTTTGAATTTTCTTCTAGTCGGCATTCTGTGGGATTGATTGATAGCCTAGAGCACGCACTCAATGCCGCCTCCTTGAATAATGCGCAAAAATCACTCAATAGTGCGAGATTGGAGAATCTTAGAGCGTTCGTTTTGTTGTATAAGGCGTTTGGGGGAGATTTGAATCTAGAATCTCAAAATCCACATTTGGTAAATAAGGAATAAAATGCAATCCACGCAAGAAATTTTAAGAAATTTAAATCCAAAGAAAAATTATAAAAAACTCTTTCTCATTAGCGGTGGAATCCTCGCCTTTGTGATTCTGTGCGTTGCGTTAATTTATTGGTATCAGACAAGAGAGCCAAAATATATTTATACGACACAAGAGGCGACATTGGGCGATATTTCAACAAGCATTAGTGCCAATGGCACGCTTTCCCCGACACACGAAGTCTCTATTGGCTCGGTGATTTCTGGAATCGTGCTTGAAGTGCTAGTAGATGTCAATGATGAGGTGAGCAAAGGACAGATTCTTGCCAAAATTGATAGTGAGAGTATAGAGCAAGACCTCTATCGTTATGAGGCGCAACTTCAAAGCGCACAGGCACAATTAAAGAGTGCGCGAGTGGCTTTAGAGGAGAAAGAGTGGCAATATAGGCAGTTACAAACACTCTTTAAAGCTACTAATGGTAAAACTCCCTCCAAATTGGATTTACAGACTGCAAAAACCGCTTATAATTCAGCCTTAAGCGAGGTTGGGATTCGTCAGGCAAATATCAAAGAGATTGAAACAGCGATTCGCTCCACACAAGTGGATTTGAAAAATTCCCAAATCACAACGCCCATTGATGGCGTGGTGCTTAGCCGTTCGATTGAAGTAGGGCAGAGTGTCGCGGCGAGTTTCCAAGCACCAGAATTTTTTATCATCGCAGAAAATTTGGAGGAAATGGAACTCAATGTGAGCATTTCAGAGGCGGATATTGGCAAAGTCAAAGTAGGGCAGAGTGTGAAGTTTAGCGTGGATTCCTATCCTCAAAAAACCTTTGAAGCAGTCGTAGATAGGGTGAATTTCGGCGCAAGTGAGAGTGCGGATAATATCGTAAGTTACGAAGCAAGGATTTATGTAGGCAATCAAGACTTGCTCTTAAAGCCCGGAATGAGTGCGACAGCAGACATTGTAACAGATTCCGCCAAAAACGCGCTTCTAGTTCCCTCAAGCGCGCTTTATTTCACTCCAGCAACACCCAAAAAAGATTCCGCTAAATCGTCTTCGGGATTCAGCTTTGCAATGCGTCCGCCTCAACGCATTCGTGGAGGTGGGGACAAGCCGCAAGCAAATTCTAGCATTTGGGTGTTAGAAAGGGGTGTTCCTAAAGAAATTGCGGTAGAAGTAGGCATCAGTGATGGAGTGCTAACGCAAATCTTTAGTGATTTGATTACCGCAGGAACGCAAGTCATTACCGCACAGAGAGAAGACAAATAATGTCCTTTATCGCACTAGAGAATATTCATAAAACCTATGGAAAGCCCCCTAATGCCTTTGAAGCCTTGCGTGGCATTAGTTTAGAGATTCAAGAGGGCGAGTTTGTCGCCCTTATGGGTCCAAGTGGGAGCGGGAAAAGCACTTTGGCAAATATTTTGGGTTGTTTAGATAGCCCAAGCAGTGGAGTTTATGAATTTTGCGGTGTGAATGTGAGTCGGTTGAATCTCAAGCAAAAGGCACTTTTAAGACGACATTATATCGGATTTATTTTTCAAGGATTCAACCTCTTGCCACGCACTACCGCATTAGAAAATGTAGAGCTTCCCTTGCTCTATCGTCAAGTTCCTAAAAAGGAGCGGATTAGAATCTCAATGCAGGCTTTGGAAATGGTTGGCTTAAGAGAGTGGCACAATCATCAAAGCAACGCCCTAAGCGGAGGGCAGCAACAGCGCGTGGCGATTGCAAGAGCCATTGCCTCTAGTCCGCTCTTTTTGCTCGCTGATGAGCCAACAGGAAATCTTGACACCAAGCGAAGCATAGAGATTATGGAGATATTGGCGCGCTTGAATCGGGAATCAGGAATCACGATTCTAATGGTTACACACGAGCCAGAAATGGCGCGCTATGCAACCCGAGAAATTATCTTCCTAGATGGTTTGGTTCAAAGCGATTCGGCTTCCTTGTCCTCTACCACTTCCTTGCAAGGAACGCACAATGATTCTTAATGCCTTTTTCCTCGCCTTGCGTCAAATCAAGCGGAATTTCTTGCGCGCACTTTTAACAATGCTCGGCATTATCATTGGTGTAGGCGCAGTCGTGATTATGATTACGCTTGGCAATGGGACGACACAAGTCATTACCGAGCGTATGAGCAGTTTAGGAAGCAATATCTTGCTTGTTTTCCCGGCGCGGAATCAAAACATCGGAGGAGGCGGGAGGAAACTCTTTAGCCTAGAAAACATCAAAGCACTCAATTTGCAAGTGGGGCATATCACGCGTGCTATCGCCCCGATTTCTACGACTTCCGCCCTCGTGCAATTCCGCCAAGAAAACACACAAACGCAACTTCAAGGCGTCAATACAGAATACTTTATCGCTACCAATTGGAATCTTGCTAGTGGGACGACCTTTAGCGCGCAAGACTATCGCGCGGGAAGTAATGCTTGTATCATCGGTGCGAGCGTGAAAAAAAACTTATTTGACAAAACCTCTACAAGTCCTCTAGGCAGTAGAATCCGATTAGGGAACATTGTGTGTGAATGTATCGGAATCTTGGAGGAAAAGGGGCAGGGCGCAATGGGAAACGACCAAGACGATGTGATTTTGCTTCCCTTGAAAACCTATCAGCGCAGTATTTCCAAGTCTAGCA
Organism: uncultured Helicobacter sp.; assembly: GCA_964464895.1. Lineage (GTDB taxonomy): Bacteria > Campylobacterota > Campylobacteria > Campylobacterales > Helicobacteraceae > Helicobacter_D. The sequence continues at coordinate 1,323 of CAYXGY010000013.1, read as the reverse complement.
CACTCTATAATATTTCTAGGCTAATGATTTCACTCAAGGACAATGTGGATTCTACACAAGCCACGACACAGATTTCTAACGCATTGCGTGAGATTCGTAATATTCGTGAGGGGCAAAAAGATGATTTTGAGATTATGGACACAAAGCAAATCATTGAAATGATGCAAACCACCACCGCGAATTTGACGATTTTCTTGGGTGCGATTGCAGGTGTGAGCCTGATTGTTGGAGGAATCGGGATTATGAACATTATGCTAGTCTCTGTTACCGAGCGCACGCGAGAGATTGGCACGCGGCTAGCCATTGGCGCAATGCAGGGTGAGGTTTTGTTGCAGTTTTTGATAGAGGCTTTGACGCTTAGCGCATTGGGCGGAATCTTGGGAATCCTCTTAGCATTTTTTGGTTCGTTTGGGATTTGTTATCTTATGGAATTGCCTTTTAATTTTGATTATGGCATTGCGTTCATTGCGTTTGCGTTTTCGGCTTTTATGGGGATACTCTTTGGCTATCTCCCCGCACGCCGCGCTTCAAGGCTCAATCCTATTGACGCCTTACGCCACGAGTAAGGCTTATTGCGTCCTCGTGAGATTCCACAGGTTAAATTCATCATCACCCAGCACTTGCTGGGTTTGGCTTAGTAAGCCTTGACAGCAATTACACAAAGCAGTATAATTACCACGATGATGAATTTAGTGATACTCATCGTATGCTCCTTAAGGGCATAGATTTTACCACAGGGTGTGTGCCTGTGGTAACACCCTGCTAGCTATGCTTAAAATCCTCAAATAATACTATAAAGATATGTTAGCAATTCACCTGCTAATCTAAAATCCCGCACACCCTGCAATGCAATCCGCATAAATTTTTGTAATCTCCATTACAATTTTTTGAAAATTCTATTGGAGCGGTTATAAATGCTTCTAAGCTCGTAAATATCGTAGTTTCTAAATCTCTCCATAAGACACTATAAGAGGGCAAACAAGTAAAATTTCGCAATACTTTGCACTTTTTTATTTTTTATGCTAAAATACTTTTTAGCTTTGGCTAAATTCTACCTGATGCCAAAGTGTAGGTTATTTGATATACAAACAAGACTTTAAGAAGTGAGTTTCACTTCTAATTTGGATTGTGTTGTATTGTCAGATTGTAATTTCGAAATTCAATCAAGGAGATTAAAATGAAATTTCTAAAACTTAGTTTAGCAGCTAGCGTTGCTTTAGGTGCTCTTTCTACTGCGAGTTTTGCTCAGCCACTAGAAGATGCGATTAAAGGTATTGATGTCAGTGGTTACTTGAGATATAGATTCAATAGTGATTACTATGA
>CAYXGY010000012.1:0-38395 GCA_964464895.1 uncultured Helicobacter sp. | reverse complement strand
CAAGTTTGCCATTCTATTCTCTAAAGCTAGCTTTTGGACTTTTTTGTTGGAAAGTTGTGCTGCTATTTGTTGGTAGGTCATTGTGTCCCTTTATGTTGAGTGTTGCGATATTTTATTGGTTTTAGATTTTGAATTAAAGGCGTGAAAATTCAAGGTTATTTTTGGATTTATGATTATAATGGTTTGCAACGAATTCTAAAAATTATAAATCAAATATCTCTTTCCTTTGCTCTTTTTCACAATGAAAAATTAAGCTACTACAAAGTAAAATTTAAAATAAAGTTATGGTATAGGCGTATAATGAAAGAGAGATTAACTTTACTTGCTTTGAATGACTTAATAGAATTGGGAATGTCTTTAGAGTTAGAATACTCAAAAGAACAGAAAGAAGTATTTATTGAAAAAATATACAATGCCCTTTCTAAAAGGACAGATACTGAGCAATATGAAATCCTAAAAGGAATTTTTACCAAAGGAAGATTTGAAGTAATCTACTACAAAAGGCTTCCATCTCTTTTATCAGTTAGTAGCGATGTGATTATTCCAAAGAATAAAGAAGCACTTTTTAGCGAATGTATTATTATAGTAGAAAAAGAATATATCATTTGTGCCAAGAAACGCTTGCAAAATCAATCATTAACTCTTACGCAAGCAAGAAAAAGCCTAAAAAACAATCAACTAGAAGGACAATTGGTTTTTACTCAAAAAATTGTATCTTCCACATTTCTCGCTTTGATAAATAGTGATAAGTTTGCATATAAATGGGATAAAAAGTATATGGCTTTATATTATTCTTATACTGCTGAGGGCAAGCTTTTAACAATCCACTCTAAATTATCCTCTAATAACGAACAAATTAGAAAGCAAATTAAAAATATTCCACTAGATGAAACAAGTCTTGATGATTTAAATATTAATAGCAAGTTTATACAAGATATGGACGAAAATGAGCGAATATTAATTAATCATTTTGTAACAAATTATCCAAAAGCATTGAGCAATAAAATAAAAAATACTGGAGTAAATATACTAGAAATAATCAACAATGAAATTATCAGATACAAAATAATTTTAAAATCTAATCTTATATTCTCTATTGAAAATATAGATACAACACTAGATGATATTAAAAATGTTTTAAATATTTTAATTGGATTAGATAATGAGCTTAGAAAATAGAATCTTTAGTTATATCCAAGATAATGCTAATAAAGTGACAGACGATGAGATTTATTTATTGGGGCTTGATTTAAATTGCGATGAAACAGAAATCAATAATGCTTTAAATTCATTATTGCAAGATAAAAAAATCTTATCTGTGTGGTTTAATGAAAGAGGTTTGCCTTATAAGGAAAAAACTTGGGAGCATACACAGCACGGCTATACAATTAGAGCAAGCAATATAAGTGATTTCCTATTGAAGCAATTGTGTAATTAAGATTCAAAAATTATAAATCAAATTAATCCCTAACTTTTAATTTTGAGGGCGATTTTATATTTCTTGTGTTGCGGATATGACTTTTCTCTTGTTTTGGACCAATTCACTGCTCATTCTGCGGATTATTGCTTCTAGGGTGTAACGATTCTCTCTGTGAAATAATCCATATCTGAAAATCTTGTTTTCGCCATTATAAATAAATCTCTTAGCGGGTCTTGCTGTGGAGATGAACGGATTGCCATTTCCACCATTTGCGACTAAAATTCCATAGTGCTTATATCCATTTTCTTTTAAATACCGAAGCGCAAAGTCTTTTAGCTCCTCTGTAACGCAAAAATAAAAATGACTATACCATATCTTATTACAATTTAGTGAATGCTTGGGCTTTTTGAAGTCCTTTAAAAAGTCGCTTTTGGATATTTTAATCTCAACAACTGCAATATCAAAGTTTTTAAACGCTACAATGTCTTCAATTTCATCACAATAGTGAGCATATTCACTTACCACTCCTATATATTGTTTTTTATAGCGAAAATACTCCATTAATACAAGTTTGATTTGGGTAGAATTTAATTTCTCTTTCTTAGCCTCTTTAACAAACACTTAAAAACCTCCTTGTAAAATTTCCAAAGCCCTAGAAGTTGCGGCTGCATTACCTTATGGTCAGGGCAATACTCGCAATAGTTTGTGTCTTGATATGCGCATTTATGGCATTCAAACTTAGAATCTTTGCTCATTTTATTCTCCATTTTAAGAGTGAGATTTTAGAGGATTTAGATTTTTAAAAAAAGGAGATAAAATAATATGGCTTTTTGTAGGTTTTGTGGATTTATTTGCGTGAGGAGAGAATCACTTTTTTGATGATTTTCTCTCTAATTCCGCTTTTCTTTGTGCCTTTTTGGATTCTAGGGATTGCGTTTGCTTATGTGCTAATTGACTCATTAAAATAAATTCTTTTGGATATTTTTAATCCTATTAAAACACATATTAAAATATTCCTCTTTTATCTCGCAGCCTACAAATTTCCTCTCTAATTCTAGGGAGGCTTTGAGCGTGCTTCCGCTTCCACAAAAACAATCAAGCACTACATCGCCTTTCTTGGAGGAATTTTGTATAAGAATTTTTAGGATAGATATTGGTTTTTCTGTGGGGTGATTACTCTCCTTAGGAGGAATATTGATAGAAAAAAGCTTGGAGCTAGTAGAAAAAGTATTTTGCATTAAATTTCTATTATTGCAAACAAATAAAATATATTCTAAATCACTCAAATATTTTTTATTAAAAGCAGGGATTGGATTTTTCTTGTGATATACCAAAATATCAAATTTATCCTCTTTGAAATATTCTAAAAGTTTCCCCAAAAGTTTGGCATTACAAAAGAAATAAGCATTCAAAGGATTATTCACTCGTCTTATTTCCTCTAGGATTTTGAAGTCAAATCCATCTCTTAGATTCTGTTTTAACTCTTTGCTATAAATTTTATGGTATTTCCTCCTCTTACCACAAATGCCTCCAGTCCCACAATCTCGCATAAGATAAGGTGGGTCAGTTACAACCAAATCTACACTACTATCTTTTAAGTTTTTTAAATATTCTAAGGCTTCTTGGTGTTTTATCTCATATTGCATCCAACAAAGCTCCTGATAATTTTTCTTGATTTAGAACCATTTTGTTACCTTTTTCTTTTTGGGTTTTCGTATTTTTTAGAGTTTGTGAATCTCCTCTTTCTCCAACTCTTTTAAAATATGCTTTGCTTGTAAGTCCCTACCTTTCTCGCTTTTTGCGATAATGTGTCGTGGCTCTAATGTGGAAAGAATAGGGTAGGCTTTGGTTGCGGAATCCCAACCCTTTCCTAAGGTTGTGGCGAGCTCTTGGGTAATCTTTGCCTTAAGCTCTGGGTTGCTATAGATTGCCTTAAAGCCTTTTGCTGCTGCCTTGCTTCCAACCGCGCCTGTGCTCAAACCTAGTAGGAAATCCGCGGGATTGAAGCTTAGATTGCCGCTCTCATCTTCTTCCACACCTGCCATACTTCCCCCTAAAAGCCCCGCGCCTAAATACGGATTAGATTGATAGATATTAGACGAATCCTCATTGAAGTATTTGCCCTCTACACCTCTATTTTTAACCTCTTTGATTTGGCGAGGGTTGAAAACAACAATTGTATCAGCAATCTTGCCGCTTCCTTGTTCTGCTTCATCGCGGATATTTTTAAAAATTACACCATCGTATTTTTGTGGTAAGTTTAGTGCTACTAATTCATTTAAAAGCTCGTGTCCAAATTTTGAGTTATAAGCATTGCCTTTAAAATCTGCTATGTATGGGTTTTTGATATTCAAAAAGACTTCATATATTGGGTTTTCGTCCCATATATTATAAGTATTTGCCACTTCTTTGGAGCTAGAGAAATAAAAACCTTGTTTTCCTAGCTCATCATTGCCATATTTAAACTCTTCAAACCCATAATCTCCGCTCCCATGATAAAACACTTTAGGCAATCCCTGCTCATCTTTGGTTAAAGGGTGATTCCTTATGCCACTCTGCTAAATCCCTTGCCTTTTGTGTATCAAAATTAAATTTCTTTTGGATTTGTGGTATAATTTGCGTATCAAAATTAGATTTTTCACTTCGCAATGGGTGGTTTTTGATTTTTGCCATTTCATACGCGGAGGTAAAATCCTCTTTATAATTATCAATGATTGCATAAAGATTCTTTTTAAGTGTATCGTAGGCATTATTTTTCTTGAGCGCAAATGCTTCTTTGGCACTAACAAAAAGCCTTAGAATATTATCTACAATTTTTTCAAATACGCCTACTTTTTTAAGTTTCTCTCTAAAGGCAGGATTACTTAACTCGGCGACAAACTCGTGAGACGAAACTAAGCCATAGTCTCCCGCTTTTGTTTTTAATTCTAACTCAAATCCTAAATCTTTGTGGTTTTTTAGAGTATCACTATAAATTTCTTTAATATTGCGTATCGCGGCAACTTGATTAGGAGTTAATAGCTCTTTTTTTCCTGTTTCATAAGCAATCATTGCTCTGCTTGTTACACTATGGATTAGCTCGTGTAAAAAGACTTTTCCTTTTTCTTGACTTACTCTGTTGTTTTTAACGCGCACAGAGTTAAGCCCTGTATAATACACGCCATCTGCTTCCTTTGAAAGTTTTTTATCGTTGATTGCCTGTTTTATTTCTACATTGAGCTTTTGTGCTATGGGTAAAATCCTCTCAAAAAGCTCTCTTTGCTCACTATCGGGCTTGCAACTCTCAAACAACTCCCTAGCTCTTGCCTCGCCCTCTGTGGTTGCTACGAAATAAGTGAGATTGTTTTCTTTAATGTTCTCATCAAGGGACTTTAATACTCTTTTTTCAATCTTTGCCAATCTCTCCAAAAAAGAAATATTGCGAGTGGAGGAAAAGTATTCTAGGTGAATAATCTCTTTTGCTATTTGCTTTTTTGTGCTTAGTAGGTTATTATATTTCTCTTTGACTTCTTTGATTAAATGATTGATTGCTAACTCATTTAGCTTTTCGGGAGAAATTTTGTCTGTGCGATTAATTAGGATTAGATTCTTTGCTTCTTCTATTTCGTGAGGCAAAAAGTCTTTTTCCTTTACGATTCTTATTGTTTCCATTAGCTCATTGGTGATTTCTTTTGAATCCTTTTGGAGATGTTGGAGGAGAATCTCTCTTTTTGCTTGAATGTCTGCATTTTGTAGCTTTTGCTTTAAAGTTTGCAGTTCTTGTGCTTTTTTCTCTTTTATCAGTTGTTCGGAATTTCCGATGAACTGCTCTTGCGCGATTTGCTCTCTTTGCGCGGGTTTCAGTTTTAAAAACTCTTTTTCGTCTTTTTGGTTTAAAGGCATTTTTGGTATAATGTCGGTAGGAGTATCTGTTAAAGTAGTCTTTTTAACTTCACCTTGTGAGCTGGGCAAGTCTGTCCTGCGTCTAGCGATACTCTCATCTTTTTCAAAAGCAGTTAATACCCAACTTTCCTTATTTCCCTCAAAATCCTTTCTTATTGCTATTTTATAATTATCATTTTCTAACTGATAGCGGTTTGGTGTTTCTTTTTTGATAGGTAAAGTTTGGATTAGTTCGCTCAAATTCTCTAACACTTCGGGGTGATACTTTGCGATTTTTGATAATCCAAAACCATCGCTTTTACCTGTGCCCTCTTGTCCCCAAACAAGTGTAATATCCCCTAAGTCTTTGCGCCAAAACGCCCCCGCGACTTGCCCGCTAAATGTGCCCTCTTTGCCACTTTTGGCGAAGTCTTGGGATTCTAAGAGGAGTTTGGCAATCGCACCCTTGCCATCGTGGTAAAACTCCGCGTAATTTGTCCCAAAGTCTTCTATGGGGTGGAGGTCGTAATATTTGGTATTAAAATCTCTTAAACGATTAATTTCAAAACCTTGTCCTTTGTCAATTAAAACCTTGTCTAGCAAAATATTTTTTGTAAATCGTTCTGTTTCGTATGAAAGCATACCATAAACATAATCTTCCCCGTGTTCTGCGATGAGCTTATCCTTTCCGCTTGAATTTGGGTCTTTTAGAATAATCTCTCTTTGGAGTTGGTCAATTTTATATTCTAAGTTGTTATATTTGCTGCTTAAATTTCTTTGAAGCGCGCGGCTTGCATTATTGCTTCGGTTTGGAGGAAGTGCGGGAAGTTTTTGTATAGTTACTCTTAATTTCTCTAGCTGGTTTTTGTATTTTTCTAAAAGCTCTTTCTTTTTGATTAATGCCTTGCTTTGTGGTATAATTCTATTGTCAATCTTGTTGGTGGAATATCGCGAAGCCTGTAAAAGCGTTTGCAAGTTTGAATTGGCGTTTGGGGATTGATAAATCACTTCTGCGCCTCGTTTTAGTTTGTTTTTAATATTATTTGCCTCTTTGATACCATTAGAGATACTGACAAAATATTCCCCCTTATCTACGCTTACATTAACAAAATAATCCTTGTCTTTTAAGTGTCTGCCTAAAATCACTATATTATTGTCTTTTAACGCAAACTCTGGATTTATAATAACCTCTTTAATTTCTTTGATAAAAGGTGTGCGGTTTTGGCTAGTGAGCTTTAAGAGTGAGCCTAAATTAAGCTTGATTTCCTTGCCTAAAATTTCGTGTAATTCTCTAGGTGTTTCTAGTCGGACGCTTTCCTCCAAACTCTTAAGCTCAAAGGTCGCAAGCCACTGCTCTTGCACTTCTTTGGTGAGCTTGTGCGTCTTGCCTAAGTCGTCTTTGAAAAACTTATCACCATTTTGTAGCTCTTTGATAAAAGGCGTGGAATCTTTCGCGGATTGTGGTATAATGGCATTATCGCTTTTAGCAATAGGAGTAGCTCCATTGTGTGCGGTTGCTACCGATTGAGCTTTAAGTGCCGATTCTGTGTTATGCACACTAGCACTTAAAGGAATCGGGTTAGCTAAACTCTCTAATTCCAAAGTATAGATTCTGTTTTTGCCCTCTATCTTTTCGAAAAGCGTAATTTTAGCTATCGCTTGCTTTTCATTCATTTTTAGTTCTGTTTGGAATCTATGCACGGCTTTTATGTTTAGATTTTGTTTATAATCGCTATGTGTATCTTTAAAGGTGGCATTCTCAAAGAGATTTTTTAAATGCTGGCTTGCTTTAAAGTGCTCATCTCTGCTAAATCCATTTGCTAAGCTTTTATCCACTGCCTTTTTACTTGAGATTTTATTCACTTCCTTGCTTGTAATCACGCCTTTTAAACCTGTTTGCTTATTGATAATCTCTACATTGAGATAAGGGCTTAGGGCGGCTTTAAGTTCTTTTCGCAAGGTTGCGATTCCTTGAGGTGCTTGGGTGTGGTAGATGAATGCTTCTCTAGTTCCCGGTAAAAATTCCACTCCTCCGCGCTCTTGGCTGTGGCTTCCTGATAGAGGATATAGGGTATCAGCATTGCTATTGCTAGGGTGATTAAGCTTAGAATCGTGAGTATTACTATTGTCATCAAGTCTCCTTTCTTGTGGTATAATTTCCTTGTCCTTGTGCTGTTTCTCTACTAGCGCATTGATTTGGGATTCTAATCTTTTGTATTCTATTTGCTTTTGCGGATAAGGCTTGAGTGCTTCTAGCTTGATTTGTAGGCTTTGAATCGCTTTGGCTCTTAGATTGTGTCTTTTATAAGTGATTTGCTTTTGTATGCTTGGCTCGGCTTGGATAATTTCTACATCTATAATCTCATCGGGATTACAAGAGGGCAGTGTATTGCCTCGCACTTGCATTTGTGTGCTTGGCACTCGCACAGGATACTTTTGCTCAAAATCATATATTTTATCTAGCATAGCATTGTATTGCTTCTCATAAACTCTTTTTGCCTTTATGCCTTTGGCTTGATGATATTTATGATTAAGCAATCCTGCTTGTTTTTGTAAGCTTTGATATTGCTTTTGTATCTCTTTAGGCAATGCGTTAAATAGCTCATTAGAAAATGGTTCTGCAAACCTATCTGCAGGGTCTATTGCTTCCTTTGTGGTTTGTGGTATAATGTCGCTAGAGTTTAAACTCTTAGCTGAAGCAAAAGAATTAGCACTTGGCTCGTAACCAATGGATAGCGTTTGCGCTTTGGCTTTTGTGTTTTTATAACTTATGGAATCTTTATAATTCCCCGCTCCTTTAAAAAGTGTTTTAAATCCTAACTCATTATTCTTTTTCTTAATCTGCTCTACTACAACAAAATGTCCATTAACTTGTTTGTAGCTAACAAGCACATTACTCCCGCCATTATCTACGCTTTTGAGCGTTTCATCTGCACCCTTTGCATATTCTCTATACCTTGCAATATCGGAATATTTTACTATTTCTTGTCCGCTTTTTTGTGCTAGGTTAGATTCTGTGCCGTGTCTCTTAAGCGTGTGGTTGATTGCACTTGAATCTATGGTTACGCGCACATCTTGAGGGTATTTAAAGCCTAAAGCCTCCGCTTCCTCTTCCCTTAACTTTTCAATCGCAACTTTTTTATTTTCCTTTTGCACATATTTTACAACTTCGGGCGTGAAATTTTCTTGTCCAATGATTTGCATATCGCGCCCTTTTTGTGGGCTAGAATCTATGATATTTTTTACTTCTTGTGGGATTGCTTGACCTCGTGCGCTTATGGCTTCGTGCTTTGCCTTTAGTTGTGGGAGCAATTCTAACACTTCACTTGTTTCATTGCTTGGGAATCCGCTTTTGATACTCACGTTTAAAAAGTCGTAAATGTCTGCACTGCTTAGAGGTCGTCCTGTGCTAAAGAGCGTCGGTTCTAACTCCTCGCTTAAGGCTTGTTTGATATTGCTTAAAAAGTCAAAAAAGCTTCCACTTGGGTTTTCAAGCTCTCTAAACCTTGCAAAACTATATCCCAAAGCCTTTCCTATTAATTCATTATAATGGCTTTCCTCTTGGATTAGCGCGTTTTTTCCTTGTGTATCTGTGGTTTGGAGGATGCTTTTTATCTCTTGTGCTAACTCTTTGAAGTTTTCTACTCTGGATTTATCGGCTTTAGCGGTAAAGTATAGGGCTTGTGTGAGATAATCGCGCAAATCTAGGTTTGGCATTTGCGTTTGTTTGGCTAAATTGTGGAAATTTCCTGCATTTTCTGCAAACATTTTTACAACTTTTGCTTTTTGCTCGGCGTCTCCACTTATGGCATTCAAAGCGTCTAAAATATTTTTATTCTTGCTCTTAGCCAAAGAGGCAAAAAGCGCGAAATTTGTATCAAAGGTATTTAGTCCATTGTTTGTTTTATCCAAACTCTTCGCCACAATTTGTTGCATTTCCTCTACATTTTGTGCATAGATATTTTGTGGGAGTTTGTCTAAATTCTCTTGATATTTGCCAAGTGTGCTTAAAGCCTTTTCGCTTAAGTTTTGTTCGCGTCCTACATTGCTTGCAAAGGAAAGGTTTAAAATCTCCTCATTAGGAATCCCCTCATCAAGCATTCGCACGATGAGTTCGTCCTCCTTTAAATCCACTCCAAAGACTTCTTTCGCGCTTTGTTTGTAGGCAAGTTGCGATTCTTTGCTTAGGCTTTTTAGTGCCTCTGCTCTGTGGTTGCCCACGCTCACTTGCCCATCTTTTAGAATAATTGGCAATCCCTCAAATCCCCCCTCGCTAAAGAATAGCTTGTTAGGATTGAGATTTTCTTGTATGTCTTTGATGATATTTTCTTGCTTTTGGGTTCTGCCTTGTGTGCCTTTGGTTTCAAAGTTTGGCTTTAAATCCTCTTTTTTGATAATGACAAACTTCGCGGGATAGCTTTTGTTTTCTAGGTTTATTTTTGTGGGCTTTAAGGCTCTTGCTTGGATTGTCCCTTGCAAGCTTAAATCCATTTCGTTAATTGCCTTTCCAACTTGGGCGTCTTTTTGTCTTTGCTTTTCTAGTTGTGCTTCTTTTAGTTTTTGTGAGATTTGCGCTTCTTTTGCGCGTTTTTCTTGCTTTGCTTTCTCTAACTCTTGCTTTCTTTTTGCTTTTAAGACTTGAATTTTTTCTTGTAAAGATTTAGGTTGTGGTATAATGGCGGAAGAGTTTGAAGCAAGACTATCTGTTTCAGTCAAAGGCTTAGATGATATACTTAAGCCTTTCTCCTCTTCATACGCTGTTACTATCCATTTATTTTTTGTCGGCTCACCTTTCCAATTTGATTTTAGAATTACTTTATAATTATCTTTTGCAATCTGTATCGCTTCATTTTTTCTTATTTTAAGCTCTCCATTTTGGATAATATCATTTAAAATATCGCTTGTAATTTCGGGGTGTTTGTCTATAATGTGGCTTAAGCCAAAGCCTTTATGGTTTGTCTTATCAGTGATTTCTCCCCAAACCAAATCAATTTCGCCATTGCCGCTAAGCTCTTGTAAGTCTTTGCGATAAAACGCCCCTTGCACTTGTCCGCTTTTTGTCTCTAGCAGGTGCGCAATCGCTTCGCTTCCTTTGTGATAAAACTGCGGGTAATTTGTGCCAAAGTCTGCTTGTGGCTCTTGTAGGTTTGCCTTGCCTAAAGCTTCCTCTAGCTCTTTTGTATTTTTCGAAAACTCCGCGTTTTCTCGGACTTCCTCTAGGAGTTTGGTTAGCTCTTTGTTAAAGGATTCTATTGCCAAACGCGTAGGTGTTGGCGTGTTTGGATTGTCGCTTATTTTTTTGAGTGCGAAATTAAAGTCATTGATAGAATACGCGCTTTTTAGGGCTTGTTCTATGTGGTATGAGAGTGCCATTTTCTGCACTACTTCTTTGAATCCTAGTTTGTCAATCATCTTGTTGCTTGTAGGCAAGTTGCGCATTAAGATACTAAAGATTCCTTTTACGATTTTTTGCTTTATCGCACCTTCTACACTCTGTGCAATCGCACTTCCCTCTTTGGGTGGATTGCCTAATCCTAATTCAAAAGCAATCTTTGCGTCATTACCAAAAAGCCTATTAAATCCTTGCATTATCTCTAAAAACTTCTTTGCGCTTTCACTCTGAAATATCTCACTAAGCTTTTCAGTTTCTTTTAAAAATTTTTGAGAGTTAAAGATTTCAAAGGTAGAATCCCTGCTATCCTTGATTAGATTTTTTTCATAGATTCTATTTAAAGCATTGAGTTCTAGGCTCTCTATTTGCTCTTTTTTAAGTCCTTTGGTAAGTGTGACGTAGTTGTCTAGTTCTTTAAGTCCCCCATCTCCTTGAATGTATTTTATCAAACTATCCATCAACTCCGCATTCGTCTTTGCTTTGTCATTAAATTTTAATTCGTGCAAGATTTTCAATGTCTCGCTCATATTCGCATAATCACTAAGTGCGGTTTCATATAGCCTTTTTGCGTTTTCGTATTGTTGTGGGTGAGAGAGAAAAATCTCTTTAATGCCTTTTTCTATATCCTCTCTGATTAGAGAATCCGCAACGTCTCTAATAAAATCCTTTGTGCTAGGATTGCTTGCTTCTTTATGGTAGCTATTCAGAAGTTTTCTAGCATTATGAAGCTGTTCAAAATTCACGCCATTTGGATTGTAGATTCCTTTTTCTACAAAGTTTAAGAATCCTAGCCCTTGCGGGTCAAGCTGTATTAGCTCACCCATTTCTTCGCGCTTTTTGGCATAAGCCTCGCCATTAAGCACGACTTTTTCATTTTCATACAAATTGCCTAAAATCTTATTGAATGCCTCATCATAATCCTCTTTTGTGCCATTTATTAAGTCATTGAACACATCTTTAAACGCATTTTCTTTAAGTCCTAAGTTCTCTATCTCTTTTCTTAGCTTGTAGCTTGTGGCATTTAGAATCTCCCTTAAGTTTTTATTCGCCTCTATTGAGTTTTTTGCCACTTCTAGCAGAACACCTAAGCTCTGCCCTTTTTCATCTGTGCGGATAAGCGTGAGCAGTTCCTCTCTTGCTCGTCCCTTGTTGTACGCTTTAGAATAATTCTCTAAGCTGTTTGCGACTTTGGCTATTGTGGAATCTGCACCATATTTAGCAGTAAGATATTCCGCACCCTTAGTTAAAAACGTGTCTTTACCTTCTAATTCAAGATTCCCTCCAAAGCTTTTGGAAAACTCTAAAATATCGTCTTTTTGCTCTTGCGTGAATGTTTTCTCTAAGAGTTCCTTAGCGGCTTGTATGTTCTCACCTCCTACGAAGTTTTTAAGCGTGGAAGCAAAAGGAAAAGGATTTAACTCCATTAGCTTTTGCACACCTTTCACTGCGCCTTTTGCTGCCTTTACTCCACTATTGACGATAAGCCCCCCTGCAATGTCAAAGGTCGCGGATTCTGCACCCGTGAGTAGCGCGTCTGCTAGATTGACTTCACCGCGTGCATTAAATTGTGCAATGATACTATCCGCAATCCCACCAAGCCCAGCACCCACTGCGCTCCCTGCAACTGCCCCAGCGAGTGTGCCAATCTTCCCTTTGCCTCTTTTTGCTCCTGCAATTGCCCCTGTGATACTCCCACCGATGTCAAAAGCATTTGTGCTAAGAATCTGTCCTAGATTATGGAAAAATCCATCATCAATAAAAATTGCCTTATCACCCTTGTAAGCATAGATTCTATCACCCCTAAATCCGATTCCATCAAATCCTAAACTAAGTGCATTTTCTTGTATCATCTCCTTATATCTGTCGCTTTGCTCACTAGAATCATTCCACCAATCTACACCGCTTTTTAAGATATTTTTGTAAGTGCGCTCTAGGTTAATAATATCACTTTCTAGTCGTTTGGCTCTTGCTTTTGTGTGTGCGTCTGTCTCCTTTTTAGACTGCTCATCTTTTAATTTCTCGTGGAGTTCTCTTTCGCTATTCCATAGCCTTGTGATGCGATACTGCCTTTTAAGTTCTTGCTTTTGAGATTCCTCTAGGTTTTGAAAGTCGGTTTGTGCGATTTTCTTAAGTTCTTGTTGTTTTTGGTAGTGTGCCTCTGGAGAGAAATATCCTTGCATTCCGTCATTTGCTTGATAATATCTCATCATCTCGCCAATGCTTAATTTCTCGCCTTTTTCTAGTTTTTTATCTATTTGTGTATCATAGGCATTTTTTAGCGCATTATCTTGCGCGATTGTTTCCTTGCTCTTAAAGAGATTCCAAAACCCATTAATCCCGACTGCCTCTCTTGCTAGCTGTGGTAGCATTGCGTTTTGTATAGCCCATTGTGGCATATTCTGCACTTCTTGTTCTATGCTTTGGATTTGGTTGTTATCTAAGATTCTATTTTGAAGTGCTTTTGGCGGTTCTTTGATTTTCAAGCCTTTAATGCCCCAGCTGTCTTGATTGTTGTATAGAATATCAAAGGTGATATTATCGCGTTGTGTTTTAGATAAGTCTTTTAAATCCGCATTAAGCTTTTCCCAATCCACACCCTCCGTATCGTAGTTGTTTCTTAGGCTGTTGATGATTTGGCTCTTAGATAATCCACCTTTGATTGCTTTTTCAAAGTCGTATCTGCCTAGCTTTGGTTGTTGTTGTTCCATTTCCTCTCCTTATCTTAAATCTAAGCCCTTGTTAGTTTGCAATACTTTGTTAGCTGTAGGATTCTCTCCCTCGTGGCTTTGTAGTTGTGGTTGTGCGTTCTCTTGTGCTTGTTTTTGCGCCACTTGCTCGGCTAATGCGCCTTGTGCATCGTATTTCCTAGCTTGTGCGCTTAATTGTGCGATTTTTGCTTGAAGTGATTGGAGTTCAAGCTCAATTTGTGCTTGTTGTAGCGGTTGGGCTTGTTGCGCATTCGCTTCATTCTGTGCTTTGTGGTTTGCAATGAGTTCCTCTACCTCTGCGACAATCGGTGAATCGGTATCTTTTAGCATTAGCGGTAGCAAATCCCCTACAAGTTCGGGCTTAATACTAGAAATGGTTTTAAGCATTTCACTCCAATGTGCGAATCTCTCCTCTCTGCCTTGCATTTTGAGGCTACTTTGATAGACTAAATCAAATTTACCTATTTTAATGCGGTTCTCCGCATTGGAGTTAATCTCAAAATAGCGTTCGCCTACTTTCTTATCTACGATTTTGAAAGTTTGTTTCTTGGTAAAATAGTGCTGCATTAAGTCAAGCACTTTGACAAAGAGTTCCTTTTCCATTTCATCGGAAGCTTTAATGTAATCTTGCAATCCCATAAGCCCTGCGTCTCGTCTTTGTGCGATTGCCACTCCGCTTTGACGATTCTGTGCTACGCCTAGTGCTTCATCGTTTAGTCCGCTTAAGATTTTAGCAATTTGTCTTTTTTCATTGACTTTTTGGGAGATTGCTACAACATTAGAATTTTGATTGACAAATTGAATCTTATTCCCGCTGATTGCACCAGAATTGACTGCTACGATTGCATTATCCACACTTGCATTTTGGGCAAACTCATCTCCGTCTTTTACCGCGTCTTCCTCGTAGAATCCTTTAATGCTTCCTAGCATATTTGCCATTCTGTTTTCGGCGAAGTTGATATAATCTTGCAGACTTCTAATCTCACGAAATAATCCATACCATTGGTTTTTGTGGTCAATTTTAAACTTACCCACTACAAAAGGGTGGATATTGTTTTTAAAGGGTTGTTTTTCTTCTTTTAAAATTTTATCATTATCCCAAAAATAGCGATTCCACACCGCGCCTTGTGGTGTATCCTCTTTTATCCAACTTTCTTTGATATTCACGCGTTCATCGCATTCTTCATTATCTACAATCTCAAAGCTTTGCTCTCCAAAAAGTCTCTTTGCAAGGGCTAGTGAAATATTTAAGCATTTATGGAATCTCCTAGAATCGTTTGCGTTTTCATCTGTGGAGTATTTATCCACAATGAAGCTTTTTACAGGCACACTTTTTAGCGTGATTTCTATATCTCCTAATGTATCTCTTTTGATTCCTAGCTCTAAGACTGCCATGCCATTAATTAGCTCAAAATCTTTTTTGATAATACTTTTGTCGTATTGTGGGCTTTGGGAGAAGACTTTAGTTAGGTCGTTTAGCAAATCCGCTAATGCCTTGTCTTGCTCTTGGCGTCCGCTTACCTTTACTTCTTGAAGACTCGCAATTTTGTAGCCTAAAATCTTATTAACAAGCATTTTGTAAATATTTTCTACAATCTTAACTCCACCTCTCTCTTCAATCACTGCTTTAACATCTTCGGGGAGTTGTTCTGCGTGATAGTATTTCACGCTCTGCGCGTGTTCTTTTAGTGCATTATAACTCGCGCTCAAATCTAGTTCAAAAAGTTTTTTTAGCTTTGCGTGTTCCATTATTTGCCTAGCTCCTTAAATAGCTCTTTATAGGCTTTTAGCTCTGCCTCGCAACTAGAATCTTTAATAAGTATTTTTTCTATTCCTTGTGTATTGGCTTGTGTTTGTTGAACCCTTAAGGCATTAATTGCATTATTTTGTTTCTCTAGCGATTCTAAAAGCTTGTTTTGATTATCGGTTTTAACTGCAATTTCTAGTTGTGCGATTCCTAATTGCTCTTTTAGCTCTGCATTTTTTAGTGCCAAAAACACGATTCCCAAACTCAAAAGCGCGACAAAGAGGTTCAAAATCACCTTTAAATCTAGTTTTCCCAAAATTCCTAAAACCTGCATAATTTAACCTTTTTTGCGCAATTTTAGATGATTTTGTTTTTAAATTAAAGGCGTGAAATATTAGAAGATTGTTATTTACTTTGTTGTGTGTTAGTGGCAAATTCCCTAAAAGCCTTTTCTTTTTGGCTCATTGGGTATTGCTTATCCCAAGCTTCCATTAACTTTCTTTCTTGATTGGATAATTTGATATTGTAGGCTTTGCTCATATAAAGATAACTTCTTGCAATCCAGCCTTTAGAATAATCCGCAGGGTAGAATCTTTTGTTTTTAAAATCTGTGAAAACTTTGCAATTCCCATATTGAAAAAATCGCAGATACTTTGGAGATTGTGCGTATCTGTAATTATTTCTATCCTCGTTAATCTCTCCGATTGCAGGGACAAGATTCTGCAAATCTGCTTCCATTGTTTGAAACGCCTTATCCTTTTGACATTCTTTGCGTCCTCCTTTTTTCCAACAAGGTAAATGTTGCCCGAAATTATGCGCAGGCATAATGTGTTCCCACTCTATGAATCTAGCTCTTTGGTTGATTTTGCCTTTTTTGGTTTTTGGATTGCGTGGGTGATATGCTTTACTAGGGATAATCTTTAGCTTACCTTGCGTAGCCTTAAAAGGCACATTGCAGTAGAAGTCTTGCATATATTGCGGATTGTCTATATAGAATTTCGTTAGAATCCTCTTAGATTCTACAAAAGAATCCGCAAATACAAAAGAAACAATCCCTAACACACAAAACACTATTTTTTTCATTATTACTCCGCTTTAAAAATGATATTTTACAATCTTTTGCACTTCTCTTGCTTGATTCTCATCTCTCTTTGTCCCTCTAACCTTTGGCTTTGCCATTTTAGGATTATTTCTAAAAGGGCACATTTTTTCTCCAAAACTACAATTATTCCTTGTAAATCTCTGATTTGTTTTTTAAAATGTTTTTTTCTCATAG
This sequence comes from uncultured Helicobacter sp., assembly GCA_964464895.1. GTDB lineage: Bacteria > Campylobacterota > Campylobacteria > Campylobacterales > Helicobacteraceae > Helicobacter_D. Next base: position 21,991 of record CAYXGY010000012.1, on the reverse strand, counting down.
GATTCCTTTAAATATTCCAGCTTCTAGCTCTTAAAAAGCGTTTATTTACCTGCGCCTTTTGCTCTTTTATGTAAGGTGCTTTGACTTCAGAGTGTGCTACTGCACTTGCGAGTATGTCTATACAATCATCTTTTAAAAATGGCTTTGCAGGATTGAAGCTCAAAAGTTCTTTTAAAAACTGCTCTTTACCTTTCGCACCTATTTTTACGCACAAATAGCCTGTGTTATAGTAGCTTCTTAGGGCTTTGATTTTCTCCACTTTGGAGATTTTACGACTTGCACTATACACATTGATTGGGTTTGTGATAATTTCTTTGCCCTTTGCCTTTAGATTTGTATTTGCGCGGATAATCTCCTTTTGCAAGATTCTATTTAGCGTTTCTCCACCTCCTTCTCTTTCTATATACGCACTAGCCTTTGGATAGCTTAAGCACATTTCTATGATTTGTGCGCAAGTTTCCTCCTCGCTCCAAATGCCAAAGCTTAAATCAAGTAGCGTATAGCGTTCTAATCCGTCTTTTTTATCTACCGCAATCGTGCCAATAGCTCTATTATCCGCTCTTGTATTTAGACTTGTAGCATTATCTACGAAAATATAGAGATTATGCTCACCTAATTCATAGAGCGGAATCTCCTTGTAATATTGTCTATCAAAAAAACCCGCTTCAGAGGCTTGTGGTTCTTGTTGGTATTGCGTGGCAAACTCATCTTCTCCCATTGCCAATCTTAAGTGTTGCAGAGATTCTAAAGAATGCCTTGCAGGGAATAATGGCTCTTTTGCCTCTCTGTGGTAAAAAAACTTGCCGATTCTGTAATCTTGCGCGGTTTTGTTTAATGCTTGAAGTTTGACGATATTCCAATCCTCACATATTTCATTCTCAAAGTTACGCGGATTCGTCAAATATCCGCACAAATCCTCATCACCTAAGCGTTGCATTAGAATAATAATACTTGCTTCATCACCCAAAAGCCTACTTAAAACGCTTCCTGTGAAATTGCGATTGACGCTATCCCTCGCACTCTTGCTTGTCATCTCACTCACTTTAATTGGGTCATCTACTAGAATCGTATGTGCGTGGAATCCTGTAATCGCCCCTTTAAGTGTGGTAAAGAAGCAACCCCCGCCATTGCTTAGGGTAAAAGCTTCGGTTTTGTCCTGTAAAAATATCGGGGTGAAGTTAAATACACTGCGGAAAAACTCGCTTTTAATCAGTTTTCTAACCTTTACGCTAATTTCCTTACACAAATCATCGCTATATGAAATGTAGATAAATTTCCTTGTTGGGTCATTACCCAAAGCCCACGCAATGAAACTTCTAGCAATCGTTTCTGTCTTGCCATAACTCGGTGGCATATTGATAATCACGCGTTTTTGGAGCGGGAATCCATTGGGTTTTGTAAAGCTAGGAAGTGTGCAGCTTAGAATCTCACTTAAATACTCAAAATGCCAATTATGAAAAAACTTTGCATTATCATACCGCGCCCATTTGGTATAAAGAAAGGTTTTGAAGTCTTTTTTGCACATTGCGCGGAGGGCTAACTCCTTGTCTCTTAAGATAAGTTTTTGTGAGTTTAGCATTTGATATTTCTAGTGTAGTGGATTCTACTTGTGTTGCTTTTGTTAGTAAGCGTATAAAGCCTTGCTATTTCTTTTAAATACAAACTCTCATAAGGCGCGATTTTAGAGAGATTCTCCTCGCTTGTTTCTACGAGTATCATTTGCTTTAAAACCCCTAAAACAAGCGCATTAAAATAAAGTTCGTTCAAATATAGCTCACTCTCTAAATCAAAAATCCCCTCGCTACAATTTGCAAAAACAACCAATTCTCCCTCGCACTCTTTGCTTAACCTTGCTTCTTTGGAGTTGATGAGATAAAAGAAGTTTTCTTGTGAGTGCAGGGCGTAGGTTTGGGGTTTGTTTTGGATTGTTTTGCCATTTAATAGCACTTTGTGGATTCCTAAGATTGTCTTGTGGAATCTAAAGGGCTGATTTTTGGCGTCAAATTTAAACTCCAAAATATTGCTATCAAATTCCAAAATTAGTGCATTTTGTGCGATTTCTAGGTTTAACTTCAACTCCTCATCGCTAAAGCGCAATCGCCCCCTTTGCTCATCTCTAAGCCTACTTCGCACACTTAGAATCACTTGCATTGCGTTCATAGGATATTATTCCAATTCATTTTTTCAAAGTCGGTTTTAGTGATAGAGATTTTCACACTATCGCTTATCCACCTACCTGCATAATCTTGTGCGCTAAATAGCACTTCCTCGCATTCCTGCTCTCCTGCGGTAAAGTAAATCGTCTTAGAATGTATCTCAATGCCCCCAACTTCAAACTTACAAGGATTATTTCCAAAAGCAGAAAATCCCATGAGCTTTATCGTCTCACCTTGTTCCATTTCTAGCTTGGGCGCATAGATAAATACTTCTTTGTTAGCATTAAAACCAGCCTTTAGAGAATCCACCTCGCTTTTTAGTGCTTTTAGCAAATCATCATAACCACTCATTGGCTTATCGCTAATTGCGTTAATCGTTTGGATAACATTATTCGCGTGTTTTTGAATCATATCGGCATTTTCGCCATTTGCTACGATATTCAAAAACGCATTATAGGCGTTTGCCTTGTTGATACACGCATTATCACCACTTGCCTTTGCGATAGAATCCGCTTGAATAATGCCCTTTAAGGATTCAATCAAAGCGACTTGGTTTTGCATTTTAGCATTTAGGGTTGCTAGTTCCATTTCTTGACGTGTTTTTTCCTCTGTGAGGGCTAAGGTGCGCTCTTTTTGCTCTAACTCTTCCAAACTCAAAGACGCATTAATCGCAAGTTGTGCGATTTGTGTGAGAATCATTGCGAGTTTTTCATCGGTAAAAGACGATAATTTCGTAGAGGATAGAAACTCGCTTTTATAAAGGCTTGTTTGGATACTTTCTAAGTTTTTGGTGAAGTTTCTAACATTCATTTCTTGCCCTCTAGCTTTGCTTGGAGTTCTTCTAAAGTCAAATTTTCATAATCCATTTTTGAATCCTTTGCTAAATTTGTAGTATTTTAGCTTGTAGAGGAGGTGTTTTAAAGGAGTGAAATTCAATATATTAAAAATTTGGTTAGTGTAATTTGAGTGAAAACATTCGTGCAGCAAATTAATATTTGATAAAGATTTCTTAAGATAAAATTATCTAGTTTAGAAAGGATTGCAAATGGTAGATGTGCGCAAAATGTTAGGTTCATTTGCTTGCTTTTTGGCATTAAGTGGTGGAGCAAATATTGATTTAAATGCACAAAGCGCACAATATATTAGTTGCAAGTATGATATGGGGCAGCAGCAATATATAGAATTATGCGAAAATATCAAAATGACTAATTTATTATATTTTATTGTCCATAATAACGAAAACTTGGACCAACAAATGATACAAGACTTTATGCCCGTATTGAAAAAAACTTTAAAGGTGGCTATGGGGAGAATGCAAAAGGGTGGAATTAAGGACACAGAAGTTTATTATTCTACTCTTGCATTGCTATCTTTTTTTGAAAGCAAAGAGATAGTGGGTGGCATTGAGATTTCAAAAGACTTTGATATTGTAGAATATGGCAAAGGAGTGCAAGAAGCAAGAGACGCATTAAAGGGTATTAATGTATAATATGGGCTACCTAGAGGAAGCATTAAAGATTATTTTGGGAGATAAGGCAAGAAGCCAAAAGAAACGAATACAAAAATATCTTTGTTGCGCTTTGCTTTCGCGCTTTGATGATATGCAAAGAGATTATAAGATTTTAAAAAACTATAAAGATTTAAAAGATGTGGTAGCATTTTTGGCTTGTGTGTTTGAGGTTGAAAACAATACAATGAAAGAAATCTTAGATAAATTGCAAGACTACAAAAACCTTAATAATTCTTGTGTGCAATCCTGTTTAAGCGTCAATCTCTAGCCTAGAAACTCGCAAGACTTTTACGTGTATTTGCAGGTTTTACTTTTGTATTCTGCTTGATTCACCCACAACGCTTTAAAGGCGTGAAAAGATAGCCAAGCCAAAGAAAATAATAAGAGGCAACAATGCTATGATGAGTTTTGCTATAAAGCTAAACTTCGTGCCTTTTTCTTTTTTATATCCGCTTATTATCCAATAGAGTATTATATTAATGAGAGGCAAAGAGCACCAAAAAGCGATAACATCCCATTTCCAATACCATGTCCCGCTAATCCCTTGCCAAGCTCCAAAAAACAACGCAAGAATCAAATATATACTATGAATTGCTACAATAACCCTATTTTCAAAAGAAACATTTTGAAGTTTTAACATTCTTTCTCCTCTTTTAAAAGCCAAAGATTATTACTCAAGCACTTAAAGGCTACTTAGTCTTTTCTGTGTTTGGTTTTTGGGAGTGTGGAATCTGTGGAGAGAAGTTATTTTTTGTCTGTTAAATCCCTATTTGCCATTTGGAAAATATCGTTAGCCATTTCTTTGATTATCTCTGTAATATTTTCTTTTAAATCGTTTAATTGACTTTTCCTATTAAAAGCATAAGGGAGTGATTCTTTAAATTGAAATGGATAATCTATTCCATTTTTATCACGAGGCTTAAAGGTAACTTCAAGTTTCCCATAATATATATTGCTTTGGTCATTATATTGAAAAAGCCAAACATCTATCCGAACATCGTCAAAAACATTTTCTTTTATTTTTTTTGGATAAGCAGGGGTTGAAAAATAACGCAATAAAGCACTTTCAATCTCTTGTTTAATCTCACTTTCTTCCATTTTTGTTAGTGGTTTAGGATATACCGTAAAATTCCCCAAATTGTAACTTAATTCTTTGTTTTCTATGAAATACTTAGACATATCTTGCAATATTTTTTCACAAGTAGATATATTGCGTTTGTCTTCACCTAAGAAAAAGTTACTAGAGCTTCTGCACTGAGAGAATACTTGAGCTAACATATCCGCTTGTGCGCTGATTGCAAACAATAAAAGCAAACTTGCTAAAATCCGCATAACCTCTCCTTTTATGATTAGATAAAAGGCTACTATTCACGCACTTAAATTTTACTTATTCTGTATAAAATAAGCTTTAGGGTCATATACTTTCATTTCTTTTTCTTTGGGTTTTACTTGTCCCTCTGCAAATGCTTGAAAATAAGCTTTTTTCTTTGCAAGTTCAGATTCAAAAGGCACTAAATACTCATCTCCCATTCCCATTGCTCTATAACCTCTTATTTTGTCTTCTATTATTTTGGCTTGTTTTAAAGCAGTTTCTGCTACTGCTTGCATAATCTCTTCAGGAGCTGAAAAATCCTTGTCTAACAAATTATCAATTTTTTTATCTTTGTATTCGGTTCGGTTTTTGCCATAGATATTGTTCATATAAGAATTTTTGTAGTTTTCAATTTCAGCAATGTATGCAGCTTTTTCTTTTGATATTCCAATTATTCCATTAGACCATTGATTAGCTAGTTTACTAATTCCATAACCTAGCCAATTACTTCTAATTTCTGGTGTTTTATCTATCACTTTTTTACCATCTTCCAATATCTGAAAATCTTTTGCCAATTCATCGGATATTTTTGATGTTTTCAAAATGAGCTGTTTCCCTTGTTCTTTTTCTTTCTCGCGCATTCTCCAATAGTTATAATCAGTCGCAGATTGCTTGTATTGATTATCATAGTAGCTATTTTGTTTATCTAGTGTGTGTTTTTTATCAAACTGCCTTTGATTCTCTGCCAAAGTCTCGTTAAATTGTCTTTTGTTTTCCTGCGCTTGGGATTCTTGGAATCCAAACTGCCTCTCTTTAAACTCGTTGTTGATTCTGTTTTGCTCCATTTGTTCGTTGAATCCATGTCGGTTTTGGACGATTGCATTTGCGTCTTGCAATCCTCTGCCAAATGCTTCCCATTGAGCCATTCGCGGGGCAAACATTGTTTCGGTGTTTCTAGCCATTAATCCTAATGCGCTTTGTCCTGCACGGAAGTCTTGCGGTTTCATTAAAACCCTCCTTTTGTAAGTTTTTCATCTAAAGTTTGGAATCCAAAAGGCAGAAGATACTCCCAGCCTTTGCCTAAGTTTAGCTCATAGACTTCTACAAACTCATAAATTAGCCTTTTTTCTCCCTCGCTTGTGTGTGGGTGATATACACCCTCGCTTAGATAGAAATCTAACAAATAAGGCTCTAGTCTGCTAAAGTCGTATTTGCTTGTCGCTTCATTCCACTCTAGCGTCCCAAATCCCTCGTGGATATAGAAAATGTTTTTGTATGCGTCTTGGATTTTGAAGCCTCTTTGGGTGTAGGGTAGCTCGTTTTCTCCTCTTTTTAGTTCAAATTCGCCCCAAACCTTATCGTATGCGTCTAGGATTCTTGCTTTGTTTTGCTCGTAAGGGTAGTTAAGGATTCTCATTGTTTTGTCTTGTGGGCGGTGTGTAGTATTGTGCGCTCTCGTTGATTGCCTTACTTGCTTCGTCCCTTTGGGCTTCGTATTTGTTGTATCTCCTTACTTCCTCTTGCCATTGCGAATGCAGGAGATTATTCATTCTCTTTTGTTCTTTTAGCTGTTTCCTAGCACTATCCCAACCGCCTATGCCTTGAATAATACTGCCGATTGCGCCCACTCCTGCGGAGAGATTGCCAAACTGACTACTGCCTAAGAAGTCGCTAATGCCTCCAAACAATCCTTGCTGTGTTTGTTGCGTAGCTTGTTGGGCTGTTTGTTGTGCGTAAGGATTGTAGAATTTGCTTAGAGATTCCGCCTCTTTTTTGTATTGTGGTGCATAAGAGATTCCATTGTTAAACATTTTCACTCCTCTAGGTTGGCAACTTGCAGTGATTGTGCATTTTCTTGTGTGCTTGGCTCTGCATTTTTGGCGACTGAACTTTGCGTTGGCTCTTGTGGCTCGTCTTTGATTGGCTCATCTTTAGGTTCTTTTGGCTTAGGTGGATTCTTTGGCTTTGCTTCTTTTTTGGCTTTTAGTGGCACTTCCTCAAAAAGACGCGTTTTGAATTTTAAGCTTCTATACATTGCGTCATCACCCAATACAAGCACATCGTCCTTTTTAAGCGTGATTTTTTGTCTATTACAATCCACTAGCGCATAAGGCTCATCGTGGATATATTTTAGCTTTTTGCAATTAAAAAAATGTAACATTTCTACTCCTTTCCTGTGCAGTCTTTTGCGATTTGCTCTATTTTTTTATAGTAAATCGCAATTTGTTTGTGGCTCTCAAAACTTCCATTGTCTATCGGCTTTGTTGGCAACTCCAAATCACATTGAATCGGCACAAACACTTCTTTCGTCTCTATTTTTACAAGCGGCTTAGCACACGCACTAAGTAGAATTGTGCTTAAAATTAAACTCAAGATTCGCATTCCCTCTCCTCATCGGCAAGAAGCTTAATCATCACTCCAGCACAAATACTTAAAACCACAATCCCAACCAAAAAAGAATATTCCCAAATCTCTATCATTACGCGCCTTTTTCTATAATCTCTGTGATTCTTATACCTCTGCGCTTAACTTGTGCATGCCATTTAGATTTGCGCATATTCTCGGAGGCTTGTTTGAAGTCGCCATTTTCTAGGAATCTAAGCGTGTTTTTAAAGCTCTTAAATGTCCCTAAGCCTACATTGTAGAGAAAATCCACTAACGCGCCCTTTCTCTTAGTATCAAGATTTTTAAACCACGCGAAATTTGAATCAAGCTCTTTATAGCATTTTTCTAAATGCTCTCTTAACCATTGTGTAGCAACTTCTTTGCTTACACTCCCATCTGCGTTTAATTGCTTTTTTTCTTCAACAGATAGCGGGTTTGCTTCAATGTTGCGCCCATAACCAATAGTATCAAATCCCGCAGGGCATTTATAGACTTTAGCGCGGAATCCCTCAAACTCTGCTGTTAATGGCAAAATAAAATTAATTGTTTCTTTCATTTACTTTCCTTTGTATAAATCTAAAAAGGCTAAAAGCCCGACACCCTGCATAAATCATAAGCTGACGATACACACTCGTACCGATTTCTCTTAAGGATTCTAAAAGTATCTTATCTGCTTTGCTTCTACTAAACTTACCTTGATTGCTTAAATCACATAGATAATCGTGTAAAACATAGCAGGGCACTTCTTTGCCTATGGGGTCAAAAAATGGCTTCAGAGGTCGCGGAATGCTTCCAAAATCAGTTAAGAATCCTTTAGGAACGACAAATACTTCTCCTGCTGTGTTAAAAGTGCAGTCGCTTAGTAATACAAACTTACGTTCAATGCCACTCCATACAACTTTGATTGGGCTATAATTCATCGCGTATTCCTTTGATTCCATTAGAACGCAGGATTCTATAAAGCCGACTTTCTAGCTCTTTAATCTCTGCTGCAAATAGACTTGCATTGTTCGCTAATTGCGTTCTTAAGGATTCATTATGCGCTTTTTGTTCTTTTAAATCCTCTTTTAAAAACTCTAAGCTTTGACTCACGCTATTAGCTATTTTCTCCATATTGACTTCTATCTTTTCGTTGAATCTAATCTGCTCTTGCATAGAGTTTATGTAAGAAAAAATCCAACGAAAGAGCATATAGCAAACAAATAGCATAAACATAAGCATTACAAACATCACACCTTTGGCGGTGAGTTGGTCAATCATTTGTGCGCTATTTACCACGCTTACGATTGCTTCTTGTGTAGTCATTGTTTCCATTTAGTCTATTTCTCCCTATCTAATTCGCCAAAGCAATAAGTGATAGTTTTAAGTAAAAACATTGGTTCTCCTTTAATCTGTGTCTAAACAAATCGTATCCTACAATTTTAAGTTTTTTAAATAAAGGCGACAAATTTGCCTTGCTTCTCTAGTCTTGTATTCAAAATTTTTAGCATAAATACAAAGAAGATTCTAAAAAGTATTAGAATCTCAAGATAAAATCGTTAATTTTTTTATTCTGTTTCCCAGCATACCAAATCCAACTCTTCTTTGGTAGTGGCAGATTCTATTCTATCTTTTAATGTCCGCGCCTTTAGGGTATTTTCATTTATAGTTTGAGCCATTAATGCCCCAAGCGCAATTAAATCCTCCAAACTAAAAGGCACTGCAGTATTATCTTTTGCAATCCAAACGAAATTTTGCGGTAACTGCCCAGTCGCAGAAAACAAACTCACCGAACTTGTTAATAAATTTCTATCTTTCTCGGCACTTTGAAATACTTTGCCTTTGTAGGTTACACCGCTTTCAATCATTGCGTCTCTTTTGGCATCAATTTCTGCCTTTTTAAACTCTTTTAATTCACAAAGCGGTTTAGAGATAACTTGATAAGAGATTCTATAAACATTCTCTTGTGTGTCTAACTCTGCTAGTTCTTGCAACGCTTCGTTCAATTCATTAAAATTTGGCTCTTTTTCTTTTACTACTCTTGCAAACCCTAGCTCTCTTAAGGTATCATCATCACAAGCATTTAAGAAGTAAGTGTCCTCTCCTTGCTCTTCTTCCCCTTTTTCATTTTGAAATCTAACTTCCTTGACAAACACATCATAAGTAGTCAAAACTTTGTTTTTAATATCGTAAAACATTTCCTCTCCTTAATTGTAGTAGATTTTTAAATCACATCTAGCATTTTTCCCTTGTGTTGGATAATTAACTTCCCAACCTCTTGCCGCATTTGCTGAACCAGTGGAAAAATAAGTATATCTCATTTGGTTATTTTGAATAGCCCCAAAGTCTAGTTTTTTTGCAATTTTAATTTTTGTATTTGCAGTGTAAGAAATCCCTCCAAAAAGAACACCCGAATTTTTTCCGAAATTATTCCAAGCAAGGTAAAATTGTATAGCTGATGTTTTATGAGTCCAGCCACCAAGATTCCAAACCTCACCAACAAGTAAGCAGTCATTTTTGTTTGACAAATCTGTTGGCACTAAAAAGTCAGTTAGCGGTGTGGGGTTAATAATATCTATTACTTTGTTATAGACCTGATTGCCACCCCCTAAACTTTCGGGCAAAGTAACTAATAGTTGTTGTCCTCCTAAAAGCATACTATTCATCTTATGTCCTTACGATTCTAATATTGTTAGAGGCAATGCAAAAGTAAGCAAAAGTTTCTACGCCCGTAAAATTACTTTGTGCAATTCTGAACTTAAAAGGAGCGGAAAAGGCTGTGATATTTTGTGCATTTACAATCGTGATAGTTCCACTTTTCCCAGCTCCCCCCCAATTTGCAATACCTACTGCACCTTTAGCAGTCATTGTGAGATAAAAATGCTGCGATTCTCTCAAATCAATTTTTGGTGCAGTTTGGTTGCCCAAGTTTTTCAATCCACCACCAAAGTCTACATATTGTTTATTTGCTAAATGGTTATTCGCTGTTGGTGCAATTGCACATATAGGCAGAGTACTAAAAGTAGCGACACCTTCAAGAGTGCTTGCACCATTGATTTTGGTTGTGTTTAATGTGGTTACACCGCTTAAAGTTTTATTTCCTGCGATGGTTTGATTTCCACTTAACTTTACATTTTGTGCATCTTTAGTATTGATTGCTGAATCTACATAACTTTTAGTTGTCAAATCGCTAGGAGAAGTTGGCTTTAGTGCCTCCTCTTTTGCTTTCAAATTCTGCTCTAATTCTCTTTTTATTTCCTCTAACTCTGCACTTAAGAGTTCTTTTTTGGCTTCTAATTCTGTGGAATCCTGCGGAAGAGAGGCTTTTAAAGCTTGTTTTTGTTCTAGTTCTTCGCTTTTTTGTATCTTTAGAGATTCCAATTTTGCAAGCTCTTCTTGCAATCGTGCTAGTTCCTCTTGAAGTGCAGGTCTATCTTCCTCACTTGCATTCTCTAATTCCTGCTCTTTGGCTGTGATTTGCTCTTTTTTAGATTCTATTTCGCTAGTTTTGTTTGCAATCTCTTCTTCTAATGCGGTAATTTGAGATTCTAATGTGCTTGGGTTTTGCACATAGTTAATTTTCTCTAAGATTTCTTGGAGTTCCTGTTCTTTTTGCTTGATTCCACCTTGAAGATTGCTAATTTGTTCTTGAGTTTCCTCCAAACTTTCATCTATAGAAATTAACATTTCTATTGCGGTAATTTTTTGATTAAATTCTTGTTTTAAGTGTTCATCTCTTTTATCTACATAATGTTTTGTGGTTAGCTCACTTGGCGAACTTGGAGTGAGAGATTTTTCATACTCTGCATTTTCAATGTCTAAAAGTTGGCTTTCAAGATTGTTTAACTCTTGCTTTAAGCTCTCTGATGATTCTAAAGAATTTTGGATTTGCTCTTTTAAATTTTCCCTTTGCTCTTGAGTTTTTCTTAGCTCTAGTTTGAGTTCATTTTCTTGGATTCCAAGTTCTAAAAGCAAGGTTACCAAATCTTCTTTATCGCGCCTACTTTGTTCTAGTTCTTCGCTTTTTTGTATCTTTAGAGATTCCAATTTTGCAAGTTCTTCTTGCAATCGTGCTAGTTCCTCTTGAAGTGCAGGTCTATCTTCCTCACTTGCATTCTCTAATTCCTGCTCTTTGGCTGTGATTTGCTCTTTTTTAGATTCTATTTCGCTAGTTTTGTTTGCAATCTCTTCTTCTAATGCGGTAATTTGAGATTGTAGAGATTCTAATTGCGTTTGCTTTTCTTGCTTTTGTGCGCTTAATTCCTCCAAAGTTTGCGGATTTGGAAGTGCATTTAAACTCTCGTGCAACTCTTGCAAATGCGTTTGCTTTTCTTGGAGTTCTTGTTGTTTTGCTTCAATTTGTGTTTGCAAATCTTTCTTTTCTTGGCTTTCTTGTAATTCTTTGTTGGGGATTAGCTGTTTAATTTTTTCTAGCTCTTCTTTCTCTGCAAACTTATCAATCTCCACTTCTTCTTTAAATCTATCAAAGCGTGCTTCTAAATCTTGTTTTTCTTGGGCAATTTCTTCTCTGAAATTCTCAAAAATTTGCACAAATCCTTCAAAATGTTCATCTAAACCAACCTTTAGTTCTTCTTGTTTGTTTGTAATCTCTTCTAAAATCTCAACTTTTAGATTTTTGTTTGTCTCTATCAATAAAGATAGTTCATTAATGAGAGATTCTAACTCTTCTAATTGGTTTAAAAGATGTTTGATATTATCTTGATAGGATAAAATTTCTTCTTTGGTTTTTTTCACAAACTCTTTAGTTTCTCTAAATTCCTCTAAAGTTTTTAAAATTGCGTTTTTTTGTTCCAAAACATAATTTCTAAATCTTTCTAGTTCCTCTTGCGCACTCACTAGGATTTCTTTAATTGCTTCCTTGTCTTTTGTCATATCCTCTTTTAAGTCTTGGCATTCTAAAAGAGTTTTTTCAATTTGCTCTTGAAGTCTTACTCCTTGCGTAATTCCCAATTCGTATTTGCCAATTAAAAGTGTAAAAGAATTATGGATTTCTTGAACAATAAACAAGGTCTGCTTGATTTGCTCCAAGAAACCTTTGTTGTCTCCTGCTTGTGTGATAACTAGCTCATTAATATCTGCTTTTTGCTGTTCTTTATCCATTTGTCGCCTTTAATTAAAATTGCCAAATATTCTATAATTTAAGAAACAAAAATTAAAGGCGTTAAAATGGTAGCAAACAAGCAAGAAGTAAAAGTGTATTACCAAACACACAATGCCGAGCCGAAAGAAGTTGCAAATCTTTATAATATCAAATACCGCACCCTAATGCACTGGATTAAGGAAGAGGGTTGGGAGAAAGGGGGAGCAATTAAGAATCTCCCAACTAATGAGTTAGAAAAGAATCTTGTAAAAGGAGAGTTGCTAAGTGCTGTTGAAATCAACGCAAGACGCACAAAAGAGGCAATAAGACAAAATCTAGGCAAAGACGTGGAATCTATCAATGAGCTTGTGCTAAACAATATTTTAGATTCTAGCTCGGAGGAAATTCTCTTACAAACAATGAGCGCGGGTTATATCCAAAAGAATATCGCACTTAGCGCAATCATTGCTAAAGACGAGCTAATGAAAATGGTTCGTCTAAGGAGAGAAGATAAGGGCGATCCTATGCTAATTGCCTGTGCAGAAAAAGTGAATAAGATATTCATTGATATGCAAAACGCACTTTATGGCAAAGAGATTCCAAAAGAAGCGGTGGTTAATGAATTTGAAAACCTAAGCACAGAGGATCTTTTAAAAATCATAGAAGCTTAAAGCTAAAGGTTGTTTTTGGATAACTCCAAAGCATTTTTAATGCCAAAACTACACCAAAAACCAAACCAAACACAAAATATTCCACACCCTCTCCTTATAATTTGCCAATTTCTCTGCAGATTTTATTAATAATCTTGCTAACAATTACAACACATACAAGCAAGATACAAAGCAACCTCTTTTTTGTAATTAGCGTTAAAAAGGCAAATTTGCAAAAGCATTTAACTCTGCTAATCGCTTAGAAAAAGCAATCACTTCGTTAATATCTCCACGCGCTCTTGCATTCTCCAAAAGGTTGCGTGTATTTTGCTTTAAAATCTGTGCTAGGGCATTTTGAAACTCTTTGTAATTGAGTGCAACAATACTCTCATCAAGCAATATTTCCTGCGCCTTAATGGTTAGAGTATTATTCTCTAAAAGATTCAAAAAGTCCTCTTTTAATTCTCCTAATTCGTTTCCTCTTAGGTATTCTTTAGCTAAAAGGCGCAATTCTCTATCGTTGATGATAGTTTTAAAAAGCTGCTTTGCGTTTAGAGTGATTCTATCGCTTTTGATGGTTTGAACACTCTTTTGACTGAAGTAATCATTAGGAAGCCGCAAAACACTTATTGCGATTTTAATGAGTTCCTCTTTGGTATAAAAATCTACATTCTCCAAGATTGCTTTGACATACTTAGCTAAATCCTCTTTCTCTTTTACATTCTGTGCATTAGAAAATCTATTCTTACAATACCATTCAAACGCGTTAATCTCTTTTAACTTTAGCTCTAATCCCTCTTGCAAAACTTCTCCTATATCTTTGCAAGGATTCTCTAAGTGTAAAACACAAGCATTGAAAATCTTGTTTTTAAAAAGCAATTCACAAGCTCTAAGCGTGGCACTTTTCCCAGCATTATCATTATCAAAACATAGTTTTATTTTTGCTTCGGTTCTCAAGGCTATAATTGCGCTTAAATGCGAAGCACTAAAGGCAGTCCCACAAGTAGCTACCACATTTTTTACCCCGAGTTTATCTAGTGCAATAGCGTCCATAAAGCCCTCTGTGATAATCACTGCCTTACTCTTATAGATTTGCTCTTTTGCCCTGTGGAAGTTATAGAGCAGTTGGCTTTTGTGAAAAATCTTAGAATCCCTGCTGTTGATGTATTTGCTAGCATTTTTGAAATTCCCATAAGGGTGTGTTCTGCACGAAAATGCGACTACTTTTCCGCTTTTATTCCTAAGTGCAAAGGAGATTCTAAAGGGATTTGCCAAAATTCCATTGTTGTAAATTAGTCCTAGTTCTTGCAAATAATTAGCATAAGTTAAGCTAACTTTGTGTGCAGGAATTAGTCCGATTTCATACGCGTTAAAATCCTCTTTGTTTAAACCTCTATTGTGCAAATATTTGCGCACATTTGCTATTGTCTCATCATCACTTAATAACGCATTTTTAAAAAGATTATTCAAGGATTCCAAACTTTCAAAGTAGGGATTTAGACTTTGATACCTGCTATTTTCTTTGATTTTTAAATTGTAAGATTGGGCTATTTCTCTAAGTGCGCTTTCAAAATCAAAATGCTTATAATCCTGCACAAATCTAATTGCGTCTCCACTCGCATTACAGCCAAAACAATGATAAAATTGTTTCTTTGGATTTACCACAAAACTTGCGGTGCGTTCCTCGTGGAAAGGACAACAAGCACTAAAGTTGCTTCCTGCTTTTTTTAGAGGAATATAATTGCCAATCACCTCCACAATGTCCATTTGAGATTTTAACTCTTCTACATTCTCTATCATCTTATCTCCTTTCAAATCACAACTGCTTCTACTTTTTTAACTGCCTCTTGCGTGATTTCATAAATGACTTGCGGTTCATTCTTGTTTTTCTTAAAACGCAATGTAGAGGTGTCAAACACGATTTTTTCTTTTGGGTGTTTGCCTGTTTGCTTATTTTTACGAATAAAAAACATTCTCGCATTCTCATCGTATTCGTTGCCTCTTTGCAATAAATCGTCTTTCTCTGGTTTAATCCGCTCTACGCGAAAGATAATGCTTGCCTCGTGTCCGCCTTTTTTACTCCCTGTGGGATTATCTCTATCGCTCTTGCTTGTTTGAATAATCAAAAATATCACGATTCCTAAAGAATGGCAAAGCTTTGCAAGGGTAGAAAATTTGCTTGTCTCTTCCTCTTCCATATTTCGTCCTTGTGGCGCACTTAGACGCATTTGGCTATCAATCAAAAAAAACTTCACGCCATCTTTATAAAGCTGCCTAATATTGTTTGCAACCTCTGCTATGTCATAGCCCTCGTTGATGAGATAGAAATTCGCAAAACTATCGCGTTTATCCTCTTTTAGTCTCGTGCGTATGTATTGCTCTGCAGTAAATTCAAAGCAAAAAAAGCAAACTTTGTTACTTATAGCAAGGTTTTCTAAGATTTGCAAGCAAAGCCTAGTCTTGCCAGCTTCAGGGTCTCCGCTAATCAAAATCAACTGCGCTAATTCCAAACCGCCATTGAGATAATCATCAATGAATGCAATTCTTGTAGGATAGACTTTGGGCTTTGGCTTGTCCTCATATTCCTTAATCCAAGCATTTAAATCCTTAATCTCTTCTGTTTTTAATTCTTGCTCTTTGACTAAATAATCCAAATCTAAAATTGTTTTAGATTCAAAAGCTCTAATAAGCTTCTCTCCGATTAGTTTTTGTCTATTTAGCCTTATGCTTTCTAGCAAAAGAGGAGCAAGTTTGAGATAGTTTGGATTGACTTCCGCACTCAAAAACTCAAAATACTCACCTCTCTCTTTGACTTTGTCTTGTATTTTGTGATTTAGCGATTCTATACTTAAGGCTTTTTGTGTCTTTAGCTCGGTGATAGAAGAAAGCAAAAATCTACCAAAAGGACTAAAATACTGTGCGGGTATTTTTTTCAAAAATTCATCAATGGAGGCAGGATAATCAACCATTGACCTTAAAACTATGTTTTCCATACTTCTTCCTTGAACCATTTTGGCATTTTATCCATTTCTATTTTTAGCCAATAGGCACACAAAATCTCTATCTCTTGCTCTCGCGAACCTTTGAATCCTTTAAGTTTGCTTATCTTTGCCTTTTTCTCGCATTCGGATTCAAGTAGCCTAAAAAGGCACTTGGTAATGGCTCTAAAATCCTTAAAAGCGCAGCTTAGAACCAAAAGATACCAAGATTTGTAGAATCTTTTTTCTGTTGCACTAACAATCTCTTGGAGTAGAGAAAATTCCTGTGGCTTTGCGAAGTTGCTAAAAGCACTCAAAAGGTCGTCCTCTTGCATTGTCTATTCCTTATAGCCTACCACTTCTACTTCACAACCAAAATCAAAAAGCTCTCCTAAGTCTTGGGATTCTACTTCATAGGATTTTGTTTCTTTGCAGAATTTCACAATGCCTTTTATGGTAATGTCTATTTCATCATTATTGACTTCTACTACATCATTCTCAAAGATTCTAACCCCTGTGCTATCAAGGTATCCGCTATACATTTCTATTTCCCTTGTTGCAAAATATCCCAAAGGTTCTTTTCTCTCTGCTAAAAAACAATCCTCCAAAACTTGAAGCCTTGAATCTTTGGCATAAATATGCCTTTTCTCGTCCTCTATCCACACTCTAAAATCAAAATCTTTTGGATTCATTTACTCTCCCTCTTTGCATTTGAAAGTTCTAAGGCTCTTGCTCTGTATTCCTCAAGACTTAAAAACTCACTATCTAATTCCTTGATGAATGTCTTTGCCTCATCAATTCCCAAATTATTCAAGATATTTTTAATCGCCTCTTTAGAATATTCCACGCTAACTTTTTGCAACAGGTAAATACTTAGTCTAGCCTTTTCACTATTGCACAAATTACCGTTTATAATGTCTTTAATCTCCTCAAAATCCAAATCAAGCTCGTGCGGTTCTATTTCTACATCTACTTCTTTTGTAAATATCATTTTAAAACTCCTTTTAGATTTCTTTTACTGCTTTTGATTTTCTAACTCTCTTGCGCTCAATTTTAATTGTGTGCAAAATACCTCTAAATTTAAACTTTCTTTGTCTGCTATTTGCGCAATAACTTCAGCAAGTTGTTCAAAATATCTTTGATTTTTAAGCTCTATTTTTAGAGGAATGCAATCAGTATTGTTTAGCTCCTTTTCCTCTACAAATTCAAAATAATATGCATAATCCTTTTTGCGCTCTTTCATTGTCATAAAATCTGCAATCCCACAAGTCGCACAAGGCAAAGTTTTGAGTGTAACTTTCACATTATTTACACAAGATACACGCATTAACAAACCTTTTGGATAAAAATGCTCTCCTGTTCTGCAATCTTTTTTAAGACGCACCAACTTTCCTGCCCAAGTTTCCATTTTTTCTTTAAATAAATCCATTCTAACTCCTTTGATTGTAGAAAAACAAATTTTGTTTTTCATACTCTTTGACAAATTCCGCTAAATTCTCACAAACAAGCCTATTTTTTATATTGATAAGCTTTTTGTGTGCGTTCTTTTTAAAGCTTGAATACTCCTTGTTGATAAGATTCACCGCCCTTTTTCTTATAGTAATTTTTACTTTTTTTCTTCGCTTTTGGCGGGTTAGTTTTGAGTGTTCTTTTGCTTCGTTCAAATTCCCAACCATTCGCATACAAAATTCCGCATTCGGCAACTGCGCTAAGACTAACATTTTCAAACTCCGCTATCTCTAAAAGTTTCCAATAAAGCCAAAGAGGTAGATTTATCTCATAGCTCACTTTTCTTGTTCGTTTATATTTCTTGTGCCACATTGTCTCTTAACCTTTGCAAAACTCTAGCCTCTTGGGATTTGTCGCACAATCTTAAGCGACCTTGTTGCTTATGGATTCCTACAAGCCCCAATTCACTATGTCTTGCAGTTTCTATTTTGTCCTCTTTCATTCTTTCTAAGCTAAAGCTAGGATTTGCAGATAAAAGCAAGTTTAAAAGCTCATTATGCAAGGCAATTTGTGCGTTATCTCCTTGTATCTCTGTCTTGTTTTTTGGAAGTGCTTGACTTTGTCTTTTTAGGTGTTTTGGAATCAAAAAAAGACCACTCCAACCATTCTCAATACTTCTCTCCACAACTGCGATGATATTTTCTCCTTGCTCTTTTAGCTTTTTTAGTTTCTCCAAAATACTCTTTTTCGTGGTTTGTGTCAGCTTCCTCGTCTCCTCTCTGTATCGGATAAATTCCTCGTATGCTCTCTTTTCGTCCTCATTAAGAGAGGAAAAATCTAAGCTCAAAGATTGTTTTGGAATCTTAAAGAGGCTATTTAAGAGAATGTGCTTTTTAGAATCACGCACAATATATATTTTCTCTTTGTAAATATTATTATTCTTTGTATGTGTGTCAAAAACACCGCTATCGGTAAAATTATCACGCGATAAAGATTCCGCATTTTCTGTGCCTTGCTCTATTTTCTCTTTTAACTCCAAAAACTCTTGGATGCTTAACTCTGCTAGATTCTCACACTCAACTTCGCCTACAAACTTATAGACCTTTTCGTCTTTTGTGAATCTCCCTTGTGCGTCTCTTTCTTGCTTGGATATAGTGAGCTTTCCTATATGCACAAGCTCTTTTAATGCCTTTCTGATTGTGGCTACGCCTTTGCCTAAAATATTGCTTAAATGCGCAATATTAACTATCCAATCATTAGGATAACTCATCAAGAGAATTCCAACCATTTTTGCCTCTGCACTGATATTAGAATCTTGAATAAAAGCGTTAGAAATTTTTGTGAAATTATTTTGCGGATTTGAATAGATTATCATTTTATATTCCTTTAATGTTCTTTTTAATGGCGCGAAGCAGGTTATTCTCCCTTAGCATTCTCGCAAGTGCTAAAACTTCTATTTCCTTGCCGAAATATCCTTTATGGATTCCATTTCTCAAATAATCCACATTATGTTTGGCATTCTCTAGTCTCTCTTTTTGCTTCTGCGTTGGCATTTTTAGGATTTTTTGCACATAATCTTGGCTATACATTGCCTTGTAGTTTCTAGCATTCATTATTTCTCCTTGTTTCTATTAAAGATTAATCAAACCAAACTCTTAGAGTTCCATCGTTTTCAAAGCTTAGCTCATCGGGAATTTTTCCTCCCATAAACCACGAAAACTTATCATTTGAGCCAAATTTTAATTCTTTAATACCGATTAAATCCATATAAAAAGTATCGCAATGAGTTTTTGGATTTTCTACAAAAGCATCATCAAGGAGTAGATTTTCATACCCGATGACTTCGCAAGTCGCTACTAAATCTTTAAACTCCAACTCTGAATTGCCTTCTATAATCAAATCCTCAGAGAAACTCTCTTTTTCATTCTCTGCAAATTGCTTAAAAATCTGCTCTAAATGTTCTTTATCTTTGATTCTTACTTTTTCCATTTTATCTCCTTATAATCTGTATTTTCGTGAATATTACCGACAACTTCAAGAGTGTGCATACTTTTACATTCTTCCTCTATTATTGCCTCTACATTTTGATACAAATAAATTTCTGCACCAAGAGACACTTCGTCCTCATCATAAGTTTTGATAACTTTTGTAAAAAAACACCCCTTTTTATAAAAAACTATAACTCGGAAAGATTCATCAAATCTAAGGTTTTTAACTTCTAAAATATCACCCTCAAAAATCCTTTGACCATTAGAATCTCTAAAACCTGTGTAGAGTTCAATCTCTGTTTCATCAGGAATATCTTCTAATCTAAAATCTGTTCTTTTGATACCTAGATTACGCCAACGCTCAACATATCTGAATTTTTGTTCCCCATTATCCCAAACCCTAAAGTCAAAATCTTTTAGTCTCATTTAAAACTCCTTTCTACAAAGCATTTAAAAATACTGCGCGTGGCTTTTGTTCGTTTTCTAGGAATCGTGCGTAATACTCTAGGGTGATATTAAGATTTTCGTGTCCTAGCGTCTTAGAAACCCACATAGCTTCCTCACCCTCACTTAGCATAATAGAGGCAAAGCTATGGCGCGTGGTGTAAAATGTCCGATACTTTAACCCAGCCTCATTTAATGCGCTCGTCCAAAGCTCCAAAAAATCTGCACTTTTCCTAAAGGGTTTCCCACTTTTGTGAGAGAAAAGATAGGTTTTGCCCCCTTGTGCCTCTATCTGCGCTAAGAGTGCTTCACGCACAGGAGGTAGCAAATCAATCTCACGAATCCCACTTGTCGTCTTTGGTTCGCTTGCTTTGCCATTATGTTGTTTGATTGCCTTAAGTATGCTGATTTTGTTGCGTTTGAAGTCTATATCGTTTTTAGTTAGCGCGAAGAGTTCCCCACAACGCATACCTGTAAAAAACGCAACCTTTAGCAGATTGCCAAACCACTTTGGATAATCCTTGCCTTGCGCTACTTCTAAGATTCTTTTGACTTCAAGTAGACTAAAAGGCTCTATCTTTTTGGATTCTTTAAGCATAGAAAACTTTGTTGGGAAGATTGGATTTCTACTGATGACTTCATCATAGAGTGCCATATCTAAAGAAGCTTTCAAAAATCTGACAATAATCCTTGCCCTTAATTTGCTGATATTTTGACTGCCAAGATACAAGTAAAACTTCTCTATCTCCTCGCGTCCAATATCATTGACGCAAATTCCACCAAAATATCCCAGCAAAAACTTATGATACTGCTTGTATGTGATTTGTGAGCCCTCTCTCAATACTTTAGCATTGTTTAGCCGTCTGTTTAGATAATATTCCAAAGTCATTTTTTCTACCTTTTTCTTAATATCTTTTGGCGGATTTAAATGCTCTAAAATTAGCCTTTCAAAGTTTCTTAGGATATATTCCTTGTTTTCTTTGTTTGCTTTTAGTTTCGTGCTGAAGCGAATCCTGCGCCCCTCACGCATTACTTGAATGTGCCACATTTCGCCTCTCGCGATGACATTTTTTTTCATTTTTACTCCTTTATGTAGTTTCTTGCAGAATCCACTCTGTGCCTCTGCCAACTAGAATCGTATCTATGATTCCAATTCTTAGCAAATGCCACTCCATAGTCTGATTTTGCGCTTTTAATTCTCTATCACAAATGTGATTGATTGATTCCTCACGCAAACTCTCTAAGGCTTCATTCGTGAATCTTTTTAGGTTTCTCTTGAGTGCTTCTATCTCTTTGCGCTTCATTTGCTCTCCTTGTCGCATTATCTCCATTTTTGCCATCGCACTTTGTATCCTTTGCGTTAGCCTTTCTCTGTAAATACTCCCTATGATTGTCGCAATCAAAACAATAAATTGCCTCTGTGCTCAAACCTATCTTGCTAAGTTCGCTTAACATCTTTCACCTCTTAAGCTCTCAATTTCTCTTTGGTGGTATAGATAATTTCTAAAATATTCTTTGAAACTTGACGCACAACTTGCAACTAGCGCGGGATTACCCTCACGCTTTGCCTCCTGCATTTGTTTTCTGCTTTGCTCTGCAAGAAAGAAGTAGTTGTCCGCACTTTCTTGTAGGCTTTCTAGGATTTCCATTTTATCCTCACTTTCCGCGCCTCACACGCGATATTTTCAGCCTTTAGCGTCTCTAAAATTCTTAAAATTGTTGGGATTATTCTATGTTTTTGCAGGTAAAGTAGCTTTAGGATTTGTTAGAAGTCTCTTTTTGGAGATACTTTGGAAACTTATTTTAGAATCCCTTGAATAAAACAAAAGAAGTCTTTAATAGCTTTTAGCTTCCAAAAGCCTTTATTTGCAGTGATATTTTTGCATTTTGCTAGATTTTTAACGATTTTTCCACGAGAGATTGGATAGGGCGTTGGGCTTCCACCCCCTGCCAAATCCAAAAAAATTCCTACAATTTCCCAAAAAAGAGTTAATTTTAAACTCTTTTGAAAATTGCCACAAAATAGATTGCCACGATTC
>CAYXGY010000011.1:0-64249 GCA_964464895.1 uncultured Helicobacter sp. | reverse complement strand
ATTTGTGCATCTTAGTGAAGAATTAGCGGATAAAAGTGGATTAAGGGGTTGGAATAAGGAAAGCAATTGATAGAAAATTAAACTAATGGTGGCTCGAGGCGGAATCGAACCACCGACACGGAGATTTTCAGTCTCCTGCTCTACCGACTGAGCTATCGAGCCATTGCTAGATTAAAAGATAGAATTGCAATTCTATCTTAAATTTTTTAATAATAACTTAAATCCAGCTTGAGGCTTCATAATATTAAACTTTCAAGCAATGTGAAAGGCTAATTATAAGCGATTCTACAACTCTGTTTTGTGAGTGCGAATTATCCTAATTTTTTCATCAAGTAGGCTTGCACACCTTTGGTGTTACAAAACGCACGCAAATTTTCATAACCATAAAAAAACGCAAGCTTGAAAAATTCTTCAATCACATATTCATTAGCTTTCTCTACTAGAATCATTCCGCCACTTGCTAGTCTTTTATGTAAAGACAAAAAATCCTTTTTGCAACGTTGATTCCAAGCAGCTTCATCTTCTACAAATGCAGTCATTAATTGTTCTTTACTGATATTATGAAACCATATTTTCAATAAGTTTTTATTAAAATATTCGCGCACATTAAAGCGATAGGGAGCATAATGTGCCAATTTTACCTTTGCCCCTTTTAATGCCTCATCTAATTCTTGTTCGCTATGCAAAAACTCTGGTGCTGCTTTATGCAAAAGCAAAACCCTCATCGGGTCAATCTCGCTGAAAATAACTTTATATTTTTTGAGCACAAAATCTTTTATATCAATGTATTCAAGCTCTTCAAGCTCCCCTTTACCCGATTTTGGCATTTTAAGTGCCTCTGCGCTTAAATATTTAATCCACAAATTAATGGCGTCTTTAGGTTCGCCGTCCAAGAACAAACGAATCGCCATTGCTTCATTATAGGTTTTTGGGTGGAGGAATTTTTTAACCCCACAATCTGGAAATTCTCCTATTGTTTTAATCTCGCTCAAGCGACTTTTAATGCCCGCCAAACTTGGATAAAAAAAATCAGCCTCAAAGTTGATTCTCACTAATGGATTATTATCATATACTAAGCACTTGCGCTCATTAATCGCCAATTCAAATGCAAAATTATCTGCGCTCATATAAGGCAAAATGACTTTATCATCAGGCTTGGTATAGGTTGAAATAATTTTTTCATTTAAAGATAAAAAATCCCAATCAGAAATTTTTACTAATTCTTTCAATTTCTGTGATTTCACATCACAACCCTCTTTAGATAAATTTTATTAAGATTTTAGCATAGCTTTCTGTGTTTTTTATTTATTTTTTAACTCTCTCATCGCATAATTTGCGATTTATTTGCTAAACTTTAAAGGAATCGTATGCAAATATTTACAATCACGCAAGATTTACAAGCCTTTATCCACCAATTCAAATCTCAAAATCCTGCAAAAACTATTGGTTTAGTTCCGACTATGGGAGCTTTACACAAAGGACATTTATCCCTTATAGAAGCGAGCCTCGCGACTTGCGATTGTTCTATTGTCTCTATCTTTGTCAATCCCACACAATTTGGAGTAAATGAGGACTTTAACCAATATCCTCGCAAAAAGGAAGCGGATTTACAAATTTGCACAAAGGCAGGTATAGATGTTGTATTTATTCCAGATACTGCGCAAATGTATCCACTAGATTCCACACTACAAACCACTTTCAACGCACCAGTAGCAATGGCAAATGTATTGGAGGGCAAGACACGACCGGGACATTTTAACGGCGTGCTTCAAGTCGTCTTAAAGCTTTTTAATCTGATTCGTCCCAATAAAGCATTTTTTGGACAAAAAGACGCACAACAATTACTCATCATTCAGAAAATGGTGCAAGATTTGTTCCTGCCATTAGAGATTGTTCCTTGCCCTATTGTCCGTAATGAAGAGGGGTTAGCGTTAAGCTCACGCAATGCCTACTTAAGCCAAGCGGGAATCCAAAAAGCCCTGCAAATTTCTGCCTCCTTAAATGCAATTACCAAAGCCATTATGCGCGACATTAAGGATTCCAAGGAATTAAAGAAAATTGCTTTAGAAGTATTAGAGGGGCTAGAAGTGGAATATCTTGTGATTGTCAATCACGCATTGCAAGAAATAGAACAAATAGAAAAAGATTCTACTTTAATTCTTATTGTTGCTCGCGTTGAGGGTGTGCGCTTGCTAGACAATTTATGGTTTTAATGCGCAAACATTAATTGCAGTTTTAATCCTTTATGAGAATCTATAAAACTTTAAGGAATCTTTATGCAAATTTTTATTGCGGGAAGTCATACTGATGCGGGAAAAACTTCGGTTAGTGCTGCATTATGCTATGCATTTAAATTAGATTATTTCAAACTCGTTCAAGCAGGCACGCCAACAGATAGCCAAAGAATCCAAGCCTTAACGCCCACAACCAAAATCCACCCTAGTGGAATCACTTTGCAAACTCCTGCTAGCCCTCATATCGGTATGCAAAAAGAAAATGTGCATTACGATGGCTTAAAGATTCCATTGCCAAAATCAGAAAACTTATTGATTGAAAGTGCTGGCGGGCTCTTTACTCCCTTAGATAAAGAAAAATGTATGATTGATTTTTTGAGCACATTTCCATTGCCCTGCATTTTGGTTGGCGCATACTACTTGGGCGGAATCAATCATATTCTGCTAAGCATTGAAGCATTAAAAGCACGCAAGATTCCATTATTAGGGCTCATTATCAGCAAAGATTCCAATCCTCAAATGGACGCCTTCATAGAATCTTATACTGCAATTAAAATTGCGCATTTTGCAGAATACTATAACCTCACAAGCTTTTATGAAAATGCGGAAAAGCTAAAATCCGAAATGCAAAATCTCAAAATTATTTAAAACACAGAAAAAAGCATATTTAAGAGAGAAAACGCTAAAATAGCGCAAAAATTTATGAAGGTATGCGATGAAATTTAGACTTGCACATGCGCCTTATATTGGAAATAAAATAGCATTAGATTTATCAAACTGCGGATTCGTAAGCGTTCTACACGGCTTGGAAAGCGTTTCAAGAGTTGCACAAAAATTCATTGAAGCCAATATCCAAGAAGAAGCGAATCTTGAAGAAAAGACAAGAGAAATCTTAGAAGAAAATTTAGATGAAATTGAGTTTATGCGGGCAGATGAACACCAACTCTTTTGGAAAATCAAACAAAGACTAGCAGAGAATGAAAACTTTATCCTAAGCTTTGAAGACCGCTATAATCATCTAGCGCACAAGATTCTTGACGAACTCTTTGAGGAGGACTTGATTGACTCTGCCACTTCCCAAACGCGTATCGTCAATGTAATCTTCAAAGCCATTAACAGCTATTCAAAAATCTATAATGAAGTAGAAGAAATCGTGCAAGAACGTATTGCAAACTACAAACGAAAAATTGTATTTGGTAGCGAAGAATATGATTTAATTTTTGATAAGCTCTATCAAGAAGAGCTCAAAAAGAAAGGATTTTTCTAATGGTATCTTCACACAATGAGCTACAAGACGCTTGGGTTTATTTGGCAAATGGTTTGTTTTTTAAGGCAAGAAGCTTTGGCGCGGCAAAAACAAGCGTAGGCGAACTCGTCTTTAACACCTCACTTACAGGTTATCAAGAAATCACGACCGACCCAAGTTATGCGGGGCAATTTGTATGCTTTACAATGCCAGAAATTGGAATCGTAGGGACGAACAAGCAAGATATGGAAAGTCGCACAATCTTCGCGAAAGGGATTCTATGTCGCCATTACAATGCGGACTTTTCTAATTTTCGCGCTAATAAGAGCTTGGGAGATTTTTTAAAAGAATTTGACGCAATGGGGATTAGTGGAATAGATACACGCCTTTTGACAAAAACTTTGCGCGAACAAGGCGCAATGATGATGATTGCCTCAACTGAAATTTCCGATAAAGACACACTCAAAAAACTCTTAGAAAATAGCCCAAAGATTGAAGAAATCAACTACATCAAAGAAGTCAGCACACAAACACCTTACCAACATTATGAGGGTAAATTTGACTTTGGCATTATGGGCTACACCACACCCAAAACACATCAAAAAATCCTCGCAATTGATTTTGGAATCAAGCGTAGCATTCTCAATCAGCTTGTTAATGCAGGCTTTAGTGTTGAAGTCGTACCACACAATTTTGACGCAGAATCACTGATTGCGCGCTATAAGCAAAGGGAATTTGAGGGAATTTTCTTATCTAATGGACCAGGCGACCCGCAAGTCTTGCACACTGAAATCACAGAAATCAAGAAATTAATCGCGGCTAAGATTCCACTTTTTGCGATTTGTTTGGGACATCAATTGCTTTCCCTCGCACACGGCTACCCCACACATAAGCTCAAATTCGGACATCACGGGGGCAATCACCCAGTAAAAAATCTCCTTACACAAGAGATAGAAATCACCGCGCAAAACCACAATTATTCTGTGCCAGAATCTATCCAAGAGATTGCGGAAGTAACTCATCGCAATCTTTTTGATAACACAATAGAGGGGGTACGCTACAAAAACGCCCTCATCTGCTCTTTCCAACACCACCCAGAGGCAGGACCAGGACCGCTAGAATCCGCAATACTCTTTAATGAGTTTGCTAAACTGCTTCAGAGCGCAAAAGCAGAGTTTTAGCCTGTTTTCAAATGCCATCAAATTCCACCATAGAATCGCAAATTGCCCAAACACTTGAAAGCCTCAAATGTGATTCTAATTATCGCACTCTGATAGCTCAAAAACATCGTGGATTTCAAATCGCTAGAAATTTGCACAATCCTAAGGAAACATACGACAATCCAAAATGGCTTTTGAATCTCGCTAGCAACGATTATCTCGGATTATCTACCGATAAATCTTTTAATGCAGCATTTTTGGATTCCGCACTTTTCAAGGAGCATTTGCATTTTAGCTCTTCTTCTTCGCGTCTTTTAAGCGGAAACTTTGAAATTTATACAATGTTAGAATCCCATTTATCTCGCACCTTTGGGAAGCAAGCATTGCTTTTTAATAGTGGTTTTCACGCAAATTTAGGCGCACTCGGTGCATTAAATTCACTTAAAAATGTGCTTTTTGTCGCGGATAAATCTATCCACGCAAGCCACATTGACGGCTTAAAATCCTTTAAACCCACGCATCTGAAGCGATTTGCACATAATGATACCCAAATGCTAGAAAAAATCTTAAAAGATAACGCGCCAAAATATGCTGCGGTATTCGTTTTGAGTGAGGGGCTTTTCAGTATAGAGGGAGATTTCGCTCCCTTGCGTCATTTAACACAAATCAAGCAACAATTTGACAATGTTTATTTGTATCTTGACGAGGCGCATAGTATCGGAAGTTTTGGCAAGAATGGATTAGGAATCTGCGGAGATTTTGGATTGCTAGATTCCATTGACTTTATTGTGCTCACCTTTGGAAAAGCACTTGCTTCTATGGGAGCTTGCGTGCTATGCGATTCTTTGTTTTATGAATATTTTGTCAATTTCTCTCGCTCCCTCATCTACTCTACAGCTCTCCCTCCGCTCAATATTTCACGCACTCTCTTTAGTTTTTTGGAGCTTCCAAATCTTGAGGAGCAGAGAGCAAAACTCGCACGTTTAAGTGCGGATTTCAAAGCACTGCTAGAAAACAGCCTAGAATTAGAAGTTTTGGGAGATTACAATATCATTAGTTTGGTTTTGGGAGACAATGCTAAAGCGGTGTATTTCTCTCAAAAATTAGAGCAAAAAGGCTACTTTGCCCCTGCAATCAAGTCCCCAACGGTTCCTAAAAATCGCTCTCTTTTGCGCTTCTCACTCACAGCCAACCTTCCTTTTACGGCTTTGGAATCCCTAGTGCAGACACTTAAAGGCATTCACGATGAATCTTGACTGCAATCTCAAGTCTCGTGAAAATCTTTTGCTAATCTTTGGGGGATTTGCTTCTCACCCCTCGCACTTTCTCCCCTTTATTCCTAAAGGTTACGATTCTATCGTGCTATCCTCCTACAAACATTTAGATTTTAGCGCACTCCAATCTTGTTTAAAGTCTCTCAATCCAAAGCCCAAAATCACGCTTTTAGGCTTCTCTATGGGTGTTTTTGTCGCGCGCGTTTTTTTAGAATCCCTAGAACAAGATTCTATTCATTTCGTGCGCAAGATTGCAATCAATGGCACAGAATTTGGTATTCATTCCCAATTTGGAATCCCACTTAAGCTTTTTAAACTCACACAAAGAACCTTTGACTTAGAGGCTTTTAAATGTAATTTATTTGGAAAGTTTTTAGATAAAACGCAACATTTTGTTTTTTGGGATTCTCAAGTCTTACGCGAAGAATTGGGATTTTTTATCCAAACTTGCGCACAATTTGATACGATTAGAAGCAAGATTTTTTGGGATAAAATCATTATTTCCAAACAAGACTTGATTTTTAACACACAATCCCAAAAGAATTTTTGGATTGATTTTAAAAACAGCCAAGCACGAATCTTGGAGCTTGACGCCCCACATTTTGCATTTTTTGATTGGCAACTCTAATGCAAACGTACAAAGAACGCATTCAGCAAAGATTCCAACAAGCCAAGCCAACTTATGCCCAAAATGCAAAGATGCAACACACAATGCAACACACCCTGCTTGCACTTCTACAAAAACACTGCCCAACGCGGAAATTTGCTTATATTTTAGAACTTGGTTGTGGCAATGGAATCTTGAGCCAACAATTTGCGCAACTTTTTGAATTTGAATCTTATTTGGCGGTGGATTTAGTGGATTTTTCACAAGATTTTGCCGCAATTTCACACCCAATAGACTTTTTACAAGCCGATTTTGAGGATTTAACACAAATCAAAAAAAATAATCCCACATTAAAATATGATTTGATTTTATCCAATGCGGCAATCCAATGGGTTCATCAGCCAAGCTTTCTACCACAATTAAGCACCTTACTAAAGCCCAAAGGATTCCTAGTCTTTAGCACCTTTGGTAAGGCAAACTACCAAGAACTACGCGCAATCTTTGGAATTGGACTAGAATACTTGGACTTAAAAGATTATGCAAGAATTTTAGAATGCGAGTTTGAGATTCTGGAATCCTTTGCGATAAAAACCCCTCTGCATTTCCACAACACCCTTGCCCTCTTTAAACATCTCCAAAGCACGGGCGTCAATTCCTTACAACAAGGCTTTAAGCTAAACAAAGCCCACCTAAAAGACTATGCGACACATTTCCACAATATCTTAACCTATCACCCACTTTACATTATCGCCCAAAAACGCGAATCCTAAAGATTCTCTTTGAGGCTTTTGAGCTTGGAATAATTGATTGCGCCTTTAGCAAAGATTCCTGATTCTGCGTCTTTGTGGCAAGTTTGGCAGTTTGCCTTAGATTTAATTGCTTGCGTCTCAAAGAGTGCGGGATTAATGTCTTGGTGTGCAGCCTCCCAATAAGGATATTTTGTGATTGCCACAATATTTTGTGGCTCTTTAGCAATCTTGCTAGAAATTTTTGTCTCTACAAAATCACTTGAATACTGATTCAAAAAGGCTAGAATGATTGTGTGCGATTCTTGCTCTAAGCTTGCGTCCTCTCCAAAGTGATTTTCCAAATCACTCATCATAGAATCCCAAGCAGATTTGGGCAACAAATAAGGCGCATAGGCGATATGGCAACTGCCACATTCTTTGGTGTATTCTCTCAAGATTTCTTGGGCAAAAATATTTCGCGTGGAGGAGCGCAAAAGCACATTATTTGGGAAAAGCAAATACACCAAAAGCACGAATAAAAAGACTAAATACCCTACAAAAAGAATTTTTTGCGCGTAATTTAGTGCGACACTTTCCTCTCGGATTGTTCGCTTATAACCACTTATCATAGAATCCAATGCGTCATTTTTGTTGATGAACTTATCTATCAAGCTTCCGCAAATATGGATAATGATAACACCCAAAAGTGCGTTAGCGCAAAATGCGTGTAAATCCTCAAAAGCTTCAAAATGGTTATACTCAAAGAAAAGATAGCCAAAGATTCCGCCTTGCTCCTCTGCGCCATATTGCAACATTCCGCTTAACATTGTCCCAAGCCCAAGCACAAACATTAACACGATTGCGAGGCTTGAGGCAGGATTATGCCCAACATAATGCTTCTTTTCTCCAAAAATAGAGAGGAGATATTCTAAGATTCCACGAAAATTAAAATCCCGAAATAATGAATGCTTCGTGCCAACAAATCCCCAAACAATGCGGAGCAAAACTCCCGCACCAAAAAGGATTCCAAAGACGCAATGAAAATATATCCAAGCATCAATGTCCGCACACAAATACGCAAGCGCAAAGGTAAGAATCAGAAAATAATGCAAAAACCGATTAACAAAAGTCCAAATATAACTTTTAATCACGCCAGATTCCATAGTTTGGAATATTAATCGTATGCCCGCCATAAACGCCTTCATCTGCTTTTGTATGGCAAGCCGCACAACGAGCAATATTTCCAACCTCTTTTTGTGTTACCATCCATTCCTTAAGCTTTCTATGCTTTTTTTGGTGGTATGGAATCTGTGAAATAGAGGTATATAAAACTCCCGGCTGCATAGACTTTGTGAGCTTCACACTGCGGCGATACTGCGTTGCTTTTTCGCTTGCATTTGCCAATAAATATTGTGTGATTTCCTCAATTTCTTCTTTTTCTAGGCTTGCGTCTGTGCCATAATGTGAGCTTAAATTCTCCATAATATATTGCCACGAGGTGCTTGGCAAGAGACCCGGCTGATAACCAAAATGACAGCTCGCACATTCTTTTTTGTAGGTTTCATTATCCACCGCCTTGACTTCTGGACCCTTTCCGAATCCTTTCGCATAGGCAGAAAAGCCACAAACCATACAAAGCAAAAGGACACTAGCAAGTTTTGATACATTTTTCATCGTTTCTCCTTTTGTTTATTGCAAGATGAGATAATAAAGCACATCGCCTTTTTCTTGTGCAGTTCCCTCACGCAAAAAGACATCTTTGAAGTTTCTTTTCAACCATTTTTTCACCTCTTTGACATCACTAAGACGCGCAGGATTCACGCTTGGAGCTAAAGGCTCTAGGGTTTTGTTGGTAAAGATATTCGTTGCTTGAGTTTTCAAGTCTTGATTGTGGCAACTCTGACAAGAAAGTATCGTGTCGTTTTTGCCTTTGTTTTTGGTGGCAAAAATTCTCTCACCATTTTTAGCATCAAAATCAATGAAACTAGGATTCTCTGCCTTTGCTTCGCTCTTTAACTCTTTGATATAGTCTTGCATTGCAAGATTAAATTCTCCCGCAAAACTAACGCTTCCTACCAAAAGAATCCCACTGCAAATCTTTAGAATCTGCTTTGTGTTTTGTTTGTTCATTTTTTCTCCCTTTAATAATGAATAACTTTAGAATCATAAAACAACAATGTGAAGAAAATGTTAATAAGAACTTGATAATTTCTTGACAATTTTAGATTTTTGAAATAGGAGAAAAGAGGGCAGATGAAGCCATCCCAAGATTAAAAGGCATATTTGACTTTCGCCCAAGCATTTCTACCGATTTCATAAATCCTATCACTAATGGGATTCTCTACATTTAAACCAATGCTATTTTTGGATAAATGATAACTATAAAGCTTATGAGTGCAATTCTCAATACCCATAAGAGCCTGCCAATTCTCATAACGCAATCCCCCATAGAGATTGAGTATCGCAAATCCACTAGAATCTCCAAAGTCTTTGCCAATCACATTTCCATATCCCGCATCAGAACGCGTTTGCTTCGCATTGGCAAATAATTCACATTTTAAAAATACTCTTTGGTTATCGTATTTTAAAGCAATACTTCCAGAAAGCGGAGCAACTTGCGCTAAAGGTTTATCTTCTCGAGTATTTTGTCCATAGGTATAACCAAGCATTGCCTCACAATAGGTATCTGGCAACAACTCATAAGTCGCCTCTGCTTCTACGCCACTCAAAAGAGCATTGGTGTTAAAACTGCGCGTTTGAGCAGTGGTGTAATCTAGCAAAACATAATTTCTAATATAAGAAACAAATCCCGATAAACTCGTACTTAATTGCTCCCCTTGATAATTCCAACCCATATCTAGTTGCGTATTAGCTTCTTTTTTCAAATCCATTCCGCCTACTTTAGAAACCTCCCAAAAGTCCGGAATCCTCTCTGCGACTCCAAGCCCAACATAAAAAGTAGAATCCCTTAGATAATGTTCATAGCGACTAAAGGCACTTAAAGCCATTTGCTCTTTTGTTTGGTTTAGCCTATGGGCTTTGGTTTCTACATAGTCTCCCCTCACCCCAGCAAAAAACCCCGATTGTGCGCCTGCATACCATTCACCTTGCGTAAAGACTCCGGCAGAATCGAAGGTGTAATTTGGCTGATAACCCTGCTGCAATGCCGCTTCCGCTTCACCTCTTGTGTTCTTCCCTGTGGAAGCACGCGTTTGGTGCTCGCCTCTCTCTATATCTCCTCCAAAATACCATTTAGAGAGCTCCAAAACTTTTTGGTATTCCACCCTCGCTCCACTATTGGTGCGCTTAGGATTGCTTAGGCTATAAAGATTGCCTACTTTGGGCTTCCCATTAGTAAGCGTATAGTTATCCATAATATGGTCAATGGAATTATAATAGGCTCTTAAATCTAACAAATCCTTATCAAAATAGTTTTGGAATCGCGCAGAATAAGATTCTCTATCAAATGCACGCCCGTCCATTGCCCTATCTGCATAAGCTGCCCCACCTTGTCCAATATCTACGCTTAATTCCAAGGCACTTGTCTCACTTGGAGTAAAACTTCCAATCACCACACCCGAGCGTCTCTGATATTCTGAATGCACGATTTCTTGCGCTCCATCTTGATAGTCATTGCGCCGATAATCCGCATAGAGTGCCTGCACATTGCCTAGTGCATTCCCCGCACTCAAATACGCATTGAAGTCCAATCTGTCAAAACTTCCCACCAACGCGTCTGCATTGGCATTGAAACTAGGGCTATCCAAGCGTAAAATCTCTCGTTCAAACAACACACCTCCCGCACTCATTGCACCCCATCGCACATCTTGAGGACCTTTAAGCAGGGTAATCGTATTATAATTTTGTGGAAAGACATAGGTGAGTGTCGTATCCATTCTCCCACCACAGCCACCATTTAGATTGCTTCCATTCACAAAAATCGGCAATCTCCCACCGCCTTGCGAACGATAAAAAATCTCTGCACCTCCCCCGCCTTTTTTCGCGACAGAAAAGTTTGGGATTTTTAAAAAACTCTCGGCAATATCACTAGAGTTTAGCAAGGAATCTTTACCCAAAACATCGGCATAATCCACTTGCGTAGGAGCAAGCATGGAGGAATTCGTATGCTTAATGAGAATAGAATGATGCTGCATTTCATTGCCCAAAATGCCTATGCTTAAGGCACAAATTCCCAAACAAATCTTTTTCATAAAATAACCTTTAACAATAAAATGAGAAAACTCATTCTACTAAGATTCTATCAAGATTCTATCAAGATTCCACATTTTGCCTTTTATATGGGATTTTGCGAATGTTTATCAGATTTAACGCTCTAAAATGCGGACTTTTGTTATAATGCGCTAAATCAATAACAAAGGAAAGGTATGCAAAAGTTATTCGGATTAGTTTTGAACGTCATTTTGGGTGCATTTCTTACACTAAGCACACTCAATGCAGCATCGCTAAAGGAGGGTAAAGACTATATCACGCTTAAAAACCCTCTTAATGTCCCACAAAAATCTATTGTAGAGATTTTCAATATAGGCTGTCCGCATTGTGCGAAAATGGCTGAAGTTCTGCCAAAGTTATTTGCAACGATTCCGCAAGAAGCAGTCTTTCTACCTTATCACATCATCACAGGGAGTGCCTTTAGCGCGCAAGCAAGTGAGGTTTTAGCTGTCGCTGTGGCAATTGATGAGGAACGCAATCTCACTTCAAAAGATATTGAATCCTACTTTAGGCGCGCAAGCAATGCGTATTTTGACGCATTTTTCAAGACAAAACAACACTTCAAAGACAAAGAATCCTTTATTTCCTTTGGATTAGACGCAATGGAGATTTCACAAACACAATTTGAAGTGCGACGCAAACAAAGAGAGGTGCAAGAAAGGCTCAAGATTTGGGAAGACTCCATTGGGCAAACCGGCATACAAAGTGTGCCAAGCTTCGTAATCAATGGCAAATATTTAATCATTATGAACAAAGTCAAAGACATAGAGGATTTTATTTATAAAGTAGATTATTTGCTTGGGATTTAAGTTCATAAAAATTTGAAAATATCTTGATAGTTTATTGACAAAGTGCCTTTATAATTTCAAGCGTAAAACAAAAACACAACAAGGAGATACAATGAAAACCTTAAAATTATTTGGAGCATTCGTGACAGCGGCGATTCTTTCTACTTCTGCAATGGCAGGATATGACTTTGATGTGCGTGGGCAAATTTCAGCCGTAGATGACAAAAACAAAACCATCACTCTCTCTAGTGCAGGAGGACAACTCGTCATCAAAGTTTTGCCCTATACAGAAATCAAAGGCGATGATTGCGGAGCATTTGGGCAAGATGTTTATGGAACTTTCAAAGACCTAACCGTAGGCAAATTTGTAGAAGTGGAAGCCGTCCCTTATGGTGGGTATAATGCCTATGCAGACAATAATGCACAGGCTATCAATCCTCAAACTGGCTTGCCAAAAGATATGCAACTCACTGCCAAAGAGATTGAGTGGAAATGCCGCCCTCAAGCTTACTAATCCTCTCAAACAAATGCTATTGTTGTGAGATTCTATCGTAAAGGCTTTTGTATGCAATCTGCTACGATTCCTTACGAAATCTCACAATAATGCAATAAAAAACGCGTTATTAATACTCCCAATCACGAAACAATAGATTCCGCAATCATTCATTAAACTTTAAGAAAACTTCTCATATAATTAATATATGAACAAATGCTCATATATTTTATTTTAAAGGAGATTCTATGCCAGAAATAGACGAAAATCGTGCCAAATCCCTCCAAGAAGCCCTAAGAAGACTACCTAAAGAGGAGTTGCTTTATGACCTCGCAGAATTGTTTAAAATCTTTGGAGATTCCTCAAGGATTCGGATTCTATCGCTCTTGCAAATAGAGAAGCTTTGCGTTAGTGAAATCTCACAACTCCTAAACTTAACCCCGAGTGCGGTTTCTCATCAGCTAAGAATCCTACGTCAAGCGCGTCTTGTGCGCTACCAAAAAATCGGCAAAGAAGTCTTTTATTCGCTAGATGATGACCACATTGAAAAGATTTTCAATCAAGGCTTAGAACATATCCAAGAAATGTAAGGAAATGACGATGAATTGCTGTAATGAGGAATGTAAAATCACTGCACAAAATCCAGAATCTCAAAATGCACAAGAGAGTTTGGAGCAAAAACCCAGCAAAGCCTTTTTTATTGGCGCACTTATCCTCTACGCTCTTGCGTTGCTAATAGATTTGGATATATTAGGATTCTCTTTGGATTCCACCCCTTTAACCCTTATCTTTATCGTTTGTTATTTTTCTCTGGGATTTGGGATTTTAAAAGAAGCTTGGAGTGGCATCATCAACCGCGAATACTTCAATGAAAATAGTTTAATGGCACTCGCCTCTTTGAGCGCATTTGCAATTGGTGAAAGTGCCGAAGCAGTAGCGATTCTAGTATTTTATCGCATTGGTGAAAGCTTGCAAGATTGCATTGTAGAAAAAGCCAAAAAGCAAATCCGCTCTTTGAGCACACTCAAAATAGAGAATGCAAGAATCTTGCGCAATGGAGAGCAGGTTTGCATTGCCCCAAAAGAGATTCAAAAGGGCGATACGCTGCTTGTGCTTGCAGGAGAAAGAATCCCAGCCGATGGCGAGATTATAAAAGGAGAGGGAAGCATTGATAATTCTGCACTCAATGGAGAATCTATCCCGCAAAGTGTTGGTGTGGGCGATAGTGTGCTCTCCGGTGGGATTAATTTGGACGGAATCCTACACATCAAAGCAACACAAAACTATGCAAATTCCGCTTTTAGCAAGGTTTTGCAACTCATTGAGGAGGGCAATGCGCAAAAAAGTCGTGGGGAAGAATTTATCACGAAATTTGCTCGCTATTATACGCCGATTGTTACCCTCTTGGCTTTTTGTGTTGCATTCTTTCCAACACTCTATTTCTGGATATTAGGAGCGGATTTTATGGAGGTTTTTAAGACTTGGTCTTATCGTGGAATCATTTTTTTAGTCGTTTCTTGTCCTTGCGCCTTAGTGATTTCAATCCCATTAACCTTTTTTGCCTCTCTTGGAAAAGCGTCCAAAATGGGAATTTTAATTAAAGGCTCAAGCTATCTTGAATCCCTCTATTCCGCCAAGACTATTGTATTTGACAAGACGGGCACACTCACCAAAGGAGAATTGGCACTCAAAGAAATCCAAGCCTACGCGCAATACGATAAAGATTTCATCTTAAAAAATGCTCAAAATTTAGAATCACATTCCAATCACCCCATTGCAAAAGCCATTCTAAATTTTGCGATTCCACAAGGCAATCAAGACAAGATTGAAAATCTCAAAGAACACGCGGGCGGTGGAATCACTGCTAGTATAAATGCCAAGAGGTTCGCACTCGGCAATGCACGTTTCATAGAATCTCAAACCAAGCACGCATTGCAAGAAAAACAAAGCGCAAAATGCCAAGTTTTCTTAAGCCTAGAGGATGAAGTGATTGGCTCTATTGTGCTAGAGGACGCAATCAAAGACGAGGCAAAAGAAGCATTGGCAAAACTTAGCGCGCGTGGAATGCAGCAGATTATGCTAAGTGGCGATAAACAAAGCGTGGCGCAAGAAGTCGCCCAAAGTGTAGGCATCAATGAATATTATGCGGACTTGCTTCCCAATGAAAAAGTCGCACACTTAAAAGAGATTCTAAACAAACAAAAGCAAAAGGAGCAAAAAGTCATCTTTGTAGGCGATGGAATCAATGACGCACCCTCCCTCGCCCTTAGTGATATTGGAATCGCAATGGGCAAAGTCGGCAGTGATGTGGCATTAGAGGGCGCAGATGTCGTGATTATGGACGACGATTTGAATAAGATTCCACAAGCCCTTGAGATTGCGGACAAAACGCGAAAGATTCTGTGGGAAAATATCCTCTTTGCACTAGGCACAAAAGTTGCCATTATGGCTTTTGGTGTATTAGGAATTACCAATTTATGGCTCGCGCTTTTTGGTGATGTGGGCGTGGCACTCCTTGCGCTACTCAATGCCCAACGCACAATGCGTTAGGTTTCGCAATCTTTTGATATAATTAGCCAAAGAATCAGGAGGAGGCGGTATGAGCTGGGCTTTTATTCTCTTTGGGGGCATAATGGAAATCTTTTGGGTAAGCGGGCTGAAATATTCCACAAGTTTTTGGGAATATTTTTGGACTGCATTAGGGATTATTCTTTCTTTTGCCTCTATGATTCTAGCCACCAAACGTATTGAAGTCAGCATTGCTTATGCCATATTTGTAGGCATTGGCACAAGCGGGGTCGTGCTAGCAGAAATTTTTGTTTTTGGTGCGCCAACTTCTTTTTTACAATTATTGCTCATTGGAATTTTACTTGTAAGCATTATTGGGTTAAAGCTCGTTTCCAAAGACAGCAATACAAACGATACCAAAGCCATTGCCGAAGTTTCCAAAAGAATAGGCATTGATGAAATTGAAAATCAAATAGAATCACAAAGACAATAAATGCACTGGGTATTTTTGATTCTTGCGGGAATTATGGAAATCTTTGGCGTAATGATGATGAAATCCTATGCACGAACCAATCAAATGCGCTATCTTGTCAGCATTGCGATTCTGTTTATCTTGAGTTTAAGCAGCCTCACACTCGCACTTGAGGAGATTCCAATGGGACTAGGCTATGCAATATGGACAGGAATCGGA
Source organism: uncultured Helicobacter sp. (assembly GCA_964464895.1). Lineage (GTDB taxonomy): Bacteria > Campylobacterota > Campylobacteria > Campylobacterales > Helicobacteraceae > Helicobacter_D. Next base: position 48,290 of record CAYXGY010000011.1, on the reverse strand, counting down.
ACGGCTGGGGGAGTGGGGGTCGGGATTCTGTTTTATGGAGAATCCCGCTCGTTTTGGAAGCTTGTTTTTATCGCATTAATTGTCGCGTGCAGTGTGGGACTGAAGCTTGTCAGTGCGTAATGCTATGAGATTCTACAATCTTTACAGATACCGCAGGCACGACAAAATAATCCAAATTTTTTACTTAATATCCTTAATCCTATCCGAATATTTCAGGCGATATTTTTTGATATTTTCTTGTGCGACCTGCTGCATATCTGCGGCTTTGTCAAACTCATCTAAAATCTCTTTGCCTAGCAAGGTTTCAATCGCATCTTCACGCGTTACCACTCCATAGAATTGCCCATATCTATCTTGCACAACAAAGAGTTGTTCCTTTTGAGCAATAAAGAGATTCAACAAATTAAGCACAGAGAGACTAAAGGACACGACATAAACCGGACGCATTAAATCTCCGATAGTTTGGGGATTGGGCTTGTCTTGTGCATTCAATCCTGCCTCCAAAATATCTTGTGTATAGACGATACCAATGACAGAATCTACATTTTCTCCATAAACAGGAATGCGTGAATAATTATGAATATCACTGATACTTAGTGCTTTTTCTATCGTATCACTATAACACAACGACACCACCACGCTACGAGGCGTAAGAATATCAATAGCTTGATAATTTTTGAGTTTTAATAAATTTTCTATAATATACTCTTCGCGCATAGAGATAGAACCGCTTTGATGCCCTATTTGGCTTGCGGCTAGAATCTCATCGCGTCCGATAAACAAGCTAGAACTCGTCTTAACAAAACGCGTAATCAACTTGGCAATAAGAACGAAAGGGAAAACGACCTTTAAAAGATAATGAATGCTTAGCGTAACATAGGGTGCTAAATTTTTCCAATAAGTCGCCCCAATGGTTTTGGGCAGAATCTCGGAAAAGTAAATCAGCACAATCGTAAGAATCGCCGCACCAAATGCCTGATAATCTAGCCCATACAAACTTGCAACTTGGATTCCGACCCCTGTGGCTGCGGCAGTAGTCGCAAAAGTATTCAAAACCAAAATCGCGCCCTCTGCATCATCTACATTATCTTTAAGACGTTTAAGGTATCCTCCAACTTTTGGATTTTGCTTCTCAAAGCTCGCTACAAAAGAGGGCGTAATAGACAAAAAGACGGATTCCATAATAGAGCAAAAAAAGGTAAAAACAATCGCAATCAAACAATAAATAACTAAAAGAATCATATTCTCTCCTAAAAATGCTGCAAATTGCCCACACCAAGTGCGGCATTAATCACATCTTCCATCGCCACAATGCCTACGACATTTTGCTCACCATCCACAACCAAAAACAAATGTTCTTTTTGCGAGATGAATTTCTCTAGCAAATCAAGCAAGCCCATTTGAGATTCTACCTTTGTAATGTTTTTTGCGATACTTTTTAGGGTATCTTTGCTTCTGTTTTCAAAACTTGCGTGCAAAATATTCTTTTTAAACACGATAGAATTAATAGAATCTATACTGCCCGCGTACAAAGGAATCCGCGAATATTTATGCACATTAGGAATCTTCAAAGATTCTTCAATGCCCATTTGCTCCTCTAGGGCAAAAATTTCTCCCTTTGGCGTCATAATATCTTTGACTTTAAGCATTTTTTGCAGAATCAAATGCTCTAAAATATCCCCCTCTAGCTCATTGATAGAGCCACTTTTCTCTCCAAGGTCCATAATCGCCAAAATCTCATCGCGACTCATTTGGTTTGCGTCTTTTTTCTTGAATAAATGCGTAATAATGCGTGAGACATAAACGAAAGGAAAAGTAATGCAATAAAGCACAAGGATACAATAGGACATTGGGAGAACAATTACTTTCCAATAAGTTGCCCCAATGGTTTTGGGCAGAATCTCGGAAAGATACAAAATGCACAAGGTCATAAACAAAGCAACAAAGCCCTGCCACTTCTCTCCAAAAATCTCTACTGCTTGTGCGCCAACTCCAGCTGCACCCACAGTGTTGGCAAAGGTATTGACAACCAAAATCGCCCCCACCGCATTATCAATATTTTTCTTTAAGTATTTTAAAATCTTGCCACTTTTGGGATGAGATTTCGCATAACTCTCCATAAAAGGGGGAGTAATAGAGAGTAAAGCCGCTTCCAAAACAGAACAGACAAAAGAAATAACAATTGCCAACAGAAAATAACCAATTAGAGATAACATTGAATCTCCATAATTTCCAAGCCTTTGTAAAATAATTTGATTTCAAAATATTACCATAAAAGCAAGGTAAGTTTAGTTAAGAATCAAATTCCTAATCTTAAGATAAATGCGCGTCTCGTAGAAAATTCTTGCAAAAATTCCTTGCGAGAATCACGATAAACCCCAAAAACATCTACGAAATAGACTGCTTCAGAATGATTATTCTGCTCCAATTGTCCCTCCAACCTTTTCACCACTGCTTTGTAATGAAAGTCTTCCGCGATGACCATAGAAAATGTAGCAAAATCGCTGGGGGCTGCATTGGAGGATTTAAGCTCGACCTTGAGTTGTTCTTTAAAACTTAACAAATGTAAATCTAGCCATAAAATTTGCTGATTAATAGCCCTTAAATCATTCCGAAAGGATTCATTCTTCAATCCCAAAATCAACACGAGCGTCCCCAAGAAAACGAGCAAAATTAAAGGCAAGAGAATCATACCCTTAGAGCATTTCAAGTTTTTCATTGCTCAACCTCTACAACAAGAGTATTCGCGCAATAAGGGATTGCTCCTGTGCTTGAAACACAAATTTCAAGCGCGAAACCCAAAGGGGTTTTGGCAATCTTAAAATCTGTAATCTCTTGAATGATTTGCTGTATATTCTGCGGAATCCCTCGAAGCTGACTTTCGGATTCCAATACGATAGAATCATCAAAATGTAAATAAGAAATAGAATTTAAGAAATAAACTTTGGGCATCAAGCCCAAAGACTTTTTTGCTTGCATAGAATCCTTAAAAGTTGGCGGAATCTCTAACAATATTTTATGTGCATTAAGTTCTAAAATTTTTCCTTGAAACTTGAGATGATAAAAGTCCTTTGGAGCAACAAAATCAGAAGAGACAAGAAGTGCTTTTTGTGGCATATTTGGCTTTTGATAAAGGGAGCATTTTTGATTTAAGATTCCATTAGACTTGGAATCCAAATCCAAAAACTCCAATTCTAAAAAATGATTCCATTTGGCACTTTTTGGCTCAAAAATGCCGTGCAAACAAGGCAGAGCATAATCTCCAACAAGGACATATTCTTGTGCTTTTTCATAAAACATTAGGCTTTTGCCTTTCAAGCTCAATGGACTTGCGCCAATTTCCTCTCCACTACTTATCATAAGACTTGACAGATAAGAATTTTCTAGTAAATGTTTGATTTGCAATAAGGCATTTTGTGCTTGAATTTCTTGGATAAAATTGCTTTCCTGCCAATGATAATTTTGATAAATCTTGAGTAATGTTAATCCTCCAAAAACGCCAAGCAAAATTAATGCAAAAAGCATTTCAATTAGTGTAAGACCTCGCCGCATTCTTTGCCTTTTTAAGGAATGGTTGCATTGATTTCATAGATTTGCGTAGATTCTAAAATCTGTGAATGAAAAACGCAATGTGGCATTATTTTGTTACAAAAAGGAACATTATAAACATCTGTCTTTTGCAAAATCCCAAAATCTTCCAATCCAATCACCGCTAGACTTCCTAAGACTGCCGATATTAATACACTCAAGACCAAAATAAAAATTAAAAACTCTAGTAGAGTAAAGGCTTTTGCGCTTAAATTCATTATAAACTTCCTATAAAATAATATATTTTAAACATTTTTAAGTTATTATCCAAAATTACTGCATATTCAAGAAAAAGTCAAGTGCAAACAAAAATTTAAGAAATTTGAATTTTATAACATCAATCACATTAAACCCTAAAAACAAAGGAGCAAAAAGTGTTAAGAACTTCTATCTTATGCGCATTAGGAGGAATGATACTTCTTTTGGTTGGAAGTTTTGGAAATTTAGAAAGGACACAAAATTTAGAAAGCGCGCAAGACAAGCCTTGTCTTTTTGTGCAGTCTAGCGCACTCAATGTGCGCGAAATGCCAAATTTAGAATCAAAAATTCTCCACAAATTACAGCAAAATTCCAAAATATGTGAATATTTTGATACACAAAATGGCTATTTACAAACAAAAGAGGGTTGGGTTGCGATAAAGTATTTGCATTTAGAGCCCCTCAAGCAAAGCCCTGCACCTGCTTTGTCTCAAGATAAAACCCCACAAATGCGAGATTCTAAGCCACACATTGCTTCAACTTCTGTAAATTTAGAATCCCGCTCTAACAAGCCTCAAAACAAATCAAAATTCAAGCTAACAAGCACAGCGAAAGATTCTATTTCCACACTAACCCCCTATCCAAGCGAACAAGATTTTGCGCAAAGCCCCATTATTCAAGCAAGAGCCGAAATGGAGAATCAAAACTATACCCGCGCCAAAAACTTGGCTTTGCGTGCCAATCTAGCGAATCCCAAGAATTTAGAAAGCTGGGAAATCTTTGCCAAAAGCTTGTATTTGGAGGGCAATCCGCAAGAGGCGATTTCAATCTTGCAAAATTTCTTGCAACAAAATTACGATGAAAGCCTTGCAAATCTCCTTAAACAAATGCAACAAGGACATAAAATTTGACTCCTCAAGACACACAAAAGCGTTGGACTTTTCAAGATATTTGCAAAGATTCCGCTCTGCGCCTTAATGTGGAGCAAATGCGCTATTTTGGTGCAATCCTCGTGCAAGAATCTAGCTCAAATACCCTAGAAGTCGCTTTATTGGAATCCTCAAATAATCCCCATAAAGACACGCTTCAAAGCCTTTTTAATAATTGCGTTTTAGAATTTGGCGAAATTTCCTTAGAAGATTTTGAAAAGGCTCTTATATGGCTAGCACAAGAGGAGCTATTGCAATCTTTGCTCAAGAAAATCCAACAAGAAATCACTCAAGAATCCAAAGAAAAAGATTCCAGCATTCAAAATCTCGTGCGACTCATTTTGCAAGTTGCCATATCCAAAAATGCTAGTGATGTGCATTTTGAGCACGACTTTAATCGTATGCGTGTGCGCTTGCGTATTGATGGCGTATTAGTAGAGCGATTTTCCTTTGAATTATGGCTTTTTGCGCCTTTGAGTGCGAGCATTAAGCTCTTGTCTCATTTGAAATTGACAGAATCTAAGCAGCCTCAAGATGGACGTTTTGAGCTAGAATTACTTCATACAGACGACACACCGCGTATTTTTGATTTTCGTGTTTCCACTCTACCTTTGATTGAGGGAGAATCTATTGTGCTTAGGATTTTGGATAAGCATAAAACACTTTTGCCTTTGGAATCTTTGGGATTCGGAAGCAAGGAATTAGCGCAAATACAATCTCTCTTTAATCTGCCTTATGGGCTTGTGCTTATCACAGGACCCACAGGAAGCGGCAAAAGCACTACGATGTATGGAATCCTCAATATTCTCAAAGAAAGAAATCTCAAAATCATCACCCTTGAAGACCCGGTAGAATATCGCCTGCCACACATTAGCCAAGTCGCCATTAGTCCTGATGTGAGTTTCGCCAATGTTTTGCGCAATGTTTTGCGCCAAGACCCCGATGTGATTATACTAGGCGAAGTGCGCGATAAAGAAAGTTTGCAAATTGCAATCCAAGCAGCATTTACGGGGCATTTAGTCTTTGCCACTTTACACACAAATGATGCACTAGATACTATCGTGCGCCTGCGTGATATGGGATTAGAACCACATTTCATTGCGCAATCTCTAAGCGGAATCATTGCCCAACGTCTGTTGCGCAAACTCTGTCCTTGTCAAGACACAATCCACGCGCAAAATAACGAAGAAATACAGGCAACTTTTGGCTGTGAATCTTGCAATCATACAGGCTATTTAGGTAGAATCGCGATTGCCGAAATCGTGCTCGCTAGCCCAGATTTAGAAGATTTCATTCATCATCGTATCAATAAATCACAATTCTTAAAAAAGCTAGAAAAAGAAACCCCCTATTTTACATTAGAGCAAAAAGCACACCAATTAGTTGCAAACAAAATCACAGATATGCGCGAAGTTTATCGTGTCGTCAAATAATGCCAAAATTCCAAGTCCAATACAAACAAAAAGGTAAAATTCAAACGCGCAACTATTACGCAAAAACGCAAGCCGAGCTAAAAGACAAACTCCAATCCCAACACCTCTTTGTGCTGAAAATCACGCCAAAATCAAGCCTCCAAGACAAATTCTTGAGGTTAAATCCCCCAAAAACAAAAGAAATCTTGAGCGCATTCTATGAGCTAAAGCTTGGGCTCAAAGCGCATTTGCCCTTGAGTTTGCTCCTAGAAAACCTACAATGCCACACAAAAAATCCCCTTTTAAGTGCGCAATTTGCTAAAGCTCTCTTTGCCCTAAATTCCGGTAAATCTCTTGCACCTAGCTTCAAAGAAGCAGGATTTTCGGATTTTATTTGCTCTATGCTAGAAATTGGACAAAAAGCCAATATGTTAGAGGACGCCATAGAATTTATTTTGATTGAACTCAAAAATATGCAAAAAAATCGCAAACTTTTAACTAAGATTTTGCTTTATCCCCTTTTTGTCCTCTTCGTAATGATTGCTGTATTTCTGGGCATTACACTTTTTGTTTTACCTCAATTTGAAGTTCTATTTAGCGGGATTAATGCGCCCTTGCCATTGCTTAGCAAGAGTTTGCTTTTTATGCGTACAATCGTGCTAGATTATGGTTGGTTTAGCTTGATTGCGCTTTGTGGAATCGTATTTTCTGCCCATCAATCCTATAAAACTTCATCAAAATTTAGATATTCCGTGGATAAAATGTTGCTCAAAGTTCCTTATTTAGGTGCGGTATTGCATTATTATCAGCTCTCGCAATTTCTCCTTAGCTTCTTTTGGCTTTACAAAAGCAAAGTGCCCTTGCAGAGGGCATTAGAAATCTCTTCCAAAGCATTAAGCAACGAGGCAATCAAACAAAAAACAGAAAAAATCTTTGAGACAATTACGCGCGGAATTCCAATTGCGCAGGCTTTTAGCGCAAGTGGCATATTGGATACTCTAAGCGTGCAACTGCTCTGTGGAGCGCAAAACGAAGAGGGATTTTTGGAATCCCTAGAGGTGCTACTCGAACTACATCAAGAGGAACTTGCGGTGCGTGGGGAAACCCTCCTTACGCTGATTGAACCCTTGATGATTTTGGTTTTGGGGGCTTTGGTTTTGTGGTTGGCACTTGCGATTTTTCTACCCCTTTGGGAATTGCCTATGCAAATACAAGGCTTATAGAGCTATTTTCCAGCCCTTGCTGCTTGGATTAAGTCTTGCTCTGTTTGCATCACCTCTTTGATAAAGACTTCAATCAACTCATCTTGCTTATATTTACCTACAATTTCGCCACGTTTAATCACTAACCCATCGCCACTACCAAAAGCGATTGCCACATCTGCGTGTTTCGCTTCACCTAACGCATTGACTGCACACCCCATTACAGAAACCTGCATAGGTGTCTTGATTTTGGGCATACGCGCTTTAAGCTCTTTTAAAATCGGTACTAAATCGGCTTGCAAACGCCCACAAGTGGGACACGAAATATAAGTGATTCCCTCCTTTTGGCGTCCGCAGTAACGCAAAATTCCACGCGCCACTTCAATCTCTTTTTCTAACTCTCCCGTAATGGATACACGCATCGTGTCTCCAATACCCTCCATTAATAACCCACCTAAAGCCATAGAGCTTTTAATCATAGAGGATTCCAAATCCCCCGCCTCTGTAACCCCTAGATGAAAGGGATATTCCACCAAAGGTCTAAGTGTGCGATAAGCACTCATTGTACGTTCCACATCACTTGCTTTTAAAGAAACTTTGAGATTCGTAAATCCAAAATCCTCTAGCAGTTTGATATTATATAATGCGGATTCCACCATACCTCTGGGCGTTGCGCCATATTTTGTTTCAAATTGCTTCTCCAAGCTCCCTGCATTGACGCCAATACGAATGGGAATCTGACGCTCTTGACACGCATTGACGACAGCTTTGATTTTGTCTTTTGAGCCAATATTACCCGGATTAATCCGAATGCAATCCACCACTTCTGCGGCAATAAGTGCGAATTTATAACGAAAATGAATATCCGCAACTAAAGGCAATGTAATGAGACTTTTGAGCTTTTTTAGTGCCTGTGCGTCCTCTTCATCACTGACTGCTACACGCACAATATCACAACCCGCGAGCTGCAAGCGGTCAATCTGTTGCTTGGTCTCTTGCACATTGGCGGTTTTGCTATAAGTCATACTTTGGACAGAAATCGGGGCATCGCCACCTACCAAAACATCCCCCACAGCAATTTGCTTAGTTTTGTAACGCGACTTTAAGACTTGGGATTCCATAACGATTAAGCAATCCTGATTATTCTTTTTTGTTCTCTTCGTGCTGGTGCAATGGCTGATTATCAATACACAATAAGGAATCCGCTACAATGGTCGTTAAATATCCTTTTGCATTACCATCAAAAGGAATACTGTCTAGCACTTCTTGCAATCCAATCTCATTGGCTAGCTTTTTAATCTCTTCGTCCTTACCGTAACGTTCAATATAATATTGAAAAGTTTCTTTCCAACAAATATCTGGCTGTGCGCCCTCTTTTCCCGGAGCATTAAGCATAAATTCTGAAAGATAAGCAATTTTTAGAATCGCCGCAATCTTATCTCGCCAATATTCAATATAAAGATACTCTTTTAGGTTATCCAATGCACTTTTACCATTGCCCGCAACAGCAAAAGAAAAGGCGATTTTTTCATATCTTTTAAAATCATCATAAAGTTTTTTGTATTCTGGCATAGAGCGCAATTCGAAGCAAGTCTCCGCCATTTTAAACGCATCGGCTAATTTACGCTCTTTGCAGGCTTGGGCAAAGTCTAACTTGATTTGAATCGTCTTTGCCTTTTCATCAGCAAGGGTTTTAAAGGGTGACATAGAAGCCAATAACTTACAAATCTCAAGGGCTTTAGCATAGTCGTTTTGATTCTCATAGGCACTCACGCGTTGAGCAATTTGGTCTCCGATAAGTAACGCACTTTTATAAATCAGAGTTTCTTTCAAAAACGGCAATCTATCACACATTTTAAAATACTCTACGAAATTCTTTGCCTTATATTCTTTATCCGCTTGAACAAATTTATCGCTATTTCTAAGCAATGTCATTGCAACATCTTTTTTGGATTTAACCGTTACAAATGGGCGCAACAAATCTTGTGCTTTGACTAGGTTGCCTTGTGGGTCTTGGAATAGCAATCGCTTAGAAACCTCAAAAGACTTTTCCCAAGTTTCTTCTAGTTTAGCATAAGCAACTGTTTCCTTCAAATAAGGATTTTGATCTACTAATTTGTAAGCCTCCATATAGTTTTTGGCTTCAATTGCGTCCATAAACTTTGCCACAGCTTCTTTTTGTTGCCAATAGTAGTCAAACTCTTCTCTCTTGCGTTGGTCTAGCATAAAGGGCTCAACCACTGCGGTCGCTTCTTGCAATTGGTCTTTTGCCAATAAATCAATGGCTTTTGCTAGCATTTCTTTCCATAAGTTTTCTAGCTTCGTGCGATATTCTTTTAAAGTTTGCAAAAAGACATTTTTCGCTTGAATCAAGTCCAATGCACCTTTAAGATCATTGTTATTAAGCAACTCTAGCATTTCTTCTTTTGCTTCGTTAATATCCGCAATCTCTATTGTTCCATCAGAGAATCCAAGATAAAGCAAGTCATCTTGGATTCTCATTGCAGTAATCCCGCTATGCTCTAAAGTGATAGAATCACTCAAAGAATTATCACTCAAGTCAATGATACGCAATTGCTTGTCTTTTGCCCCTACAAGCGCATATTCTCCGCCGGGAAGCGGGCAACATCGTGTAAGCCATACGCCCTTAAATTTGTTTTCTTTGATAAACTTCTGTTCTTGCACATCATAAATCAAAGTCTGTCCATCTTTGGTTACACAAAATAAAAGCGTGTTATCTGCATAAAAAAATGCATCTTCAATGAGTGATTCCGTCTTAATATCCGTAGCAACTAAGGTATTTTTAACAACATCAAAAATCATTGCACTTTTACCGAAGCAACCCGCAAACATCAATCGTTCATCTTCACTAAAGGCGATAGAAGAAATATAATCGGGTAAAGGTGGCGTGCTTAAAACAAGCTGATAATTATCCGTAGAATACACCAATACGCGCCCGTCTTCTCCCCCTGTGGCTAAATAATCGTCTTCGTGTGAAAAGGAGACTTTAGAAATTGCAAGCTTCTGCCAAGTTAATTGCGCAATAGGCGCAATCTCTGGGGTAGTCGTTACCACTACGCCTTTTGTCGCTTTGACAAAACCCATAGCGACTTTGGAAGTAGTATGAGAGACTGCAACTGCTTTGCTAAAATGGTGCAGAGGCTCTACTTCTTTGGACAACTGCAAAGCTTTATCAATGATTTTATTTTCTTTTGAGAAAGTAGAAATATTATAGAAATTATCCATACAAATAATAGAATCTTTATCTGTTGCGATTCCAAGCACACTACCGACTAATTTTAAACTGCTTTTCACAGGAAACATTCTTGCTCCTTGATGGACTATATATGTAGCCAAATCTAAATCATAATTTATATTATACTTCAAACTCTTTAATTTGCGTTTTAAATTCTCAATTATTCTTAAAACTTTAATAAAGTGTGTAAATGCGAAAACATAATTTCCCATTTACATAAAAAGTAAAAAGAATCTTGACTGAAATTAGCAAATTTTGCACAATTCTTTGTTATACTCAAGCGATAATTTTATATTAAAGGAAGCTTATGAAAATCACTTATACTCTCACAGACGAATCTCCCGCTTTAGCAACCTATTCATTTTTGCCTATTGTTCAAGCATTTTTAGGCAAAGTCGGCATTGCAGTAGAAACCTCTGACATTTCTCTTTCTGCGCGCGTTTTAGCACAATTTCCGGAAAGACTAAAGGAATCCCAAAGAGTCAAAGACGCACTCGCAATGCTCGGCGAACTTGTCAATCAACCAGACGCAAACCTTATCAAAACGCCCAATATTTCTGCGTCCATTCCACAATTAAAGGCGACCATTAAAGAATTGCAAGCCAAAGACTTTGATGTGCCCGAGTTTCCTGACGAACCAAAAGACGAAGCGCAAAAGCTCATCAAAGAAAAATATCAAAAAGTCTTGGGTTCTGCTGTCAATCCCGTGCTTAGACAAGGAAATTCTGACCGTCGCTGCACCAAAGCGGTAAAAGAATATGCTAAAAAAAATCCCTATCGTGTCGTAGAGTTCCATAAAGATTCCAAAACCCGTGTTTCTTATATGCCAAAAGGAGACTTCTTTGACAATGAAAAGGCAGTTTTAATTCAAGAAGCAACCAAAGCGAGAATTGAATTTATCGCCTCAAAAGGTACAGAAATCCTTAAAGATAACCTCAAGTTAGACAAAAACGAAATCTTAGACGCAACCTTTATGAGTGCAAAAGACTTGGACGCATTTTATGCCACACAAATTGAAGTGTGCAAAAATGAAAATATCCTGCTCTCTCTTCATCTCAAAGCAACGATGATGAAAGTTAGCGACCCTGTGATTTTTGGACACGCCGTGCAAGTATATTTTAAAGAACTCTTTAGTGAATTTGGCGAGGAGCTTACACGACTTGGCATAAATCCCAATAATGGCGTAAGCGAACTTCTAAGCAAAGCAGAAAATAGCCCTAAAAAACGAGAAATTTTGGCAAAATACAATGAGATTCTAAGCAAAAGTGCGCCTTTGTCTATGGTAAATTCTGATAAAGGAATCACAAACTTGCACGTGCCAAGTGATGTGATTGTAGATGCTTCTATGCCCGCAATGCTCAAAAATGGTGCGAGGCTTTGGGACAAAGAAGGCAAAGAATGTGATACGAATGCCCTGATTCCAGACAAAACTTATGCAACAATTTACGAAGCCGTTGTGGAAGACTTGCGCGCCAATGGCACTTTGAATCCTAGCCAACTAGGAAGCGTCTCCAATGTTGGCTTAATGGCAAAAAAAGCTCAAGAATATGGCTCACACGATAAAACATTCATTGCCAAAGAAAATGGAATCTTTAGAATCGTAGATGAAAAGGGCACAACCCTACTAGAACACAAAGTAGAAAAAGGCGATATTTATCGTGCCAATCAAGCCAAATTTGAAGCGGTACAAAATTGGATTGATTTAGGGATTGAGCGCGCAGATTTGACAGGAAATAAAGCAATTTTCTGGCTAGATTCCAAACGTCCAAGCAATCAAATTATGATAGACTTAGTCCAAGCAAGATTGAAAGAAAAAGGCAAAGACATTGCGATTCTGCCCCCAAAAGAAGCGTGTTTAGAATCCCTCAAACTCATTCGTGCAGGCAGAGATGTAATCTCTATTAGTGGAAATGTTTTGCGAGATTATTTAACCGATTTATTCCCAATCCTAGAGCTTGGCACAAGTGCGAAAATGCTCTCTGTCGTGCCTATGCTGAATGGTGGTTCAATGTTTGAAACAGGAGCGGGCGGAAGTGCGCCTAAACAAGTTGAGCAACTCGTAGAAGAAAACCACTTGCGCTGGGACAGCCTAGGAGAGTTTCTAGCACTTCAGGCAAGCTTGGAATTTTATGCACAGAAAACAGGAAGCAAACAAGCACAGATTCTAGCAAATAGCCTTGATAATGCGATTGGCGAGTGGCTCAATAACAACAAAGCTCCTTCGCGTAAAGTTGGTGAGGACGATAACCGCACAAGTCATTTTTATCTCGCGCTTTATTTTGCTAAGGCGTTGGCAAACGATCATAGCGATTCCGCCCTGCAAAGCTTCTTTAAGGGAATCGCGGAGGAACTAAGTGCAAATGAAAACAAAATCCACCAAGAATACCTCAACGCACAGGGCTCTAAAGCAGATTTGGGCGGATATTATAAGCTAGACGATGAAAAATGTAATGCGATTATGCGCCCAAGTGCAACCTTTAATGCAATTTTGGCAAAGATTAAATAGTTTTTGCGTGTATAAGATTCCATAAGGAATCTTATAATGATAATGGGGAATTAAATGATAGAAAAGAAACAAATTTTTAAGTTTGTTTCGCTATAAGCTCGAGGTTTAAACTCAAAGATTTCGGTGTTTTGCTCCAAATTGTTTATTTTAGGATATATCAAAAAACCTTTTGTGCATTTGTATTTAGAAAGATACGCCCACATCTGATAGGCATCAGCTTGAGAAATATCCTTTTCATTGCTTACAATTTTCCATTTGGTATCAGCGATAAAAAGAACTTCTTTTGAATCTTTTTCTGAATCTTTTCTGTAGCCTACAATGTCAGGCTTTAGTTGGAAAATATTGCAATTGTTTTCTTTGTTTTCAGCTAAAAATTTAGATTTTTCTTGTGTTTTGATAGAAATATTTTGGCTTTTCCCAAAAATATCCTCCATAAATTCTTTGTATTGCGAATTTTTCGCTCTAAAATTTTCGTCATTACACCATTTTTTCATTTCACTTGCCACAAAAGATTCAAAAAGATTATTCATATCAAAAAGCAAGGCAAGGGCTTTAGAATCCCCGCTATATACACTAAAGGCTTTGCATTTCAAAAAAATTTCGCACCATTGCAGTAAAACATAATAATGTTTAAAATTTCTTGTATTTTGACACCGACTCAAATCTTTATCGATATTCTGACTAGACGGAATCTCGGCAAAAATGAAACGCATTTGAGTAAGTTTGCTACTTACCTCAATACTTAGATTCTGCTTGCTTAAAACTTCTAAAGTGCTTTTGATAATGCGATTGGGGGCAATATTTTGGCTAAATTCATCACTTGACGTAAAAAATCTCTCTTGATGAGCGAAATTGATTTTAAGATTCTGATTAAAAAGTAGCTTACCTTTTAAAAAATTACGATTCTCTTCTTGCACAATATAATTGCTTTTTATCCCCTTTTTAATTAAATTCTCAATCTCGCCAAGAAACATTAAGATAAAAATTTCAAGTAAGGGTAGCTTTTGGGCTTTAAGGTTTGAAAAATGGCTTTCTTGAAAAGGAGAATCTTTTAAAGATTGTAACATTTTAAGGAGAATATTTTTGGCTTTGCAAATTTCGCAATTTTCAGATTTTTTACACATACAATTTTGTAATTTAAAACCCTCACTATCTTTGGTTGCTTGAAAAGTTTTTGGCAAAATCTCCACACAAAAACCACTTTTGGTTTGAATCAGCCCGACATAGTTTTGAGCAACAAGGGTTTTAGAGTTTTTAAACTTCAAGAAGCAATGATTGGTCTCTTGATGAGCAAACTCTACAAGCTCATTAAAGACTTGTTGGGCTTTCTTTTTACAAACTTGCTCTATCTCATCAACGCCAAAACGTTGCCACTCGGTAATACAAAGGATATTGTTAGTTTTCATCATTTTCTTTAATTGTTGGTTCTATCTTTGAAGCTTTCTTTAATGATTCCTCTAATTCTTTGGCTTTTTTCTCATCATAAATTTTTACAAATTGCCACAATTTCCATTCACAAGAATCTGTGATTTGATAAACACTTTTTTCATTATCAAAATCGTTAAACTTAGAATTAAATAGCTTGCTAAAAGTTATTTCCTCATCTACTTTAATCATTCCATTCCCATTAAGCACCGCATCAATCTTGGCATAATCCTCATAGAAATATTCTTGCAAGAGCGGAATAATCTTTTTAGCAAACACCGACTTTAAATCCTCCAGCGTTTTGACATCAATACAATAAGCATGTCCTATGGTATGTTCCCTATCGAGTAAAAATTCTATACGATTGTTGATAGATTCTAAAAGCTCTTTTAAATCAATACCTTCACAATCTGTGCTCAAATCTTTATAATTGGGCATTATTTCAATAAATTCAAACCTCCTACGCAATGCGGTATCAAGCAGTGCAATACTCCTATCAGCCGTATTCATTGTGCCGATGATATAAAGATTCTTAGGCACACCAAATTCCTCACTGCTATAAGGCAGAGTTACTCCGAGCTCCTCATTATTTCCAATTCGTTTGCTAGGCTCTATGAGTGTGATAAGCTCACCAAGAATCTTAGAAATATTTCCACGATTGATTTCATCAATGATGAGGATATAGGGTTCATTTAAATCCCCTGCTTTTTTGCAAAGTTTCTTAAAGATTCCATCTTGCACTTCATAAGTCATATTTTCAGGATTTTCAGTATTAGGCTTTATCCCCTCTACAAATTCCTCATACGAAAAACTTTGATGAAAGGTGATAAATTCAATCTGTCCATTAGCTTTATATTCATCAAATTTTTTCTTTTTCTCCTCACGACTTTTAGGAATAGATTCTATTTCTCCTTCGAGCAGAATCTCCAACGCCTTATCTATCGTCTGATATGTTTTTCCCGTTCCCGGAGGTCCATAAAGGATTTGATTAAGCGGGATTTGACTATCGCTTGAAACCTTTTTTGTATTTGTTTGATTTGATGTTTCCATTTTTTCTTTTTCCTTGCCATATTCGTTCCATAAAGGCACAGACTTCTCATTTATCATTGTTTCAAGTGTGTAAATCTTATCACCTAGAAGTTTTTGATAAATTCGTGCTGTGCTTGGATTCTCCTCTAAGCCTAGATTTTCGCCTTTAGCAATAGCTTTTAATACTTCCCAATTAAAAATACAAGCAATCTTTATATCATCAATGTTTTGATAATGAAAAGCGATTTTCCATTTATACGAATGTCCTAAATCAATATTCTCTATTTCATTAAGTTTATTCTGCTGACTTAATTCAATTATTTTTACGATATAAGATTTAACTTTTTTAAAAGCCTCTTCCTTTGTTTTGCCATATTTTGTAAGCCAAGCATAATTATCTGTATAAATATGACCCCGATTATTTTCCTTTTCGTCATTTGCATTACGTTTGAAAATTCCAAATTTAAACCCACTTCCACCCCATATGCTTCCTAATGTATCAAGTTTAGATTCCACCCAATAGGCAAAATCATCTCTATCTTTACCACCTATTCCTGTATATTCCTCCAAAGTCATATTTTTGACTCTCTCCAAACTCCAACGCTCTTGAAATTCTAAAAATAAATCTCTCTCTTCTGGCGTCAATGCTTCCATAGTATTTGCCTCCTTGAATAATATTAAAATTGAATTCGAACTTCCTGCAAACATTCCTCAAACAAAAACTTATGCTCATCTGGCAAAGCCTCAAAAAGCGCAAAGGCAAGCTTGCGAATCTCCCATAATGCACTTTTGGAACTCCGCAGGCTTAAAAAGTTTTGCAAACTTCGCGCATTGATACTCCAAGTCAGCTCGGTTTTGTAGGATTCAGGCATTGCAAACTTTACGAAATCATTGCTAATATTTTCTTGCAATAAGAATCGCAAATTTTCCAAAGCCTGCACACTTGCTCTATCCACTGCTTCATTTTGCGTAAAAACCAAAAATTTTTCAGCACGGGCAAGATTTGCTGTATTTAAAGGCAAAAAAGATTCTGTGTCTTTTAATTCTTTAAGCGTGTAACGCGTAGATTTAACGCTCAAAGACGCGATTCTATGGCGCGCTAATTCCTGCAAAGTCGCGCGTGAGATTCCTTGAATATAAAAAGTATAATGCAAATGTTCCAAAGTTGAAGCGTGTTTGAATTTATTGCCCACGCGATAAATCAATTCCTTATCCTTCTCACCCCCATTGTCGCTTTTTTCAAAGCTCTGCCAACAAGTGCGAATCGCGTGAGAGCAAACATTTAATTCCGTGTAATTTAAAAGTGTAATTTGCATTAAAATTCCTTAATTTGAAGTTTCAATCGTTGCGCGTGTGTAATTGCAATGGCAATTGCATCTGTAATATCTAGCGGTTTAATCTCGCCCTTAATCCCTAAAAGTCGCTTCACCATAAAGGCAACTTGTTCCTTTTGTGCCTTGCCATTGCCTGTTAGAGCCTTTTTAACTTGCAAAGGAGTATATTCCGTGAAATTGCCCAATTCTTGTAGAATCTTAAGGCTTAAAGCCCCGCGAAATTGTGCGAGTTTAATCACGCTTCTTGGATTATAAGCATAGAACATATCCTCAATCGCAACAGAATCTATTTTATGATTTTTTAACACCAAGTCAATTCCCTCTACGAATTCTAAAATTTGATGTTGCAAGATTCTTTCTTTGATTTTTATCAATCCCGCCTCTTGCAAAGAAATTGCATTTTTTTCTAATTTAATAATTGCATAACCACAATTTCTACTACCCGGATCAATGCCTAGAATATTCACTCATTGCCTTAATAATAATGATTTTAAATTTGTAGAATCATATAAAATTTTTAGTAATTTTGAGATAAAATTCCCTTAAATTTCACGAGTTATTCACATATTATTCACACCTGTGAATAACTTTAAAGGCGCGATTTTGAATCAAATTTTATTGCAACTTAAAGAGGAAATTACACCTTTTGAATTTGACAATTATATCAGTCAAATTACTTATAATGAAAAATATTCACGCGAAGATAGAATCGTATTAAATGCTCCAAATATTTTAATTGCAAGTTGGGTAAAAACCAAATATGCTAGCAAAATTGCACATCTTTTTGAAATCAATAAGGGCTTGAAACCAGAAATTATCGTAGAAGTCGCTAACTCTAGCAAAAAGAAAGAAAACAAAGCAAATGTGCGCAAACCAAACAGTACAACGAATCTCAATCCCTCTTTTACTTTTGCTTCTTTTGTCGTGGGCAATTCCAATACTTTTGCCTTTAATGTTGCGAAATCTGTCGCGCAAAACCAAAGCATCAAATACAATCCCCTTGTCATTTATGGTAATACTGGTTTGGGCAAAACACATCTTTTAAACGCTATTGGCAATGCGAACATTCTTGTAGGTAAAAATGTCATTTATACCACAAGTGAGCAATTTTTAAATGATTTTTTATTACACATTCGTAACAACACAATGGAGCGATTCCGAGAAAAATATCGTGCCTGTGATTATTTGCTAATTGATGACATTCAATTTCTAAGTGGTAAAGAACAAATCCAAGAAGAATTTTTCCACACCTTTAATGAACTCAAAGAGAATAATAAGCAAATTGTGCTAACTTCTGACCGCCCGCCAAAAGATATGAAAGGCTTAGAAGAGCGTCTAAAAACGCGCTTCACTTCTGGACTTCTTGCGGACATCCAACCCCCAGAACTAGAAACAAAAATCAACATTATCCGCGCGAAATGCGAGCTAGATAGAATCTACCTAAACGATACCATTATTCATTTTATCGCGGCAAATATCAATGACAATATCCGTGAAATTGAGGGTGTTTTAGTCAAACTCAACTTTTCAATGAATGTTACAAATATCCAAGAAATCAGCTTAGATTTCGTCAAAGATGTTTTAAAA
Source organism: uncultured Helicobacter sp. (assembly GCA_964464895.1). Taxonomy (GTDB): domain Bacteria; phylum Campylobacterota; class Campylobacteria; order Campylobacterales; family Helicobacteraceae; genus Helicobacter_D. The sequence goes on along the minus strand of CAYXGY010000011.1, from coordinate 29,824 downwards.
GAATATATCAAAGAATCCAAAGAAAATATCAATATGGACAAAATCATTGACACCGTAGCAAAATATTACAATCTCAAACCCTCCGATATTAAAAGCAAAAATCGCTCTAAAAACATTGTCATTGCACGAAAAATTGTTATCTATCTAGCAAGGACTCTTACGCCAAACTCTATGCCTTATCTCGCAAACTTCTTTGGTATGAAAGACCATAGCACTGTAAGCAAAGCAATGAAGAGTATCCAAGATGAAATCAACGAAAACACAAATTTTAAAACTATCATTGAAGAGATAAAAAATAGAATAAAATAACACTTTTAAATACAATAAAAACAAAGTTTTGCTAAAATAGTGAATTTATGTGAAATTAAAAATCCTAATTGATTCACACGAAAGATAGAAATTTAGAAGCTTGTAGCACTTATTCAACATTTCAAGCCCTCTACTAATACTTCTAAATTTAATTAAATTAAGGAGCTCTTATGAACATTACCATTCCAAATAGTGTCTTGGATAATATTTTTATTTCTCTGCAACCTTTTTTAGACAAAAAAGATTCTAGCCAAATCACTTCTCATATCTATCTTGAAACAAAAGATAATCAACTTATTTGCAAAGCCACAGATTTTGAAATGGGACTTTGTGCCTCTAGCGATTCCCTTAAAATTAACGAAAATGGAATCGCAACAGTCAATGGCAAACAAGCCCTAGACATCATCAAACATTTAAAAGAAGGAGAAGTAAATCTTTACACTCAAAATGAAAATCTACATATCCAACAAAACAAAAGCTCCTTTAAACTTCCTATGTTCAATGCTCAAGAATTTCCAGCTTTCCCAGAGCACGAAAACTTACCAAAATTAGAAATTAATTCTTTACAACTCATTGCCTCAATGAAAAAAATCTTTCCTGCTATTGATACGAATAATCAAAAACGCGAATTAAATGGAGCTCTTTTAGATATTAAAGAATACTCTTATAATTTCGTCGCAACAGACACTAAACGTCTTGCAATGGTAAAATTTGACAACGCATCAGGAAGCAACTTAGCATTGATTTTCCCTAAAAAAGCCATTACAGAGATTCAACGTCTATTCTTTGACAACATTGAGCTTTTCTATAATGAAAAGGACATCATCATCAAATCTCAAAATTACATTTTCTTCTCCCATCTCATTAATGGAAAATTTCCAGATTATGAGAAAATCTTACCAAAAGAAGTTGCCACACAACTTACGATTCCTAAAGCAAAAATCATTGAGGGAATCAAAGTCATTAACTCCGTAACAAATGATGTTAAGATTACTTTCAAAGCCAATGAAATTTTATTTGAATCCTTAAGTCAAGACAATTCTGAAGCTAAAACACAAATTGAAATGAATCTTCCAATTAACGAAGAAATTGAAATAGGCATTAATTCGCGCCATGTTCTAGACTTTTTAATGCAAATTGACACTGCGGATTTCATTTGGGAATTAAATGGCAAAAACGCACCTTTTGTGCTAAAAAGCGAAAACTTCTCCACTGTTGTAATGCCAATTATCATTTAAATATCTTAGAATAAAATCTTATTTAGGAACAAAATGGAAGATTTAGAATACACGGGACAAAGTATTAAAGTTTTAAAAGGCTTAGAAGCGGTCAGAAAACGTCCGGGAATGTATATCGGCGATACAAATATTGGTGGCTTGCATCATCTTATTTATGAAGTGGTAGATAATTGTATTGATGAGGCAATGGCAGGATATTGCACCGAAATTGAAGTCATTTTAACTAAAGAGGGTGGCGCAAGGATTTCTGATAATGGACGCGGAATCCCGGTAGATATTCACCCGACAGAAAATATTTCCGCTGCCACAGTCGCCTTAACTGTGCTCCACGCAGGTGGGAAGTTTGACCAAAAAACTTACTCTGGAGGATTACACGGAGTAGGTGTTTCCGTTGTCAATGCGCTTTCAAAATCTCTTCAAATGACAATCTTTAAACACAACCAAATTTACCGCCAAGACTTTGCGCAAGGGATTCCACAAAATGATTTAGAAATCATCGGAGAAACCAAACGCAATGGAACAACAATTGAATTTGTCCCTGATGATAGTATCTTTGAAGTAGTAACCTTTGATAAGGAAATCCTAAAAAAGAGATTCAAAGAACTTGCTTATTTGAATCACCAAATTACAATTCATTTCAAAGAGGAGCAAAGTGATTTTGATGAGACTTATCATTTTGAGGGCGGTTTATCGCAGTTTATCAGTGATATTAACAAAAAGCCATTTATTTCTCCTATTATTGGATTTGAGGGTAAAGATGAGAATGTAGAAGTAGAAATTGCTTTGGCTTATAATGAAGGCTTTGATGAGAAAGTCTTAAGCTTTGTGAATAATATCCATACAACTGATGGCGGGACGCACGAAGCAGGATTTCGTATGGGTTTGACGCGTGCCATTACGAATTATATTGAAGAAAATGCCAATGCTCGCGAAAAAGATTCCAAGATTACAGGAGACGACATTCGCGAAGGATTGATTGCGATTGTTTCTGTCAAGGTGATTGACCCGCAATTTGTGGGACAAACAAAGGGTAAGTTAGGAAGCTCTTTCGTGCGCCCAATTGTGCAAAAGCTTAGTTACGAGAAAATCTCAAAATTCTTTGAAGAAAATCCAAACGAAGCAAAAGCCATTATGCAAAAGGCACTTTTGGCGGCTCGTGGGCGAGAAGCGGCGAAAAAGGCAAGAGAACTTACACGCAAGAAAGAATCTTTCAGTGTTGGCACATTGCCCGGTAAGTTAGCAGATTGCCAAAGCAAAGACCCAAGTATCAGTGAGCTTTATCTCGTAGAGGGAGATTCTGCTGGAGGTTCAGCGAAACAGGGACGCGATAGAGTTTATCAAGCAATCTTGCCTTTGCGTGGAAAAATTTTAAATGTAGAAAAAAGTCGCCTAGATAAGATTCTAAAGAGTGAAGAAATCAAAAACCTTATCACCGCACTAGGTTGCGGAATCGGAGAGGAATTTGACATTCAAAAAGCAAGATACAATAAAGTCATCATTATGACAGATGCAGATGTAGATGGAAGCCATATTCAAACGCTTTTAATGACTTTCTTTTTCCGCTATTTAAAGGGAATTATTGAAGCAGGGTATTTATACATTGCGCAACCGCCACTTTATCGTTTCAAAAAAGGCAAAAAAGAAATTTATCTTAAAGATGAAAAGGCTTTGAGTGAATATCTGATTGAAAACGGAATCGAAAATTTTGAATTTCAAGGAATCGGCACAAAAGAATTGATTGAGTTTTTTAAAATTGTCGCACATTATCGTTCAACTTTGCACAATCTCAAAAAACGTTTTGCCTTGATTGAAATCGTGCGGTATTTGATTGAAAATGACGATTTGCTCACGCTCAAGAATGATATACTATGCAAGACAATCAAAAAGAGAATCCTAGAGCTTGGGTTTAATATCCTAAACGAAAAAACAGAAGAAGATAAAATTCATCTTTATGTGCAAACAGATTCTGGCTTGGTAGATATTAAGATTGATGAAGAGCTTTTTACTCACCCACTTTTTGAAGAAGCACGTTTTGTTTTTAATAAAATCAAAGAATTTGATTTGGAATTTTTGCAAGGGCAAGATGCAGTAAGTTTGTTAGAATCCATAGAGGAAAGTAGCAAAAAGGGTGCATATATCCAAAGATATAAAGGTTTGGGTGAAATGAATCCAGAACAACTTTGGGAAACCACAATGACACCAGAGAATCGCCGATTGATTCGCGTAGAGATTCAAGACGAAGCGGGGGCAAGTGATGTATTTTCTCTGTTTATGGGCGATGAGGTAGAGCCGCGTAGAGAATATATCCAAAGCCACGCCAAAGATGTGAAACACTTAGATGTTTAGGAATCTGAAATGTATTTATTAGCTGGGATTCTTGACTTTTTCACAAGCTTAAATGGAATCTTTTACACGTTTGCCTATTTGGTAGGTGGGATTCCATTTGGGCTATTATATGGTAAATTTTTTGGTGGGGTAAATATTCGAGAAATTGGGAGCGGAAGTATCGGTGCAACCAATGTTTTGCGTGCATTGAAAGAAAGCAATCCAAAAATTGCTAAAAGAATCGCCGTTTTGACAATGCTAAGTGACGCACTAAAAGGTGTTGTAATAATTATGATTGCGAAAGGCTTTGGTGTGAGTTTTGAAGCGCAATGGATGATGGCAGTTCTTGCTATCGTGGGGCATTGTTTTTCACCTTTTTTGCGATTAGAGGGCGGCAAAGGAGTGGCGACTTGTGTCGGTGTTGTCGCAGTATTTTTGCCTTTAGAAGCCGTTTTAGGCTTGCTTGTATGGTTTGTTGTGGGGAAATTATTGAAAATCTCCTCTTTAGCTTCGCTTTTTGGTGTGATTTGTGGCATAGGTTCTAGTTTCTTTTTGCACCCAGAGATTCCACATATCACAACCCATACGCCTTTAGTGTTAATGATGTGCATTATCTTTTATAAACATATTCCTAATATTATTCGTTTGATTCAAAGAAAAGAACAAAAGGTAATATAATCTTGCGCCATTGCATCGCTATTAACTAGCAAATTGAAATTCAAAGGAGAAAATTATGATAATTTTTGGAAAAATTAAAAAGAAAATTAAAGAATTAGATTCTAACTTCCAATTAGCTCTAACAAAATCTGTTGAAAACGAAATGCTTTCTTTAAGAAATCTTGTGATTCCTAATGGCGACAAGCCTATCGCAAAGAATCGTTTTTTGCTTTTTAATTATGACAAACATTTCCCTAAATTCAATCATTTAAACTTGGGCGATTATATCCAAACTCTCGCAGTGAAAAACGCCCTTTCAACTCTTTTTCCTAATGCAACTTATACAATGCACGATAGAGATTCTCTTGTCAGTTTCTGTGCGGGGGGGGGGGGGAATAATAATCCCTAAAATACCTTAATTCCTTTATTTATGTAGGGTTGGTTTGCCCATTTTTGCCATTTTTTTCCCAATAAACAAACTCTGCCTATTTTTGTTGGGACATATTTTGCTTCAGAGATTTATAAATTTTTAGAATACTTTATCGCCTATTATCCTTTTTACTTTAAAAACAAAGAAATCGGTTGTAGGGATTTAGAGACTTTGCGATTCTGTCAAAATAAAGGGCTTAGGGCTTATTTTTCACGTTGTTTGACTTTGACATTACCTAGGCGCGAAACAAATGTAGAGGCAAACAAAGTTTTCTTAGTAGGGATTCCTAAGGGGGATTTACAATATATTCCACATTCTAAAAATGCAATACAAATCAATCAACAACAGATAGAGCATCAAAATTTAAACTTTGAATATTTTGAATCTCAAGCACAGAATTTACTTGAAACTTATAAGAGAGAAGCCAAACTCATCATCACTTGCGCACTCCATTGTGCTGCACCTTGTGTGGCAATGGGGATTCCGGTAGTTTTAATCGCAAGAAACGAAGAAAATAAGCAAAGATTTTCTGCGGTGAGCGGAATTTTAAGAATCTGGACTTTGGAGGAATTAAGGGCAGGCTTGATTGACTTTAATCCCGCTCCTTTAGAGATAGAATCTCTTAAAAAGGATATGTTAGAGAATTTAAGACTAAGTATCCAAAAAGAAATGGGAGAGGAGGTTGAGGAAGAGCAACTTTTGCAAATTAGAGCAAGAATCGAGGAATTTAAAGCAAAAAATCTTGATGAAATTCCTAGCGGGGGGGGGGGGGGTAAATCATAATTTAGAAGCAAAAAGCGATTCTGCGAATGTGAATTTGTGGAAAGAAGATTTCAAGTATGATTTGGAGTTTAAACAAAGAGCGCAGATTTTGCTAGATTTGCTTTCGCCTGAAGCAAAGGAGAGTTTAGAATCTGTATTGGATTTGGGCTGTGGCGTGCAGTATTTTAGGGAAGTATTGAAAGAAAATCATCTGAATCCCTCTTATGTGGGGGTAGATTTGTATCCTCATCAAGAGGAAAATATCCTCTGTGATTTCAATCAGGGGGAATTTCCCTACTTTTCTAAGGATTCTTTTACGTTGATTGTTTGTGCGGGATTGTTTGAATATATTTGGGATTTGCCAAAGTTTATAGAGTGGATTTGCAACCTCTCTCCGAAATTTATCCTGTGCAGTTATAACTTTGATAAAATCAGCCCGCAAAATAAGATTTGGGTAGAGAATCGTTTGGACCAATCAAGCCTTTTGGGATTATTTTTGAATCACGATTACCATTTGAGCCTCTATACAACGCATAGAAGAAAGAATCCGACAGGTTATTTTTGTTTTTGCAAAAAGGAACTAATGGGCAAAGTTTAACAGCATCGCGATTCCTCAATGTGTAAGAAATTCAAATATTATTTTACTTTTTGTTTAAATAATATTTAAAAGAATAAAATAATTTATAATTTTTATTTTATTTCGCAGTTTTTTACTCATTTTGCTACTTTTTGTAATATAATTAGACACTAATATCATTTGAAAGGATAGTTTATGGATTTTCTGATGTCCTTAAGCGAGGGAACACAATTTGCGATTCAGCTGATTGTTGTTTTAATTTGTTTATTTTATGGAGCACGCAAGGGCGGAATCGCTCTTGGGCTTTTAGGAGGTATTGGGCTTTTGGTTTTGACTTTTGGTTTTGGCGTTCAGCCCGGTAAGCCTGCAGTTGCAGTTATGCTTACGATTCTAGCTGTGGTTGTCGCAAGTGCAACTTTGCAAGCAAGCGGCGGATTAGATGTAATGCTGCAAATCGCAGAAAGAATCCTAAGAAGAAATCCGAAATTTTTAACGATTTTAGCTCCTTTTGTAACTTGTTTCTTGACAATTCTTTGTGGAACAGGACACGTAGTTTATACTATGATGCCTATTATCTATGACATTGCTATAAAGAACGGAATCCGTCCAGAGCGTCCAATGGCGGCTTCCTCTATCTCCTCACAAATGGGAATTATCGCAAGCCCTGTTTCTGTGGCGGTAGTTTCTCTAACCGCGTTTTTATTAAATGCAAAAACTCCTTTGGCAGGGTTTGATGGTTATGTGGATTTGCTCAAAATCACGATTCCCGCAACTTTGGGAGGCGTATTAGTTATCGGGATTTTTTCTTGGTTTAGAGGCAAAGATTTGGACAAAGACGAGGAATTTCAAGAAAAACTCAAAGACCCTGAATTTAAAAACTATGTTTATGGGGATTCCAAAACTCTGCTTGGAGTTAAACTCCCGGGCGTGCAATGGGCAGCAATGTGGATTTTCTTAGGTGCAATTGCGATTGTTGCGATTTTGGGAGCATTTCCAGAGCTTCGCCCGCATTTCAAAAATAAGCCAATGAATATGGTAGATACGATTCAAATCTTTATGCTTCTTGCGGGTTCTGCGTTGTTGATTTTTACCAAAGTAGATGCGGGTAAAATCGGCAAAAACGAAATTTTCCGCTCTGGTATGATTGCGCTTGTCGCGGTATTTGGAATCTCTTGGATGGCAGATACAATGTTTGCGGTGCATACGCCGATGATGAAAACTGCCTTAGGAGACGTGGTGCGAGATTATCCTTGGACTTATGCGATTATGCTATTGCTCATTTCAAAGTTTGTTAATTCTCAAGCCGCAGCGATTACCGCATTCGTGCCTTTAGCACTTGGAATCGAGGTGCATCCTGCGATTATTGTAGCTTTTGCTCCTGCGTGCTATGGATATTATATTTTGCCAACCTATCCAAGCGACTTGGCAACGATTCAGTTTGACCGCTCTGGCACAACACACATTGGAAAATTCGTTATCAACCATAGCTTTATTTTGCCCGGACTTATCGGGGTGTTTAGCTCTTGTGTATTTGGTTACTTTTTCGCAATGTTTGCAGGATATTTGGGCTAAATAGAACTTAACTTTAGTTAAGACTATCGAGATTCCGTGAGGAATCTCGATACGCAAATACTTCGGTTTTATCATCACAACTCTCCAATTCTTCTTTATGAGTATAAATTAAGCAATCCATAATACAGAATCTCACAGACGCAATTTGATAGATAATCTGATTTTTAAAGCCTTTTTTACATTTTGTGGAGTAAAATCACTTACGCTTAAAATTATAAGGAGGAAACGATGAGAGAGGTGCAATACGAAGACATCAAATCTGCTGTTGCGAAGCTTGCCATTGACGCGTGCTGTATTCAGACGCCCGACATCAAGCAAGCCTTTGCGGGCGCGAAAAAGACCGAGCAATCGGCTTTGGGACAGAATATTCTTGATACACTCATTGAGAATGGTAAAATCGCGGAGGGCAATATGATGCCAATTTGCCAAGACACGGGTATGACGGTGGTTTTTGTCGAGATAGGGCAAGATGTGCATATCGTGGGCGGCTATATCGAAGACGCGATTAACGAGGGCATTAAGAAGGGCTACACAGAGGGCTATTTGCGCAAGTCTGTTGTCGAAGAGCCACTGTATGAGCGCAAAAACACGACAAACAACTCGCCCGCGGTGATTCACACACGCATTGTCAAGGGCGACAAGCTACACCTCAAAGTCTGCCCCAAAGGCTTTGGGAGTGAGAACAAGAGCGTGCTAAAAATGCTCGTCCCTGCCGATGGAATCGAGGGCGTGAAAAAGGTCTTCACCGAAGCCGTGAAGCTCGCTGGACCAAACGCCTGCCCCCCAATGGTCATTGGCGTGGGAATCGGCGGCACAATGGAAAAGGCAGCGATTCTCGCCAAACAAGCGGCGGTGCGCGAGATTGATTCGAAAAATCCCGACCCACGTTATGCGAAACTCGAGGAAGAATTGCTCGAAATTGCGAACAAAACGGGCGTTGGACCACAAGGGCTCGGCGGGACAACCACCGCATTCACCGTGAATGTGGAATGGTATCCCACCCACATTGCGGGGCTTCCTGTGGCTGTGAATATTAACTGCCACGCGGCGCGACACGCCGATATTGAGCTATAAGGAGGGAAAGATGTCAGAACCAAAGAAAATCACAGCACCTTTGAGTAAAGAAGTGGCAAAGAGCCTCAAGGCGGGCGAGAGCGTGCTCATTAGTGGCACGATTCTTTGCGCGCGCGACGCGGCGCACAAGGCACTCACCGAGGCACTCGCGCGTGGCGAAAAGCTCCCCGTGGATTTGGCGGGCGAGACGATTTATTATCTCGGACCAACTCCCGCGAAGCCGGGCAACACGATTGGTAGCGCGGGACCAACCACGAGCGGGCGTATGGACAAATACACGCCGACAATCATCGAGCAAGGAATCCACGGAATGATTGGCAAGGGCTACCGAAGCAAGGAAGTCATTGATTCTATGGTCAAACACAACGTGGTGTATATGGTCGCGGTGGGCGGCGCGGCGGCACTCATCTCGAAATGTATCACCAAATACGAGGTTTTGGCGTATCCCGAGCTTGGACCCGAAGCGGTGGCGCGGCTCACGATTGAGAACTTCCCCGCGATTGTCGCGATTGACGCGCAAGGCAACAACTACTACGAAGTCGGACAGGCGCCGTATAAGAAGATTTAGCTTGTGTCCTCTCCCTGTTTTTTATAGATTCTCTTTGGGGAATCTATAAAGGCGAGTTTATCTAATTTAAAAGTAAATTTTAACTTTATTCTATTTATGATTTTTAATGTTTCCTAGTTTGACGACGGAAGTGATAAATGCAGGAATGAAGCAAGCAAAAGAAAGCCAAGCATTTACATTATTTGTAGCAAGATATACATATACACCAAATCCTAAACTCCCAAGGATAACAATAACTGCTGTTATAGCTCCCAAGCTTTGCAAACCATAAAACCAACGCATACTACTCGTCCTATTCTTTTGTTCTTGTTTTTCTAGCTCAAGTATTTCTTTATCTATTTGTATTTTGTGTTCAGACGTTTTTTCTAGCAGAGTCATTGCTCGTTCTGCTAAAGGTTGAGGAAGTTTTCCTATGGTATTAAGCTCATTTTCCATAAAAATATTATTTTGGATATTAAGTTGATTTTGTAGATTTGTATTGTTAGAAAGATTATTTTTTCTTGCAGGTTTTTTGTTTATTTTTCAAGACTTATTCTTTGTTTTTGGTGATTCGTATTGATTTGTTTGTAGGCTTGTATCTGTTTTTGTTGAATCTCTTGTGCAATCTCCCCATATTTTTTGGGTTCAGTCGGTGAGGGTATAGCAGAAAATCCACTCGTATATCCCTCTGCAAATCCATTAATACAAGTATTTTTATCAGAATCTTTTTTGGAAAGTTTATAGAGCAAAAAAACTACACCAGCAGTTAAAACACCAAATAAAAACCAAAACCATTTTAAATCTTTCATTGCTTGCTCTTTATCCTTATTGTCTTTGCATTTTAGCATAATGATAATAAATCTTTAGCTTGTTTCTATGGTTTTTATCTCATCGTCTGTGAGATTATAAAGTTGATACACTAAAGAATCAATTTTAGATTCTAGGTGGGTTGTGTCGGTCGTGGAATCTTTGGCTTTGGATTTTAAAATATCATCAACTAGAGCAATAATAGAATCTGCCATTTTTTGATTAGATTCTGTGAGTTTTGGAATGGGAAGTTTTTCTATAAATTGCTTTATCCACCGAAACGCACCATCACCCAAATTTGAGGCGATTTGTTGCATATAAAAATAAATGAGCTTTGAGTTTAGCACTGCACAAAGATATTTATCATCTTTGGGGATAAAATAGCATGTTTGGTTGATATAATATCCTTTATCATCATACACAAAGCAAGGCGTATTTGTCATCTCTGCCCAAATGATTTTCCCCTCGTAGATTCTCGTAGAATCTTGCATAAAAGATTCCAATAAACAATAAAGATTCTCAATTATTTCTGTTCTCTCTCTCTCTCTCTCTCTTGTTGAAAATTCAGATTCAATTAAGGCTATTTCATCGTGTGTTAAGTTGTATGCTTGATAAATCAGAGAATCGAGGCGAGATTCTAAGCTTTTTACATCTCTTTCAAGCTGCGCTATTGTGTCATGTTGAGGCGAAGCCGAAACATCTCTCTTGATTTTTGTATGATGAGATTCTTCACCTGCTAACGCAGATTCAGAATGACAAGAATTGTTTATCTCTAAAATTTCTTTTGCTAAAGTTTCAATTTCTATTAGAAGTTTGGAATCTATTTTATGAGTTTCCACCACAGGCAGTTTTTCTACAAAAATTTTGCTCATCTCATAGCCACTCGCTCCCAAAGTCGCCCCGATTTGCTTAAAATACCAAAAATTTGTCTTAGAGTTTAGAATCGCAGTTAGATAGAGCAATCTATTTTTATCTTTAATATTATCCGTTAAAATAAAACATTTTTGATTGGTAAAAAATCCTTGCGTATCAAGATACGCAATAAATTCTTTTGCCATATTTGGGTAGATGATTTTGCTTTCATACTGATAGCTTGGCACTTGCAACCCCTCACAGAATCTAAAAGCCTCCATAAGTTCAGATTCAAAGTTTTCACACAAAAGCTTAACGACATCAAGCAACCTTGAACCAATAGCAGCCACAAGCAACAACGCAAAGACTATGTGTTGCCCCCCCCCCCCAATAATTTTTACCTCTTCGTTGCTTAAGCCATAGAGCGCATAGACCATAGAATCGAGGCGAGATTCTAAAATTTTTGCTTGCTCATTTTGTGCGACTAAAGTCGCACCTCCGTTTTGTTTGGTTTGTGCAATTTCTTTGACAAGTTGCACAAACTCTTTTTCTTGACTCTTGCTAATCTTTGGGATTGGGAGTTTTTCTAAAAAAGCCTTTTTATAGCGATAGCCACTCTCTCCTAGCCCTCCTCCTGCATAAAATTCTTTAAAGGCAAAGGTGGCAAGTTTGGAATGCAAAATCCCTAAAAGATATTCTAAACTTACTCGCATTTTGTCATATTGAGGGCTTTTGCCCGAAATATCTCTTTTAGAATCATTAAGAGATTCTTCGCTTTCTTGCGAAAGCTCAGAATGACAATTTGCACTTAAAATAAAGCTTGTCGCCTCTGCTATAAGGGGGTGTTTTATTTCAAAGTGCAAAATTTAAAAAGTAAGAGGCTTTGAGCTTCGGTAAAATGGTAGTTTGTGATTTAAAATACTTTGATTTAAAGTGGAAAATTAAGTTTAGATTTTTTCACAAAATGGCTATTTTTTCACAAAACATCACAAAAGTGCCTTTAAAAATAGGCTTTAAAAGCGTATTAAAGGGCGTTTAAAACACTCACAAAAATCATCACAAAATACTTAATTAAGATACTCCATATAAAAGAGGGTGTTTAGGCTATACGCGCTTGATATAGCAAATGACGCGCCCTATAATTTCGTATTCTTGTTTTTCTAAGTCTATTGGTTCATAGCTTGCATTATCACTTAAAAGACGAATTTTGGGGAATTTTTGTAAGCGTTTAATGAGTAAATCTTCTCCGATTCTAGTAATGCAAATCTCACCATCTTTAGGCGCACCATGTTCTACTATAATATTACAATTTTGTGGAATTGTGGGTAGCATTGAATCGCCATTGCTTGTAATAATAGAGAGATTCTTTGCGCTATAAATGCCTAGAAATTCTCTTAAATATGCTTTTGAAAAGGTTATATATTGCGGCGGAGATTCTGTGTTTATGTAGCCTTGTCCTGCACTTGCCACTACATCATCATAGAATGGAATTTTTACAAAATCATCATTTAATGTTAAATCAGTTTTTTCGTTTAAGTTTTGTTTGAAATCTGAATACCCTTTTTTACTTAGGGACATTTTTTTCTTAGACTTAGGGACAATACTAAGGGACAAATCATTATTTTCAAAGACTGACTTAGGGACAATATTGCCTATTGGATTTGCTAATGCACTAAAATAGTCGCCTATATCAATAACTGCCGATATTTTTCTTAAGAACCCTATGCTTGGATTGTGATTTTTGCCTTTTTCTGAGGTATAAGTTTTAATCGTATCAATTGGAACACCAGATAGCTTGCTCAACTCTGAATAACTAGAAATTTCTGACTTTTGCATTCCTAGCTTTATAGCTTGAGAGAGTGTTATTTTTGACATATTTTTCCTTTTTTGTCTTGACTTGTGTTAAATTTTACACTATAATTACATTACTTTTAAGTTATTGTATCATAAAAATATAAAAACTTAAAAAGTGGTTTGGGTGGGCGGGAAGAATATCGCTTTTGGAGCTTTGAAATGCGAATTTTGAAGTGCAAAAAAGTGGTTGTAAGGCTCAAAGTTTGGAAGTTAAGAATCACTTTCAAACTAGAGCTATAAAACTACTTTCTCCACTCCCTTTGTGGAGTGGTTAGGTAGTATTATAACATAAAAAGCAAGGAATGCCTATGCAAAATAAAAAGGTGCGGAAAGAATTTACTTATCTTACCCAACAAATGAATAAAAAGGGCATTAAGCTAAGAACTTGGTGCAAGGCTAAAGGCTTAAAGGATACAGATTATTTTATCATTCAAGATATGTCTTTGGGAAAAATCAAAGGCGTAAGAGGTAGGGCTAAAGAGCTTAGAGAACTCTTAGAAAAAGATGGATTCAAGGTAGCATAATGGGAAAATGGATAAGTAGCAAAGAGTTTGCAGAAAAATATAATATGGAATACGAATCCGTTAAAAAGGCTTGTATTCGCGCCAACAAGAAAGGCAAAAAAATTTGTCAAGTATCGTGTCATTTTTTACACTTTATTTATTCTGAAGGTATAGGTCGCGGCGGTAAAATCCTCCAAATTTGGAACACTCCTTTAATACCTTCTCAAGTAGAAGCCATAGAGAAAGGCTATCCACTCAAATATGTATTAGAAGAAATGGGGAGTGAGAATAAAGAATCTAGTAATGACGCGGTGATTACAACTTCTATAAATAAGACTATGGATTTCCACAAAAATCAAAGAGTCTCGGACAACAACGCAATGATAAATAATGCAACACAACCTAATGTTATGGAATCTATGGATTCTAAAACATTGGATTGTAAAGGAATCAAAAATGAAACTAACAAAATTATTCAAAGAACTCAAAGAGAAACTCTACACCCTAGAGGGTTTGATTGTGCTAGCAAGCATTATTGTAGGACTACTAGCAGCAGCGATTCCGCTCTTTATTGCAATGATTTATCTGCTGACAAGGCAGTAGAATCCTTAAGTGATGAGGTTATGGGTTTGCACAACGCAGATGATTGCTCACAAATTCCACACCGCGAAGTTACACAAACTTCTTGCAATACTATAAAAACGAAATCTAATAATGACACTTTTGCTTGGCACAATCTCACTCTAACCCAAAAGCAACAAGCAAAGCAAAGAGAGCAAATTCTATTAGACTATGAGAGTGCAAAGAGTGCAGGAATAAAAGTCAAACACTTTATAGAGCTTAAAAACAAAGAGGATTCTAGTTTAAAACTCACACAAGGCAAACTCTTTGATTGGCAAAGAAAGTATAAAGCACAGGGACTAAGTGCGTTAAGCGATAAAAGAGGAATTGCAAAAACAGGCACAACTTCACTTCCAAAGTGGGCGCAAGAGGAAACCTTAAGACTATGGCGCATAATGGGGAGTGGATATTGCAATCGTATGCAGCTGTGGAGAGAATTACACATTATCGCACACTTGTATGTCAAAGATTATTCTTATAAGAAATTCCTCAAATGTGAGATTCCGCCTCTATTTTCTCTCAATACCCTCAATCGCTTCCTTGATTCCTATCTAGCGGCAAATTCCTTAGAATACACCCTCATCACTTATGGAAGCGATAAGACAGATTCCTATAAAGAACCCGCCTATGGAATCCAAAGAGAACTCTATACCCTACCTAACCAATTATGGCAAATGGATAGCTCACCGCTTGATGCAATCGTGTTAGATAGTGAGGGCAAACAAATCCGCCCAAGTATTCTCTCCATCGTAGATGTTTATAGTGGCAGAAGCATAGCGAGTCTAAGTGAGACTTCGGATTCTAATGCAGTAGTTAGACTACTATGGAAAGCCTTTGAAAATATGGGCAAACCCCAAGCCATTCAATTTGATAATGGCAAAGACTATCTAAGCAATAAAGTGCAAGGGCTGCTAGAGGGATTGAATATTAAATTTGTGCGCTCTGCCGCGTATAAAGGAAAGGCTAAAGCAGTAGTAGAAAGGAGATTCCGCACGATTCAAGGAAGCTATATTACTGCACTTGGTAGTTACATTGGTAGAAATGTGAGTGAGAGAAGTGCTAGGGAGTGCCAAACTCCAAAGAGGGAAAGGAGAAGCAAAGACGCAAAAGGCAATCCAATCAAAACACAGCAAAAAGTGCTAATCAACTTTGAAATCGCCAAAACTCTATTAGATGAGGCAGTAGAGTTTTGGAATATAGATAGGGTTTCTAGGCGTTGGAGTAAAGCACAAGGCAAAAGTCCAATGGATTTATGGAGTGAGGCTAACTTCCAAAGAGAAAGTGTGCCTTACACACAATTCCTCCTCTATGCCGAAGCTTCCAAACCAAGAGTTATGGGCAAAAGTGGCATAGAAATGCGCCCCTTTGTGTATGTGCCAACACAATACATTGAAGCAGGAAGCAAAGTCTTAGTTAGAAAGAATATCAATGCGAGTAACGAAGCCTTTATCTTTAATGAAAAAGGTGAGTTTCTCTGCAAGGCTTATGATAGAAAAGCAAATCCCCTCACACAAGAGCAGCTTAAAACGATTTCCAAAGAATACAAAGCAGCCATTAAGCGCGCAAGAGATTTACAAAAAGACAGCACACATTCCGAGTTTATCCGCAGGAATGCAATGCTAGAAGCAGAGAGCTTGAAGCACAAAGAGAAAGAAGCCTTGCGTAAAGGTGTGGGAAGTGATTCCATAGTGGCAGATTCTAATGCACAAAAGACGCTTAAAACGCAAGTCAAAGAGGCAATCCATAACACTCAAGTAGAACAAAATAAAGAGGATAATTGGGAGATAACCATACCCTTAGAGAACAACACAGATTATGCAGATGATTGGGATTTGTTGCAAAAACTAGCACTTTAAAGGTCTTTTAAAGGGTTTTAAAAAACTTTTTAAAAGGCTTTAAAAGCCTAAACCCTAACAAACAAGAAGCTAGGCTTCAAGTGAAAGGATTTTTATGAGAGACAGAATTATAGCATTTTTAAAGGAGCAAAGAGAAAAAGACGAGAGCTTTTCTCAAAGCAAGTTAGAGTTGAAACTTGGAATCAGAAAGACATACATTAGTCAATACTTGAATAATCCAGACTTTAAGTATGCCGCAGGTGTAGAAGAGAAATTTGCAATTTTCTTAAAAGAAGTTGCAGAGAAAACACAAGTGAAAAATAAGATTATGGGCTTAAACAACTTAGATTTTATCCAAACAAGTGATGTGAAAAGAATCTTCTCAAGACTTCTTTTAGCGAGTATGCAAGGGGATAGAATCTCTGTTGTTTTAGGTGCTAGTGGCACAGGCAAGACAAGAATCGTAAAGGAGTATTGTAAAAGTCAT
Organism: uncultured Helicobacter sp.; assembly: GCA_964464895.1. Lineage (GTDB taxonomy): Bacteria > Campylobacterota > Campylobacteria > Campylobacterales > Helicobacteraceae > Helicobacter_D. The sequence continues at coordinate 13,374 of CAYXGY010000011.1, read as the reverse complement.
TTAGAGGCAATCTTTGTGGAAGCCACACCCGATATGAACGCTAAAGATATTTTAAAGAATCTTTGCAATGCGTTAAATCTAGGAGGGTTTAAGAGCAATCATAGCGGAATCTTAAAAGTTGCAGCAGAGTTAAAGAAATGTGGGAAGTATCTCATCGTAGATGAAGCAGAGCATTTGAAATGGCGTGTATTAGAAACTTTGCGTAGGATTATGGACTTCTCTAAACAACCGCTTATCTTAGTTGGCACACATTGGTTAGCAGATTCTATCAGTAGTGGCAGACTTGGAAGCAAAAGAGAGCAGGAACTCGCACAGCTAAGAAATCGTTGCTTGGGTAGATATGAACTTAAAGGTTTGCAAAAAGAGGAATATATTGAGATTTGCAAAGTGAGCGGAATCCCTACAAATTGTGCTTGGAAGCTATGGGAACTTGGCAGGGGAAACTTTAGACAAAGTGAGGGGGTGTTAAGGCTCACCCTTGCTAGAGTTTCTCTAAGTGGCAAAGAAAGTGCGACTTTGGAGGATTTAGAAGCCACAAGGGCAATGATGTATTTATGAATCGTGTTATCCTTCGGCTTTTAAAAGATTCATCACTAGAATCTGCAGTTATTACCGCTTAGGTAACTCCTTTGATTCTATCTTGAAAACTTTTAAAAGTCCTTTGCGCTAAACGATTCTACAACAAAACAAGTGATTTAGGATAGCAAATGACTTTTAAAGAGATTGGGAGAGCATTAGGGGTTAGCCCGCAAAGAGCAGAAAAAGTTTATAAAAATGCCCTAAGGAAACTCTCCTCTCCAAAGAATATCAAGAAATGGCAAGAGATACTAGACACTCTAAGAGAGCTTGGAAAAGAAAGAGCAATACAAAAAAGTGATTCCAATACTTTAGATTAAAAGCAAGTCTAAAGTCTTGGGGACATTCCCCAAAAAACAACATTGCAAGAATATTTAAAGACGGGAGCGCAAACCTTGCCAACTTCAAAACTCACAGACAAGAGTAGGAAACCTAGCTTTGATAAACAAAGCTTTCCTAATTGCCTGTTTGCCTTAAAGTTGGCAAGGCTCTAAGTGCTATTTGTCTTGAAAATCACTTGCAAATTTCAAACAAGGAGAGCGTATGCACAACCAAATGATTGCAGGAAAGAAATGCGATTACTCTGTGCGATACTTTTATGCCAAAGGAGATTATATCTATTCTAAAAGCACAAAAAGAATCGTGGATATTAGGGTAAGGAATCCCAAGTGAGCCTAAGAATCATCAAAAAGGCAAAAGCAAAAATGGCGGTGGGGACAATCTATGGATTTGTGGCTTGGGAATATCAATTTAAAATCTGGTTTAAAGGAGAATAAATGGAAATTAAAAACTATGAAGATGTGAATTGCGCACTAAAGAGAATTGCGGAGCTTAGTGTGGGAATTGAAAAGATTAATGGGGAGGTTACACTAGAGTGCAATGCGATTAAAGAATCAAGAAGCAGTGAGATAGAAAAACTTAGCAATGAAAAGAAATATTTAGAGCAGTGCATTAGTAATTTCTGCGAGGATAATAAAGCTGACTTTGCAGAAAAGCGAAGCAAGGATTTCACCTTTGGAAGCATTGGGTATCGCCTTGTGAAGTCTGTTTCTTTGCCTAGAGTGCGGGAAAAAATAGACAAGCTCATCTTGGCACTTAAGAGCTATGGTTGCTCTGATTGTATCAAGTATGAAGAAAGCATTGATAAAGAAGCAGTGTGTGAGCTAGAGGATTCTACCCTTGTAAAGCTTGGGCTTAAAAGAGTAGTCAAAGATAGCTTTAGAATCGTGCCCAAGATTGAGAGTTTGGAGAGTGCGCAATGAAAAAGGCAGCACTCTCTCTTGCTTTAGCACAAACACTGCTTCTAAATTCAATGGAGAATCCCAAAAGCAACAATAAAACCTCTAAAAGAAAGAGAATACCTCTTTCCCAAAGGGATTTTATCGCATTTTAAAAAGCTTTTATATGTTTTTAAAACCAAGTGAAAATGCAATTAGTGGCATTGATTTGATTGATTTAAGCACACATTTGAGTGCTTCTAGCAAGATTGATTCTGTCCAAAAACACACAAGCTCTTCGTTTTGTCTTGCAACGACCATTAAAAGTGGTGCAAAAGAGGAAGTAGAGATTCCAAGCAAGCTTGTTTTTGAATTTCAAATGTTAGGAGCAAGTGAGAAAACAATCACACTAGAGCTAGAGCTATTTATTAACCTCAGAGAAAGTAGCTTTGAGATTAAAATGATGTGCTATGACATAAAAGTCAAAGAAGAAGCAGTGTTAAAAAGCTTTATTGATGCGTTAAAGCAAGAAATTGCATTGCCTTGTTACAAAGTGCAATAAGGAGAAAAAATGGAAAAAGTAAGAATCAAAGATAAAGAGCATTTGGAGCAGATTTTTAAAGCTTATGCACAAAGTTTTGAGGAAGAGTTTTCAGAGGATTTGATTGTAGAAGGGAATTCTGATTTAAGCTTCAAAGATTTAGTAGAGACTTGTGAAGTTATCGGTTATGAGAATCTATTGTTTGAGAGTAATTTTGCAGAAAATCCAAAAGAGCATTGCGATACTTTCTATATAGACTTGATTGGCATTAAAGGCTTTCGCTTTGGTTTGGGGATTGAATCTATTGTTTTCTTTGGAGGAAAAATCCCTGATGAATTAGACTTTGAAAAGGACGGAACTCTAAGAGTTTGGTTTGATTAAAGGTTTATAAAGCCTATCTTGCAAGGTAGGCTTGATTAAGCCTTTAGAATAAAAGAGAGGTAGGAATTAAAATGAAAATCAAAGATTTTGAATTTAGAATATGGAATCCAAATGTAGGGTATCTTGAGGCGTCAGTATATTATTTTTATCGCGACAAAGCAGAAAGAGATGATATTTGTGAAATTGAAATTTGGACGGGCTTATTTGATAGCAATGGAGTTGAGATTTATGAGGGAGATATAGTTGCCCACGTTAATGGAGGTGTTGAATACATTTCAAAAGTTGTTTTTAACCAAGAAAAAGGTGCATTTGAATTTGTATGCGTTGAGCACCCAATTACTGCTACCTTTGATGAATTGGTAAATTCTGATATTTTAGTCATCGGTAATATCCACGAAAACAAAGATTTGTAAAATGAAATCTACCATTTGGCAAGAAGTAAAGAAACGACAAGCCTTAAGAGAACTTGTCTTAGATAGCATTGATGCGCGTCTTGCTAAACTCATTAATAGAGTAGATTTAAGAAGTATCGGAGGCAAAGAAATTTGTGTGATTGTATTCTCTCACCCTTTGGCTCTACAAGAGTGGAAAAGAGAGCAAACATCTACATTAGAGAAAATGAGAGAATTCTACAAACAAAGAGAATTAAAAAAGATTGTCGTATTTTATAAAGTGCTTGCAGAAGTTTCTTATTATCCAATTGCTTTAAAAAAAGAAGAGACAGAAAAGCCTATACAAACCTACAAAGAGCAATCTAGCGGAGAGTTTGCAATTCAAGCCCAAGACGAAACAATCAAAGCTTATTTTAAAGCAATTCAAATGGCAATCAAACAAAATCTAAACAAGGAATCGCAATGCAAAAACTAACTCCATTACAAGAGCAAGAGCGCAAAAGATTGTTAGCGGGGATTCATATTAAAAAACAAGAATTAGGAATGGCAGAGATTCAATATAGGGATTTACTTTGGGAGAGATACAAGGTAGAATCTAGCAAGGAGCTAAGCTTACAAGAGTTAAGAGAACTCGCTAAAGATTTAGGATTCTTTTCCAAAAGCATTGATGAGAAAGGAAATGCAAGCAAGGCGCAGATTCAAACAATCACTAGAATCTATAAGGAAGTCGCAGACAATAAAAGTGCGCTTGGGTTAAGGAAATTTATCCAACGCATTGTGGGAAGAATGCCTTTATACTTGGAATCTTTAAAGCTAAAAGAAGCCCAAAAAGTCATTATTGCTTTAAAGCAATGGCAAAAGGCAAAGGAAATGGGGGGATAAATTGAAGCAAATTTGCTAAAATTCTAGCAAAGGAGTTTTATGGAATCTCTTAGCAATTCTGATATATTCTTTCACCTTTATGAACGCATCAAAGGAGGCGCAACCCAAAAAGAAATCTTAAAAGACTTCGGGGGAGCGAATCTCTATATCCCAAGTTATAAGAGCGTGCAAAGAGATGCAGACATTTGGGAGGATTATCAAGAATTAACCAAGAGAGAGCTTCCTAAAAAGCAAATTATGCTAAGTCTGCAACAAAAATATGATTTAAGCGAACAACATCTCTATAAAATTCTTAAAAATAAGAGAGAGCCGAGATTGTTTTAGGGGTTAAAAAAGATTTAATGGGGGATATTGAAAAATTTAAATTATTATTTTAAGTTTAATCAATATTTGATTTTTTTTAATGTAAAAAATGTTACATTTCTATTATAGAAACATTACCTTGTAAAAGTTAAGGCAATATTTAAAATCTAAACAAAGAATAGATAGACTAACAAAATAGTGATATTGCTTTGGAGGAGCATAGAGATGAAAGCATTAGAAGTTGCAAAACACATTATAAACTATTGCATTGGCATCGAAAAACCTGTTAGCAATCTCCAATTACAAAAAATGTTATACTTTTTGGATATTTTTTATCTAGTAAATAAAAGAGAAAGGCTCATTACTGATGGAAATTTTCAGGCGTGGCAATATGGTCCTGTTATCCCAGAAGTATATCAAAACTATGCTTTCAATGCTGCTTACCCTATCAACGTTCGTCAAAAGATTAAAGAAGAATTTCCCAATGATTATAGTGGTTATTTATATGCTTTTATTGATAAACTTGCCAAAATGAAGTCTTGGGATTTGGTGAATTTGAGCCACGCACCAGACCAACCTTGGGCTAAAGCTTACAAAGAGGGAAAAAAAGAAACTATTAGTGCTGAATTAATGGAAGAATATGCAAAACAACAAAGATGAAAATTTTTTCAGTAAAAAAGAACCTGAGTATAAGCTATCGCAATCTATCAATGAGACAGAAGACGAAAAATTTAAAAACATATTAGAATATATTTTAAAGCCAGAACAAAACATTGAAGAAAACATAGAAAAATTAAAAGATTTTTATAAGGATGATAAAAGACATAGCTATGCAATTATTTCTGAATATTCTTTTAGCAAAGAGGTTGAAGAGCTTAATGTCTTAGCAGAAAATATACGCGGTATTTATCGCTATTCACTAGAAAATAAACAAGAAATAGCACCTAAAATTTATAAGCTATTTGACCATATTAATCTAGAAATTGTCAGAAAACAAAGTTTTGAAAAGTTTAAGCAAAAAACTAAAGAACTAGCAAACTCTACCAAAGAAGAAGTTATGGAAGAAATCAAGGAGGCTAAAAAATTAGCAGAATCCGCCAAACAAGAAACTCAAAGTATGACAAAAAACTATATCACAATTTTAGGTATTTTTTCCTCTGTTATTTTAGCTTTTGTTGCAGGGCTAACTTTCACCAATTCAGTTTTAGCAAATATAGACAAAGCTAGTATTTATCGCCTTTGTTTTATTGTTTGTCTTATTGGATTGTTTATTACAAATATTTTATATTATTTATTTGATTTTATAAGGGATATTAATAGAAAAAAACTAGAACACACAAAAAATACATTTTTTAGCTGTTCTAATCCTATTACAAGATTCAATATTGCCATCTTTGTCATTATGGTTTTAATTGGCTTAGTTTGGTTCTTTAAAGATGAGAAAACTTCTAAAAATAATTCTTCTAATGGTTCTATTAAGGTTTCAATAGAAGACAAACAGCTAAGTAACAACCGAACCAATTGACCCCATTAGCTCACAAATTATGGCTTACTTCAATCCCCCCTCCACCCATTCCTTAACCATTCCCTCTAATTCTAATCCTAAATCTTGTGGAATTTGTTTGTTTTGATTAATAGGTAAAAAAGGGCGTGCGGGGATATTCACTCTTTTATTTCTTCCTGCTTTTCCACCGAATTGATGAATCGGGGCGTATTTTAGATTTGTGCCAATACTAACACTATTGTTTGAAGTGTGATAATGGATAGAATGGCTTAAACTTCCGCTTTTGATTAGAATCTTATTGCCTCTTTTGTTTTGCAGTGTTACTTTGCTATTTGGTTTCCAATTATCCCCAAAAGGGCTTTTTTGTCTTTCAAAGGAAAGCTCGGAAGTATTTTGGATATGATTTCCAATTTGCCTTAAAAGAGGCTCTTTGTTTTGGAGATTCTTTGTCCATTGGTTGAGTTTAGATTCTAACTCTTCTAATGTAATCAGTTGCATTTTGATTTCCTTGTGATAAACAATGTATAGCCAACTATATCATTTTATGGTTTAAAATTTATTTGTTAAATTATAAAATCGTGTGTTTAATTGACATTTCTATTTAAAATGATAGAATTTTCACATTAATTTTCCTGTAAAATTGTGAATTTAGATTAGGAATCTAGTTTTAATGAATGCCTACTTTAATTTTAATGATGGCAGCGGTTGTTGCGGTATTGCACTAATAACCATCATCGTAGCTTTTATGGTTATTCTTCGCATTGCAAAGAATTGCAATCAAAAATCTATCAAGAGGAAAAAATAATGGAAGTGTTGGCAATTATTCTTTTTATTTGGTTTGTTTTGGCGATTCTTTCTCTTATTGCTGCGACAAAAGAATTTCAAGCGCACAAAGAAGTATTAACTAATGCTCTTGAGAATGAAGAGCTAGAGTCTGTTGCTACTTTCGTTCTAAAGCATTCTTTTTCTTTTTGGTTTATTTATAAAATCTTTATTACCTTTATGTATTTCTTGCTATTTAAAAAGAATATAGATGCCAAACAAGAGTCTACCGAACATTTGGAGCTTATATTTATTCTAACACTAGTAAATATTAAAGCTTTTTGGTATAACTATATAATTGTCTTTCTTTTAAGTGTCGTTCCTATTGTTGCAGCTCTTGCAATGGATAAAATGGAAAAAATAATTGGAGGGATTGAGAAAGCAATTTTTAGAGATATACATCTTAGAACCTGCTAATATTGTGGTATAATTCAACTACTAAGAAGTATCACTCCCATGGCGGTGTATAATCCGCTCCTTAGAATTTGCCTACTCTAAGCTAAGAAAGATATAAAGGTGTAAGGTTGGGTCTTGCCACTTCTTAAGGGGATAGGCTCCCTATTTTTCAATCTTTTTGCTTCCTTTTACAAGACTTTGCAAAAACACCTCCTCTTTATTTGTTAGTTTTAAAACTATTCTATAATAACTTCCAAACTTACTAAAATAGATAATATGTTTATCTCCATTACACTTGACTTTATACACATTTGCCTCTCTAACTAAAAAAGGCAGAAGCGAATAATCCCATTCCTCTACATTTTGATGATGGGTGTGCGTTCTTAGTGTCCAGCCACTTAAATAAATTTCTTTTGCCTTTGTGTTTAGAATCTCTCTTAAGGCTCTAGTTGTTTTTGCAATGCTAAGAGACTCATTATCTACTATTCCTTGTAATGCCTTTGCTTTTAATTCCTTAATGTTAGAGTAGTTCTCTCTTGCCTGTTTGCAATCCTCTTTTAATTCTTTGATTGCCTCTTGCATTGCAGGATTGCCTTGATAAGATTCTAGTTTGTTTTGCAAGATTTTCTCTAAATCTTTAGAATCTCTTTTGAGATTCCTTGTATCATAATCCCAATCCTTATGCGCAACAAACTCGGGAGGATTCTTTGCTACTTCCCAGCCTTGTTTTTGTAATGCTTTCTTTGTATAGGCTTGCACTCTGCATCTACAATTCCAAGCATTGGGCGGATAATTTCTCTCCCAAAACTTATCCTCTCTAGGCAAGATAAGTCCATGCAATCTAGCGTGAGAGGGGCGCGTCAATCCATCAAGGAGTGCCACATAGCGCAAATACATTTCCCCGCTTAATTCATATTGCGCCCTTGCTCTTGCTTGAGCGTATGCTGTTCTTAGATTGGTATAGTAGATATTCTTTAGTCTGCGACTTCCTATAAAGATTTGTTTGCTCTCTCCACTTTTAGGATTCTTCACCTCTATATTTCCAAGCCAACCTTTTTGTGAGAGTGTAGGAGTAATTTCTCTCTTCCAAACTTCAAAACTCTTGCCCTCTTTTATGGCTTTGACAATAGAATCTTGAATGTCTTTTAATAAATCCAGTTGGGTAATTTTTGCTATGGTAAAGGCTTTTAAATGTGCTTCGTGTAGGATTTCATCATAATCAAAGTGAAGCTCTTTGTGTTTGTTTTGGAGAAACTCTATCGCCTCTTTGGGCTCTAAGTTAAAATCAAAGCTCATCAAACACACTCCAAGCCCCAAGTATGCTTGCATTGGCAATAAACTTAGCCAACTCTTCCTCTGCTAGGCTTAATTCCTCTCCCTTAAAAGCCTTTTGGATTGCTTTCTCTACTTCTTCAAAACTTGTCGCATCTTTTAAAAACGCTTCTAGGTTAATCTTGCTATTAATCTTTATGCTCTTGAAACCTTTGTCTAGCTCATCAAGCGGAAGATTGGAAGCATTGGAATCTTTAGAATCTTTAGAATCTTGATTGGATTCCTTTGTTTTTAACCCTTGTTTAAAAGGAATTAAAGAGGGATTTAAAGAGTTTAAAACATTCAAAGTATTAGGAATCTTATTAGAATCTTGCTCTTTAGGATTTGGTTCTTTTGCTTGGATTGCGTTTGTTTGCTTTGCAATGGGTGTTACTTCAAGATTATAGGTTTTTTCTATATATTCTTGTGTAGGTTGGAATCCCATTTCATAGATTGTTTTATCCCTAGAGGCTAATTCAATTTTAGGCTCGCACTCATCAAAGAGTTTAAAGGTAATCTCCTCTGTGATTCCATTTAAGGCTTTGAAATATTCAATCACACGATTACAGACATAGCATAGGATTCTCTCATCACTTAGGGCAATATCCCCTCTAATCTCATTGTGAATTTGTGCAGCAGCAAGTGAGCCACTGCTCACTTCTCCTGTGAGATTTGCACCAAGCATAAAGCGATTGATTTGAGAATCACAATATTCTGCAATCTCTTTAAAAAGGGCGGCATTGTTACTAGGCTGCACGAGCGCAATCTCTTCTTCTTTGTCAATCACCGCTGTTGCGCCATTGAGCATTTTAGAGACTTCATAAGCTAAGCTCTGTGCGTCCTCATCGGTTTTTGCAATCGCCCACGGGCTTCCAAATCTCTCTAAAAATTGTATCCAAAAGTCTAATCCCGCGTTTTTAATATTCACACTAAAATAAAGCTTTCTTAACGCACTTTCTCCATAAGGAGTGCGGAAGCTTTGATTGTAGATTCCATAGACAACCTTAAAGGGCGGAATCTCCTCTTCAAATCCATTGCCTAAAAAGACAAGTTTGCCCGCATCGTTTAGCTTAAATTCCCGATAATCTCTGCCGATGAGTTTAGGAATATAAAGCCCATTTTGAAATTCCCAATTCACTTCAAAGACATTGATTCCATAAAGATAAGTTTCTAAGATTTGGGAGAGGATAGAGGCGTGGAAGACGCTCTTTAGAATCTTTTGATAGGTTGCATTAGAAGTTGTAATTAGCACTTCCTTTTTCTCCACAAAGGCTTTGCGGGAAATGTTGTTTTGGCTTACAACCAAATCCCCCATAATCTTGTTAATATCCTCGTCTTTGAGCGTCTTTTGGTAGGGAGTTTGCAAAAGTTTATTTAGAAGCGTATCTTTGGATTGTGTATAAAGGATTTTTTGGGTGTTTTTGTTCTGCTTATCTTTCTTGTCCTGTCTGCTCATAGCCTATAACTCCTTTTGGGTTTGAGTAGGGAATAATCTATGTCTCTATGTTTTTTCTTGCTCTTGTACTTCATTAGAGAAAATGCACCCTCTAGGGCATCTGGCAAATCATCGTTTTTGCCATCGGGGAATTGCTCTAGCTGCTCTAAAAGCAAGGTTTGCTTAGGAGAGAAGAGAATCTCTCCCTCTTCAATAGGAATCTCTAATCGCTCAATCCTCTCTTCTTTGTTTTCTCTATTGGTGATTGCCTTAATGTGCAGAGTAATTCCTCTTTTTAAGGCTTCTTCTTTGATATAGCTTTTTAGAAAATCCCCTCCAAAGTTTGCTTCTAATGCGCATTTGTGCGGATTCCATTTTTCCTTTAGTTCTAAAAACTTCTTTGCGATTCCTTTAGTATTTAGCACACTCCCAAAGGCTTCTAGCACATATACTTTACCCTCAAAGAATCCTAAAACCACAAAGGCACTAAAGTCGGATTTCTTTCTTGCACTTGCAGGGTCTAAAAACATCGTAATGTATTGAAATTTTGGTGGCAAATGGGAATAGAGGCGGAAGTTTTCAGGCTTAAACTTTTGGGACTCTGTGTTAGGTTCGTTTTGCTGCTCTTTGGCAAAGGCTCTTGGGTTTTGCGCTCTAATTTCCATTAGAGTTTTTAGGCTTAAGGCTTCTTCCCAAAGCAGTTTTGCGCCTGCTTCCATTGCCTTTTGGTGTTTGTAATAAAAGGCATTGGAGAGTTTTGGGCTTTGCAAATAAAGCTGCATAAACTCCTCCCACAAATCTAAACGATTGGGGAATTTCAAAATGCTTTTAAATTTCTTGGGATTCCAAAAGCCTAAGCTAAGTTTGCGATTTAAAACAGAATCGTAGTGTAGAATCGTGCCAATATATAGAACGTCCATAGAATGTGTGGCATCGCCTAGATTCATTACCGCAGAGTCTAGCCAAGACTCTAGCTTGTCTCTTTGCTCCTTACTTCGCACATTGGTATCATTCTCCAAATCATCTAAAATCGTTAAATCGGGACGCAATGCGCCAAACTTCACGCCCCTAAGTCTCTTCCCACTCCCAAAGGCTTTGAGTTTGATTCCATTACGCGTTACAAACTCTCCTACTTTCCATAGGTTTGAGATTCCACAGGCTTGCGGAAAGTCTAATGCAAGATTAGCATTCTCTTCTAATTCTGCTTTAATTGCCTCTAAGTTTCCCTCTACGAGTTCCACAGCGTCTGAAATTTCTACAATGAAGTGTTTGAATCCAAAACAAATACACAAAAGCGGGAAGAGTTGCGCGACATAAGTCGTCTTTGCATTAGCTCTTGGGGCAGCATAGGCATAGCGTCCGCCTCCCTTTCCTTGTGCAATGCTTTCAAAGGTTTTTGCTAAATCCAAATGCAAGGCACTCTGTCCTTTTAAACTAAAATAATGTGGGAAGTAGGTTTTTGCGAAATAGAGAAAATCTTTGCTTGCTCTTTCTTTGCGCCTCTCTTTGTCCTCTGCTTTTAAGGAAGCATTGCTAGAGATTTGGCTTTTAAGTTCCTCTTTTTTGTCCTTTAGCCACGCAATAAATTCCGCTCGGCTTAAGACTTCCAAGTTTTGAGAATTATCCTCTCTAATAAGACTTTCTTTAAAAGACTCTAGCTCTGCTTTGGAAAACATTTATAACTCCAAAGAAGAGAGTTTTTCGGTGAGCTTGTGATTCTCAATGAGATTGATAATCACATTGAGGGATTGAATTTCTCCTGCTTTTCTTAACTCTTCAAGTAGAGTTTCCAATGTGCGTTTAATCACACTTAATTTATAGGTTTTAGGGTCTTCTAGGCTTGCGACTTTATTCATTTTTGCAAAGGAATCCCCAAGTTTGGAGAGGGCTTGTGCCTTTTTCTCTGCGCTTAGAGTGCTTTCTCTAATCTCTTTAATGGCGAGATACATTTCCTCTACAAAGTTTTGATAGACTTCACCCTTATCTCCTTTGAGTTGCGTAAAGAAATCTGCGCGTTTCATATCCCATTCCTTTGTCTTATAATTTGCAATCGTGCGCACATTTTTATGCAGAATCTCGGCAATTTTGGCAAGGCTATAACCTTTGGAGTAAAGGTCAAATGCAAGAGTGCGTGTAGATTTAATGGGTTTTTTCTCTTCAATCATAAAGCCTCTTAAGATTGATTTTTGTCTTTTTATGCACAAAACAACGATTTTTGCATATAACTCCCAAGACTTCCTCGTCTAAATTCGTTGGAATCTTTCCGCTTGCCATTTTGTTAAGCCAATCTAAGCACTCTTGCTTAATGGAATCTAATTCCTCTTTGGGATAGCTGTTGCGTCTCTTTAATTCTACAATGGCAAGTTTGGTGCAAATATCACGCAAGAGATGTGTGGGATTGCTAGGGAGTTTGAAAAATGAGGCAATCAAGCTTTCCGCGTCTTTGATGCAATCATCAATCACAGAACGATTCCAGATTCCCTCTCCGTGCAAATCACTCAAATCTCTAATTTCATTTGCGCCGAGCTCATCAATGAGCTCTGCTTCAGTAATCATTGGTTTTTTAAAAGGCGTTAAAATGCTCTTTAATGGTTTGAAAGAATCACTCTTGTGAAAGGCTTTTTCTTGGATTGCAAAGAGTGTGGTATCTATCTCATCTATTTCTTGCTTTAAGCCCTCAATTTGTGCGACAATTTCTTGCAAAATGCTTGTGTTTGGCTGCTCACTTTGTTTTTGTTCTGCATAGGCTTTGCGCAAAGTGGCAATCTTTGCATTTTTAGAATTTCGTGCTTCTTTAAGTGTGGTAATCATCACCACTTCTTCTTGGGTATAACTTGGGTCTGTGCTAAGTCTTGGAGGGAAAGGCAGAAAAGAATCTTGAATCTCGCTAGATTCTAATTCTAAGGCGTCTTTTTCGCTCTCTGTGTCCTTCGCATTTGTATCTTCTAGTTCTTCTTGCAATATTGTATTTTGTGTGTCTTCCATTTTCTCTCCTTATCCCCAAAGTTCCTCTAGTGTTTTAATGCTTGTATCCAAAAAAGGGAGATAGACTTTATCTCCTGCCTCTAAAATGGGTTTATTGGTGAGCTTTGGATTTGCACTTAATACTTCCCCAAACACCCCTAATGTGCCATAATGACTATACACAATAGAATCCAATCTCTCACCATCTTTGGCAGTATAGACATAGCCCTTAAAATCTGCTGCGGGCTCTTCTACTTTGGGATAAACATTATTGCTCAAAGGGCGGCAGAGTTCAATTCCTAATTGTTTTGCAAGTTTAAGCGCATTCGCGTGCCATTGTCTTAATTCCTCTGCAAACAAGGAATGAGAATCCTCTGCTACTTGGAGTTTGGTTTGTAAATCCTCTAGCAAGATTTGTGCGTCTTGCAGCTGTGAAGCCTTTTGCAATTGCGCTTTTAGTTTCGCAATTTGTCCCTTTAAAGATTCTAGCTCTCCCTCACTCTCCTCAAAACTTTCAAGGAGTTGTTGCAAGGATTCTAGCTCTTGCGTTTTCTCTGTGATTTGTGTTTGGAGTTCTTCGTATTGGATATTTTTCTGCTCTTTAAGCTCAGTGAGCTCTAGGATTTGTGCTTCAAGTGCAGCAATTTGTG
>CAYXGY010000010.1:0-77923 GCA_964464895.1 uncultured Helicobacter sp. | reverse complement strand
ATTTCATTTTAATTCCTTAATGTATTATTGAGTTATTCAAGACTATTATAACGCATAAGGCATTAAATATAGTAGCTTAGAATCTCTGCACCATCCTTACCACTCTTCCCACAATCAAATACTCTCCATTTTGAAAGAATAAATCTTGATAAGCTAGACTTAAAGCGAATATTAACTATAAAGATTCCATAGAATATTCTTTACATTTCTTAGGAATAATCTTTAATTGTGTTAGTAATGCGGTCAAAGAAATAATCTTTTCAATTCTTTTAAACATTAATTTCTTGATATTTCTTTGCTTTATATTCGCTTAATTTTTCCATTTTAAATCAAACCACTTCGTTTTTAAATGGAAAAACTTTGATTTTAAATGGCGTTTTATATCTGCATAGAAATGCCCAAATTTAAATTCGCCATTGTCTAAATAAAATTGCGGTTCACGTACGATTTCACTATATACAATCTTAGGCTTGGCAAATTCAGGTAAATACGCACAATTTCTAAGATTGTAGGGTGTTATGCCCTTATCATCTCGGTTATAGAATCCTTTTCCTTTGCCCTGCTTAGCACTATTTGCTACTTTATCAAAATAGGCTTTTAGGGTTGGATACTCATTAATATCAATGGGTGGGATTTTATTGTTTTGCTCATCTTTATAGCCATTATGAACATTGATTATCCACAATCCCGCCCATTCATAACTATATCTTTTTATATCTCTCCCTCGCAAAATGGGTTTGATGATTTCACTTGTTCTTGCCCTCTCGTCTTTATCTTTACAACAAGAGAGTATCTCCTCCCTCTTTGTGCTGTCAATAATAAAGGCTTCATTGTATCCTGTTAAAATTCCACGATAAATATTAATATCCCAATCCTTGAGCGGTGTGCCGATGCTTTCAATCTTAGCCTTGAGGGCTGCAAGCTTGGAATTGCTAAAGATAAAAGATTCTGCATTCAAAGAATCTTGAGGGATTTTAGAATATTTTGGTTCTAGGGGTTTCTTTTCTTTAGGATTATAATCTTTTGGGTTATCATAGTCTATGGTGTGGGATTTGGGGGCTTTTGCCTTATAAAATTCTAAAATGCTCGTATCCACTGTGGCAGCTTCAAAGACTTTTATGCCATTTAAATCTATATATAGGTTCATTGTGGTCTTTTCTAGCAAAAATTTGCGTAAAGGCTCACCATAAGCCGCTCTGCACCATTTATTGGAAGTGATGAAGCTTAGGATTCCACCTTTAGAGTAATAAGTTTGTTTGTCATGTTGAGCTTGTGAAACAAGCGAAACATCTCTATTGGAATCTTTAAGAGATTCTTCGCTACGCTCAGAATGACAAATGGGATTTTTTAGAATCTTGTAGCCTTGCTCATAAAAGTAGGTGTAAATATCGCTTGTGCCTTTGTAGATTTTGAATGCCTTTTGTAAATGGGGCTTTAGGTGTTTAATCTCTTCTTGGCGAATATACGGCGGATTCCCAATCACCAAATCAAAGCCCAAAAAGTCGCCATTGCTATCTAGCACTTCAGGAAATGCAAATCGCCATTCAAAGGGCTTGTTGGATTCTAAGTTAAAGATACTCGCATACTCTTGTTTGAGTATGTCAAAGTCTTTTTGTGCCTCTTTCTTATCAAACTCATCAACAAACATTCTTTGTTGGACACGGAGGCTCAAATCTTTATCGTCTTTTGCAAGATAGTTTCCATATTTTTTAGAATACTCTTCACATTTTGTCTCAAAGTCTTTAATTTCTTTCTTGAATTTATCTTTGAAACAAAAGTTTTTAAAGGCTTGGAGTAAGTCTTTGATTTGTTGGTCAATGTGGGATTTATCAGCATAGAATCCCTCTTTGTAGTTTTGCACGACTTGCTTATAATCTTGCATTTTTGCGTTGATATTGGGATAATGTGCAAGGCTTGTGTGAATGTCAAAGTAACTCACTAGGCTATTCCCATATTTGATATTAATATCAATATTTGGCAGGGTTTGGAGTTTGTGGATTGCCGAATCTTTATCTTTAGAAAAATTGAGATAATACGCATTTTTGAGCAGCTCTATCCATAGCCTAAGCCTTGCAATATTGCACGAGTTGGGGTTAATATCCACACCAAAAAGATTATTTTCAATGATAGATTTTTTGAGATTAAAAAGGGAAATTTGGATTTGGTGATTCTCATCATCAAAGCGTTTGTAGGTGAAGCTTTCATTGTTTTTGGTCGTAAGCAAGATTTCGTCATCTATGACTTCTAGATCTTTATATCCAAAGCCCAAAAGCCCTAGTTTATGATAGATATAAATCATCTCGCTTAGCACAGAAACAAGGAAATGCCCACTTCCCACGCTCGGGTCGCAGATTTTAATGCCTTCTAAGAGTTGCCTAAACTCCGACTCTTTGTCAAAGTTTCTGTCAATTTGGTTACGCAATGATTCTAAATCTTTTGTAGTCCAACAAAATTTAGCATTGAATTTCTCCAATACGATTTTGCTTAGAGATTTTCTACACATAAAGCTAGTAATAAAGTTTGGTGTATAGAAGCTGCCTTCTTTATAGCCATTGAGCTTTTCAAACATCGCTCCTAACACGCTAGAATTAATCAGCTTATCACTGGGTGTGGAATCTTGGCTCTTGCCAAAGTCAAAGCATTCTAAGAAGTCAAAGAGATAGGAAAGAAAGCGGATAGATTCCCTCCCTTTGTATTCTGTTTGTGTTGTGTTAAAAGGGGAAATAGCTAAATCATCATCAAGCGTGCTTAAATCGCAAATTTCTTTTTCATCTCGGATAAAAAGTGAGGAATTGAGATAGGGTAGGAAGTTAAACCCCTTGTCTTGCTCTCGCTCTGCATAGTCTTTTGCCAAGACTTCAAAAAAGAGATGAGCCAAAGTGCTAAAACTTTTGATTTTTGCAGAAGTTAAGAATCGTAAGTTTTCATCCAAATCGTTAAAATGTAGCAAATTTGCTTCAATGAGTTTTAAAAACAAAATACGATTGAGCCAAAGAATGATATGGCTCATCGTAGTTTCAAAATCACTTGGTTGGTTTTGGGATTGAAGTTTTGCTGCGATATGCTTCGCGAAACTCATTCTTTGACTTTGGTCGATTTCGATTTAGAATCTTGCCTTTTTCGTTTGTTTCTTTTAAGCCCAAAATATGCAATAACTCAAAATAGAATTGAGAATTTAAGGCATTGGAATCCTTCTTGAATTCATTATGCAAAAACTCTCGACTTAAGATTTTGGAGGCGAATTCTAAATGTTTGTCGTTGCGTAAATCAAAGAATGTGCCTTGGAGTGCGGTATCTCCTTCCAAATCCTTGCCAGATTCTGTGTTTAGAATCTTGCTTAGCTCATTATAAAAATCCTTTTGATTTTCTACTAAGCCTTTGTTTTTTAGAGCTTTGTAGGCTTCTTGGATTTTCTTATTTTTCTCAAAAACCTTTTTAAACTCCTTTGCCTCAAAGATAAAAAATTGTGTGAAATTT
Source organism: uncultured Helicobacter sp. (assembly GCA_964464895.1). Taxonomy (GTDB): domain Bacteria; phylum Campylobacterota; class Campylobacteria; order Campylobacterales; family Helicobacteraceae; genus Helicobacter_D. The sequence continues at coordinate 74,446 of CAYXGY010000010.1, read as the reverse complement.
GTAATGATAATGTATTTTAAACTAACATTATTATTTTCTTCTCGCTCACGCAAATAATACAAAATACATTCATGCAACGCCTTGCAATTGGGATTGTTTGTACTAAACATTTCAGCATTTTCAGGTTTTTTTGTCTCAATAATGATTTCCACATTGTCATCTTTTAACAATGCCAAATCAATCTCGCTATTGCCTTTGTGTTTGTAGGCAGCTTGTGTTTGGAATCCTAATTTTTCCAAAAAGGGCGCAAAGACATTTGCGACAATCGCCTTTTCGTTTTGCTTTTTGTGTTTGTCAAGAGATTCTAAATACTGCTTGACTTTGGCTTTAAAGGATTCTACATTTTGGGGTTTAGAATCCGCATACTCTGCATTGTATTTTTTAATAAATTCTTGAGGTTTAAGGTATTCGCAATGAAGAGACACTTGTTATCCTTTTGACAAGCACCTAGATTAATGTGTGCAGAATCGCAATTATTGCTGTTGTGGGCGCATTTCATCAATCCAAGAAAGCAAAGATAAATCAAAGTCTTTATTACTCCTTAAGCGGAAGAAATCCCCATCCTTGATAACTTCAAAGAAATGCGCGGGTGCTTCTTGGCTAAGAATCGTTTTGAGTGTTTCCTCGCGATTGCCTGTGTAGGCTTTGAATTTAATCATCGTTTCTGCCGCAGGAGGATTGCCGCGAATCATCATCTTAGCACTCAATGCCCCCTCATCAATGCTTTTGAGGCGCACTTCATTAGTGTAGTAGAGATTGACAATCTCATTATATTCTACCAAATGTTCTTTATAATGTTCTAGTGCCTTTTCATATTGTTCTACGATACTTTGAAGGTTTTTGGGCAAAGGCTCATTGGGCTTTTCTTCTTGGTCGTGTTGGATTTTATGCACTTTGCCTTGAGAAGCAAGCAGATAAGAATAGATTTCGTCCATTTGCTTTCTTAGGTGTCGTAAGCGAATCTTGATTTGGTCCGAGAGCATTACATATTCTAAGCGGTCGCGGCGCATAAAGGAAAATTTGGCAGGATTGAGCTCAAAGGTATTGTGTTCGCCCAAAACATTATCCACTACGAGGCTATAACGAGGATAAATTTCATTGTAGGAGCGCACATCTTTGATATAAATATAGTCTGCCATAATCGTGCCACCAAGCGTACTATTGATATAGGCAACTTTGGCTTCCACGCTTCCTTTTTCTAAGACATCAATCACTACCGTGTGCGCCTTGATTGCACCACGATGTGAGCCGATAAAAGCGGTGTCGGTTTGGATTTTGGATTTGCTATGTGTTTGCCCCTCAATATTCAGTGCTTTTGACGATGGGGTGGGAGTTTTTGGAGTGTTTTCTGTTGCTTCATCTTGCTTTTTAGAGGCAGATTGTTTGGTGTTTAGCTCATCACTGATGATAAAACAAAGTGGCTTAATTTCTTTGAAAAACCCATCTTTCCCTGCTTGGAATTTGATTCTATCCACATCCTCGCGTGCGCGAATGCTTGCATCTACGCTTACAGCATTGGCTTTAACGGGCTTAATGGTCAGTATTTCGCCTTTGAGATTTCTCCCTACGCGTCCAGCAACAGGCTTGATATATTCAAAGAGTTCATCGCCTTTGCGCACGGCTTGCATACAGATTCTAGGGGCAAATACGCCCACCTCTTGAGATTCTTTGTTAAGGATTTCTGTTTGTAGATTTTGGTAGATTTTTACTTCTCCATCTTTTCCCTCTGCGTTTGCCACTCCTGTGCCAATGGTTAGAATCGTTTTGGGAGAGATTTTGCCCCGAATCAGCCCATTAATAAACGCATCAATCTGCATTGTGAGCTTGCCATATTCTCGGATTCCGATGAGGTAATCTTGCAAAATCATTGTTTTATAGAGTTCTTGATAAATTTCAGATTTGAGTTCTTCGTGGTGTTTGATTTGATTGTTGCAAAGTAAAACCGCGTGTAAAGTTGTATTTTCATTAGGAACGAGTTTGATTCCAAAGGTTCGTGCGGGCTTTTCGCTTTTTTTACAAATTTCAATTTTATAAAGTTGTTTGATGTCAATGTTCGCGGTAAAATTTGCATTTTTGTTGAATAAGCCTATATCATTGACGGGTTTGTATTTGTTTTCGCCCTTTTTGCTGTAAAAGGTGCGGAAATCTAGTAAATAAAAGTCAATTTCTTCACCGAAATTTTTACGCTCTTGCAATAAAAGATTCCGCAAATTTTTTACATCATTAAAGACTTTGTATCCCTTAGGTGTAAATGCCATTGTGTTTTTATTTCCTAGAATTGTTTAAAATATTTTTTTGCCAATGTTTCAAAGTTGTCCTCATCGTCTAAGCTAGAATCACGATAAACGATAGGCTGTTTGCATACTTTACATCGGACAAATGTGCCTTCTTCTTGCATAATTTTATGTAACGCATCGCAAACTTGAAATTCTTTTAAAAGGCACAAGCAAATGTATTTGTGCCATTTTCCCGCCCTTATGTTTTCTGTTTCGGCTAAGATTTTTGTCTTTTGCTCTAGGCTATAAGGAATCTCTTTGACATCGTGCAGGCGGTTGCGATAGGATTCTATTTGTTTGTCCTCGCCCAAAACATGCACGATGAGCCAATTATGTAGGCATTCGTAAAATTCCTTTGCGCTATGCTCCACATCTTCTATGTCCATTAGCAACATAGAAAGATTAGAGATTAACTCACGATGACGCGTTTTGTGTTGATTCAAAAAGGGATAGCCAATATGTTGCATATATTTTTCTTCGTCATTAAAATGCTCTTTGGCACTTTCAATAGCGGCGTTCATTCGGAATTCTAATTCTTGTGCTTTGTTGGGGGAAGTGCTTTTGGCAAATGCGCCAGTTTCCGCAACGAGTTGCATAAAGGCTTTATGCTGTTCATCTAAATGCTGGTTTTTAATGCTAAATTCTTCGCTCCATACTAGCACTTGCGTCCCTTAATGTTGATTATCCCTAGTAAATTAATATTGCAATTATAGTATTTTGCACTTTAAACTTGCTTTGATAATATAAAGTTTATTTTTAATTTTTTCTTAATGTGGAATGGTGGAGATTCTACAAAAATTTTAGAAAGACATTAGATTACGAGGCTTCTTGCTCTGCTATGAAGTTTTGATAAAATTTCGCCCATTCTCCCTTGATGATTGCTTCTCTAGCGTTGCGCACCAAATCTAAATAATAGGCAAGGTTGTGAATGCTCGCAAGGCGGAAATAGCTAATTTCGCCCGAGCGGAATAAATGGTGCAAATAGGCGCGGGAATGGTTTTGACAAGTGTAGCAATGGCATTTGGAATCCAAAGGTTGCGTGTCTAGCTTGAAGCGGGGAGATTTGATAGAAAATTTGCCAAAATGAGTGAAAATCGTGCCATTTCTTGCATTTCTTGTAGGCATTACACAATCAAACATATCCACTCCTCTAGCGATTCCCTCTATAATATCGCGTGGAGTGCCCACACCCATTAGATAACGGGGTTTTTCGCTCGGTAAAAGAGGCGCGGTAAAATCAAGCGTTGCATACATTTCCTCATTTGGCTCACCTACTGCCAATCCGCCAATGGCGAATCCGTCAAAATCCCCAAGACTTGTCAAGTCTCTTGCGCTTGCCTCACGTAATTCTCTCTCCGTGCCTCCCTGCACAATCGCAAAGATATGATTCGTCAGTGCGATTCCGTTTTCTAATGCGCTTTGTTTTTTGTGGTTGTGGTAGTTTATTGCACTTTGCGCCCATTGAGTCGTGCGATTGATAGAATCTCTAATGCGTTCTTTGCTGGCAGGTAATCCGACTAAATCGTCTAAAATCATCATAATATCGCTGTTGAGATTGTATTGAATGTCCAAAACCTTTTGCGGGGTGAAAAAATGGCTTGAACCATCAATGTGGCTTTTAAATGTGATTCCCTCCTCACTTAATTTAACATTAGAATTGAGACTAAAGGCTTGGAATCCACCACTATCTGTTAAAAAATTGTGGGGAAATTTGCTGAAGTGATGCAATCCTCCTAGTTCTTTAATCACCTCATCGTTAGGGCGCAAATAAAGATGATAAGTATTGGCTAAAACAATCGGAATATGAAGCGTCAAAAGGTCGTTGTAATCTAGTGCTTTTACGCTTGCTTGTGTGCCCACAGGCATAAAGATTGGCGTGAGCACTTCACCGTGCGCAAGTTTGAGCCTCCCTGCGCGCGCATTTCCATCGGTCTTTTGTAAAATAAATTCCATTTTTAGCCTTTTTTTGCTACATTTCCGCGAATCTTTACTCTTAAAGGGGGAGTATGCGAAAAGTGCTTTTGATTTTAGATGGAATTGTAGCAAAAGAATTCCTAAGCATTTTAATGGCGAAGCATTTGGATAAAAATACTTATATTTTTGTTTCTCTTGATAAAAATCTTCTGCCACAGAATCTCCCCCAAGATGATGAATGTTATCAGTTTGACCCAAGCTCTCCTAGCAAGTTGCGAGAGATTCTAACGGCTCAAATCACGGATTGTTATATCATTACAGATAAGCGCGAAGAGCGGGAAATTATCTATCATACTCTGCGCGCTTATAGCAAAACTTTGCAGATTAGTATTTTAGGAGAGATTCCTTTGCAAAGTGATGATAAGCAGCTCTTGATGATTAGCGAATCCCTCGTGCTAAGTGGAAAACTCTTTGAAAAATTCCCTAATGTGCCTCGCACAGCAAAGTATATTGGATTGGGGCAAGGTGAGATTATGCAAATCAGCGTGCCTTTTGGTAGTCCTTATGCGTATCGCAGTGTGGGAGTGATTAAGCAAAAAAAATGGAAAATTGTCGCTATTTATCGGAGTGAAGAGCTGATTTTACCCAAATACTCTACAACGATTCTGCCAAATGATTCTTTGTTGCTTATTGGCGAGCCTAACACCTTGCGCGAAATTTATCACAGAATCAAAGAAGAGTTTGGGCAGTTTCCAACACCTTTTGGACGCGATGTAGTAATGTATTTTGATTTGCTCCATTCTAAGAATCTTGAAGCCTGCGTTAATCAGGCTTTATGGCTATTTTCTCATTTCAAAAACAAACGTTTGCATTTATGTTTCTTTAATCCTACGACAACAGAAGTCATTGAGAATTTGAGAGACGATGTGCGCCTAAGTGGTGAAAATATCTCTTGGCAAATTGAATTTTATGAAAGCTCTTTGAAAGAAATTGTCCAACGTGATAAGGCAAATAAAAACATTGGATTGGTTGTATTGGAGAGTTATTTGTTTGAGGAATACAAGGGCTATTTGCTTGATTTAGGGATTCCTCTTTTGAAGTTTGGAATCCAACCGCTTAAAAACTTAACGCATAGTGTCGTAATATTGCCAAAAAAAGCAGAGGAAGCGGAGAAAATTTCCTCTGTTGTCTTTGATTTTTCTACGCAAATTGGGTTAAAGATTCTACTCTATGACTTTAATCCCAATGAAGAAGACCACGAGCAAGCCTTAGATTATTATAAACATATCGCCAAAGTCTTTGATAAAAAAATAGCAATAGAACAATCCAATACCCAAAATCCAATTCTTTGGTTAAATCGCCAAAAAGACACATTGCAGATTCTGCCCTTGCGCAAAGAAAGCGTAAAGCGATTTTGGTTTCTCTCTCTTAGTGATGTGGAGAATCTAAGCACGCATTTAACGAATCTCCCGCAACTTTTTATCCCGCTTTCTGTGTGATATTTCCTTGTGTGAGGAAAACAAGCAAAAAATTTTCTTACCAAGTTACAGATTTGTTTGAGCCCACTTTATCAATTGTTTGTTCATCTTCCCAATACACAAGACCAGAGTTAAGGTCTGTTACTCTCAAAAGAAAGAAATATTCCACTTGTACTTTTTTACTTTTTAGCTTCGCATTGTCTTGACGAATTTTACCTGTTAGTGAAAAGTCTGGAGATACCAATGTCCCCTTGTCCGCGATTGTTTGTTGGTCAAACTCATCATTATCTCTTAGCTCTCTTACATCTTCACTCACACTATCTAGCGCACCACCAGCGGCAACTGCTGAAGTCAATATAAATTTGCCTGACTTTCTTAGCGCAGATGTAATTTTTGCGGTAAGCTTGTCCATATCAATTCTTTGTGGCGTGTCATTCACCATTTTTCCCATCGCAATTACCTTTCTTTGCTCGGGGGTGATATTGGCAAATGCTGGGTCATTAAGCATACTATTAATCATTGATTCTGCTACATTTTCAAAATCTTCTCTATCAATTCCCAAGGTTAAAGCGTCTCCCTTTTTGACTTGAGTTGCTTTACCATCTGTATAAACTCCTATTGTTGAACATCCTCCTAAAAGCAGTGTTGTTACGACTATTGTTACAAATCCCTTTTTCATTCTTTACTCCTTACAATGTAATTTATTAAAATTGTTTCAATCTATGCTTGGATTTTACCAAATTATGTTTTGTTTCTGTATTAGTGCTTGTATATATTGTATTACTATGCGCAACATTACTGAATAATTTCAACATAGCTTGGCGAATAAGGTGCGAAAGAGCGCACAAAAACCAAAACATCTTTATTCTCTTCTACTTTACCTTTAAAAACTTCTCCTTCTTTGGAATCTTTAATTTCAATCTCTCCTTCGTTTTCTATCATTGCTACACTAATGCTCTTTGGTAATCCACGCCAAGAGCGGACATCGGCTTGATTTGTGCCAGCAGTGATTAAAGAACTCAGCACAGATAATAAACCATCGGTAGAATCGTCTTTTGCTATGGCAACATTGATTGTTGTCTTTAAAATCGTTTGGGCAACAGCTTTTGTAATCATTATAGGCATATTAATCTTAAATTCTGTTGCTACAATATCATCTAAATTCACGATTTGCGTAGTTTTCGCACCATTTGCTTGCATATATTCAAAGGAAGTATTTCGTTTTTGCAGTGTTTGTAGCGCAATGCTTGTCGTGATGATTCGCCTATTTACAATAAAGGGCAGTGTTAAGGCGAAGTCACTTTTTACAACACCCATTCCATTTTCATACACGACAAAAATATATTTTTTTACGTCTTTGAAATTGATTTGTTCGGCTCTTTTTGTGAAAAGATTAAATTCTTTCTCAATTTCGGTATTTTCGGGGTTGATGATTGCGACTTCTCTAAACAAGTCCAAAGCCTTGCGATAATCTTGTTCCATAAAGAAAAAGATAGAGGCTAAGTAAGTGGCATAAGGATTGACAAATTCTTTAGTCGTGTTAAACTCTTCAAACAAGTGCTCATATTCTCTTGTAATGGTTGCCACATTACCATTCATATTTTGATGATAATTTGGGTTTTTTTTCGCCTCTTCAAGCTCTTTGCGATTCTGTCTGATTTCGCTTGCAAAATATTCTTTTGCCTTGTCTTGACGCATTAAAGCGCGATTAAATTCTACTCTTGCATTCGCATAGTCTTTTAAACTCATAAAGTTTAAGCCTTTATAGACATTCACCATAATGCGCTCATACAAAGAGCCTTTATAATCAGTAATTGTATCATTAATAAGTGTAGTAATAGCAAGATTTGCACCTTTTTGTAGAGTGCTTTCTAAATCCACATCTTCCTTGTAGGAATCCTCCACTGCATCAAAAAAGGTATTGCTGATTGTAAATTTGCCACAATTTCTAGCAATTAACCCCGCGTTTAGCCCGATATAAATTGTGTCATTTTTGCTTTTTGCTTTGTCGAGATTCTGTTCAAAAAATTCAGCATTGCAAGATTGCTGTGTCAAAGCTTTTTCAAATTCGCTATTTACACGCGCATAATTTGTACAAGCGGTCAATAGTGGCATAGTTACACTTAAAGCAAGCATTGCAAGCCCTTGCTTCTTTGGCACGTTCTTTAGCGAGGAGAGATTGTAGTTTCCCAATTTAATTTCCATAAACGACAATTTTCTTATATAATAATAATGAAGTTAGATAGTATCTAAAAGTCGGTTAATCAGTGATAAAAAGGTTGTAAGATTTTAAATTTCTAATTTGTGTAGAGTTTATTCTGCAAAAAGCTTTTATTTAATTTAGCTTTAGAAGCTTTTTCAAAAATTCTAAAAAATATTCTTTTGTGGATTGCGACACTCTTTTAAAATACTTTTCAACCACTCTTTTACCATCATCAGAATCCGCTACTTCAATCACTCTGCCTGTTTTATCATAAATCCACCTATCCCTATCGGGACGATTGCAGACTTGACATTGTGGGATAATATTGCCTATTTCTAATGGCAAAGCGGGATTCATATGCCCCTCCTGTAATATGGTTATTTCACTTTTGCGTATTATGAGGTTGTCCCTTTATACTTCCGCAAGTAGCACATTTGTAATCATATTCTTTTTTAAGCTCTTCAAAGTTTGCGGATTCTATCCCGCTTCGTCTATCTGACTTAAATGAGGGATAAGGGGTTGTTAAATCCACCAACTGATAAAATCCCGCTGGAATCTTAGCACCAATGTCCCCACGAGTGCCCGAAATAATATTAAACCCACCTTGTTTGCTTAAATGTCTAGCTTGTTGCACATCATTCACATCGGGGTAAAATCGCCTTATGAAATCTGTAATTTCTGCTTTTGAAATAGCTTTTGTATTTGGATAATCTTGTGCAAGATAAATCAATACCAAAGCATCTTTTGTGTAGTTTCCTTTGGAATCTTTTAGTTTTATTGGCTTTACTCCATAGTTCTTAAGATATTTATTGTGGTATTGCATAATGAGGTTAAAAACTCTCAAAATTTCTTGTTCATTCATCAGAACATATCCTGCAAAATTTCTTTTTCTATGCGCTTTTTGGCTATTTCAAAATATTTTTGCTCACACTCATAGCCTATAAACTTGCGATTGTTTTGCAATGCCGCAAGTGCGTGAGAACCACTGCCCATAAAGGGGTCAAGTACGGTTTGTCCCTCTTGTGTGAAAAGCTTAATTAAATGGGAAATAAGACACACAGGCTTTCTTGTTAAATGTTCTATTTTCTCATCACTTTCTTGTTTTCTGCTTTGTTTTGAAACCTCCATAACATTGCCCGGAAATCTCCCATCAAGACTTTCTTTAGTATTCATAAGCCCCAATTTGTATTCTTGCCAATTTTGTACAAAAGTGCCAATTTTTGGCTTTTGTGCCAAAACCATAGGTTCTATTTGTGGTTTGAGTTGCGGTGTCTTATATCCTTCCAATTCTTTAATCAAGACTTCTTTTTGCTCCTCACTTAAACTTTTATCTTTACGAATAAAATGCGTTTGAGAGAATGCCTTTGCTTGTCCCTCATATTTCCAAGCCAACATATCGCGGATTTCAAATCCTGCTAAATCCAAACTCATTGCCATTCTATGATAAAGCCTAGCCTGAGAAAATACCACACAAAATCCTCCGGGTTTTAGAATCCTATAAAATTCTAGTCCCAAAGGATTCATAAAATTTTGTAATTTCTCTCCCTGTGCTTTGTCAAATTTCATACCCACAGGCAAACCCCCAATCACACCGCTTTTTGCGGCTTTGGTTTTGAGATTTTTATCATTCCATTCGTTTCCCATTCCATCAATAAAATAAGGTGGGTCAGTTACAATAAAATCAATAGAGTTATCTTTTAATGTTTTAAGTCCTTGTTGGCAGTCCTCATTGAAAATTTGTAAATTTGATAGTTTAATAGAATCTATCATTTTGGAATGAGTAAATAAATTTATGTTTTGTGTTTTGCCTGAAATTGCAGTCATAAAATCAAATCTCCTCGAAATAGGTTGGACAATATAGCAAATATTCTATAAAATCTTGATAATTCACTTTTCATCTTCCAAAGCTTTTGAGAATCTCCACGAGAGATTCTACAATGTAACTTGCTTGCTCTTTGGTTAAGACATAGGGGGGCATAAGGTAGATTGTATTGCCAAGTGGGCGCAGGAGTAAGCCACGTTTTAAGCCCTTATTAAACACTTCTAAGCCCTTGCGCACTCCCTCAAATCCTCCTAAATCAAAGGCAAATACCAACCCACAATGTCGCAAATTACGCACGAAGTCAAACTCTCGCAAGGCTTGTAGCTTTTCCCAAATAAATTGTGAGAGAATCGCATTGTTTTCTAGCACATTTTCTTGTTCAAAAATATCCAAAACCGCATTGGCACACGCGCAAGCAAGAGCATTTCCTGTGTAAGAGTGCGAATGCAAGAAAGCCTTGTGTGTTTCATAGGGCGCATAAAAGAGTCGGTAGATTTCATTTGTTGTAACCACGACAGATAGGGGTAAATATCCCCCTGTGATTCCTTTGCTAAGGCATAAAAAGTCTGGCACGACACCGCATTGCTGGTAGGCGAAAAAGCTTCCTGTGCGTCCAAATCCTACCGCAATCTCATCAAAAATCACATAAATCCCCGCCTCTTGACACATTTTTACCGCTTCTTGCACGAATTGCGCACTATACATATTCATATTTCCTGCGCATTGTATTAGGGGCTCTAACACAAAAGCGGCAATTTCCCCCTTGTGCGCTTGCAATAATGCCCTTAAGGATTCTAGGGATTCTGTGAAATTCTCACCACCTGGAGCTTTGACTTTCAAAGTTTCTAGCAAAAGTGGCTGATAGACTTGCGTATAAATCCCCACATCACCTACGCTTAATGCCCCAATAGTCTCTCCGTGATAGGCATTTTCTAGGCATAGAAATTTTGCTTTTCTTTCGCCTTGGATTGCGCAAGCGTGAAATGCCATTTTGAGTGCAACTTCAATTGCGCTTGAGCCATTATCGGCATAGAAGCATTTGCCAAACTTAGAGTCTAGGATTCCTAGAAGTCGGCTAGATAGCTCAATGATAGGCTTGTGTGTGAAGCCTGCAAAAATAATATGCTCTAAGCTTTCTAATTGCTCCTTTAGTTTGGCGTTGATATAGGGATTGCAGTGTCCAAAGAGATTCACCCACCAGCTAGAAATACAATCCAAATAAGCTTTGTTCTCAAAATCATAAAGATAAACGCCTTGCGCACGCGCTATCGGAATGAGTGGAATGTTCGCCTCGTGGTCGTGCATTTGCGTGCAAGGATGCCAAATACACGAAAGGTCTAGTTCTTTGAGTTTTGCGGATTCTGTGGCTTTTGATGTCATTTTTTGCCTTTGTGGGTAAAGATTAGGGTAGATTTTAACATAAATTTGAATAAGGACAAAGTGGTAAAATTATAAGTTAGATGTGCAACATTATAGATTTACACAGAGCATACAACCACCCTACGCAGTATGTGCCACAACTCCTTAGGAGGCATTGCAATGATAAAAGCCGACATTATAGATGATTACAACCCTTTTGTAAGGTTGTGCAAGGATACAATGGTAAGTCTTTGTAAAGGAGTGAAATTTCTAAAATCTAGCAATTGAGAGAATCTTAAGATAATGCTATAAACCACAAAGTCGCTTTCAAGCGATTTGTGGCTTCAGCTAAAGGAGAATAAAACTTTCAAAATCATTTGGTGTAAATTGCAATCCATTAAAATTTATATTTTAATCCTGCCTGTCCTGTGAGATAGGTTTCATTTTTGCTCTCTACTTTTCCTGCAAGGATTTGTTTTACACCCACACCCACATTTAAGCTTAGTTGGTCTGTGAGATTCATATTTCCACCCATAATTAATCCGCCATAAGTCTTTTTCTTATCATCAGTTCTTACTTGTGTGAAGAACGCATTATTAGCAGCCAAAGTTACATTATAGTCATCAGAGCTATTAAGCACATATTGTTCAATTTTTGGAATCGCAAAGAAATAAGAGGATTCATCAAAGTATTTTCTAAACTCTGCTCCGACTTCTAGGCTTAGAGAGTTATTCTTGCTTGAATCCATTTTCTTAGAAATTAATCCTTTGTCTGTATGGCTTGGGATATAGCTAAAGTAATAATTCGCTCCTACAAAGGGTTTGAGATAAAAGCTTTGATTTTCAAACTCCACTCTTCTACCAATACTTGCACTAAGTCCTAAAAACTTACTTGTGTAATCCCCTTTATAATCTCCATCTGTTTGGACATAGTTTGTATCCATAGGAGAGATTTGTCCATAGCCCTTTAAGTTTAGCTCCCACAAAGGATTTAAATGGATATTAGAATAAATTCCTAATTGGTAGTTATCACTTTCTTGTTTGAAAGAGGAATCTTTGAGTGTAGAGTTTGCATAGCTAAAATATGCTCCAAGTAAGACATTGTCGGTGATATAGTTGTCTGCCCCCACACTAATCCCATACAATCCTCCACTATGAGAATCAATGATATTTGCTCCACCAAAGACATTTGCCCATACACTGCGCGCATAAGTATTGTCTAGGTAGTTTGGTGTAATATCGCTTGCCACAGAAGCAAACTTGAGTTTAGAAAGCTTTGTTGCATAAGTGCTATAAGGATGTTTTGCATTGCAATTCTTGAGCTAATAGACATATCATTTGCCACAGAAATTGTCGTATTGGTTGCTTGAGTGAAATTGCTTGCGCTCTTGCCATTTTCTTGTGTGTCGTTTTTAATATCAATGGCAAGCTGGATTCCTTCTCTACTCATCAAATCTGCCCCAAGAGCACCAAGAGAATCCGCAATCCCACGCAAGGCAAGAGCAGCAGTCATATCCTCATTGTTTAAGCCTCCTGTAACTGCATTGATATAGGCTCTATCATCAGTAGCGTCAATGGAATCTAATGCGGTTTTGGCTTCGGTCAAATATGCTTGTAATCTAGTAACAAGAGCATCACTCCATTCATAATCTCCTTCATACTCTTCATTATCTATATATTCTTTCAATCTTTCAATTGCAGCCTTATCAAATGCAACTTGATTCTCTGTCTTGTATGCCTCCTCTGTCGCTCCTCCATTGGCAACAAGCTTGCCATCTTTGACTTCAAGGTCGTATTCTGCCAATGCTACACCATTGATACTGCTTAAATCTAAAACATCTTCTGGCATAGTTGTCTTAGCGTCCTTATAAATCTCATTAAGCAATGCGGAATCTGAAACATAATCCCTAAAGGAAATGGTTTTGCCTCCATAGATTGTATTGTTTGTTATAGTATCATTGAAGCTTTTTGCCTCTATAAGTGTGAGATTGTTTGCTTCTAGTGCGGTAAAGCTATCTTTGATGAGTTCAAATGTAGAGTTTGTAATATTTGCTGCTTTATCGGTTTTGATAAAACCACCACCAAAAAAGCTAAGAAGTGAATCTGTAACACTCAAATCCCCTTTAACATATACTTTGCTATCAAAATTCCTCCCACCATAAGAACCGCCCATAAATACAAGTTCAGAGCGGTTCTTAATCTCCAAATCCGAATTAATGTGCTGCTCTCCCCCAACAAATTCTATAGCCAAACTATCTATGATGGTTTTACCAGCGAGTCTATCGTCTTCTCCTACATCTAAATTATAAAGAATTTCATCATTGCCGCCCCCTTTTAGCGTTAAGGTTGCACCCTCCTCAAGACCAAACCAAGTCGCTCGGCTTTGGTCTCCGAAGCGAAACCCATCAGCATTAAATGTAATGGTGTTGTCTTCTGCTGGATTGCCCTGAAACGACCAATCATTATCGCTATCCCGCTCAAAATACTGCTCAAAATCATCTTGATTGCTAATCGCAATGTCTACTGCATTTAATTGTGTCCCAAGCAATGCTATAGAACTACCAAGTAAGGCTTTGGTGGCAAAGTAGGAAAGTCTTGTCTTCCTCATATTCTAACTCCTATTTTAAGATAAAATTAAGTCAGAATAATACCCCCCCCCCCCCTTAAAAGTCAATTAATTAGAAACAAAAAGTAAAAAATTTAGAAATTTGGAGTTTTGCTGTTTATGGGCGTCATTTATCGCTTGTAGAGCGCAAATGCGGAATATTTTCACTCACTTGCACAATTTGTATCTCGTAATGATACAATGGAATCTTTAGTCGCTTTTTGCTAGAATCTCACAATTTCTTGCAAAAGGCTAAGTTTGAAAATCAAAAAAGTAAAAGACGATGTTTATATTTTGCGTGGAAAGATTAAGGAGATTAGTGATTATCACGATATGAAGTTTCTTTTAGAAAAGCGCAAAAATGAACCCAATGTGGAGCTTCATTTTGAGATTCCGCAGGCTAAAGAGGTGAATTTTTATATTTTGGGTTATTGGTTGAAGCTTGCACGCAAAAATGGGTTCAAATTTCACTTTTATATCGCAAGTCCTTATCTATACGATACCTTTGTGCGCTTGGGGCTGCATCGGTTTTTTGAGGTTGTCAATGATAGTATGGAACTCTATTTATAGCCATTTTAACCCCATTGCTTTTGAGGTATTTGGAATCCCTGTGCATTGGTATGGGCTGATGTATGTGCTTGCCTTGCTTGTCGCACTTTTGGTTGCTAAAGCTTTCGTAAAACTTGATAACTATCCTATCTCTAATGCGCTTTTGGATAGTTATTTTATTTGGGTTGAAGTGGGCGTGATTTTGGGCGCAAGGCTAGGATATATTTTATTTTATGACGATTATACGGGTTATTATCTTAGCCATCCGTGGGAGATTTTCAATCCTTTTGATAGACAGGGTAAGTTTGTAGGAATCCGCGGAATGAGCTATCACGGGGCAGTCATTGGGTTTTTGATTGCTTCTTTGCTATTTGCAAGAATCAAAAAAGTTGATTTTTGGCTTTTTATGGATTTGGCGGGACTTAGTATTCCATTGGGTTATGTGTTTGGACGGATTGGGAATTTTCTAAATCAAGAATTAATCGGACGCGAAACAGCAAGTGAAATCGGAATCTATGTAGAGGGGGTTTTGCGCCACCCAAGTCAGCTTTATGAGGCAATTTTGGAGGGGATTTTAGTCTTTGTGATTCTGTATTTTTGGCGCAAAAGAGTGCGTTTTGTGGGTGAGATTGGAGTCCTTTATGGAATATGGTATTCTTTAATGCGTTTTGTCGCCGAGTTTTTTAGAGAACCCGATGCACAGATTGGATTTATTGCTTTTGATTGGCTCACACTCGGGCAGCTTTTGTCTTTGCTCATTGGTGGATTCTGTTTCGTTTTGTGGCTTTACAAAGCCGCACAAATTGCGCAAAAAGATTCAGGGGCGAGGAATCGCGAAAATGTCTAATCTTTCTTTGCAAAATATTTCCAAGCAATATGATTATAAAGTGATTTTGAAAGAGATTTCTTTCCATTTGCGAGAGGGCGAACGCGTTGCAATCGTTGGACGCAATGGCGCAGGAAAATCTACTTTGTTAAAGATTCTAAGCGGAGATTTAGAGCCCGATGAGGGAGTGCGGATTGTTGAGGGAGATTTGGAAATCAAACACTTGATTCAAAAGCCACATTTCAGGGAGGAACAAACAACTAAAAATGCTATTTTGGAAGCGTTAGAATCTCTAAAGTGCGCCAAAATGCGTTATTTTGAAGTGGTAAAATTGCTCCAAGAGAACCCCAACGATAAAACGCTCTTACGCGAATCCGCAGAATTATCTAGTTTCATTGACCACCATAATGCGTGGGATTTGGAAGCAAAAGTCAAACAAGTATTGGAGACTTTTGGGTTAGAATCTCTGCAAAATCAATTCGTGAATTTGCTAAGTGGTGGAGAACAAAAGCGCATCGCGCTTGCGTGCCTTTTGCTAACCAAGCCAGATGTTTTGCTGCTAGATGAGCCGACAAACCACCTAGATGTGCAAATGGTAGAGTTTTTGGAATCTATGCTGCGTGCAAATTGGACATTGGCGTTTATTAGTCACGACCGCTATTTCATTGATAAAATCGCAACGCGTGTGGTGGAGGTAGAGGAGGGCAAGATTCGCCATTTCAAAGGTGGATATAGTGATTATCTGCGTCAAAAGGAAAACTTGCTCTTAAGCCTTGCCAAAAGCCACGAAACGCTCTTGAAACACCTTAAAGCCGAGGAGGAATGGTTGGCGCGTGGGGTGCGTGCGAGAGTGAAACGCAATGAGGGACGCAAAGCACGATTAATGCAAATGCGCCAAGAGGCGAAAACGAATCCCTCTATTATTCGCAAGATGCGTTTGGAATTGGAGCGGGAGCGCAAGAATTTCAATCAAGAAGAGGGCGTCAATCGCAAGAAAATGTTGTTTGAAACAAAGAATCTCTGCGTAGAGATGGGTGGAAAAGTTTTGATTCGTGATTTCACTACAAGGATTTTGCAATGTAATAAAATCGCAATCGTGGGACGCAATGGCGCGGGAAAATCTACTTTGCTCAAACTCTTTTTGGGGCAAATTAAGCCGACAAGTGGGAGCATTGAATGCGGAGAAGTAAAGATTGGCTATTTTGACCAACACCGAGAAAACTTAGATGATAGCAAGGATTTGCTAGAGACTTTTTGTCCTTTTGGGGGAGACCATATTGAGGTGCGTGGCAAGAGTATGCACATTTTTGGTTATTTGAAGAATTTTTTGTTTCCTAAAGAGTTTTTGGATAAGAAAATCGGGGCATTAAGTGGAGGGGAAAAGAATCGTGTCGCACTTGCCTTGCTTTTTACAAAGTCGTATGATTGTTTAATCTTAGATGAGCCAACGAATGATTTGGATATTCCTACGATTAATATTTTGGAGGAATACTTACAGAGTTTTGAGGGAACGATTATTTTTGTGAGCCACGACCGCTACTTTGTGGATAAAATCGCACAAAAACTCTATGTCTTTAGGGGCAATGGCGAAGTAGTGGAATCGCATAAAAGCTTTAGTGAATATTTAGAGATTGAAAGTGAATTAAGAGAGTATCAGGCTTTAAGCGTGGAATTGGATTCGCAAAATGTCGCTCAAGATTCCAAAGAGCCCAGAAATCACTCAAATGCAAAGAAAACGAAATTAAGCTATCATCAAAAGCGGTTGTTGGAGATTTTGCCACAAGAAATCGAAGCCCTAGAAATGGAGATTAAGGAGCTTGAAAAAGTGTTGTTTAGTGGCGATTTAAGCACACAAGAGTTACAAGAAAAATCAGTGGAATTTGAAGCCAAAAATGCATTGTGCGAGGAAAAAATTATGCAATATTTGGAGTTAGAGGAACAAGAAGCGAATCTATGACTGCCCTTGCGGGGCTTCCGCTTCCCTCGCAAATCATTCGTAAAGCCACTTCTTCCTTGCGAGCGTGGGCGAAGCAATGCACAATTTAGAGTCTTGCCTCGCAGACAAACCACTACATGGTGTGCGCCACGATTCCATAGCGGTGGAGTTTCACAATGACAGGAATCAGTGCGTCATTGTGAGGGCATTACCCGAAGCAATCCATAATCTCGCATACAAAAATCTTTACGATAGAATCTCTCAAACTCTATAAGAGATTCGCAATTTCTTTCGCGTGATAAGTGATGATAATATCTGCTCCTGCGCGTTTAAAGCCAATCATCGTTTCTAATAAAACGCGTTCATAATCAATCAAATGATTCTTTTGCGCAAATTTCAGCATTGCATATTCTCCGCTTACATTATACACTGCAAGGGGCAATAAGGTGCGTTCTCTAATATCGCGCACAATGTCAAGATAAGCGAGTGCGGGTTTAACCATTAAAATATCCGCACCCTGTCTTTCGTCTTCTAGGCTCTCTAAGATTGCTTCTCGGCGGTTTGCGGGATTTTGTTGGTAACTTTTGCGGTCTCCGAAACTTGGTGTGCTGTTTGCAACATCTCGGAAAGGTCCATAATAGCCACTCGCAAATTTGGTAGAATAGCTCATTAGCGGAATATGAGAAAATCCCGCGCCATCCAATGTGTTGCGTAAGTGTTCTATCATTCCGTCCATCATTCCACTTGGTGCAATCAAATCCGCACCCGCTTGTGCAAGCACAAGAGCTTGTTTGTTTAGAATCTCTAGGGTTAAATCATTATCCACACTCTGTAATTTTGGGTTTAGGATTCCACAATGCCCGTGGTCTGTGTATTCGCAGAAGCATAAATCTACACAAAGGAGCATTTGGGGGAATTTCGCTTTAATTGTGCGCAAGGCTTGTGCGATAATGCCCTCCGAACTTAGTGCCTCACTGCCTACACTATCTTTAATGGCTGGAATCCCAAAAAGCATAATTGCTTCGATGCCTAATTGTTCTAATTCCTCACATTCTTTTAAGACGTTATCAATGCTTAGTTGATAGACATCAGGCATAGATGGGATTGCATTTTTAATGCCCTCCCCGTGCGTAATAAAGAGGGGATAGATTAAGTCTTTCGTGCGCAAGCTTGTTTCCTCTACGAGATTCCTCACAACAGGGTTTAACCGAACTCTTCTTAAACGTTTGAACATATTTCTTCCTTTATGGTTTGGTTTTGGCAATAATGCCTTGAATGATAAAATAATTTTTATCCTTTTCGTGGCGGTAATCTAACTTCAATCCTTGAGATTCCAAAGTGCTTTTGACGATATAGATTCCTAAGCCCAAGCCACCATTTTTATTGGATTTGCTGTCCTTGAAAAAGGGTTTAGCGTGGTCTTTTAGACTATAAGGCAGGGGCGCACCAAAGTTTGAAACTAAAAGATTCTCGTTTTGGATTTCAATTTCTACCTTGCCTTTTGTTTTGTATTTTAGCGCATTATCCAGTAAATTTTTGATAGCCAAAGCGAGCATTTCAAAGTCGCAATGCAAAAGATAGTTTTCGCTAGGTAAAATAAAAAGCTCTTGGATTTGTTCTTTGTCTAAAAGTAGCATTACAAAAACGCGTTGCAAAATGTCTTTTAACACATAGTTTTGTTTGTTAAGGCAGTAATTGCGTGAGCTTAATTCTTCAATCTTAGCAAATTCATTGATGAGACTATTTAGGCGGTCAAATACGCTGCAAAGTCGTTCTTTGTAAAGTGGGTTGTCTATCATTTCTGCTGTGATTCTGCCTTTAGTAATTGGGGTTTTGAGCTCGTGCATAATAGAGCGCAAAAAGAGATGTCTGGATTGGTTGAGGGCATTGATTTTTTCTGCTGCATTTTCAAATTCACGCGAGAGCTCGCCGATTTCGTCATTTTGGTTGATTTTACAGGAAATATTTGTTTGTCCATCGGCAAATTTACGAATCTCTTTGCGCAAGGTTTTAAGTGGCAAAATACTTTTAATCACAAGAGCAAATAAAAAAACAACCACCAAAAAGGCAAAAAATGTAATTAAATAATAGTTAAAAAGCCTATGAGAATATAAACCGCCATAGAGTTTCCACTCTTGTGGAGTTTGCAAAAAAAGATAAATTCCATTTTCTTGCTTAATGATTTTTGCAATCATTCCATTGTTGAGATTCTGCGTTAAGTGATTTTGGAATTGTTCTAATGTTTTGGTGTCTTGGATTTGGTGTAAATCTAGCTCTTTAAGATATTTTTCAATCAATTCTATATTGCCGCCAAAGCGCACTAATTGGTTGATAGTGGTTAAAAATTGATTGTATTTGAGTTGGTCTTTTAAGATGCCCTCATTGATTTCCTCTCGGATAAAATAATAAGAAAATGCACCTAGACAGATGATAGCGACTATGAATAAAATCGTAATTTTAACGAAAATAGAATTTTTAATCATCTTTTAATTGCAGTTTATAACCAATCCCACGCACAGAAAAGATGAACTTTTTATCTCCTCTTTCTATTTTGTTGCGCAAGCGTCCAATGATGACATCAATGCTTTTGTTGCTAGAATCTGGGTTAATAGAATCTGAATGTGCAGCAATAGAATCACGCGTTAAAGCTTGATTAACATTTTCAAGCATAAAGCTTAGAATTTCGTATTCCGCTTTAGTCAAATTAAGTGCTTCTTCGTTGAGGTAAATTTCTCTACTTCCTTTATCAAGCACAAAAGGCAAAATAGATGTTTCTGTTTGGTTTGGTTTGTTGGATAAATTGTATCTACGAAGGACACTATGGATTCTCGCAATGAGTTCTTTTGGGTCGTAAGGCTTAGGGATATAATCGTCTGCACCAAATTCTAACCCTAGCACTCTATCATCAATATCGTGTCTTGCAGAAGAGATGATAATCGGAATTCGTTTTTCTTTTGCGACCTTCTTGCAAACTTCAAGCCCATCTAGGTTTGGGAGTGTTAGATCTAAAAGAAGGAGGTCAAAATGTCGAGTGTTGATTGCACTCATGCCTGTATAGGGCTCATCATAATTCGTTACATTAATATCATGAGCTTTTAAGTATTCGCCAAGAATGGTCGCTAACTCCAAATCATCTTCTATCATCAGGACTTCTAGCATGGCATTTTCCTTGCAAAAAGGAGGATTGGGTATTTTAGGGGGTTAAAGAAAAATTGAGGAAAATGCCCACTAGAATTGACAATAATTTCAAAGAACTTACTCACGCTAAGTGTCCTTAAGCAAAGGAGAAGTGGATGAAAAACTTTTCTTCGCAAAAAGTCCAAACTTAACATTGCGTTAAGCCTGTCTCTCAACTCATCCCGTTGAGATGACGAAATTATAAAAGAAAATAGTAAATCAAAGGTAAATAAAAAATTTTTTTTCATTTTTGATTCTTTTTTTCGTCAATAATGGCTAAAGTAAATTCTAAAAAATTCAAAATCATATCTACTTTTGTCTCAATATTGCGATTATTCGGAGATTGTAAGCCCTCAAAAAGCACAAGGATTCTTTCTTGCAAGGAATTAAGAAATTTTTCTTCCTCTAAATAGGATTTGGTTAGCAGTGTTTTAAGTTCTTCGGTATTTTTGAAATCTAGCTTTTCAATTTTGCGTGCATAAGGATTCTGTGTATTGGTATTTTGGCTTGGATTATCGGGGGGTAGAATGTCCAATAAAGCATCACGTTCTAGCTTGGGTTCTTCTAATGTATCGTTTGAGTTAGATTCGTTGATAGAATCTCCCGTATCAATTTCGGCTAATGTTTGTAAAATCGCTTCTTTTAGTTCCATAGTTGTCCTAACCACCTTTCAAACTCATTAAACTCTACTTCACTATCCATTTGGATAAAGAGATTCAACATATCCTCCCTTGCTTTACCATAGTTTTTGCGATTGCTGACTAGTCGTTTTAGCGCGATTTTGGCTTCAATGTTGTTGGGGTCTTCCTCTAAAATGGTTTTATAAATCTCTGCTGCTTCGTGAGCGTGCCCTTGTATTTCATAAATGCTTGCGAGCGTTAGAGTTTTCATTAGAATCCTTGACTTTTACAGGGCTTTAAATCTGTCATTTTATTTTACAATCAAAATAGGAATCGGAGATTTTTGTGAAAAATCGTTTTGATTGGTAGAAAAGATTTTATTCCAAAAGCTTTCCTCACTCTGCCCAATGACGAGCAAATCAAAATCTTTGGCATAGGCTAACACTTCTGTTACAGCTTCGCCCTCTAGCAGTTTTTGTTTGATATTGACACCTTTGTCAGTGAAAATTGCACAAAATTCTTCTAATAGTTTATCGCTTTGTGCATTTTCTTTTTTTTCAATTTCCTCATAAGCCGCAAGTGCCGCTTCTCCATAAAGCATAATGGGGGTTTTGACGTGAATAATAGTAATTGCGCAATCGTCCCTGTCGCCGAAAAAATTTACCACAAATTCTGCCGCTTTTTGACAAGATTTTGTCCCATCTACGGCAAATAAAATCTTTTTCATCGCAAGCCTTATTAAATAAAATGATAAAAATTATATCAAAATCTGTGCGAAATCTTGCAAAATTCACAGAAAATAAAGTAAGAATGCGCTACGCTTTTAAGCTAAAATTTACACAAAAGAATAGGTAATGCAAGATATTCTACGACATATCCCCAAAACAGACAAATTACTCAATGCGTTAAGGGACGCATTGGGGAGTAATTTTAATTCAAATTTAGCCAAAAATCTCCTTACGGAATTTTTGAGCGACTATCGTAAAGATTTGTTACAAGGTGGCAAGATTTTGGATTTGGAATCTTGTGTCCAACAAGTTACCAAACAATACCACGTCCTCACGCAAAAATCCTTAAAACCTCTCGTTAATGCGACCGGAATCGTGGTGCATACGAATCTTGGACGTAGCGTGTTTTCCCCCTCAATCTTACAAGAGATTCTGCCCATTTTAACGCGTTATAATAATTTAGAATACGACCAAGAGAGAGGGAATCGTAGCGAACGTTATGTGCATTTAAAGGGTTTGTTTAGGGCGCTTTTGGGAGCGGAAGATGTTTTGGTAGTCAATAATAATGCCGCGGCGGTTTTTTTGATTTTCAATACTTTTGCCAAAGGCAAAGAGGTAGTTGTCTCACGTGGAGAGCTGATTGAAATTGGCGGGAGCTTTCGGATTCCAAGAGTTATGACGGATTCTGGTGCGATTTTGCGTGAGATTGGCACGACAAACAAAACGCATTTGAAAGACTATCAAGAAGCAATCAATGAAAATACAGCAATGCTTTTTAAGGCACACAAGTCTAATTATGCTATGAGTGGATTTGTAAAAGAAGTTGATTTTAAAGAAATTGTAGAGCTGGCTACTACACAGAATCTCATTGATTATTATGATTTGGGAAGTGGATATTTTGGCTTGAATGGATTTGAAAATAGTCTAAAGAAATTTGAACCTGCTTTAGAAGAAATTGCAAGCCTCAATCCAAGCCTCGTAAGCTTTAGCGGAGATAAGCTCTTAGGCGGGGCGCAAGCGGGCATTATCTTTGGCAAAAAAGCCTTGATAGATAAACTGAAACAAAACCAACTTCTAAGAATGTTGCGCGTAGATAAATTCACGATTGCAGCCCTTGAGGCGACATTAAATGCTTATTTGGAGGGTAAAACAGAAAAAATCCCTACTTGTCATTTGTTGCTTAGAGGACAAGAGGAGTTAAAGCGCAAGGCAGAGGCGTTGGCAAGTCTGATTTCAAATGATTTTGCCCCCAAAGTTATCCCAACCAAAAGTTATAGTGGAGGAGGGGCAATGCCAAGCCATTATTTAGAGTCTTTTGGAGTTGCAATTGTGGCAAAAGATTTAGCAGCTTTTGGTTTTAATGAGGAGCAGTTAGAAAGGTATTTGCGCAAAGAGGGCATTATCGCTAGGTTAGAAAGTGGCGCATTGATTTTGGATTCGCGCACTTTGCTAGAGGGCGATAAGGAGAGAATCGCAGAGGCTTTTGTGAAGCTTAAAACGATAAAATTTAAATAGAAATGAGGAAATCAATGCAAGAAAATTTAATTATTGGCACAATGGGGCATATTGACCACGGCAAAACAAGCTTAATCGCTGCGATGAATGGATTTTGGGGAGATAGTTTTGCACAAGAAAAAGAGCGAGGCATTACATTGGATTTGAGTTTTTCCAATCTGAGCCAAAAAGAGAGAAATATTTCTTTTATTGATGTGCCTGGACACGAAAAATTAGTGAAAAATATGATTGCTGGGGCATTTGGTGTGGATTATGCACTACTTTTAATTGCTGCAAATGAGGGTATTATGCCCCAAACATTAGAACATTTAAGGATTGCTTATTTGCTTGGCATTAGTGATTTTATTGTTGTATTGAGTAAATCTGATTTGGTAGATTTAGAAAGAATAGAGGAGCTAAAGGGAGAGGTTAAAAATCTTTTTGATAAATTTCCAAGTTTGAATTTTCAGATTCTAAGTTGTTCTATCCACAATAAACAAAGCATTCAGGCATTAAAGGAGGTTCTTTTTGCGTTACCCAAAAAGAATCATAAGGATTTGGGATTTTTCCGCTACTACATTGACCGCGCATTCGTGATTAAAGGTGCAGGTTGTGTCGTGAGCGGCACATTGATGAATGGAGATTTGAATAGTAAAGAAAAAATATGGTGTGCGCAGCTTGGAA
The DNA here is from genome assembly GCA_964464895.1 of uncultured Helicobacter sp. Lineage (GTDB taxonomy): Bacteria > Campylobacterota > Campylobacteria > Campylobacterales > Helicobacteraceae > Helicobacter_D. Next base: position 50,776 of record CAYXGY010000010.1, on the reverse strand, counting down.
GAATGCTTGGGATTAAGAATCTCCAAGTGCATGGGCAATCCCAATCCATAGCTCCTAATGGTGCGCGCGTGGCGATTAATCTCAATGGGGTTTCGCACCAAGAATTAAAACGTGGGGATTTGCTTACAAAAAAGGGATATTTGCGTGGATTTGATAGCATAGAAGTAGAGATTTGTGCCTTTGAGGCAATAGAGCATAATAGTGAAGTGCAGCTCTTTATAGGGGCAATGCGTTGTGATGCGCGCATATTATTTTTGGATAAAGATAAAAAGTTTGCAACATTAAAAACCTCAACCCCAATCTTTGGTATATTTAATGAAAGATTTATCTTGCGTGATGATAAGCAAACTTTGGGCGGGGGTAGAATCTTGAATCCTATTGTAGATCCGATGAAAAAAGCACAAAAGGTAAAATATTTGAATCTTTTAAGTGAGGGAGATTTAAAAGGTGCTTTTACAATTATGCTTCAAGCGCATAAAAAAGGCTTTGGGCTTATTAGCGCAACCCAACGTTTCGGGATTTCACAATCTAGGGCATTAGAGATTGCGTCAGAAATTCCACAATGTTTTGTGTGCGAAAAGGAATTGATTGTTTATCCAAAAGCCGCTAGAGAAATGGTGTATAAAATGATTTTAGGGATTTTGTCCAAGAATCCTAACGCACTTTTGAGTGCGGCACTTTTGAGTCAAAAGCATAGTTGGATTGCAGAAGAATTTGCTAAAAGTGTTTTGGAGGAAAGCTTGAAGAGGGGAGAATTAAATAAAGTGGATTCTTTTTATATTTCTCCCAATAATGTTTTAGGATTAGAGGCGAATGATACTAGACAGATTGCGGATTATTTTTATAAAACGATTTATCAAACCTTGCAGAATCAAGAGTTTCAGCCCATCGCCCCTTATAATTTATATGACGCATTGGATATTGATAGACAAACAGGGGATTCTGTTTTCAAACGTTTGACGCGTGAAAAAAAGATTGTGCGCTTGAATCATCGGTTGTTTATTTGTAGTGATGTTTTAGCGCGTCTGCTTGAATTAATGCGCAAAATTATTCAAAAAGAAGGGTATTTGGATTTGGAGAATTTCAAAGCACATTTTAATCTAAGTCGTAAATATCTTATTGCTTATTTGGATTATTTGGATAGTTTTGATGATATTGTAAATACCGATGGCAAACGCACCTTTAAATAGTTTGGAATCCAATGCTTGATAGATTACAAAATCCGCCATTAAACAAAGAGTTAAATCAGCATTTAATAGACATTAAAACAGCAAATCATCAGTCTATCCTCCCTGTGCAATCTCAAGAGGTTTTTAAAGAAAAAGCAGCACTCTGCGAGCTTTTGGGGGCAAAGTTTTTGCGCCCTTTTAATTTTAACTTGGAATCTTTTTATTTTTTGCTCACAAATCTTTGTCATATAAATTATAAAATTGCCCTTGCACTTTCGTCCCATAATATGCTTTATTGTGCTTATTGGGAGTTGCCCTCACAATACCGAGAAAATGTCTTCCCTCTTTTGCCAGATTTCAAGAGTGGAAGCATTAGCCAAGATTCCATTAATGCCGCACTCAATTGGGGGGCAAATTGTTTCATTATGCCTGTTTTGAATGAAGATATTTTGACGCTTAATGCAATAGAGTCCTTGCCTCAAAATGTTACTAAGGTTGTAGATATTAGCTATGCACTTGCATTAAATCTACCTCTGCCTCAAGCGGATATTATGCTTCTTAATGGGGAAAATTTAGGAATTATGCGCCCTTTTGGCATTTTGGCTTCTAATGAGTTTTGTGGCACTTATGGCATTCCCAATATTTTTTTAGAGATTCCACATCTTTATGAGACTTTTCGGCAAGCCATTATGCTTAAAAATTCTAATGCAAAATCTGCGAAAAGTGAGATTCCAAGTGATTTAGCGTGCATTTTCTTTGATGCTTTGCGCATTAATTTGGAGAAAATGGGAATGGGGGAGAGTTGCTATTTGTTTTATCAAACGCCACCAAATACTTTGGCTTTGGGGCTTAAAGGAATCAAGGCGCGGAATCTGATTCAAAGCTTGCTTTTTGATGATGTTGGTGTGATTAATGGGCAAGAATGCCTCTTTGGTTTTGCGCGTCCCTCTTTTGTATTACGTGAAATGGGATATAGCGAGGCACAATCAAGAGAATTATTGAGCCTTAGTTTTTTAGATATTTCTCCAAGCCTGATTCCAGAAATTGCCCAAAAAATAGCAAAGAGATATTTGCAACTAAGAAATTTAGAGCATTAAATAAAATTTTTTCAAGGAAGTAAAATAATGGAAGACAGAACACAGAGTTTAAGGGACGCCATAGAATCCTTGCAGAATGCAGTACAAGGATTCTCTCGGCAGACAGAGATTGTACCGCTTTTAAATGCACAGGATAGAGTTTTAGCAGAGGCAGTCTATGCCCAAAAGGCATTGCCTTGTTTTGATAATTCTGCAATGGACGGCTACGCATTAAAGGCTAGTGATGCAGGGAAAGCCTTGCACATTAAAACAAGCATTTTTGCGGGTGATTGTGCGCAAGTGGCTTTAGAGAATTTAGAATGTGCGAAGATTATGACAGGTGCGAAAGTGCCTAGTGGTGCAGATTGTGTTGTGCCTTTTGAAGAAGTAGAGGGAGGATTTGAAAACACAACTCAAATCTACGCACCACACACTTTAAAACAAGGTGCAAATATTCGCAAGTGTGGCGAAGAAGTCGCTCAAGATTCTTTGCTTTTGGAAAATGGTGCAAACTTAAATGCGGATTCTCTTACTTTGCTTGCCACACAGGGCATTAGCTATATCAAGGTTTTTGCGCCTTTAAAGATTAGTGTGTTTGCAAGTGGTGATGAGTTAAAGGAAATATGGGAACAAGCGGATTCTTATCATATTTATAATTCTAACGCCACGATGATTGCTGCGATTCTTAAGAGCTATGGTTTTGAAAGTCGTTATGGTGGAATCTTAAAAGATAATTGCGATTCTATTAAGGTGGCATTGGAAACTCAAAGTGATGTGATTTTTACAAGCGGTGGTGCAAGCAAAGGCGAAGCGGATTTTATGCGAGAGACTTTAAGAAAATGTGGCGCGCAAATGGTGTTAGAAGGTGTGCAAATCAAGCCGGGAAAGCCCATAATGGTTGCAAAATTGGATTCTAAATTCATTATTGCATTGCCGGGAAACCCTTTGGCCGGAGCAGTTTTATTGCGTTTGCTCATCGTGCCCTTTTTGTATCAATTAAGTGGAGCAAGGGCTTATTATCCGCAATTTCTGTTGTTCAAATCTGCACAGAATCTTATGCGCAAGAAACGTACAGAATCTTTGCTTGGGTTTGTACAAGAGGATTCTGTGCATTTTGTCAAAAAGGGAAAATATGGCTCTAGTGAAGTTACCCCAATGGCTTTAAGCAATGCGCTAGTTGTATTTGACGCATCAAGTGATTCTATTGTGGAGGGTGAGCTATTAAAGGTTTTGCCTTTTAAAATGGATTTTGGCATTAAAAAGTCAGATTTTATTAATTATTAGGTTACAAAAGTGAAATCACAAATTAGAATGTCTTTAGAAAAAGTAAGTAAAATTATGCAGAGAAAGGGGAGAAAATGAAAACTCTTGCTATCATTGGACTTGGATATGTCGGGTTGCCTTTAGCGGTGGAATTTGGCAAAACTTATAAGGTGTTAGGATTTGATATTTTTCAAAAACGAATTGAGGAACTAAAAGGGGGTTATGACCGCACATTAGAAATAGAAGAAGTGGAGCTGAAAAGTGCTACAAATCTATATTTTACAACGAATTTGGAGGATTTAAGGGAGGCGCAGATTTTTATTGTTACCGTACCAACCCCGATTGATAATTACAACAAGCCTGATTTAACACCACTCCAAAAAGCATCTAGCAGCGTGGGAAAAGTGCTTAAAAGGGGTGATATTGTTATCTATGAAAGCACGGTTTATCCCGGCTGCACAGAGGAGGATTGTGTGCCGATTTTGGAACGCGAGAGTGGATTGAAATTCAATGTAGATTTTTTCTGCGGATATTCCCCAGAACGTATCAATCCGGGCGATAAAACACATCGCCTGCCCAATATCAAAAAGGTAACGAGCGGTTCTACACCTCAAATAGCAGAGGAAGTTAATGCGCTTTATGCAAGTATTATCACTGCGGGCACACATAAAGCCCCAAGTATTAAAGTCGCAGAAGCGGCAAAAGTAATTGAAAATTCGCAACGAGATATTAACATTGCTTTCGTTAATGAACTTGCGTTAATTTTTGAGCGTTTGGGCATTGACACTTTAGAGGTGTTGGAGGCAGCGGGAAGCAAATGGAATTTTTTACCCTTTCGTCCGGGTCTTGTTGGGGGGCATTGTATCGGTGTAGATCCTTATTACCTTACACACAAAGCAGAATCTTTGGGTTATCATTCTCAAGTGATTCTAGCAGGACGACATATTAATGATAATATGGGAATTGTCGTTGCAGAAAGAGTGATTAAACTGATGATTAAAAATAAACACCAAATCATTGGTAGCAAAGTCGCCATTCTTGGAATTACTTTTAAGGAAAATTGTCCAGATATTCGTAATTCTCGCGTGGTAGATGTGATTAGAGAATTACAAGATTTTGAATGCAGAGTGGATATTTATGACCCGTGGGCAAGCACAGAGGAAGTCCAAAAGGAATATGGTTTGATATTACAGGAAATGGAAAATTTCAGATTGCGTGATTATCAAGCCGTGATTATCGCGGTAGCGCATAATGAATTTAGAACATTAGACTTTAGTCATCGGGGTGCAGTCGTTGTCTATGATTTAAAAGGTATTTTGCCAAAAGAACAAGTGAGCGGGAGGCTTTAATGTATCAAATTAACACAAAGAAACAATACAATTATACTTCTTCTTGCATTAGACCTTTTGATGTGCAAGAATATTTCCCGCTCAAAATTGACATTAATAAGGCAATTTTTAAGAATACTTTATTGTGCCCCCCCCCCAAGAAAATAAGCCTTTAAAAGCAAAAGAAGCTAATCAGTGCCTGCAAGAATTGTTCGTATCTTTGCAGGGCGACTTTGAAAAAAGACGAAAAAGCATAGAGAGAGAACTCAATGCGCGCGGAATCCCAAAGCAGCTAGCCTTTTGCTTTTATCTCAATGTTTTTATGCACAAAAGCAAGCATTATACTCCAAGGGTTGTAAAAGAAGGTGTGAAGATTACAACGCTTATAGAATATTTTACCAAATTACAATATGGGCATTGTGGGCAGAAGCCCTATGCACTTTGTATGTTGCTAGAAAATTTTGGAATAGAGGCTAGAGTAATCAGTTATAGCGATATTTTTGGTTGGGCTCACGGATTTTGTGAGGTATTTATCAATGAAAAATGGCAGATTTTAGACCCAACTTTTAATATGTATTTTGATATTGGAGTGCAAGAAATCATCAAGAATCCTTATTGCAAGCGCAAGGTTTTGAGCTTTTATTCCAATGAATTTTGGGTGGATAAAAGTCAAGAATACGAGGGGTTTATCCAAACTCAAATTGATAACCATCGCCATACAACCTTTAAATACAATAAGGAATGGTTTATGTTTATGGGATTCTACCCTTTTGTGCCTCCTATTTTATATTTTAACCAAATAGAAAATGGGCAAAAGATTGAACTCTACGATATACGAAAAGATGCGCGTTATCAATTTGTATAAATAAGCAATTCTCGCAAGGACGTGGTTTGCAATTTGATGAGGCTGGATTTGTCATTGCGAGATTTGAGCAATCACAATAAGAAATTACGATTCCTCATCGTGATAAGCGGCATAAAGATGTTGTGTCATCACAAGCAAGTCTTTACTAACTTTATTGGCAGTGTCAATATCGTTAAGGATAGAAGAGGCATTATTGGCACTGATTTTATTTTCAAGAATCAATTTTTCTACTTTGCTAATGGCATTGTCATCGGCTTGGTCTAATAGCGCAGAGCCTTTACGAATGCTTGCCAAAATGAGCTGGACTTTCTCATCTGAAATAGTTTCAAGGTTTTCAATACTGCGTAGAGTTTCGGCTAAATTAATCCGTATTTCATTATAAATTTCTGCTAATGCTTCATTAGAAGTTTGTGTTGCTTCCTTGAGATTGCGGTAAAGCATTTTTAATTGGTGGATAGATTCTACCGCTCTGCGCGCAGCCTTTTTGATATGCGCAATTTCGCTCATTTGGTCTTTTTCGTGGATATGGGTTTGCGCAATTGTCGCGAAGTCAAACATTTTGTCAAATAGATATTTGATATTCTTTTGATAAAAATTGTCAAAATCTACATCTCTTCTATACAATTTTTTCTTCGCAATAATTTCACGGAAAGGTGTGTTAGAATGGATTTCTTTGCGCGTAAATCCGAGTGCATAGGTGAGAACCAAGAAGCAATTATCATATAAATGCTCCATTTCATTTCTTAGGGCTTCAATCGCAGTATCAGGGTATTCTACAATAGAATGGTTGAGGTAGATTGGTTCGTATTTTTTTGCTTCTTTATCCACGATGAATTTTTCAAGAAACCAAACCATTTTTTCTATGAAAGGCATCATCAAGGCAATGCCCACGATATTAAAGAGTGTGTGGAATGCGGTGAGTTGCAGGATATAGTCATCACTTGCGATTCCAACCGCATCACAAAAGAGGCGCACAACAGCAATCATTTGATGCAAAAATACAACTGCCACAAGTGCCGTTACGCTATTGAAGAGCAAATGTGCTGCGGCAAGTCTTTTGCCCGTGATGTTTGTGCCAATAGAGCCAATAATCGCCATTACCGTGCTACCGATATTAGAGCCAATCGCAAAACCTAGCGCATTCTCATAGCTCATTTGTCCTGCAGCTAGAATCGTGATTGCGACAAGCAAGCTTGCATTGGAGCTTTGCATTATCACGGTGAGCACAATTCCTATAAATACAAATAAAGAGACGCCCAAGATCCCAGTCATTTGCCCATATTGTGCAATATCTACAATGTCTTTTAGCTCATTGAATCCACTTTTGACAAGTGAGATTCCAAGAAAAAAGAATCCAATCCCGCAGAGAATTGAACCAAAGGCTTTAGAGGTTTTTGAGTTTTGGAGGTTTAAAATTACGCCAAAGACGAGCAAGGGCATCGTAATAGAGGAAATATCAAACTTCACACCCGCAATCGCAATCACCCAAGCAACAATCGTTGTGCCGACATTTGCCCCAAAAATTATCCCAATCCCTTGCCCTAAGGTGATAAATCCAGCAGCCAAAAAAGAGATTGCGAGCACGGAAACAAGCCCACTGCTTTGCATAATCATCGTAGAGATTGCACCAAAAATCAAACTTTTAGTTGCGGTGTTTGCCCATTTTTTTAACACTCTTTCAATAAAGGTGCTGAAGTTGCTAAAGCCATTTTTGAGGCACATTACACCATAGAGGAAAATGGCGATTCCAGAACACGCCCCCAAAAACGAGCTAGATTCATAAAACAAATACCCCAAAACACCAAAAACAAAAAGTAATATAATGCTGCGCATTGGCTTTCCTTGAAATAATAAAATGAGAAAAAGCGAAAGGTTATTTTACGACTATTATTATTAAATTAATATAAGCTTAAAGTTGATTACAAAAGGAATTATGCTTTAAGGATTTTTTGCTGTTTGTTGTGTGATTGTGCCCCTATGAGACTCCTTTTTATCATCGTGAGACTTTGTAAGAAGTGGCAATCTATAATCTTGCATACAGAATCTTTTACAATGGGAATCTCCAAGTGAGATTCTGCATTACAGATTGCCACAGCCTTATTTACAAGGATTTCGCAATGATAAAAGTGTCATTATGAGAATATTTTGGATTCTATTTCTAGCAGCTCTTCATAATGTTTTTTGCTTAATCGCAACATCTCCTCAAACTTGAATCCAAGCATAATGATGCGATAGAGATTGGGTTTGCGCCTTTTCCAATTATAAAGCGTTTTGGTATCAACTTGTAAAATCCCTGCAATATCACGTTGGGAGAGTTTAGGGCGGAAAAAGTAGTTTTCTTGATTTGGATTTGTTTGCATATCCGACATTCCTTTAAAATAGATTTTGTAAGGAATGTTGATAGAATTTAATATAATCTCTAACAAAGGAATAATTACTTACTAAATTATATATATAAGTAATTATTCCCTATTTTAAAATATTTTCAAGTTTATTTTGGTTAGAATCCCATCTAAATTTTTAGTTTTAAAGGATAAATGTATGGAAAATGGTGCCATCGCAAGTTTAATTGGACAATGGAATGGTAGAATCCCAGCGGATTCTGTATATTCTTTACAAGAAGAGTTGAAATCTATTTCCGATGATAAACAGATAGTATTGGCTTCTTTGCCCCTAAAAAGTCAAGTAGTAGGGCTTATTTTGGGTCTATGTCTTGGTTCGTTTGGAGCGGATAGATTCTATAAAGGCGATACGAAATTTGGGATTTATAAAGCAGGACTTTTTGTGGTTTATATTGTTTGCTTGGGTATTAGCGCAGGTATTGGAGGCACATTTGGTGGAGTTTTTGCAATGATTGGCTTTGTCGCTTTACTAGCTCTTGGAATCTTGGCGATTGTGGATTTGTTTTTGGTGTGGAAAGGAATCCAAAAGGATAATCTAGCAAAAATTCGCCAAGCAATGCGATAACAAAAAGGAGAAGCAATGAGAGGTAAAATTTTTGTTTCGGGTGTAGCATTGGCATTCGGTTTGCTTTTTAGCGGGTGTGGTACTACAAGTTGCGATGATAAGGGTATAGCGACACAGGCTTTGGATCTATTACTTCAAGATTACAAGAAAACATCTAAAGAGTTGGGATTCTATGCGGATAATGTTGTGTTAATTGGATAAAGATTCCAATACTTGTAGTGCGAAAGTCGGCATTAAAGCCATTGACGAAATCCAAAAAATCATTGAGAAAAAGGGAGAAAAATGGAAAGAACAAAAAATCAATGAAAATCCATTCTTTGAAGTTGGCTTAGCGGAACTCATCGTGCAATATAGTATTTTTAGGCTTATGGGATATGATATTTCAGTAAATCTTGATAAAGAATCAGATTGGATTGTCAATGCACCAAAGCTTGAAGAGCTTAGCGAGATTAATAAATTTACTCAATATGGGCAACTTTTGAATACCTTTTTGAGAGCGACTCTGAATTATAGAGTTACTAGCAATGATAAGGGCGATGAATATATCCTTGCAGAGATTGAAAAATAATAGACCTTTTGGCTTGACTTCTTCGGGGGGGGGGGGGGTATAATTTCATTTGTTATCTTGAAAATTAAGGAGAATTAGTGCAACAAAAGGAATTGGTAGAATATTTTGCAAGCAAGGTTTCTAAAAATGCACTCAACAATCTTAGAGCCCTTGATGAAAGCACATTAAACCAACAAACAGAATCTCTTAAAGCAATTCCGCTTAAGAATAAATGGATTGGCTTTCTTTTGGGTGCTATTTTGGGGTGGTTTTGGATTTTTGGTGTGGATAGACTTTATAAGGGGGATAGGTGGCTAGCATTATTTAAATTTCTTTTTACTTTACAGATTTATTGTTTTCCATTGATTGCTCCCTTGATATTTCCCTTTTCTTTGGAAATGGGAAAGGGATTTATTACAAGTTTTTGGTCAGGTGGTATTAGCGGGGTGATTAATCTTGTGATGAATTTGATAAATCTTGATTTGCAGTCAGTCGCTAGCACAACAATTTTTTATGCAAAGGTTTTTGCTTATTTATCTCTAGCTTGGCTTTTTTCTATAATGATTGGTTTTATTTGGATTCTTTTTGATCCTATTTTGGTATTTTTTGGAATCAAAAGAGACAATAGTCGCAAATTACTCACTACAATTTCGAGAATCCAAATCCAAGCAAGAGAGGGTATTGCTAAATGAAACTAATAAAGTATTTGCTGATTTTTATCATTTGTCTTGTGCTTGGTTTTGGTTGTTCTAGCGATTCTAAAAAGTCCAATGAAGAAGATATAAAACCTAATACTAGTGGGGATAAGGCACAAAATATAGATGTAGATACGATTATGCTCTATGGCAAATTTGGATTAAAGGTGGCAATGAAAATTAACAAGGAACTTTCTGGGAAATGGAGTCTCATAAAAGAAAGAACCGTAGAAGATTCTACTTTTCCACTCTCTCTTGCGCATAAGCTTGTTGTTTGTGTGGCTTATGATGCAATGGGTCGTGATGTTGTTTTAGATTTTGATAGATTAGAGGTAGTCAAGAGAGATGGTGGAGAATTAGAGCCGATTACAATGAGTGAATTAGCGGAATTTGAAGCTCTAAGTAAGCCAATTATGAGTTTGATTAAAGATATTGCTCTAGGCAAAACGAAACAGCAAATGAATTAAAATGAACAAAGGAGTAAAAATGTCTTATAAACTTCCTAAAGAGGTGAAAGGGATTCTATTGTTGGATACTTATTATAAGTCTGATAGTTTTGAGAATGGCAGAATGTTCAAGCAGTTTTTCAAAGAGATGAGCGAACAAGCATTTGCGTTAAATCTTAATATTTATCAAGATTTGGGAGAATTTCCTCTAGTATATAATGAAAACAATGCGTATTCTAGCCTTTCTTATGCTCTGCATTCACTTACGCCTTATGTGCAGAGTGAAGTGCCAATTACGCATAAAACCAAGCAAATCAAAGGGCAAGCCTTGCAAAATGAAAACAAAAATGGTCGTGTAGATTTTTGGTGTATGGAAAAGGATTGGAAGTTTGAGGTTTGGTTGGAATCCAAAAAGTTATGGTTAAATATCGGAACAAGTGCAAAATGGGAGTTTGACAAATCTTGTAAATCTCTGATTGGCGATGTGTTGTCTCAAATCAAAAGACTAAAAGAAGCAGGAGTGGATAAAAAAGAGCATAAATATACAGATGGGGCAGTGTTTAAAGTTGCTTTACTCCAGATTCCAATTGTCTATAATTCTAAATTTAAGCCAATTGATGAAGAGATAGAATCCGCGCCAAAATATTTGGAAGAATTACTCGCAGGGTATCTAAAAAATGAAATGGGTTTATTGCTAAACGTGCTTGATATGCGCCCCTTTGGTGGAGAGGAGATTGAGGGCGAATGCAATCCCTTTAATGTCCTTGCTGTTGTGGTAACTCAATAGCTTGTGTTTTATCATTGGATAAGATTTCATCTAAATTATCCAATGGTAATTTTTTGATAGATTCTACTTCCAAATCCACGATTCTTGCCTTTCCTTGAAAGATTTTTAAAGTTACAATTGCCTGATTATCAGGCTTGGAAAGAAGTTTTTGAATCCTTTGTGCTTCTTTCTCTGGAGCGAAGTATTTATCGATTCCTTTTATCTCGTTCTTTTTGATACAAAGTCTATTTTTGGGTGGTTTGGATAAAACTGCCTCAAAGACAAAGAGATTTGGTTTTGCCTCTTTAATGCACATAAATGCTTCTCTTTGAGAATCTTTTGGGCGAAGCTTTTTAGGAATCTCTTCCCCATAATCTAATCGCACATAATTCCCAACAAGCAAATCTCTGGGGTCATAGCCTTTGGCAATAACTTTGACTTCTGTGCCAAAAACAATTGGTAAATAAGCAGAAACAAACATCGTGCCAATCAAGATAAATTGTAATGCACAGGCAATCAAAAGCCATTTTGTTTTAGAGTTTGTCGGCATTCTTTTTCCTTGAATAATAAAGCAAGCCTAAACCAAAGGACAAAAAGATTACACTCGTGCTAATATAATCTCCAATGAATAAGGAATAAATGCTTAAAATCCCCATAAACAAGATAAAGATTCCCAAAATTTTGTAATTCTCTTTAATGCAATGAATCCCTAAAAGTAATAGCAAAATGAGGTGAGAATCTGCAAAAAATGGAAATTCTATATAACTAAAAAATGCATAGAGAATCAAAGCCCCGAGCATTATAAGACTAAGGAAATAATGCTTGAAGTAGAGGTTTGCGATACTTAATAAAGCCAATGAAATTTGAGCACAAATAACTGCTGTTCGATAATCAGTAGTAGGCTGAATGACGTGGAATGCCAGAATAAATGCTAAAAATAGATAAGAATAAAATTGATAAGGTTTGTAGTGAAATCCCAAAAACATTAGAGGAATCCAAATCCCAGCAAATAATCCTAAAAATTGAGCGGAATAAAGTTCTAACAATATAAGATTGATGAGCGCGAGCAACCTAGAGCCATTGAGAGAAAGTTTGAAAAAAATTCCAGTTTGTGCAATAAAGCCAAGTAGGATTAGCAGAATAAACGCATTGGAAGAATCTATCTTGAATGTTTCAAAGATGAACTGATAATCCAAAAGATATCCAATGCTTGCGAATAGGTATCCTTGCAAAAAAACAACAAAGGATTTGAGGGCAAAAGCAAGAACCAAAATTACGATTCCAACACTTAAGAATGCCAAAGCTGTATCATCACCCAAATGATAAATTTGCGAAAGTAAAGCAATATTTCCAAGCAAGACAAATCCGCTTAGAATTCCAAAACTTTGCTTTGCAAGGGGTGTCTCAAAATGAAAAATAGCATAATGAGTGCCAAAAAGCGTGGCAAGAAGCAAAGTAGTTTTAAGAGCATTGGGGATTTCTTTCCAATTATGAGAAATTAATAAAATAAAAGAAAGACCAATAAATATGAGAGCAAAGATGAAAAGAGGGGAAAATTTTGTGCTTTCTTTTAGATTATAAGTTTCCAAAATAGCTTTCTCTTGGCTTTTGTCAATCAAACCCTCATCAGCAAGCCTAATAATTTCGGATTTAAGAAATTGTTTTTCGTTAAAAATCAATGGAATCCTTTAAGTCAAATCAAAAGATATTATTTGTGTAAAATTAAGGGAATATAATTAGAATCTTATCAATGATTAATTATGGGAAACTTGATTTGAAATTTATGCTTGCAAAGAAAATTGCAAACATAAATTAAGAATTTTTAATTTTTTGTTTTATCCACGAGTTTGCCAGCAGCAATCCAAGGCATCATTTCTCTTAGTCTTGCGCCGACTTTTTCAATCGGGTGATTTGCTAGATTTTTGCGTTCCGCATTCATACGCGCATAACCAGCCTTGCGTTCTAGTATGAAATCTTTGGCGAATCTTCCCTCTTGAATGTCTTTGAGAATTGCGCGCATTGCTTTTTTGGATTCGTCATTGATGACGCGCGGACCGCTTATCATATCGCCATATTCAGCAGTGTTGGAGATAGAGTAGCGCATATCTGCCAAGCCGCCTTGGTAGATTAAATCTACAATGAGTTTGAGTTCGTGCAAACATTCAAAATATGCCATTTCTTCAGGATAGCCTGCTTCTACTAAGGTTTCAAATCCAGCTTTAACTAAGCTAGAAACGCCACCACAAAGCACAGCTTGCTCACCGAATAAATCTGTTTCAGTTTCGTCTTTGAAAGTGGTTTCAATGATTCCACTGCGTCCGCCACCGATTGCGCTTGCATAGCTTAGCGCGATAGCTTTTGCATCGCCTTTACTTGTGTCTTGCTCTACGGCAATCAAATCAGGGATTCCGCCCCCTCGCACAAATTCACTTCTTACTGTGTGTCCCGGAGCTTTGGGTGCAACCATAATCACACCCACACCCTTAGGTGCTTTGATTTGTCCAAAATGCACATTGAATCCGTGTCCAAATGCGATGATTTGGTCTTCGTTCAAGTTCGGTTCGATATCGCGCGCAAACACATCGGCTTGCAATTCATCTGGGATTAGAATCATTACCAAGTCCGCCCACTTTGTCGCTTCGCTTACTTCTAGGACTTTGAAATTTTTAGCTTCCGCCTTTGCCCAGCTTTTGCCGCCTTTATAAAGTCCAATTGCCACTTCTACGCCAGAATCTCTTAAATTTTCTGCGTGTGCGTGTCCTTGAGAACCAAAGCCAATAATTGCAACTTTTTTCTTTTTGATAAGTCCCAAATCACAATCTTTGTCGTAATAAACTTTTAATGCCATTTTTTCCTCTTTTTAAGTGAAATTAAATGTATGATTATATTGCATTTTTACTTAGTGGAGACTTTGTCAAATAGAATTTAATTTGCTGAAATCTAATCTTGAGTTTGGAGAAATTTTGGAATTTTTATTTTGGGAATCTCATTATTGCATTTTGCCTTGTTGGGAGATTTGAATTAGGTTGTGCGGAAGTTTTGCTATAAAGAGGGGGTAAAATGGTATAATCCTAATCAACAACTTTGATGAGGATTCATAATGGCACTTTCTTTTTTCTTATTTTTTGTATTGCTTTTGATTCTGTTTCTTAAAGTTTTTTATTGGTTTCGTTAATTTGCTCTGCTGCAATTTCACGATGCGATATAAGAATTTAAAGAATCTTTAGGATTTTTACTTGTATCGTATTAAATAGAATCATTGATTATTTTTATAGGCATAATACAAGAACGCACCCATACCTACGACAAATACCACTGCCAAAAATACAATCATCACAATATCTAGCAAACTCATCTTTATCCTTTTTGGTTGATTTCTCGTTCTCTTAGTTGTCCGCACGCAGCACTAATATCCAAGCCTTTGGATTCCCTAATCGTGCAGAGTAACCCCTTTTTGAGTAAAAACTCACGAAATGCTTCAACCTTTTCTTTTTTGGGTCTATTGTATGGACTACCCTCATAAGGGTTGAAATAAATAAGATTGACTTTTGCCTTGATTTTGTTGAGAAGCGAGACGAGTTTTTTAGCACTCTTTAAGTCATCGTTTAATCCATCAATGACAAGATATTCAAACATTATGCGTTTGCGACTATTGATAGGAAAAGCAGAAACTTCATCAATAATTGTTTGGATGTTGTAAGCTTTGTTGATTGGCATTAGTTTGGTGCGCAAGTCATCACTAACTGCGTGTAAAGAAATCGCAAGTTGTACCCCTAAATTTAATGTGCCAAGTTTTTTGATTTTAGGAGCGATTCCGCTAGTAGAAATCGTTTGTCGGCTTACAGAAATATTCAAGCCATTTAGTTCGCTTAAGATGCGGATACATTGTGCAACATTTGTCAAGTTATCTAGCGGCTCACCCATACCCATATAGACAATATTAATTGCTTTGTTATTAGGAATACTCTGGTCTTTTTTGATTGCAAAAACTTGATAAACAATTTCTCCCACACTCAAGTTTCGGACAAATCCTCCTTTGGCTGTTAGGCAAAAACTACAACCCACTTTACAGCCAATTTGTGAAGATAAACAAAGAGTGAATTTATCCTCTTTCATTTTCAAAAAGACTGCCTCGTAAGTCAGATTGTCTTCTGTCTTGAATAAATATTTTACGCTCCCATCAAGGCTTTGTTCTTTTTTGTAAATGCTAATCTTTTGGGTTGTAAAATATTTCTTTAAATAATTTCTTAGGTCTTTTGGTAGATTATTCATCGCATTGAAATTTTCTTCATAGCAAACATAAAGCCAGTGATAAATTTGTTTGGCGCGGAACTTTTGGAATCCTGATTTTTCTAATGTAGCACCTAGTTCCTCCAAAGTCAAATCAAAAATGTTTTGTTTTTTTGTCTGCTCTAGTGTGTCCATTGTCGTCTTACTTAAAGATTGATTCAATGCTTTAACTTTGTGTGGATATAAGATTCTAGCTTTTCCATTGCCTTTTTGTGATGAGTAAAAAATTCTTTTTGGGCATTTACGTGTGCATAGTTAGTAACACAAAAGATTCCAAGTGCGGGCAATTTAAATGTCTTTGCAACTTGTAAAATACTGAAAAATTCCATATTTTCGTAAGCGATTCCAAGACTTGAAAATTTTTTGGCAAGCGTAGAATCTGTGGTGATATAATTGCTAGAATTAACAATCTTTAGCTTTTGCTTGAGAATAGTATCAGAATCTTTTGTCATTGTTTCACATGAAACATTGGTTAAAAAATTATTCAAAGGAGTGTAAGATTGTTTTTGTAAAAAAGACAATTCTATATTAGAAGCACTTTGAGATTCAAAGATTTCAAGCAAAGGAATAGAATCTGTATAAGCACCGCAAGTACCCACAAAAACGATTTCATCGGGTTTATCATACAAAATAGAGTGCGTTAAATTCATCGTAGCTTCTATCAATCCCACACCAATGCTTTTGGCAAATGAAAAGGTTTCTATTTTTCCTGCGCAATAAATCACGCTTTCCCCCCACACTCTTTATAATACAAATGTGATTCGTTTTTTTTAATGGTTTTTTGCTCGGGAATTTGGAGGACTTGATAGAATCGTGATTTTTCTAAATAAGCAATTTCAATCACATCTCCAACCTTAATATCGCGACTTGCTTTCAGTGCGATTCCATTAATTTTGACTACACCATTTGCAAGCATATCTTGTGCAATGGAACGTCTTTTTGTAAGATTGACGGCATTGAGAAATTTATCCACACGCATTTTTATCCTTAAAATTTACAAAATTGTAGCTAAAACAATATTAAATTGTTGCTATAATAACACAAAATTTTTAAGGAGCGGAAAATGAGCAAAAAAAATATCAAAAAAGTTGTGCTTGCTTATAGCGGGGGTTTAGATACAAGCGTGATTTTAAAATGGCTCGGAGATAATTATCATTGTGAAGTCGTAACTTTCACCGCGGACATCGGGCAAGGCGAGGAAGTAGAGCCCGCGCGTGCAAAAGCGCAAAAACTAGGAATCAAGCCCGAGAATATCTTTATTGAAGATTTACGCGAGGAGTTTATCCGAGATTTTGTATTCCCTATGTTTCGCGCAAATACTATTTATGAGGGTGAATATTTATTGGGGACAAGCATTGCGCGCCCTTTGATTACTAAGCATTTGGTGGAAATTGCAAACAAAGTCGGAGCAGATGCAATTTCTCACGGCGCGACAGGCAAGGGAAATGATCAAGTGCGCTTTGAAATTGGGGCGTATGCACTCAATCCAGACATTAAAGTCATTGCCCCTTGGAGAGAATGGGATTTGAATAGTCGCGAAAGATTATTAGAATATGCAGAATCTGCCGGGATTCCAATTGAGAAAAAGGCAAACAAATCCCCTTATTCTATGGACGCCAATTTATTACACATTAGTTATGAGGGACAGATTTTAGAGAATCCAAATATTGCTCCAGAAGAGGATATGTGGCGGTGGAGTGTTTCACCAAAAGACGCTCCCGATAAGGCAGAGGTGATTACGATTGAATTTAAAAACGGCGATGGAATCGCAATCAATGGCGAAAGATTAACACCAGCAAATTTTTGGCATAAATTAAACGAATTGGGCTCTCGCAATGGAATCGGTCGTTTGGATTTGGTAGAAAATCGTTATGTGGGTATGAAATCGCGTGGCTGCTATGAAACTCCCGGCGGGACAATTTATCTTAAAGCACATCGTGCGATTGAGTCTTTATGCTTGGATAGAGAGGAAGCGCATTTGAAAGATGAAATAATGCCAAAATATGCCAGCTTAATTTATAGTGGTTATTGGTTTAGCCCAGAGCGAGAGGCTTTGCAGGCTTTGATTGACAAAACACAACAAAAAGTTGAAGGTGTCGTGAAATTGGAGCTTTATAAAGGTAATGTCATCGTGCTAGGAAGAGAATCCAAAAACTCCCTTTTCAATGCTGCGTATAGCACTTTTGAAGAAGATTCCGTCTATAATCAAAGCGACGCTGGAGGCTTTATTAAGCTCAACGCTTTGCGCTTCATCATTTCAGGTAAAACGCGTAAGTAACGAACTAGAATCGCAAACATTGGAATTGCTAGGAAGTCTCTTTTGTAGTCCTCTCAATCCAACGTTTGCTTAAAACCACTGCAACCAAAATCAAAGCAGCCAAGAAAAACATCTCTGTTCAGTTTATGGAAGAGAAAGAATACAGCCAACTCTTCAACACATTCTTAGAAAAACTAGAGCAAGGAAAGATTAAACTCCATTTGAATAATAAAAACTATAAATTACGATTAGTCTTAGAGAATCCAAGCCTTAAAAGTATTTTAAAATCTAAACTTAAAAACATCTCTGCAAATAGCTTTGAATATACCCTAAACAATGAAATCGTAGAGATAGATTTGGGAATCTTTCTAGCAATGCTTGAGAGAGAACTCAAATCCAATGCTTTATTAAAGGATTCCTCGAGAGATTATTTAAATCAAATCATTCAAGAAGTCAAAAGACAGAATCTTACACAAGATTTTCTTGAACTTACTGCAGCAGTGGTACAACTTCCTATTTCCAAGGCTACTTTTTCCCTCGTTTTTCTCTAATCCATTCGCTCAAATTTGCAAGATACACATAGAATAGGGGAATAAAAAATACGGCTAAAAATGTCGCGGCGAGCATTCCTCCAAGCACGCCTGTGGCGATAGAATGGCGGCTCAAACTCCCCGCACCGCTACTGATTGCGAGCGGTAAAACACCCATACTAAATGCGAGCGATGTCATGACAATTGGTCGGAATCGCAATTTTGCCGCACCAATGGCAGATTCGATAATGCTTTTATCCCCTTTTTCTCTAAGTTGCATTGCAAATTCAACAATCAAAATCGCATTTTTTGCTGCAAGTGCAATGAGGACAAGTAGTCCGACTTGGAAGTAAATATCGTTTTCTAATCCTCGCAAAAAGGTTGCCAAGATTGCCCCAAAAAGAGCAAAGGGAACGGCACTAAGTACACACAAAGGCATGAGCCAGCGTTCATATTGTGCAACGAGAATCAAGAAGACAAAAACAAGCCCAAAAACAAAAGCCGTTGCGCCGCTGCTTTGGCTGACCTTTTCTTGATAAGTCGAGCCAAAATAGGCGATGTCATAGCCTTGTGGTAGAATCTCTGCCGCGATTTCTTCAATCGCTGCGATTGTGTCGCCACTCGAATAGCCCTCGTTTGGATAGCCGATGATTTGTGCGGCAGGAAAAAGGTTAAAACGATTGACAATTTCTGCGCCAATAATATATTGGAATCGCAAAAGAGAGCTTAGGGGGATAAAGTTGCCGTCTTGCGATTTGACAAAGACGTCTTTTAAATTTTCGGGGTTTTGGCGATAGTCTTGTTCGCTTTGCGCAATCACGCGAAAAGTGCGATTAAATAGCTCAAAATTATTGATATAATAATTCCCAAAAGTTACCTGCATTGTCCGAAACACATTATAAATATTGACATTGAGTGTCGCCGCTTTTTCTCTATCCAAATAGACGGAGACTTGGGGAGTGTTCACCGATAGACTCGTGAAAGCGTTGCGAATCTCTTTGCGTTTTAATGCTTCTTGCACCATTAAATCGGTGTATTTTTTGAGATCCTCCAAACTCCCGCCCTCCTTGCTTTGGATATAAACATTTACGCCGCTCGAATCGAGCCCAATAATTGTTGGTGCTTGGTTGGCTATAAATCGCGCGTCAGGATAGTTTTGCAATTCTTTGGTGATATTTTGAATGAATGCCTTATCGCTTTTGTCTTTATCTTTGCGTTCGCTCCAATCAATGAGGCGATAGAATCCTACGCCACCATTGCTTTTAAATCCTTGCGAAAGAAAGCTAAATCCAGCAATTGTTGTCATCTCGGCAATCAGCGGGTTATTTTCTAATGTGGCAATCAAGTCTTTTTGTACCTGTGTCGTACGTGAAAGCGATGCGGCTTCGGGTAGAATTGTGTGAATATTAACGATTCCCATATCCTCCGCAGGGACAAGTGAGCGCGGCGTCTTTTGGAAGAGTGCGTATGTTGCAAAGAGCATAGCAGCTAAAAGACACACAAAGAGCAAGCCTCTTTTAAGAACCTTTGCGACTTGTTGGGAAAATTTGAAAGTGAGTTTTTCAAAAAGCGCATCAAACTTGGCGATGAGATAAAAAGGTTTTGTCTCTGTTGGTTTTAGATAGATTGCGCATAAGCTCGGCGTGAGAGTGAGCGCAACACAGCCGGAAATCACGACAGAAATCACAATTGTAATCGCAAATTGGCGGTAAATCTCTCCACTAAATCCTCCCATAAAAGCAACGGGAATAAATACGGCACTTAGAACTAAAACAATGGCAATCACGGGGGCGGTGATTTCGCGCATAGATTGAATCGTGGCTTCTTTGGCACTTAGATGTTCTTGGTGCATAATGCGTTCGACATTTTCAATCACAATAATCGCGTCATCAACCACGATTCCAATCGCGAGAATCAGCCCAAAAAGCGTGAGCAAATTAATCGTGAAACCAAAGAGATAGAGCCCAATAAAAGTGCCAATGAGTGATACGGGAATCGCAATACAAGGGATAATCGTTGCGCGCCAATTTCCTAGAAAAACATAGATAATCAGTACAACAAGAACGATGGCTTCTACAAATGTTTTCATCACCTCTTTTATGGATTCTACAATAAATTCTGTGGGGCGAAATGGGTTGGAATATTTGATTCCTTCGGGAAATTTTTGCGATAATCGCTCCATCGTTGCTTGGACATTGTTTGCCACATCGAGGATATTTGCACCGGGTTGTAGAGTGATTCGCAATGGCACGGAGGGTGTGGAATTGTAAAAATATGAGGTTAGATATTCTTGCGCGCCAAGTTCTACGCGTGCAATATCTTTAAGTCGCAACATAGAACCATCGGCATTTGCCCTAATGATGATATTCTCAAATTCTTCGGGGGTTGAAAATAATCCTTGCGTAACGATTGTATAGGCAAATTCGCTTTGCGCAATGGGTTCTGCGCCAAGTTTTCCGGGTGCAAATTGTGCATTTTGTTCTACAATTTTGTCAATAATCTCTAGGGGTGTGAGACTAAATAGTGCGAGTTTATCGGGAAGCAGCCATATCCGCATAGCATAGTCCGAGCGTCCCCATAAATCCACATCGCCGATTCCTTGAATCCTTTTAAGTTCATCGATAATATTTAAGATTGCATAATTTGCCAAATAGAGCTGTGAAAAATTAGGATTCTCCGAATAGAGATGATAGAGCCCCACGACTGCTGTGGAGTTTTTGCGCACCGTTACGCCGAGCCTTTGAACCTCACTAGGAAGTTGGCTAAGAACGGCTTGCACGCGGTTATTAACATTCACAACAGCCATATCGGGGTCGGCATCGCTATTAAAAAAAACGCTAAGATTCATCGTGCCACTTGAAGTGGTCGAGGTGCGGATATAAATCATTCCCTCCACGCCATTAATGCTATTTTCTAAGATACTTGCGACATTGGTCGAGATAGTTTCGGCACTTGCTCCCGGATAGTTTGCATTCACGACAATTTGTGTTGGAACAAGTTTTGGATATTGCTCAACGGGGAGATTAAAAAGACATAAAAGCCCTGCAATCACGATAATGATAGAAACCACAGCCGAGAATGCGGGGCGATTGATAAAGAATCTTGAAAACATCGCTTTCCTTGCGTTTTTATTGCACTATTGTAGCAAAAAAGTATGAGATGAATGTGAATTATTTTTCTAACTTTTCCGCATAGTTCCTCCCCAAGAAGACACCCAAAAGCCCCCAAACAAATGAGATTGCCGCGCCCACGAGCAACACACAGAGAATCCCAATGCCCGCAAGCACGCTTTCAACCTGCGCCGAGAGCGCGTCTCCTCCGCGATAGACGACCGTGTCGAAGAAATTTTTGACTTTATATTTAGAATCCGAGCTAAGTGGTACAAACAGCATTTCGCGTCCGGGTTTTACGAGCGCATATTCACCAATGCGCCGAATGCTCATTACGATTGCCAGAGGCAAAAAGGCGGGGTGCGTGAAGCTAAGAACGATAAAACCAAGTGTGATGACAAAGCCAAGTGTGCTTAAAAGAGCTGTGATTCCAAAGAAGCGCACAATCTTTGCCGTGAGGAAAATTTGAATCAGAAGCGCGCTAAGTTGCACGACAAAGTCAATATTGGCAAAAGCGGCGGTTCTTGCCTCACGTGTGGGAAAGAGTTCGCGCACGATTCGCGCTTGTTCCATATAGAGAAATGTCGAAACAGA
Organism: uncultured Helicobacter sp.; assembly: GCA_964464895.1. Taxonomy (GTDB): domain Bacteria; phylum Campylobacterota; class Campylobacteria; order Campylobacterales; family Helicobacteraceae; genus Helicobacter_D. The sequence goes on along the minus strand of CAYXGY010000010.1, from coordinate 28,873 downwards.
TGTGAGCAACAAGATAAATGCACAGAGGGCTAAAAGAGTTTTGGAGGCAATAATGAGTTTAAATCCAGCAAAGGGATTCTTTGAACCAATCGTTTTATCAAAGCGGCTTAGATATTCTGCATTTTCAAAGTGTCGCAACTCTTTGAGAATCGCATTTTTGAGCAAGATTCCAATAATGAGCAGGGCAATAGAGAGAAAGACGAGGTTTGCCATACCAAGATTGGCGACCAAAAAGCTCACGCTTCCAGCCCCCGCAATACTACCCAAGCTTGCGCCCGCAGAGATGATTCCAAAAAGTCGGCTGCTTGCTTCTTTACTAAAAATATCGGCGAGCAAGCTCCACGCACTCGAAAAAGCAAACAAATTGAAGACGCTAATCCAAACATAGAAAACACGCGAAAGCCAGATAAAATTTTGCGTGTGGGGTTCAAAAGATTGCATTAAAACATAGAAAATCAACAGATTGAGCGCGAAAAAGACAAAGACGCAATCCGTATAGAATCGCCGCTTGATTTTGCCGCTTAGCCACATTAATAACAAAGAGGAAAAGACGCAGACGATAAAGGTTGCCAAGAAAAGCCATTTGAGCTCGTCTTTGCCGCCCTCTAGCCCCAAGGCGTCGCGCATGGGGCGAAGGATTGCATACGAGCTAAAGAGCACAAAGATAAAGCCGCATGAAAGTGCTAGGAGCTTGAGTTCGCCCTCTTTGAGGCTTAAAATTTTGTAAATAAATGCCTGCATTTTTGCCCTTTTTAAATCCAAATTTCTATGGAATTATAGAGTATAACACTTAGTGTAAGTCAAGAGAGAAAGGAATTATTCAAGCATTTTTAGCCACATAAGAAACTTCAGATTTCTTGCAATTAGTTTTGGGAAATCTCACTGCACACATCTATCCATTTTTTATAACAAGATGTTTTTTCTAATTCGTCCAAAGTGAGTTGAACTGCGCTGTTGGCACTTCCACACGCAGGGTAGAGCGTCTTGAGTTTTTTTAAAGAGTTGTCTAAATATATCTCCACATTGTCTTTTACTCCAAAAGGACAAACTCCACCCACTTTATGACCTATCTGTGCTTCCACTTCATCAAAGGGAATCATCTTTGCTTTCGTATGAAATTCTGCTTTGAATTTGCTATTGTTGATTTTAGAATCTCCTGCTATGGCAATGAGAATTGGTTTATTTTCTACAATCAATGACAAAGTTTTTACAATTTGTTCTTCTTTGCAATGGATTGTCTCTGCCGCCTCTTTTACCGTGGCAGAAGAAGTAGAAAATTCCATAATTCTATGCTCTAGCCCATATTTTTGCAGATGTTCTTTTGCTTGCGCCAATGACATATAATTATCCTCAATGTAGAATCTAAATAATTGAGATTATATATAGAAATGTCCAAAATCTAGCTTTATGCAACAATGGCATATGAGAATATGAGCATTAGCTGAACTTTAATTCCTTAATCACCCTCGCTGGGTTGCCCCCAACAATCACATTGGGCGGGACATCTTTGGTTACGACACTGCCCGCCGCAATCACCGAATTATCGCCGATTTTCACGCCCGGGCATATCGTTACATTAATCCCAATCCAAACGCGATTACCAATCACAATTGGCTTGCAAAAAGTTGCGCGGCGATTATAGGGATTAAAATCGTGGTTAATCGTCGTGAGGCAGACTTTGGGCGCGATAAACACATCATCGCCAATCGTGATTCCGCCTCTGTCCATAAAAGTGCAGGCTTGATTCATAAAGAAATTTTTGCCCACGCGGATATTGCGCCCAAAATCAACATAAAAGGGCGGGATTATCCACGAACCTTCATCGAGCTTTTGCCCGATGATTTTGCCAAACATCTTGCGCACCTTTTTAGGGCTATGCGAGCCAGAATTAAGCTTGCTTGTTAGCGCAATGGTCTTGCGAATCACGGCTAAGATTTTCTCGCATTCAGGGTCGTTCATATCGACAAGCTCGCCCTCCAAATCGCGCGTGAAAATATCGCGATTCGTGCTTGGAGACGGCGTGCTGCGGGGTGAAAATTGTATCGCCATTTTTTACTCCTTTGCTTGTTTTTGTGCCGCTTGAATATATGTTTTGTATTCCGCATCACTTAAAAGCTCAAGCCATGTAACATTCTTGCCATCTTTTTCGTGCGTAATGGCGATATGCTCCCCGATTTCATCAAGCCCCGCGCCATGCCAATGCTTCACATCAGGCGGGCAGAGCACGGCATCGCCCGGCTTGGCGATGTGGGTGATTCCGTCCTGCGTGCCCGTGTAAATGCTGCCTTGCGTAACGAGCAGCGTTTGCCCCGCTGGGTGCGTGTGCCACGCGGTGCGCGCGCCTTTTTCAAAGCGCACCAACGCGCCGCCAAACGGACGATAACTATCGCTCTTAAACAGCATTTTCACATTCACTTCGCCACTAAAGATTTTAGAATCTCCCTTAAAGCCTCCCAAGCTTCCACTTTTTACCACTTCTTGTTTTTGCATGTGTGCCTCCTTTGCGATTCCAAGATTTGCGCAACCTAGCGCGGCGACTAAAGCCAAACGAACGATTTTTTGCATTTTTTCTCCTTGTGCATTTATTGAGGTTTATTGATTCCCAAACTCTGGCGAATCCCAAAATCTGGCGTCGTGCAGAGCCGCACAATCAAATCGGCGATACTCTTGCGCGAGATTCTAGCGCTTGGATTCTTAAACGGCGCGCCCTTTTGCGTGAGCTCATAATCAATCTCATCGGCGTTGCTAAACCATTGCGCGCGGATAAGCGTATAGTCAAGATTCGATGCCTCGATGACGCGCACCTCTTCTCTATGTGGCGCGATATAATTGGCAATGCGCGCGAGCTCGGAATCGGGAATCTCCTGATATTGCCCATTATACACGCCAAAAGAGGTAATCCAAACCAATCGCTTAAGCCCCGCCGTCTGCATCGATTCGATAATTGCGGCAGCCATTTGCGGCGTGTTTTTGCCATACAAATTTGCATACACGACATTCACGCCCTTCATCGCGTTTGTGAGCGCGACTTTATCTGTCGCATCGCCCTCAACGACCTCTACGCGAGGGCTTTTGAGGTGCTCTAGCCGCTTTGCGTTGCGCAAGAAAAGCTTGAGATTCACATCTGTTTTTTGCAAAAACATCGCAATCGCCTCTTTTGCGACACTCCCGTTCGCGCCGATAATGAGCACCGTTGTCGCGTCTTTTTTGGGCTCTTGCGCCAAAAGCGGAGCACCCAACCACAGCGCGCCCACAAGGGCGAGCAAGCCTAGAAATGTTTTGCGATTCATCATGTCTCCTTGTCAAAAGAATGATTATATACTCTGATACCTAGTATCAGTCAAGGGGGTTTCACTTATGAGCCTTGATATTATATATCAAATGATTTTATAGAAGTTTTATTGAGCGTAAGATACAATGCTTAAGCCTATATAAAGGAAACAATGGTGAAAAACGATTTAATAGTGCAAAATGACAATTCAACTATCATCGCACAATACTCTTACACACCCAAAGAATCCAAACCCTACCAAAGCGAAGAAGATTTAGAAAGATTCTTGCTCAAAGAGCTAGAAGCGCAAGGCTATGAGCGTTTAACCCTAAAAAACATAAAAGAGCTTGAAGATAACCTAAAAGCCCAGCTAGAGAAGCTCAATGATATACAATTTAGCGAATCGGAATGGAAAGGATTCTATCAGGAGCATATCATAAATGAAAAATTAAGGGTGCAAGACAAAACAAAGATTTTACAAACCGATAATGAAAGCTTGCCTTTTTGTAACGACAAGGGAGAGCGTAAAAATATCCTCTTGCTAAACAGAAAAGAGCCTCTTAAGAATCATTTGCAAGTGATCTCACAGCTTAGAAATGACGAGGGCAAGGCAAAAAATCGCTATGATGTAACCATACTCGTCAATGGCTTGCCTTTGGTGCATATAGAGCTTAAAAGACGAGGCATAGAGCTCAAAGAAGCCTTTAATCAAATCCGCCGCTACCAAGAGGAAAGCTTTAACTCTCCTCATTCCCTCTTTGAATTTGTGCAGATTTTTATTATCAGCAATGGCACTTATAGCAAATATTACAGCAATTCCAAACGCGATTTAGCCTTAATGATAATTACGCCTTTTGTATGAGCTTTAGCGATAGTAAAAACAACAAAATTGAAGACTTGGAGGATTTCACCAAAACCTTTTTAGCCCAAAGGACGCTTTTAAATATCCTCACAAAATATTGCGTTTTTAATACCAATGAAGAGCTTTTGATTATGCGCCCCTATCAAATCTGTGCGAGTGAAAAAATCATTGATAAGATTAAAATAGCCCATTCTCATAGGCTTTATGGTAGCACGCAAGGTGGCGGTTATATTTGGCATAGCACAGGGAGTGGCAAAACTCTAACTTCTTTTAAAACCGCTCTTTTAGCGACCCAATTGGATTTTATCTATAAAGTGCTTTTTGTCGTAGATAGGAAAGACTTAGACTATCAAACACAAAAGGAATATGACAGGTTTGAAAAAGATGCCGCAAATGCGACTAAGGATACCAAAGAGCTTAAAAGGCAGCTTGAAAGCACGGAGAGCAAAATCCTCATCACCACGATTCAAAAGCTTTCAAATTTCATCAAAAAATACGAAAATTCTAAGGTTTTTAACGAAGAAATCGTTTTTATCTTTGACGAATGCCACCGAAGCCAATTTGGCGCAATGCACGAAGCCATTATTAAGAAATTCAAAAAATACTATATCTTTGGATTTACAGGCACGCCCATTTTTACAGAAAATGCAGGCAAAAACTACACCACAGACACAGAAAACAACCAACTAATGCTAAAAACCACGCAAAGCACCTTTGGCGATTGTCTGCATTCTTATACGATTCTAAATGCGATTAATGACAAAAATGTCTTGCCCTTTAAAGTGAGCTACCATTCTACAATGAGGCAAGAGGAGCAAGGAAAAAGTGAAGAGAAAAAGGTGCATAGAATTGACACAGAAGAAGCCCTCATTCACGAGAGCAGAATCCAACAAATCGTTTCTTATATCTTAGAATCTTTTAACCGCCACACCAAGAGGCAGAACGCCTACACAATCCAAAACCAAAGAATGCAAGGCTTTAATGCGATTTTTGCCACTGCAAGCGTGGATTTTGCAAAGAAATATTATGCAGAATTTCAAAGGCAAATCAAAGCCCAAAGCACCCCACAAAAAGAGTCTTTGAAAATCGGATTGATTTACTCCTATGAACAAAACGAAGATTTAGATGAGCCTTGCAAAGATAGCTTGAGTGCCAAAGCCTTTTTAGGCGAAGCGATACAAGACTATAATCGCTATTTTAAAAGCAATTTTAGCCTAGAGCGATTTGAGGAGTATTACAAAGACATTTCACAAAAGACCAAAAACAAAGAACTTGATTTGCTGATTGTGGTGAATATGTTTTTAACCGGCTTTGATTCTAAAACCCTAAATACGCTTTATGTGGATAAAAACCTCAAATACCATTCCTTGCTTCAAGCCTTTTCGCGCACAAACAGAATCCTAAACGAACAAAAAGTCTATGGCAATATCATTTGCTTTAGGGATTTGGAAAAAGACACCAATGAGAGCCTTGCAATGTTTGGCGATGAAAAAGCCCATCGTATCGCTTTGCTTGACAAATTTGAAGTGTATTTTGAAGACTATTGCCAAAAGTGCGAGGAACTCCAAAAGCATTTTAAGCTTGAAAGTATCACCCATTTAACCCAAGAGGAGCAAAAAGACTTTGTCAAACTCTTCAGTGAGATTTTAAAGCTTGAAAACCTCTTGAATGTCTTTGATGAATTTGATAGCAAAGAGTTTAAAAACCCGCTACCACAGAGGGCAAAGCAAGACTACCAAAGCCATCATTTAGAGCTTTATGAATACTTCAAACAAGCGCAGGAGAAAGAAAGCATAGTAGAAGATTTGAGCTTTGAGATTGAGCTTATCAAACAAAACGACATTAATGTAGATTACATACTCTTTTTGCTAGAAACCTACCAACCTAAAACCAAAGAACATATTTTAAAATCTATGCAAAGCAGCCCGAGCTTAAGGGACAAAAAGGAGCTGATAGAGGAATTTTTAAACACAATGGACAATAATAAAAATATAGATTTTAAAACCTCTTTCGCAGCCTACATCAAAGAAAAATCACAAAAAGAGCTAGATTCTATCATCAAGCAAGAAAATCTCCATAGCGACAAGACCAAAGAATACCTGCAAGAAGCCTTTGAGATTAACTTTTTCCAAGACAAAGGAGCGAAGATTCAAAGCCTTTTGCCCAAGACAAATATTTTTGTTAAAGACAATCATCTTAAAAGACAGGGGGCGATTGCCAAACTCAAGGCTTTCTTTGAGAAATTCCAAGTGTTTTTGAAAAAGGAAGAGGATAATAATGAATAAAATCCAAAAACTGCTCAAAGAATTATGCCCCAATGGATAAGGCTTTAATGGAATTTGTTATAATATAACCAACAAAGGAAATAAAGGAAAACAATGAATATCACCCTATCACAAGAAGCGCAAAACTTGCTTCATCTCGCGCAAAAAAGCACCAAACAACCCGCAGAAACGATTATTACAAAGGCATTAGCAAATTATTTAGAGGACTTGGAGGATAACAAAAGCGCGCAAGAAGCAGAGAAGCGACTACTTAGCGGCACTTCGTTTATCAGCATTGAGGATTTGGCAAAAAAGGCAAAACTTAATGCAAGTGAAATTTGAAGCTAAGGCAGAGAAAGAATTTCTAACGCTTGCAAAATCCGCACAAATACAGATTCTAAAGCAAAATATATAAGATGTTTAGAGGTTAATATGCAGATAGAGGCAAAACAATGAATAAAATCCAAAAATTACTCAAAGAGCTTTGCCCCAATGGGGTGGAGTATAGGGCACTTTGTGAGATTTGCCATTTAAGGGCTGGAGATAGAATCATAAAATCTATGATGAATGAGAATTTTTCTTATCCTGTTTATGGCGGAGGGACAGAGCCGACAGGATATTATGATAAATTTAATTTTAAAAATTCTGTTACGATTGCAAGGGCTGGAAGTGCTGGTTTTGTTGGCTTTCAAAAAGGTGAATTTTGGGCTACCGATGTTTGTTTTGTTGCTAGTGAAAAACACAAGGAAACAAACATTAAGTTTATTTTTTACTTTTTAAAAAATCGTCAAAATGATTTACAAAAGCATCTTTATGGTGCTTCTATGCCTAAACTTGATAAAGGGTATTTGTGGAATTTTCCCATTCCCCTCCCGCCCTTAGCAATCCAAAAGGAAATCGTGAAAATCTTAGACGCCTTTACAGAGTTAGAAGCAGAGTTAGAAGCAGAGTTAGAAGCGCGGCGCAAACAATACGAGTATTACAGAAATAAGCTTTTGAGCATTGAGGAGTTAGAGAAGCGCAGTGCCTCCCTTTGCCATTCTAAGCGAAACAAAGAATCTCAACATACTCACTTTGTCAAAATGGTGAGCTTGGGGGAGGTTTGCGAGAAGATTTTGAAAATTAATTGGAAGAATTCCTGCTATAAATCTTATCAATATATAGATTTAGAATCTGTAAGTAGGGATAATCATCAAATTATAGAGACAAAGATAATTAACCAAGAAAATGCACCAAGCAGAGCCCAACAAATCGTAAAGTGTAATGATGTTTTGTTTGGCACAACAAGACCAATGTTGCAACGATTTTGTATAATTGATGAAAAATATAATGAGCAAATTTGTAGCACAGGATTTTGCGTATTGCGGGTAAAAAAGAATGATGTATTGCCAAAGTGGGTATATTTCAATCTTTCTACAAGTATATTTTATAATTATGTGGAACGATTTCAAGAGGGAACGGCTTATCCTTCAATCTCTGATTCTAATGTTAAAAACTTCCAAATCCCCCTCCCGCCCCTAGCAGTGCAAGAAGAGATTGTGAGTATTTTAGATAAATTTGATACACTCGTCAATGATTTAAGCAAGGGAATCCCCGCCGAGATAAATTTAAGAAAAAAGCAATACGAATATTATCGGGAGAGGCTATTAGGCTTTGAGGAGGCAAAACAATGAAAAGCGTAGAGCAAAGAGAGGAACTCCATAAGACGATATGGAAAATCGCCAATGATTTGAGGGGGAGTGTCGATGGCTGGGACTTTAAGAACTATGTGCTGGGATTTTTGTTTTATTACTTCATCAGTGAGAAACTCAAAAACAGCATTGAGGAATCCCAGAATACAGACTATGAATCCTTAAGCGATGAGGAAGCAGAGAATGGCAGGGAAACGATTCTTGACGCCTATGGGTTTTTTATCAAGCCCGGTAGCTTGTTTTCTAATGTGCTTAAAAATGCCGATTTAGAGAAGCTCAACGAAACTTTAAGCAATGTTTTCAAAGAAATCCAAGCGAGTAGCAAAAATTATCAGAGCTCTAGGCAGTTTGAGGGGCTGTTTGACGATATGGATTTATACTCCAATAAACTTGGCAACTCCAATAGTGAGCGCAATAAAAAATTTTAAGCATAATGCGGGCGATTTGGGGCTTGGAGCTGCACTATAACGCGAATGAAATTGATGTCTTTGGGGACGCGTATGAATACTTAATGAAAATGTATGCAAGCAGTGCGGGCAAAAGTGGCGGGGAGTTTTTCACCCCGCAGGAAGTCAGTAAGCTACTTGTAGAAATCACGCTTTGTAACAATGCGAAGCCTAATAAAGTCTATGACCCTGCTTGTGGGAGTGGCTCACTGCTCTTGCAATACAAAAAGATTCTAAAGAGAGACCCGAAATTAGGCTATTTTGGGCAGGAAATCAATATCACGAGTTATAATCTCGCACGAATGAATATGCTGCTGCATAATGTGGAATGGACGAATTTTGATATAGCACACGGCGATACTTTGACAAATCCTAATAAAAAACACAAAGAATCCGAACCCTTTGACGCAATCGTGAGCAATCCCCCTTATAGCATCAAATGGGAGGGCAAAAGTAACGCGCTTCTCATCAATGATGAGCGATTTTCTAGGGCGGGGGTTTTAGCTCCTGAATCAAAGGCGGATTTGGCTTTTGTAATGCACACTCTGGCTTGGCTTAGTGAGAAAGGCAGCGCGGCGATAGTGTGCTTCCCGGGGATAATGTATCGGGGTAGCAATACTAATGGTAATCACGCCGAGCGGGACATAAGAAAGTATTTGATAGAGGAAAATTTCGTTGATTGTGTGATTGCCCTTGCTCCTAATCTTTTCTTTGGTCCAAGCATAGCGGTGTGTATTTTGGTATTAAAAAGAAATAAAAGAGACGATAAGGTGCTATTTATCAATGCCGCAGAGGAGTTTATCAAGGTAACTAACAAAAATATGCTCTCACCGCAGAATTTAGAGAAGATTTTAGAAACCTACAAGGCAAGGGATAATCAAGAGTTTGTCAGTGCGCTTGTGCCAAAAGAGCAAATCACGAAGAATGACTATAATCTAAGCGTCTCTAGCTATGTGGAAGCCAAAGATACGCGAGAAGTGATTGATATAGCCGCATTGAATGCAGAACTTCAAGAGATAGTCAAGGCTCAAAGTGCTTTAAGAGCGCAAATTGATGCAATTGTCGCGGAGCTTTAAGGAAGTATGGGGCATAGCGATTTGGACGCAAAACAAAATCACGCTTGAGTAAAGGCATAGGCGCGGGCTTGGTTTGGAATCTCGTTTGGGATTCCAGACTTAGGCGAGCGCATAGCTTTCGTCTAAGAATCGATAGAGTTGTTTTAGCGGCAATGTCTTGCCCGTGAGCAGAACGCTTATCCAATGTTTTTTATTCATATGATATGCCCTAAAGGCAGTCTTATTATCGACAAATGCGAGCACATCTTGCGGGTCGAGCTTGAGATTGACAATCTCGACAAAGCCCGATTCTTGTAAGCCAAGCTTGGTTTTATCGACAACCAAAAAAGCCGCATACCATTTCTTGTTTTTCTGTTTGCGCAAAACGGCGTTTTTTGGAAATTTCTGCCATAAAAACTCTAGCTCATCGCCATATTTTTCTTTCGCATACGCGCAAAGTTTTAGGGCATTTTCGCTCACAAAAACAGCATTCATCTAACACTCCTTTTAAAGAATCGCACCTCAATCTTGCATCGGTTTCTAAAGCCGACTTTGTAGATTCTGTTCTATAATCTCATTGCGCGAAAACAGCTAAGAGGATTCTTTACCCAATAATATTTATTTTTATAATATCTTAAAAAGTATAAAATTAGTGATAAATTTGTATGGACTAAAGGTTTATTATTTGGGAGGTTTGTATGATTGATAGACTAAAGTCATTCTTGTTGCAGGGTAGGCATTCTCTCTATGGATTGGTTTTGCTTTTGTCGCTTGCACTAGTGATAGAATCAAGGGCGCGCACAACGACACATTTTTATTACTCTACGTCTAATCCCACAAAAGAGGAATTGAAGCCATCTAGCGAGACTATGCCTAATCCCTATCTAAAAGATTGGCAAGACATAGGGGAGTTTTCCTTTATTGATTATGATTATGCTCCCTATTCTGGTACTTCAAGGCTTGGCTATACGGATTATAGAATCAAGATTCTAGCTAGCAAGGTGCAGTCTTTGGAGCTAGATTTTTCTCTTGAAATCGCGTTTAATGGCGGGGCAAGGATTAGAAATTGGGGCAATTATAATAGTTGCTATAATGAAGAAAGTGAAGAAGTTAATCACACAATCCTTTTGCGACCATTAAGCGCACAAAAAGCAGAGATTATCTTCCCTGAGTTTCCACAATGCAAACTCCTTGCTACGCGAGATTCTCAAAATCTCCGCATAGAGCAAGACGAGCAAAGCAAGACAACAAATGCGTGTGCGTTTTTGGAGCAGAAATGCGAATTTGATGCGCCAGAAATGAACTATATCGCAAAAGACTATTACAAAATCAAAGCAGGATTTGATTGTCAAAAGGCGGGGACGCTTACAGAAAAGGCGATTTGCGCAAATGCGGATTTAGCAAATGACGATAGGGCAATTAATGTGCTGTATCTTGGCGCAAGAGAAGAGATAAAAGAGTTTGAGCTAGATGAAGCGGAGATTGAAAATTTGCCTCTCAAGCAGAATCTAAGCAAGGAAGAGAGGCAAAAACTCATACTATTATTGCAAGAGAAGCTTGAAATATACAGAGAGGCTTTGTATCGTGAGCTTTTGGACGAGCAAAGGACGTATCTAAAGAAGCGTGAATCCTGCAAGGGTAAGGTAGAATGTATTAAAAAAACACTAGAGACTAGAGTGTCGGATTTAATCCATTTGTCTCCCTATCTGTATATCGTAGAGAATAGATTGTTAAAAGAGCCGTCTTTGCAGAAGTTTTTTGATATTGAGAAGTAAGGCTTTTTGGGGATTCTAAGCATTTCAGCGTTCTTTTGTCCTGCACTCCCTTTAAGGGATTTCATAGCAAAAGGTTTTTTTAGTCTGTTTTTTGTCGGGATAATAGGTGAGTAGATTTGCCATTTCGCCACCATCTTGCCATGTGCCAATATAGATTTGAGTTTTTGAAATGGGTTCAACCGTAACTTTACCCGCTATTTTTTCACTCTCATAAACTACCTTTTTTAAGGGTATCGTTTGGGGGATTCCGTATTCAATTGCTTCTTCCATAAATGCCTCTTGCAATGATTCATAAGTATATCTTGTTGTCCCCCCAGTCGCATCACTTTCATTAAACATACTGATATATCCCTCTTCTTGCGTTATCTCGCCCCTTGGGCTTCCATCAGGATTCAAGCACCACATGCCTTTATGGTAATGCAACTCCTCTGCGTAAAGATATGATAAAAGTAATATCATCACAAACACCATTGATTTTTTCATAACTCTTCTCCTCATCTCATATTGCTCCCAATTTTAGTTCAAAACCCTTAAGACTTTAATTAAACTTGATTTTTATAATCTTTTAAGGGATTCTTAGTCGGTAGAATCCCACTTAAGATTCGCGCTTTGCACATAGCCTGTAACGAGCTTTTCGCTTTTGCCATCTTTCCAAAAGTCTAAATACACAATCTTTCTAAAGCCATTATAGGTTCTTTTGGAGAGTAGATTAATAGTCGCCTTGTCGTTAAGAATCGCAGTGTGCAGCACTTCAGAATCTAGGCTTGGTTTGTCATAGATTTTCACCGCTCCGCTTTGGCTGACAAATCGCATATGCACTCTTTTGGGCGGTCTTGTAAAAGGGGGTTGCGCATTATTTAGCATTTTTTTCAAATGGAGCGTTCGACGATACATTTCAAAAGAGATATACTCCGCTAAATTTGCAGTATTTTGCTTTTCATTTGCCTCTAAATTAAGCTCTTTAAGCCATTGTAATTGCTCAACCTTTAGCTTATTTTTCTCGTCCTCTTGCCACGCAAAGTCGATGAGAAAATTATAAATTGTATTCATCTCTAAGTCTGCTTTTATGGTTGGAAAGCTATTACAAATACCTTTTTCAACCTTGCTTAAGCCTTCCTTTTGGCAATTAAAGCTTGCATTTAGACGCGGATAGAATCCGCTTAAAGTGCCTTTCCTATCATTTGATGTTTTGCAAGTAAGAGAATCTAACATTTGGTTAGAGACAAAGGTAATGCCCTTGTCGCTTTTGGTAAGGTGAAAGTCAAAGGCTTTGCGACATTGTTGCGCTTCTTTGTCGTCTTTGAGTTCTGCGCATATTCCTTGGATAGATTTTTCACTCGGTTTTGCTGTATTATCAGAAATAAGAATCTCAATTGATAGGGCACTCAACCACATTTCTTTGCTAATAGGCATATCAAAAAAATCGCAAGTGAGGATTCTATCTTTTTCATACGCATTGAAGTTGCGCAATATAGATTTAGAAAGAGAGAGTTGGCAAGTCTGTTTATTTGTATCGCAACCATAAATGCTTAAATCACTTTGTTTGGCGCAAATATAATAATTTGTGCTTATTAGAGGATCGCATTGGCTAATCTCTCCCCAGACTCCCTCCCAATCGCTGTTTTTACTAAAGTTGATAATGTCTTCGCTGATATGTTTGCGCAGTCCTTCTTCTTCCTCTTCATTTGCCAAAAGCTGTGTGCCACTTAGGCAAAGACAAAGCAAGAGACTTGCACAGAATCTGATAAAATCTCGCGTCAAAAATCTTGATAGAATCTGCAGAGATTCTATAAGTTGCGTTTGGTATTTATGATGTCTTTTATTTATTGCGTTTTGCATTGTCTCTCCTTATTCCTCTTCAAAGATTTCGGGTTTGTCTTCCCACCATTTGGGCGGCTTGTTTTCTAGGGGGGATTCTCCAAACATACCACTCATATCCTTGACATTACGCGTGTCCCATTTGTCTAAGGATTGATTAAAAGATTCTGCTCCCCAAAACATAATCTCCATATTTTGAACCTTGCGCACATTCCAATGATGAAGTGGTTGGTTAAAAGATTTTGCCATGACAAACATTGCGCGCATATTCTCGACATTGCTTACATTCCAAGCATTTAAAGGTTGATTGAAAGAATACGCGCCATAAAACATACCACTCATATCCTTAACCCTGCCCACATTCCATTTTTCTAAAGGCTGATTGAAAGAGGTTGCATACTCAAACATACCGCCCATATCTTCGACATTTTTGACATTCCACGATTCTAAGGGTTGATTAAAATTCCTTGCCGAACGAAACATATTGCGCATATCCTTAACCCTGCCCACATTCCACATATTTAGCGGTTGGTTAAACAACAGTGCTTGATAAAACATACCGCGCATATTCTCGACATTGCTCGTATCCCAAGAATCTAGCGGTTGGTTAAAGTTTTCTGCTGAACCAAACATAAAATGCATATCTTTGACATTCTTTACATTCCAAGCATTCACGGGCGAATTGAAGTATCGTGCAGCATAAAACATATGATTCATATCCTTTACATTGCGCACATTCCACGATTCTATCCCGCTAAAATCCTGCCTCGTGCTACTATGAAAAAGTTTGCTCATATCGGTAATAGCAGAGGTATCAATACTGCCTAGATGAACGCTCTTATCTTGCACAAGAGATTTTAACTCCTCTTTGGTTTGTGGGGAGTATTTGTGTGCGGAATCTTTAGCGTGCAAAAACTTAGAATCTCCACCACCCAAAAACCATAATGCTAGAATTCCTAGTGTGGCAAATAAGAATTCTTTAGCGTTTGTCATTCTGCCTCTTTAACCTCTGATTTTTGAGTTTGGTTTAAATGCCTTGTCAAAAACATCGCCGCATAGACTGCAAACATCACGATAAATGTCCCAATCAAAAGCGCGTAAGCGTCTTGGAAAAGCATCAAGAATAAACTAGCGTATAAAAACACCATAATCAAGCCGATGATATACGCAAACCTTTTTTCTCCCATAATGCTAAAGGTGTAAAGAGAAATAGGCGCAATCACACTTAGACACGAGAGAATATAGGCAAGGATAAATCCGAAATGCTCACTAAAAGAAAGCAGGCTTAGGTAGAATACTACTAAACTTGCTCCGATTAGCCCATATTGCAATAAAATCACATTTTTGCCACTCGCAATTTCACACAAAAATAATGCTAAAAATGTCAGCGCAATAAACAAGTAGGCATATTTGACGGCTCTATCAATCAGCCGATATTCGGTGATTCCCTGATAAAATTCTATTTTGAGCGGTTTAATTACGTCTTTTTTATCTTTAAAGCTATCTTTAATGTTAATGCTAAAGGAAGAGGAAAAGATAGGATTTTCATTGCCACTTGTGTAAGTCGCCTTAAATCCGCTAGAATCGATTGTATGATGATTGGGCAAAAGGGAGCTAAAAGAGGGATTCTTCCAAGGAGATTCAATCTCTAAGGTGTTTTTCTGTGCATCAAGGAATGCCTCAAAAGATGAATGCCCTCGTGCGGACAATACGCCACTAATTGTGATTTTAATAGATTCTGGAGTTTTGAGCCAAGATTCATCGATAGGAATGCGGTCTGGTTTGGCGAATTTCATTGCTATGGGTTTTTGATTGATTGTCAGTGTAGAAATTTCGCTTTTGCGCACATTGGGGAGATTCAAAATGACATTTGTCATATCAAATTTGACAAAATCAGCATCAATCATTTCGCTTGCCGTATAAAGATTGAAATCAAATTCCGCTTCAAAGGCAATCTCTACATTGTAAATTACCGCCTCATAGACGCCCTTTTTTCTCTTTTGGGGTTTCAAAACGACTTTGGCATTATAAGCTTCTGGTGTAATATGTAGAATCATTATTTTGTTATTATCGTAGTAGGGAATGGCAATCACGGGGGTAGAAAGCTTATTAGATTCCCCCCAATCTTTTCCAATCTCATTAATGGCATTTGTCGCAGAGTATTGCCTCTCACTCGAAATGGAATCAAACATCACCAAAGGAGTCAGCAGTAAGAGGCTCAAGAGAAAGAGCAATAAAGCCTTTTTTGTATAATTTGTGGTTTGGTTTTTGGGGAGATTTATCATTTTGTTTTCCTTTGTGCCGTAATTTCCAAATATTATAAAGGAAAATATATAAAAGTGAGCTGATTTAAAACGGTGTTTAGTCCCTAGCGTTAGTTTTGTGCGTCCGAGATTTGCAAAAGATTTGTCCGTGCAAGCAACAAGCCAATAGCAAGTAATACTCAAAGTACAGTTGCGTATGATGATATTGCCAATTGCTTAGCTATACACGAACAGCAGAGCAAACTCTACTTTCCCACGCGCTTTGCCTGCTCTGGCGGGTAGCGGTCGCCATGAATCTGTATTTTTGCGAGCTCTACCTCAAAGTTTTTTAGCTCTTTTTTGTGCCATTGAACATATAATGCGCCGAGATTTTCGCTCAAATGTGTTAGATTCGTTGTGCCAAAAAGTGGGACGACATAGGGTTTGTTTATGAGAAGATACGAGATTGCCATTTGCGCAGGAGTTGCATTACCATGCGGAGCAGTTGGATTTTTGCCTTTGCCAAATTTTCTTAAAAGCTCGACAATTTTATAATTTGCTTCCATTGTGTCGTCTTGATAACGTGGAAACGTTGCGCGATTATCATTTTTTGGATCAAAATCGCTATTTTTTCGTAATTTCCCACTTAAATATCCTCGCGCCAAAGGTGAATATGCCACAAAGCCGATTCCATGTTTTTCTAATGTTGGGAAAAGTTCGGTTTCAACATTGCGCCACATCAAATGATATTCACTCTGCACGGCTGTGATTGGGCAGATTTTGTGCGCTTTTTCTATTGTTGCCGCCGCTAATTCGCATACGCCAAAGCGCGCGACTTTGCCTTCTTTTATCAAGTCTTTTACTGTTCCTGCGACTTCTTCAATCGGCGTTTTGGGGTCAAAGCGGTGTTGGTAAAAAAGCGGAATCTGCTCTAATCCAAGTCTTTTTAGGCTCTGCTCGCAAACCTCTCTAATGCGTTTTGGTGAAGAATCGAGCACATCGGCATTTGCCCCAAAACCAAATTTTGTTGTAACAAAAACCTTATCTTTATAGGGCTTTAGAATCTTGCCCGCTAGGATTTCGTTGCTATCTGGTCCATAGACTTGCGCGGTGTCAAAAAGCGTGATTCCATAATCCACACATTTTGCAATAATCTCGGCTGCTTCTTTTTCGCTTATAACTTTGCTGCGATGATAGTTGAGCCCCATAAGCCCAAAGGCGAGAGCGGAAACCTTAAAGGCATAGTCGCCTTTGCCCAAAGTGCGCGTTGGCATTATTTGATTTTTGGAATCTGCTGCCGCAAAAAGCGGCGAAGAACCTACACTCAAACTTGCTCCCAATATTGCCGCAACTTTTAAAAACTCGCGGCGATTAGTAGTGTTGTTTTTCATTGTTTCTCCTTTAATTTAACTTATAACCCCACGCTTTTTGCTGCGTCGCTACCCGGGGCGTAACGTTCGCCAACGATGACAAGCTTGCTAAGCTGGCTATTGATTTCTTTGAGCTCGTCTTTGCTAAATGTCAGCAGACAAGAATTAAGATTCTCTTCTAGGCGATGAATCTTTGTTGTCTCTGGAATGGGCACAACAAAACTCTTGTTTGCAAGAATCCAAGCCAAAGAGACTTGCGCCACGGTCGCTGGTTTGCCATTAATGGTTTTGCTCTTTGCCACATTTCTAATAAAATCAATCACTTGTTGATTGGCTTCTAATGCTTCTTTAGAAAGCCGCGGGAAGGAGTTGCGCATATCAAGCGTAGGGTGAAAAGTTGTGTTTTTATCAAAACTTCCACCCAAAAATCCTCTATCAAGCGGGCTATATGCGACAATTGTAATGCCTAATTTTTCGCATGTGTCCATAATGCCATTGCTTTCTAATTCGCGAAAAGCCATTGAATATTGACTTTGCATTGCCACAGGGGCAAAAACCTTGCATGCTCTTTGGATTGTCTTTGCTCCCGCTTCGCCCAATGCCCATGCTTTGATTTTGCCTTCTTTTACAAGCATTTGCATCGTTTCTGCCACTTCTTCAATCGGTGTGTCAATATCTACTCGATGTTGTGTGTAGAGGTCAATGCAATCTCTTTGCAATCGTTTTAGGCTTCCATCAACAGCACGAATGATAGATTTTCTGCTAGAATCAAGCTGTTGTTTGCCAAAGGGATAATAGAATCCAAACTTTGTATTGATGACAACTTTGTCTTTGTAGGGCTTGAGTGCTTCCCCAAGTAATTCTTCATTCGTATGTGGTCCATAGACTTCTGCTGTGTCAAAGAATGTATAGCCTAAATCCACAGCTTTTTGCAAGAGTTTTATCATCTCTTTTTTGTCTCTTGGCTCTCCATGATTTGCGCTCATTCCCATACAACCTAAGCCAATACTTGAGACTTTGAGCCCGCTTTTTCCAAGCGGACGCGTGGGTATGTGGTTTGTGCTCGGCATTTTGTTTCCTCCTTGTGCGTTGAGCAGGTTGATTCCGCTTCCTAGTAATGTTAAAGCCCCGATGAGTTTGCCCGAATGTTTTAAAAATTCCCTACGATTTTGCTGGTTCATTTTTTCTCCCCATTTGTGTTTATGCAATGCTTCATATCACAGCAAGAATTAAACAAATCAACACCCGTTGCTATTATCTCATCATAGATGCCGATTTTCTTTTCTAGCACCTCTATGGTTTCATGAATTGTCGTGAGCTGATTTTTAAGAGACTGCGCTTGTTTCACGAGCATTTCTCGCCTCTCCCGTGCTGTTTTTATCCCCTGCGTGAATAGAAGAGCATATTTTTTGATGTCTTTGAGGCTCATTCCTGTATTTCTTAGGTAATTGACCCACATCACCCATTCTAACGCTTTCTTATCAAAGTATTTCACTCCATTTTCGTCCCTGTCTATCACGGTTTCAAAGACTCCCTTTTTCGCCCAAAACCTTAGAGTATGGGGCGAAATTCCCGTTTGTTTTGCGACTTCTATAATCGTCCAAGCCATCATTTCTCCTTTTGTCTTAGTCTAGCTCTATCTTGAGAGTTTCTAGCCATTTCCTAACGCTTCCCTTGCTCTCTCCAAAGTTAAATCTGCGCCCTGTTTTAAAGATTGCATTTGTGGCAGACTTTTGCATATCGCGTGGGGCATTGCTCAAATCGCTCCCGCCACTTGTGCAGAATGGAATGATGATTTTGCCACTAAAATCATGCGATTCGAGGAATGTGTTGATGATATGTGGTGCGGTGTACCACCATACGGGGAATCCGACAAATATTGTCGCGTAACCGCTTATGTCAATATTATTAGCGATTTGTGGGCGCGAGGTCTTATTGTTTTTCATCTCGATACTTGTGCGACTTTGTTCGTTTGTCCAATCCAAATCTGCCTTGCTATACGGCTCTTGAGGCACAATCTCATATATGTCCGCATTGGCAACATTCGCGATAGTTTGTGCGACTTCTTTTGTGATTCCACTTGCACTAAAAAAGGTAACGAGAGTTTTCATTCTTTGCTCCTTATTTTAATTTTTCAACCTTTGAATCAAGGCTTGTTTGTAGCTTTCTAGTTGGCTAGAATGAACACCTTCAAAGACTAAAGGCTCTAAATATTCCATACCACAATGCAAGGCACTTGCCTTCATCGGCAAAAAGACATCTTTTAGCTCTACGCCTACTCTGCCATTTTTGCCATACGTGCTGCGCCCACCACCTGCTGTGGAAACAACAAGCATTTGTTTGCCCTGCCAAAGTCCCGGTCCTACACTACCCCATGTCTCATTTAAATAGGCTTTCATCATTGGTGTGATATTAAACCAATGCGTGGGAAACAAAAAGACGATTCTTTGATATTCGCGTGTGATTTTGCGTTCCCTATCGCCATCGATGGCACGTGTATCGTAGCCATAGATTTGCTCGAGATTCCGTACCTCTACGCCCTTGACACTCCTAGCAGCTTGTTCTAAGCCCTTGATAAACGTGGAACGTTCGGGGTAGGGGTGTGAAACAATTACGAGAGTTTTGATTTTTGCTTCATCGGCAAAGACGCTCGCAAACAAAAATAGACTAAGTAATAATAACTTTTTCATTTTTATTCCTTTTTCTCCACAGCAATTTCAACTAAATTTCCGTCAGGGTCTTTGAGATAAATCGAATCGAGTTTTGCAACTGCTCCCGTTCTTTCCACAATGCCCACTTCTATTTTTATCCCCTTCGATTCAAGCTTTCTCTTGATTTCTTTGATGTCGCCCTTTGCGAGCAGGCAAAAGTCCAAAGCCCCATCGCATGGTTTGCTCGCTGCTGGTTGGAACTCGCCAAAGTATTGGTGGATATTGATTTTTTGATTGCCAAAGCAGATGGCATAGCGTCCATTGCGCTCTTTTATCTCGCATTCTAAAATATCTCGATAAAATGCGAGGCATTTTTGAATGTCTTTTGTGAGCAATACAATATGGTCTATCGATTGTATCATTTTAAAGCCCCCTTTTCTCTATTTCTTTATATAACAGCTCTATAATATCATTATATTCATACTTTTCTGCAAGATACAAAACAGTCTCTTCTTCATTACTTACAAGAAAAATCTCTGCCCCAGCCTCGAGTAGCACTCTAACGACTTCGGTACGTCTATTAATTGTAGCATATAATAAAGCAAACCACCCTTCGTCATCTTGAATATCAATCTCCGCCCCAGCTTTTATTAATGCTCTAACGATTTTAGTATAACCCCAACACGAAGCCCATATTAAAGCAGTCCGTTCATTTTCATCTTGAATATTCACATCAGCACCCGCTTTTATTAATGCTCTAGCTACTTCGGTATGCCCATATTGTGCGGCATATATTAAAGCAGTATAGCCATATCCATTTTGGACATTTACATTGATTCCCGAATCTAATAATTTCCTCACTGTTTCCATATCTCCCGTTTTTGATGCGGATAAAAAAACTTCTTCACCTTTTGTGAGCGCATAGAGATTGGTAGAGATGAAAACTAACAGGACAAGAGTGAAGATTCTTTTCATTTTACCTTCCTTTTTCTTTTTCTAAAAGATCTATTATATCATTGTGCCCATTCTCTTTTGCATAATCTAAAGCCGTTTTGCCAAGTTTATCTTTAATATGGACATTAGCCCCTGCTCTTATTAATTCTCTAACTATTTCAGTATAACCTTTATATGAAGCAAACATTAAAACAGTCCAACCATATTCCTCTTGAATATTTAAATTTGCTCCAGCCTTTATTAGTTCTTTTACCATTTCTGTATGCCCTTCAAATGAAGCATACAATAAAGCAGTTTTACCATCTTCATCTTTAATATTAATATCTGCCCCTGCTTTTATTAGTTCTCTAACTATTTCTATATTGCCTTCAAATGAAGCCAACATTAAAGCAGTAAAATCATAAAGACCCTCTTCATTTTTAATATTAACATCAACTCCTAAAGTTAATAACTCTTTTACTTTATTTATGTTTCCCTCTTTTGCGGCTTGTAAAAAGCCTTCTTCATCTTTGGTTAGTGCATAGAGATTGGTAGAGATGAAAACTAGTATGACAAGAGTTAAGATTCTTTTCATTTATTGCCTTCGTTATCTTTAATATTAATATCAGACCCTGCTGCTATTAGCTCTCTAATTATTTCTATATCACCATTATTTGAAGCATACGTTAAAGCAGTTTTACCATTTTCATCTTGAATATTCACATTAGCCCCAGCTTTTATTAATGCTCTAACTATTTTTATATAACCTTTATATGAAGCCCATATTAAAGCAGTATAACCATCTTCATTTTGAATATTCACATCTATTCCTAAAGTTAATAATTCTTTTATTTTATTTATGTTTCCATATTCTGCGGCTTCTAAAAAATTTTCTTCATTTTGAGTTAGTGAATATAAATTAATAGATATTAAAATTAAAATAATTAATATTTTCTTCATTGTTTTTTATCTCCTTTATTTTTACTTACTTAAAAGTTCTACAATATCATTATGTCCTCCCTCTTTTGCATAATCTAAAGCCGTTTTACCTGCGTTATCTTTAATATTAATATCAGCCCCTGCTGCTATTAGCTCTCTAATTATTTCTATATCACCATTATTTGAAGCATACGTTAAAGCAGTTTTACCATTTTCATCTTGAATATTCACATTAGCCCCAGACTTTATTAATTCTCTAACTATTTCAGTCTTACCATTGTCTGAAGCCATCATTAAAGCAGTCCAACCTCTTTTATTTTGAATATTCACATCAGTAACTCTTTTTATTAATTCTCTAACTACTCCAGTATAGCCATATTTTGAAGCCCACATTAAAGCAGTCAAATCATATTTATCTTGAATATTCACATTAGCCCCTGCTTTTATTAATGTTCTAGCTACTTCGGTATGTCCATGTTGTGCAGCATATATTAAAGCAGTATAGCCATCTTCCTCTTGAATATTTAAATCTGCTCCAGCTTGTATTAATTCTTTTACTATTTCAGTATGCCCTTTATATGAAGCATATATTAAAGCAGTAAAACCATCATCATTTTTATTTTTAATATTAACATCTATTCCCGAATCTAATAATTTCCTCACTGTTTCCATATCTCCCGTTTTTGATGCGGATAAAAAAACTTCTTCATCTTTGGTTAGTGCATAGAGATTGGTAGAGATGAAAACTAGTATGACAAGAGTGAAGATTCTTTTCATTTATTACCTTCCTTTTTCTTTTTCTAAAAGTTCTACAATCTCATTATGTCCTTCCTCTTTTGCATAATCTAAAGCAGTAGTACCATATTTATTTTTAATATTCACATCAGCCCCTGCTTTTATTAATTCTCTAACTATTTCAGTATAACCATAATATGAAGCACCCATTAAAGCAGTATAGCCATCTTCCTCTTGAATATTTAAATCTGCACCAGCTTGTATTAATTCTTTTACTATTTCAGTACGCCCTTTATCTGAAGCCATCATCAAAGCATTATAACCCCATTTATTTTTAATATTCACATCAGCCCCTGCTGCTATTAGCTCTCTAATTATTTCTATATCACCATTATTTGAAGCATACGTTAAAGCAGTTTTACCATTTTCATCTTGAATATTCACATTAGCCCCAGACTTTATTAATTCTCTAACTATTTCAATATGACCATAATCTGAAGCAATCATCAAAGCAGTATAAGCATTCATATTTTTAATATTCACATTAGCCCCTGCTTTTATTAATGTTCTAGCTACTTCGGTATGTCCATGTTGTGCAGCATATATTAAAGCAGTATAGCCATCTTCCTCTTGAATATTTAAATCTGCTCCAGCTTGTATTAATTCTTTTACTATTTCAGTATGCCCTTTATCTGAAGCCCACATTAAAGCAGTATAACCTTCTGCCTCTTGAATATTCACATCAGCCCCAGATTTTATTAGTTCTCTAACTATTTCTATATTACCATAATGTGAAGCCCACATTAAAGCATTCCAACCATATTCATTTTGAATATTAACATCAACTCCTAAAGTTAATAATTCTTTTACTTTATTTATGTTTCCCTCTTTTGCGGCTTGTAAAAAATCTTCTTCATTGTTTTTTACCCCCTTACTTAAAAGCTTTACAATCTCATTATGTCCTTCCTTTTTTGCATAATATAAAGCAGTATAACCATATTTATTTTTAATATTAGTGTCAGCACCTGCTTTTATTAATTCTCTAACTGTTTCAGTATTACCATATTTTGAAGCACGCATTAAAGCAGTATAACCAAGTTCATTTTGAATATTCACATCAGCCCCAACTTGTATTAATTCTCTAACTATTTCAGTATGACCATATTCTGGAGCAATCATCAAAGCAGTATCACCCCCTGCAGATTTAATATTAATATCAACTCCTTTAGCTTTTATTAGTTCTCTAACTATTTCAATATGACCATATTCTGAAGCAATCATCAAAGCATTCCAACCATATTCATTTTGAATATTAACATCAACTCCTAAAGTTAATAACTCTTTTACTTTATTTATGTTTCCCTCTTTTGCGGCTTGTAAAAAGCCTTCTTCATCTTTGGTTAGTGCATAGAGATTGGTAGAGATGAAAACTAGTATGACAAGAGTTAAGATTCTTTTCATTTATTACCTTCCTTTTTCTTTTTCTAAAAGTTCTATCATATCATTATGTCCATTATCTTTTGCATAATTCAAAGCCGTTTTGCCTTTTGTATCTTTAATATTCATATCCGCTCCAGCTTGTATTAACTCTCTCACCATTTCTATATCGCCACAATATGAAGCCCACGTTAAAGCAGTAGCACCCACTTCATCTTGAATATTGACATTAATCCCAGAATCCAATAATTCCTTTAATCTTTTCATATCTCCATTTCTTGAAGATTCTATAAACTCTCTTGCCTTATCTGCGTCAAACACTGCTCTTATCCTTTTTCCACATTGCTTTATAATTTGGCAATAGCCTAAAAAGCAAACCTTTCTTTTTTAAAATCACAATAATATTCTGCCTCAATGCAGGTAAATTTTAAGACGCAATAATCGGGGTCGCTCACGCCCTTTTTATAATATCTCGTGTCGCCCTCTTGCCAAATCATCTCTTTTGTGGGTAGGTCTTTGCAAATCTCTATCGTGCCGATGATTCCAAGCCCTTGATACTTAAAACGTCCGCGCTTGTAGAAATATACGCAAGCCTTTTGGTTGTTTGCATAATGCTTGATTTTGTTTGATGATGTGTTTGTCGTGAAATAAATGCGATTCTCTTCTATCTTTCGTGGTGCGAGCATTGCCCGAATCATTGGGAATCCATTTTCATTGACAGAGCCAAGAAAGGCGGTTTTTTGTTCGGCGATAAATGCTAGGGCTTGTTCTTTGGTCATCGCGTTCCTTTTGTTTAGAATCTTGCGCCTTGCAAGGCAAAATCGCCAAGCAAGGAGCGGGACATTATTTTAGATTCTCATTGAAAAATGCCGCGATTTTTTCAAATGGAATCTTATCTGCATTATCATACAAATCCACATGATTAGCGTCTTTGATAATCAGCAATTCCTTGTTTTTGCCCTTGAGCTTTTTGAACGCGTCTTCGCTAAAATAGCGACTATGCGCCTTTTCGCCGTGAATGACCAAAACCGCGCTTTGGATTTCATCGCTATATGCCAAAATCGGCATATTTATCATAGAAAGCGATGATGTCAGATTCCAAGCACCATTTGAATTAATCGCGCGCGCGTGGAATCCCCGCGACGTTTTGTAATAATCAAAATAATCCTTGATAAATTGCGGCTCATCGCCCGTGAGTTTTTCGGGCAATCCACCTTGTGGCGCGAAAGTGCCCTTCTTAAAATCCTCCGTGCGCTGTCTATTGAGATTCTCTTTGAGCTCATAGCGCGCCTTTGCGTCTATCGTGTCGTTGTATCCTCGCGCGCCCACGCGTGTCATGTCATACATCGTCGAAGCCACCGTTGCGCGAATGCGCGTATCCATCGCGGCAACGTTGAGCGCAAACCCGCCAAAGCCGCAAATGCCCACGATTCCGATTTTCTTAGAATCCACATTTGCGTGGTTACTCAAGAAATCCACAGCTGCGCTAAAGTCTTCTGTGTTGATGTCGGGCGAGGCGACATTGCGGGGCTCGCCGCCGCTTTCGCCCGTATAAGACGGGTCAAAGGCGAGGGCGATAAAGCCCTTTTGGGCGAGCGTTTGTGTGTAGAATCCGCTCGCTTGTTCCTTTACCGCGCCAAAGGGTCCCGCAATCGCGATTGCTGGGAGCTTGCCCGCTTTGTCCATATTTTTGGGGAGATACAAATCCCCCGACAATGTGATTCCATAGCGGTTTTTAAATTGCACTTTTTGCACATTGACTTGTTCGCTTTTTGCGAAGACTTTGTCCCAATTTTTATCTGCTGCCATAGTCGTTCCTCCTAGAAATAATAGTAATAAAATGCCAAATATCTTGCCGATTCCTCGTGCCATTTTGCCCTCCTTAGTTCAAGCTGCTCATATCAATCACATAGCGGAATCTCGCCTTGCCCGCCGCGACGACTTGATATGCCTCATCAAGCTTTTGAATCGGAATCATTTCCACATCGGGGTAGATGTCATTTTTCACAGAATAATCCAACATTTCCTGCGTTTCTTTGATTCCACCAATCACGCTTGGGTAGATTTTTTTATTCTGAAACTGCCACACAAACGCATCAAAATCTAGCTTTGGCTTGTCTTTGCTCGCGGGCAATCCAACAATCGCCATTTCGCCACCGAACTTCAGCATTTTATGGTAGGCATTCACATCATAATGATACGGAATCGTGCTAATAATAAAGTCAAATTCATTTGCGATTTGCGCAAATGTTTTGCTTTTCACATTTACAAATTGCTTCACGCCAAGTGCCTTTGCCTCTTTTGCCTTATCGACAATATCAAACGCGGTAACCTCCGCGCCTAGCGCAATCATATACTTTGCCGCCATGTGCCCGAGCCCGCCGAGCCCAGCAACGGCGACCTTTTGCCCTTTCTTTACGCCCGAAAACATGATTGGCGAATATGTCGTAATCCCTGCGCAAAGCAATGGCGCGATTCTCTCGAGTTTGGCATTACTTGGCACAGAAATGGCAAATTTTTCACTCACGACAATATTATTGGCATAGCCGCCCTTCGTGATGTCGTTGTTGTGGAAGACATCTTTGCTGTTGTAGGTAAAGACGGTCTTGCCGTTTGTGCAATATTGCTCTTTGCTTGCCTTGCACGCCTCGCATTGCCCGCAGCTATTGACCATACACCCCACGCCAGCATAATCGCCAACCTTAAACTTTTGCACCTTGTTGCTCACAGCGATGACTTTGCCCAAAATCTCGTGTCCGGGCACCATTGGATACGTTGCGCCGTGGTGGTCGCCGCTCACGGTGTGTAGGTCGCTATGGCAGATTCCAGCGTAGAGAATCTCAAGCAAAACATCATTCTCGCCCACCGCATGCCGCGTGAAGTTGTAGGGGTGGAATTTCCAATCCTTGCTAAAAGCCGCGTAGCCCTTAGCGGTGATGGGCTGTGCGTTTTGAAACTCCGAGAGATTCTGCTCCACGCTTGGCTTTGGTGCTTCTTTTGGCAATGGCAAGTCGCGGACTTGTTTAGAAGTAGCAGCCGCAAGCGGCGAAAAAATCCCACTTGCGAGCGTGCCGCTGCCGACGATTCCGCTTGCGAGAATACTCTTTTTGAGAAAATCGCGGCGGCTCGAATCGGTCGCCACATTGTCGCTATTTGCGTTGGTTTGGTTCGTTTGTTTGTGCATGATTGCTCCTTTTTAGAATATGGATTATTATAAGTGATGAGAGTGGGTATCAGTCAAGTAAGGATAAGATTATAGCATTTTGAAACAAAATACTAATAAGGTCAATTAGAAAGATTCGTTTTAAGTGAATGCCAAACAGGGAATCGCAAGGCGATGATGCGAGCCTTAAGAGTTGGTTTTGGCATAAGTGGGCTTATGATTCGTAATCTTGGAGTTTTGCTAGAAGCTCTTTCGCGGTACTAAACTCATTGCTCTTGAGTGCCTTTTCGCCCCATTTGGCTTGGAGATAAGGAATCTTTGCATTTTTTGCTGCGCCCTCATCTTTGAGACAATTCCCAACAAAAACGCTAGATTGGAAAGGAGCATTTTCTAACGCGAGGTGAATCATCATAGGGTTTGGTTTGGATTCTATTTTGTTATTTGTGCCAAGAATGATACGAAAGAATGTATCAATTTTGTGCTTTCGTAAGATTCCTATGAGTGCTTCCTGTGGAGCATTAGAAGCGAGGGCTAAAAAGTAATTTCTCTCTTTGCAAATTTGTAACATTTCACGCACGCCCTCAAACAACACCGCGCTTTGCTCATAGTGTTTTGTGAAATAACCCTCAAAACCTACTTTATAGCTCTTGTGTGGAAAATCATCTATCTCATAAAAAATCTTTGCACAATTAAGATTCGGCGTGTGAATTGCGTGTTGTATGGTTTCTTTTGGGAGCACAGGCAGGTTTTTGTCCTTGCGGATTGCGTTAATCGCCTCACAAATAGAGTTTTCGCTATCAAGCAATGTCCCGTCCATATCAAAAATAACATTTAGCATATTGAACCTTTCATAATGTAATTATAAGTCAAATGGAGTAAGAGTAAGATTAGGATTCAACTTATTTTTGGAATTTGAAGAATAAATTATATCGCTTGATTTATGAAATTTTAGAAACAAATTTTCGTTTTTTTGATTTTATATTAATGATTTTGTCAATAAAATAGCTTCAAATTTTTACAGCAAAGGAAAAGCTATGAAGTTGTCATTGGGTATTGGTGGCAAGATTATTTTAGCACTTACAAGTATTTTGGTTGTTTGTATGCTTATTTCTACATTGATTGTTACGACCTTTTTAAAGGAAGTTGAGATGGAAACAGCTAATAAGTTGCTTGTGAATGCGGCTAAACGTGAGGCTTATAAGGTGGAGGGAATATTCAATGATGTTTATACCGCTCTAAATGCTTCCAAAACTTTAGTAGCACGAGATGTGCGGAGAGGGAATATTGCTTATTTAGAACAAGATGTGATGGATATTCTAAATAGCAATGGGGCTGGAGCTTTTGGGTGGTTGATACTCAAAGATTCAAGATTTAGTGGGGAACATATTGATGCTAAATACAGATTGCCCAATGGGGATTTTATGATTTTGGCTGTCAATGATGAAGGAGATGTATGGAAAAGCCATATTGATACAGCCAGTAACACTATTGCAAACTTTCAAAGTGTGCAAAACGTCCTATCCACAGGAAAAGCTTCAGTAGGAAGACCTGTATGGACTAAGATTAAGGGGGAAGAATTTTTTGGTATGGGAATCGGACAACCTATTATAGATGAAAGCGGCGTGACGATTGGTGCTTTAGGTGTTTTTGTTGATTTATTAGAAATCTCAAACGACCTTCAAAGACCTGATAAGGTTATTTTCAAAGGTGATTTCAAAGGACTCTATGCGACAGATTCTACGATTGCGGCACACGGACGCAAGGAATTTTTGGGATTGTATTTAAGAGAAGTCAATCAAAGCCCCTCAATGAATGAATTAAAACATATGATTGAAAATCAGATTGAAGGAGAGTCTAGCTATATCAATTCTTTGGGTGAGTTGAGTCGTACCTCAGTAGTAAGGCTTGAGATTGGCGATAAAGTCGCTGTTTGGACCTTGATTGTGTCTGCCCCAGAAAATTCTATCTATGCTGCGGCGACAAAGGCAAGATGGATATTAATCATCGCTAATATTTTGGTTGTCCTTGTGATTGCGGTTGGAATGATGATTTTTACGAAGTTGCAAATTACCTCAAGGCTGAAAACTATTTCTTCTGCTTTGTTTGGATTCTTCAGGGTTGTGAATCACGAAAGCCAAGTTTTCCCACCACGACTTAAATTTAGTTCCAACGACGAATTTGGCATTATGGCAAAAGAAATCAATCAGAATATAGAGAATA
>CAYXGY010000009.1:0-78650 GCA_964464895.1 uncultured Helicobacter sp. | reverse complement strand
TATCTTGATAAGATTTGCAGAATCTGTTTCGTGGTTGAGGTAGGAGAAGAAGCGAACGAGATTTGTTTGTATGGCACGTACACTAAAGATGAGGTTGCTATAAAACATCAAGAACAATGGAACTAAAATCACTAATAAAACAAGAACCCCAATCGCAAGGGCTTTAAATAATGATGTATTAATAATTTCTATAATGTCTATAGAAATCTTGCTAGAGTATTCGTCTAAAGTATCTACATAAACGCCTGTGGAAATCCAAATGTTTTGAGTGTTGGGAATCATTGCGGCATAACCGACTTTTTGAGCTGTTCCAAGTGTGCCATCGGGGAGAGGCTTGCTAAAGGAGAAGCGCACAAATTTTGTTTGCTGTTTTTGTGTTTTGGCAGTCTCAAATAATTCTCGCACATAATAGACGCCCTTAGGGTCTTTTGCCTCATAGAGAGATTTCCCAATCAAATCTTTACGCGTTGGGTGTGCGACAGGGACATACTCTTTGTAAGCAAAATAATACCCGCTTTTATCCTCTTCAAATCGGAATTTTTCAATTGCTTTTGCGATAATAGCAATCTGCGAAGATTCGTCTAATCCCTCAACAAGCTCTCCTAAGGATTCCGCTAAGGTATCTGTTGCAAGTTTGATTTTTTGCTCCATTTCCTCGCCAATTATTTCTATCATTTCAGTTTTTGTATCAGCAATAATATCGCGCTTAAAGTATTCAATGATGCAAAATATACTTGTCAAACCGATAATGATACCTAATACGAGCACCAAAACTTTGAACTTTAACGACAAATGTTTCATATGGTATTCTCCTTATCAATGAAACGAATTAAGAGTAAAAGAAAAGTGCTAATTATACAATAATTTTTAAGAATTTAAAAGCCCCTGCCTAAAATGAATGCTTTAAGGTTGTGAAGAAATTTGTGAGGTAATTTCAGAATAGATTTCTATTGCTGTGCCACAGAAATGTGGGAGAAATTGTGTTTTGTTAAAGGTGCTTTGACGCTTGGCAAGCTGGGCTGTATGTGTGGAAATAGAATCACTTAGGGATTCTAAAGAGGAAATGGGCGAGGATTGGGCAAATGTAGAATCATAATTCAAATATTCCAATGTCTCCTTAATGCCAATGCTTTTTGCCCATTGGTATTGCGTACCATAACGCGCAACAAGCGTTTGCACTTCTTCTAAAAGACCATTTCTTAACATTTCTTGCGTGCGCTCCTTGATTCTTTTTCTTAACAATGCGCGTTCAAGGGTGATTTCAAAGACTTCACAGGATTCCAAAATGGGTTTTGGCGGATAAGTTGCGAAATATACGCTAGGGGCAAGATGTGTGGAGAAGTAAATTTCTAATGCGCGCATAATACGATAAGAATCTTGGGGTTTTATTTTGCTTGCATAAAGGGAATCAATTTTGGATAAAAACGTATATTGCGCATTCAAATCCCCTAGATTGTGAATTAGGGATTCCATTTCTAATTTTTCAGATGAGGAAAGATTGGGAGAGGGTGAAAGCCCCACAAGCAAAGATTTGAGATAGAATCCTGTGCCTCCAACAATTAAGAGATGTTTATGATTCTCTTTGCAAAATGCTTTGGCATGGTAGTATTGTTGAATGAAATTATAAACATTTTGGGGTTCATTTGGACGCAAAACATCTATACCAAAATGTGTAATGCCTTGGCGCATTTCTAAACTAGGTTTTGCACTTGCAATGTCAATTTCTTGATAAATACTCAAAGAATCTAGTGAGAGAATTACGCAATCGTATGCCGAAGCAATTTCCAATGATAATGTGCTTTTGCCAGAGCCACTACCGCCTAAAATCGCAAAAGTTTGCAAGATTTAAGCAAAGTTTTTAGAAGCCAAAATAGCCTCTAAAAAGGCATTTTTAAGTGCGTGTTTCTCTAGGATTGCTACTCCTTGTGCCGTAGAACCTCCCGGACTCATTACACTTTCTTTAAGTAGTGTGGGGTGGTTTTGTTCTAAGAGGCTTGCAAATCCGCTAAATAGTGTACGCACGATTTGCGTAGAATCCTCACGCGTCAAACCATAAGTTACGCCACTATCAATGAGAGATTCGGCAGTAAGAGCCAAAAATGCAGGGGCACAACCACCCAAGGCAGTGGCTAAGGGAAAATGCTTTTCCTCAAGCCATATACTTTTGCCAATGGAATCAAAGATAGCAAAGGCTTCTTCTTGAGCCTCTAAGTCTCCACAAAGAGCGGTAATGGATTGACCGATACTTGCACAAATATTAGGCATTGCGCGGACATAGTGTTGTGATTCTATCGCATCTCTTAAGGCAGAGATTTTTGTGGCATTAAGGATAGAATAAACGCATTTTGCTTTGCCGTGGAAGTAAAATTCTTTGAGCGCGTAAGGTTTAATGCAGAGAAGAATCGCATCGTCTTCCTTGAAAGAGATTGTAGAGTTTTCTAAAAACAGAGGAGTTAAGTTTAACTCATCGCAGAACGATTGGACTTTGGTAGGATTCCGACCACAAACGCGTAATTGGTATTTGTTTCTTAAGCCTTGCGCTAAGGCTTTTGCCATTTTGCCATAGCCTAAGAGGATTAAAGATTTCATTGCGGGATTCTATTGTTTGCTGAAGTCAAAAAACTTTGAAATCGGTTCAGATAAACCAAAGTTTTCGTATTTGAAATTTTCTAAGACAACTTGTGCCATTGTGAGGTTTTCAAAGTTAAAAAGCAAAGGAGCTAGGAAATTGACGCTAGATTCTTCAATGGGTTCTCTGACACAAACAATATTGAGTGTAACAAGCTTAGAATTTTGTGGGTCTGTGTTGGTTTTACCTTGCAAATCCAAAAGGACTTTGATAGAAGAGGGAATTTCAAATTCATAATCTGTGCGCATTGTGTAAGGATTAACCAATGTGAAAGAAATGCCATCGTTTTCGCAACTTTTTAATTGCATAAAGGTTTCATCATCTTTTGCGATTCTTTCTAGCTTCATTTTTTGGATATGTTCAAAGCCTAAAATCGGGGATTTAACTACAAATTCCATTGCTTTTTCCTTACGCTCTAGCGTTTAAAAATCATTCAAAATAATTTCTATTTTAAAGTTTCAAATTGAGATTTTATCGCAATAAAAGCAAAAAATCAATTTTATTTTAAAGAAAATTTATAAAATCTACTACAAATCCGCTATAATTACGACTATTTTTATAATTTTTTGGCTTTTAATTTAAAGATATTTTGCTAGATTGTGCAATCACAAATGAAATAATTTTAAAGCTTGAAACCCTAAGATTCTTAAGGGCAATAATGCAAAACTCTTCTTTAAGGAATTTATCAATGTTAAGAATTATCAAATTTTCTTTCTCTATTCTCTGTGTATTCATATTTTTGAGTGCTTGCTCGTCTAAAACCAATAGCGGTTTAGCTTTGGACGAGGTTAATAAATCTGCAGATTATTGGTATCAAAATATGTTAAAAGAAATCCGCTTTAATGATTTAGAAAAGGCAGATAGTTATTTCGTCTCTTTGCAGAGTGAGCATTTGTATTCGCCGCTTGTAGGTGAGGCAATGCTGATTTTGGGGCGAGCGCATATGCAAAAAGAGGAATATTTGCTAGCGGGATTCTATTTTGAGGAGTTTGCTAAACGTTTTGGAAATGCAGAAAATATTGACTTTATGCAATACTTAAAATTGCAGGCAAATTACTTTGCCTTTGGCAAGCAATTCCGCGACCAGCAGTTATTGCTTCAATCTATTAATGAAGCCAAAGCCTTTAGCAAGAAATACCCCTATTCGCGTTATCGTCCAATGGTAGATACAATGCTCTTAAAACTTGAATTGGCAAATTTGAGTTTGAATAAAGAAATTATGAAACTTTATGAGCGCAAAGACAAGGAAAACGCCGCAGAGCTTTATCAACAAAAAATCAACAAAAATGCTTGGATTAAAGATGTTTATTACAAGGAGGCGCATTCTCCTTGGTATCAAAGAATCTTTGAATGGTAGGAGGTAATATGCAATTAGAACGTTATGGAGAGTTTCCAAAAATCTTGCCCGTGATTGTAGAAGAGGATATGTTTCTTTATCCCTTTATGATTGCCCCTTTGTTCATCAGTGATGAAGAAAATCTCAAAGCCATTGAAGTTGCAATGGAATCTCAAGAAAAACTCATTTTCATCACTGCTTCTAAATCAAGTGAAATTGGAGAAAGTGATATAGGATTCTATGATGTAGGGGTGATTGGTATCATTATGCGCCGTGTGGCATTACCTGAAGGACGCGTTAAGATTCTGTTCCAAGGTTTAAGTCGCGGGAGAATACTCAATATAGATTCCAAAATGCTACCTCTCGCAGGCAAAATAGAGCCTATCTTGTCGTTGCCTTTCGATTCTGCGCGCATAGAGGCAATTTTGTCTGTTTTGAAAGAAAGATTGCGCAATCTCTATAATATTTCGCAAAGTTTTCCACAAGATTTACTAAAAAGCATTAATGAGACAATGGACCCCAATCGTGCAGCGGATTTGATTGCAAGTGCGATTCGTCTTAAAAAAGACCAAGCTTATAAAATCTTCAAAGAAAACAATCCTGAAGAGCGTTTGTTGAGCCTAATTGAAATTGTAATGGAAGAAATTCGCGCGCAGCAAATCCAAAAAGAGATTAAAACCAAAGTTAATTCTCAAATGGAAAAAATCAATAAGGAATATTTTTTAAAAGAGCAATTAAAGCAGATTCAAAAGGAATTGGGTGGAGATGTCAGCAAAGATGCCGAAATAGAAGAATATCGTCAAAAATTAGAAAAATTAAAAGGCAAAATGAGCAAAGACGCTTATAAAGAGATTTCCAAGCAGATTACGAAACTCTCTCGTATGCACCAAGATAGTGCCGATGCGAATTTGTTGCAGAACTATATTGAGCTTGTCTTAGAGATTCCCTTTGGTTTCTTCGCGCAAAAGTCGCTTAAAATTGATGAGGTAGAAAAACAACTCAACAAAGACCATTTCGCATTAGAGAAGCCCAAAGAACGCATTGTAGAATATTTTGCGGTGCGTGAATTGCTCGCATTGCGTGGAAAGGGAGACAATAGCGAGAATAAGGGCACGATTCTATGTTTTTATGGACCTCCGGGAGTGGGTAAGACGAGCCTTGCAAACTCTATTGCCACTGCGCTTAAGCGCAAATTAGTCAGAATCGCACTTGGTGGCTTAGAAGATGTGAATGAACTGCGCGGGCATCGTAGGACTTATATTGGTGCAATGCCCGGTAGAATCGTGCAAGGCTTGATTGATGCCAAAGAAATGAATCCGGTTGTTGTGTTAGATGAAATTGATAAAATCCATAATTCTTTTCGCGGAGATCCTTCTTCTGTGCTTTTGGAAATCTTAGACCCGGAGCAGAATAAGGAATTTAGGGATTATTATACAAATTTTGATATAGATTTGTCTCAAGTCATTTTTATTGCAACGGCAAATGATATTAGTGCGATTCCAGCACCTTTGCGTGATAGAATGGAGTTTATCAATATCAATAGTTACACTCCAAGTCAAAAAGAACAGATTGCCAAAAAATATTTGATTCCGCAAGAGCTTAAAAAACACGGCTTGCAAAATAGTGAGATTAGCTTCTCAGCTAGTGCAGTTAGAATGCTAATTGAAAAATATACTAGAGAAGCGGGTGTGCGGAATCTCCGCCGCAGAATTGCACAGATTTTGCGTAAAGTAGCAAAAAATATTTTGCAATCTCCTCAAGAAAAAATCCAAATCACTCCCAAAAATCTACACGAATTTTTAGATAAAATTGTCTTTGAGTTTGAAAACGCAGGCAAGAGCGCAGAAGTTGGGTTAGTCAATGGGCTTGCTTGGACAAGCGTAGGCGGTGATGTGCTCAAGATTGAAGCACTCAAAATCAAAGGCAAAGGCGGGTTACATTTAACCGGGAATTTGGGTGATGTGATGAAAGAAAGCGCGAAAATTGCCTACTCTTATGTCAAATCCTTGATTGATAGCGGATTGCTCAAGATTGACCATAAGCTAATTCCCCAAACCCAAAAAGAAAAAGAAGAGGGTATAAAACCAAATGCTAGTGAGATATATAATCGTTTTGATGTGCATTTGCATGTGCCTGAAGGGGCGACACCCAAGGACGGACCAAGTGCTGGAATCGCAATTGCTAGCGCACTCGCTTCTTTGCTGACGAACAAAAAGGCGCGAGGCAATGTAGCAATGACAGGAGAGCTCACCCTAAGGGGTAAAGTTTTGCCTATTGGAGGCTTACAAGAAAAGTTAATTGCAGCTTATAAATCGGGTATGAAAGAAGTGTTGATTCCAAAGAAAAATTTTGAACGCGATATGGACGAAATTCCACAAGAGGTTAGAGAGGGGTTACTAATTCACCCTGTGAGCGAGTTTAAAGAAGTTTTGCAGATGATTTTAGAAAAATGATAGAATTACAGAAAACTCTTTCTCTTTGGGAATCCTCTCCCGATACGAAGCGGAATGATTCTATAGCATTGGATTCTTTGGGGCAGATTTTAGAATCCCTTGCAATTCCCTTTTGCCAATATCCTAAAATCTGTGGAATTGATGAGGCGGGGAGAGGTTGCGTGGCGGGGTCGCTTTTTGTTTGTGGTGTGGTACTGCAATCCCCAAGCCAAAGTCTTTTAAATAGAATCAAAGATTCCAAAAAACTTCCCCAAAGCGTCCGAGATTCTTTAAGTTGTGAGATAAAATCCTGCGCGCAATTCCACCTTGTCAAAAAAACTTCCCAACAGATTGACGCAAAAGGCTTGAGTGCGTGTATCAGAGAGTCTTTGCTTGAGATTCTAGCTCATTTGAATGCGCCCTTTTATGTTTTTGATGGTAATTGTGCTTTTGGGATTCCACATCTAAAGACGCTTGTAAAAGGGGATTCCAAGCTTCATAGCATTAGTGCAGCAAGTATTTTAGCCAAAAGTGCAAAAGACGCAGAAATGCAATCTTTGCACGCAAGATTTCCTCAATATGGCTTTGCGCGCAATAAGGGTTATTGTACTAAAACGCATTTAAATGCAATTGTCCAAAATGGATTCTGTGTAGCCCACCGCAAGACTTACCACCTCAAGTACCTTGCAACCCCAAGTCTTTTTTAAAAATTTTTATATTTAATCCATATTAAATGCTTCAAAAGATATAATCTTTCGCTTTTAATTCTTGAACGAAGGTGTTATTTTGAGTGGATGTGTGATGACAATTACTTCTGGTAAAGGTGGTGTGGGTAAATCCACTACAACTGCAAATCTTGCTGTGGGCTTAGCGAATGCGGGCAAAAAGGTCGTAGCAGTAGATTTTGATATTGGTTTGCGTAATTTAGATATGATTCTAGGCTTAGAGAATCGCATTGTCTATGATATTGTGAATGTAATGGAGGGGGAATGCAATCTCTCTCAAGCTCTCATTAATGATAAAAAAACCAAAAACCTTTATTTCTTGCCTGCAAGTCAGAGTAAAGACAAAAATATTTTGGACAAAGAAAAAGTCTCCGCATTGATTCATAAGCTCAAAGAAGAATTTGACTTCATCTTGCTTGATTCTCCTGCGGGAATTGAAGGAGGATTTGAACACGCGATTTTTCTTGCTGATCGCGCTTTGATTATCTCCACGCCGGAGGTTTCAAGTGTGCGTGATGCGGATAGGGTAATAGGAATCATTGATGCTAAGAGTAAAAAGGCACAAGAGGGAGAAGAAGTGCTAAAACACGTGATTATCAATCGCCTCAAGCCTGAAATGGTGGAAAAGGGCGAAATGCTAAGCGTGGAAGATGTTTTAAATATTCTTGCCCTGCCTCTCATTGGAATCGTGCCAGAAGATGAGAAGATTATTTCTTCTACCAATACAGGTGAGCCTGTGATTTATGGTAATTCTCTTTCGGCTCTTGCCTATCAAAATATTGCAAAACGTATCTTGGGCGAAGAAGTGCCTTATTTGGAGTTAAAGTCTAAAAAGGGATTCTTTGGAAGGCTGTTTTCATGAGTTTGGTGGATAAAATCTTCGGTGGCAAAAAATCTTCTGCCCAAGAGGCAAGAGACCGCTTGACATTTATTTTGGCACACGAACGTGCCATTAATGTGCCTTATATGGAGAAAATGAAGCAAGAAATACTAGAGGTGATTAAAAAATATACAAAAGCCCAAAAGATTGATATTAAGACGGATTCTAATCAAAATTTCAATACGCTTGAAGTTGAGATTCTATTAGAA
Source organism: uncultured Helicobacter sp. (assembly GCA_964464895.1). Lineage (GTDB taxonomy): Bacteria > Campylobacterota > Campylobacteria > Campylobacterales > Helicobacteraceae > Helicobacter_D. The sequence goes on along the minus strand of CAYXGY010000009.1, from coordinate 70,439 downwards.
AAATAATTATTCAATGGAGAAAGTTAAACCCATAACGATTGGCATTATAGCCCTATTGCTTGTGTTGCTTAGTTTTAACTTTGTCCCCCAAAAGAACCCAAAAGAACCCAAGTCCTCACCTCAAGTTGTGCGAGAACCTTTACAGGCAGAATCAGGATTCCATAGGGAATCCAATGCAACGATTGCGCAGAATAATGCGGAGTTGATTCAAAAAAATATTGATTTTTTAAAAGAAAACTTGGAGGCACTCAAAGCAGATTTCCTCACAGAGTCTTTAAAAGAGGATTCCGCGACAAATTCCACTCCTCAAACTGCGTTAGATATGACAGAATCGCAACAGGAAACACCAATTAAGCAAGCCATACAATGTCAGCGCGCCAAGCCACAACTCGCTATCATCATAGATGATATTGGCACTTTTGCACAATACCAAGCCTTAACCAAAATTAAATACAAAATCACCCCCTCACTTTTTCCTAAGAGCAAGACTAATCCACAAACGCCAAAAATCGCGAGGGTTGCTCCGTTTTTTATGGTGCATTTACCCTTAGAAGCATTGAATTTCTATCAAGCAGAACACGAATGGTTGTTTGTCGGAGACTCACAAGCCAAAATCGAGCAAAGAATCCAAACCATTAAGCAAGACTTCCCAACCTTAACCTATCTCAATAATCATACGGGGAGCAAATTTACGCAAAATTTAGATTCTATGAGGTTACTTTTAGAAATACTTGCCAAGTATAAAATTAGTTTTTTGGATTCTAAAACCGCTCCAAACACCAAAACAAAAGCCTTTTATACTACGCATTTTCAGGAAAAATTGAATCCGTGTCAAGGGGATTTTTTGGAACGTGATGTGTTTTTGGATAACGAATTGAATATTCCCAAAATTACACAAAATCTAATTCAAGCCGTTAAAATCGCAAAAACCAAAGGCTATGCCATTGCGATTGGACACCCTCATAAAGAGACTTTATTGGCTCTTAAGAATGCAGAGGATTATTTGGCTAAAAGTGGAGTAGAACTTGTGTATATTAATGAAATTATCGCACCATAAACATTTTTAAAAGTAAATTATGTTAAGATATTTGGAAATTCTACAATTTTTAAGGGAATCTCGCAATGACAGCTCCAAAAGAAACTCGCCAATTACAAGGAAGCATTTTAAGTATTGCGTGCGTGCAAGATTCAACATTCTGCATAGACAATGTTTTTTATATTTCTGAAATCAACAAAAACTTACATATTGCCGCAAGTGTTCGTGTCATCAAAGACATAGAATCTCCCCACCGCTACTCCCACGCTTTTGGAATCTCTCCGCATTCTTATTTTTGTTTTCCGATAATGGGAGAGAAGAAAACATTTATTTTGGAGCTCAAAGGCTCTAACCTGAAGCATATTGCCACATTAGAAGACCACGATGGCGATATAGAATCTTGCGCATTTTCTCACGATGGAAGGTTTTTTGCCACAGGCGGACAAGATGGCAGAGTTTTTTTATACGAGGGGAGAAGTTTCTTATCTATTTCTTCATTGCTAGCGCGTTCGGATTATATTTCTACGATTCGCTTCTCCAGAAGCGGAGATTTTATTGCAATTAGCGGATTTGATAAATTTACAATGATTTTTGATGTTTTGCGTCATCGGATTGCCTTTAATTTTGCAACGAATGATGTCGTAGAGGATTCTTGTTTCTTTGGAAACGATGAAAAGATTTTGCTTGTTTGTCGCAACAATGCAAGCGTCATTTTTAGCCTAAAAGAGGGCAAAATCATTTCTAATGAATATCCTTTTGCCTTTTGGCCCACAAGCATTGCGATTACAGAGGAAGAAAATTATGCACTTGTTGGCACGCGTTCAGATACACTTTATGTGCTCTCTTTAGAGGACAACAGCAAGGCTATGGAGATTAAAAATGAGCACGCAGGCATTGCTTCGCTTGCTTTTTCTTGTGGGCATTTATACATTGGGGCAATTGATGGGACATTATTAATCATTGATTATAATGAGGGTAAGGAAGAGTTAGAATCTAGCCTCCAAAAGAAAGACTACAAAAGTGCGCGTGAGGCAATTAATAAGAATGTGTTCTTGAGCATTCACCCCTTGACAAAAATGTTTGATGAGGCGTGGCCTGAGATTCTGCACGAGGCGATTGCATTATTGAATCAAAATGAAATAGAACGCGCGGTTGAACTCACCGCTCCCTTTGTTGTCAATGAGTCTAAAAAGAACGAATTTGATTTCTATTTGTCTCAAAAAGACGGAGTGAAAACCTTTTTAGAACTCATCAATAAAAAAGACTTTACTAAAGCCTATGAAATGCTTAAAACCACGAAGTTTTTAGTCAAAACACAAGCCTATGAGAAGTTAGAAAATATTTGGAATAAGGCATTCTTTAATGCAAAAAAACTTCTAATGGAAAATGCCAGCACAAACCAACGTTTAGCAGAACAAACCCTAGCTCCTTTTAACAACACGCCCAAAAAAGAACTAATTGTGCAACTCTTGCGCAATTGTGATGTGTTTGAAAAAGCTGATATGCTCATTAAAAAACAGAATTTCAAAGAATATTTTAGCCTCACCTTTCAGTTTTCTTTTTTGCGTGAAACAGATTTGTATAAAAAAGTGCTTTTAGTGGGCGAGCGAATGCTTACAAACTTGATTGAATTGGAGAAGGATTTTAAATATAACGAGGCAAAGAAAATCGCAGAGATTCTACTTGTTTTTCCGCCTCTGAAACGTGCGGCTAATGAACGCATTGTGTTAATGCAGCAAAAAGAAAATCTGCTTAGTGCCATTGAGGCAAAGGATATTAAAAAAGTCTATTCATTGGTAGATGAAATTGAAAGCCTGCGTTCTATGCAACAATTCAAGGAATTTACAAAAGATTTTTTAAGACGTTATGAAGAGGCAAAAACCTATGCACAGAAGGGTGATGCAAAGCACGCAATGGTAATTTTTGGTGAATATATGGAAATCCATTATTGGGTAGATAAAATCGCCTCACTTTTAAAGACAGCTTATTTAGTTCAGATTCAACTTGCATTGAAAAGCCCCGATGTGAATTGGACGATTACGATTAAACGTTATTTTGAACGTTATGGCAAAAGCATAGAACTTGTGCGAATGTTGCAAGACCACCCTGCTAAAGAGATTTTAGAAGAATTTGAAGGAGATGGCGAGGGAGATGGTTATCGTCGCTATGGTTTTGTAGATTCTATCGTGATTCATCTCGTCCAAAAAGAATCCTAAAGAAGCATTTTGGAGGCTTTTTTAAAGGATTCTACGATTTTATCTCTGCCTGTGATTCCGCCCGAATTGTCGCATTTGGGCTTGAAACAGGTTTTTTATTGTGGCAAATTAGAATTATTAAATAGGCGCAAAATTACGATTGTCGGCACGCGCAATCCCAATCCTTACACTCAAAACTTCACCCAAACGCTTGCGCGCAAACTTGCTCAAAGGGGTGTGATTGTCGTCAGTGGAGGTGCGCTTGGCACAGATATTATTGCGCACCAATATGCGTTGCCACACACTATTATGGTTTCGCCTGCTTCGTTGGATATTATTTATCCCAAAACCAATGCTAAGGTGATTCAGAAAATCTATCGTGAAGCATTGGTACTAAGCCCGTTTGATTCTCCTTATCAGCCGCACGCTTTTTCATTTTTGGAACGCAACAAATTAGTTGTTAGTCTTGGAGAATGCGTGATTATTGCTCAAGCAGATTTAAAAAGCGGGTCTATGCAGAGTGCAAATTATGCGTTAAGCTTAGGCAAACAAGTTTTTGTGCCTCCGCATCATATAGGGCAGAGTCAAGGCACACAAAGTTTAGCCCAAAGCGGCAAAGCCCAAGTGATTTGGGATATAGATGTGTTTGTAGAATCGTTAGGGTTACAAGAAGATTCTAAACAGGATTCTAAGTCCCAAGCGGTGAGGGTAAAAGATGAGGTTTTAGAGTTTTGCGAAAGCAATCCGCTGTTTGAAGAGGCATTTTTGAAATTTGGTGCAATTTTGTTTGAATATGAGCTAGAGGGGAAAATCAGCCGAAAAAATGGCAGAATTGAAGTATCATAAATTTTGCTTGTAATGCGCGGTAGTCTATCATCTGAAATTTCCCCATTGATTTTTTGCGATTCTGTTAATTTAATCTGGCGACCAAAAATTAATTTGGCTTTTAATGAGATGATGCCTGCCACCAAGAGAGTGCGCCTAAAAGCACTAAATATCGCAGACCTTTGCCAAGAGAGACGAAAAAGATAGCCTTTTTAAAAGGGTATTGATAGACTCCAAGTGCTAAAGCAAACAAATCCCCAACGAAAGGCAAAAAGCTAAAGAAAGCGAAAATAAACCCATATTTTTGGATTCCATTTTTGTAGCGGTAGATTTTGGTATGGGCGTTTTTAAAATAGCGTCTAACTAGTTGGGTATCCCCGAAATAACCGATAGCATAAGTGGTGAGTGTGCCAAGTGTGTTGCCAAGTGTGGCAACACACCATACGGCAACTTCCGAGTATCCTAATGCTACGAATCCTACGACGAAGACTTCAGAGCCCAATGGATATAAGCTGCTTGCCAAAAAACAAACCAACAATAGCCCGACAAGCCCTAAAGATTCTAAAAACTCCATTGATTCCCTTAAGGGTTTTTGCGAATTTATCCTAAAAATTCTGCAATGTTTTGGACGATACCCTTGACCAAAATCCGTTTGCTTTCCTCATATCCCCACGCATTATGTGGCGTCAAAAGTAGTTGATTGGCAAGAGTGGAATCCAAAAGTGGATGGTCTTTTGGCATTGGTTCTTTGGTGAAAACATCAAATCCCGCATAGATTTCACGATTCTTTAGCTCCTTGGCTAAATCTGCTTCATTGACGATTCCACCGCGTCCGACATTGATGAGAATCGCATTTTCTTGCAGTAGTTTTAAGTTGTTTGCGTTGAGGAGATTTTGCGTTTGGGCGTTTAGAGGTGCGTGGATTGAGACGACATAGCATTCTTTGAGCAAGGATTCTAAACTCTTGTGTGGATAGGGGGCATTAAGATTTTTGCCACTTGTGGAGTAATAACAAACTTCTGCACCAAATGCACTCGCGAGCTTTGCTACTTCTTTTCCAATCGTGCCTAAGCCAATGATTCCCCATTTTTTGCCACAAAGCAGTTCCAAAGGCTTAGAAAGATTGGTAAAAAGGGGATTTTTGGCATAATCTCCACTTTTGCAAAATTTGTCATACAAGGGAAGTTTAGCACTCAAAGCTAATGCCATCATTAATGTGTGTTGCGCCACACTTTGCGTAGAATAGCCCGCGACATTTTTTACTGCGATTCCGCATTCTTTAGCAGCTTCTAAATCCACATTATTCATTCCCGTAGCAGTGATACAAATTAGTTTCAAATCTTCCTTAAGTGCTTTTAGAATCGGAGCATCTAATACAACTTTGTTGCTTAGCACAATAGTCGCTCCCCTTGTGCGCTCTAGTGTTTCTTCTGGCGCGGTGAGTGGATATTCTGTATAGTCCCCGTATTTTTCTAAATGTTCTTTTAGGTTGTGTTTGCCTAAACTTAATCCATCTAAAAACACAATTTTTTCTTGCATTTGGAATCCTTTTCGTTATAATTTCGCATAATTTTACAATATAAAGAGGGAAAATGCGTAACTATTCTAAAATTGTTTCTATTCTTTTGGATTCGCTTCCTTATATCCGTTTTTTTCGTGGCTCTAAAATCGTGATTAAATATGGAGGAGCGGCGCAGATAAATCCAGATTTAAAGGAGCAATTTGCGATTGATATTGTGATGCTTTATATGCTGGGAATTAAACCTATTATCGTGCATGGAGGTGGGAAGCGTATTACAGAATTGCTTGACGCTCTTAAGATTCAAAGTGAGTTTGTTGATGGGTTGCGCGTTACGAGTATTGACGCGTTAAAGATTGTTGAAATGGTGCTTAGCGGAGAGATTAACAAAGAAATTACAACGTTTTTGAATTTTCACGGAGTGAATGCTTTGGGATTGAGCGGGAAAGATGCTTCTTTGTTTCAAGCTAAGCCAAAGGATAATGGAAAATACGGATACACAGGTGAAATCTTTGAGACGCGCGGAGAAGTAATTGATAATCTGCTTGCACAAAATTTAGTGCCAGTGATTGCGCCCATTGCTTGTGGCGAGGAAGCAGGACACCCGGGTTTTAATATCAATGCAGATTCTGCCGCAAGTGCGATTGCGATTGCCACAGGAGCAAAGCGTGCGATTTTTCTAACCGATACAAAAGGTTTGTTGGATAAAAGCGGGGAAGTCATAGAATCCCTTAATATTGCGCAAACAGAGAATCTTTACCGTGATGGCACAATCAGCGGGGGAATGATTCCAAAGGTAGAGGCGTGTTTGGATTGTGTGAGGGGCGGGGTAGAAAAGGCGCATATCATTGATGGGAGAATCCCGCATTCTTTACTCTTAGAACTCTTTACGAGTGCAGGGATTGGGACGGAATTTATGGCAGAGTAGCCTAACTAGAGATTCTAGGCTTTTGGATAAAACACAGAATCTAAAATCTTGATTTTTTCTTGCAAAATATGTGCTTTAATGGCTTCACCTTTAGGGCAGACTTTTTGGGATTCTAGCCAAAGTTTGGGAGAATAGGCATTCAATGCCCTAAATGTGCGCAATAAACGCTCTTGAAAGGCTAGATTTGGAGTAGGAGAGGAATCCAAACCTTGTTGGCTAATGCGTCCCTGTTTGTCCGCAATCCATAAGGCAGTTTGTAGGCGCAATAAGGATTCATCTTTTTTAAAAGAATCAAAGAAATCTATCACTTTAGAGGGACGCATTTCCTCCAATTTATAAATTTTAATATGATTCTTGATAAGTTGTAGTATAGGTTTTTGGACAGATTGAGGAATCAGAATATCAAGGGCTGGCAAAAGGTATTCTAATTTGTCGTGTCCGCTAGAATTGCCAAAATGACGATAACAATAAGGTTTCGCAATATCGTGGTAAAGAGCTGCGAATTTCAAAATCAAGGCTCGTTTATCAAAATCAGATTCGTTGGCAGTGGGAGCTAAAGTTGTCTTTAATAGCGATTCTGTAACCTTTAATACTTCCATTGTATGGGCAAAAACCGAGGCTTCTAGGTGGTGTAAATTACCCTCTTTGAGTGTTGTAAGTGCGTAGAGATGAGGGAAAATAATGTCCAAGACGCCTAGTTCAAAAAGTGTTTCAAAGAATAAAAAAGCGTTGGGGGCTTTAAGTACAGATTCCACCTCTTGATAAACGCGGTTTGGTTCTAGGAATCTTAATTCTTCACGCATTTTGTAAATGAGCACTTTAGTTTTGGGGTGGATTTTCCAACAGATTCCAAAACGCGCGCGAAATCTTGCGATTCTAAGCACGCGCAAAGGGTCTTCGCAAAAAGCCTCTGAAGTGTGTCGTAGAATCTTGTTTTGCAAGTCTTTTATCCCGCCAAAGGGGTCATAATATTCTCCACTTGTTTCATCTAATGCGATGGAATTAACCGTTAAATCCCTCCGTTTCAAATCTTCTTCCAATGAGACTTGGTGCGTTTGTGTAGAAAATCCATTATAGCCTACGTGAATTTTTCTCTCTCTTCGCGCTAAAGCAATTTGTGAGCCGTCTTCACGCAAAAAAACGGGGAAGCTTTTACCCACTCGTGGCAAATGATTGAAGTCTGCTTCGCTATAACCAACTGCGACATAATCTTTGTCTTTGAGAGGTTGATTTAAGAGTTTATCACGCACTGCACCACCCACGAGATAGAGATGTTTAGCGCAAGCAGTCTTTTCCATTATCGCCTATAAAACATATTTTAGAATCAATGCAAAATATTTCGAAGTGGTGGTCGCATAGATAGATTTCCTTATTGTTTTTGTGTATTTACAATGCGTTTTGCATACTTTGACACAAGATTGTCTTATCAATCGTGATTTTTTGGGATTCCATAAAGATTTCAAATGCCAAAATCGCCTGATTGATAAGCATTTGTTTGCCATCACTCTGTGGGATATTCAAGTTTTTTGCAAGTTTTAAAAAGGGAGTTTCTATGCCATAAACCAAGTCAAAAGCGAGTTTGGCAGAGCTTAAAAGTGGGGTAAGCACCGCACAATCCAAAGGGAGGGAATCGCTAGTAAGTCCAGCAGGTGTAGTGTTGATAATGATTGCATACTTTTCTTGTGGGGTAAAACTTTCAAAGGTTGCAGTTTTGAATCCTGCTTGTGCGAAATTCTCTAAACGTTCTTTAGAGCGGTTGATAATCGTTGTGGATATGCCCTTTTCTCTTAAAATGCACGCAATGGCTTTGGCAGAACCTCCTGCACCGATAATCAAAGCATTATTTAAATGGAGTGGCTTGATACATTGATAGAATCCTAATGCGTCTGTGTTGTAGCCTAAGATTTTCTCACTTTTAAAGACAAGGGTATTGACTGCACCGATTTCACGCGCAATACCAAAAACTTCGTCGCATAATTTTAGTGCAGTTTCTTTGTAAGGCACAGTGATATTAGCACCTTTTAAGTGCAGGTTTTTAAGGTTTAAAAAGGACTGATGAGATTCTAATAAATAGCGACCGTAAAAGCCACAAATTTTTAAGGCTTTGAAAGCAGAATTATGCAAAATAGGAGAGAGAGAGTGGTGAATCGGATTACCAATAACAGCAAACTGCATAGGATTTCTTTACTTTAAGTCTGCTACTTATTGACGCGGAACAAGTGAGCGGCGTACAACCCAACCATTTTTAATGGAAGGGGTGTTGGCGTCCAAGATTCTTACCCAAATATCTTGTGTCTCTACAATGATAACAGAATCATTAGGTGTTAATTTGCCCACGACAGGCGTATCCGTAGAGGGTAGCTCGCGAATGTTAAGACTAGCAACCCTAGAGGTATAGAGCGGAGCGTCTTGCGCTGGAATAGGCGCATTTTGTTTTGCTTCGTCGGTTTGAGGCTGCTGGGTTTGCATTGGATTATTTGAGGATTCTAAACCTGTTGGTGTCAAAGCTGTTTGTAATTCTGCTTGGTTAGGAATAGAATCTTTAGATTCTGGAATCTTAACTTCTTGTGGGAGTTCGTGGCTGAAACTTTTAAGTATCCAACCTAATACCTTGCCATCTTCAAAAGTTCCAATGAGTATCCATTCTCCTTTTTCTTCCAAAAGCACAGCTTTATGAGAGGGCGTTAATTTGCCAATAATCGCAGCATTGGCATTTGGCTCTTGACGAATATTAAGAGAAGACACATTAGAAGTGATGTAAGTTTTAGGGGTTGTCGTTGGAATAGGAGCGACAAGTGGCTGTTGTGTTTGCGTAGTTTGTGTTTGCACGAAAGGAGTGATTTCTTGAGTAAATCTCTTCATAATCCAACCCAATGGCTCTTCACTTTCGGCATCGGCGATGAAAATCCACTCACTCTTTTCCTCTAAAAGTATAGTTTGGTTTGCTGGTGTGAGCTTGCCAACAATTGCGGCATTAGTGCTTGGCTCTTGACGAATATTGAGAGAGGGAGTATTGGTAATAAGATAGATTTTTGGTGTTTGTGTTGGTTCGTCTTTTGGTTCTTGCATAGGTGGAATTTCTGGTTCTTGTGGAATCATTAGTGTCGCATTGGATTCCATTGGCTCTATGGTATTCGTTGCAACTTGATTACTTTCGTTAAGCATAGAATCTACTTCTGTCTTGGGTTCGACGGAATGAATATCTCGTTTGCGTATAATTTCAAACGCAGAATAATAGATGACGAAGCTAAGCAAAAGTACAAAAATTGGTAAGGGATAAACTTTTAAAAATTTCTTTAAACTCGTAAGCATTCAAATATTCTTTTCCACTTGAAATAGCCTTAAACTTAATCATAAATAAGGTTTGAGTGCAAGATTATAGCGTAAAATCTTTAAAATTAAATAAAATATATGATTCTTTCTGCAATTTTTAATGCTGCAAAAGTTATCCTAGAGAGCCTAGCTTATCTAGTTTTTCCTTTACTTTGTTGGTAAAAAGCTTCAATGTTTTTTGGTATTGTTTTTGCCAGCAAGGCTTCACCATAAGTTTATCAAATTCACCGCCATAGCTTCCTCCACTAAAGCGATAGGCTGTAAGTAGTCTTGTAAAAACAAAAGTGGGAATCTGCAAAATATCAGCCAAATGCACATTTCCTGTGTCTATACTAATGAGATAATCAAGTCTTTTTGTAATACCAACCAAAGAAGCAAGGCTATCATCATTGATAAAAATTTTTAGATTCGCACTTGTATCAAGCTTGAATTGCATAGGATTTTTTTCAAAATTTAGTAGTATAAAGCAAAAATTTGGATATTCTCTTGCGAATTCCAAAGCCATATTTATCCAAGAGCTTAAGAAAAAATTTGTGCCTGTCCGTTCGCTATGATTTGAAAAAGGGTTAATGGCGATGATTTTTTTATAATTTTTTAAATCTTGGAAAAATGGCTCTACTTTATCGCTAGAATATGGAAGAAATTTCCTTATTTCAGAAAAATTAAGTGTTGAAAAATGCCTATCGTAATGGTTTTTATTAATTTGTCTTACAAGATTTAAAACACACTCACTCATATGTTTTTTGCCCCGAAAAAACAAAGGAGTTGTGAAATTGGTTCTGAAAACACTATAAAAATGCGGGAAAACAATGACTTGTTTAAGATGAAGTTCTTTTAACTTCTTGAAAAAACTACTGCTTCGGCGAATAGAGATAAAAATATCAGGATTGTATCCCTTGAGTCTATTAAAAAAATCATCTTCATAATACACAATTTCATCAATAAAAGAGATATTTTTTAAAAATTCTTTATCGCTTAAATAGTATCCGCTATGAAAAAGTATGAGCTTATATTGAGGATAAAGGCTTTTAAGGGCATATAAAGACTTAAAGCAAACCAATAAATCCCCAAAGCCATCGGTATGAAAAATTAAAGTCTGTCCTGCTGTGTCCTGCTGTGTCCTGCTGTGTTGCGCGCGACTCATAAAGATACTCTCCATTACTTAAACTAAACGAATCTTACTTCTTTTTCTCCATATATTAATTCACCTAATACATAACCACCAGATTCTTTGAGGATATAATCTACTTCACTGCTTTCTACTACAAGAACCATACCGACACCCATATTGAAAGTTCGGTATTTGTCTTCTTCTTGGACATATTGGCAAAGCATTTCAAAAATTGGCAAGGAGTGAATGTTTTTTGTGATGAGGTTAGCACTGACATTTTGTGGCAAGGCACGGGGTAAGTTTTCAATCAATCCTCCACCTGTGATATGTGCAAGGGCTTTGATTTTGTGTTGGAGTTTTTTAAAGATTTTGACATAAATTTTTGTTGGCGTTAAGAGTGTTTCAATCAAGGGCTTGCCTTCAAACATAGAATCTAGTGCGATTTTGTGTTGAGAGAGAATTTTACGTACTAGAGAATAGCCATTAGAGTGAATCCCGCTACTTGGTAGGGCAATCAGTATGTCGCCCGCTTTGATTTGCGATTCTCTTTGCACCATTGCGCGCTCGGCAATCCCAACAGCAAAGCCTGCCAAATCAAAATCTTTTGCTTGATACATTCCGGGCATTTCGGCACTCTCTCCGCCAATGAGTGCGCATTCTGCTTCCAAACACCCTTGTGTGATTCCGCTTATGACTTCTAGTGCGGAATCTTTGTTGAGCTTGCCTGTGGCATAATAATCCAAAAAAAACAAGGGTGTTGCAAAATTACAAATCAAATCATTCACACACATTGCGACTAAATCAATCCCCACACTATTAAGGATTCCGCTTTCAATGGCTAGTTTTAGTTTCGTTCCCACGCCATCAGTTGCTGCCAATAAAACAGGCTCTTGATAGCCACTTGGCAGTAAAAATGCCCCACTAAAAGAGCCGATTCCCCCCAAGACATTAGGACTAAAGGTTTGCTTGACAAGTCCTTTGAGATTTTCAACGAGCGCATTCCCCTCAACAATATCTACGCCAGAATCCTTATAATTAAGTTTTTCCATATCAATTTCCCAAGATAAATTTAATACAAATGATACAAAATTACAACTTAAAGCTTAGAATCGCGCATTTTTCAAGGCAAGTTTTATGCGATTTCCACTATAATAAGAGTAAAATTTGAGCAAAAGGAGTGAAAATGGCGCAAAATACTTTTAATAAGCCAGCGAATTTTATTAATCGTGAGTTGTCTTGGTTGCGCTTCAATACACGCGTATTGAGCGAAGCGCAAGATTCTAATAATCCACTTTTGGAACGTTTAAAGTTTATTGCGATTTATGGTACAAATTTAGATGAATTTTATATGGTGCGTGTGGCAGGCTTGAAACGACTTTATAGCGCACGCATTACAGAAAGCGGTCCCGATAGATTAACGCCCAAAGAACAATTAGATGAGATTCGTAGCTATCTGAAGTTAGAAAAGCAGAGATTAGAAGCGTGTTATTTTGGAATCAAAGAGGAATTAAGTAAGCTTGGGCTATGTATCAAGACTTACAGCGAAGCGGATAAGAATCAGAAAAAGGAATTGCAAGAATATTTTGTCAATCATCTTTATCCGATTGTTGTGCCGATTGCCGTAGATGCTACGCACCCTTTTCCACATTTGAATAATCTTAGTTATGTTTTGGCATTGAAACTTCAAAGCCTTGATAATCCAAGTGAGATTAAGTTTGGTATGACGCGTATTTCTCGTATGTTACCGGGATTCGTGCGTTTGGGTGATACTTATTTCCATACAGATTCTATTGTGGCAGAATTTACAAACGAGCTCTTCCCGGGATTCAAGGTATTAAGTTGGACTTCGTTTAGAGTTACAAGAAATGCAGATATGGAGATTGAAGAAGAAGAGGGCGATGACTTTATGGCATTGATGACGGAGGGATTGAAATCTCGCCGCAAAGGTGAAATTATCCGCTTAGAAATCAAAAAAACAGAGGATTTAGAGCTTAAAAATTTTGTAGAGCAATATATCAAGGTAACTCCTGAAGACATTTATGAATGTGAAGCACCGATGAATTCTAATATTCTTTGGGAAATTGTGGGCAATAAGAATTTTGCTAAATTGACTTTCCCAAGCTACACTTCCAAAATGCTACCACCGCTAGATTCCAATGCGAATATTTTTTCGGTTTTGGATTCTCAAGATATTCTTTCATTTCAACCTTATGAGAGTTTTGACCCTGTGGTTAATTTTATCCAAAGTGCGGCAAAAGACCCCGATGTCTTTTCTATCCGAATGACACTCTACCGCGTAGGGAAAAATTCCCCAATTGTTAAGGCGTTGATTGAGGCGGCAGAGAATGGCAAGCAGGTTACCGCATTAGTAGAGCTTAAAGCGCGTTTTGATGAGGAAAACAACTTGCATTGGGCACGTGCATTAGAATCTGCAGGGGCGCATGTGATTTATGGAGTGCCCGGACTTAAAGTACATGCAAAAATCGCCCTTGTGATTAAAAGCATTGGACGCGAATTGCGCGAATATGTGCATTTAAGCACAGGGAACTATAACCCAAGCACGGCAAAGATTTATACTGATATTAGCTATATGACTTCCAAGCGAGAATTTACGCAAGATGCGACGAAGTTTTTCCATAATCTTTCAGGATTCTCTCACAAATCCAAGCTTAATTCTTTGCTCGCCGCACCTTTGCAAATCAAGCCAAAGATTTTGGAATTAATAGAAAACGAAACCAAAGCAGGCAAAGAAGGACGCATTATTTTAAAGGCAAATTCTGTTGTAGATACCGATGTGATTTTGGCACTCTATAAAGCGTCTGCTGCGGGTGTAAAAATAGATTTAATCGTGCGTGGAATTTGTTGCCTAAGACCCGGCGTGAAAGGTGTGAGTGAAAATATCCGCGTGATTTCTATCGTGGGTAAATACCTAGAACACGCGAGAATTTACTACTTCAAACACGCTAAAGTGCAGATTTATTTTGCAAGCGCAGACTTAATGCCTAGAAACTTAGAAAGACGCGTAGAGCTTATGACACCTGTTTTTGAGGACAATTTGGCAGATAAACTCTTCGGAATCATTAAGATTCAAAGCGAAGACAATGCGAAAGCACACGAACTCCAAAGTAATGGAGAATACATTAAGCTAGCACCAAAAGAGGGTGAAAAGCCAACCAATAGTCAAAAAATGCTAGAGGACCACACTAACACGCTTTATGCTTCACTTAAACGCGAGGCGGAAGAAGTCAAGGCAAAAAAACTTGCAAGACGAATGCTAAAAGAGAGTTAAGATTCTTACGATTCCATAGAATCTCGCAATGGCAGCTTTTTGCTGCATCATTGCGCCTTTTTCTGTCATTGAGAGGGCTTACCCCGAAATAATCATCTGAATCAACCAAATATTCCATTGCAGGATTCTCAATTGATAGATTGCCACCACTCTACAAACGAAATCTCACCAACGCAAATAACTAATCTCAAGCCATTTTTAATTCAAGTTAATTTAAGCAAATTATAAGGGGGGGGGGGTATCATTTTCTTATATTAATAAAAATAAAATTTAAGGAGCAAATGAATATGTTAAATCAAGAAAACAATCAAAAGATTTTTTGCAAATTTAGAGGGTTAGACTATGATGGCAATCTAATCCATTTCCTCAAAGAATGTGCAACCTACAAACTAAATTCTTACTTTTTGGATATTTTAGAGAATTGTCAGCTTTATGGAGCGAGCTTTAATAGTCTCAATGATATGGACGAGGGGAGGTTTATATTCTCTGAAAGTCAATTAGCAGAGGTAGAGAAAATAAGAAATGCAAAAACGAGAGAAGACAAAAAGAGATTCAAGATTTGCTGTTTTTCGCTTGAAGAGGAATTAACAGAACCGGATTTGGACTTGATGTGGGCGCATTATGGCAACTCTCATTGTGGTGTGAAATGAAAATTGATTTTAGGGTCGATGAGGCAGAACAAGACAAAGTGTTAAAGTGCGTTATAAAGAGCCACCAGAATACAATGAAGAAAACACAAAAGATTTCATTCAATATGCACTGACTTTTAAAAAGCCAAGCTTTCGTTATGAGAACGAATACAGAGCAATTTGGAAAGGAGGAAAGGATTATCTGCCTATTACAATTTGCAAGATTACCTTAGGGAGGAGATTCACTAGAGAGACAATCTTTGATGATAAAACAGAAAACAAAGAGTTTAACAAAAACGATGATGTCGTAAGAATCGCCAAGCAGTTTTTAGAGATTTGGGAAAAGGGTGAGCATAGGAGAGGAGAACAACCGAAGTTTTATGCTTATAAGACGAAATATTCTCCCAAGCCAAAAGAGATTCCACCCCACTTATTAAGGGGGGTTGGAATGACTATCTAAATTATAAGGAGAAAAAAATGAGAAAGGCAGTTTTTGTAGCTTTAAGTTTGGCACTCTGCGTGAGTGTTGCGAGTGCAAATCGTGATTTTGATGATTGTCATAAAAAATGTAATAGTGAGACAGGTTATGAATATAAGCTTAGAGAATGTGAATGAAATAGCGGAAATGCTGAGTTTGATGCTAGGAATTGCAAGGAAGCCTCAACAGCGCAAGCACGATACAATTTGTGTATGAATAAATGTTTAAATAGTAGGTAATGGGCTGCTTTTGGTTTCGTTTTTGTGATTCTATTTGCACTCTGCGTGAGTGTTTCATACGCACGTCACAAATGCTCGCATTCTCGCAATGACAGAAAATCAATATTTCTCAAACTTGCCCTGTAATGCCAGACTAAAGCAAAGCACACAACAGATACCGCGCATTCTCTAGCGCGATTCTGCGGTGAGAAATGGAATTTTTTATCTCTGCGCTTAACTCGGCTAGGGTTTTGTCAAATCCTTGAGGAATGAAAATCGGGTCGTAGCCAAAACCATTTTCTCCGCGACACTCTGCAATCACTTGCCCATACATAAATCCGTGTGCGTTGTAATCACCGACATAGGAACTAATGCCAATGCACGCGCAGTAATGTGCCTTAGAGATTCCGCCCTCAAGGGCTGCAATTTGACTTGCGAGCAAGCGGAGATTCTCTTGTGCATTGCCTCCACTATAACGCGCGCTATGGATTCCGGGTTTGCCCCCAAGTCTCTCAACACAGATTCCGCTATCATCAGATAGGACAACGTCTTTTGCCCCCAAGATTCCTTGAGCTTTAAGCGCATTAAAAACGGCTTTGGATTTAATCTGTGCGTTTTCTTGGAAACTCGTGCCGTCCTCTATAATCTCAAAGGGTGTTATCAATGTATCCCAAGAAAGAATCTCTGCTCCAAAATCTTGTGAAAATGAAGCATAAATTTGTCGGATTTCTTTGATTTTGTCTTGATTTGAGGTTGCTAAGATTAAGCGCATAACTTGCCTTTATTTATTTTTGGGTAAAATTTTCCTTTTGTTTTGGAATTTTAGCATAAGGATATGAAATGGCAAAAGAATCCCTCCTCAAGCGAAGTCTGCCTCTAAGTCTCATTCTCGCTTCCAGGTTTTTTGGTTTGTTTATTGTGATGCCGGTTTTATCGCTTTACGCACTTTTTCTTGAGGGGGCAAGCCCGATTCTTATCGGAATCGCAATGGGAGGATATGCGCTCACGCAAGTGTTATTTCAGATTCCCTTTGGATTTTTGAGTGATAAATTTGGGCGCAAAAGTATGATTGCAATCGGGCTGATTGTATTTGCTCTAGGTTCGCTTGTCTGTGCTCTAAGTGTGGATATTTATGGGTTAATTTTAGGCAGGCTTATGCAAGGAGCAGGGGCTGTGGGTGGTGTCATTAGCGCAATGATAGCGGATTTGGTACGTGAGGAGAATCGCACGAAAGCAATGGCACTCATGGGGGGGACGATTTCGCTAAGTTTTACTTTCGCTCTGATTTTAGGTCCAATCTTGGCGGCAAATTTTGGTGTGCCAAGCCTCTTTTGGATTACCTGTGCTTTGGCGGTTTTAGGACTTGTGATTCTGTGGATTGCTGTGCCAAACGCCCCGAAAGTTACTTATAGCTTTTCGCATAAAAGTGGAGAATATAGCGCGATTTTAAAGAATAAAAACTTGCAAATTATGAATCTAACAAATTTCTTGCAAAAAGGCTTTATGACTTTGGCATTTCTCATCATTCCCATTGCGCTTGTCAAGGGGTTTGAAATGCCTAAAGAGGACTTATGGCAAGTCTATATTCCCGCTTCTTTATTGGGATTCTTTGCGATGGCACCTGCCGCAATTTTGGCAGAGAAAAAGGGAAAATTCAAAAGCGTAATGATTGCTGGAATCTTGTTTTTTGTGTTAGCTTATTTGCTAATGTTAAGCCAATCTCAAGCGGTGTTTATTATCGGGGTTTTGGTATTTTTTGTGGGTTTTTCTGTGCATGAACCCATTATGCAAAGTCTTGCGAGCCGTTATTGTAAAGCACACCAAAAGGGCAGCGCAATGGGAATTTTCACTTCCTTTGGCTATTTGGGTTCGTTCTTTGGCGCATTGCTTGGAGGGCATTTTTATACCTTTTTTAGTATGCTTTCTATTACGATGTTTGTTGTGATTGCGTCTTTTTTATGGATTCTGCTACTTGGACTTTTGGCAAATCCGACTTTCCAAAAAAACCTTTATTTGCCATTAAAGGACGGAATCACACAAGAGACTTTGGAAGTCTTAGGAGAATTGCGCGGAGTGTTGGAATGGTATATTAATGAGAGTGAGCAAGTGGTGGTGGTGAAATATGATAAGCATTTGCTAGAAGAGGTTGAAATCCTAGAGTTTGCCAAAGAGCATTTGCAAGGATATTTCAAGGAGCAAGAATGAAAGAATTTGATTTTGTTTTAGATGAGGATTTCAAAGAAGATTCGGTGCGGGAATTTGTGATTGCGCCACTTTTAAGGCAATTAGGATTTATTCTAAAAAGCGATAAAAAGCCAAACGCGCTTGAAATGACGCTTTCTAAAACTTCAAAAACACAAATCCAAATCGGCTCAAATAAAACGATAAACACTGATTTGACACCTGATTATACGCTTTTTGTCGAGGGGAAAACGCATTGTATTTTAGACGCTAAAGCTCCAAATATTAAGATTCACAAAGATAGCAAAGCCGAGAAACAAGCAAAAAGCTATTTATTAGCCTATCCTAGTCCCTTTTACGCGCTTTGCAATGCTAGAAGTTTTATGCTTTTTGAAACCAATGGGCAAAGTTTATTGGTAGAATTTTCGTGCGAAGAACTTTTTGCCAATGGATTCAAAAATGAACATTTCGCGCTTTTGAAACAATATCTCACCACTTCGCTAGAATCCTTGCGACAGACTTTGAGCAGAGATTCTAAAAAGCCCAAAAAAAGCGAGGAATGGTATCTTAATAGAGAACTGCCAAAGGCAATCTTAAATCCCAAAAAACAAAATAAAGCTCGTTATTTTGGTTGCACGGCGTATTTCACGCGTCAGAGTTGGGATATTGTAACGCAAAATATCAAAAACTTCACAGACGAAGGCGATGTCGTGCTTGACCCCTTTGGAGGCAGCGGCGTAACGGCGATAGAAGCGATGATGAATGGCAGAATCGGAATCCACACCGATTTAAACCCGCTAAGTATCTTTATGGCTAAAGCCCTAAGTGCGCAGTGTGATTTAAGCGCACTCTATGAGCTAAGCGAAGAGATTTTAAGCGAATTTGAATCTTTGCGTCCCAAAAGCGACAAGGAGGCAAAGGAAATGCTTAAAGGCGCGAAGTATTATCCCAATGCCCTAAGCGAAGAGTTTGGAGCGGTTACCACACAAAAGATGCAGGATTCTACGCTGTGGATTCCAAAAGATGAGGTGTTGCCAAAGGGTAGTGATGTGGATAGTGTCTTGCAACTTTTTAGCAAAAGGCAGTTAGCCGAACTCGCACTTTTGCGCAAACTCATTTTCAAGCATACCACACCAAGCGGGGATAAAGAGCGCAGAATCTATAAAAGGAATTTGCGCTATGCGCTAATGTTGGGGTTTTATAATACATTAAAATGTGTCAATCTAACTTTTCACAAATCTGGTGGTGGAGGTGGTGATGCTTCGGCATTTAGGTATTATCGGTATCGTCTCGCACCAAAACCTACATTCTTAGATAGCATTGAAGTATTTAGAGACAAAATCAAACGCATTCAAAAAGGCAAAAAAGAACTTGAATCCGCACCAAGCGATATTTTTTATCAAAGTTATTTTTATCCCGTGCAAGGCGTGATTAAAGACTTCAAGGGTGCGATGATGACCCAAAGAGAGGATTTGGATAAGACCGATTCTCTGCTTGATAAAACCAATGGTGAGAAAATCTTTCAAGCAGATGCGACCAATCTTAAAGAAATAGAATCTAAAAGTGTGGATTTTATCTACACCGACCCACCTTATGGCGCGAAGATTCCTTATTTGGATTTATCTACAATGTGGAATGTGTGGTTGGATTTGTCTGTGGATTCTAGTCTCAAAGAAAGAGAATGTATCGAAAAGGGGAGCTTGGAGAAAAGCAGTGAAGACTATCACGAGCTTATGAAAAAATCTCTCAAAGAAATGTATCGGGTGCTCAAGTGGAATCGTTGGCTCGCTTTTGTGTTTCAACACCAAGACCCGCAACTTTGGCAAATACTTGTAGAAGAAGCAGAGAAAATTGGGTTTGAATATGTTGCAAGCGTGAGGCAAGGCAATGGTCAAACAAGTTTTAAGAAGAGACAATATACTTTTACTGTGCTTAGTGGGCAGTTAATTTTGTATTTTAAAAAGGTAGATACACCGAAGGCTAGGATTAAAGAGAATCTCGGCGATGATGCGGTTGCACTAGCACTTAATCACGCGGAAGCTTTGATTGCTAGGGATAATGGAGCGACTTTAGAAGAGATACACGGAGAAATTACTATTAAGGGCTTTGAATTAGGATTTTACCACGAGTTAGCTAAACAATGCGTGGATTTAACGCTACTTATTAATGCAAATTTTGAGCTTGATAAAGAGAGCGGTAAATATCATCTTCCAAAAGGAACAAAATTTAAGTCTCTCATACCCCTAAGCTTAAGGACAAAATATTTTTTACTCTCCTATTTGCGAGGAGCAGAGCGACAAGGTAAAAAAGTATATTTTGATGATATATGCCTTGAGGTAATCCCTCTACTTAAAAATGGAGTGAGTCCGAGTAATGAGCTTATAAGGGAAGTTTTAGACCAAATCGCTATTGCCGATAAGGATACAGGACAATGGCGATTAAAAGACAAAAAAGGCACACAAGGGAGTTTTGACTTATGATGAGCGAAGAAGAAATCATTGAGCTGCACAATGGGTTAGGTATTTATGGGATTCTTGTTTGGGGGACGATAATGCACCTAGAAAAAGAGGGCAAAAAGCTCACAATGGGGGCGATTCACGCCAGAAGTATAGAATATATGCTTAAAAACAAAATAAAAATAGGAGAGGGCAGTAGTATTGCTACAATGCTCCCAATACTTGCCACCTTTGACAAAACCACGCAAGTTTGGAATCTCAAAAGCAATGCCAAGATTCTACAAACACTAAGAGCTAAGCACGAAACCAAAAGACAAAAGAATCCCAAATGAGCAAAAATAAAGAAACCATTGAAATTAGCAAAAAAATCTTAAGAATCACAGGCTCTACGAATGCGCAATTTAATCTCATTAAAGAGGGAGATAAAGTGCTTTTGGGTTTAAGTGGAGGCAAGGATTCTATTTTGCTTGCGACACTTTTAGCAAGGCTCAAAAAATATGCACCTTTTGACTTTGAGTTTAAAGCCATTACGATTGATTATGGGAGAGGGGGAGAGTATGAATACATCTTTGAGTATTGCAAGAGACTTGGAATCCCTTATGAGTTATACCGAACAGATATTTATAAGATTTTAGAGGAAAATAAACGCAAGGGGAGTGTGGTTTGTAGCTTTTGCTCGCGTATGCGGAGGGGTGCGCTTTATACTAAAGCCCTAGAGGGAGGATTCAATAAGTTGGCTCTAGCGCACCATTTAGATGATGCGGCGGAGAGCTTTATGATGAATCTTACCTACAATGGAGCATTGCGTTCTATGCCCCCAATTTATAAGGCAGGGAATGGCTTGTATGTGATTCGTCCGCTAATTTTTGTGCGGGAGCGACAAATTATTGACTTTATTACCAAAAATAACATTTATATTGCTCCTGATTGTAATTGTCCAATCGTCTGGCAAACTGACGACAAACGCCCTTATGCTCGGGAGCAAACCAAACAACTGCTCAAAGCAATGGAGGAAAGAAATAAAGACCTTTTTACTTCCTTTAAAGTAGCTTTGGGCAATGTGCATCTAAAGAGCCTTTTTGATATACGTTATTTGGATAAGTAAGAATAATTTGTCTTTCGCAGATTCTATTTGTTGTATTATTACAAGAATGTGTAGCACTTGTGATAGTCTATAATCTTGCAAACAAAAGATTCGTTTTCTTTTGTTGTAGTGATTTCTACCTTTTGTCATTGCGAGGATAGAATTGCATAAAACTTCAATTCTAATCTTTTAAGATTCCTATGAGCCGTTGTAATTATTCAAGTGGAAGTTATAAAGGAATCGCAAGGGGAGAATCCCTTGCAGAAGTTTTAGAGTTTGTCTGCGTTCTGTGAGAGATATTCTGCTACGCCTTTTGCGTCTGCTTTCATACCCTTATCGCCTTTATGCCAACCTGCGGGGCAAACTTCTCCGTGTTGTTCAAAGAAAGTCAGGGCATCACACATTCTTAGCATTTCGTCCATATTACGTCCGAGTGGCAAGTCGTTAATCACAGAGTGGCGCACAACTTGGTTTTTGTCAATTAGGAAAGAGCCACGAAGTGCGACTGCATCACCGATGAGCACTTCATAATCACGAGAGATTTGTTTGGTAATGTCTGAAACCATTGGAAATTGCACATTTCCGATTCCACCTTGATTGATAGGAGTATTTTTCCAAGCGAAATGCACGACATCAGAGTCAATAGAAACACCAATGACATTGAATCCCTTTTCGTTAAATGCTTTTACTCTATGGTCCATTGCGATAATTTCAGAGGGGCAGACAAAAGTAAAGTCTTTGGGCCAAAAGAAAACAACTGCACCCTTTTCACCTAAGTTTTTTGAAAGTTCAAAATCCTCTACAATTGTATTATTTGCTAAAACCGCTGGAGCTTTGAAGTCTGGAGCTTTTTTTGTTACTAACATTATAAATCCTTATAAAAATAATTTATTGATAAAAACTATCAACTACCGAATGCTAGCGAATCTTAGATAAATTCAAGATTAAATTAAGTTTATTTTAGGGGGGAGGATATAATCGCTATTCTTAAATTTATATAAATTAAAGTGAAATATAAAAGTTTAATAGTGCGTCTTAGCTCTATTATAATCAGGCTACATTTATAATTATAATGCAGAATCGCACAGCTTTGAATCTAGCACAGACATAAAAATAACAAATTTCATATTTTCGCATTTAAATTTTAATCTACAACAATCATTTCTTGTATTTTAGGGATTGCTACCACAATTTAAATTTTAAGTTTGTTTGTGATAGAATTGTAAAAATTTCAAATACAAGGTGAATTTATGCAAAAAGAATTTCTTTTTACTTCTGAATCTGTAACTGAAGGACACCCAGATAAAATGGCAGACCAAATCAGTGACGCGATTTTGGACTACATTATAGAACGAGACACAAAAGCAAGAGTAGCGTGCGAGACTCTGCTTTCTAATGGTTATTGCGTGATTGCGGGTGAGTTAAAAACAACTGCTTATGCACCGATGCAAGACATTGCAAGACACGTGGTGCGTGAGATTGGTTATATTGATGCACGGTATGGATTTGACTATCATAGCGCAGGTGTGCTCAATGGTGTAGGTGAGCAAAGCCCTGACATTAATCAAGGAGTGGATAGAGAAGACGGCGAGATTGGAGCGGGAGACCAAGGATTGATGTTTGGTTATGCGTGTAGGGAAACAGATGTTTTAATGCCTTTGCCGATTTATTTGTCGCATAGAATCACAGAGGGGTTGGCGCGTGCGAGAAAAGACGGTACCTTGCCTTTCTTGCGTCCTGATGGTAAATCACAAGTAACGATTAAGTATGCTAATGGCGTGCCTGTGGGGATTGATACGATTGTAGTTTCTACACAACATAGCCCAGAAACTTCACAAAACACCCTAAGAAGTGCGGTGATTGAAGAAGTGGTAAAAAAGGTTTTGCCAAAAGAATTTGCAAACGATAATATCCGTTATTTCGTGAATCCCACAGGTAAATTTGTCATTGGAGGACCCCAAGGAGATGCGGGTTTGACAGGACGCAAAATCATTGTGGATACTTATGGTGGAAGTTGTCCGCACGGGGGAGGGGCATTTAGCGGTAAAGACCCAAGCAAAGTAGATAGAAGCGGAGCATACGCAATGCGCTATGTGGCGAAGAATCTCGTAGCAAGTGGAGTTTGTGATAAAGCTACGATTCAAATTGCTTATGCTATCGGAGTGGTTGAGCCCGTCTCTATTCTCGTCAATACACACGGCACAGGTAAATTTGAGGATTCTAAGATTGAAGAATGCGTCAAACAACTTTTCCGTTTAACTCCACGTGGAATCATAGAATCCTTGGATTTGCTCCGCCCAATCTATCAAAAAACTGCAAGCTATGGACATTTTGGACGCGAGTTGCCAGAATTTACTTGGGAGAGAACAGACAAAGCCGAAGCAATCAAGGACTATTTTAACTTAAAATAGATATTTAGGGCACAAAAGATTCCAACCTTTTCTTGTCTTGCGATTCGCGTAGGGCAAGAATGGTTAGACTACGAAAGTTTTTGCTTCTTTTTGACGTGCTTTACCGCTACAAATCCAAGCCACATTGCCAAAAGCCCTATACCAATACTCACCCAAGTCTCTACTAAGCCTACGGGCTGTGTGAGGTCAAAAAAACCATCCAACATTATTTCCTCCTTTTTGCCTCGTTTATCATTTGCAATTTAAAGACAACACTTCTGTGCAACGCGCACACGGCTCATTTTCGTTTGTTGCAACAAATTGCCAACAACGTGGGCATTTATGTCCTTTAGCTTGGCAAATGGCATAGGTTTCGCCCTCAAAAGTAAAAGTCGTCAAGACATTAGAATTCTGATTCTTACTTCGCACAGCACTCACCATAAGCCATAGGTTAAGCTCTTTAAATCCTGCCATTTTGGTTGGAATCACCAAATCTACCTCTAAAGTGGATTTGATTTTGGATTCTTTTTTGAGGCTATCTATCTGCTCTAGGAAACAAGAGCGCAAAGCAAGGAGGTTTTCAAAGTCTATACTAGGTGCTTCAAAGCTAGGAAGTGGCTGATAAACAACCTCAAGCACAGCAGTTTGCGGATTTACAATTCCCTTTGTGATTCCACAACTCTCAAGCAATGCTTTGCTCTTTGTATGATTTAGGGCTTCATTAATGGTGTAAGTAAGAATCGGAGCGAGAAGTCCGAACAATCTTCCGCAAATCAAAGCCATTATGCTTTGGGCTGCTTTGCGTTCGCTAGAATTTAAGGCATTGCAGTAAAGATTGTCTTTGCATAAATCCAAGTAGATTCCGCTAAGCTCTGCATTTAAAAAGCAGTTTAGTTCTTGCAAGCCTTTTGAAAATTCGTATTCATTAAAGAGTGAATTTGTGAGGTCAAAGCAAGACTTTGCGCGTCCTATAATCCATAAGTCAATCGGATTAAAATTCTTTAATTCCAAGCTTTCTAGTGATTCTACATTGGCAAGCAAGAAGCGAATCGTGTTGCGGATTTTGCGATAGTTTTCGCTGACTTGTTTGAGGATATTGTTAGAGATTCTTTGGTCGTTTTGATAATCACTCTGTGCTACCCAAAGTCGTAGAATTTCTGCGCCAAACTCTTTTAAAATATCTTTAGGAGCAATGACATTTCCCTTAGACTTGCTCATTTTTTCGCCATTTTCGTCCATTGTGAAGCCGTGTGTCAAAATACTTCGGTAGGGCGCGTGTTGGTTAAGAGCACAGCTGACGAGCAATGAGCTATGAAACCAACCCCTGTGCTGGTCGCTACCCTCTAAATACATACTTGCAGGATAATCCCCACTTGCATATTTGCTACTTTTGAGCACAGCTTTCCACGTGCTTCCACTATCAAACCACACATCTAGGATATGATGCACTTTTTCTAAATGTGCCGCTTTATCTTTGTGTTGTGGTGGGAGTAATTCCTCTATGCTCTTGCCCCACCAAGCATCACAACCTTCTTTTTCAAAAGTTTCTGCGATGAAGTCTAAGATTTCTGAATCCAACAAAACCTCGCCATTGCTTTTGTCTTTGAAAAATGCAATCGGCACACCCCAATCCCTTTGTCTTGAAATGCACCAATCTGGACGATTTTCAATCATAGAGTAGATTCTACGCATTCCGTGCTCGGGATAGAATCGCGTTTGACGGATTTGCTCTAATGCCACTTCACGCAAGGTTTTGCCCTCTTGAGTATAAGGCTCGTCCATCAAAATAAACCATTGGGCAGTTGCACGAAAAATCACAGGCTGATGCGAACGCCAACAATGCGGGTAAGAGTGCTTGATTTTGCTATGATACAAGAGATGTTCTCCCAAGAGCTCCAAAATTCTCATATGCGTATCAAAGATAAATTTTCCTACAAATTCATCGGGATTAAAGAATAATCGTTCGCGTCTTAATGTTTCATCAAAGCAGCCCTTATCATCTACGGGCATTATCATTGGTAGATTGTATTTAAGCCCGATAAAGTAGTCCTCTTCCCCGTGTCCAGGAGCAGTATGCACGCAGCCACTTCCCTCACCACTTGCGACATGTTCTCCTAAAACAAGTTTAGAGATTCTCCCATTGAGAGGATTAGTTGCTAATTTATTTTCTAAGATTCGGGCTTGAAAGGTTTTGAGGATTTTATCCTTTACCACACCCAATTGTGCTAATTTTTCTACTTGTGAAGCAAGCACTATCTTGCCATCTTGAGTCAGCGCATAGAGTTCTTCAGGGTTTAGCGCGATTCCACTATTGGCAGGTAGTGTCCAAGGAGTTGTCGTCCAAATCACGCAAGCGGCTTTGTCTAAGCCTAGTTCTTTTGTGCCAAGTACTTGGAGCGCATCTTCTTGTAAAGGGAAAGAGACAAAAATAGAATCACTTTCTTTCTCTTCATATTCCACTTCTGCTTCAGCAAGGGCAGTTTGACAAGCCCAACTCCAATAAACAGGCTTGCTTCTTTCTTTGAGCAATCCCTTTTTGGCAACTTCGCAAAGTGCTCTGTAAATATCTGCTTCAAAGGTAAAATCCATTGTTTTATAAGGATTTTCAAAGTCGCCAAAAACTCCAAGCTCTAAAAATTCGTCTTTTTGAATATTGACAAATTCTTGTGCGTGCTTACGACAAAGCTCGCGGATTTTGATTTTGGGTAGAGAGTCCTTTTTTTCTTTGCCAAGTTTTTTTTCTACTTGTTGTTCAATAGGCAATCCGTGGCAATCCCAACCCGGCGTGTAAAATACCTTTTCTCCTTGAAAATAATGTTGCTTGACAATCATATCTTTAAGCGTTTTATTGAGTGCGTGTCCAATATGAATGTGTCCATTAGCATAAGGTGGTCCATCGTGTAGGTTGAAAGTCTTGCTGACATTTTGGCGGTTTTGTTGCATTGTTTGATAAATGCCACTCTTTTTCCAAGCAAGATAAGTTTTAGGTTCATTTTGCGGGAGATTTCCACGCATAGGAAAGCTAGTTGTAGGCAATGCGAGTGTATCTTTGTAATCCATAATCAATTCCCTTTTTGAAGACAAATAAAGCTTGGATTCTACCTTGATTTCTTTTAAAAGTGCCTAATTTTTAAGTCTTTTTAACGAATTTTTGATTACACTTGAATCTATGAAAAAGCACCCTTTCTCTTTGTATTACTATTTTGTATTGGAATCCTTGAGGCTTCAAGTGGTGTAAAACCGCAAACGAAAGTCGTTAAGGAATCAAATGACACAAGACATCAGACAAAACCATTCATTCGCACGAAAGATAGCCTTAAGCTTTTTTGGCGTCTTATTTATCCTCCTTAGTGTGATTGCTTTGCTCTTTTCGCCCTTTGGTAATGCTTATGTTAGGAATTTTTTATTATCCAAGCTAGAATCTCATACACATTTCAAATGGGAGGCGAGACATTTTAAACTCACTCCCTCTCGCCTTTCTTTAGAGGCTGTGGCGCAAAATGGGAAGTTAGAATTGTTTTTGGAGAGTGAATACTCTTTATTTTTGCGTAACTTTAAAGGCTCTTTTTTGCTAAATTCCAAAGGTTTTAGCACAAAATTAGCAGACAAAACCTTGAAGTTTAGTGATAATTCTTGGATTGAGGGAGAGTTTGGCGGGGAGTTTGCGCATTATGCTTTGCAGGCACAAAGTAATCTTTTGGATTCAGAAAGTGATTTGAACGCCATTGGTTCGTATTTAGAATTGCAAGGCTTGAATTTGCATACCAAAAACGCAAGTTTGAGTGCGCTTTTTGCCTTGTTTGATGAAGCTCCCTATGGTGAGGGGATTTTAAATTTTGATTTGAAATTAGAGAGAAGTGGCGATTCTTATGGCATTTCTGATTATAATGGAATCTTGAATGCAAGCCTAGAGGGAGGAGATTTAGACGCAGAAGAGTTTTTGTCGCATTTTAATCTTGTGATTCCACCCACACATTTTATGGGTGAATTGCAAGGAGAGATTCACCATAATACATTCAAGCATTACCTCAAAATGTATTCTAGCGTTGGTGATTTTGAGCTTAAGGGTGCAAGCAATCTTGCGACTTTGGCAACTAATGCGGAATTTCATCTTAATTTTCAAAATCTTTCCCCCCTTTCCCCCTTTTTTGGGATTCCACTTAATGGTGCTTTAAGCACAAAAGGAATCGCAAAAGGAGATACAAAAAATATGTTCATCAATGGCACAATGACATTGGAGCATTCGCCTTTGGATTTTCGCTTGAGTTTGCAAAACTTGCAAGCCAATACTCTTAGAATCACAAGTCAGAATTTGGAAGCAAGCGCGCTTTTTACTCTTTTGAACCAACCCGCGTTTTTAATGGGAGTTTTAAATCTGGATTTGGATTTGCGTGATTTTGCGCACGGAATCTCGGGAATCGTTGTAATGCAAAGTCAAAATTTGCTGATTAATAGCCCGTTGATAGAAATGCACACACATATCGGATTTCCAGCTCAAACCTTTCAAATGGAATCCAAGATAGAGCTAGCACAAGGAAAGGGAATCTTAAACTATGCCTTAAACTCAAATCTTGCAAACCTCCAAAGCCAAGAGGGCAAAATTTCTTTACAGCCTTTTGCGTTTGAGATTCCACAAGAGGTTACTTTGAAAAAGATTCAAAATTTCTCTTATCGGAATAAAAGCCTGTTTAAAGGCACTCTAAAGGCGCAAGGAATCGTAGCGAACGATTCTTTGAGTTTCAAAGGTGCGATAGAAGAGGATTCCAAGACAAGCAAGCAAGGCAATACGTTTAGTCTCTCATTGGATAAAACTGCTTGGAATCTTTCTCTTAATCAGCTAAACAATGCGCAGATTTACACAATCTTTCCTACAATTCCGCATTATTTTGAGGGGGAGGCGAATCTGAATATCAAAGAAGACTTTGTGGATAGGATTTGTCATATCCATTTTGATACCACTCGTTTGCGATTCCGCAATACTGCACTTTTGCGCGCTTTGAATCAAGCGGCGCAACAGAATCTAGCTCCTTATTTCTTTGGCGGCTTTCTCTATCATCAGCTTTTACCTGATGCGCAACTGCATAGCACGATTTCTCTTCAATCCAAAGATTCTAATCTATCAAAATTGCAAGAGATACAAATCCAAT
Source organism: uncultured Helicobacter sp. (assembly GCA_964464895.1). Classification (GTDB taxonomy): domain Bacteria; phylum Campylobacterota; class Campylobacteria; order Campylobacterales; family Helicobacteraceae; genus Helicobacter_D. Next base: position 41,620 of record CAYXGY010000009.1, on the reverse strand, counting down.
CTTCAAAAATTGTTACGAATCTTAACACTTCCACTTTGCAGGGAAATTTGCTTTTGAAACGCGATAAAAACGTTAAAAACCATAGATTATATGGAAGTATTCATCAGCCCAAAATCCAATAATCATTGGAGAAATTTCATAATTTAATTTTAATTTAAGTAAATTTAAATGATAGGTTTATTTTTGTTTTGCTTAAATTCTAAGTTAAATTTTTAATTTTAAGGTGTTTAATAACAATGGAAGACTTAAAACAAACCTATCCAGACGCACTTCCTTATCATCAAGGAGGCAAAATTGAAGTGGTTACACGCAAGCAATTGAATAACGAGCACGACTTATCTATCGCTTATTCTCCCGGTGTTGCTGTCCCTTGTAAAGAGATTGCACGCGACCCACACACAGCTTATGAATATACCGCTAAAGGCAATCTTGTCGCGGTAATTTCTAATGGTACAGCAGTTTTGGGACTTGGTGATATTGGTGCGCTTGCAGGGAAACCTGTAATGGAGGGGAAATCTGCATTATTTAGGAAATTTGCCGATATTAGTGCCTTTGATATTGAAGTTGATGAAACGAATCCGGACAAACTGATTGAGATTGTGCGCGCCATTGCGCCAACTTTTGGCGGAATCAACCTAGAAGATATTAAAGCACCCGAATGTTTTTATATAGAATCGCGTCTCAAAGAAATTCTTGATATTCCGATTATGCACGATGACCAGCACGGAACAGCAATTATTTCAACTGCAGGAATCATCAATGGATTGAAAATCACAAATAAAAAAGCAGAGGATTTAAAAATTGTCGTTTTTGGAGCGGGAGGAGCGGCAATCGCGTGTGCAAAAATGGCGCAGAATCTAGGAGCAAAAGAAGTTATTATGTTTGATAGCAAGGGGGCAATCACAACTTCAAGACAAGATTTAAATGGATTCAAGAAAGAATTTGCCATTTCGCGTGAAATTGGTTCTTATAAAGAGGCACTAGATGGCGCAGATGTCATTCTTGGGCTTTCTCGTGGTGATATTTTGACTGCCAAAGACATTGAGGGAATGAATCCAAATCCTATGATTTTTGCGATGAGTAATCCGATTCCAGAAATTGACCCAAAGATTGTGCATGAGGTGTGCCCTGATGCTATCATTGCAACAGGTAGAAGTGATTATCCTAATCAAATCAATAATGTTTTGGGATTCCCTTATATTTTCAAAGGAGCTTTAAAGGCGCGTGCGAAATGTATCAATGAGGAGATGAAGCTTGCTTGTGCGCAAGCCCTTGCAGCAGTGGCAAGAGAGCCAATTCCTGAAGATTTGAGAGTGAAATTAGAGCAGATTCACGGAAGAAAGTTTGAGTTTGGTAAAGAATACATTATCCCAAGCCCTTTTGATACGCGCCTAAAAGAATTTATTTCTAATGCTGTGGCACAAGCAGCGATTAATAGTGGTGTCGCACGCGTTGAGAGCTTGGAATCTTAACTCTAGGATTGTCGGATTTCACAAAAATAACCATAAGGAATTTATATGGAAGAGTTTGCTTATAAACTCGTAATGTTTGGCTTTAGCGCACTTTGCGAGGATTTAGAGGAAGTTAAAAGACGACTTTCACTTTATCCTGCCGAACGATACGAACTTGAAAATGGAGAGGAGTGTTTTTTGATAGACCTCGTTACGCGGGATTCTTATCCTATCGAGCTTGAAGGGGGGAGATTTGTGATAAAGGGGTTAGAATCGCGATAAAGATGTAACTATCTTGTTTTAATTAAATTGTATAGGTAAAATTATTATTTAAGATGATTCTCTGATTTTATTTTCTAGTATAAGCTTAGCATTTTCAAGCAAACTTTTGCTTTTTGCACGTAATGCAAAGCTTTGTGCAATTTTAGTTGCTATTTCTTTTTGAATATGAATATCTAGTAATGGGATAAGGACATTTTGAATCTCTTCGATTTTCCAATGTGCGATGATAGAGCCGCCGCTATCTCTTTGCGCCTGAAGTTGTGTTGTGTGAGAATTGAGAATCAAGGCGAGATATTGAGGCAAAACAATGCTTTTATCTTTAATATGCAAATGTAAAATTGCTCCGCTTGTAACACATTCCATATCTTTTTCGACACAATAGGCAATTCCTATGCTTCCATCTTTGCTTAGTAAAATAGTATCTTTTTTGGGATATAAAGATTCCAGTTCGCCCTCTATACAATCATTAGAATCTAAACAGATTTCACTTGAGCCTATCCCAAAAGGTGTCAGGTTGCTTACTCTTATAAATGGGATTCCACTATCTGTATATGCCTCGCTCCCCGGTTCGATAGATTTTTTAATGGCTACCAAGTCCCCGAGTTTTACATGTGGTTTAGATTTTATCAGCTTTTCGTTTTGTTCATATTTGGCTTGATAATATTCACTATCAAGCCTACCATTTGCCCCAAAGCTTTGTTTTAGGGTTTTGATAGTGTAGTTTATATGTTTGCATTGTGGTGTTTTTACTTTGTCATGTTGAGTGTTTGCAAAAGGATTACAAAATAAAAGTTCCTCATACAACAACCACTCTGCTAAGCGATAATGAAGTTTTGATTCTTTGAGTTTAACTTTAATCTGTGGAAGATAGATTCTGAAGATGTCAAGTTTTGTACTCATTAAGAGGGCATTATTTGCCCCCCCCCCCATTTTTAATAGCTTCTTCTACTCTTTGTTTTGCTGTATTCAAAAGATTCTTTGCCTCTGCTCGTAAGGCAAAACTTTTTTGGATATGCTGGGCAATAGATTCTTGGATTTTAGAATCAATTTTGGGGATAAGGATATTTTGTAGTTCCTCTTTGGAGATGGCGGTTAAAATTGTTCCACTTGGAAATTTTTTTAGATAATCTTGAAAAATTTTACTTTTAAAAAGCACAAGCAAGGTTTCACTATTGATAAATTGTGCTTTTAATACATAAAATCCTGTTGAAACAATACAATTATCAAATTCTTCAGTAATCAAAGCACAACTACTCAAACTTCCTTCAATACTAGAAATAATTAAATCCCCTTCTTCAACAATTCGTCTTGCTCTTGTTGGCAAGTACTCGCCAAATTCTTCTAACGGAGCAGAAATATTACCATTTGCCCCAATATTCGCAAGTTCAATATAGCGATATTTTTCTTTTGCTTTTGGTGTGAAATTAGAATCTTTAATCTCCATAAATTCTAATTTGCCAAATCCTCCTTGATAGGATTTAATAAAAGATTCTATTTCCTCATATTTTAATTGATAATATTCCGAATCTAGCCTGCCTGTTTTAAGAAAAGATTCTTTAAGTGTAGCAATGGTATAGTTTCTCATTATTATGAGATTGCAAAATACTTTGTAATAAATACTTTGTAATGGATTTTGTGGATTTAATTCTAATTCAGTATAGAGTAAATTCTCCGCTTCTTTATAAAGAGCCTTGCTTTGCTCTAGTGCAAAATGTGAATCCTTCACCATTTTTTCAATTTCAACTTGAAAGGGCATAGGGAAGAGTGGAATTAAAAGTTTTTCATAAAAGAACGTTGGAACTCTTTGCCTCCCACTCGTTCCAACCATATTATCAGTAGCAATTTTTCTTATGGATTCTCTATTCAAATAACAGAATACAAACTCTTTTAAAAATCTTGAATCATGTATACGAAATACATTAAATTCTGTGCTACCAAAACCGATTTTGTTTTTTAAGTCAAAAGCTATTGCACATTTTCCATGCTCCATACAAGGGGTAATTTTCGCAATTAAAATATCATTCTCGGCAAAGTAGGTATAACCATTTTCAAAATCTTGTATTTTTCCATATTCTCTATCATTAATATATCCATTTCCCAAATTTTGCATTGATAAAAAAGTAACTTTTGTATTCTTGTCTAAGTGTGAAATTTCAGTTTTGGAGGGATTAATGAGTGCAATTTTAGATAATCTTTCATATACAAAATCCTCATTGAGACATAAGTTTGATTTTTTAAAAGGCTCACTATCAATTCTAAAGCTACCATTATCCTTTTGTACTTCACTAAGTTTAAGCACACTCACTTCAAGATGTGGGAACTTATCTTGTAGAGTTTGGTTAAGATTCATTGTTTTCCTCTAATGCAAACATTTCACAGAGCACAAGGCTTAGTTTTTTAGCGGTTTTTAAATCTAAATCGCCAATTTTTTGATGAAGCCTTTGGGTAGAAATGCAGCGGATTTGGTCGCTTAAAATCTTTGCTTTTTTACCCAAAAGCGTGAAACTAGGGCGATAGGGTGCGTTAAAGCCTCTACTTGTAATGGGCGCAATAAGTCTTGTGCTTAAGTGATTTAATTCATTTGGAGAGATGATAACACAAGGGCGCGTTTTTTGGATTTCTGCTCCAATGGTTGGGTCAAGATTTACCCAATAGATTTCAAATTGTTTTGGCATTACCATTCCCAAGTATTTTCTAAATCTATATTTAAGAAGTCGGATTCTATGTTTTCTTTAGCTTTTTGGGGTTTGTCCCAGCCTCGCCTTAGCTTAGTTTTCACAGGCTGCAAGAGTAAGCCATTTTTTGTGAGTATTAAATCAATTTGTCGATTTTCAAGCTTAGCTTCCTCGATGAGGCGTTTTGGGATTCTAATCCCTAGCGAATTACCTATTTTGATGATGGTTGTCATTTCCTCTCCTTTTTGCAATTACAAAGCAATTCTACTATAAACATCTTTTTTATGTGTCATATTCCCTCCAAAAGCTCAAATTTTCACTTTTTGCAAATTCTATGAAAGCTTCAGCGATTCCGTCTTTTTGCAAGTCTTTATATTTTTCGTATTTTTCTTTGTATTCTTGTAATCTTTTAGCAAACTCATCTTCGCTCTCCATTTCTTGCTTGATTGGCTCATCTCCTTCTAGGTGTGGATGAAATAAATCGTGTTTTACAATGAGATGATCATGCACATCTAGTTTCTCATAGTAAATTTTTTCACCTGAATTGTCTTTACTAGGCAAACTTTGTGTTGCAAAGAAAATATTATAATCCTCTACTTTAGGGCAAAGCTCCTCGCCTTTACCATCATCACCACCCCATTTTTGCAGAAATAAAACGCTTGTTTTCGTGCCCGTGTGTGGCTTAAAGACATTGCCATGCAAGCCCACGACTGCTAAGATTCTAGCCTTATCAGCAATAAAATCGCGGATATATTTATCGCTTGAATTATTAAATCTCCCTTGTGGAAGCACAATAGCCATTCTTCCGCCGGGTTTTAGCATATCTAAGTTGCGTTCAATAAATAAAATATCACGTCCTACCTTGCTTAGTTGTTTATAATATTTATTATATGGTCTTTTACCTAGTTCATAACGCGCCAAGATTCTACTTTCTTTAATATCTCCTGCAAAAGGCGGATTTGCCATTAAAATATCAAAGCTAAAATCTCTATTTTCATTTTTGTTTGTTCTTAGCTTTTTAAGTCTTTTGAAGCCCTCATTATACACATCATACCAATCTTCATCTTTTGTCCATTCTTCCCATCGTTCATAATCGATAGAGTTAAGATACAAAACATTTGTATGCCCATCTCCCGCAATGAGGTTAAGCATTTTTGAAACCCGCACGCTTTTTTCATCAAAATCTACACCAAAAACTTTTTCTTTAACATAATCTTCGCATTCTGGGATTTTTCTCTCTGCCGTAAAAAGATGGCTTGCTTCGATTCCTTTTTCTTTATAGATTTGTTTCCATACATAAAAGCAGGTATGGATTGGGAATCCACAGCTTCCACTTGCTGTATCTATCATACTTTCTGTTTTTTTAGGATTAAGCATTTTCACGCACATATCAATCACATATCGAGGCGTGAAGTACTGCCCCTTCTCACCTTTTGCAGACTTATTTACAAGATATTCAAAGGCATCATCAATTACTTCTAAATTGGAATTAAAAAGCTTAACTTCCTCTAAAGAGCCCACACAAACACTTAAATGTGAAGGGCTTAGACGGATTTTCTCATCATCACTAAAGACGCCTTCCCATTTTTGTTTTGCCTTGTCAAAAAGTTTTTCAATCTTAATTTTTAGCTCCGAATCCGATTCTACGATTCTAAAATCAAGATTACGCGTTTTGTCCCTTGCCCCTTCTAACTCATCGTAAAGCTTGATAAAAATGAGTTTAAACACTTCTTCAAATACATCAACTCCAGCATTTGCTAAAACTTCGTCTTCCATTTCTTCAATCAGTTTCTTTAAGCTTCTTTTTTGTGTCGTTAAGGTATCTGCTTTTATCAAGTCATCAAAGGTAAAGGGTTTATTCAAAATATCTTTAAGGCTTTTATCGTTTGTAGGGATATTCGGGATTTCTTGGAAATAATTTGGGTCTTTGCGGTGATAATAGCTAATTTGGCTTCCATTGCTCCATACCGCCATTGTTGCGCCCGTGGCGTTGCAATAACTTCTAAGCTGCTCTTTGCCTTCTTTTAGTTTTGGTTTTTTAAGTTCAACAATAATATAAGCACTCGTGATTTGAAGCCTATCCGTTATTACAATATCTGCCCTCTTGACTTCGCGCCCAAAATGTACGGCATATTCAACATGGATTCTTGCTCTTGGGTAGCCGTATTCATTGATGAGTTTATCAAGATAGAGTTGGCGTACGATTTCTTCGGGAGTGAGCTTAATTTCTTTGTCGCGTATGGGGCATATCGTATAATAGGCTATTCCCGTCTTTGTTTCTTTTGGTATAAGGCTTGATTCTAGTTTCTTAATAGAATCTGAACTAAATCTATCTAGCTTGAAGTTAGAATCTTTGAGAATTTGTTGTAATGGCATTATTTCTCCCAATTATGAAAACTCTCATAAGGTTATCAGAAAGTTCTTTAAAATCTTATTTCAAGGCTTTAGATAGTTTTCCTTGATGAGTAGATTCACAACCTCTCTAAAGAGTGGCACAGCGGTGCGTGCGGCAAAATAGGCTTCGGCTTCATTGGGTTCAAAGACGCTAATGCCAATCGTGTATTCGTTGCCTTTTTCATCATTAGCAAAGCCGAAAAATGAGCTATTATACTTGCTTACATATTTTCCACCTTGTGCGATATGTGCTGTGCCGGTTTTGCCCCCAATTGTAATCCCCTGGACTTGTGCCGTTTTCCCCGTGCCCTCATTGACGACTTTGACTAAAGTGTTTTTAACCTCTTTGGCGGTTTTGTCGCTAAGAATTCTAATAGGTGTTTGGTGTTTGAGTTTATAGCGGATAGACTTGGAATCTTGGATATATTCCACCAAGTAGGGTTCATAAGAGATTCCGTGATTGATGATGATGTTATAGGCTTTAAGCATTTGCATAAAGGTTGTGCGCAATCCATAGCCATAAGATGCAGTCGCGCGATAGACTTCGCTTTGGAATCGTTTTGCATCTGGAATCACGCCCACACGCTCATAAGGCAAGTCAATCCCGCTTAGATTGCCAAAGCCAAAAGCTTGCAAGGCGGCATTATATTCTGGCGGACTTAAACGTTGCGCTATCTTTGCCATACCAATATTGCTAGAATAGAGTAGCACTTCTTCGGCGGTAGCGGATTTTAACCTATGTGTATCAGTGATATAGAAATTATGTAGTTTAAAGCGTCCATTTTCTAAGTCAATGGTTTCTTTAGGATAAATAAGATTCTTATCAAGCAAAATAGCATAAATAATGGGCTTGATAATGCTTCCGGGTTCATAGGAATATTCAATAGCATTGGTGTTGAGTTTGGAATAATCATTTTTGGTAATTAAATTGGGATTGAAACGCGCATTGCTTGCAAGGCTTAAGATTCTGCCACTTTTGCTTTCCATAATGCCGATGAGAATCTCCTTTGCACCAAGTTGGGAGGCATTTTCATCGGCAAGTCGCTCTATCTTTTTCTGCAATTTCAATGGAATAGAGCTAATAATATCATAGCCATCTACTCTTTCTTTGAAAGTAGAACGTTTGTTTAAGATGACATTGAAGCCAATATCACGTTGTCCGATCATCAGCAAATCGCTCATAGGCTCTAGTTCATTATCAAAGCTTTTTTCTATTCCTTTTACACCTTGCACGTGTGTAATATTGGTATCATTTTGTTTATTGACATAGCCAAGAATTGGTTCCATTGTGTCTTGATAAAGATAGTCTCTGGATTCGCCACTTTCCACAACGGACAAGCCATATTTGAAAATATGCCCATTCTCATCTTCATAACTTTGAAAAACATCTAATTGATTGAGCTTTAGATTGAGTTGTTTTAGATAGCTTGCAGTTTTAGAATCAATATCGTATGAAAGTGTAACATTGCCTTTTTGCGTTAATTTAGAGCGAATTTGGCTTTTGGGAATCTTGCTATAAATGCTAAAAAGATTGATAAAAAGTTCTTTTTTTTGCGGATTGATATTATAGGTATTTACTACTGCTTTATAGACTTTTTTACTTGAAGCAAGTAGGAATCCATCACTGCTGTAAATATTTCCTCTAATTGCGTTTTCAATGCGTTTGGCTTGGAAGTTTGGGAGTTTGCGTGCTGTGAAATTATGGTAAAAGATTGTGCCCAAAAAGATGCCAAATCCTATTCCCATTGCAAGAAATAGGAGGAGGATTTTGCCTGTTTTTTTGGATTGAGTGTCATTCATTGCAAATGCAGAAGCATTAAATTTGCGTTTTTATCAATTCTTTATAAGCACTGATTGCTTTATTGCGCACCTCTAGCATTAGTTTCATACTATTTTCAGCTTTTCCAATTGCAATGGCAGCTTGGTGAATATCTTTGATTTGTCCTGTCGCCATATCCGCCATTACTTGGTCATTAGTTTTTTGGTAGGCATTCACTTCATCTACGGCTTCTTTTAGCATACTGCCAAAGCTTTTAGAGGGTGGATTCAAATCGTGATTTGGCGAAAGACTCGGAATATCTTGGAGTTGAGAGTTTAGCTTCTCTATATCTACTCCATATTTGTTAATTTCCATTTATAATCCTTTTTATGCTTGGAACATTGTAATTGCTGTGCTCGCCATATTTTTGGCACTTTGAAACACTGCAACATTTGCCTGATAGGCTTTAGTTGCTTCAATTAAATCTGCCATTTCTACTACCGCATTAATGTTTGGATACGCAACATAACCTTCAGAATTTGCATCAGGGTGGTTTGGCTCGTATTTCATTTTTGGTTGTGTGTCATCACGCACGATTTTATCCACATAAACACTCATCAGTGTAGGTTTTGGCTTCCTTTGCTCATCAAAACTATCCATTTCATCTAATGGATCTTCATATTCTAGCAAATTATTGCTTTTTTCATACTTTTGATTTAAAACTTTGTCAAAATCAAATGCTTTGAGCACAAGTTCTCTTCGTCTATAAGGTCCTCCTTCATCGGTTCGCGTGGTATTTGCGTTAGCAATGTTGCTAGAAATTAAATTTACCCTTTGACGTTGAGCCGATAACCCATAACCACTAATATCAAAACTAGATAAAAACATTTAAAATTCCTTAAAGATTGCGTGCAGATTCTACTGCATAAGTAAAGATTGCACCTTGTTTGCGTAATGCGCCGACAATCGCTTGATACATAATATCATTTTTGCCCATCTCGCTTGTTTCAATGTCTAAATCCACACTATTGCCATCATTGCGGGATAAGTGCCCATCACGATAAAACATCGTGGGACGTTTCAAGTCCATTTCTTCCATAGGCAACAAGTGATTTTTGTTTGTGATTGCGACATCAAGCTCTAATTTGCGGCTACGATTAAAGATTTCATTCGCTTTGGCTGCCATCATCTGTTCAAAGTTTATATCTTTTGGGCGATACATTGGAGTAGAAACATTGGCGATATTGCTCGCAATCATATCTCTTCGTAAAGCTCTATGGTCAAGGGCTTCTTGCGCAAGTAAGCGTGCGGGGCTATAAGCAAAAATGCTCATATCAAACTCCTAAATTTGAACTTTACAAAGAGTAAGCAAGTTTTATTCCACAATGTAAATAATCTGCAAAAATTATTTATTCTTTTAGGCTTTTCATATCAATCACATAGCGGAATTTCGCTTTACCACTCGTGAGATTCTCATAGGCTTCGTTGATTTGCGTAATAGAAATAATCTCTGTTTCAGGATAGATTTTGTGTTTGAGCGAAAAATCAAGCATTTCTTGTGTCTCTTTGATTCCACCAATCAACGAGCCATAGACCTTTTTGCCCGCCGCAAAAACAAGCCGCGTCAAGTCAATCTTGAGATTCTCATCTGCTGGTGGCAAGCCAACAATCGCCATTTCGCCACCAAATTTGAGCAAGTCCGCATACGCATTCACATCATACGCAGTCGGAATCGTGCTGATGATGAAATCAAACCGTTCCTTGCAGGCTTTGGTGTCGGTATAGAGTGCCTTTGCGCCGAGCTCGAGTGCCTCTTTTTCCTTGTTTTTGTTGCGCGCAAACACGCTGACTTCTGCGCCCATTTTGAGTGCGTATTTGAGTGCCATCACGCCAAGCCCGCCAAACCCTGCCACAGCGACCCTATCGCCCGCCTTGACATTGCTAAACTTAATCGGCGAATACGTGGTGATTCCCGCGCAAAGCAGCGGCGCGACTTTCTCGAGCGGCGCGTCTTGTGGGACATTCACGGCGAATTTTTCGCTCACGACAATGTTGTTGGAATAGCCGCCATAGGTTGGCTCGTTGTCGTGGAAGCAGTCGTGGCAATCGTAGGTGAAGACGGTTTTGCCGTTTTCGCAAAATTGTTCTTGGCTTCTCTTGCACGCCTCGCATTCGCCGCAGCTATTGACCATACACCCCACGCCAGCGTAATCGCCGACCTTGAACTTGCTCACTTTCGCGCCCACTGCGACCACGCGCCCCGCGATTTCGTGCCCGGGCACCATCGGGAAGATTCCTTTGTGCCATTCCTCGCGTGCGCTGTGAATGTCGCTATGACAGATTCCGGCGAAGAGAATCTCGATGAGAATGTCGTTTTCTCCAAGCGCGTGGCGCGAGAACGAAAAAGGCTTGAAAGTATCGCTTTTGTGTGCGACCGCATAGCCTTTGGCAGTGATTCTTTGTCCATTTTGCACTTGTGTCAAATTGTCTTTTAATAACATTTGCATCTCCTTAAAATTGTTGGAATAAAACTTGTAGAATCTAAAATTAAAGATTCCAAAGTTAATAAAATTTAAATTATACCTCTTGATACCTAGTGTTTGTCAAGAGGGTGAAAATTTGATTATGTTATAGATTCTGCAAAATTATTAAGCAATTATTGATGTAAGCTATTGAATAAGTTTAGTGCTAATTATGCTTTATAATTGCATTTTTGGCATTGCGTTAAAGTATGTTCGCTATCTTCATTATAAAAAATGCCCGACCATTTACAAATATTTTGCAGAATCGGAACTACAGATTTGCCTTTATCAGTCAAAAAATATTCTACGCGTGGGGGTATTTCGTCATAAGATTTTCTTTTAACCATTCCATCATTAATAAGTTCTTTTAGTGTTGTAGCAAGAACGGCATCAGAAATATTGCTCATTTCTTTTTTTAATTCGTTGTATCTTAAAGTTTTCATTTCAGCAAGGACGCAGATTATGCGCGATTTCCATTTCCCACCAAAAATTTCAAGTCCATATTCTAACGGACAACGAATATCTTTTTCAAGTTTGGGCTGATACATTTTAAAACTCCTTTATGCTCAATGAGTATATCACACCGCTTATCAAATGACAAGTAACTAATAAAATAATTAGTAACTAATAAATTTCTTTATATCTTTTTTATGTGCGGCGGATTTAATATAATGCTTTTGCTAAAAAATAGCAAAACAAAATTTGTGGGAGTAACAAAATGCAAGTAAAAGCTTATCTTGAAATAACGATGAAAATCAGCAATGCAAATCGTCCTGCTGCGGCAAAGATTTACGCTGACTACCGCAATCCATTTCTCAAAGAAATTAAAGGCGCACTCACTAAAGAACTTTTAATTAGGGAGGAAGATGTGCAAGTGCTTCATGGATTTGATAGTGTTGAAAATGCAAATACGTATCTTGGAAGTGATATGTTTAAAAATGATGTCTTTGTTGGACTTAAGCCTCTTTGGAGTGAAAATCCAGAAGTTAGAATTTATACAATTGCACAATAAAATAACCATTTTCAAGCGGATTGATACCCCTCAATCCGCCCTAAAATATCAGATTCTTATTTTGTGTTCTAGTTTTCTTAATGCAAATGATTTCTAGCAAAATTAGCTTGCCATTGATTACAGCACGATGAATAGCCTGCATATCAAGTAGAATTTACAATTTAGACAGGATTCTAAACCATGCATTACCTTAAATTTAAAGGCTTTTACACAATGATAATTTGGCGACTTCCTATCTAAAATATCAAAGCGCATAATATGCAAACATGCTTCAGAGAAATTCTTGCAATGGCGTAAAAAAAGGCGAATCTTAACGATTCTTACCTTACAATTCTACAATTTTGCGACACAAGATTCTATGCGCTTAAAGCCCTCATCTATCTCCTCTTTGGTAATTGTGAGGCTCGGTAAGAATCGCGCAGTATTTTTTCCGCTTTTTAGCACCAAGACACCTTCTTCAAAGGCGACATTTAAGAATTTTGTCAAGGTATCCAAATCTCTTACTCTAAGCCCACGCATAAGCCCCAAGCCTACTTCTTCTGTGAAAATTTCTGAATGAGATTTTTGCAGACTTTGGAGCTTTTGGGTGAAGTATGCAATCGTCTTCTCTAGTTTCCCGCTTTGTCTTTGTTCTGATAGAATCTCTAACACTTCTAGTGCCGCTCTTGTAGCTAAGAAGTTTCCGCCGAAAGTACTTCCGTGGTCGCTTGGGGCAAAAATATCTTTGAGATTCGTCATTACTGCGCCAATAGGCACACCACCGGCTAGTCCTTTAGCTGTAGTAATCACATCGGGAGTGATTCCATACGCTTGTGAGGCAAACAGCTCGCCACTGCGATAGACACCGGTTTGCACTTCATCAACCATTAGCAAAATATTCTTTTCTTTCAGAATCTTGGCGAGTTTTTGCACTTCTTGTTTGTCAAAAGGCGTGATTCCACCCTCGCCTTGCACAAGCTCCAAGAGCACAGCGCAAGTTACACTGCTAATTTTGTTTGGTACATCGTCTAAATCCTTTGCATAAACGAATCCATCAGGAAATGGTCCGAAGTATTGGTGCATTTTGCTTTGGGCAGTTGCCTTTAGAGTGCTAATCGTGCGCCCGTGAAAAGAGGAATCCAATGTGATGACTTGGTAACGTTTGAGTTCGCCATTTTCTTCACCAAATTTTCTCGCAATCTTGAGTGCGCCCTCGTTTGCCTCTGCACCAGAATTTGCAAAAAACACGCGCATATCATATCCGCTAAGTTCTACGAGTTTCTTTGCTAGGAGGGCTTGTGGCTCAATTAAGTAAAGATTAGAAGTGTGGATGAGATTTTTTGCTTGCGCATAGATTGCTTCGGCTAAACGCTCATTGCCGTGTCCTACACTGCATACAGCGATTCCAGAGCCAAAGTCAATGTATTCTTTGTTATTTTCATCATAGAGTCTTGCACCTTTTCCTTTGATAAAATGTGTCCAATTGCGCGCATAAGTATGCAATACAAAATCCAAATCCATTTGTTTTAGGGTTTCTTGTTTCATTATTTGCCTTGATGTTTGAGAAGTTTTAAGAATTTTAAAATAAGAAAAGTAAAAATAATCTTATAAAAATTTGTTATAATTTGCGACATTATAGAATCTTAGGAAAGCAATGCCACAATTATCTATTATTATTCCTTTTGGGACAAGCAAAGAGCGCGCCTTTATCAGAGATAGAGTGATACAAAAAGCTAAAGACTTGCGCAGTAATGAAAAGATAGAGGTGATTTTTGTAGAGGGATTTTCTAGCATTATATTTAAGGATTTACCTCGAATTATTCAAGAAAACGGACATAGATATTTGAAGATAAACCAAAGTCAGTTTTCGCAAGGAGAATGTAGAAATTTCGGTGTAATGTGTGCCAATTCTGCTGTGGTAATGCCTTTAGATGTGGATTATCATATTTCAAATGAAAATCTCCAAAAATTGCTTAAACTGATAGAAATCAAAAAGATTGCCAAGAATCCTAATGCGCTACTTTGTTTGCCAATTGTGTTTTTAAACGAAGCAGGCACGCAAAATCTCACAGAGAGTAAGAAAGATTTGTGGGATACAATTGTGCAAGAAGATTTAATTAGTGGCAAGAGAGAGTGGATAGATTTTTTCTCCCTTGTTTCAAGCAGTGTTGTCGTCCATAAGCATAAATATTTAGAAATTGGTGGAAATGATAGTGCATTTATTGGGCATAGCTATGAAGACCACGACTTTTTTATGCGATTACTTATGCAAACGACATCTTTTGAAAAAATGCCCAAATCTTTAATGTATGACGACGGGAGTTGGAATTTCTTTAGATTCAAGGGATTTCGTGCGTGGTTTTCTTTGCTTGGCAATGAAGCGAGTTTGCACGGAATCTATTTATACCATTTTTGGCATATTAAACCCAATCAGAATGGTTATTTTGATAGAAAAAAAATCAATCATAGACGTTTTTATCAACACTTAAAGAATCGTAAAACACATTTTATTGAACCCTTACACGCAGATATTGCAGCAGATAAAAGAGTGCTTCTGCTTTGCAAACATTCTAGCTTACTTTTAAACTCTCTACGTGGAGCGAGTGTTTATCTAGGAGAGATTCTACATCAAAACGAGGAAGCGTTTTTTAAAGATAATGCGTTTAGGCGAGATGAATTTTTAGGCTTTTTAAAAGCGTGTAAAATAGCTAAAATTTTATTTCCAAATCCTTATGGCAACCCAAAACGCAAAGAAATTTATGAGTTTGTAAGGAGCTATGGCATTCCTTATCTTTGTTTTGATAGGGGTGCGTTACCAGATTCTTGGTTTTTTGACGATAAGGGGTTTAACGCAGATTCTCTAAGTTATAATGCAAGGCAATGGAATCACGATTTAAGTCAAAATCAAATTTCTCAAACCAAGGAATATATTAAGAATATTTTAGCGGGGGGGGGGGGATTTTTAGAGTCTCAAGGCAAGTCTAAAGGAGCATTTAGACTTTTAAAGCGACTTGGGATTAGAGACAAGCGCATTGTGTTTATTCCACTGCAAGTGCAAAGTGATTCCGTGATTCTGCATTTCACACGCGAGCCTTTCAAGTTTGAGGGGTTTTTAGAAATGATTGACGATATTGCAGGAGGGCTTGGTAAAGGAATCGCATTTGTTGCCAAAAAGCACCCATTGGCTTTAGGGATTCATAAAAAAGCATATAAAAATATTATTTTTGCTCCAGATGACACGAATCTTTTGGACTTGTTGGCTATTTGTGAATGTGTTTTGACGCTTAATTCTGGCATAGGCGTTTATGCAATGATGGCGGGTAAGTCTTGTATCGTCTGCGGGGAGGCATTTTATCGCTTTGATGGGTTGAATCTGCAAGCGACAGACAAAGAATCTTTGATTCACCATTTGAGGGCGGTTTTGGAAGGACAATTTATTTTTGATGAGGAAAAGTCTTTGCGATTCTTGTATTATCTGTGCTTCAAATTTTATAGTTTTGGGAAAAGCTTCTATAAAAATGGGAGGGGGCAGGGTCGCAGATATAGACGTGTTTGTCAGATTGACTTTTATCAAATCATCTTGGGAGGGGAGAAGTTGTTGAGTGTAGAAAAATACCAAAAAACTCATTTTGGATTGAAATCTTTGGTTTATAAATCTTATCTTTATGAAATTTATAATAATAATTTTTTATTAAAAATATTAAATCTCATCGTTCCGGATTTTCTACTGATTAGAATCTCTCATACAAAATTTTATCGTTTGCTCAAAAAATTGCTTTGCACCCCTAGAGAATTTGTCAAGGATTCTAAGAATCCGCTTGTTAAATCACTGCAAAAGTTCAGTAATAGCAAATAACAACTCACGCTTCCATTCCAAAGTTTAATGATTGGACTTGGTTCTTTGCTTCTCTTTAATCAAATTTTGCTAGAATAAATACAATTTTAAGCGAGATGATATTTGGATAATCCCGCCAAAGAACAAAACAATCCACAAGAAAAAAAGAGATTCCAACACAAAATCAAAATCCAAGCAATTGATACACGTGGTCTTAGAAGATATACAAGGCTTTACTTTAGATATTTCCCTAAAAGATCTTTTAGTGCAAATCTCTTAGATTCTAACAATCAAGATTCCCTTATAGGTAAAAACATCGTATTCTTTGCCTACACAAAGAGTCCTGCGTATTGCATATATAGCAACAACAACGATCTAAATAGAATCATCTATAAAGACCGCGTCCCCTCTGTGGAACTTAAAATCATAAAAACTAGACTTAGATTAGAATTTGATGGCAAGACCTTAACGCTCTTGGAAAATGAGAGAATCTTAAAAGAATGGGAAGCTAGAAGTGGAATTCCACTTCCAAACTTGCAAGTCAATACAAATCAACAAGATTCCAAAGAAAATGCACAGCTAAAAGAATCTTTAGCACAAATAAATCCTGAAGATGAGAAAAAGGACAAACAACGCACAAGATTCCGTCTCCCAAACGATAAAGACACAAGCTATTATTATGACACATTTCTACACGAAAAAGATTCTACAAAACCAACTCAAGAGGGAGTCTATAATGTAAATATCACTTACAATCCCAAGGAATTAAATTTACAAGGAATCTGATGCAATTTTAAAGAGGAGTTATGTTATCTCTTCTGGCATTTACAAATCCAAGAGGATTCCACAATTTCTTTACGAATCAAATGCCTATATCCTAGAGCGACCCTCGCCAGAAACAATAGGGGGAGCTCAAGCTTAGAATCCCAGAGGGGAGGTATAATGTAGCTTGGCATAATGATGGCAGTTGTCTTGTGATTGCCAAAAGTGAGGGCAAGGGGACAACGAACGGAATCTTGTAAATTTGCAGTACTTGTATGAATCCTTAAACACAAGGGAACATAGTATGGAATTTTTTAATGGAATCATTGGCAAACTAACTTTTGAAAAGGAAACCACCAATGTAGTAAATGTTAAGGTTATAGAATATGTTACTTTAAAGTCTAAGGAATCTGAATCCTATAGAGATTTGACAAACTTTTATGAAGAGATGATAGCATCAAAGAATGGTTTCATTAGCTATACTAAAATCCAATCAAAGAGCAACTAAATGAACAACATACAATCTTTAAAATTAAAAGAAATTGATGGCAATGTTTTCTGGATTCTGCTTATAAGATATGAATTGAGTGTAGAAAAATGCATCAACTTAAGCAATGAGGAGCTAGAAGAATATTTTTGCAGTAAAGATATAAAATCCGTAATCAATATCCCACCCTTACCCACGCTTACTCTTAAAGGCTATTTAAAAATCTCTTGGAGTTATGAAGTTAAATATGACAAGGGCATTGATTTGTTTTTTCCACAAAAGAATCCTTATATCAATTATGCCTTGCTTTATGCAAAAGACTTAGAAAAATATACCAAAACCTTTTTAAAATCCCCCCTCTAGCTCAAGCTTTATGAGGGTTATATTCATACAGATAGCCTAGAGTATCTTCTGCCCTTTGGGGGAGATTATATTAAAAAGTAGAATTAGATTTGAGAATCGCATTGTAGAGACTAAGGCGATACGAAACTATGGGTTATTACGATATAAAGGGCTTCACAATGATGATTGTTTTTAAGTTTTACAACAAAAACTTAAAAACAATAATTTGCCAAAACGCGTTATAATTTCAATTCATTATTAAAGTTGCTTGCACGATACAAGGAATCTTATGGAAAAATTTAAAGAAATAGATTTTGTTTTCTCCACTTTGAGTGAATTGCTAGATGAGGTTGCCCCAAAGATTAAACCCATTTTTGTTGCATTAAAAGACAATCCAAGCTTTTTGTTTCAGGAAGAATCTGATTCATTGCAAGAGCTTGGCTCACAAGAAATCTCTAATCTCATCAAGGCTTTCACGCTTTATCACTTGCTTTTAAATATCATTGACGAACGTTATCATCTAAGCCTGCGACAGAGCAAAGGGCAAATTATCAGCGTGATTAAGGAATTAAAGGCGCAACAATATGATACAGAGGACATTCAAGCAGTCTTGAAAAAGATTCAGTTTTATCCTGTTTTCACCGCACACCCCACAGAATCTTTGCGTAGAACATTCCTAGAGAGTTACCACGATATGTATGATGATTTGGATTCGTGGTTTAAGTTTGGACAAATAAGTGCGAAAGAACATTTGAAATATCGCTTAAATCTGCTTTGGCATAGTCATATCGTGCGCAATGAAAAAATTGAAGTGCTTTTTGAGTTAGATAATTTACTATACTTTATGGAAAGCTCTATTTTGCGAAGTGGGGCGCATATTCTACAAGAGATACAAGACGCATTGGAATTTCTAGGCACGAGGGATTCTGTGCTTAAAAAGTCTCCTATCCTGCTTGGAAGTTGGATTGGTGGTGATAGAGATGGCAATCCTTATGTAACAAATCGCGTAATGATTGAAGTGATGAAGCATCAACATCAAACTATCATTCGCCAATATCTCAAATCCATTGATAGGCTAATCCGAGAACTCTCTATTGCGCAAGAATATGCCAATCCAAGCGAAGCATTGCTAGAAAGCTTGGAAAAAGACAAGGACTACCTAGACACAATAGCGAAGAAGCTTTTTTTGCAAGAACCTTTCCGTGCAAAGCTGACTTGTATGCGCCAAAAACTCCAAAACAGAATCCTAATGCTCAATCTATCCCAAAGTGCCCTTGAGGGCAACAAACTCTACACCTATGAAAATTCCAAAGAGTTTATCCAAGACATTGAAATGATGATAGGATCGTTAGACAAGCGAAGTGGCACTTATTTGAGAGAGTTAAAGAATCTCGCTTTGCTTGCGGGATTTCATTTAATGCGACTTGACTTTCGCCAGCATCGTGAGGTGTTTTGGCAAGCTCTTGCGGAGATTTTTGCTACTTTGGGTTACATTGAGGGGGATTTGTTGCTTTTGCCAGAGAGTGAGCAAACAAAGATTTTAAATGCTGCTTTGAGTGCGCCTTTGGTAGATTTGAATGCGCTTTATGGAAAATTCAGTGAATCCACACAAGAGACTTTGCTCAGTTTTGTGCATTTTAAATGGGCAAAAGATAGAATCAGTGATAACATCATAGATTCTTGCATCATTTCTATGTGTCAGAGCGCGAATGATTTGCTTTGTGTGTTGTGGTTTGCCAAACAAAGCGGATTGTGGTGCAAAGGCAAAAAAACGCGTATTTCTATTTCGCCACTCTTTGAAACCATTGAGGATTTGGAGGCTGCACCGAAAATCTTGCACGCACTTTGCGCCAATTCGCATTATGCCGAATATCTACAATCCCGCAAGAATCGTCAGGAAATTATGATTGGCTATTCGGATTCTAGCAAAGATGGCGGAATCTTTGCGAGCAATTATTCTTTGCGCAAGGCGATAGGGAATCTCATAATGCTTGAAGAAGAATTGAAAGTGAAATTTAGATTGTTTCACGGGCGCGGAGGAAGCGTTAGTCGCGGAGGAGGCGCGCTAGAAGATGCCTTATTGTCCTCCTTGCCTAATAGTGTCGCAGGATTTTTAAAGACCACAGAGCAAGGCGAGATGATTAGTTACAAGTATCTTAATCCTAAAAAGGCGGAATCTAGCCTCTCAAGTGCATTGGCGACCCTGCTAAAAAAATCAGTTTATGATAAATTTGGTGCAAATCTCAATGCAAACGATTCTAGCTTTGAAAACGTTTTGCAGACGATTAGCACAGAATCTTATAAAGCGTATCGCAAGCTTGTGTATGACACAGAGGGATTCATTGAATATTTTAAATCTGCTACACCGATTTACTTTATCTCACAATTAAACATTGGCTCACGTCCTTCTAAGCGCAAAGACACACAAAATGTAGAGGATTTGCGCGCAATTCCTTGGGTGTTTGCTTGGACGCAGAATCGCGCAATTATTCCTGCGTGGTATGGTTTGGGAAGTGGTTTAGAGGCAGCATATCAAAAATGTAGAGACAAAGAAATTTTTAAAAAATGCTACCAAGAGAATTTGTTTTTTAAAACCACGATTGATAACATTTCTCAAGCTTTTTTAAAGGTAGATTTGGAGATTGCAAAGCATTATAATGATTTCGTAGAAGAGGAGAGCCTGCGTCAGAGAATTTGGCAGATGATAGAGAGCGAATATCATCTCACATTGCATTGGTTGCTTTATGTCCGAGAGGAGGAATCCTTGCTCGCAAGTGAAAAGCTAGTGCAAGAGTCTATTTTGCTCCGCAAACCTTTCTTGACAAGTCTTAGTTTTTTCCAACTCTATTTAATGAAAGCTTACAAAAATGCGCAGTATGCCGAGCAAAAAGAACGTATCGCAAAACAAATTGTTACTACGATTGTCGGAATTGCACAGGGTGTGAGAAATACAGGGTGAATTGGTGGGAGAGGCAAAACGAAGCTTTAAAGTGTGCTTTTGGATTTTCATTACAAAATTGTAACTATCAAGCAACAAGAACAGAATCTAAGGAATTGTTAGTTACAAATTACTAAAAGAAGAAATAATGGTTTATCAAGAGTTCGTAAGAGCTAGAACGGTAGAATTTGACGCTATCAAAAAATGAGGCACGATGACACTACAAATAAATCTTTCAAAGTTTCAAAATGCGGAATCTAAGCCTTTTATCAAATGGGCTGGAGGTAAAAGGGTATTGGTGGATTCTATTATTGCTTCTATGCCAAGAGATTTTAACGCCTATTTTGAACCTTTTGTGGGTGGTGGTGCATTGTTTTTTGCTCTTAAAAATCAAGGGTTTTTAGAATCTAAAGCAATTTATTTAAGCGATAAAAATAGAGAATTAATAAATGCTTATCAAGTTGTTCAAAAGAATCCAAAAGCCCTTTTAAAAGAACTAGAATCCTTGCAAAAAAATCACAATAAAGAGCTTTTTTATAATATCCGTAACCTTGATAGAAATAAGGATTTTGTGCATTTAGATTCTGTATTTAAAGCCGCAAGATTTATTTATCTCAATAAAACCTGTTTTAATGGATTGTGTCGCTACAATGCAAAGGGTGAGTTTAACACCCCAATGGGAAGCTACAAAAATCCTAAAATTTATGATGAAAATGTGATTTTCAATGCTTCAAACGCTTTGCAAGGAGTGCAGATTCTATGCTTAGATTTTGCAGAGGGAATAAAATTAGCCAAAAGCGGAGATTTTGTTTATTTTGACCCGCCCTATTATCCGCTTAGCAAAACTTCAAGCTTTGTAAGCTATACAGACGTGTTTTTAGAAAAAGAACAAGAGCGTTTGAGGGAGATTTTTAAGGAGTTAGATTCTAAAAATGTGAAAGTTTTGCAAAGCAATTCAAATACTACTTTTATTAAAGAGCAATACAAAGATTTTAAAATACTAGAGATTCAAGCAAAACGAGTGATAAATTGTAAGGGCAAGAGAAGAGGAGAGATTATAGAATTGCTAATTAAGGGAAATTATGAGCAAAAATAGTGCAAGTTGGCAAAAGATTTTTACAGATTTAGATATTTTAAAGCACGATTTTAACAACGTTCCTTTTATTATTAATGCCGAGCAGATTAAACAATGTGTAAAAGATTTCAGCAAAACTTCACAGAAAGAAGTTCGCATTCTATGCAAACAAGATTCTAAGGAAGAGAGACCACAGATTTTTATCTCGTCTCAAACCTCCTAAGATTCCGAAAGATATGTGAAATTTATCAAGTTTGATGAGGAATTAGACATTAGAGATTTTGATATTTTAAAATTTTATTAATCATTTAAAAAGAATTGATAAGAGAAAATTATCCATTGATGATTTTATGAAATAAATTCTCCCAAAAGCTAAGTTTTGGGAGATTATCGCTACATTCCTAGCATTCCATTAAAATCATTCTCGATTTTGAGAATATCGAGCGCGCCCGCAATCGCTCCGCGATGATGGACTGCATGGTTTAGTAATGCGAGAATCAAAAATCCACGTGGCTTTTTAAATTCTATGCCCGGAAAACTCAATGTGGCAATGCTATCGAAATCCTCGATAGATTGGATTAATTCAATGATTTTGCTATCCACTTGGTCTTGCAATTTTGCAAATGCGGCTAAGTCATTAAAAATCGCGCCTTGTAATTTGCCTTCGGGAGTGATTGCCCCAAAAAGTGTGTCTAAACCCTCGAGCTTTTTTGCGGCAAATGGGCTAAAATGTTGGAACACAATGCCGATTGTGCCGCAAAGACTATGTTCTGCCGTTTGCATAATGCTGCCATAATAGAGCCCGCAATCTTTGTATAATACCTCTTTGGGCGCGCCTTGCAAAACCGCAAACATGTTTTTGTTTGCGAACTGATTGTATTGTGCCTGAAGCAACAGAGCCTGTTTCATAGATTCTCCTTGTGTTGAGGTTTTTTAAATTTGTATTAGAATTTTGGCATACAATATTCCCAAAATCAAGTAGGCATTTTTTTATTATATAGTATTATTTTTGAAACTATTGCATTGTTTAGGCTTTTGTGCTATCATCATTATTTGCAAAAATTCAGAATCAAAGGCAGACAATGCACGAAAAATCCAATTATCATTCCCCGTGTCCCGTAGAAACCACGCTCAACCTGATTGGCAACAAGTGGAAAATCTTGATTATTCGCGATTTGTTGTTTGGTAAGCGACGATTTGGCGAGCTTAGAAGGTCGATTAGCGCGAGCAAGAATCAGAGTATTTCGCAAAAGGTTTTGACGCAGAATCTCCGTGAATTAGAAGAAGCAAATCTTGTTTATCGCAAAGTTTATGCGGAAGTTCCTCCCAAAGTAGAATATAGTCTCACCGAGCTTGGACAGAGCCTTCAGGGCGTAATTGAGAGCTTGGAGAGCTGGGGGGAGTATTATAAAAATATGTCCTAATTTGGATAATGATTAAGTCAAGATAAAACTTAAATTTGGTACAATTTCTGCGTCTTTCTCTTTAATTTTTGGAGAAAACATCTTTTTGCAAAGGAAAAAACGATGAAAAAACTTTTGTCAGTTGTTGCTGTTAGTGCAGCTTTAACAAGCGGTGTATTTGCTGCCACAAATCTAAACACAGGTTGTGGGCTTGGTTCTATGATTATTAGCAAAGAAGGTACTATTTGGAATGCGCTTCAAGCGACTACCAATGGCAGTTTCGGAACTCAAACTTTTGGGATTACTTCAGGAACTTCAGGTTGTAAAAAGCCAAGTAACTTTGCTATGGATTCTCGCACTCAAGAGTTTGTAGCTGCTAATATGGACGCTCTTTCTTCAGAAATTGCCCAAGGAAAAGGCGAGCACCTAGACACTCTTGTAGAGCTCTTAGATGTAGCCGATAAAGACGCATTTAAAGTTGCGCTTCAAAGCAACTACAACAAACTTTACACAAGCAAAAATGCTCAAAGTGCAGATGTGCTTGATGGAGTTGCTGCTTTTTAATTCTTTCCCCTTTTTTGGGGATTTCACCTTTAGGATTCTTAACTCTTAATGCGTTTGGTGATTCTTGTATTTTCTTTCCTTTTACCCTTAATGGCTGATTCATTTCAGGCTTTTTCGTCTCAAGATTCTATAATAGTAGAAAGTCTCATCTCTGAAGCAAAATCTCTTGATTTAGCCAATTCTAAAGAATGGAAAGACCTTTTGCACATTGATAAAAACTCAAGTGAAATCGTCTCGCCTTATTTTTTCTTGACACCTTTACCTGCGTCAAAGAATCTTAGCTCCGAAGAACTTGAAGCAACACTCCGCGCCTTTTATCAACCTATTGATACGGTGGTCATTCCTGAAGTAATCCGAGAGAGGCGACAAAAACAGATTCAGGAATTTCAAGAAAACAATATTAATCTACCCGCGCGTTCTATTGAGATTGAAGATTATCACGCACTTTGTCGCTTCCCTGCGCGTTTTGCTTTTTTATCCAAGCATCTTCATTTTGAATCTTTGCCCAAAGTGCGTTGTATTGAGTTTGAGACTATGCGTGATTATGTCGCTCCTACTAAGGCGAGCATCGCCTTTCCCTCCGCACACATTAATTCGCCTGCCTCTATGTTTGGGCATACCTTTTTGATTCTTGATTCTAAATTCCAATCCCGCCTACTCGCGTTTGCAATAAATTATCAAGCGGATGCAGATGAAAACACAGAAAATGCAATAGCCTTTACTTTTAAAGGGCTTTTTGGATTCTATACAGGGAGCTATTCTATTTTGCCTTATTATGATAAGATTAAAGAATATTCTAACACGGAATCCCGTGATATATGGGAATATGAGCTAAATTTAACCCCAGAGGAAATCACGCGACTTTATAATCATATTTGGGAATTGAGTGATGCCTTTAGCTATTATTACTTCTTTAATCATAATTGTTCTTATAATGTTTTGTGGTTGCTTGAAGTGGCGCGCCCAAGTCTGAATCTACGTCATCAATTCATCTATCAAGTGAATCCTCCCGAAACACTTTTTGCAATGCAAAAGGCTCATTTGATTTCTAATTCTACCTATCGTCCAAGCAAGCGCACGAAACTCCTTGCGTATGAAAAAGTGATGAGCACCTCTCAAGTCTCACTTGTCAAAGCCCTCTCTAATGGTGCGAAACAACCCCAAGAGATTATCAAGGATTCCTCTCTTACACTCCAAGAGAAGCAATATGTTTTGGAATCCGCTTTGGAGCTTAGCGAATATTATTTGATTAAACGGCAAATTAGTCAAGAGGAATACCTACAAATCGCCTACGACCTTGCCTCTGCGCGCTCGGAATTGGGGGCAAGTCCCCAAGTGCCCTTGTCTATCCCCTCTAATCCTCTTGAAGGGAATCAAAGCCTTAGAATCACACCTTTGCTTCTCGCCAACGAAAAGAGTGTGAATCCCGCGTTAGACTTTAGAATCTCTTTTCACGACATTACCGATAATGATAAGGGTTATCTTAAAGGGGCGCAAATTGAATTTATGCGCACGCTTGGATTCTATGATACAAAAAACAAAGGTTTAAAACTTAATGAGCTCAATATTCTTTCTGTTGCGTCTATCGCGCCTATGGGAAAGTTTTTTAAGCCTATTTCTTATCGCATTGAAACGGGATTCAATCGTCTGTTTAATGACGATGACTTACATTATTTTATGGCATTTGGCGGGGGAGCAAGTTATGACTTTGGCGGCATTGCTTATGCTTATTATTTGCTTGAGCCGACCTTTTTCTTAGACGCTTCATCGCGTGCGGACTTCTCACTTAACCAAGTGTTTGGCATTGTCGCACAGGATAATAACCGCCTTAAAGCGACATTGGAATACAAATTCAAGTCTTATACCCCCACGCATTTTGGGCATTCTTTGGATAGCACTTTAAGCGTGAATCTTAAACAAAATCTTGCTTTAATTGTCCGTGAGCAAGTTTTAAAGCAAGAGAATTCCTCCAAAATGCAATCCACCACAATGGTAGGTGCGAGATTTTATTTCTAGGAATCCCAAGCAATGAAATTTTTTTAAAAGATTCTAATAATTCGTCCAAGAAAACGAGCTCTTGTTCGTATCAAGTCCAATTAGTGTCTGTTTGTCTTGTTCGCTTAAGACAAAGTCAAAGACATCGATATTCTCTTGCATGCGATTCTTCTTGGACGTTTTTGGAATCACGCCGATTCCTTGCTCAATCAGAAAACGCAAGATGATTTGCGCCGGTGTTTTGTTGTATTTTGCCGCGAGAAATTTAAGTGTTTGGTTGTCAAAAATCGAACCCTTGCCCGCGATAAAAGGACTCCATGATTGCAAGAGTGTGTGATGTTTTTTCATCGCCTCGCGCAAAGGCTTTTGCTGCATGAGCAAATGCGTCTCGCATTGATTCACGGCTGGAATCACGGCGCATGATTGCACAAAGTCATTATACGCTCTTGCGCCAAAATTTGAGATTCCGATGCTTTTTAAGACACCTTGTTTATAGAAGCCTTCCATTGCCTTATACATTGCCTTTGCATGTGGATAGGGCGAATGAATCAGCAATAAATCAATCGTGTCCATTCCTAGAGTCTTCAGCGATTTTTCAATCGATTTTTTTGTCGCATCTTCGTTTGGAGAATCCAAGAGCTTTGTTTCGACAAAAAACTCATCACGTTTTAGCCCGCTTGCGCGAATCGCCGCGCCTAGCTCGGCTTCGTTGCCATACATCTGCGCGCTGTCAAAGAGCCGATAGCCAATTGCGATGGCTTCGCTCATCGCCTTTTGCCCGCTTTTCCCTGTGAGAGCATACGTCCCAAGCCCTAAAATAGGCATTTTTACGCCATTGTTGAGAGTGATAAATTCCATTTTGACTCCTTGTTTTTCTTCGCCTGCAAGCAGGCTTTGGCTCGAAAGTCCTCCGACTGCTATGAGGCTCGCGATTTTTGCAGAAGTTTTGAGAAAATCTCGGCGGTTTTGCATTGTGTTTCCTTTATAATATGAGGCTATTTTTTCAATCTTGCGCCCGCAGTAGCAAGAGATTCTCCGATTTGAAGCTCATTGAGCCACTTGACGACGGCGGGGTCTCTGTGGTTAAGTCCGACATCGTCGCTTTCCAAGCCCGCAATCTGTTGCTTGTCGCTCGAATCAAGCTTGAAATCAAAGACATTGAGATTCTCTTTCATACGTTCTTTTTGTGTCGTTTTTGGAATCACAATAATATTGCGCTCAATGAGCCAGCGCAAGATGACTTGCCCAATCGTTTTATTGTGCTTTTCGGCAATTTGCTTTAAGATGGCATTATGAAAAATATTATTTTTGCCTTGCGCAAAAGGGCTAAAGGCATTAAAGGCTACGTTGTATTCTTGCATGACTTTTTGCAATTCTAGCTCTTGACGAAATGGATTGCATACAAATTGATTGACGGCGGGAATGATTTCATTATTGAGGCAGAAATCAACCAATCTATCGGGATAGAAATTAGAAACTCCAATCGCACGGATTCTCTTTTGCCGATAAAGCTTGCTCATCTCTCGCCAACTTCCATAGACATCATTAATGGGTTGGTGAATCAAAAACAAATCGACATAATCGACTTGGAGTTTTTTGCAACTCTCATCAAAAGCAGCTTGCGCCTTGTCTGCTGTTGCATATTCCCTAAAAAGCTTGGTGGTGATAAAAACCTCCTCGCGTTTAATCCCTGTGGCTTTAATCGCTGCGCCCACTTCTGCCTCGTTTGCATAGACTTGTGCGGTGTCAAAAAGCCGAAAGCCAACTTCAAGCGCATCTTCGATAACTCTTTGGCATTCTTTCGAATCGTGAATGTTCAAGACACCAAGCCCGACAATGGGCATTTTAACGCCATTATTGAGGATGATAAATTCCATATTTGCTCCTTTCGTTTGTATGTTATTGAATCTGTGCTGTTTATACCACTTTATTTGTTTGAGGAAAACAAATAAAGTGGTATCTCGTGCCCATTGTGCCATTTTCTCCTTTAATTTGGCTCGCGATTTTTGCAGAAGTTTTGAGAAAATCTCGGCGGTTTTGCATTGTGCCTCCTTTAATGTGAATGTGGCATTTTGCTAATTGAAATCCTAAAATCTTTCTTTTGGTTTTGCAGGGATTGGATAAGAGATTCTTGGTCGCCTTCAAGCGCACCAAGCTTGATTAATCCCGGATAAGGAGGCTGTTTGGCATAATAGATTCCCACCTTATTCCACGGCGCGAAATAGAAAAAATCTCCGACTTGTGGGTGATAGTCCTCGTTTTCTTGTGCACTTAGTTTTTGTGGCAATGTGGCGACCTTTTCTTTGCCGACATAGTCGTTAAATTGTAGCTCCAAAGGCAAGAGATTCCATAAATCTCGCGCCGCCGCATTGTCTTTTAGGACAAATACAAAATGATGATTTTCAAATTGCAATTGAAGTTGCATGTGTTTTTCCTTTGTTTCGTTCGCCCAAGCATTGCAAGTAAGCCCCGCAAGCGCAAGCAACGTGATGAGAAATTGTAATCGCATCGCCTTTCCTTTGTTCGGATACGCAATTATAAAGCCTAACAGCTAGTGTTTGTCAAGGGCTTTTTGCAAAAAACGCGTAAAACTTTTGTAAAATTTCTGCACTCAAGAATCCCCGATAATATCTATGTTATAATACGCAAAAACACGCAAAAAGGAGCGGACAATGGCACATCTCTTGCGGCTTGTGTATCCCCAATGGCAGGGGGGCGACATTGCGGGCTGGTTTGACGACCTAAGCCCAAAAGAGGCGGCGCAGGGCTATATTTTGGGCGCGCAGATTCTTAGCCTGCTCGCCGATTCTATCGCGCCGAGTGCGGACACGGCTGTGGTGCAGGTTGCGACAGACTTTGCGCTTGATAGCGCAGGGTGGCGCGTTGTGCAAGATGGAATCATCGACAAAGCCGCGTTGTTGGAGCAGACCAAAGCCGCGCTCGCGATTCTTGAGGCGCGCAAGCCCACAAAGATTCTGACGCTTGGCGGCGAATGCGCCGTGAGCGTGCCGAGCTTTTGCTATCTCGCGAGGCTCTATGCCGACGATGTCGCGCTGCTGTGGCTCGATGCGCACCCCGACATTGGGCTGCCAAACGATGATTTTTACAAGGGCTACCACGCGATGGCTGTGAGCGCGATTATCGGGCAGGGGGGCTTGCGAGAAGCCTTTGGGCTGCCTTGCGCCCTTGCGCCGCAAAAGGTGCTGCTCATGGGCTTGCATTCAGACGAGGCGACACATTACGCGCCGCGCCAAAGGGAGTTTGGACTCACGAGCCTATCGCCCGATGAAGTCGCAAACGATTCGGGCGAGATTCTAAGTTGGCTTTTAAAAAGCGGGGTTAAAAAGGTGATGATTCATCTTGATTTAGACGTGCTCGATGCGGGCGAGCTCTATGCCGCTGTGGGCAATACGGGTAAGATGAGTATCGCGCAAATATCGCAAATTATTAATGATGTGGCAAAAGAATATGATGTGGTTGGGCTCACGATTGCCGAACATCTGCCCAAAGTGCAGATTAAACTCAAAAGGCTCTTGCAGGATTTGCCGTTGATAAAAGAGGGCTAGGATAAATCGCGAGGAAATACATACCACAAAGCTTACTTGTTCAACTAGAAGATTACAAGGATTACTTTTGTGATAGAATCAGCCCAAGCAGAATCAACGTCCCACCGATGACAATCAAGCTATCAAGCTTTTCGCCTAGTGCGAGAACTGCGGTCAGCACTCCAAAAAGTGGAACCGTATAGATATAGGCACTTGCCTGATACACGCCCAAGATTTTCATCATCACATTCCAGCTTAGATAGCATAAGGCTGACGCAACAAATCCTAAAAACAAAAGATTGAGCAAGTTTTGAATCTCTACAAAGCGGTGCAGAGGAAAGCTTCCCCGCTCTATATTGCCAAAAATAGCAAAGGGTAAAGTAAAGCAAATCCCATAGAAAAATACCTTGCGTGTAATGAGTAGGGGGCTTTGTCCCTCAAAAATAACGAAGACTTTGTCTAGGATAATTGTATAAAATGACCAAACAATGCCAGCTAAAAGACACAATAAATCACCTATTGGGGATAGAGTGATAGAAAAATCTCCACGAAAAACAACGCAGACAATCCCAACGCTTGCCAAAAGGAATCCGAGTAGAAAGTATCGACTCAAACGCTTATGAAGTACGAGAAGCCCTAAGATTCCTGTGAAAATTGGATTGATAGAGACGAGCACAGAGGCATTAGAAGCACTTGTCCAATAGAGTGCGACATTTTCTAGCAAAAAATATAGACAAACTCCCGTGAGCCCTGCAAAGAGAAGTAGAATCTCAGCTTTGATTCCACGAAATTCTAGGGCTTGAGGTCGTAAGATTAGGAGAAAGACAAACGCTAATGTGAAGCGAAACAATAGAATCTCACTCGCCAAGAAGTCTTCCAAAAGCACTTTGGTAGAGCTAAAAGTCGCTCCCCAAACTATCATTGTCCCAAGCCCAAGAAGGTGTCCTAAAAGTAGTGTGGGGCGACTAAAAAACTGCATAATGTAGTCCTCTGTGGCTAGATTAGAAATCAAATTATAGCTAAAATCTCTTTATCCTAGAACCTATCCTTACGCGCCTCAATATGAAACGGACAATAATATCAATAAACGCCTATTTCCCGACAAGGCTTAATTGATATTCGTTATACCGCGCACCAGAAATTGGCGTGTTTTGCAAAATCTCATCAATCGCCTGAAGTTCGCTTGCGCTAAAGCTAATCGCGAGCGCGTCAAGATTCTGTCGCAATCTCTCCAACTTGGTCGTGCCCGGAATCGCAACCATATAGGGCTTGCTTGCCAGCACCCAAGCGAGGGCAATCTGTGCGAGTGTTGCGTTTTTGAGCCGCGTAAATTCCTCGAGTTTTTGCAAAAGTTCCCGATTGGATTGCAAATTTTCTTCGCTAAATCGCGGTATCGTATGGCGAAAATCATCTTTGCTTAGCGCATTCTCGTTTTGAATCGCGCCCGTCAAAAAGCCCTTGCCCAGCGGCGAAAACGCGACAAAGCCCGCATTAATGCTTTCTAGCGCGGCAAACATCTCTGCGCTTCCCTCCCTAAACCACAGCGAATACTCGTTTTGCACGGCTACGACAGGCGTTGTCGCATGCGCCTTGAGCAAGGTTTGCACGCTTGGTTCAGACAAGCCAAAAAAGCGCACCTTGCCCTCTTTGATGAGCTCGCCCACGCACCCCGCGACATCTTCTATCGGCACATT
Organism: uncultured Helicobacter sp.; assembly: GCA_964464895.1. GTDB lineage: Bacteria > Campylobacterota > Campylobacteria > Campylobacterales > Helicobacteraceae > Helicobacter_D. Next base: position 10,906 of record CAYXGY010000009.1, on the reverse strand, counting down.
GGGGTCGACTCGGTGTTGATAAAGCAAATCGATATAATCCGTTTGCAATCGTTTCAGCGAATCTTCTACGCTCTTTTTAATATATTTTGGCTGCGAATTAAGCCCGATGACTTCATAACTTTTTGTAGAATCATCAACATTTTTCTCGGATAAATCCCAGCCAAACTTTGTCGCGATAATCGCCTTTTCTCTTTTGCCTTTTAACGCCTCACCAAGCAGAGATTCATTGGTATAAGGTCCATAGACTTGCGCGGTATCGAAAAAATCAACGCCCCAATCTATTGCCTTGTGAATTAGCGCAATCATCTCGCTTTTTGGTGCTTTATTGCCATAGCTATGCGTCATTCCCATACAACCAGGCCCCAAGGCACTGACTTCAAGATTTCCTAGTTTTCGTTTTTGCATTGTTTCTCCTATTTTTTGACATTCACGGCAATATTAAAATCATACGTCCCAAGAATCGCCGCAAGATGAAAGAGCAAATTTGCATACATCTCGCTCCCCCGCGCGCTAATGATTCCGCCCAAATCAATCATGCTTTTCTCGCTCCAACCAAACTCGCGCAAAAGACTTTTTACCACCTCTTTTGCCTCTGTGCTATCGCCGCTCAAAAAGACATTATGTGCGCCCTCTAAAAGGCTGGGGTTGAGCATAATCGTGTGCGACATTGTGTTGAATGTTTTGACGACAAAGCTTGACGCACAAAGCCTCTGTAGCCGCTCACCCAAGCTGTCATCGTTGCTAAAGGCGAGATGTGGCGGGCGGTTTGGCGCAAAGGCAAGGGGCAAGGACAAGTCCAAAATCACCTTGTCGTGCAGATTCTGCGCCTCGATGCTTTGAAAAGCCTCTATGCTGTGGATACCCCTGCTCGCGTTAATCAGAAACGCGCTATTTTTGGCGCATTCGTTGAAGGTTTGCAGGGCAAAGTTTGCGCCCTCTGCCCACAGCGCATAGCCACAAATCCCATTAGAATCGGGTTCTTTGTGGGCTTTTGTCGCGCCCACATCACGAGTGCCAAGAATCACGCTATGCCCTAGCTCGCCTAGCCGCAATGCAAATGCCCTGCCAACCATACCCGTGCCGATGATTCCGATTTTCATTGTTTCTCCTTGTATCGTAAAGTTTGACTAAAACCTATCCTTATGCACCTCAATCAGCCATTTAACCATTTTTGGGTCTTGATGACTAAGAAAGAGACTTTGTTTATTATCAAGCCCCGCAATGCTTTGCATATCAGAATCGCTAAGAGAAAAATCAAAAACATCAAAGTTTTCAATCATGCGTTCTTTGCGCACTGTCTTAGGAATCGCGATAATCCCTCTTTGAATCTGCCAACGCAAAATGACTTGCGCAATGCTTTTGTTGTATTTTTTGCCAATCTCGGCTAGAATCGGGTTGCTAAACATATTGTTTTTGCCCTCGCCAAAAGGCGCCCACGATTCCATCGCCACGCCATATTCTTGCATCACCTGCTGCGCCTCGAATTGCGCGTGCAAAGGATTGCATTCAATCTGATTTACGGCGGGTTTAATCTCGTTATTCAGGCAAAAATCCACGAGCCTATCGGGATAGAAATTGCTCACGCCAAGCGCCTTGATGCGCCCCTCTTTATAGAGCCTGCTCATCGCGCGCCACGCGCCATAGACATCGTTAAACGGCTGGTGCAAAAGCAGCAAATCCAAATAATCGACTTGCAGCTTTTTGAGGCTTTCTTCAATCGATTTGAGGGCTTTGGATTCTTCAAAATTATTAATCCAAACCTTAGTCGTGATAAACAACTCCTCGCGCCTCACTCCCCCGCCAATCGCGCTCTTGAGTGCCGCTCCGACTTCGGCTTCGTTGAAATACGCTTGCGCCGTGTCGATGCTGCGGTATCCCACGCTGATGGCGTCTTCGACGCATTTTTGCGTGTCTTTTGGCTCAATCTGAAACACGCCATAGCCGAGAATGGGCATTTTGACGCCGTTGTTTAGGGTGATGAACTCCATGTTTGCTCCTTGTGTGTTGGTGTGTTGTGTCGAATCTGCGCCGCTAGCACCCGCCGCTGCGCCCTTTGCGCCCGAATCTTGGGCGGCATTTTTGCTTTGGTTCGAATCGCAACCCTGCAATCCCAAAGCCCCCGATATGCCTATCATACTGCTTGCAATGCCCAATATTGCACCATTTTGCAAGAGTTTGCGTCTGTACTTGTCCATTGTTCTCCTTTGGTGAAAGATGTGATATTATAAAGCATACCACCTAGTGTTTGTCAAGGCGCGGGGGACGATTTGTTGTGCGAGATTCCGTGCAAACGCGCAAAATGTGGCTGTTGCTCGGGCGAGCTTTGCGCAAAACGCGGCACGCGCCAAGCTTTAAGGGGCTTCAAAGCGTGCGTGGGGTAGAATCTTGACAAAAACGAGCGGGAGGAGACATGCGCTATTGCCATACAGCATTGCAAGATTTTGTGCAAAGCCATAGCCCATTCTCTCCCGTGCAGTCGGAGCTTGAGGGCTTTGGACAGAGGCTGGAAGCGTATCTGGCGAGCATTGCGGATTCTAAAAGCGAATCGGAGGAGCACCAAAAGAATCTTTTGCGTGATTTTTTGTATAAATCTTTTGGCTATGATTGCAACACGAGGGATAAAATCGACTTGGCAATCTATGACGATTCTATCCCAAGAGTGCTTTTTGAAGTCAAGAGTAGCGGCAATAGCCATGAATTTGTGAAGCCTAGCGTGCAAAATCCAAGCCTCGAATCGAAGGCTTTTTATGAATCCATTCTCTATTATTTGCGCGAAACTCTCACAAATCGCAATAATAATTTAACGCATATTATTTTGACTAACACAGAGGATTTTTATATCATAGACGCCAAAGACTATGCGGCTTTTGCCAAAGACAAGGCGATTCTTAAAGCCTTTAAAAATTGTGAGGACAAAGAAGGCAATGACGCAAGCACGAGGAGATTCTATGACGAGCTTAGCAATCTCTTGCCAAGTCTTGATATGGAATTAAAATATACGCATTTTAAGATTGAAGATTCTATTCTTGCAAATTATCATGAATCCCTTTGTCATTCTGAAGCTGTGTTAGCAGGTGAAGAATCCCAACACACCAAAAACAAAGAGTCTTATAACAATATCCTACCACTTCTCTATCAAGTCTTAAGTCCCCACGTGCTGCTGAAGCGCAAGACCTATCTTGACGCTAACACTCTAAATCAAGATTTCTATGATGAATTACTCTATATTTTAGGATTAAGAGAAAGCACACAGAATGCCAAAGTGCTTATTCTCTCAAGCCAAACACAAAATACACTCCTAGATTCCATTTGCTTGACATTTGGGCTTGATAGAGACAAAGACTTTGAGATTCTCTTTTCTTTACTGACCACATGGAATAATAGATTATTATTCTTACGTCTTTTGGAATCTATGTTGCTTAACTTTGAACACATTAAAAAACCATTCCTAGACTTAGATTACCTAAAAGACTTCCAAGCCCTTAATATGCTATTCTTTGATATTTTAGCAAAGATAGAAGAGAGCAGAGATGCCAATATTCCAAAAGCCTTAAGCTCTATCCCCTATCTCAACTCTAGCCTTTTTGAAAAGACAGCATTAGAAATTGAAGGCAAGGAAATCAAGCTTTTAGAATCAAAGCCTCTAATGCTCTATCATGATTCTATTCTCTATAAAGACAAAAACTTTTGTAAAACTCTAAATCTCAATGCCCAAGCCAAAGATTCTAGCTTACCACTTTTAGAATATCTCTTTGCGTTTTTGCATGCTTACAACTTCACAACCACACCCCAAGATATTCAAAACCACACTAAAATGAATTATGACAAACTCATTAACTCTGCTGTGTTAGGGCTAGTCTTTGAAAAGCTCAATGGTTATAAAGAAGGTAGCTTCTATACACCAAGCTTTATCACTCATTATATGTGCAAGCAAAGTTTAGAAAGAGTCGTGCTACAAAAGTTTAATGAATCGCTTGATTGGGATTGTAAAGACTTGGAATCTCTTAAAACAAAGCTTGATAAGCTCACAGATTCTAAAGAGGGCTATAAGAGGGCTAATGCAATCTTTGATTCTATCCATATCTGCGACCCTGCTGTGGGTAGTGGGCATTTCCTTGTTTCTGCTCTCAATGAGCTGATTTTACTAAAGTTTAAACTAGGCATTCTTTGTGATGAAAATCACAATAGAATCAAAGATATTACATTAGAAATACTCCGTGATGAAATCGTGATTAGAGATTCTAATAATACACTTTTTGCCTATACTCTGCCAAAGCATGAAAATATCGAAACGCACAAAATCCAAAAAGCTCTATTCTCTGCCAAACGCAAACTCATTGAATCCTGCCTCTTTGGTGTGGATATTAACCCAAACTCATGTGAGATAACTAAACTAAGGCTTTGGATAGAGTTACTCAAATATAGCTATTATAAAGATATTCCAAATAAAAGATTAGAGACACTGCCAAATATTGATATTAATATTAAGTGTGGGAATAGTCTTATCTCTCGCTTTAATCTTAGTGATTCATTACGCACAATTCCAAATATTAATTTCCAAATTGAACAATACAAAAAGCTTGTATTTGAATATAAAAATGCTGACCAAAACTTAATGAAAATCTCCAAGCAAGACATTGAAAAACAAATTGAGACAATTCAGACAACCTTTACCATTACACTAAAAGACCCAAAGACAAAAAAGGAACTAGAAAAGGCAATAGAATCCCATATCAAACAATTCAACAATTATTTGCTTGATGATGCAAGCTTATTAGATGGCTTAGGCTCTTTGCAATTTAATCTCTTCGGCACTCCAAATTTGAGCGAAGAAGAGCAAGAGAAGGCATTAGAATCCTATGGTAAAATCCAAGCTTTGCGTAAAAAGCTTGACTTAGCCCTAAGCGGAGCAGAATACAAAAATGCTTTTGAATGGCGATTTGCCTTTCCTGAAGTGCTAGATAGTAATGGTGATTTTCTAGGCTTTGATTTAGTGATTGGGAATCCGCCGTATGGAGTAAAGCTTACTACACAAGAAAGAGAAAGATATAAAAAGACTTATTTAACTTCACAAACTAACACCGCCGCTTTGTTTATCTACTTAAGTGATAGGATATTAACAAATCAAGGGGTTAATTCTCTGATTGTTCCTAAATCTCTTAATTACATTGCAAATTGGAAAGAAATAAGGCATTTTCTCGAACCAACACTCTTTTTGCTTGTAGATTGTGGCAAGGCTTGGAGCTATGTTTTGCTTGAAATGGTGATTTTCGCCAAACAAAAGAATAATATAACCCAAACTTATAAAACACACTTTTTAGAAGATTCTTCTCAACACGATAAAAGAGATATTTCGCTTGTTGCACAAGCTCAATATGACAAAATGGCTTGTCATTCTGAGGCTTTAGCCGAAGAATCTCAAGCAATGACACAAAATCAAATGATGATTGATAAAAAACTTATCGATTTGTTTGATGTTTTCCTTAGCAATTTAAATAAAGAAGAGTTAGAAATAGGGCTAAAATTAAAAAAACACAAAATAAATTTATTAGATTTGGCAGAATGTTTTAGGGGTGGAAGTTTTCAAAATAAAGTCCAAAAAACAAAATTTAAAGATTCTTATGAGGTTTTGGGCGGAAAAGAGGTTCAAAAATATGTTATTGTGGGTATAAAAGGTTATGTTCATAAGGATTTCATAAATGACGAATCCAATATTAAGGAAAATAGCATTCTTTTGCAGCGCATTATTGCCCATATACAGAATCCAACACCACATATAAAATTCACTGCGACTATTGTAGCTAATGGAGATGAGCGTAAAATTGTCAATACAATTTTTCAAATTATTTGTAAAGAAAATATTTCAAATAAATATATTTTAGGTCTTTTTCATTCAAAGCTGATAAATTGGTATTGTTACCGCTTTTGTTTTTCTAAAGCAATTCGCTCAATGGATTTTTCCAATGAGATAGCAAGGAAAATCCCTATTCCCAAAATCACAAAACAAAACCAAAAAATCGTTGATAGAATCATCGCTTTAGTCGATGAGATTCTAGCAATCAAAGCAGCTTGTCATTCTAAACCTGCGTTAGCAGGTGAAGAATCTCAAAGCAAAGAATTGAGAGGCTCTAAAAGAGATGTTTCGGGCATTCGCCCTCAACATGGCAAATTACGCGACACAAACAAACTAGAATCTGAAATTGATTATTTAGTTTATAAACTCTATAATCTCACTGATAATGAGATTAGAGTCATAGAAAATAAAGGATGATTATGCAAACTTCTTTCGCTACAAAAGTAACACCGAAAACAATTAAGAAAGATTCAGCTATTGCTCGACTTAATCCCATAGGAGAAGCAATAAAGAATGCCATAGATTCTGGTGCAAAAAATATAAATATTTATCTCAATATGCGCCCTAGTCAATTGTGTGGAGAGGAAGTATCTCTTATCATTGAAGATGATGGAAGCGGATTTGATTGTTCAGATGAACGATATATGAATGAAAAATGGACGCACTATAAAGGGGGAGATTATAGACCACATACTCTTGGAGGAAGAAGTCGTGGCAGATATACATATTTAAAGTTTGTTGATTTTAAACAAGAAAATATAAAAGATATTAAAATATATACAAAATTTAATGATAAATATTATTGTGTTACTTTTTGTGTTGAAAATAACAATATTGGCTTTTACATAAGCGAAAATAAGGCAGAATATCAAAAAGAAGCAACGACACAGCTTTATATTGAACAATTGGGAGAAAAGTTTATCAATCAAAGAAGCCCAGAAGAACTAGCCAGGGATTTAGAAAAAGAAATTATTGTTGAATTTGCGGATAAAATTCTTAAAAATATATCAATAAGCATAAATAATAAAAAAATTAATGTGGAAGATTATATAGATAAACGGGAAGAAAAAACTTATACCTTATCAAATGGAAAGCAATTTGAAGCTTATATGATTGTTTGGAAAAATGAAATTGATTTAACAGACAAAAAACATACTTTTCTTTTTAATACAATAGGAAATTGTCTAGGCAAAATACCCTCTGGTTCGCAAAAATCAATTTTTAATTGCCATACCGTCTTTTTAATAAGTGATATGTTTAAAGATGATTATGAACTTTTGGAATTGGATTTGGAATACAAGAAACTCATAAAAGAAATGCAAACATTATATAAGCCTGATTTAGATAAACTTTTGTTTCAAGTTTGGATTAAGAATAAAGACATAGTAGCAGACCAATTGGCACAAAAAAACAGATTATTGTCACTTGTAGTAGATGATATGGTAAAAGAAAAAATACAAGAAGCTTATAAAGTATTAGCTGTTCCTCTAATGCTTAATGAACATAATATTACTAAGAATAACATGTCCTATTTTAGCAATTCATTAATGGGATTAATCTCTGATAGTAATTCTCATACACTTACAAATTTAGAACTTGTATTTAATTTAAATCAAAATAACCAACAAATAATGAACTATATAAATCAAAATGTTGATATTTTAACTCTTATGAAAAAATATTATGATATTGCATCAAAACTTGATTTTTTAAATCAATTTGAAAATTTAGTCTTAAATGAGGGAAAACAAACCACAAAGGAAAGGACAGAGTTACATAAAATCATAGAGAATCACTTATGGATATTTGATGAAACATATTCAGATTTAGAGTTTTTCAGCGACCAATCATTAAAAGGTATATTCAAGGAAGTAGGGCTTCCAATGGAATTTGACGATAAGGAATTAAACAAGATTCCCGATATTTTTATACCAAGGACAAAAGATAATCAATTAATTCTAATTGAATTGAAAGCACCAAAAGTAGAAATTACCCACAAAATACTTAATGAAGTTCTTGAAAAATATATCCTTAAGATTCTTAAGGCATTGCGAAAACAGAATAATCCCATCAATTTTGTTCGATCCATTGGCGTTTCATCTCAAAGAGAAGAATATATGCCAATTTTAAATGGGGACAATTACGAGATAAAAGCAATAACATGGAAAGAATTGATTGAAAAAAGAAAAAAAGAAAATCAGAATAAATTGCAAGGCATAACCCAGAAGCTCTCATTATCTAATTATAAAGATATTGAGGATTTTAAAACAAAGGAAATGATAAAAAAATCGCAATAGCCTTATAAGCTACATAATCCCCCGCAACGCCATGACCAACACGGTGTCATGCCTTACAATACCACATCTTTCAACCAAATTTAGAATCTCTCCCTAATCTCTTTCGCAAAAAAGACCAAAAGCCCACCAAGGATAATGCCAAGTCCTAGAATCTTGTGCCACGAAATGGGCTTGATATTTAACCCAAACGCGCCAAAATGGTCTAATAGTGTTCCCATTGCTAGTTGCCCAACGAGCATAAACAAGAGCAGATTGACTAGCCCGATTTTTGGCACAAGCCAAACCATGCTAAAAAGGCAAAATGCGCCCAAGATTCCACCCAAGAATTTCTACCAACTTTGTTGAGGCAAAGACTTGATAATATTCAGAGAAACTTCGCCACTTAGACAAGAAAAGAGCAAAAGACAAAAAGTGCCAACAATGAAAGAAATCAAAGTCGCCACTAAGGAAGTTGTTTGCAAAGAACGTCCAAGTGCCGCATTAATAGGCGTTTGCATAGCAATCGCAACGCCCATAATGAACCCCATAGCATAATAAAAATACGTCATCTCATATTCCTTACGCCAAACTTATGGCTTATGAATCCCCAAACTCTAATAGATTCCAAAATCGGGCTCTAGTGCCAAGCGCACGACAAGATGCGCGATGCTCTTGCGTGAAATCAGCCCGCTTGGATTCCATATTTGACTTATTTTTGATTCCTTCTTGCGTGTTTGATAATCCACATTTGCGCTTTGCTATTGCCTGATTTTTCCCATTGTGCAATAATATAATCCGCCTTTTCTGGCGCGTCTTTATATAAATCATTGAGATTATTCCCGACACTCTTTTGCACAAACTTTTCAGAATCGTCTTTGAGATTTGTAAGCAAAGTTGTGTATTTTTCAAACTCATCTAACGCAACATATAGCTTTTGCGACCAAGGCAGGCGGATTCTCACAGCCTCGCTTGCAAGCCGCCGCACATGGACATTTGTATCAAAACTCCATTGAATAAGCTCGTCCATTACCTCTTTGGGGTGTTCTTTTAGCAAAGGGCGAATGGCATATTCACCGGTAAATCGTTTTGTTAGCTCTTTGCAAAACGTAAGCGACAAACGCCAATTTGCATTTCCATAGCGTTCGACATATCTACCAATAGGCCACAGCCACCACCCAAACTGAAACATTCCCTCACTCTTGCTTAATTCTGCCCCGAGCATAGAAAAGAATGCCTCAATATTTTTAGAATAATCACGTGGCATATTCTTTTGCATTGCATCAACAATACAGTCAAATCGCGCAAAGAGTTCTTTATTGTCTAGCTTGCCAAGCAGAGAATCCACAAAATTTTTTGCATCAAATTCTGGAATTACCGCAAGGATTTTTTGCGACAAATCAAGAATATATTCATCGTTGTAATGTTCTTTGTGCTTCATCGGTTGCCTCGCTTCTTTTGGATTTTTTTGCATTATAGCATTTTTTTGGCTTTGTCCATTTCATCGTAGATTCTAAACAATTTTCCTCTCCCCAAAGACTTTCTTGGCGACAAAAACCGCGTTGAGCACACGTGGGAATCCGATGTATGGAATGCACTGCACAAAGGTCTCAATCACCTTTTGGGGCGCGATTCCGACATTGAGTGCCGCATTGATATGCACCTCGAGCTGTGGCTCGCAACCGCCCGCCGTGAGCAGGCTCGCAAGCGTGATGAGCTCGCGCTCTTGGAGGTCTAGCTCGCCGCGCGTGTAGATGTCGCCAAACGCAAACTCGATGATGAACCTGCCCAAATCGGGCGCGATATTTGCGAGGCTGTCGATGACCTTTTGCCCCGCCTCGCCGTCGATTCTTTGCAATTGTTCAAGCCCTCTGTCAAACCGTGTCATTGTCTCTCCTTTATTTTGTATTTGTTTTTGCTCGTGCGCACTCAATGTGCCAAACGCGCCAAGCCCAAAGCCAAGCGCGAGCGCATCGCGCAACACCTCGCGTCTCTTGTTGTCGCATTCCTCATTTTGCATTCTTTTCTCCTTTTTTGCCTTTCTTTTTGGTTTGGCATTGCTGCTCCAGAATCTTTTTGCATTCGCCAAAGCTGCGATGTTTGCAGCTCGCGCTCCCGTTGGTGATGTGCTCGGAATAAAGATTTTCTTTATATTCTAGCATCATAATCGCCTCTTGCAGCTTCGCAATCTCGGCGAGATTCTTCGCCTTTTGGCTTTGGATAATCCCAAGCCGCTCCCGAAGCGTCGAATCGCCCTTGTCGCAAAGGCTTTTGTAATGCGCAATGTCTTTGAGGCTCATTCCGAGCCTGCGATAGAGCTCAATCCAGCAGAGCCAATCGACATCGCGGTCGCTAAAAAGTCGCACGCCGTTTGCGTCTTTGTAAATGCGCGGGAACATTCCCTTGTCGAGCCAAAAGCGTATTTTGCGCGATGGAACGCCGCTTTTGCGCTCCACCTCGATAATCGTGTATGTCATCTGCCACCTCGTTTGTGTCGTGTGTCGCGGCTTTGTCGCCGCCCTATGTTTTGGGCGCACAAATCCACAGCGCATATTATAATCCATGACACTTGGTGTTTGTCAAGAGAAAACTCATTAATAATATATCTTAATTGTCTATTGTATGGCGTATTTAATGTTTTATGTTTTTATTTCCTAAATAGCAGAAATTCTCAAATATCTCATATTTGAACCCTATAATAATGCCAATACTTCCAAAGATTTAAATATTTTTATTTCCTCTCCATTTCAATTCCCCTTAAGCTAACTTAGATATAATT
>CAYXGY010000008.1:0-79415 GCA_964464895.1 uncultured Helicobacter sp. | reverse complement strand
GTAGATGGTTTGGGTGTGCTTGACCTTTCTTGGAATGATGCAACTTTCAATGCTACAATTAAATATGCAATCGCAAGTATCAATAATGATGCAGAAGACAACAATGTATTTAATACACTCTTTGGAACTGTTGGTGGCAAAACTAACATCACTGGCGCAAACGACTTATTCTTAATCAACTTAGGTGCAGACTTCACCAAAGAATATGATTTACCACTAGATGCAAAAATCGGTTATGCAATGAACTTCCAAGATGGAACAGCAGTAACACTTAACGATGATGGCAACCTCTTCACAGATACTTGGGCTGGAGCAATCTGGTGGCAAAACAATGCAACAGGTGTAAGCACTTCTGCATTATTGCCTAGAGGTATTGGTGGCTTTGACACAGAACAGTCTCTTACAGTATTCTATGCTGCAGTGGGCTATAAAATGATTGATGAGAGACTAAGAATCGGACTAGATTTTGTATGGGGTAATAATTCATTTGATAATTCTAATGGTACAACAATCAAAGACACAGACTTTATGGAAATCACTCCAAGAGTAAGCTGGAAACACAATAAAAACTTGACAATCTCTGGATTCTTCGCTTATCTAACAGCTGATGAAGATGATGAGGATTACACAAGAGAAAGAACAAGGGTAGAAGTTAAATACAGCTTCTAGTCAAGATGATGAGGAATCCCTCCTCATCATTTTTCTTTCTTTCCTCTATTATTGCATTTCTCTAAAATCACTTAATATTTAGCTTCAGCCAAGATTCTGCTTATAATTAAAGTAGTCCCTTTGAATACACTTAAATTTTACTATTGCGTCAAGCAACGCCCACACTCGCAATCTAAAATCTTATAATTTGTAAAAACAATTAAAATTAAATCTATTTTGTGGATTTTGAAGTATAATAATGCAGGGTGTTTGCCACAGGTCTAACACCCCTGCGGCAAAATCTATGCCCTAAAGGAGCATACGATGAAAACCGTAAAATTCATCTTGTGCGTGATTATACTACTTTGTATCATCGTTGTCAAGGCTTATTAATTGAGCCTAACCCTGCTTCTTGCAGGGTTCAAGATGAATTTAACCTGTGGTGTTGCATTGCTCGAATCACTTGTGATTGCGGTGTGCCTTTGCATACAAATCCACACGTTTGAGTGCGAATCATCTTGCCATTGAATCTTTTTCTTACATCCAATCAATGATTTTTGTAACTTCTTGCACTTCAAAACACTTGATATTAATTGTTTGGGCGGGTTTTTTGGGCAGAATCGCCCGCGTGATTCCAAGCGATAAGGCTTCTTTGAGCCTTGCTTCCACATTTGGCACATCACGAATATCCCCTACGAGACTGACTTCTCCTAGAAATACACTTCCGCTAGAGAGGGCTCTATTGCGGAAGCTAGAGAGAATCGCAGCCACGACTGCCAAATCCGCTGCAGTTTCTAAAATCTTGATTCCGCCTGTGATATTGATAAACACATCGTAACGATTAAGCGGAATCTCCAATTTGCGCTCTAATAGTGCCAAAATCATATTGAGGCGATTGGAATCAAAGCCGGTAGAAGAACGTTTAGGCATTCCATAAGCGCAGTCGCTCACGAGGGCTTGCACTTCCAAAACAAGTGAGCGAGAACCCTCCATAACGACACTTAGCGCACTTCCGGGCGCAGAAGTCTTTTGCTGGAAAAAAATCTTGGAAGCTTCTTTCGCCCCTACTAATCCATTGCTTTTCATTTCAAAAATTCCGATTTCGCTTGTGTTGCCAAAGCGGTTTTTGAAGCCTCTTAAGAAGCGCAATTCACGACTAGAATCCCCCTCAAAGTAAAGCACACAATCCACCATATGTTCTAGGATTCTAGGTCCGGCAATCGCACCCTCTTTGGTGATATGTCCGATGATAAATACACAGATTCCATATTCTTTGGCGAGGCGCATTAGCTCAAAGGTTACTTCGCGCACTTGAGAGACGCTTCCCGGACTTGAGCTAATATTCTCGCTATAAAGCGTTTGGATACTATCAATCACAACCATAGAATAGCGGTGTTCTTTCGCATAGATTGTGCCTAGAATCTCTTGTAGTTTAATCGCATTGAGCAAGAAAAGGTTTTCGCATACTGCATTGAGCCTCTCGGCACGTAGTTTGATTTGCGAGGCACTCTCTTCCCCGCTGACATAGAGGACTTTTTTGCCCATTTTGGCTAAATTGCTTGAGATTTTGAGTAGAAGCGTAGATTTCCCAACGCCCGGACTGCCACCGACTAGATACATTCCCCCAAGCACGATTCCGCCCCCAAGCACAATGTCTAATTCTTGCTCACCACTGCTAAAGCGCACAAACTCTTCTTCTTGCACCTCTGTGATAGGAGTAACTTTGCTTATCAGTGGAGATTCCGCAGCCTTAAAGGCTTCTATCTGCTCTTCTTTAAGCTCCAAGAAACTTTCCCAAGCCCCACAATTAGAGCATTTCCCAAGCCATTTTGAGCTTTGGAATCCACAATGCTGACATTCAAAAATTTGCGTCTTTTTCTTCGCCATTTTGTAGCCTTTAAGGATAATGCGGATTGTTGTTTAGAATCTAGCTTTCAAAGATAGAATCCAGAATCGTTGTAATGTATTCCTCCTCGTTAAAGACGATAAGGTCTTGCGCGTTTTCCCCTACACCAATGTATAAAATCGGCACGCGCAAGGCATAGATGATACTAAAGATTGCGCCTCCTTTGCTTGTGCCATCTAGTTTGGTGATGATGACGCCATCAATCCCTCCTAGAGTTTGGCTAAAAATCCTCGCTTGCTCTAGGCTAGAAGTGCCTTGTGTGCCGTCCAAAATCAAGATTTTGCGCTGTGGCGCACCCGCCTTTGCCTTGTTGCAAATGCGCATAATCTTTTGTAGCTCTTGTTGTAGATTGCTTTGATTGTGCAATCTCCCTGCGGTGTCAATGATTGCGACATCTAGGTTTTTAGCAATCGCGGAAGTAATAGTGTCAAAAGCGACAGCAGAGGGGTCGTGTCCGATTTGCGAGGCAACCACAGGGAGATTCAATCTCTCTCCCCATAATTTTAGTTGTTCAATCGCAGCGGCTCTAAATGTGTCCCCAGCCCCTAGAATCACGCTTTTGCCTTGTTGCTTGTAGAGATTGGCAAGTTTGGCAATCGTTGTTGTCTTGCCCGCACCATTGATGCCCACAATGAGATGAACGCAAGGCTTATCTTCTGTCGTTTTTGCCTGCACCTTATCATAGTAGCTTTCCCCGCGGAAGAGCCTAAGTAGTGCGACTTCAAGCTCATTGCGACTGATTTGTTCTCCAAGTGGGCTTAAAATCATCTCAATCAAATCATAATCCATATCTGTGGTGATTAAAATCTCTTCCAAAGTCTCTTTGCTAAGTTTTTTATGAGTTTTTGGGAGTAAATCACGAATATTTTGTGTGGTTTTTTGTAGGGTTTTTTTGAATATTTCAAGCATTAGTGTGCCTTCAATTTTGCTAAATTTTGTGAGAGGTCAAACTCAATCATTTCTTCTGGAATCGCACCTAAATAGTGGATAATGTATTGCCCGTCTGTATCGTATAATGCGATGAGTGGCACGCCCTCAATTTTGCCAAGTGCGTTTAAGAGTTTGGAGCGATTCTCATCTAATATCATTGGGATACTAGTAGTATTTTCTTCATTGAAAACTTGCATTATGCCTTTGAAGTTTTCTACTTCTCCCACCAAGTCGTCTATGGGGATTCCATAGAGGGAGATTTGCTCGCCAAATTGTTTTTTTAGATTCTCTAAGTGAGGCAAGATTCCCTTGCAAGGGTCGCACCAAGTGGTGAAAAAGAGCAAGACTTTGAGGTTATTTGTGTCCGAAGTAACAATCAGATTCTTAAAAACATTTTCTTTTTTGGGTTCAATGTTTTTGAAGTTATTTTGCTCTTTTTGGGGTTTTTGATTGATAATTAATTCTGTGTTTGCATTGCTTCTTAAGATGAGATTTTCCAAAATTTCTTGCTTTTTTTCTATGGTTGTTTGGCTTGTTTGTTTATGGTCTTGTTTTTCACAACCCAAGATACCAAAGCAAAGCCCAATCATCGCGACTAACCCAATCCATTTCATTCTCTTTCCTTGCATTAAAGTGCTTATTATAACATTTATACGCATTATTTGGCGAATAAAGATTTTAGCGGTGTTTGGCTAAAGTTTCCCAATTGCGCCATTTTTTCTAATGGAATCTTAAGTTTAAGGATTCCATATGCGTAAGGCATTAGTTCGTAGGGTTGATAAACAAAGACAAACGCATCATAATCAAGCAAAATTGCCTCTGAAACCTTGAAAGATTCAAAATCTACAAAAGCCTCCTCACCTATATTTTTCAAATATTCTTGATAGGCTTGCCAAAGTAGGCTTTTTAATTCTAGATTATTCAAATCTATCATTGTCTTTAAATCCAAGATTTCATTGTTTTTAGATACAATCACGCCTTTTTCGTAAGAGATTCCGTGCGCTCCGCCTGTATAGGAATAATTGTTTATGGAAAATGCAAGCAAGTTTTCATCAAAATAATATAAAGAATCTGTCGTATTTGTTTCAAACGATGAGGTTTCCAAAAATTCTTGTATGATGTTTTCTCTGCTTTTTCTTTCCTCTTGCGCCATTGCGTCAAAGGCTTGCTGCATAGAGTTTTGCGCACTTTTTATAAACACTTCTTGAGCATTTTTGCAATCAAATTTTTCTTGATAAAGCACTTGCAATAATTGCTGAATTTTTGAATCTTTAGAGCAATGGAATCGTATCGTCGCTAGAGCGTGGGTGGTTGCATTTTGTTTAGTTTTAGGATATTGGTAGGTTACTTCTTGTGGTTCTAAAGTGATAGAATCTAGTAGCTTAAGATTAAGTTTTTGTTGTTGGGTAGCGGTTAAAACCTCTGTAATGACGCCACTTTCAACCTTTAGGGCAAGATTTTTACATTGGAGAATGCCCTCTTTGATACTTTGACTTTGGGATTGCGATTCGTTTTCACTTAGGGGTGTGCAGCGTCCAAAATCTTGATTACCAGCCCATAAAATCCCCTCATTAGAATTTGCGACAAAAAGCAAAGAAGTGGCTTTTGTCGGATTGAACCCTGCTTGATGGGGCGAGAAGCGAAAGGTTTGATAGGTGAAATCTGAAGCCATAGAATCAACGCCAAAGCACAGAATTAAGATTCCCAATAATTTTATTAAATTGAAGCCTTGTTGTTTCATTGTTAAAGTCCTTTTTCGTTAAAAATTCATAGAAAATATAGAACTTGGAATTTTAGCATTTTTTAGCATTTTTGCCTAAAATATCTTGATTTTTTTCAAAAGCATCGCTATAATTTTGCTCTCACTTTTATGCGGGAGTAGCTCAGTGGTAGAGCATAACCTTGCCAAGGTTGGGGCCGCGGGTTCGATCCCCGTCTCCCGCTCCATTTTAAATCATAAAAGTAGCAAAAGTTTGATAGATTGAATAAATTTGCCCGGGTGGTGAAATGGTAGACACAAGGGACTTAAAATCCCTCGGACATTGCGTCCGTGCCGGTTCAAGTCCGGCCCCGGGCACCACGACAAATGGCGACATAGCCAAGCGGTAAGGCATGGGCCTGCAAAGCCTTGATTCCCCAGTTCGAATCTGGGTGTCGCCTCCATTTTGAATCGTATTTGATTGTTTATCGGGAGATGGCTGAGTGGTCGATAGCGGCGGTCTTGAAAACCGTTGAGGGTCATACCTCCGGGGGTTCGAATCCCTCTCTCCCGGCCACTTCTAAACTTCATTATAAGTATCCTAAAAGTAGCAATGAAATCACAAAATCATCAGTAGGATTCCAAATAGATTGCTACGCGTGATAAAACAAGTTTTGCAATAACATTTTCATTGCAAGGCACGTTAGCCACAACGAAGTAATCCAACCTAGCCAAAAGTAAATTCCTCCATTATTCTTTAAAAGACTGAAAAACGCGAAACAATTAATAATCAAGCGGGAATCTAGCGTTTATTTAAAGCAAAATCTGATAAAATGCGCACGATTTTAATAAAAGGTGAATCAATGAGTGCTTATGAAACCATTATTGGGCTTGAAGTGCATGTCCAGCTCAATACCAAGACGAAAATTTTTTGTGCGTGTGCGACAAGTTTTGGTGAAGAACCAAATAAAAATGTTTGTCCCACTTGCTTGGGTTTGCCCGGTGCGTTGCCTGTGTTGAATCGCGAAGTCGTCAAAAAGGCAATTTCATTTGGCACAGCCATCAACGCCAAGATTAATCAAAACTCCGTGTTTGCACGCAAAAATTATTTTTATCCTGATTTACCTAAAGCCTATCAAATTAGCCAATTTGAGATTCCAATCGTAGGACGCGGGGAAATTGAGATTGAAGTCAATGGAGAGAAAAAGATTATCGGCGTAACGCGTGCGCATATGGAAGAGGACGCGGGGAAAAATATCCACGAGAGTCATTATTCTAAAGTGGATTTGAATCGCGCCTGTACGCCACTTTTGGAGATTGTGAGCGAGCCTGATATGCGAAGCAGTGATGAGGCGATAGCATATCTTAAAAAGCTGCATTCTATTGTCCGATTCTTAGGAATCTCTGATGCAAATATGCAAGAGGGAAGCTTTCGTTGCGATGCAAATGTTTCTATCCGTCCTAAAGGGGATTCTAATCTTTATACGCGCGTAGAAATTAAGAATCTCAATAGCTTTAAATTCATTCAAAAAGCCATTGAATATGAAGTAGAGCGACAAATTGAGGCGTGGGAGGATGGCAAATATGCAACAGAAGTCGTCCAAGAAACACGCCTCTTTGACACTGCAAAGGGCACTACACGTTCTATGCGTGGCAAGGAGGAAGCGGCAGATTATCGTTATTTTCCAGACCCTGATTTGTTGCCCGTGTTTATTGACGCGGAGCTAATGGAGCAGGGGCGTAAAATCCCAGAAATGCCCGATGAAAAAAGATTGCGTTATGTGCGTGAGTTTGGAATCAAAGAAAGTGATGCAAAAGTGCTCACAAGTGAGCTTGAAATGGCATTATACTTTGAGCAAATGCTTGCTTTGGGTGCAAGTCCAAAGGGTGCAGTTACTTGGCTGACTACCGAACTTTTAGGGAGGTTAAAGGGCGAGAATAATTTGCAAAATTGCGGGATTAAGTCAGAGACTTTGGCAACTTTGGTTAAACGCATTGATGAGGGCAAGATTAGCGGTAAAAGTGCCAAAGAAATTCTTGATGTTTTGGCGCAGAATCGTGGAGGTGAGGTAGATAGTCTGATAGAATCTATGGGATTAGCGCAGGTTAATGATGAGGGTGCAATCCTTGAAGCCATTGAAGCAGTCATTAGTGCAAATGCGGATAAAGTTGCGGAATATAAGAGTGGTAAAGACAAGCTCTTTGGATTCTTTGTAGGGCAAGTGATGAAAAATTCTAAAGGCGCAAATCCTGCAAGAGTGAATGAACTGCTCAAAGAAAAATTAAATTGAATTTGTGAGCTAAAGTTGGAATCCTGAATTGATGTTAAGTTTTTAAAGAGTGCATATAGAAATAAATGTGCGAAGCGAATAATGTTCGCGGATGTAGAATTTACTCAAGCATTGCATTAAGCTCCTCTTCGTTTATAACCTTGACACCCAATTCTTGTGCTTTTGTAAGTTTAGAGCCTGCATTTTCACCACAGAGTAGAAAATTTGTTTTTTTAGAAACACTCCCGCTAACTTTTGCGCCTAGTGATTCCAAAATCTCTTGATATTCCTCGCGCGCTTTGGAAAGTGTGCCCGTGATGACAAAGGTTTTGCCTTTGACTTGAGAATCTTGCGTTAATTCTTGAGTTACACAAAGGGGAGAAATCAGCTCTAAAAGTCGCAAGAGACGTTGGAGATTGACTTTGCAAAACTCCTCTAACGAAGCTGCCATTTCTGCCCCGAATCCATCAAGTGTGATAAAATCTTGATAGGATTTTTGATAAAACTCTAATCCAAAGGCATTGGCAAGCTTTTTGCTTGCTCCCTCTCCGATATGTTCAATCCCGAGTGCATTGATGAATCTCCACAGCTCTACGCCGCGTGTAGCGGCGATTGCTTGAAGTAAATTGTTGATTTTTTTGTCCTTAAAGCCTTCCAAATCCGCTAAGTCGTCCGCACGCAAATAGAACAAGTCTTCTATGGAAGCAATCTTGCCTGTATCAAAGAGTGTTTCCACAATCTTTTCCCCCAAGCCATCAATATTGAGTGCCTTTTTGCTTGCAAAATGGATAATAGAGTTTTTCACGCGGGCTTCACAATTAAGATTCTGACATTTGATGAGCTTTTCTTCAATCAGTAATTCACTTTTGCAGATTGGGCATTGCGTTGGGATTTGATAGGGGAATTGTGTGCCATTGCGCAAAGCAGGTAGAGATTTGATGATTTTTGGAATCACATCACCGCTGCGAATGAGAATCACAAAGTCATTGATTTGAATGTCCTTTCTAGCGATTTCATCAAAGTTATGCAAAGTCGCCCGACTGACTTTCGCCCCCTCAATGAAAATTGGCTCAAGCTCTGCAACAGGAGTGATGACGCCTGTCCTCCCTACTTGCAGAGTGATTCCAAGTAGTTTGGCTCTTTTTTCAATTGCGGGAAATTTGTATGCGCAAGCAAAACGAGGGGCTTTAATTGTGAATCCAAGTTTATCTTGTAGCGCAATAGAATCCACGCGAATAACCATTCCATCAAGCATAATAGGATAAGAATCCCGCATAGAAATCAAATGTGTATAGGCGTTTTGAATACTCTTGAAATCATTGCAATACTCTATGAATGGGGATTTTTGGAATCCCAAAGCATAGATTTGCTCCATTAGCGCAAAAAAGCTATCTTTAGAGCTGCTAGATTCGTTCGTGAGGGCAAATTCCATAAAGTCTGCCAAATCACAAGCACCCACACCCCAAGCGATGAATTGCAATTTGCGTTTTGCAGTGATTTTGGAATCTAGTTGGCGCAAGCTTCCGGCGGCTGCATTGCGTGGGTTGGCAAAGAGATTTTCTCCCTTTTGCAAACGTTCTTGATTTAACTTTTCAAAATCTCCTTTGGAGATGACGCATTCCCCGCGAATCTCAATGCGTCCTTTGTAGGCAATTTTAAGAGGAATGCTTGGAATCGTGCGTGCATTTTGTGTTACATTTTCACCCACAAAAGCATCTCCTCTTGTCGCTGCACTGATAAGGATTCCGTTTTCATAGAGGAGATTTAAGCTTGCGCCATCAAATTTAGGACTAATGAAAAATGGCAAAGAATCCTGATTGGCTGTGCGCAAGACGCGTTCTATCCACTCTTGCAATTCTTGTGGATTGAAGACATCTTCTAAGCTCCACATTCTTTGGATATGGGTAGATTTGCTAAAGGATTCTAGCACCTTGTCCCCTACGCGTTGCGTTGGAGAATCGGGAGCAATGTTTTGAGGGTTTTGTAGCTCGTAAGCTTGGATTTGGTGGTAGAGTGTGTCGTATTCTTCATCGCTCGCAATAGGGTCGTCTAAGACATAATAATGTTTTGCCCATAAATTAAGGCATTCTACCGCTTGTAAGTAATTTTCTAAAGTCATTGGAGATTGAGTTTAAGTGCTTCATTATCCATAATGCCAATTCCTTTGTTTAATGTGTTTTTGGCAATTTCTTTAGCTTCATCAAGAGAGTGCATTTTGTAAGTGCCACACTGCAATGAGTTGGCTTCGGGAATTTCGCTTACTTTAAGAATGTCTTGCATACTTTTTTCCCACGCCTCACGCACGGCTTGTGGAGTAGGTTTGCCAATTAAACTCATATAGAATCCTGTGCGACAACCCATAGGAGAAATGTCAATGATTTCTACTGCATCACTATTTAAATGCTCACGCATAAATCCTGCGAAGAGGTGCTCTAGTGTGTGGATTCCTTTTTCGCTTAAGATTTCAACATTGGGCTTGCAAAAGCGCAAATCAAAAACACAAATTGCATCGCCTTTGGGTGTGTGCATTACTTTCCCAAGACGCACTGCAGGGGCTGGCATAATTTCGTGATTGACTTTGAAGCTATCTAAAAGTGGCATTAGGAATTCCTTATATTAAATTTATAAAATGTTAGCAAATTTCTATTAAAACAAGCCTTTTGTGTATAAAAATTTTAGGATTTTCAAACTCAAAGAGGATAAGGGTAGAAATTCTAAAGAGTCGCGCGTGAAAAACTCTAGCGAGTCTCTGAAAGCGCTAGAAAAATCATTTTTTAAAAGCTTATCTAAATTTTCTAAGGGGCAAAGAAAAAGAGAAATATCCAACCGATATTTCGTGTAAGAATGCTTTAAATTTCCAAGTTTTTGGTTTGCTTGAATCATCTGTGGCGGAATCTGTGGGAAGTTATAAAGTCCAAAATATAGTTTATCTTTGCTTTGAAAAAGTGCGACTTTGGAATCTTGAATAAAGATTCCAAGATACAAGGGTTTTTTAATCGTGCGTGTGGATTTGCTTTGCGTAAAGGCTTGCCAATCTTGTTTGCCTAGACAAAAGGGATTGAGGGGGCAGACTTCACATTTAGGAGATTTCGGCAGACAGATTAGCGCGCCTAAATCTAGCAATGCTTGATTATGATTGAAAGGGTCTTTAGAGTTTAAAATTAGCTTAGCTTTGGATTCCAAAAGGGAGGGAGTAGCAGAGCGCAAGGCAAAAAGTCGCAGAAGAATGCGTTTGATATTAGAATCCACAAAACTAACGGGCAAATCATAGCCAAAGCAAGCAATCGCCCCTGCAGTGTAAGCTCCAATTCCGGGAAGCTTGCGTAGGAGTTTGATGTCTTGGGGCAGGGCATTGTTTGTTTCTTTTGAAGAGTGTTTAGAGTCTTGTTTCGTTTGGGATTCTATGCAGATTTGTGCGAGTTTGTGGAGATTTCTTGCACGCGAGTAATATCCAAGTCCTTGCCAAAGGTGTAACACCTCGGAGATTTCTGCTTGACTTAGAGCTTGAAGATTTGGAAAATGCTCTAAAAAAGGGAAATAAAAATGTTCCAATACCGCTTTGACTTGCGTCTGTTGGAGCATTATTTCGCTTACTAATACACGATAGGCACGATTGGGAGCAAGTTTGTCGCGCCAAGGCAAATAATGCCGCCCACAGCGAGCATACCAACTCAAAAGTGCTTCTTGGGCATTTTTGAGTTTGGCTGCATTAGAATCCATTACAAATAAGGAGCAACGCGTTCTTTATAGAGTTTGAGAATATTTTTAGAATCTTGAATCTTGGAGGAAAGGAGCTTCAAAGAAAGTGTGTTGAATTGGATTTGCTCACGCAATTCCAAAATTTGTTCCACGCAGTCTTCCGGCGTACCAACAATCATACAATCTATGATTTTGTCTTTGTTGAAAAACTCCGCTCTAAATTCTTCATAATCACTTGCTTTGATAATCGCCTCAAAGGTTGGATTGGATTCACTAGCGCGCAACATACATTGGGTAAAAATATCCACTCCTATGTGTGCCTTTTCTTGTGCGACACTGCGGTCTTCATCAATATAAATTGCACGTGTTAGCACAAATTCTAGGTCTTTTGCGCCATTTTGTTCAAAAATATCATAGATTTCTTTCGCGCGTTTTGCATCAAGTGTGAGTGAGCCCAAGAAGTGATAGCCACTTTGAGCCGAAATCTTGAGCGTTTCATCGTGATTACTTGCGACATAGAAAGGAATCAAACCTTTTGGGTGGGGGCGAATGCTGACATTATTGACATCAAAAAATTCTCCTTCGTGGGAGACTTGCTCTTTGAAAAGTAAATTATGCACGATTCTCGCATTTTCTAGCATAATTTTACGATTATTTTGAGGATTGTTTCCCATTGTAATATCAAAGATTGGAAATGCCCCGCGCGCAAAGCCAAAAAGGAATCGCCCATTGCTTAGTAAATCTAGTGTCGCAATTTCTTCTGATAATTGAATGGGATGGTAATGTGGAAGCAAAATCGCCGCACTGCCTACCTTGATGCGTTGTGTACGTGCAAGTGCGTAACTGATGAGTGTGAGGGTAGCAGGACAGAGGGTAAAGCTATTGAAATGGTGCTCCCCAATCCACGCTTCATCAAAACCTAATTTATCCGCATATTCTATCAATTCAATAGCATCTGAAATCGCAACTACTTCGTTGTTTGTCCAATTCTCTACTAATTCAAAAATACTGCTTTTCACTTCCGCGCCTTTATCTTATTTGTCAAACAAAATTCTTGATTAATCTTAGCACAAAATTCTAAAATCTTTATAAATCCCCTTTGGACTTGGTAGGGCAAGTTTGCCATAAGAGATTTTTCTCGTGTATTGCATATCAATTGCAATCTAGCGATGTTTGAGTCCCATACCTAAGGCTTTTTCTAGCAATTCTTTGCGTGTGGGATTGAGTTGTTTGAAATGTCGCTCCACTTCCAAAATGAGTTTAGCACTCACGCTCTTGTGTGAAGTCAGAATCGCAATAAATTCTAAATCAAAGTTTTCAATTTCTTGCATATATTGTTGATAATGCGCAAAGGCTAGCTTGGAATATTGTTCTAGTTTTTTTAAGTCATTTGTCTTGTCTTTAAGGAGTTCTAAGAGCTCTTGGGCATTTGGAATCTTCAATGTATCGGAGGGGGTTTCTTTTTTATTAAACATTTTATCGCCCAAGAATACAAAAAATAGTGCAATAAGCAATAATCCGCCAATTAAAAATACTAAAAACAAAATCCAATCTTCTTTTTGCATTATTTTTCCTTAAAGTTATAAATTTTTGCAAATTATAACTTATTTCAAGCCATCGGCTTCTTTAAAATTTTATTTGAATTTGGTTATAATCTACAAATTTTTAAGGAGTTTTTATGAATAAGGAAGAATTTAAAACAAAAGTAGAATCTTTGCAAAGTGTGCCACATTATAAACAACCTTTAGGATTTGGGATTTGTTATGCAGATGTAGGCACAATCAATGGTAAAGTCTTGCAAGCAACTTATCCTGTATTAAATTGGGGTGAGAATTTCGGTGCTTATGCGATTTTTGAATCCTTGCGTGAAGAATGCAAAGTGCTAGAAGAGTGCGAAAGTGAGCTTGTGCTTGGGATTACAGAGGGATTTATTATTGCGGCTTTAGCGAGCTTTGGCGGGTATTTAGCAGAGACACAAGAAAGCCCTAATACGCACAAAAATATTGCGGTGCTTTTGGAGTTACAACGTGCGTTACAAGAGAATAGAATCTATACCGAAAAGGGTGATTTTCGTTACCGATTCTGTGCCATTTATCAAGATGCACAATGCAAAAGTGTAGAATCCGCCTATCTTAAATTGCTCGCACTCTCACTTGGTAAAGCACCGCTTAGAAGTCTGCAATTAGATGGAATCTTTGGATTATTGACCAATGTCGCTTGGAGTGGCAATGTGCCTTATGAGTTAGAGTGGCTAAGAGAGAATGAGATTGCTCTTAAAATGCGTGGAGAGTTCCCAGCAATTGACTTTGTGGATAAATTTCCTCGTTATTTAATGCAAGTGATTCCACAATACGATAATATTCGTCTGCTTGACACTGCTAAAACACGTTTTGGAGCATATCTCGGTAAAGGTGGTTACACTCAAATGCCCGGAGCTAGCTATGTGAATTTTAATGCAGGTGCAATGGGTGCGTGTATGAATGAGGGGCGCATTAGCTCTAGTGTTATTGTCGGCGAGGGCAGTGATGTCGGCGGAGGTGCTAGCATATTAGGCGTCTTAAGCGGAGGCAATGCAGACCCCATTAGTATTGGCAGAAATTGCCTTTTGGGCGTGAATAGCTCCACAGGAATCAGTCTAGGAGATGGTTGTATCGTAGATGGTGGAATTGCGGTTTTGGCGGGAACGATTTTTAAAATCAGTGAGGAAGAAGCTCGCAAAATCGCAGAAATCAATCCCGGCTTTGAGATTAAAGAAAGCGGATTATACAAGGGACGTGATTTGTCGGCTAAAAATGGTGTGCATTTCAGACAGGATTCTAAGAGTGGGGCAATGATTGCTTTTCGCTCTAATCGCAAAATAGAGCTTAATGCGGCGTTGCATTAAGCAATGCAAGAGAAAGAAGCAGAATCTTGAGATTCTTTCTCTCTAAGTTGTAGCAATCTAAATAAAGAATTTACAAAAGTAGAATCTTTAGCGGAATTCTAACTCCAAATCATCACACGTCATAAGTGTGCGCACTATGGAATCAGTTGCTTGTGCGGTAACGAAATTGTCCTTTTTTAAGCACCATATCCATTCCCCCAATGCTATAAAGCCATTTGTTTTCAATCGTATTTTTCATAAAGGCTGCCATTTCACCCTTGACATTCTTGTGATAAACAATGCCCACACCATCGGTATGTCCAATAGAACAAACCGTGCCCCGATGATTGAAATGAAATTGGTTTTCAAAGGTTTGATTTCCTAGCTTTGCACATAGGAGTTCCGCAAGATAGTCTCCCATTTGAGCGGAAAGCTGCGCGGTAGGCGCGTGAATGGCATCTTTGCTAACAACCATAGCACAATCCCCTACTACATAAATATTTGGAAATTCTTTGCATTGCAGTTGAGAATTAACTTGAATGCGTCCTCTTTTGTTTGGAATCTCGGATTTTTCTACAATATCACTTCCTTTGACTCCTGCACTCCAAATGATTGTATTGCCATACACTTCTTGTATTTGCCCCTCTTTTTCTACTAGAACTTTTCCCTCTTGGATTTCTTTAATTGTTGCTCCTGATAGAATCTCTACACCAAGGGCTTTAAGCTTGGATTCTGCAGTTTGGACGAGACTTTCATTAAAAACAGGTAGAATATGCTTAGAACGTCCGATACAGGTAACTTTTGGAATTTTTCTATCAATTCCGCAAATCAAACAAAGTTCTTCTAATTGTGTCGCAAGCTCTGCAGAAAATTCAATCCCTGTAAAGCCTGTGCCACATACAATCACTTGTAAGTCTTTTGGGTTTTTGGTATGCACAAATTCTTTGAATTTATTTTCAATGTTTTTTGTTAGTTTCAGTGCGGCATTGAGGGAAGAAAGCTTATAAGTGTATTTATCAACCCCATGGATTCCAAAATTATCGGGTTTGAAGCCAAGCCCAATCACTAAATAATCATAAAAATACTCACCCCCATTGCCTATGACTTTATTTTCTTGCGGGCAGAGATTCGTAATTTTGTCTTTGATGAATTGCACCTTTTGCGGATTAAGAATCTTGCGATAATAAATACGTGCCTTTCTAGCACTTAATGTTCCGATTGCTACTTTATGTAACAAAGTCGTTTGATAATGGTAGTCGTGTTTGCTAATCAAAGTGATTTTTGCGTTGCCTTGATATTTTCTTTGCAAGCCCAAAGCAACTTTTAAGCCGCCATAACCGCCCCCAATAATAAGAATCCTTTTGGCTTCCTGCTCCATTTTGCACTCCTTTTTTGACTTCAAAAGCTTATCTTAAAACATTATAGTTAATAGAATCCTAAAAGGTTAAAAATTATTTTATTTTTTAAGGAAAATATGAAGTTTTGTGATTGAAATCTTTAAAGGATAAATTGAAAATAGCTAAACTTTTGCTATACTTAGTCGCTTAATTTTATGTAAAAGGAATGAGATTGCAAAACATTAAACGTTATTCTTTGATTGTCATCATCATTTTAATGTTGTATTTTTTGGTTGTGTTTCCGGAAATAGCACAAATCTTAGCGGGGGTTGCTATTTTGCTAATTGGTATGATGAATCTAAGCTCTGGATTTAAATCCTTTAGTGGGGGGCTTTTGGAGAAGATTTTGACAAAATCCACCGATACGCGTTTTAAAAGCATTGTATTTGGTGTGGTTACGACAATGTTAATGCAATCTTCAACGCTCGTTTCTGTGATTTCTATTTCGTTCCTTTCTGCTAGTTTGATTACGCTTGCTCAAGGGATTGGGATTATCTTTGGGGCAAATTTAGGCAATAGCGCGGGTTCTTGGCTCATCGTTGGATTAACAAGTATCAATATTTCTATTTTGGCAATTCCTCTGATTGTATGCGGAACGGTGTTGAATTTCCAAAAAGACAATGTGTTTAAAGGGATTGGATTAATCTTTGTAGGGCTTGGATTCTTTTTCTTGGGTGTGGATTATATTAAAAGTGGTTTTGAATCCTATAAAGAAATTATGGACCTTTCACGTTTTAACTTTGATGGATTCAAAGGTGTGATTATTTTTGTAGGGCTTGGTGCTGTGATGACGGGGATTGTGCAAAGTAGCCACGCAACACTAGCGATTATTATCTCTGCATTGGTTAGCGGACAGATTGGCTTTGAAAACGCGTTAGCCGCTACACTTGGCACAAGTGTCGGAGGCGTTGTAACGGCGGTAGTTGCGAGTCTTAGTGCAAATATTGAAGGGAAAAAACTCGCCATTGCAAATTGTATTTTCAATTTTAGTATTGCAATTATCGTCATTATCTTTTTCCCATATTTTGTGCATTTAGTAAATATTACAGCAGATTTTTTAGGACTTTCGCACGATAATATAGCACTCAAAACCGCCCTTTTTCATACGATGTTTAACCTCGTAGGTGTGATTCTTATTTCTCTCTTTATCAAGCAAATTGTATTTTTCTTGGATAAAACTATCAAAGCTCCTCGTGATAGAGAAATGGACGCTCCTTTGTATTTGGATAGTAATATTATAGAATACTCTGATACTGCCATTGAAGCCTTGCAAAAGGAATCTGTGCATTTATATAACAATGCTTATGCGCTCATTGCACATACGATTGGCTTTAATCGCAGTGATATTCGCGGAAAAGAAAGCTTTGATACAATCATTAAAACCAAAAAATGGTTTAGCGGTGATGTGGATTTGGATTATCTTTATAAGAGAAAGATTAAAGTGTTGTTTGACGCAATTATGGAATTTTCTACTAAAGCGCAAAGATATGTAGAGGACGAGAATAAACACCAACGCATTTATTCCTTTAAAATTGCGGCACGTAATATCACAGAAGCGACAAAGAACTTAAAATTAATCCAAGCAAATATGAAAGTCTATTCTATCTCATCAAATCGTTATCTTGCTGAGCAGTATAATTCAATGCGCAAGGATTTAGGAGAATTGTTACGCGGGATTGAAGAGTTAAAGCTGATGAAAGACGAAAGTGCGGTGGTGATTCTAAAGCAAATTAGAGCGACAAAGGATTTGCCAAAAGAGTTTGATAGAAATATTATGCGTGATGTAGAACGATTGATTGCAGAAGAAAAAATTAGCGCGACAAATGCGACTTCAATCCTCAACGATAGCTCCTTTATCGCAGATATTGCGATGAACTTAATGGAGGCAGTAGAAGTAATCTTCACAAAAGAGGAATGGCTAGAGGTTATCCAAGAAACAACAGAGCAAAAGTAATCTTCTGGTTTTTTAAGTGAGGAATCTCTTTGTGATTCCTCACTTTTATCATTGTGTATTTTAATTTTTAGGATTTTGATGCGAGTTTTGATTATTTTTCTAATCTTGTGTGTGCAGTTATGGAGTAATGAGATTGAAAACATATTAAAGAATCTAAGCTTAACTCCCAAAAGACAAGAAATACTCAAGAGTGCAATGGCGGAATTTTATGCGGAAAAACGAGCCTACCAACAAAATGGCTATCGCATTCGGAATCGTTTATTGCTAGACTTGAAAAATGGAACAAAAGTAGATTTGGAGCAATACGAACAAGCATTCAAGGAAGTGAGTGAGGAGTATATCAAGGCAAGAATCGCATTTTATTGTGTAGTAGTAGAAATTTTAGACACAGATAATATGGAGAAACTTTTAGAAAGTTTGGAGTAGTC
The DNA here is from genome assembly GCA_964464895.1 of uncultured Helicobacter sp. GTDB lineage: Bacteria > Campylobacterota > Campylobacteria > Campylobacterales > Helicobacteraceae > Helicobacter_D. Next base: position 61,621 of record CAYXGY010000008.1, on the reverse strand, counting down.
AATGTATAAAATTTTGATTGTAGAAGATGATTTGGAAATGCAAAAATTATTAGTGGATTATCTGCATCAAAGCGGTATGGAAGTGATGGCGACGGAAAGTCCAACAACCGCGTTAGATTGGCTGAAAAACAAAGGCGGATTCCACTTAGCAGTCTTGGATATTATGCTACCAGAAATGGACGGATTGGAATTGTGTCAGAGACTGCGTCAAATTAGCGATATACCCATTATTATGTCCTCTGCGCGTGCGGATATTAGTAGTAAAATTTTAGGATTTGAGAGAGGAGCTGATGACTATCTAGCAAAATCTTATGAACCCATTGAACTTGTGGCACGCATTAATGCCTTGCTCAAACGTTACTCACAGAATCAGAGCGTAAAATATGGGGATTTAGAGATAGATGTTAATAAACACAAAGTGAGTATTGCAGGCTATAATATAGAGCTTACGCCAGCAGAGTTTGAAATTTTAAGCCTGCTGATTGCTCATAGAGGCAAGCCTTATTCGCGAGAATCTCTAGCGCAAGCAATCTCTTCTATTGCTCCTGATTCCTCTTTGCGAAGCATTGATACGCATATCAGAAATTTGCGCGTTAAATTAGGCGATGATGCCAAAATGCCTAAATATATTCAATCTATTTGGGGAATTGGTTATAAATTCTGTGATTAAGAATCTTTCATTCCCCAATTTCATTCCCCCTTTATCTGTGCAAATCTATCTTTTGTTTGTGGTTTCTCTTTGCATTAGTGGAGTGATTATTTATTTTACTAATGTCAATAATTTAAGAAAAAACGAAGAAGAAGTCCTCTCTAAAACAATCTTTTTAGCCCAACAATCCTTGCTAGAATTTATTAGTGGAAACACGATGCGTTTGCGCCAAATCACAGAAAACAATCATTATCAAATTATGCAACAAATGCCAGAAGACGCAAAGATACTCTTAGAAAACAAAGAATCTTTTACGAAAGTTAGAATTTTTAGAGTTCAAAGTAATTATGGATTTCATTTGGAGTATTTAGGTATGGATTTTGTGGCACTCAAAGACTATGAGGAGGAATTGTTTGAAGATAATGGGTTAAATGTGTGGTTTTTTATGGATTTTTTGGTGCTTCTTTTGACTTTTTCAATCGTTTTAGCCCTTTTGCAACCATTAAAGGTTTTGCAAAATGCCTTGCAGGAATTTACTAAAGGAAATTATAAAATCAAGATTCCTGTGCCAAAAGAGCCATCACAGGCACAATTAGCTTCGAGTTTTAATACAATGAGTGCAAAAATTTCTAAACTAATGATGACGCGGGAATTTGTGTTAAGAAATATTGGGCACGAGCTCAAAACCCCGATTTCTAAGGCAAAGCTTGCATTAGAAATGATGCCAGATAATCCGCAAAAAGCTATCGTAATGCGATGTGTAAGCAATCTTAATAATCTTACAAGTCAGATTTTGACTTTTGAGAAAATTCAAGAGGGTGGAGACTTGTTTGTATGGAGCGAATTCGATGTAGAAACACTCATTTTAGATGCTTTAGAACATTTATTTTTAGAGGAAGAGGAATTAGAGATTCAGATTCAAGAGAGTTTTAGAATCTATGGGGATTTGCAGTTTTTATCCATTGCCTTAAAGAATCTTGTTGAAAATGCGAAAAAATATAAGAGCAAGGGCAAGATTGTCGTCCAAGCAAGGCTAGAAAAAGGGCTTGAAAATATGGTAACTTGGGGATTGCCACAGAAAGAGAGCGAATTTTTTGTCCTTAGTGTTTGCAACTTTGGTGCGCCACTTAAACAATCTATTCATTATTATTTTGAGCCTTTTTCGCGTGAAGATGCACACACTTTGATTCAAGGCTATGGGCTTGGACTTGGGATTTTAAAGGGTATTTTGGAGTTACACCATTTGGGCTTTGGTTATCATTATGCTTTAGAATCTCAAGAAAAATCGCAAGAAGGGATACATTGCTTTAAAATTATCTTTCCAAAAGGGGTGAAATCGTGGAAATTATAGGCATTGATTTGGGCAGTAATTCTTTGCGTGGAATCAGAATGCAAATCACAGGGGAATCTCAAAAGGATTTTATTGTTTTGGGAGAATATGATACGACTGTGCGCACAGCGGAGGGATTGGAGAGCAGTGGAGAGATTTGCGAAGCCGCGAAAGACAGAGTTATTCAAGGATTGCTTGCATTAAAAGCCGCATTAAAGATTGTCCCACAAGATAAAGTGGTGGCATTGACAACACAGGCAATGCGTAAAGCACGCAATCGTGAAGCGATTTTGCAAGCAATTTGGGATTCTACACAGATTTCATTCCAAGTCATTTCTGGAGAACAAGAAGCGCAAATTACAGCCCTTGCTCCAAAGATTGCAGTGCAAAAAATTGCTAAAACGAATCCCAAATATAAGCAAGATTGTTTTCTGCTTATAGATATGGGTGGGGCAAGTAGTGAGTTTATCCTCTGTGGAGAGGAGGGGGATTTGGCAAGGAGCTTTGAAATCGGAATCGTGAGTGCCAAGGAACGTTACCAAAGTGTGGAGAATTTATTGGCGCACAAGGAGGAATTTTTGCAACCCATTATCGCCTTTATGCAAGAATGCGCTAAGAAAGGCAAGAAGCCATACTTTATAATGGCAAATAGTGGCACTCCCACAATGGTGTGTGCGTTTAAGTTAGGATTGCAAGAATACAATGCAAGTGCGATTTTTGGTATGGAATTGACGCGGGAGGATTTTTTGACAGAGCTAGCAAAGTTTTTGGCACTCTCAAAAGAATCACAAAGGGGTCTTGTTGGAATGTATAAAGCCGATGTTGTGCCTTTTGGAATTGCACTATTTACTTGTTTTATGGAGATTTTGGGATTTCAAGAATGCTTGGTTGTAGATGAGGGTTTGCGTGAGGGCGCGGTGATTGCTTCTGTGCTTGGGCTTTTGGATTAATAGGAGATGTGTCATTGTAAGCAAGTTTTTAAGCTTACGTGGTAATCTATCATTTCAATCTTATTTTAAAGATTCCATTATAAATTTTACTTTTTGCAACATTGGGTTGCCACAAAAACTAAAGATTCTCTTGTGATGATGCAGATGGAATCATAAATGTGCAAGATGATTTGCTTTGGGTTTTGCCCTCACAATGATAAAAGCAAAATTGTGTAATGTGAAAGTAAATTTTGGATTGAAGTGTGAGAGAGAAATTAAGAATCCTTGTCTAGTCCATTTAAAACGGGGACAAAGACACAATGTTCTAGTTCTTGTTTTTCACTTAGGATTCCATTGCGCTTAATAAAACGCGTGATGACTTGTGCATTGCCTATTTCTATGGGTGCAACGAGGATTCCACCCTCACTAAGTTGTGCAACAAGACTTTGAGGAATTTCCTTGATAGAGGCAGAAAGCAGAATCCTATCATAAGGCGCATAGGCACTCCAACCCTTTTGTCCATCGTCTAGTTTGGTATTGATATTGGCAATATCACATAATTTAATGCGTGCCCTCGCTTCTTCTAGTAGCTTTTCAATCCTTTCGATGCTGAAAACACGGCGAATCAGCTTGCTAAGAATCGCCGCTTGATACCCACTACCACAGCCAATTTCTAGCACAGAATCTGCCCCCTCGCATTGTAGATATTCTGTCATTTTTGCCACAGTTAAAGGCGAGCTTATCCACTGACTTGCTCCCATAGGAAGCGCATCTAAGGTATAGGCAAGGTGAGCGAAGCCACTAGGAACAAACACTTCACGATTGATGCTTAAAAAAGCTTTCTCAACCGCTGGGCTAAGGCGGAATCGCTTGGAGATTTCAAGCACCATATTGGCAGTTTTTAGGGATTGCATTTTGTCTTGCTCAATCCAATATCAATAAATTTACGCGTTTGTGTAATTTCATTGAAATCTGCGCGCAAGCCAATGATCTCTTGCTCGTCATCTTTGGTTGCATAACCAAAAGGCGAGATGATTGCACTTCCTTTGGCGCAGGTATCGTTTGCCCCACTGCTTGCAATGACAAAGCTTTGCATGGTGATTGCTAGGGCTTTGGAAAGGGTTTCAAAGTTATCTTTGCGTTCTTTTCCCCATTGGGCTGGGACAAAAATCAAATCACAACCTTTGACGCGCTGCCAAAGCTCAATGAATCGCAATTCAAAGCAATTAATCGCACCGCACAAAATCCCCTCAATTTCAAAGGGAGCAATCTCGGCTATATCACCACTTTGGAAATGTAGGTGCTCATTTCCTAGAGGAAAAAGCCGATGTTTGCTTTGTTTGTGTAAGAGCTCACTCTTGTGAAAAACTTTTAAGTTATTATAGAATCCATCACGATATTTTTCAATCATTGTGAGCACGATCGTCTTATCACTTGAGAGGTGCAAGAGTGATTCTGTCGCGACTTTGGCAAACTCTGCCGCCTCGTCCATTCGCTGATAACAAAAGTTTGTCAAACAAACTTCAGGGGCTAAAATAATAGAATCACTCTCACAATTTAAGATAAGATTCTTTAAATGTATCAAATTTTCTTCAAAATTTTGCTTTGTTTTGAGTTGTAATGAGTAAAGCTGTTTAGAAATCATCAAAGTTTAAACTCCCTTTCGAATAATTAGTTACATTTCCTTCAAAGAAATTGGTTTTTTGGTTATTAAATGAGCTAAAGGAATCTACCCATTTAATAGGGTGTTTCGCATTATAGAGTATGGGTAAGCCTACGCGTTTTAAGCGATCATCAGCAAGATAGCAAATATATTCGTGGATAATCTCGCTTGTAAGTCCTAAGATTCGCCCTTGCGTGATGTAGTCTCCCCAAGCAGATTCTACCTTTACCGCTTCTCTAAACATTTCAATCACTTCTTCAATCAAGTTTTTAGTAAAGAGATATGGCATTTCTTTTTTGAGTGAATTAATCATATTTTGAAAAAGTAAAAGATGTGTAATTTCATCGCGTTGGATAAAGCGAATCATTTGTGCGCTTGCAAGCATTTTGCCACTTTTTGCAAGGGTGTAAAAGAAAGTAAATCCACTATAAAAATAGATTCCCTCTAGGATTTGGTTTGCAAACATTGCTTTAAGGAGTGCGGATTCGTTAGGATTGAGAGCCAAATCTTCATAAACTTTTGCAATATAGTCGTTTTTGGCTTTGAGTCTTGCATCACTCCGCCACATTTCATAAATTTCATCAGTATTTGCGGAGATAGATTCCACCATTACGGCGTAACTTTGAGAATGCAAGGCTTCTTCAAAGGCTTGACGCACCAAAATGAGATTGATTTCTGGACTTGTGATATAGGGATTGACATTATCAATCAAGTTATTCGTCTGCAAGGAATCCATAAAAATCAATTGCGCTAAGGCTCTATCATAGCCGATTTTTTCTTCTGGGGTTAAACCATCTAAATAATCGCGTTTATCATTAGTCATATTGACTTCTTCTGGAAACCAAGAATTATTTAACATTACTTTCCAAAGATTATAAGCCCATTGGTATTTGATTTTATTAAGTTCAAAAATGCTTGTAGGATTGCCGCCAAAAATCTTTCGGTCATTGACGCTTTCTTGTGAGCTTGGATTATAGATTTTTTTACGATTTATCATAAAAATTACCTTGAGAAAATATAAGTTATAAGCATAAAATAAAAAAAAAATTATAAAATTTTAAAGCTTTAAAACTTATCAATTCAATAATAAAAAAGAGACAAGAATGAAAATTGTGAAATTAAATATTAGCGGTATGCATTGCAGTGCTTGTTCTTCTACGATTGAGAGTAATTTACAAAAGATTCCAAGCATCAAAAATATCAAAATCAATTCCATCAGCGGAAGAGCAAAAATTGCTTATGATGAAACACAAATTACAGAATCTAAGATTATGGAGTGGATTACTTCGTATGGATTTCCTGCGACTCTTGAGGATTCTAAAGAGCGAGAAAAAGCCTATATTAAGGGATTGAAGCAGAGATTATGGATTGCACTTCCTTTGTTTTTGGTGATTTTTTCTTTGCATATGATAGGATTGCATAGTTCTTGGAGTGCAGTGGTGCAATTAGTGCTTGCAAGTGTTGTGCAGTTTTATTGCGGTCTGCCCTTTTATCAAGGAGCGAAGAGCTTTTTTAAGACGAAATCTGCAGATATGAATGTCTTGATTGCGCTTGGCACAAGTGTAGCGTATGTGTATTCCTTGTATCTTTTTATTACCGGTGCGCAAGGTTTTTATTTCGAAGGAAGTAGTGCGGTGATTTGCTTTGTGTTGGTGGGGGAATATCTCAAATCAAGCGCAAAGAGAAAAGCAAGTGATGCATTAGAAATTCTAGCGAAACTTTTGCCTGCACAGGCAAGATTGCTTCAAGATATGGAATCGCAAGAGACGCAATGGATTGCGGTTGATAAGATTCAAAAAGGCGATAAATGTCTAGTTATCGGTGGAGAGAAGATTCCACTTGATGGTGTGGTGCTATCAGGTAAAGCCGAGGTGAGCAGTGCCCATATCAATGGAGAGGAGTTGCCCAAGACGATTGAGGCGGGTGCGGAAGTGATTGGCGGGAGCTTGGTGCTCAATGGTGAAATCGTGATTCAAGCAAGCAAGGATTCCAATGAGTTTTTTGTTTATGAAATGCTAGACTTGTTAGAACTCTCACAATCTCAAAAACCTCCCATTGGGGCACTTGCGGACAGAATCGCAAGTGTGTTTGTACCCAGCGTAGTTTTGCTTAGCGTGGCTTGCTTTGTCTTGTGGTTGGTTTTTGGTCAAGACTTAGCCTTTGCGCTTTCCATTGTTGCTTGTGTCTTGGTGGTTTCTTGTCCTTGCGCACTTGGGCTTGCAGTGCCTTTAGCAATCGTTTGCGCGAGTATGCGTGCGAAAAAATCAGAGATTCTTATTAAAACTCCAGAGGTTTATGAAAAAGCAAAGCAGATTCAAACCATTGTGTTTGATAAGACGGGAACACTCACAAAGGGAGAGATTGTCGTCCAAAGAGTGGAGATTCTATCACAAATGCAATCACAGGATTTTATTATGGGGCTTATCTATGCAATGCAAAGCAACAACCCTCACCCAATTGCCAAAGCGGTTTTGGAGTTTGCTAAAGATTCCGCTCCCCTTACTTTAGAATCTAAATCCTATGAGATTGGCAAGGGAGTACAAGCAAGATTTAAGGGTGAGGATTATTTTTTGGGCGCATTAGAATGGGTAGAAGATGTAAGTCATACCAAGCTTAACAATCTTTTGCGCGAAAATTGCATTGCGCTTGGTAATCAAAAAGAAATTCTCGCATTATTTTATCTGCAAGATTCTATTAAAAATCACGCAAAAGCTACGATTGAGGCATTAAGAGTGCGTGGAGTGGAATCCGTGATTTTGAGTGGAGATAATGAAGCAAGTGTGGCAAAAGTTGCACAAGAACTTGGAATCACGCAATTCTTCGCCGGCGTGAATCCCGAACAAAAAGCGGAAAGAATCGCACAACTGACACAAAAAGGGGAAGTTTGCTTTGTGGGCGATGGGATTAACGATGCCCTAGCTCTCAAGGAGGCAAGCTTTGGAATCTCATTTGCACAAGCAACAGAATTAGCGCAAGAAGTGGGTGATGTCTTATTGCTTAAAGACGATTTATGGGGAATCGTAGAAGTCTTTGATATAGCCAATGCAACCTTAAAAAACATTCGTCAAAATTTGTTTTTTGCCTACATTTATAATCTTGTTTTGATTCCCCTTGCAGCGGGCGTGCTTTATCCTCATTTTGGCATTGTATTACAGCCAGCTTATGCTGGAGCGGCAATGGCATTTAGCTCTTTGAGCGTTGTCAGCAATGCACTAAGAATTTCGCGTTTGAGGCTTGAGAGTTGCGCTTAATCTTCGCTTTTTTACTTTTTATCTTTGCAAATCAGGCTTACGCACTTTCTTATTTAGTATTAGAAGAGGAATATCGTTTCCAAAACAATGCCATTTATGCACAGGATTTATTTCCGGAATTACCCAATAATTTTTTGCTCTTTGAGATTCCTAAGAGTTCTCATCATTATCAGGTGAAAAGCTCTCAAATTACCGAAAAGTTTGCTAATGAAGGAATCTCTGTGGGCGCAAAAGTCCCGATTATTAGTTTTAAGCGTGCTATAAGCGGAGAGATTGAGGGGATTCGGAAGTATATTCTCGCAGAGTTTTTGCGCGAATATCAGCCCAATAAAATTCAAGTCAATGCGGTGCATTTAGAGCAAATTACGCCAATAGATTTTAATGAAGAAGCGATTGTGTCTATTGGCTTTCACGCTAAATTGCTCAAACGTAGAGAGGGAAGCTTTGATGTCGTGGTGCAAGAAAAAAATGGAGAAAGGACAAGGAATCGCAAAGTTTATTTCAAATATGCCATAGATGCGACTTTGCAAGTTATTCAAACGAGTGAGGCTATCAGTGGTAGGCAGAGCGTGAATTATCACAATGCACGTGTGATTCGGATTCCTTTTGAACGCGCAAGTAGCATACTGATGAAAGAAAGTGAAATGGGTAAAGTCGCGGTACGTTCTTACACTCCTAAAGAGGTGATTATCACCCAAGACCGCCTCATTCTTAAACGCGTGGTTAAAAAGGGAGATAAAATTTCCGTTAGCGTTCAAGAGGAGGGTGTGCAATTAGAGTTTATCCTAGAAGCACAAAAAGACGGTGCAATCGGCGATGTAATTAAGGCGCGTGCCTTGCAAGGAAAGAAAATTTACGAAGTAGAGATAATAGAAGCGGGAAAGGGAAGATTATTATGAAACGCATTATTGTGGGCATTAGTGGTGCAAGTGGAGTAGAGTTGGGCTTGAGATTCTTACACTTTTTGCCTCAAGAGTTGGAAAAATATTGCGTGATAACACAAGGTGCTCAATGCACGATATTGGCGGAGAATTGCAAGCATAAGGAGAATCTTAACCCTAAACTCGCAGAAGTTTTACAAGAGATTCCTCGTCTGACTTTGTTGGAGGATACGGATTTGAGTGCGTGTATCGCAAGTGGTTCTTTTGTTTGCGAGGCAATGGCAGTGATTCCGTGTTCTCAAAATACTTTGGCAAAAATTGCTTGCGGGATTTGTGATACTTTGCTTACGCGTGCGGCAAGTGTGATGATAAAAGAGAATCGCAAACTACTCCTTGCGCCTCGTGAAATGCCTTTTAGTCCCATTGTGCTAGAAAATATGCTCAAGCTCTCTACATTGGGAGTGCGAATCGCCCCACCGATTTTTGGCTATTATGCAGGGAAAAGTTTAGAGGATTTAGAGAAGTGTTTAATAGGCAAGTGGTGCGATAGTCTCTCCATTCCTTTTGATTATGCGCGTTGGGAGTGAAGCGTTAAAACACATCACACAAAGATTCGCCATTGTGCAGGCGCGTGCTCTTGGTGTGTTGGCACTCTAGGGTCAGATTTTTAAGCACGAAATAAGCCTTGCGTCCATTATCATTAGCGATAAAGCCATTTTTCTGCTTTTCAAAATAGCACGCACTAGGCTTCAAATCAAGATTTTGATAAAGCGCATTCCAATCCGTTGCGAGCTTTTGTTGTTTTTGTGATTTGAGCGTAAGTTTGAGATTGAGGACTTGGAGTTGCAGTTTTTTAATGCAAGCATCTTGCGTGTAATGGCTTAATTGTGGAATCCCAAAGGTTAGCAAAATGCCAAGCAGAGACAGCACAAGCACTAATTCTAATAGCGTAAAGGCTCTTTTGCGGTTTGATTTACTCATTAAAACACGATAGAGCTACTAAGCAAAGGAATCTTGACTTCTCGCACGAGGCTAATGCTCTCAATCAATCTTTCGCAAGTATCTCCCTGCGCGTTATTGCTTGCTTGTGTGGAGAGTTGCAAAAATTGCACATTTTTTGGTGTGTTGGCGGTGGAATGGTTAGAATCTAGCAAGGTCGCGCTTACGCAAGGATTACCATTTTTGTCTTGCAACTTGCTTGTAATGCTATAATCATTGAGATTCCAATTGGCACTACTTAGAGTAACCGCACTCATAAATGTTCCTTCTCCTTGTGCTAGAAAATAAGCAGGGAAAGAAGTCTTGAGAGTATTAATGTCGCTTTTGAGTGCGACAAGTTTTGCGTCCTCACGACTTGCAGAGATTTTTGGAATCGCAACAGCAGCTAAAATGCCTAGAATCACCAAGATAAATACAAGTTCTAGCATTGTAAAAGCTTTTTTGGTCTGCATATTTTTCCTTCGTTGGATAGGGAATCTTAGATTAATTTTCTTAAAAGTTGCATTGTATCGGTTTTTAAGCGCATTGTAAAGGTTTCCTTGCAAGGACGCAACAGCAAAACTCTTAAATCAAATAAGTTGTGGCATAGAGCGCAGCGGTTTCACTTCTTAAAACATTGCATTTTGGCGCACTAAAGATTAGCTTATCTTGCAAGATTTCGCGTTCCTCTTGGCTCAATCCTCCCTCACAGCCAACCATTAGGGGAATCTCTAAGGGGTGGTTTAAGGGTTTGCCTCCAAAGTCTAAAACCGCAAAATCTGGGTAATTTTGTAGCACTTTATCCAGATTGGATAAAATTTCAATTTCTAATCCTATCATACGTCCGCATTGCTCGCAAGAGCCTTTGAGGATTCTTTGGAATCGTTGAAAGTCTAGCTTAAATTGTTTTTGCGAATATTGCGCATAAAAAAATGTAATCTTGGCAAGATTGAGTTCGTTTAGCATTGGAAGTGTTTTTTCAATACTTTTTGGCTCAATGATTGCCCAAATCAAATGTCCCTTTGGGGGATTCTTGTGGGCGGTTTGTGTCGCTTTTAAAGTCAGTCTTGCCTCTTTTTTGCCAATCTCTGTAATGGCATAAAGATAAAGATTAAAATCACGTCCATTGCATAGGTGTAGCGATTCTAGTTTGCGCATTCTGCGAGAATGAAAAAGATGATGATAGATTTCACCTTGGAGTGTGATTTGCGCTTCTCCCGCATTTTCGTGTAAGATAAATTGCATTAAAGTGCCCAAAAGAGTAGAATCGCAAAGACGCAGAAATCAAAGCAATATTTTAGCTTTGCAAAGCGGAAAAATGCCTCACGTTTGGATTTATCCGACTCTACTTTAGTGAGTTTTTGACGCTTATGACGCAAGATTTCAAGTCCGAAGCACGCAATCCACAAGCCAAACATTGCAAGGATTTTGAAAGTCATCACAAATCCTAACATTGCCCAAATCACAAGCCCACTAAAGAGACAAGCACTAAGGAGCGTATAATATGCAGGCGCGGTAATAGCTAGGGAACGAAGTTTTTGTGTGTGGGATTCTTTGGTTAGGAGGCAGTAGAGATTCCAAAGTGGCGGTAAAAGCAAGGGGCAAGATAAGAATAGATGAATCACAAGCAGTTGTTCCCCAACAAATTCCATACCATAACTCTTTTTAAAAATTTGTGCGAATTGTAACAATAAAAACTCTCTTTGTAAATAAATTGTGGAGTTTTTACACTTGTTTAAATGCGTTTTGAGGGCTGAAAATATGTTAAGATTCCTTATAAGTTTTGCCAAAAGGAATGGAAATGTGGATTCTGTTTTCTCCTAGTGAAAAGAAATGTCTCACACATCAAAAGGCACAAAGAATAAAGAATCAGCCCTTTTACCAAAATTTCATCTGTAATATTGGATTAAAAGAGGTTTTGGAAGCGTATAAAGAGCTATTACAAAGAGGAAAAGAATCAGAAATCAAACAAGTTTTTGGAGTGAAAAATATTCATTTAGATGAAATTGCCTGTGCGCAAAATCTAATGCAATCTCCTTTGTTGCCCGCAGTCTTGCGTTATATCGGCGTGGCATTTAGCGCATTAGACTTTGAGCATTTGCCAAAGGACGCGCAAGAGTATTTGAATCGGCATTTATTGATATTTTCTAATCTGTTAGGTCTTTTGCGTGCTGAAGATGAGATTCCTTATTATGATTTGAAGCAAGGAGAGGGGTTTCAATGGGGTGCAGTGCAATTTGATACGAGGAGTTTTTATGCCAAAAATTCAGATAAGATTTGGGAATATTTAGTCAAGCAAAATACAAAGAATCCCAAAGATTCTTTGGAGATTTTAGATTTGCGTGCAGGATTCTACCAAAAATGCTTTCTTTTAAATAAGATTCCACCGCATTTAGAATCTTATCATTTTGTCGTATATCAGCCAAATTTTATCAAAAATGGCAAGGTGGTAAGCCACTATGCTAAACATTATCGTGGCGCATTACTTAGGGCTTGCGCGAAAGAGAAATTGATTCATTTAGCGGATTTAAAAACTCTTCATCTTGAGGGTTTGGAATTAGAATCGCTCCAAATAAAACCGAGCGAAAAGATAGAATATGTTGTTTTGACTTACACAATCAAAAACATTTGAAATAGTGTATAATATCTTACCTTTTATTTTTAAGGATTTAAAATGAAATTTTGTGGAAAAAATGTTTTAATCACGGGAGCGAGCAAGGGTATTGGTGCAGAGATTGCCAAAGTATTAGCCAAAGAGGGGTTAAAGGTGTGGATTAATTATCGCTCTAAGCCCGAGCTTGCCGATACGCTCAAAGAAGAGATTCAAAAAGAGGGTGGAGAAGCAGCAGTTGTCTGTTTTGACGCCACCAATGAAGAAAATTTCCTCGCAGGAATGAATGCAATTCTTGAAAGTGATGGGGAGTTAGCCTTTTTAGTCAATAATGCAGGAATCACAAATGATAAACTCTCTATGCGAATGAAAGTAGAGGATTTTACTTCTGTCTTGGAGGCAAACCTTACTTCAAGCTTTATTGGCTGTAAAGAAGCATTAAAGATTATGCGCAAGCAAGGTTATGGGGCAGTCGTGAATATTGCTTCAATCATCGGAGAAATTGGGAATGTGGGACAATGCAATTATGCCGCGAGCAAAGGGGGAATGATTGCGATGACGAAGTCGTTTGCAAAAGAGGGCGGTAGCAAAGGAATCCGCTTTAATTGTATTACACCCGGCTTTATTGAAAGCGATATGACCAAAGTATTAAAAGAAGAGATTAAACAAGCCTATGCACAAAATATTCCCTTAGGACGATTTGGAAAAGGCGAAGAAGTGGCAGGAGCGGTTGCATTTTTGCTTTCAAATAGTGCAAATTACATCACAGGAGAGGTATTAAAAGTCAATGGCGGACTATATATGTAACTTAAGAAGTTTTTTAAGAAAAACTTAGCTACAATACTAATTTATTGAAATTTTTTAAGGAGATAAGAATGGCAATGTTTGATGATGTAAAGGCAGTCGTAGTTGAACAGCTTAATGTGAATGAGGGCGAGGTGAAGCCAGAATCCAAATTCGTAGATGATTTGGGTGCAGATTCTTTAGATGTAGTAGAGCTTGTAATGGCGTTAGAAGAAAAATTTGAGATTGAAATTCCTGATGAGGAAGCAGAAAAAATCCAAACTGTGGGTGATGTAGTAGCATATATTGAAAAAGCAAAAGCTTAATTTCAAGCAAAGCAAGCAACAAAAGTTTTAGGTGTGCTTTAGGCGCACCTTTGATGAAGCTATAAAGAAGGAGAAATATGAGACGCGTAGTAGTTACCGGGATAGGAATGATTAATGCTCTCGGGTTAAATAGAGAAGATTCTTTTAAAGCTATTGTAGATGGAAGATGTGGAGTTAAAACAATCTCCTCTTTTGATGTCTCGGAATTTCCTGTAAAGATTGCTGCGGAAATTACAGATTTTGACCCAACTTCCGTAATGGACGCAAAAGAAGTCAAAAAGGCAGACCGCTTTATTCAGCTAGGAATTAAAGCCGCAAAAGAAGCGATGGAAGATTGCGGATTGTTAGGAAGTGATGGTAGATTGTTAGACGATATTAATGCAGAGAGATTTGGAATGAGCTCTGCTTCTGGAATTGGTGGGTTAGGAAATATTGAAAAAAATTCTATTATTAATTTTGAACGCGGTCCTAAACGCATTTCGCCCTTTTTTATTCCATCAGCACTTGTGAATATGCTCGGAGGGTTTATTTCTATTGATTTCTCACTCAAAGGACCAAATCTTGCAAGCGTTACTGCGTGTGCGGCTGGCACACACGGAATCAGTGAGGCAGGCAAAACGATTATGCTAAATTGTACCGATAGAATGTTAGTTGTCGCAGCAGAATCTGCAATTTGTGGTGTTGGAATCGGTGGATTTGCTGCAATGAAAGCCTTATCGGATAGAAATGATGCCCCAGAGCTCGCAAGTCGCCCCTTTGATAATGAGCGCAATGGGTTTGTAATGGGAGAGGGTGCAGCGGCATTAGTGCTTGAGGAATATGAAGTTGCAAAAGCAAGAGGGGCAAAAATTTATGCAGAACTCGTAGGATTTGGTGAGAGTGGAGATGCGAATCATATCACAACACCAGCACCCGAAGGTGAGGGGGCTTATCGTGCGATGAAAATGGCACTTCAAATGGCGGGGATTCCAATTGACTATGTGAATGCACACGGAACAAGCACAAAATATAATGATTATTATGAAACTTTGGCACTCAAAAAAGTCTTTAATGGTGCAGTGCCACCGGTGAGCTCTACTAAGGGGCAAATTGGGCATTGCTTAGGTGCTGCAGGTGGTTTAGAAGCGGTAATTTCTATTATGGCAATGCAAAAGGGAATCTTGCCTCCAACCATTAATCAAATCCAAAAAGACCCAGATTGTGATTTGGATTATATCCCAAATAGCGCAAGAGAAGCAAAGATTAACGCAATTATGAGCAATTCTTTTGGTTTTGGTGGAACTAATGGGGTTGTGATTTTTAAACGAGTATAAATCGTGGCAACTTATTTAGACTTTGAAATAAAAATTAAAACAATTCAAGAAAATATTGCAACTGCACAATTAAAAAATGATACGCCTGCAATTGTGATTCTGCAAAAAGACTTGGATAAAGAAGTAGCAAAGGTTTATTCTAACCTTTCCGATTATCAGAAACTCCAATTGGCGCGCCACCCCGATAGACCTTACGCAATGGATTATATTGCATTACTTTTAAAAGAGCCGCTAGAGATTCACGGGGATAGGCATTTTCGTGATGATAATGCAATTGTTTGCTTTTTGGGCAAGATTGATGAACAAAAAGTGATGATAATTGGCGAGGAAAAGGGACGCGGCACAAAAAACAAACTCCAAAGAAATTTTGGTATGCCCAATCCAGAGGGTTATCGCAAGGCGTTGCGTGTGGCGAAAATGGCGGAGAAATTTAGAATCCCGCTTTTGATGTTTGTAGATACTCCCGGGGCTTATCCGGGGATTGGTGCGGAGGAACGAGGGCAGAGTGAAGCGATTGCGAAAAATTTGCAAGAGTTTAGCAAGTTAAAAGTGCCAACGATTTCTATCGTCATAGGCGAGGGTGGCAGTGGGGGTGCGCTTGCCATTGGGGTGGCAGATAGGCTTGCGATGATGCAGTATTCTGTCTTTAGTGTGATTTCTCCAGAGGGTTGCGCGGCGATTCTGTGGAATGACCCAAGCAAGATTGAAAGTGCCACCCAAGCACTTAAGATTACTCCTGAATCTTTAAAAGAATCGCATCTGATTGATGCTATTATCCAAGAACCACAAATCGGCGCACATAGAGATAAAGAGGGCGCGGCACAAGCAATCAAAGATTATTTTTTAACTTCTTTGAAAGAAATTCAGTCAGATTCTGATTATTTGCAGAATCGTTACCGCAAACTAATGGCTTATGGGAGCTTTCAATAATTTGTAGGTAAGAATTTGCAAAAGATTCCAAAGGTTGCAATTATCGGTGCGGGGGCGAGCGGAATCTTTTGTGCTACGATACTTCTATCTTTTGGGATTCCTGTTGTGCTTTTTGAAAAGAACAAGAATCTAGGCAAAAAGCTTCTCTCAACAGGAAATGGACGTTGTAATATCCATAATCAAAACCTTAACATTTGTCATTATCAAACCTCAAGTTTTGATTCTAAATCAATCCAAAGTATTTTGCAAAGTTTTGATTTCAAAGCATTTTTGAAAACTTGCCAAAGACTTGGAATCGCATTAGAGATTCAAGAAGATGGCAGAGTGTATCCGCTTAGCAATTCGGCAAAGTCGGTATTAGAGATTTTCACTGATTTTTTGAGAGGTTCTGAAAGTTTTGAAATGTGTTTGGAAACCGAAATTTCAGAATTACACAAGACACAAGAGAGCTTTTTGCTGCAAAGCAATCAAGGGGAGAGAATTTATCCTTGTGTGGTTCTTGCGTGTGGGAGTGAGGCAGCACCTAAGCTTGGGGGAAGTGATAAAGGATTGCAGTTGGCAAAGGGATTGGGGTTAGAGATTGTCCAAACTTATCCTGCTTTAGTGCCTTTGATTGTGGAATCCCAATTTATTTCTTCTCTAAGCGGTGTCAAAATCAAGGCAAAATTAACGCTTAAAAAGAGCAACAGAATCCTTAAATCTGTGTTGGGAGATTTGCTTTTTACTAATGAGGGTATCTCTGGTTTTGGGGTATTGGATATTTCAACTGATGTCCGATTGGAGCAGGATTTGAAAGTTGTTTTAGACTTTTTACCCTTTTTGGAGGAGAGGGCGTTGGAAAACCAACTAGCAAATCTCGTCAAATTGTATCCAAATCGGAATCCCATTACACTTTTGAGCGGATTTTTGCACCCTAAAATCGCCAAAGCCTTTGCACAAAGTTTCACTTGGAATCTTAAAAACACTAGAGAGCTTAAACAATGTGTCTTTAGGCTGAAAAATTTTGAATTTAAAAACCCGATACCTAAAGGCTTTGATAATGCAGAAGTCAGCGGAGGGGGCGTAAGTGGCAAGGAAATTAATCCTAAAACTATGGAATCCCAAAAGCATAAGAATCTTTATATTATCGGGGAAATGCTAGATGTCGTAGGGGATAGAGGAGGCTATAATCTTGCCTTTGCGTTTTCTAGTGCGTGGGTGTGCGCGCAGGCGATTCGTAATGCCCTGCTTGTAAAGTAGCTTGATAAATTAACCTATGGATTCTACCGCGTCAATAACTTTCTCAAGTCCTTGCGAAGTGGAAAGTGTAGCAAACTAAATAAGTCTCACTTTTGATTCTACAAAGAGGGTTTAAAAAACTCACAAATATCTACATTGAGGATTTCTGCAATCATCAAGAGATGTTCAATATTGAAATGCGCCCCTCTATAAAATCTCTCCGCACTTGCGACAATGCTTACACTTTTGTGTCCAAGTCGCAAAGAAAGTTCAAGCTGGGATATGCCTTTTTCTTTACGAATTTTTGCTACATTTTTGCCTATCTGTCGGTGTTTTTCTTCTATACTTTGTTGCATAAAACCTAGCCTTATAACACTTTATATTTTTATAAGTTTAGATTCTTTAAAGAATAAAATTAGTAGGATAGTAACAATAAAAAATTTTGATTTATTTTTAGAATTAATTATAAGTTGTAGGGGTTTTTGTGTTTAGAAGTTATTTTGTTTTTTGTGTTTTGTATTATTTTAGTCGGTATCATCAACCGTAAGGAATATACTAAAAACACTTCTGAAACTGAAAAATTAAATGATGTCCTTTCAGATGAATTACTAGAAATTGAAGCTTCACTGCCTAAGAGTAAAAAAATTAAGAATGAAGAACCTCAAAAGAGTATTGTCAAGAATGCTTTTAAAGTTTTCAAAGATATGAATAATGCTTTTGAAAAATTTAATGATGATTTAGAAGCTGCTTTAGATGAAATTGAAGATTCATTATCTAAAAATAAAAAAGAGTCTAAAATTAATGATTTAGACAATGTAAATAAATACATAGAATTAAATTCAGAACAAGAAAAAATCAAAATATTTTTAGAAAAAAGGAATATTACAACATTGATTCATTTTACTGATAAGAAAAATTTAAATAATATTTTAATAAATGGTTTATTATCGGTAGAAGCATTAAATAATTCTGGGTTCAATTATTGCTATAATGATAATAAAAGGCTTGATGGGCAGTTAAATTATATTTCATTGTCTGTTACAAAACCGAATATTTTTTTACTAAAATCTTTCATTAAACAGCAAAAGATTAAAAATCCTTTTTTGATTGAAATTGATGCCTCAATGCTGTGGAAAGAGAATAATAAAAGAGTATATTGTCAAACTAATGCAGCAACTTCAGGGTGTAAAAAAAGAAGTAGTATTCAGGATTTTGAAGCTATGTTTGAAGAATCTGTTAGGTATCATACTTCTTATAGTGATAGACATTTTAATAGATTTCAACATAAAATTAATGAAACAACGGATATTCAGGCTGAAATTTTATGGTCATCTAAAGTATCACCTCAATATTTTGTGAGATATTATCCTTACACAATTTAATAAAGGAGTTTATTGTGAAACAAGCAGAAAGAATGTATTTTATTGCGACACAAAAAGGTGTTTTCAGTAATTATATTACATTTGATTTCAATTCTGGTTTTTCTGAAAGTCAAAAAAAGAAAAATGTTGCAAATATGCATAAACGAATTGGAGAAATTAAAGACTATCCTGACTATCTTATACTTGAGGTTTCTACTAAGAGTGTTAATGAATTTGGAAAAAAGCTTAGTGCATTCAATTTAAAACTCGATAATTATGCTTTGGAAGTTGTATTCCAATCTTCTAAAAGATTTAAATGTACACAAGATTTCTTTCTTGATTTTGATGATTTAATGGGACAAATTAAGATATTAAATGGGGTTGAATTTGATATTGAGGATTTTGTAATGGGTGGCAGTGTTTATCATTGTAATGAAAGTAGTGTTGAGTGCAAAAGAAACGATATAATTTATTTTGATTTCTATAATGTAGGATTTTCTCCAAAGGATTGTAAGCAATTTATATCTGCTTTTTTAAAAAAATATAAAGATAAAGTAAATCTTTATGAATTTGTCTATCAAAATAATCATTTTGATTTAAATATAGAAATAAATGGTCAAGAAATTAAAACATTGTTTTATGATTATATTTACTTTAAGGCATTACAAGAAAATTTTGATGTGCAAGAAATACAAAAACTTTTAAACTTTAATATATTCACTGATGTAGAATTTAACCATAAAAAATCTATTAATTGTCAAGCAAGAAGTTGTGCTTTATATCATTATGCCTTGGAAAATAATAGAGTAGAATATTATTTACAGAATCAAAAAATATTTAAAGAAATTTATAAACAATATGAAGATGCATCTAAAAAATCACTTTTATTTTAGAATCTATTGCATTACTTTGTCGTTATTGGGGGCGAAGAGTAGTAATCCATAACCGAAATCTCATCTTTGAATTTTATGTTTTATGATTCTACTGTAAAGGTTTCTTTATGTGAGATTATAGATTGCCACTTGTTCTTGCGTAGTAGCAATCTATACCCCCTCTCCCTCCAGTGCGATTCCATACTTCGCAAGGTTGAAGTAATTCTCATCTACATAATAAATATTATGGAATCCCATTTCTGCAAGCTGTGTGCCAAAGTCCGCCGCAGTTGCGCCACTATGGCAGTAAAGCAGGATTTTCTTCTCCGCATTTTCTTGTGCGATAAAGGCAATGCGTTGCAAGGATTCTACATTAATCGCGTCTTTGATATGGCTAATGAGAAAATATCCCCTCCCACGCAAATCAATCACAATAAATTCGCTCAAATTGAGATTTTCTAAATCAATCGGTGTCGCTAAACTTTGGTTTTTGATATACATTGTTTGCCTTTGAGTTTTTATCAAATTTCGTTAAAATAAGCCAATGAGAACGATTTATTATATCACAAAAACAAGCAATCTCTCGAACGCCTTAGAATCGCAAGATTTTATAGAAATTTTGCCACTTTTGGAGATTCGAACAATTTTTTCAAATGAGATTTGGGAGCAGTTTTGCTCTTGCGATTCTTTGATTTTTACTTCCGCAAATGCAATTCTTGCTTTAAGGGAAAATTTAGAATCTTTGCCCAATGCCACAGAGGCAATGCAGAGGTGGCAGAATCTGCCAAACTTCACTTTGGGGACAGGGTGCAATGAGGCATTAAAGAGTCTTGATTTGCAAGCCACCTTTAGCGCAAGTCGTGCGTATGGTGAGGATTTTGCCAGAGAGCTAGTTCCTCATTTGCAGGGCAAGAAACCCTTGTTTGTGCGGGCGCGTAAGATTGCCTCCACGCTCCCACAGATTCTGCAAGATTTTGCGATTCCTCTAATGCAGGCAGTGCTTTATGAGACTTTGCCACTAAAGCTTAAGGAATCTCAAAAAAAGCCTTTGGCGCGAGATTGCGTAGTGTTTTTTAGCGCACCCTCGCACATTAAGGCATTTCTGCTTAATTTCACTTGGGATTCTAGTTTTATTGCCCTGTGTATCGGAGAAACCACGCGAAAATGTGCCTTGGAACTTTTGGGGGCTGAAGCAAGGATTTTGCTTTCTCCAGAGGTGAGCAAGAAAGTCGCATTAGAGTTTGCTAAGACGCTTTAAGGGATTCTGTTGCAAAAGGTTTGCTAAAGCAAAGTTGTGATAGAATCCAAAGCTTAAACGCAAAATAACACAATGGAGCAATCTTTGCAAAAACAAAAGGCGAATCTCAAAACCACTGCGATTCCAAAGCTATTTTTCACTTATTTTTTGCCCTCACTTGTTGCAATGCTTACGCTTTCTACTTATTCTACGATTGACGGAATCTTTGTAGGCAAGAAGCTTGGTGAAAACGCACTTGCAGCCATTGGAATTGCGTGGCCTATTTTTCCGATTCTGATTGCTTTTGAGCTACTCTTTAGCGTAGGGGCTGCGGCAATGGCTTCTTATTTCTTGGGGCGTGGCAAAGCCTTTCGTGCGCGGATTGTGTTTAGTAGTGTGTTTTATTTTGCGCTAAGCACCAGTCTCATTGGAGGAATCGCACTTTATTTTACTAGTGATTCTATTGCCCTCTTGCTTGGGAGTAGTGAGACACTTTTGCCACTCGTGCAGCATTACACCGAAGTGATTTATCTTGGGGCATTTATCATTGTGTTGCACCCTATGCTTGATATTTTTGCGATTAATGATAAGCAGCCTGTGCTTGCAATGACGGCAATGGTGATTGGCTCGTTAGCAAATATCTTGCTGAATTACTTTTTCTTATTTGTCTTAGAGCTTGGAATCGCAAGCAGTGCGTTAGCCACACTTCTTGGACACGGAATTGGAATGTGCATTTTGCTTTGGCATTTCTTGCGCAAGAGGGGCGATTTGTATTTAATCAAAGCTTTTGATATTTACGCGCTTTTGAGTGCAACCAAAAATGGAATCCCACAGAGTAGCTCGGAGATTAGCGTAAGCATTATGATGTTGGTTTTCAATCATACGATTGTAGAAATCTCGGGAGATAGAGGATTAGCGATTTATAGTGTGTTAATGTATGTTGGGATTATTCCTTTTACGATTCTGCTTTCTATGGCACAAGGTGTGCAACCCATTGCGAGCTTTAACTATGGTGCGGGCTTAATGGAGCGCGTGTGAGGAGTATTTAACTTTGGTTTAGTTTTTAGCTTTGGAGGTGGAATCACACTCTATTGCTTGTCTTTTGTTTTTTCTCCTTTTCTTGTGGCTTGGTTTTTGCCTGATGATATTGCAATGCGAGATGCAAGTTTATTAAATGATACGCAAAATGCAATGAAGTTTTATTTTTTGGGTTATATTCTCTTAGGGGTTAATATCGTCAGTGCGATATTCTTTCAGTCAATTCAGCGCACATTGAGTTCTTTTATCATCGCCTTTTCTTATACTCTGCTTTTCGCACTTTGCTTTGTGATGATTTTTCCTAAAATGTATGGATTCAATGGCGTGATTCTATCCTATCCAATGGGAACTTTATGTGCAACTTTCGTTGCATTTGGGATTATTCTTTATGAATACCAACGGGGAATTTTAAAGAAATAATTAAAAAATTATAAAATTTTTATTTTACATATTGGATTTTATTAAAATATAAATGTATCAAGTGTAATATCTATTTCATTAAAGATTATTCAAGGTTAATCTTTAAAATTTTAAAACAGAAGGGTTATCATGGGAACTAGAAAAGAACATGACTTCATCGGCGAACTAGAAATTGACGATTCCGTCTATTATGGAGTCCAAACTTTTAGAGCTTTGGAAAACTTCAAAATGACAGGAAGAACTCTCAAAAATTATCCCTTTTTTGTTAAAGCCTTTGCACAAATCAAAAAAGCAGCGGCATTAGCGAATAAAGAAGTGGGAGTGCTTGATGCGGAAAAAGCAGATGCGATTGCAAAAGCCGCAGATAGATTGATTGCAGGTGAATTCATTGACCAATTTGTCGTAGATATGATGCAAGGGGGTGCAGGAACATCTACGAATATGAATGTAAATGAGGTCATTACAAATATTGCATTAGAAAGTTTGGGACATAAAAAGGGGGAATACCAATATTTACACCCTAATGACCATACGAATTTAGGACAATCCACAAATGATACCTATCCAAGCTCTATCAAAGTTGCAACACACGAGAAGCTAGGACACTTGCTTGAGGCAATGGAGGAGCTCAAAGCTGAACTTGAGAAAAAAGCGAAAGAATGGAAAGACATTATTAAAATGGGGCGCACAGAGTTAGAAGATGCTGTGCCAACAACACTTGGTAATACCTTTAATGCGTTTGCAAGTTATCTTAAAAGTGATATTGCGAAAATCAAAGCAGCAAGAGAATCTATGGCGATTCTTAATATGGGTGCAACCGCAATCGGAACAGGAATCAACTGCCACCCAGATTATAAATTTGTCGTAGAGAAGAAACTAAAAGAAATTACAGGTGTAGAGTTTAAGCCTGCAGAAGATTTTATCGCTGCGACACAAGACACAGCGGATTTTGTGCATGTTAGTGGCGCGCTAAAAACTGCCGCAGTGAGACTTTCTAAAATCGCAAACGACATCAGATTGATGAATAGTGGTCCTAGATGCGGACTTGGAGAAGTGAATCTACCCAAAATGCAGCCCGGAAGTTCTATTATGCCCGGTAAAGTGAATCCTGTAATTTGTGAAGTAGTGGGTGAAGCTTGCTATGAAGTCATCGGAAATGATGTAACGATTATGCTTTGCAGTGAAAGAGGCGAGTTTGAATTAAACGCATTTGAACCCGGAATTGCTTACGCGCTCTTTAATTCCGTCATTGTTTTGGAAAACGCAATGAGAACTTTAGCACAAAAAGCAATCAAAGGCTTAACAGCCAATCCAGAGGCTTGCAAACAATCCGTGCTTAATTCTATCGGAATTGTAACTGCATTTAATCCTGTGTTGGGTTACGAAAAATCTGCTAGTATGGCAAAAGAAGCATTGCAAACAGGCAAATCAGTAGCAGATATTTGCTTGGAGAGAGGATATTTACCAAAAGAAGAGATTGACAAAATCCTAGACCCACAAAATATGCTCAATCCACAAATGAAATCAAAAAAATAAGGAAATTCTATGGAAATGTTAATGCTTATCTTACAAGTGATTGTGCTACTTGGTGCGATTTTTGTAGGGATTAGACTTGGAGGAATCGGAATTGGTTACGCTGGAGGTTTAGGCGTTGTGATTTTAGGGCTTTGTCTTGGTATGAAGCCGGGTGCGATTCCGTGGGATGTTATTTTGATTATTATGTCTGTTATTGCAGCAATTTCTGCAATGCAACTTGCAGGAGGCTTGGATTATTTGGTTCAAATCGCAGAAAGAATCTTGCGTTCTAATCCAAAATATATCAACTATCTTGCTCCTACTGTTACTTATTTCTTGACGATTTTAGCAGGGACCGGACACACTGCGTTTTCTATGATTCCTGTTATCGTTGAGGTTGCAAAAGAGCAAAACATTAAGCCCTCTGCACCGCTTTCTATTGCTGTGGTTGCAAGCCAAATCGCAATTACTGCAAGCCCTGTAAGTGCTGCGGTTGTGTATATGACAGGGGCATTAGAGCCACTTGGTTGGAGCTATCCACTCTTGCTTGGAATTTGGATTCCGACTACATTTGTAGGTTGTATGCTGACTGCATTGGTGGTTACAATGTTCTCCAATCTTGATTTGAGCAAAGACCCTGTATATCAAGATAGACTAGCAAAAGGCTTGATTAAACCTTCTGTAGGTGCGCAAAATATACAACTTAAAGAAGGCGCAAAACTCTCTGTTGGGATTTTCCTTATCGGCGTTTTGTTGGTTGTTCTCTATGCGACTGCGATTTCAAGAATCGGTGGCAAACCCGTCTTGATTGAAAATGTTATCGTGCCAAGAGATGCAGCGATTATGAGCTTTATGCTTGGAGTAGCTACTTTTATTACGATTCTTTGTAAGATTGAAGTGGGTAAAATCACAGAATCTAGCGTCTTCAAAAGTGGTATGGTTGCGTGTGTGTGTGTGTTAGGTGTGGCTTGGCTTGGAAATACTTTCGTAGATGGTTACAAAACACAAATCGGTGAGCTTTCAAGTGATTTGGTTAAACAAATTCCAGCTTTGCTTGCGGTGGCTTATTTCTTCGCTGCTACTTTGCTTTATTCCCAAGCAGCAACAGCAAAAGCCATTACACCTGTGGTTATTGCAGCACTCGGTATTAGCGTAGCGAATCCGGGAGATTCTTATATGATTGTTGCTTCTTTTGCTGCAGTTTCTGCATTATTTGTGTTGCCAACTTATCCTACACTACTAGGTGCAGTGCAAATGGACTACACAGGCTCAACAAGAATTGGTAAGTATATCTTCAACCACGCTTTCTTGATTCCGGGCGTATTAGCGATTGCCTTTAGCGTTATCTTAGGATTCGTTGCGGTTGCTTTTGTATAAACCACTCTTAAGCCTTTGTGCTTAGGGGGGTTGCATATTTTTATGCCTCATTGAGATTGCTACGATTCTATTTGTGGAATCTCGCAATGACAAAGTAGCAAATTTTGGGCTTGTATCATTGCAAGCTGATTTGTCGGCGTGGCAATCCATTATTTTACTAATCAAAATCCTCCATAATTAAGATAAAATTATGAATTGTTGCGCAAGTTTAAAGATTTGCCCACAAGAAGAATTTCTTTATTATTTACCTTTCATTTACTTTTTGATTTAAGTCAAGAAAGTTTTTAAAAAATAAAGCTAAAATGACTCCCTTGAATTTGGAATCTCTTTAGGATTTTGGATTCAAAAAATACTAAAAGGAGCGTAGGTTGGAAAGTAAAGAATCTAAACCGCTCCCATTTGTCGCTTTGTTGCTCGGGATTCTATGCGTAGTTGTTTGTATTATGGGGCTATATACTTTTTATAATGCAAAGGGTATGTCTTATTTTAGCAACGAGAGTGAAGCCTGTAATAATTGCCATATTATGAATGATGTTTATAATGATTGGCTTAAGGGTTCGCATTCAAAAAAAATCGCTGGAAAACCACGTGCAACTTGTAATGATTGCCATTTACCGCACGAATTTGTAGAAAAGTGGATTGCAAAAGCGGAGAGTGGAGTAGGGCATGCGTATGCTTTTACCTTTAAGTTAGATGTGTTGCCAACAAACTTAAGTGCGACACAAAAATCTAAAGGTATGATTCAAGATAATTGCGTGCGTTGTCATAGCGAAATGGTGAGTAATGTCGTAAATCCTACGACTAATCCACACGGAAACGAGTCTCTTAGTTGTGTTTCTTGCCACGCAGGCGTAGGACATAAACGAGGTTTTTAAATTTTTAGGAGGTTAAAATGCAAAAAAAATCGCCTTTAATGCCAATTTTGGTGGTGATTGTTTTAATTGTGATTGCTGGAATGTTTTGGCTAAATTCTGATATTAGCAAAAAACAAGCAGAAGGCACAGGTGGGATAAGCTCTAAGGGCTTTGTAGAAATGAGTGATGAGAATCCAACTTTTGACCATTGGGGTAAAAACTTCCCAGATTATTTGGATATGTATCTAACGGTGGAAAAACAAGCTCCAATTGCAACAGAATTTGGAGGGAATTTAGCTTATTCTAAATTGATTCGTTATCCACAACTTACGATTCTTTGGGCGGGCTATCCTTTTAGCATTGATGCAAACGAAGAGAGAGGACACTTTTGGATTCAAGTCGATCAAATGGATACCGCAAGAAACAATAAAGACTTCTTGAATGCACACGGATTTGGTGCATTTGGCGGACAGCCTACTGCTTGTATGAACTGCCATAGTGGTTGGAGTCCTTGGTTGCTTAAAAATGTCGGAATCGGAAATACTCCAGAAGAAAAATGGATTTCTTTTAACTCTACAAAATATTGGACAATGATTAAAAATGTCCCTGCTGTTAATGGAATCGTTGAAAACTCACCCGAGCATAGCGGACCACACGGCGGTAAAAGAATGGGTGTAACTTGTGCAGACTGCCATAATCCAAACGATATGCAGTTACGTCTTACACGTCAAGCAGCCATTAATGCGCTTGCAAGTCGTGGTTATCAAAAAGACCCTGTAACAGGAATCAAAGCAAGTCGTGATGAAATGCGCACATTGGTTTGTTCTCAATGCCATGTAGAGTATTACTTCAAGCCAACAGGCACAAAAGTCAAAGTTATGGGAGAATCTATCGCAAACGATTCTACACAAAAATGGTTTAATGGCACACAAAAAACTTATGATGAATTTGATTCTTGGAGAAATGGCAACAAACCAACAGAAATTGAAGTTGCAGGACTTGAATTGGTATTCCCATGGAGTGCTTGGAAGAAAAATGAACCTTTTAGAATTGAAATGTTTGATGACCATTATGAAAAAGTACGTGATGTGTTCCCACAAGATTGGCAACACAAAATCACTAAAGCTCCAATGTTGAAAATCCAACACCCAGAAACAGAGCTTTTCAGTGGTGGTGTGCATGCGGCTAATGGTGTGAGTTGTGCAGATTGTCATATGCCTTATAAACGCAAAGGGGCGAAAAAAATGACAGAACATAATATCACTTCTCCATTACAAGATATTAATGCGGCTTGCAAAACTTGCCATACACAAAGCGAGGAATATCTTAAAGCACAAATTTTTGATATTCAAAAATCTATCGCATTTGATTTGAGAAGTGCAGAATATGCAACCGTTAGCTTGATTGAAGACATTAAAACTATGCGTGAGAAACTCGGTGCATTACCAGCTTACCAAACCGATGGCAAAGCAGATGATAAAAAGATTTCTGCTACGTTAAAAGAGCCATTAGAGCTTCATCGTAAAGGGCAAATGAGAGGAGACTTTGTTGGTGCTGAAAACTCCACAGGATTCCATAATCCAAGAGAAGCAAGCAGAATGCTATTGCAAGCAGTGGAAATGGCAAGAATGGGACAAACTAAACTTGTAGAGATTGCAAATGCCAATGGAATCAAAGATTTCCAAACTTCTAATCTAGGATTTGAGGAAATTCAGAAATACAATCCCGGTGAAATTGTTTATAAAGTGGATTTAAATGGACATAAGGCAGGCGAACGTTATTATCAACACAAAGAAATCAATGGACCAGCTCCAAAAGAATTGATGGATTTGGATAAAAACAACAAACCTTACAATTACAAGGCAATTGATTCTAAAACTTCTGCCTACTAATATAATTCCCAAATGCTTCAAGCATTTGGGGGTTTCTTTAATATTCTCTCATCTTTCACTTCTCTTGAATGAATCTTGGTTTTGGTTCAACTTTTAATTTTTTTAATTAATATCACATTGTTAATAAGGTAAAATTCCAAAAATTTTAAAATTAAGGTTAAATCATGAAAAAGATTCTTATTGGTTCTATGGTTGCATTTGCATTGTTACAAAGTGCAAGTTTTGCGAAAGATTATGCAAAAGTAAATGGCAGTGCCATTACAGAAAAAGATATTGCACCTCTAATGCGTTCCTTGCCCGGCGTAGCGTTTGAGCAATTACCAGAGGACGCTAAGGGGCAGATTATTCATCAAGCAATTGAGCGCAAGCTTTTAATTGAGCAAGCCAAAAAGGATAAAATCCAAAGTTCTAAGGAGTTTAAAGAAGCACTCGCAAGTGTAGAAGAGGAATTGACTCTTGAAGTGTGGATGCGCAAACAAATGGAAAAAATCAAAGTAACAGATGCAGAAATTAGTCAGTTTTACAATCAAAACAAATCAAAGTTTGTGCAGCCTGAAATGGTAAAGGCAAGCCATATTTTAGTCGGTAGCGAAAGTGATGCAAAAGCTATCATTGCAGACTTGAAAAAAGCAGGTAAAAATGCGGCTACAAGATTCAATGAAATTATCCAAGAAAAAAAGCAAAATGGTTCTGCAAAAGATGGTGGTAATTTGGGATATTTTGCCAAAAATCAAATGGTCCCGGAATTTTCTAATGCTGCCTTTAAGCTTAATAAAGGAACTTATACTACAACACCTGTGAAAACACAATTTGGTTATCATGTGATTTTTGTTGAAGATAAAAAAGCATCAGGCACATTAGCTTTGAATGACATTAAAGGACAGATTGAACAGACTCTAAAGATGAAAAAATTTCAAGAAGAGATGAAAAAAGAAGGAGTGGAACTCCGCAAAAAAGCAAAAGTTGAGATTTTTAAATAAGGAATCTTAAATGTTGGTTTGTGGAAATGTGATTTTAAAAAAGGCAAATAAAGAGAATTATGGAGTCGGTGCTTTTAACTTTGTCAATTATGAAATGTTAAGCGCGATTTTTGAGGCAGCAAATCTTAAAAATTCTCCTATTATTGTGCAAGCAAGTGAGGGGGCGATTAAATATATGGGAATAGATATGGCAGTAGGAATGGTCAAGATTCTTTCTGTGCGTTATCCCCACATTCCTGTGGCATTGCATTTAGACCACGGGACAAGTTTTGAATCTTGCATAAAAGCAATCAGGGCGGGATTCACTTCTGTAATGATTGACGCAAGCCATCATTGTTTTGAGGAGAATTTAAAAGAAACCAAAATAGTAGTAGAAGTTGCGCATATCGCAGGTGTGAGCGTAGAGGCAGAGCTTGGACGTTTAATGGGGATTGAGGACAACATTTCAGTAGATGAAAAGGACGCGTGTTTAGTCAATCCTAGCGAGGCAGAAGAGTTTGTAAAAGAATCGCAAGTAGATTTTCTAGCTCCTGCGATTGGCACAAGTCACGGGGCGTTCAAATTCAAAGGCGAACCCAAATTGGATTTTAATCGCTTGATTGAAGTCAAAAAACGAACCAAGATTCCATTAGTATTGCACGGTGCAAGTGCGATTCCGCAAAATGTGAGCGAAGCATTTTTGGCAAGCGGAGGAGATTTAAAAGGAAGCAAGGGCGTACCTTTTGCATTCTTGCAAGAAGCAGTCAAAGGCGGGATTAATAAAATCAACACAGATACAGATTTGAGAATCGCATTTATGTCGGAGGTAAGACGCATAGCCAACGAGGATAAAGCGCAATTTGATTTAAGGAAATTTTTCTCTCCCGCAAAAGAATTTATGGTTAAAGTGATTGCGGAACGTATGGACATCTTAGGAAGTTCTAATAAAATTTAGATAAAGGAATGGAATGGCTTATTCAATGGGTGATTTAAAGAAAGGTTTGAAAGTTGAGTTAGAGGGAATCCCTTATAGGATTACAGAGTACCAACACGTAAAACCGGGTAAAGGTGCGGCGTTTGTGCGTGTAAAGATGAAATCTTTTTTAGATGGTAGAGTATTAGAAAAAACATTCCACGCGGGGGATAAGTGCGAAGAGCCAAACTTGCAAGAACGTTCTATGCAGTTTTTATATCACGATGGTGATTATTTTCAATTTATGGACAATGAAAACTATGAGCAAATTGGGTTGAATGCAGAGCAAGTAGGAGAAGTTTCAAAATGGATGATTGACGGAATGGCGGTGAGTATTTTGTTTCACAATGGCAAAGCAATCACCGTGAATGTGCCACAGACTGTGGAGCTAAAAATCACAGAGACACCTCCGAATTTCAAAGGCGATACAACAAGCGCAGGCAAAAAACCCGCGACACTAGAGACAGGTGCAGTCGTGCAAGTGCCCTATCACGTGCTAGAGGGTGATGTGATTCGTGTCAATACGGAAACAGGCGAGTATTTAGATAAAGTCAAATAGGGAGGAAACAATGAGCGTAAAAGTTTTGATACCACTTGGGAAAGGATTTGAGGAAATTGAAGCAATTTCTGTGATTGATGTGTTAAGGCGGGTAGGTTGTGAGGTAATTCTTGCAGCAGTAGATGCACAATCACAAAAGACATTGGTAGTGGAATCCCAAAGTGGATTAAAAGTCAGTGTGAATGTGAAGATAACAGAAGTTTTGGCAAGTAGTCTTGATAGCATAGTGCTTCCCGGAGGTTGGGAAGGGACGCAAAATCTCATTGCTTCTAAAGAAGTGGGTGCGCTTTTGGCAAACTTGAATCAAAGAAATAGAATAATAGGGGCGATTTGTGCTGCACCTTTAGCTTTATTTAAGCATAAGATTCTAACGAATCAAAACTTCACTTGTTATCCAGGCATAGAGGAAAATATCGCAAATAAAAATTATATTTCTCATCAAGCAGTCGTTAGAGATAAGAATCTCATCACCTCAAGAGGTCCTGCAACTGCACTTTGCTTTGGCTTTGCTTTGGCAAAAGCATTAGTAGGAGAAACAAAGGCAAAAGAAGTGCAAAGAGGAATGTTGGCACAAATGAAAAAGACTGTCTATGCAATTTCTGCTATATTTTTTACATTGTTTCTTGGCGGTTGTTTGGCAAATTACTCCAATATCATTGAAAATCATGAATTTATCTTTTCTAAAGAAGGGCTCAAGCAACAGATAATAGAATATGTAAAGAATCCACAGCAATTATTGGAGGATATTGAAGAATTTAAAGCGAATTTTGACAAAGTCGTTTCATTTTTGAATCTCAATGCAAGTAAGGAATGGGGGCAAAAAAATACACAACTTCCTTCACAAGAAGTTTATGTCAAATATACGGATTCTTATCTCTCACGTGCGCGAGTGGATTTTAATAAAGGTTTGATTTCTGTGGAAACACTAGATACAGAGAATCCCAAAGAATCACTCAAAAAAGCAATTGTTACGACATTGCTAACACCTGATGACCCAGAAAAAGTAGATTTATTTACCGACAAAGAAGTGAAGCTAAAAGGAGAGCCTTATTTGCAAGATTTGGTAAAAGACAATGAGGGCAAAGCGATTAAAAATGCTACGCAAGCGAATCGTTTCGCGGAATATCTTATTGCAAACAAATTAAAGACAACTGAAATCAAAGAAAAAAATATAAAGAAACAAGTGCATTATGTAGAATTTGCAATGAGCACGGATTATAAAGCGAAAAGTCAGAATAAATATGGTGGGTTTGTCAGTTTTTATTCCAAGGCTTATAAGCTAGAAGAGGCACTTGTTTTTGCGATTATTCAAACAGAATCGGCGTTTAATCCTTATGCGGTGAGTTATGTTCCCGCCTATGGGCTAATGCAAATCGTGCCTACAAGTGCAGGAAGAGATGTCTATAAGGCTTTAAATAATCAAGACGGAATCCCAACTAAAGAAATGCTGTTTGTGCCTAAAACAAACATCCAATATGGTTCTACTTATCTCAATATTCTCTTTACACGTTATATCAAAGGAGTAAATAATTCTTTATCGCACGAATATTGTGTGATTGCTGCCTATAACACAGGAAGCGGTAATGTGTTGAATATCTTTGATAGGAATCGCACAAAGGCAGTTAGCAAGATTAACTCTATGACTTCTGCCGAAGTGTATCGCTATTTGCGAACAAACTTAAAATACGAGGAAGCACGTAATTATTTGCATAAAGTAACCAATGCGAAAAAAACTTTCCAAAAATAAGGAATCTCAAAAGACTTCATTATGATAATGAAGTCTTAGGAAAAGCAGGATAGCTCGTATTTCTAAGCAATTTGAAAGGCTGCGAAGTTTTATTAAATTTAAAGAATATCAAATGAGGAGTATTGCGTTTTTGAAATCTTTTAGAACAATGAAATTTTTGAGTCTCGCCACAGGAGTTGGAATCCTAATGAGCGGTTGTTTGTTTGGTTATAAAGATTTGATTTATAATCCGCAAGCAATTCCACAAAATGTTTCTAAAGAAACAATTGTGCAAAAAGCTATTAGTTATGCGCTCAATCCAGAACAAATTGAAAATGAGATTAAAAATTTACAAGCAAATTTTAAAAAAGTTGTTACAACTTTAACTCAAAATGCGTCTAAGAAATGGGGAGCAAATAATACTCCTACTGCTTCACAAGAAGTTTATGTCAAATATACAGATTCTTATCTCTCACGTGCGCAAGTAGATTTTAGCAAGGGTGCAATTTCGGTTGCGACACTAGATACGGAGAATCCCAAAGAATCACTTAAAAAAGCAATTGTTACGACATTACTAACGCCAGAGGACCCAGAGGATGTGGATTTATATTCTGATAAAGAAGTTACCTTTACGGGTAAGCCTTATTTGGCAGATTTGGTAAAAGACAATGAGGGCAAAGCCGTGCTTTATCCTTGGCGCGCGAATCGGTATGCGGATTATTTGATAAAAAACAAATTGCAGACTACGGAAATTACAGAGAATGGCACACAAAAGAAAGTCTATTATGTGCAGTTTGATATGGTAGAAGATTATGAGATTCAAAGTGAGCATAAATATGGGGAATATGTTGCGATGTTTGCAAAAGCCTATCAGCTAGAGCAAGCATTGATTTTTGCAATCATTAAGACGGAATCTAGCTTCAATCCTTATGCTGTTAGCCATATTCCCGCCTATGGGTTGATGCAAGTTGTGCCTGCAAGTGCAGGAAGAGATGTCTATAAGACTTTGAATAATCAAGACGGAATTCCAACTAAAGAAATGCTGTTTGTGCCTAAAACAAACATCCAATATGGTTCTACTTATCTCAATATTCTCTTTACACGTTATATCAAAGGAGTAAATAATTCTTTATCGCACGAATATTGTGTGATTGCTGCCTATAACACAGGAAGCGGTAATGTGCTAAACGTGTTTGATAAAGACCGAACAAAAGCCGTGCAAGTGATTAATTCTATGACTTCTGCCGAAGTGTATCGTAAGCTTCGCACTTCTTTAAAATACGAGGAAGCACGCAATTATTTACATAAAGTAACCAATGCGAAAAAAGAATTTCAAACACAAAGTCAAGCCCAAGCAGAATCCCAAATCAATTTAAATGCTCATTTAAGCCTCAAATAGCCAATGGAAGTTTATGAATTAGTGCAAGCCCCTAGAACTTGCAGTTATTTACCCAATTTTCAAGCATCTTTTCGTTATTTTTATATCAAAGATTGCACTGCTTATCTTTATTGTGCTTTGTTAGAGCGCGGTTGGAGGCGATTTGGAAATTATTTTTTTGTGCCAACTTGTCAAACTTGCGATGCTTGTATTTCTATTCGTCAAGATTGCGCAGATTTTGTGTTTTCTAAATCCCATAAACGCACCCTGAAGTCCCCTCTCTCTTTGCAAGTTACACGTCCAAGGGTGAGTGAGGAACATTTGAATCTTTATGATAAATATCATCGGAAAATGAAAGAAAAGAAAGGCTGGGAATATCAAGGAATTACCTTGGATATTTATTATGACACCTTTGTGCAGGGATTTTTAGAGTTTGGTTATGAGTTTGATTATTATCTAGGGAATCAGTTGGTTGGTGTTGCGTATGTGGATATTTTGCCTGTTGCAATTTCGGCAGTGTATTGTTATTATGACCACGATTATCAGCATTTTTCTATTGGCACTTATTCTATTCTTAAACAGATAGAAGTTGCAAAAAGGTATAATATCAAATATCTTTATCCGGGTTATTGGATACAAAATCATATTTCAATGGGTTATAAGGAACGTTTCAAGCCTTTTGAGATTCTTTGTAATCGTCCAGACTTAAACGAAAATCCCCTTTGGGTGAAGGAGTAATTGTGCATTATACCAATAGACTTTCTTTGTGTTTTGAAAAGTTTGCTCATTATAGATTTCCCTCGAAAATTCAGCAATGGATTAATGGAATGTATGTAAGAATCTTTGATGTAAAGCTAGAAGAATTTGATACTTTGGCAAATTATCCTACCTTAAATGCGCTCTTTACAAGGTCTCTTGTTAAAATGCGTAAATTTGATAAAACCACCTTTCATTTGATTGCCCCTTGCGATTCTGTGGTAATGGAGTTTGGTCAATGTCAAGAGGATTATGCAATGCAAATCAAGGGCAAAAGTTATCGCATGAGTGATTTTATCAAGACAAAATTAACAGAGGATTATTTTTTTGTTAATTTTTATCTCTCTCCGAGTGATTATCATAGATTTCATTCCCCATTGAATCTCAAAGTCAAACATTTGGAATTTATCAATGGGAGATTATATAGCGTGTGTGAAAAAGCACTTTTAAAACACGATAATGTCTTTGCGCAAAATAAACGTGTGGTTTTGGAATGCGAAGATGAATTTGGTGAGGTTTTTTATCTCGTTGCGATTGGTGCATTCAATGTGGGTAAGATTCAAATCAATTTTGCCCCAGAAGTTGCCGATTTTAAAACTTCTCAAAGTGTGGATTTTGAACCTCCTGTGTCGCTTAAAAAAGGCGATGAAATAGGAAGTTTTGTAATGGGCTCTACGATTGTGCTTTTTAGCAAGCATTGGCAATACGACTTAAAAGAAAAAGAAAGGGTGTATTTTGGACAATGTATTGCAGCACATCGCACAAAATCTCAAGCAAAAGAACAAAAGGAAATGAATGAAACAACGTATTAAGAATCTATTAGAGGAATTGGACGCTCTTTTGGTAGCGCATTTTTATCAACGTGATGAAGTTGTAGAAATAGCAGATTTGACAGGGGATAGCTTAGAATTAGCGCGCAAAGCAAGTGCGAGTGAGAAGTCAAAAATTATTTTTTGTGGTGTGGGATTTATGGGGCAGAGTGTCAAGATTCTAGCTCCATCTAAACGCGTGTTTATGCCCAAACTCGCGTGTTGTTCTATGGCTAGAATGATTGATAGTAGTTATTTTGATAACTCTATCGCACTTTTAAAGAGCTATGGAATCACGGAGGTTTTTCCTATTACTTATATTAATTCTAATGCTGAAGTAAAGGCAAAAGTCGCAGAGTTAGAGGGTGTTGTTTGCACAAGTTCTAATGCGGCAAAAATTTTGGATTTTGCCTTGAAACAGTGCAAAAAAATATTTTTTTTGCCCGATAAGTGTTTGGGGCAGAATCTCGCAATCCAAAATAGATTAAGAAGTGCGGTTTTGGGTGTGGATTCTATGGAAAAGATTCAAGAGGCAGAAGTGATTTGTTACGATGGATTTTGTTCTGTGCATCAGCTCTTCACCCCGCAAGATATTGAATTTTATCGGGCAAAATTTCCAAATATTTTAATTGCTGTGCATCCTGAATGTCAGCCTGATGTCGTTGCTAGGGCGGACTTTGTTGGTTCAACAAGTCAAATTATCCAATATGTGCAAAGTTTGGACGAATCCCAAAAAGTTGCGGTAGGGACAGAGTTTAATCTTGTCAATCGTCTAAGAAAGCCAAAGGGGGAACAAAATACATTTGTCCTAAGCTCTACCAAACCAGAATGCCCCACAATGAATGAAACAACCTTGCAAGATGTATTGCAATGCTTGGAGGCTGTCAAAAATGGTGAATCTTATAATGAGATTCTGTTAGAGCCAAAGATTGCAAATTGTGCAAAAAAAGCATTGGATAAAATGCTACAATTATCTTAAAAAAGGAGCAAAAATGCACAAAATATTGTTAGATGATTTCCTAAAAGAAGTCCTAAAAGAAGACATTGGACGCGGAGATTTATACGCGCGAATACCAAATGACACAAAAATTGAAGCTTATGTGTTGGCAAGAGAAGGGGGCGTGTTGTCAGGACGAATGTATATTGAGCGACTTTGTGAATTGTTAAATATAAAATGTAATTTCATCTTTGAAGATGGTATGTTGTTTAGGCAAGGTGAAAGAATCGTCTCTTTTGAGGGTGATATGGGAAATCTGTTGAGTGCAGAGCGCACAATTTTGAATCTATTGGAGCATTCTAGTGGAATCGCAACCCTAACGCATAAATATGTCCAAAAGCTAGAGGGCACAAATTGTATTTTGCTAGATACTAGAAAAACGCGTCCTTTGCTTAGAGATTTTGAGAAGTATTCTACACGTAACGGTGGTGCAGTCAATCACCGCTTAGGTTTAGACGATTGCTTAATGTTGAAAGATACTCATTTGGCAAGAATCCTCTCTTTGAAGAAATTTATTGAAGATATACGCAATAAAACCCCTATTTCTGCAAAAATTGAAGTAGAATGTGAGAATATCTTGCAAGCTAAAGAAGCCCTAGAAGCGCAGGTGGATATTGTAATGTGTGATAATATGGAAATTGAGATGATTCAAGAAGTCGTGAAAATGCGCAATGAAATCGCACCCAATGTCTTACTTGAAGCAAGTGGCAATATCACCCTAAACAATATTGTAAAATATGCTCAAAGTGGTGTAAATGCAGTGTCTGTGGGCGCAATTACACACCAAGCAGTTTGGGTGGATTTGAGTATGAAAATAGATTAAAGAATGCGCGATAGAGAAAAGGCTTTCATTAATGCGTTAAAGCAGAGTGGGGCGACTTTTGGAATTGGAGATGATGGTGTCCAAATAGGTGCATATATCATTGCCAACGACGCGTTTTTTGAAGATATTCATTTCAAGACTGCTTGGGCAGATTTAGAATCGTTAGTTGAAAAGTGCTTCTTAGTGAATCTATCGGATATTTATGCGATGAATGCGATTCCTCGCTTTTTGCTCTTAAGCCTTTGTATTCCCTCTTGTTTTAAAGAAGTTTCTAAATTGGCTGAAATCATAGGGGCAAATGCAAAAAGGCACAATCTAAAAATTATTGGTGGCGATACGCTTGTGGGGGAAAAATTGCACTTTTCTTTGACGATTTTAGGCGAAAGAGGGCGCAAAACTCTGTTGAGAAGCGGAATCAAAAAGGGGGATATACTAGGCTATATTACACCCAAAGGTGTTTTGAATCATTCCAAAATGCAGGGTTTTGGACAGAATTTGAAACACTTAAGGAATGGCTTGAGATTCTGTTCTAACAAAAAAATTCCTAAATATTCTCGCTTTGTCAAACCACTTCTATACCCTCAAATGCTTTTTGCATTAAACAAGATTGCAAGGGCGGGTATGGATATTTCTGATGGAATCTTTATGGAGTTATCGCGTTTAAGCACAATCAATCGGCTAGACTTTAAGCTTCTAAAACGCATAGGTGCTTGGTTCTATTCTCCAGAGGAATACCAAATGCTCTATGCCATAGATAGAAGGAATCTCAAAAAAATGCAAAATATGGCATTAAAATTTCGTCATCAATTCGTGCCTTTTGCCCTTGCGATTCGTGGTCAATACCGCACCAAAGTAAAAAATTGGCATCATTAAGATTGGAGTGGAGTCCTAGCTTTATGGATTGCCACACAGATAAATCGGCTTACAATGACGCGAGTTGCCACGATTCCACAAGCAGAATCGTGAGAGAATGCAATAGATTACTAAAAATGGTGGTATCTCTTATGGCAATCGTGATAACCCCTGTGTCCGCCATATCTGTTACCTTTATATTGTCCATATCCTAGCAATCCGCTTTCTCTCGCCTCTCTTTCACTCATAGAATCCAAACGTTTTTGCGTTTCTAAGTGAATGGCGTCTTTATACTCCAAATATTCTTTATGTGTCATCTTGTCATACATGCTTTGGCGCGATTCTCTTAATTTATCACGAAATACTTTTGCGTCTTTGACTTTCATTTCTTGTGTGCGTTTGTGAATCTCCATTCTATAATCAGGATAATCTTTGGGCGCAATTTTACCCGCAGAGAGTTTTAAGAGTTCCTCATTGCTTGCTTTAGAATAATCCGCAGCAAATGCACCAGAGATAAGAGCTCCAATGAGCGTAAGAGATACAAGAGTTTTTGTTTTCATTTTTGTTCCTTTAGTTTTAAGATGATGAAAGTATAGTTTATTAGCGTGAAGTCAATGTGAAATGAAAATAAAGTTAGTGTGAAGGCGCAGAAATTTTATAGAGTTTTTTACGCTCGCTTGAGCTTGCAATATTGAGTTGAGCCCGATATTTTGTAATTGTGCGGCGCACCATTTTGATATTGAATTTTTCCTCAATGAGTTCTAGGATTCTATTATCACTTAGGGGTTTTTGCTTGTTTTCGTTTTTGATTAAATCAGAAACAAAATCCTTAATCGTTGTATTAGCAGTGTCTTCATCAATCGCAGTTGCAAAGAAGTTTTTGAGTGGGAAGATTCCACGTGAGCATTCTAAAAACTTGTTAGAAATTGCGCGTGAGATTGTGCTAGGAGCGTGTCCAAATTCTTCGGCTAAATCTTTAAGTTTCATTGGTTTAATTTCGCCACCTTTAAAAAATTCATATTGGTATTCTACAATCATCAATCCAATTTTATAGAGCGTAGCCTTTCGCATTTCAAGTGCATCTACGAGGTCGCGTGCCTCTTTGATTTTGGTTTTGATAAATTCCTCTTTGGATTTGAGCTTATCTTCTTTGTTTTGTGTTTGGATTTCAATGATCGGGTAATATTTTTCATTGATTTGAACTTGGATATTGTTTTTTTCCTCAATTACCAAAATATCAGGAATAATGGCGGCTTCTTTTTGAAAAAAGTCAAGTGCAGGCGGATTTTTGAAGCTTTGAATCACTTTCATTGCCTTTTCGTAGAGTGGAGCACTTTTGTGCTTTGCGTGGTTTGCTAAGTCCTGCAAAATTTCTTGGCACAAAGTATAGACTTCACTAGAAACATCTAAATTATCTAGTTGGAAGTAGAAAGATTCTATCAAATCTAAAGCCGCGATTCCGGGCGGGTCAAGATAGGCAAAACGTTTGCGCACTTTTTCAACTTCTATCGCATTAATGGGTTGGTTGAGAGATTTGCTACAAGATTGTGCGATTTGCTCACAATCCCCCTCGAAATAGCCCTCTTCGTTGAGATTTTCAATAATTTGTTTGGCGATTTCTTGGGAGCTTGTAGTTGGAAATAATGGTGGCACAATCTGTCCATTGAGCACCACTTCTAAGGATTCCTCTTGGACGCAAAATTGTTCTATTGCGTCTCCCTCTAAACTAGAACCTTTTGCTCCTCTTGAGATTTCCTTTTGACGCTTTTTTTGGATAGAGCTTTGAGAGCTGAAGTCTTGCGCAATGTTTGATTTGATATTAAAATAGGGATTTTCTTTACTAAATTCTCCCAGAGTTTCTTCTAAATCACTCATTCCGCTTTGGAGAATCGGAAGCCAACTCTTAAGTGTAGAAGAGAGCTTTGCCTTGAGTGCGGTTTGGGTTTGGGTACGTAGTTTCATATTTTGAAATTCTCGCCTAAATAGTGTTTGCGGACGAGTTCATTTTCATAAATTTCATTAGAATCTCCACTTGCGAGCAGAGTGCCCTTATTAATCACATAGGCTCGGTGGCATACCCCAAGAGTTTCGCGCACATTATGGTCGGTGATGAGAACTCCAATCTCAAGTGCAATAAGTTTTTTAATAATGTTTTGAATGTCTAGCACTGCAATAGGATCAACGCCCGCAAAGGGCTCATCTAAAAGAATGAATTTCGGTTTTTTGACTAAAGCACGTGCAATCTCTACCCGCCTCCTTTCTCCACCGCTTAAATTCACTCCTTTGCGATTCCGAATCGGTTCAATGCTAAAATCCTCTAAAAGTTCTTCTATGCGTTTGGTTCTCTCGTTTTCATCTTGTAGGCATATTTCTGCTGCAATCATTAGATTTTCTTCTACGCTTAAATCTTTGAAGACGCTTGATTCTTGTGGCAAATAACCAATTCCAAGCTGTGCGCGTTTATGCAGGCTTAATTTTGTGATGTCTTGATGATCAAAACAGACTTTCCCGCTACTTGCTTCTAAAAGTCCGCAGATGATATAAAATGTCGTTGTCTTGCCCGCACCATTTGGTCCTAAAAGCCCTACGACTTCGCCACTTCGCACGCACAAAGAAACCTCCCGAATGATTTGAGTTTTTTTAATGGATTTCGTCAGATGTGTTGCTTCTAATGTGTGCATAATAATCCTTGAATGCTGTATTTTCTCTTATCTGATTCAGTGCTAATGACAATACGGCAAAATGGCAAGCCAATTTGTTGTAGAATTTTAGCCAAATTTTCATCACCCCATTCAATAAAATGCCAACCTTCTTTCTCAATTTCCTCTAAGAATCCTAATGCGAAGAGTTCGTTTAGGTCTTTGTTGTAAATATCATAATGATAGATTTGATTTCCGTAGCTTAACGCGGTTAGAAAAGTCGGAGAAGTTACCTCTGCCTCACTCCCTAGTGCGCTTACGAATGCTTTGACTAGAGTAGTTTTACCGCTTGCGAGATTTCCACTTAGCAAATAAATGCCCCGATGGTTTTTTATGTCTAAGGCTTGGCAGAGTTTTGGGAGTTCGTTTTCCTTTAAAATCCATTCCATACTAAACTTTCTAAATTGTGTTGGGTGTAGATTTTGGGCGCACTTTGATTTGTTTAATCTCTAGCAATTCCTTGGCATTTTGCAATAAAGGCAATGCTAAGGCTGCATCAACTTCTGCTTGTATGCTGTCTTGAGGTTCTGCAATTGCGGGTTCTTTCGCAGGTCCTTCTAGGTTGGGGGTAGATTGCTGCGGAGTGGAAAAGGTTTGGTTTGGATTGCTGATAGATTTAATTTGTGTTTGGACACCAAAAACTTCCAAAGCAAGATTTTTAATAATAGAATAACTATTTTTAAGCCTTTCACGATTTGCTCCGCTTGCAAGGCTTTCCCAAGTGAGCGTATGGTTGGTAAAAGAGATGAAACGAATGTCTTTGGAGAAAATTTCCCCCAATTCATAATTGCGTTCGTAAATTTTTTGATTCAGCAGGGCAAACATTGCAAGGTTTTGTTCCTCTTTTGACTCGTTTGGTGGGGTGATTTGAGCTTGTGTTGGTAAAGTTTCTTGGGGTTGATTTAAGGGTATAGATGCAGTTTGCGGAATCGTAGAATCTGCAATGGAAGCTTGTAGTTTAGGGGATTCTGTGGGGCTTTGAATCTTGGGCAGATTTTCAAACAAGCCTTTTTCTAAATTTTCAATTGCTGTGTCTATTTGTTCAACCTTTAAAGCCTCTAGCATTTTAAAGATACTAAGCGTCAAAACAAATTCGTCTTCAGAGCCTAAGAATAATAATTCTTTCGCCTGCACAAGAATCCTAAAAAATCTATCCACAAGCAGGGCATTATAGCGAGAATCCTCGCCCCTCAAAAGCTTTTCTTTTAAGAAAATGCTCATTTCATCTAAAAGCATTTCCCCCTCGTATTCAAAAAATGCCTCAATCTCACGCAATAAAAGTTCCCTATCTTGTTTAAAAATACATTCAAAAAGTGCGTTGAGACTTTGAGGATTAATCAGCCCTAGCATATTTGCGCACGATTCCGCTGTAATATTGTAATTAGAATAAATAATTACTTGGTCTAGGAGGGTTAAGGTATCGCGCAGAGAGCCAGAACCGCTACGAATGAGCATATTTAAAGCCTCCTCTTGATAGGTGATTTGC
Source organism: uncultured Helicobacter sp. (assembly GCA_964464895.1). Classification (GTDB taxonomy): domain Bacteria; phylum Campylobacterota; class Campylobacteria; order Campylobacterales; family Helicobacteraceae; genus Helicobacter_D. The sequence goes on along the minus strand of CAYXGY010000008.1, from coordinate 20,176 downwards.
TCTTTTTGTAGAATATTCTTTAAATGCTCTAAAATGCTTTTGTCCGAAATGCGTTTAAAGCGGAAGTGTTGCGTTCGGCTTAAAATAGTAGCGGGTAGCTTTAATGGGTCTGTCGTGGCTAAAATAAATTTAACATATTCCGGCGGCTCTTCAAGTGTTTTTAAGAGTGCGTTGAAAGCTTCTTTCGTGAGCATATGCACTTCATCTATGATAAAGATTTTGAAGCGTCCCATATTCGGGTGGTATTTTGTCTGCTCAATCAAATCACGAATATCATCAATCTTGCGACTTGAAGCACCATCTAACTCTATAATGTCAATGTGTCGCATTTTGTGAGGATTGGCTGCAATGCAATTGGCGCAGACCCCACAAGGTTTTGCACAAGGACCATTCTCGCATTGCAAAGCCCTTGCAAAGATTCTAGCACTAGAAGTTTTGCCACTTCCGCGCAAACCTGAAAACAAATAAGCGTGGGAAAGTCGTTTGCTGCTTAATGCCAAAGAGAGAGTGCGACTGACTGCCTCTTGTCCAATCAGTTCGTCAAAGTCCATTGGGCGATATTTCAGTGCTAACGCTTGTTGTTCCATTGATTTTCCTAATTTAAAAATTCAAATTCTACACCAAGCAAGCCTAAAATTTTGTTAATCAATCAAATTTTAATTTTGCAAATGTAGAGTTACTTAAATCTAGGGATTTAATGTTAAAATTATGTTTATTGAGTGCAAGTTGAATGTGGAATTAAGAGGGACGATGAAAGAGTTATTGCAAATTTTTCAATATATTCAAAAATACCACGAAGATAATCTTGATGTGTTATGTTTGACATTGGAATTTCTATTGGTAGGACAGAATCAAGCCTTAAGTGTAGAGATATTGGATAGCAAAAAGCGTGAGATTCCACAGGATTTTTATGCTTATTTGCAAAAACACATTCTAATGCCCAAAGTAGAAATCAATCCAAAGATGAATTACAAAAAAGTCCTTAAAGTAGCCCAGAATCTTAAAATTAGTGCGCAAGAGTTAGAGGGTTTTATCCAAACGATTACCTTGCAAAAGACGATTTTAAAGCTTTATGATTATGCAACGCCTGCGGAAATTAACGCACTTGTGTGTGGATTGCTTAATTTGCAAAAAAATGAGAGTATCTATAACCCTTGTTGTGGAGTTGGTTCTTGGCTACTAAGCTTAAGTGCGCACTATCAAGATTGCCAATTTTTTGGCGTAGATGTTCATCCTAAACTCATTGGAATCGCAAAAATGCTTGCAATGCTTTTGGGCTTTAAGGATTGTCATTTAGAGGTTGCTGATATTTTCAAGGAATCCAGTATTCAAAAGGATTCTAATATGATGCAGAGATTTGATAAAGTGTTTTGTCATCCCCCTTTGCTCTCTCATCTTAATCTTAAAGCTCCCAAAAATTCCCCCCTTGCTCCTTATACTAAAACAGCTCCAGAGATTCCATTTTTGGATTTCGCGCTTCAGTGTTTTGAGAAAAAGGCAATCTTTATCATTCGTTCTGTTTTGTTAAATAAGCCCATAGGGGAACAATTACGTCATCATCTCGTGCAATCAAAACTAATTGAAGCTATCCTTGAGTTACCAACAAACATTTTTCCTCATCAAATGGGAGAGTTTTGTATCCTCGTGCTTTCTCCTCATAATAGGCGGGTGCTTTTTGTCAATGCGCAAGAATTTTATTTGAAAGAGGGCAAGTATAATAAACTGATTAATTTAGAGGAAATGTTAGATTTGTTTGCCTCCAAGCAAAACACTAGCAATTCTTGCCTTTTGGATTATCAAGATTTGGATTTTGAGAATCTCAAACCATCGCATTATATGCAGTCTCAAAATACAGAATCCCAAAACACAAAAGTGCTTTTGGGTCAGCTTTTGGAAAAATGCTATCGTGGAATGAGGGTAGAGGCAAAGCAAGATAAGGATTTAATTGGCTGTTATGATTTGGGGATTAAGGATTTTGAAGCCTATGGAATGAGCAATGTCTTTAATGATTATGTGTTGAAACCGAATCTAGCGCGCTTGTATGAGCTTAGAGTGCAGCCTTATGATGTTTTGTTGTCTATGCGCGGAGTAACTCCAAAGGTTGCGATTATAGGCAAGTGCGCAGCCCAAAAGATTGTGTTGCCTAATGCAGGGATTTTGGTGCTTAGGGCCAAAAGCTCTATGGTCGCTAAGGCATTGTATTTTTATTTTCTCTCCTCTTGTGGTTATTTGGCACTCAGTCAAATTTATCAAAACAATAATGAGCGAATCGGGGAAAAGGAAATCAAAGAAATGCCATTGCCTAGCGAATTTTTGGATTCTTATGCTTTAGAAAATTATAATGAGTGTTTCTATGAGCTTTGCGCGCGAGGCGAGCAGATTAGAACCCAAAAAAAAGGAATCGCAAAGCTCTTGGGCTATGAAGCATAATTACTTGTCAATGTGTTGTCTATTTCAAATCGCCCCAATGGTTGCCGTATTTAATGGAGCATTGGAGCGGAATCTTAAGCGTAGTGATGTTTTCCATAATAGAAGCGATTTTTTCCGCTTCCGATTCTGCACAAGCAATGGGGGATTCAAAAATTAATTCATCATGCACTTGCAAAAGCAGTTTAGATTCTAAATTTGCCTGCGTGATAGCATTCATTGCCATTTTAATAATATCTGCTGCACTTCCTTGAAAGATTGCATTAATCCCTTCACGCAAGAAAGCCGCTTTTTGGTGTTCTTGGATTCCATAAAAATCAAATTTGCGCATACGTCCAAGCAGAGTAAGCGAATAGCCATTTTCTAAGATAAAATCCTCTTGTTCTTTGAGAAAATCTTTCACAGTGGGAAAAGATTCAAAATAGTTTTGGATATAAGTTTTGGCTTCTTGGTAGCTGATTTTTAAGGTTTCGGAGAGCTTTTTGGGTCCCATACCATAGATGAGCCCGAAGTTGATACTTTTAGCCACCGCACGTTTTTCTTTTGCGAGATTTTCACCAAAGATTTTTTTGGCTGTTTCTAAATGAATATCGGCATTTTGGCAAAACGCCTCAATCATTGCTTCATCTTGCGAGAAATGTGCCAAAAGTCGTAATTCAATTTGAGAATAATCCAAGCTCACAAGTAGATGATTTTCTTGTGCGATAAAGCCTTGCCGTATGCGTCTGCCTTGCGTGGTTTTGACAGGAATGTTTTGCAAATTAGGGTTTTTGGAGCTTAGCCTGCCTGTGCTCGTGCCTGTTTGCATAAAAGAGGTATAAATTTTGTGGGCAGAGTTGAGTTTGGCGTGTTCAATTAAAGGCTCAATGTAGGTGCTAAAAAGTTTGAAAAGCTCACGATACTCTAGGATTTTTGGCACGATAGGGTGTGCGTCAATCAAAGAATTGAGTACCATTTGGGAGGTGCTTAAGCCGGATTTTGTTTTTTTGCCACTCTGTAATTTTAAGTCTTCAAATAGCACGATGGAGAGTTGTTGAGGTGAGTTGAGATTAAAGTTTTTTTGTGCAATGGCGAAGATTTCCTCCGAAAGACTAGAGAGCTTGGCAGACATTTCAGACTTCAATTTATTGAAGTATTCAATATCAATTTTTGTGCCACTTAGTTCCATATTGACAAGGCATTGAATAAATGGAAATTCCGTAGATTCTGCAACTTGGAGCAAATAGGGCGGAAGCAGGCTTGCAAGCCTTTGATAGAGTTGATAGCAAGCTGCCGCGTCCTCACTCGCGTATTGGCAAGCGTATTCTATTGCGATTTGTGAAAAATTCCCCCCTTTCTTAACGATATCTTTGTAATGAATCATCTCGTGCTTAAAATAACGTAGCATTAATGAGTCAAGATTACAAGGCAAATCACTTTGATAGAGCCAAGCTAGAAGCATACTATCTTTGATGTTATGGAATCTTTTTGGGGAGAAATTGAAATTCGTGCGCAGAATCTCCAAATCGTATTTGAGATTATGTCCAATAATGGCTTTAGCGTCAAAAAGCGTTTGGATAAATTCCAATGCAACTTGCTTGCTGACTTGCTCTCCCACACCTAAATAATTGTGAGCCAAAGGCACATAATAGGCATTAGTGCCATCAAGGCTAAAAGAGAATCCCACAATTTTGGCATTGAAGACATCTAAATTCGTGGTTTCAGTGTCAAAGGATACGATAGAATCGTGTGTGATTTGGGGTAGAAAATCCCGTAACTTCGCATCAGTGTTAAGCAAATGGGCATTGAAGCGAAAGAGTATCGGGGCGGGAGTTTGCGGGATAAAATCTTGTGAATTTCTAATTTTTGTGGCATTTTCAAATAAATGGAGGGAATTTTTGGTGGAATCTTTGGGCAGGATTTTGTTTAATACACTATTGATTTCATAGACTTTGAGTGATTCTGTGATTTTGAGTAAGGGGTTTTGGCTTGGCATTTGGCAATCTTGCAAATCAAAATTGTCTAATAAATCCTTGCGCAAGCGCACAAGTTTTTGACTGCGATAGGCGTCCTCTTTGCAAGTTGTAAGCATTGCCTGCAAACGTTTAGAGGCAATCTTATCAATATTTTCATAGATTCCATCTAGGCTTTTGAAGTTATGCAACAATCCCGCAGCACCCTTTGCCCCGATTCCTTTAACACCAGGGACATTATCCGAGCTATCTCCAACCAAACTTTGAAAATCCACGAATTGTTCTGGTGTAACGCCATATTTTTCTATACAATCTATTGTGTGGATTTCCTTTTTTTTCTTTGGGTCAAAGAGAAAAGTGTCCTCTCCTATTAGCTGGTAGAGGTCTTTATCGTGGCTGATAATGCGCACGGAGACATTCAGGGAATGGGCTTGCTTATTGATAGAGGCGATGACATCGTCTGCTTCATAGCCCGCAATGGAGAGATTCTTAAATCCCATTTGTTCCACCCATTCTATTGCAACATTTAATTGTAATTTTAAGTCTTGAGGCACTTCTGGGCGATTGGCTTTATAGAGGGGGTCAATGCTTTTGCGGAAATTTTCTTCTTTGGAATCTAGGGCGAAGACTAAATAATCTTGAGGATAATCTTTGTAGAGTTGCATAATCAGTTTTGCAAAACCTGTTAATAATCCTGTGGGAAAGCCATCGTGATTTTTAAGTGGAGGCAAGGCGAAGTAACTACGAAAAAGAAATCCAAAAGTATCAATAATTGTGAGTGTTTTCATCAATGCGCCTTTCTAGCGAGGATTTGTGGTATCTGTTTTGCGTTTTTGTGTGATAGTGATTCCCCCGATTCCATAATTATCGCAGTCAATCTCATCAATGACGACGACACAGGCAGAGGGATTCCTGCCTAAAACCTCGCCCAAGAGATTTGTAACCCCCTCAATAATGCGAGCTTTTTGCTCTTTGGTAGGGGTGTTGTTTTCGCGTGTGATTTTGATATTAACATAGGGCATAGAGTTCCTTTATAAAGTTTTATTTCTTGGCAAGTCGTTTTTTCTTGATATAAATATTGAGGGATTCCACACCCAAAGAAAATGCCATTGCAAAATAAATATAAGCCTTAGAAATATGGAAATCTAACCCTTCTGCAACGAGGGTAATGCCAACTAAAATCAAAAAGGCGAGTGCTAAGATTTTAATTGTTGGGTTATTTTCTACAAACTCTGAAATGCTTTTGCTCGCAATCATCATTACGCCTACCGCTATAATGACAGCAAGCATCATAATTTCAATGTTATTGACCATTCCCACGGCAGTGATGACAGAATCTAATGAAAAAACAATATCTAAGATTGCAATTTGAATCAACACGCCTAAGAATCCCCCCTTGATATTTGTTTGTAGTGAGGCATTGGTGTCGGATTCTCCTGCGTCGTCAATGTCATTGTGGATTTCCAATGTGGATTTGCCAATCAAAAAAAGTCCCCCTAGAATCAAAATCAAATCACGTCCTGAAATCTCTTCTCCCAAGACGCTAAAGAGTGGCGCAGTAAGCTTCATAATCCAAAAGAGCGAAAGAAGTAGCAGGAGGCGCGTTATCATTGCTAAAGAAAGTCCTAGAATCCGTGCCTTTTGTCGTTGTTCTTTGGGTAGGCGAGAAACAATGATAGCAAGAAAGATGATATTATCAATCCCAAGCACGATTTCAAGTGCGACTAAAGTTGCTAACGCCACCCACATTTCAGGGCTTGTAATCCAGCTAAACATTGGATTCCTTTTTTGGATAAAATGAGCCATATTATACAAATGAAATTCTTACAAATTGTTTTGTTTCCTTATTCTTGCGATTCTGCCACCTTGTCTTTGCGAACATAAGCGAAGCAATCCATAATTTAGAATCTCACCTTTTAGATTCTATTAATAAATGCTTTTCTATTGCTTGATGATAGATTGCCACACCGATAAGTAGGCTTGCAATAACGCAAATTGTGTATTTCATTATATGTAATAAAAAGCAAAGATGGATTAATAAAATCTTAGTTATAATTATTGAATTTTAAAATAAGGATAAGAAATGTTGCTTTTTACCCCCGGTCCTACCCCTGTGCCAGAGTTTGTACGTGTTGCGATGAGTGAGCCAACGATTCATCATCGCACTCCAGAGTTTGAGGAAGTTTTCGCCACTACACGCGCGCTTTTAAAAGAAGTGATTAATCTTCCGGAAGTTCTTATGCTTGCAAGCTCGGGAAGTGGAGCAATGGAAGCGTGTGTAACTTCTTTATGTCAGACAAAGCTTTTAAGCATTAATAGTGGGAAATTTGGGGAGAGATTTGGAAAAATTGCCAAAGCATTTGGAATCCCCAATGTAGAGATTAAAAATGCGTGGGATACACCTGCAAGCGTGAATTCTGTTTTAGAAGCACTCAAACAAAATCCAGAGATTGATGCTTTTTGTATTCAAGCTTGTGAGAGTGCAGGGGGATTGCGCCATTCCTATGAAGAAATTGCAAGGGCTGTTAAAAATTATAATCCAAAGATTATGGTAATTGTAGATGGAATCACTGCAATGGGGGTAGAGGCATTAGATGTGAGTTGCGTCGATGCACTGATTGGAGGTTCTCAAAAGGCTTTTATGTTACCACCGGGACTTAGTATTATTGGACTAAGTCAGCAAGCAATAGAAAAAATTGAAGAACGTAATGTGGGATTCTATTTTAATCTCAAAACAGAATTAAAAAATCAAGTCAAAAACACGACTGCTTGGACTGCGCCAACTACGATTATCATCGGACTTTGCGCCTTTTTGCAAAAAGCCAAAGCAATCGGTTGGGATTCCATTTATCAGCAAACTAAAGCACGTTCATTGGCGTGTGATAAGGCAATGGAAAGCATAGGATTGAAAATCTACCCCACTCAACCCGCACTTTCTATGACTTGTGTCTATGATGAAGCAAGTGATTTGTTGCGCAAGACACTAAAGAGCAAGTTTAATGTCAATATTGCAGGCGGACAAGATGATTTAAAAGGCAAGATTTTTAGAATCAATCATATGGGGTTGATTGAAGTGAATGAAATTTCTTGGGTTGTGAATGCGATAGAATTAAGTCTTGCAGAGCTAGGAAGACGCAATTTTAGCGGAAGTGCTAATGCTGTATTCTTGGAAAATTATTTCGCTTACTTAAAGTAGTGTGATGAAAATCTTAGTAACAGGCACAGCGGGATTCATTGGCTCATTTTTAGCAAAGGCTCTAATCAAACGAGGCGATGAGGTAGTGGGGCTTGATTGTATTAATGACTATTATGATGTACGCATTAAATATGGTAGATTGGCAGAAGCGGGAATCGCACAAGATTCCATTGTAGAAAATCGACTCATACAAAGTAGCAAATATCCCAATTATCGCTTTGTAAAGTTGCATTTGGAGGAGAGAGAGAATCTTTTTAGACTTTTTGAAAATGAGAAATTTGATAAAGTTTGCAACCTTGCAGCACAGGCAGGAGTGCGCTACTCGCTTATTAATCCATATGCGTATGTGCAGAGCAATATTGTAGGATTTATCAATATCTTAGAGACGTGCAGGCAGTTTGGGATTTTGCATCTTGCCTATGCGTCTAGCTCCTCTGTGTATGGATTGAATGAGAAAATGCCCTTTTCCACGAGTGATAATGTAGATCATCCGATTAGTCTTTATGCGGCGAGCAAAAAAAGTAATGAGCTTATGGCGCATACTTATTCTTATCTTTTTGGTTTGCCTACGACAGGCTTGCGATTCTTCACCGTTTATGGTCCGTGGGGACGACCAGATATGGCGTTATTTTTATTTACAAAAGCAATTTTAGAGGGCGAAGCGATTGATGTGTTTAATCACGGACAAATGTTGCGTGATTTTACTTATATAGATGATATTGTAGAGGGCATTGTGCGTGTGCTAGATAATGTAGCACAGCCAAATCCCACTTGGAGTGGGCTAAGTCCAGACCCTCATAGCTCCAAAGCACCCTATAAAATTTACAATATTGGCAATAATAATCCTGTCAAGCTTATGGATTTCATTGAAGCAATTGAAAAAGAACTTGGAATCGTAGCCAAGAAAAATATGCTTCCATTACAGCCCGGCGATGTGCCTGCAACCTATGCTAATGTAGAAGATTTGGTGAGTGATTTGGGTTATAAGCCAAACACGAGCATACAAGAGGGAATCAAACGCTTCATTGCTTGGTATAAGGAATTTTTTGAGATTAGATAGATTTTGCTACTTTTGAGTGCCAATTACAAGAAGCATTGTTCTAATCTCTTATTTATGAATCGTTAAAGTGTGCTTCTCGCCTTGTGCTCTTTGTTGAGTTTTTGTCAAGGAAAGTTATTCACTACAAGAAAGGCAAGAAAATTAAGTTGATTTTTGGCAAAAGCCCGATATAATTTCAATCGCCTTTCTTGAGACTTGTGCGATGAGCTATTTGAGTAATGCTTCAGGGTGGGAACACAGCAGAGCCCTCAAATCGTTTAAGTGCCGCAAGTATCTTAAGGAAGGTTTTATTTATTCACCTCTCTGAAATTCCCCCTTTCTTAAATTATACAGGAAAGACACGAATGCTAGAATCTAAATTTTCCTGCAAAACAGATTCAATGGCGAAAAGCGTGCCACTCGCGCCACTTGCACATCCGCTACAAGCACCCAAGTATCTAATATACACATCGGTATAGCCCTCACTTGAATTTTTCAAGTCAATGATTTCCATATTGCCACCGTCCATCATCAGCATTGGGCGAATCTTTTCATCAATAATGGCTTCAATGGCTTTAGTTTTTTGCACTATAGTCATACTTGTGAAAGCTAAATCACCTTTGGAGCTCAAATCTGCTTTGTTTTTCAATTCGCTTTCTTCCATTTCCGCACGCACTTCACGCAAAATATCTACCAAATAATGCTCTCTCTCTTCGTGTCCGCCGGGTCGGATACAGCTTTTACAAAACGCACCCGCCTTAGTGTATTCGGTAATTTCTTCAATCGTTTTGAGATTATTGATTCTGATGACTTCTTTGAGTGTGCCTAAGCTTACGCGGGCACATTCACAAACGATAATCTCATCTTCAAAATCCTCTGGATTCTTGCCTAAATATTGTGCTGCAGCTTTTTTAATTACATCATACGCCATAACAGAGCAGTGCATTTTTTGCCCCGGCACTGCTGGAATCTCTGGGTCGTCACGCAAGGCTTTTTCTACATCAATATTCGTAATCTTCACCGCTTCTTGTACCTTTTTACCAAGACAGAGCTCCACCATCATATCACTGCTTGCAATCGCCGTTCCGCAACCAAAGCTTTTAAATTTTGCATCTACAATCGTATCATTCTTATCTACTAGCCAATAAAGTCGGACTGCATCGCCACAAGCTTCTGCTCCATAGTCTGCGACAATGAGCTTCAAGCCTCTTTTATCTGCCTCCTCTTGTGTAATAACACCCAAGTGGGTTGGATTATCCATTCTCTCACTAACTTTTTTACTATATGCGTCCCATAATGCGCCACCTAATAATTCATTTTTTGCCATTTGATTCCTTTAATTCGCTAATTTATTAATAACTGCTTGAAATAGAGCGCAAACGCTCAATAGATTTTTTGAAAATCTTGATAGCATAATCGATTTCTTCACTTGTTGTAAAGCGACTAAGTGAGATTCTAATTGCGGTGTGTGCTAACTCCTTGTCTGCCCCAATGGCACTCATTACAGGATTTGCCTCCAAATCCTCACTTGCACACGCACTTCCTGTGGAGCAGGCAATGCCATATTTATTTAAATCCCATAGCATTGCTTCTCCCTCTACGCCGCGAATGCTTACCAAAATCGTATTGGGAACGCGCAAGGCACGATTGCCTACAACAAAGACATCTGGAATCTCTAACAATGCATCTTCTAGTCTATCACGCAAATGACGCACATTGTTGCGTTCAAAGTCCAAATATAGATTTGCTTGTCGCATTGCTTCGCCTAGAGCCACAATATAGGGCACATTAAGTGTTCCACTGCGTCTGCCACCCATATGCTCCCCTCCGTGGAATAAAGGAGTGAGTTTGACACCTTTGCGAATGTAAAGCCCACCGATTCCTTTAGGTGCGTGGAATTTATGCCCACTAAAACTCAAGAAATCTACTTGTGCCTTTTGCACATCTACGGGAATCTTTCCAATTGCTTGCACTGCGTCAGTGTGGAAAAGCACGTCTTTCTTTTTGCAAATTGCTCCAATTTCTTCGATAGGGAAAATAATCCCTGTTTCGTTGTTTGCCCACATAATGCTAACCAAAGCGGTTTTGTCTGTGATGGCATTTTCTACCGCACTTGCGTCTAGTGTGCCATTTTCTCCAATGGGGAGATAGGTTACCTCCACGCCTAGAGTTTCTAAGAACTGACAGGTGGAGCGAATCGCAGGGTGCTCTACTTGTGTCGTGATGAGATGATTTTTTTCGCCAAAGCGCAAAATGTCAAAATACACTCCTTTCAATACCCAGTTGTTGCTCTCTGTGGCACAAGAAGTGAGGATAATATCATCTTCATCGTGTGCGTTAATCCCCTCATAGAGATGATTAAAAGCCTCGCGAATCGCGCTATGTGTTTCTGTTCCAAAGTGATGTAAAGAATTTGGATTGCCATATTTTTGACAAAAGTAAGAATCCATTAACTCTTTAGCTTGTGGGTCTAACATCGTGGTAGCGTTATTATCTAAATAAACTCTTTTGGATTCCATATTGCTCCTTGAATTATATTTTTTAGTTTTTATTAAAATCTTGCTTGAAATCTAGCAAAATAATTTTTGGCTTTTACCCTAAAAAAGCTTAATGTAATCTTACAAATAGGATTCCATTCTATCGTGATTGCTTAGCAATTCTACCATTTTCGTCATTATGATTGCGTAGCCCTAAAGGGCTTCACAAGGACGATTATTTGGCAAAGAATTTTAAGGCGCGTTCCAAGTCTTCTTTAGTATCAATGCCAAAAGATTGCGATTCCACCTTTGCCATTACAATAGTTTTAGAATGTTCAATTGCGCGGAGTTGCTCTAGTTTTTCTAAGGATTCTAAAGTAGATTTGGGTAAATTACAAAAGGCTTGCAGGCTTTCGCCGCTGAAAGCATAGATTCCTAAGTGTCCCAAGTATTGCTTGGATTCCATAATATTTTCTCTATCATAAGGAATCTTGGAGCGCGAAAAGTAAATCGCTTCCCTCTTGGCATTGAGCACGACTTTAACGAGATTTGGGTCATCTGCTTCTTCTTTAGTAATTGGCTTGGCACAACTTCCCATAAATGGAATCTCGCCACGACTTTTTGCTTCTCTCTCCATTAAATGTTTTAAACGCAAAATCACTTCTTGTTCTAAAAAGGGTTCATCTCCTTGCAGATTGATAATGATTTCCTTCTTGGAGAGATTGAGAATGCGTGCGCATTCCGCGATTCTATCTGTTCCACTTGTGTGCGTATTGCTTGTGAGGACGGAGCGCACACCATAACGTGTGCAAACTTCTGCGATGATAGGTTCATCACATGCAACTACGACATCATCAACTGCCTTTGCAAGTTCTGCGGTGCGCACAATCATTGGGATTCCGTGAATTTGTGCTAGGACTTTATTGGGAAAACGCGTAGATTTCAGTCTTGCAGGGATAATAATCATAGAGGAAACTCCTTAATAATTGATAGGGAATTATAGCATAGGCAAAACAAATCGCATTTTAAGTCAAATAAGCAAACAATCCAAAGCGTCCGCATTGGGGATTCTTGCGATAAGAAAAATAAGTAGAAGTGCAACAAGTGCAATGGGGTGAAAAATGATAATTTGTAATGTTGGCTTCTTGGAATTGTGTTTGAATAATGGCGATTAAATCCAAATAAATTTTTCCTCCACGCACGATTTTGCCTGCTCTCAAGACAGAATCGCTAAAGACTTCTTCGCCAACTTCATAGCAACATACGCGGATAGAGGGTCCGACATAGGCAAACAAATCCAAAGGTTGCGTGTCAAATTCTGCTTGCATTTGCGCGAATGCGTTAGGAATAATGCCCTTTTGTAAGCCCGCTCTCCCGCCGTGCAGTAATGCTAAAACTCGATGTTTGGTGTCAAAAAGCAAAATAGGATTACAATCCGCTACCATTATTAATCCTATAAGATTTTTTTGCGTCAGTAAGATTCCATCGCCATCGCCCAATAATCCCCCTTGATTTGCTTTGAGAATCTCTCTGCTATGCACTTGGTTGCAGTAGGCGAGTGACGAGAGGGGAAAGGGCGCAATGCAAAGAGAGCGATTGGATTCTATCGTTTCTTTGGAGTCCCCTCCAGCGTGGAAAGCAATATTGAGCGGAGCGCGACTCAAAAAGGCTTTGATTCCCTTTGGGGTTGGGACATTTTCAAGGAAACAAGGGGAATCCATTATAAACTTTTTTCATAAATTTCATAATTTTGCATTATCTGCCACACGCCTTTGGAAATATCCAAAAGTGGGTCTGGAGAGAGGTGGATTGTCATATTGAGTTCTTTTGTCAAAAACTCTTGAATACCGGGAATCAGAGCTAAGCCTCCCGTAAGTGTCGCGCCGTCTTCAAGCAAGTCTGGTGCGATTTGCGGCGGAGCATTATGAATCGCCTCAATGATGACACTTTTGATTTTGTAGATACTATTTAAGATGACATCTTTAAATTCTTCCAAGTCTAATTCGCATTCTATGGGCATACCATTGGCAAGGTTCTTTGCACCAATGTAGAGAGTGGGATTTTTTTCAAAAACATTGATTTTGCGTTTAAGATTTTCCGCCATTTCTTTGCTAATACCGATGTTTTTGTTATGACGACAATATTCTATCAGGGAATAATCTATGAAATCTCCCGCTTCTTTAGTGAAAGCACTTGTAATCAGTCCATTTAGAGAGATGATACTCACCTCTACCAACCCCCCCCCCGCATCAATAATCATTTTTGCACGTGCGGTGCTAATGTCTAACCCCGCGCCCATGCTTGCGCTAAAAGGGTCTTCTATTAATAAAACTTCTTTTGCTCCTGCTAGCATTGTTGCTTCATAGAGAGAGTGTCGCTCAACTTGCGTGAGATTTTGGGGGATACTAATCCCGACACGAGGAGATAAGGTGCCCGCTTTGCCTTTTTGTAGAATCGCTTCCATAAAGATTTTGGTTGCTTCAAAATCACTAATCGCCCCGTGTAAAAGTGGGTTAATGACTTCTATTTCGCTTGGTGCGCGTCCTAACATTTTTTTGGCTGAATCGCCAATCGCAATAATGCGACGAGAAGCAAATTTGTTTTCAAGCGCAATACAAGTGGCTTCGCAAAATAATGTTTCTTCCATATTATTCCGCACGATAGTATTCACCGTGCCTAAATCAATCGCAATGTCATTTCGTTCAAAGAGTCCCATATAAAATTCCCAAATACTATAAATAAGCTTTTTATAAATTATACATTATTAAACAATAATTTTAGGCATACTTTTTGTTATAATGCGCAAAAATTTGAAAATTTTATTTCCAAAAAGGCTTAACTAATGCTATTAATTCTTTGCTATACTTTGTTTTTTAGTATTCCCAAACTCTTTTTATCACTCTTGCAATTAAATTTTTTAGAGCAAGAGAAAACCAAGCCCCCCTATATTTTAGAACCTAGTGCATTCTTGAGGGCAGCGGATTATGCAAAGGTGTGCGAAAAAATTTCAATGTGTGGAATCCTCATAGATTGGGTCTTGGTGAGTTTTTGGATTTTGTTTGGATTCTCTGCATTGGATTCTTTGCTAGAGTTTTCCCCACTTCTAAAATCTGTTATTTTCGTGCTTGGTTTCCTCGTGGTTCAGGCATTTGTAAGTTTGCCTTTGGAAGCTTATCAAACCCTAGTGATTGACAAAAAATATGGTTTTGCCAAAGGCGGAGCAAAACTCTTTGTCTTGGATACTCTGAAATCTTTTGCTTTATTACTTGTAATAGGCGGAATTTTGATTTTTGTTTTTAGTTGGATTATCCTAGAAGTGCAGTCTTGGGACATTTATGTTTTTGTCTTTGGGGTTGTTTTGATTGTTGGGGTGAATTTCTTGTATCCTATTCTGATTGCGCCATTATTTAACAAATTTACCCCGCTAGAAAACCCAGAATTACAAGAATCTATCAATTCACTTCTTTATCGTGTGGGATTCCAAAGCAAAGGCGTGTTTGTAATGGACGCTTCCAAGAGAGATGGGCGACTAAACGCTTATTTTGCAGGATTGGGACGCGCCAAACGCGTGATTTTGTTTGATACTTTATTGGAAAAAATCCCTAGCGATTCTATCCTCGCAGTCTTAGGGCACGAGTTGGGACACTTTAAGCATTATGACATTTATAAAATGATGGCGTTGGTGCTCGGATTCTTTGGTGCGCTTTTGCTTGTTGTCGCAAATTTGCCAGAATCTTTGTTTGCGAGTGCGAATGTAGAAAGAAGCGCGCATACACTTATCGTATTTTTGTTGCTTCTAAGCTCGCCCATTGGGTTTTATTTTATGTTGCTTGTGAATTGGAGAAGCTGTCAAAATGAATTTGCAGCCGATAAGTTTGGTGCGGGTTTGACAAGTCCAGAATCCCTTGCTAATGCTTTATTGGTGCTCATCAAAGAAAACAATTCTTTCCCTCTAGCACATTCTTTGTATATGCGTTTTTATTATAGCCACCCACCTCTAATGGCGCGTTTGATAGCATTGGGTTGTGAGAGGCTCGCCAATACGGCTACGGCGCAAAAAGCTTGATGAATACAGAATCGCAAGCCCATTCCTCGTGGAGCATTAAGCAAACTTTAGAATATGGAGCAAAAAAGCTAAAAGAATATGGCATAGAACGTCCTGTTTTGGAATCTGAAATCTTACTTGGATTTGTGTTGAAGCAATCAAGGATTGCTTTGCATTGTAATTTTGAAACAATTGTGGATTCTTTTTGGTTGGAATCTTTTAAAAGACTGATTCGGCGCAGAAGTCTGTATGAACCCATAGAATATCTAACCGAATGCGTGAGTTTTTATGGAGAGGAGTTATATATTTCGCATGGCGCATTGATTCCGCGACCAGAGACTGAAATTTTGGTGCAAAAGGCGTTAGAATTGATTGTGCGTAAATCCTGCACCAAAATTGCAGAAATTGGGGTTGGTAGCGGTGTAATCAGTGTTTTGCTCGCATATTTGCTTAAGGATTCTAAATTAGAATTTCACGCAAGCGACATTTCTCCTGAAGCCTTGTTTAATGCCTATGTCAATAAGGTGAAATTTCAAGCAGATAACTTGACTTTGCATCAAAGTGCCTATTTGGATTTTAATCAAGAATCAAAAGTTTCCTTTGACTTGCTTCTTTCTAATCCACCCTATATAAAAGAGGGCGAGATTCTACCTCCCTCACTTGGATTTGAACCCAGAGCAGCCCTCTTTGGTGGCAAAAGAGGCGACGAGATTCTATTGCGGATTATCCAGCTTGGCTTGGATTCCAAAATCCCGTTTCTCATCTGCGAAATGGGCTACAATCAAAGAGAAAGCGTGGAATCCTATCTGCGCTCCTTGCCCCACAAGTCGCTTGTGTTTTATCAAGATTTAGCCGGGCTAGATAGAGGCTTTATCGTAGAGTTTTAAGAGAAAGTGGCTTTTAAGCAAGTAATCTTGCTTGCGTGAAGCTTAATTGCACTCCCGCAAAGAATCCTAACGCAACAAATTGCAAAAATCCTTATTGATTTTTGCCAATTATCATCTTACTTATGCTAAAATCCACGCTATTTATCTTTTTGAAGAATAGAATTGAAGGTTGATAAATGCTACGATTTGCTCCCTCGCCAACAGGCGATATGCACACGGGGAATTTACGCGCCGCGGTGTTTAATTATATTTTGGCAAAACAAAGAAATGAGAAATTTTTATTGCGCATTGAGGATACTGACACGGCAAGAAATATTGAGGGCAAAGATAAAGACATTATGTTTTTGCTCAATCTCTTTGGAATCACTTGGGATAATCTTGTGTATCAAAGCAATAACTTCCCGCGTCATCGCCAACTTGCAGAATATTTGATTTCTAAGGGTGATGCGTTTTATTGCTATTGCACGAAAGAGTTTTTGGAACAAAAACGTGAGGAAGCAAGGGCGCGGCAGGAGGCTTTTCGCTATGAGGATTCTTGGGCAGAGTTGGAAAAGGCAAGCAATCCTAAGCCTGTCGTGCGCTTGCGTGGCTCTAAGACAAAAATAAAATTTACAGATTGTATCAAAGGAGAAATTGAGTTTGCTCCTAATGAAATAGATAGTTTCGTGATTCTAAAAGAAGATGGAATCCCGACTTATAATTTCGCTTGTGCGGTAGATGATATGCTCTATGATATAGATTTTATTGTGCGGGGTGAAGACCATGTTAGCAATACTCCTAAACAAATGTTAATTCATAAAAGCCTGAATTATGATAAAGAGATAAAATTTGCTCATTTGCCTATTTTGCTCAACGATGAGGGCAAAAAAATGAGCAAACGCGACAATGCTTCTAGCGTGCAATGGTTGTTAGATTCTGGATTCTTGCCCCAAGCCATTGTAAATTATTTGATTTTAATGGGCAATAAAACCCCTTGCGAGGTTTTTACACTACAAGAATGCTTGCAATGGTTTGAGATTCGCAAGATTGCAAAAGCCCCTGCGCATTTTGATATTGATAAGCTAAAGTTCCTCAATCGTGAGCATTTCAAGCGATTGAATGAGCAAGATTTGGCAGTGCTTTTAGGCTATAAGGATTCCGCCATTGGCGCATTAGCAAAAATTTATTTACAAGAAGCAAGCACACTTAATGAAATTCGAGAGAAAGTTGATAGAATCTTTGCCAACAAAGCATTGCTTCTAAATCAAATAAGGGAAAATGCACAAGAGACAGAATCTCAAAGTAAGGAGATTTTGGAGTTTCAAGAGGAAATTTTAAGTTTGCAAAAAGTCATTTTAGAAATGTTGGAGCAACAGGATTGTACAAGAAGTGAGTTTGACGCTTTTAAAGGGATTGCAATGGAAAAAAGCACCCTGAAAGGCAAGAAGTTTTTTAAGCCTTTGCGTTTTTTACTCACAGGTTTCGCGCATGGTCCAGAATTGAGTGATTTATTCCCGATTTTGCGCTTCTATTTGAAAGATATTGTAAGGAGTTAAGATGGTTTTGAGCACATTGATTGAAGCTCTTGCGCAAATTTTAAGTATGGTAATAAATATTTATATTTGGGTTGTAATTATCGCGGCTCTCATTACTTGGGTGCGTCCAGACCCTTATAATCCTATCGTTCAGATTCTTTATAAGCTAACAGAACCTGTGTATGTCAAGATTCGTAAGGTGATTCCCACACTTCTTGGAGGCATTGATATTGCACCAATCCTTGTAATTTTGGCATTAAAATTCATAGATTTATTTGTGGTTAGGTTGCTTTTTGGATTGGCAAATAGTTTATAACATTATAAGGAAGCAAATGAAAAATGTTTTATTTTTATTAATTTTTATCGGCGTGCTTTTTGCGCAAAACACACAAGAACACAAGCCAGATTCTAAGCAAACTTCAAGCCCACAAGCAAAACAAACTACAAACAAAAAAGAATCCAAAGCACCAAAAACCCAAGCCAAAAAAGAAAATGCTAAAACTACTTTAAGCCAAGACATTACTTTAGACTATCTCAAAAAGCAGCCTGCTGGGATTTCGCGTGATTTTTATATTTGGTTGTTTTTGCAGCAAAATATTAGCCCCAAAGAAGCCAAAGAGGCTTACGACCTTGCGGTGAAAAAAAATACAAAACTTTTTGGACTCTATTACAAAAAAGGTAGCAACAAGACGCTTTCGCGTAAAACAATCTGCGAGCGAATGAGTTTAGAGAAACTTCTCAAAGAAGATAGCAAATGTATCGCACTTGCATTGACAACCAAAAAGGCAGAATCGCTGGACAAAAAAACATTGAAAAAGCTTTCGCAAAATGTGCAACCCCACAACCAAAAACTTTCCAAAAATCTGCAAATCTTGGCGGCGAAAGACCCCTTTTCTCATCTCATCACGCAGGACGCAAAGACCTTTGGAGATTTTTATTTTGCGATTTCACCAAACTACCGCAATCGTTTGAACTTTGCGATTTCAAAAGAAACGCTCGCCAAACTACTAAAAGAACATAATGCAACCTTTAATCGCGCACTCAAAGGTATGATTATGAATACTTATTTAGAGAAGTTTAATTATTCTCTAACTGCGCTCAATCCAGAGGAAGTATTAAAGACATTAGATGCGGAGATTGCGTTTTATCTCGGATTAAATGCGATGAGATACCAAAAAAACGAGCAAGCATTGGCTTATTTTGTGTATTCAAAAGAAAAAGCAAAGCACGCATTTAATAGGAATCGCGCGACTTTTTGGGCATATTTGGCAAGTGAAGATAAGCAATACCTGCAAATCCTCAATGATTCTAAAATGGTAGATATTTATGTGCTTGCGAGTCTTGAGATAATGGGAGCTGAACCCAAATTTAATCTTGTTTATGATATTCCCACACAACAAAAAAAGGCAAATTGGAATTTTAAGAATCCTTTTGAATGGGAGCGCATTCGTAATTCTTTTAAATCCCTCAAAGGAAAAGACGCACAACAATTACTTGCAAAAGTAGATAGTGATGAGACAAAGGCGCATTACATTTGGCTTGCACGTTCTAAGGATACGGAATATTTTTTGATGCCTTATAAGGAAGTTTTTTCGCGTTTTGCTCAAGACAAGCAAGCCTTGCTCTATGCGCTTGCGAGACAAGAGAGTTTATTTATCCCCACAGCCATCTCAACTTCTTATGCGTTAGGAATGATGCAATTAATGCCTTTTAATGTCAAAGCAATCGCCAAAGAATTAAAAGAAGAGGATAAGGTGGGATATTTTGATATGTTTGACCCCGCCGTGAATGTGCCTTATGCGGAATATTTCACGCGTCCCCTTGTGCGAGAATTTCATCACCCGCTTTTCGTGGCTTATGCTTATAATGGCGGACCGGGATTTACGCGCAGATTGCTTGGGAAAAATCATTTGTTTAAGAAGCAAAATCCCCTAGACCCGTGGTATAGTATGGAAATGATTCCTTATGAGGAATCGCGAGTATATGGTAAAAAGGTATTAGCAAATTATGTGATTTATCAAAGACAACTCGGGAAGGAAATGAAAATATTAGATTTATTGCAACAAAGCTTGGTGTATTGAAGTAAAAATCCTAAGAATTTTTGCCATTTAAGTTTAGTATTGCAAAATTTGATTATAATACCAATGTAAAATATTAATAAGGAGTTAATATGGATATTACAAGCGTTAGCAATTATTCAGGTTATTCAAATTATGGTAGTTCAGAATCTCAAAATTCTGCACAAGCGCAACAAGCTCAAGATACAAGAGTGCAAAACGAACAAAATACTC
The DNA here is from genome assembly GCA_964464895.1 of uncultured Helicobacter sp. Lineage (GTDB taxonomy): Bacteria > Campylobacterota > Campylobacteria > Campylobacterales > Helicobacteraceae > Helicobacter_D. Next base: position 348 of record CAYXGY010000008.1, on the reverse strand, counting down.
AAGCGTCAGCACAACAAGTTGCTTCAAGTGGTGCTAATTGCCCTGTATGTGGCTTTAGTATGATGGCTTAGCTTTCCTCTCGCCTTTTGGGCGAGATTCCCTCTACAATCTCATCTATCTTTAAATTTACAATATGTTTTAAAATGAATTGTTCAGAATTCCCTTTTGCAAACCCTTTTTATATTATTGCTTGGCAGACTCTTACAAGGTAGAATTTTTCAAGTATGCAATAAATCGTAGATTGCTACTCCGATAAATCAGCTCGTAATAGCGCATTTATCTTTAAAATTTTATGTAATCCCCCCCAACCAATAACTACAAGTTTAATATCTCATACACATCACACAA
>CAYXGY010000007.1:0-82530 GCA_964464895.1 uncultured Helicobacter sp. | reverse complement strand
AATTATATCTAAGTTAGCTTAAGGGGAATTGAAATGGAGAGGAAATAAAAATATTGTTGGAAAAGATTATAAATGTTGCTGTTTTATTTAGAATTCTTGGCATTTTTTCAAAGCCTCTTTTATCCTTTCTCTCTCCCTGCTTTGTATCGTGCTAAGCCGAAGCAAGGGGATTTGATATTTTTGCAAAATAGAATCTTTAAGCCTATCCCGCTTACTTTGTTCAGAATTCTTTTGATGATAGACAAAACCATCAACCTCTATGGCAAGAAGTGGAAGTCTATTCATCGCATTAAACACAAGCAAATCAATATGACTTGAAGCCTTGATAAATCTTTGCTCTTCTTGGCTCAAAACTTGTATATTATTAAGGATTCTGGACAAAGGAATATGCGTTACAATGTCCAAAGATGTGTTGTCCCCTATGCACTCTTTTAAAGCGTGGTAGGCGAGATTTTCAGAATCATACATTGAGATTCTTTTCTTGGATTTCAAATACTTCAAACGCGCCTCTCTGTTAGCTTTATAAAGCAAATCAAAGACAGATTTGAGCTTACTTTGTGTGATTTGGAAATTATGATAGCGCATATATTGGATTAAATCATTGAGATGACTATGAGATTTGCAAATTTGAGGAGAAACCACCACGCGCAAGAATCTCTTTGCACGGCTTACCGCGACATTAAGCAGATTTGCATCATCAATAAAATCATTAATTTCATTATCCACCGTGCTAAGAATAATCGCCTCTTTCTCTCTCCCTTGATATTTGTGAATCGTATCAATTTGTATGTCATTGATGGTGTTTTGCAGATAGGCTTTTTGCTTTCTATAAGGAGCAATAATACCAATTTGCACAGATTCTAATCTTTCCCTCAAAGGTGGCAAAATCTCCTTTTCTATCACATCAATTTGTCTTTGATTATAATGCCCTCGTGCGTGATTTCCTACTTGTGTGATAAAAGCTTGCATCACATCTTTTTCGCCTTTATCCTCACTCAAAATAATCAACTCATTGTGATAAAACTTTTGATTACAAAACCCTATGATTTTAGGGTGGCAACGATAATGCTCTCTAAGCAAAATCTTTGGTGCATTAGGAAGAGTTGCAATGATAGAGCTTAACAAACTTTGCGTCAGGAAATTATATTTTGCAGGAATATGGTATTTTTGTGTCAAATGTTTGATTGTTTGGATTTTATCTTGACTGATTACATTGGGAAGTTGCTTAGTATCGCCTACAATCACAGCATTTTTAGCAATGCTTAATGCCAAAAAACCACTGGCTAAATCTACTTGGGAAGATTCGTCAATAATTACATAATCAAAATATTCACCCTTGAGATTTAAAGAATTTCTAATTGAATGTGTGGTGCTCAAGACAATGGGATATTCTTTTAAAAAATCTAACGCATTAGAGTGCAAATTCTCTAGTGTAAATTGCACTCTTTGCGCTTGAGGCTGATATTTTTCTTGAAGTATGCATTTGAGTAAAGAAAGTGAGTTTTCTGTAAGCTTTTGTAGGGGATTTTCTTTTTGTAAAACCTTCAGTCTTTGGTTAGATTTTTCAATCATTTTTGAAAGTTCCAAATCTCTAGCCATATAATAACACTGCTCCAATGTGCTTAAAATCTCTTCTTTAGGGAGTCGGTAAAACTTTAGATGCCCAATTCTATCAAAGATAATGAACTTTAGTTTCAACCATAGGGGGAATTTCTCTCTTTCTTCTATTTGCACTTTTATTCTAAGAATCTTATCGGGTGTAAGATTGCGTATTGGCAAAGAATGTGCGATATGTTCTTGGCTTTTAAAATACTCATATTCTAATCTTAAAGCGTTTAAAGATTCTGTATATTTGGCTATCGCATTTGTTAGCTCAAAAGATTCTAGGGCTTTTTGCTTCCATTTGGTAATATTTTCTTCTAGCTTTGTTGCATTTGTAGTGAGAATCTCTAAATTTGGATAATTTCTCTTTTGATTTAAAATAAAATTTTCTTTATTCTCTTTTTTTCCTAAAGTTGCGCAAAGATAGCCCAACCCATAATACGAAAGCTTTTCAAAGATATTTTGCGTCGCGGAATTATTGTTAGAGAGCACGGCAATGCTTTTGTTTTGATAAATAAGATTAGCGATAATGTTTAAAATTGTCTGTGTTTTGCCTGTGCCAGGAGGTCCCTCAATAATGCTCACTTGATATTGCAAAGCATTTTGCAAGGCTTGGTGTTGGGATTTGTTTAAACCAAAGGGCGCAATAATAAAAGGTGAAATGTGTGTTTGAGATTGGAGTGATAAAGGATTGAGATAAACAAATAGAGCCGATTCTTCGGGTATAGACAGAATCTTACGATATTCTTTGGCAAGCACATTGAGATTTCCCTCTGTTGTTTGAATCTCTACGAGTGCGCAAATCTCTTGCAAATAGTTAAAGAGGTCATAGCTTGTAGCCCTCTTGATAAATGTAAAATTTTCTTTTTTATAAGTGTAAATTTGGGGATTATTTTTAAACACAACCTTAAGGGTTTCATTTTCCAAAGAGCAATGCTCAATGTCTTTTGTCCTATCCTTGCCCTTGAGAATAACAAAAAAGTCTTGCTCCATAAACTTTTTTACACCTTACCAACATTGCGTATTTTTAATCCCCACATCTTCTGCCTTAAAGACGGGATTCTTGCCTTCTTTTCTTTGTCTTTCATAATCTTTGAGCACCTTAATAGAAATATTGCCCAATAACAAAATTGCTGTGATATTCACTAAAGCCATAATCCCCATAATCACATCGGCTAAATCCCAAGCTAGCCCAAGACTAAGTTGCGCCCCGATAAAAACCATCACAACTGCACTTGTTCTAAATATCTGCAAAGCTATTTTATTATTTGTGATAAATTTAAAATTTATTTCTGCATAAAAATAATTTCCAATCAGTGAAGTAAAGGCAAAAAGTACAATGGCAACGCTCACAAAATACAAACCAATATCTCCCAAATGCCCTTGCATAACCTTTTGCATAAGGGGCATTCCAGAAACTCCATTGAGATTTTCACCACTGCATAATACAACAATAGCACTTGCCGAACAGATAATAAGCGTATCAATAAAAACAGAAAGTGTTTGCACCATTCCTTGTTTAGCGGGATGACTTGTATGTGCTGTGGCTGCTGCATTAGGCGCGCTACCCATACCTGCTTCGTTAGAATATAATCCGCGTTTAATCCCTATCACTATCGCACTCCCAGCAAATCCACCAAAAACCGCTTCAAAATCAAAAGCTTTAGTAAATACTTCAGCAAAAATACTAGGAATCGCCCCTAGATTCATACAAACAATCACCAAAGCTATGATTAAATAACCAAAAGCCATAATCGGCACAAGGATAGAAGAAATCCGCGCGGAAGCTTTGTTGCTTCCAAAGAAAAATGGGGCACATAAAAGAGCCAACAATATCCCTATATAAATGGTTATTTGCCCATTGTGATAAGCCTCACTCCCAACAAAAACCTCAAAGCTAGAAGTCAAAGTATAAGCTTGCAAGCCATTAAATCCATAGGTAAAACACAGAATCAACGAAATCGCAAAAATAATCCCAAACACCCTAGAGCCTAAAGCACTTTGTATATAATACGCAGGACCTCCTTTATAGCCATTTTCTCCATCTTTTTGCTTATACACTTGCGCCAATGTGCTTTCAATAAATGCACTTGCTCCACCTAAGATAGCTGTTATCCACATCCAAAATAATGCTCCCGCTCCACCACTGCTAATCGCCACAGCAACCCCAACGATATTCCCAATGCCCACACGCGAAGCCGTAGAAATCATCAATGCACCAAAGGGAGAGATATGCTCTTTATGGCTTTTCTCTAGCAAGACAGAAAGAGCAGAAGGCAAAAAGCGAAGTTGTATAAAATTTGTGCGAATGGTGAAATAAAAACCACAAAACAATAACACGAAAACGAGAAAATAAGTATAAAGAAATGTGCTTGATACATTAATCAGGTCTGTTAATATATCCATAAATTCCCCTTGTTAGTCTAACTTTTACCTTTTGTTTAAACCAATATCGTTATAGAATATTATATTTATTAAGGCGGAAGCAGATTTTAGCCATTCTCGCTTAAGATCTACTTTAATTATTTAAATAAGGTTTGTATTGTGCAAATAATAAAGTTGATAAAACATTTCAAGGTTGCCTTCTCTATATTTATTAATATATTAATATAATGTTGCTTGGAATGAAATTGTGCAAGAAGATCTACTAGATACATTAGAAAAAGAACAATCCTAACCCTTGACAAATATCTAGTGTTAGAGATTATAATGTCAATATTATTCTATCAAGGAGAATGAATGATAATTTATTATAGCATAGCCTTAATGATGGGCATTACTATTGCTATGCAAGCACCTATTAATGCTACCTTGGGACACTCTTTGCAAACCACTCCCTTAGTGGCGACTTTGATTTCTTTCATTGTTGGCACTTTTTGTATTTTGCTACTTGTTTGTCTAAGTGGTGATTTTTCTATTGACACCATAAAATCTCTGCCCAAACAAAATTGGTGGAAATTCTTAGGTGGAATCTTAGGTGCATTTTGCCTTTTTGGTATGGTTTGGCTTGTGCCAAAAATCGGACTCGTTCATCTATTTTTATTTATGCTGATTGGACAACTGATAATGGGAATGCTATTAGACCACTTTGGTGCTTTTGACTTAAATATCAAACCTATTTCTTGGTATAAGATTCTAGGGCTTAGCATTATATTCGGTGGGCTTTTGGTCTTTTTTGCCAAAGAGATTAAAGAGGGATTCTAAAATATTTTGAAATCAAAACTACTTTTGATTTAGAACTTTAAGAATCTCTCATCATACCTCGCCATCTTTTCAATGTTGGGAATAATTGAGCGCAATGCTGTTTCATTTGCTCATTTGTCATTCCCGCTTGTGCGCCATATAAAGAGCACATTTGTATATACTCCTGCATCGACACTTTGTCTATAAATTCGCCATTTTCATAACAATACTTGCAATAATCACGATTTATGCTTCCGTCTTGGTTTTTTCCTAATTGTTCCTCTGAAATTATGGGCATACCGCAACTTTGACATATTTTAGGATTCATCAATATCCTTTGTCATATATTCTGCCAAAAATCCAAACAAGCTAGGGGAAATTTCAAAATGCCCAAAGCGGGGTTTTGGCGCATATTTTTTCTTTTCTAATTTGCAAAAATTATAAATCATTTAAAATCTTTGATTTCACTAGTTGATAGAATCGTTCCAGATAATCCTTATAATTATTCCTCCAATCTTGGGGCAAATAAATTGCATCAAATTCTCCGCCATAACTTCCGCCACTCCAAATTTTTTGATACCTATCTCCTCTGCTGATTACAAGAGTTGGAATCCTAAGATTATCTGCAATATGGACATTCCCTGTATTGACACTCACAAACAAATCTAATCGTGAAGTAATCTCTACTAAATTTAAAATATCTGCATTGTTACAAAAGACTTTAAGATTTTGGGATTCGTTGATTTCTAGCTTTATGGGATTTGTTTCATAAGTTGTGAGAATAAATAAAATTTGTGGAAATTCTTTACTTAAGGATTCTGCAAGAGAAATCCAATCATTCAGAGAAAAATTAAAATTGCTCATATTATTCCCAAAAGGATTGATGCCAATAATCCTAGAGAACTCCCCCCCCCCTCATAGCACAAGATTTCAAAAAGGATTCTACAACTTCTTTATTGGAATCAGAAGTTTGTAATCTACATTGAGAGAAATCTATTTTTGAGATATTCTTGTCATAATGTTTCGCGTTGATTCTTCTTATTAATTTTAAAATTTGCTCACTTAAATGTACAAATTTACGTTTATAATAAAATGGGCTTTGGAATTGCTTTTGCAATATAAAAGGAAACTTTATAAATGCAAAAACCTTTGGAATCCCACTCAGTTTGGCAACTTTTACTCTCCACGACATATTAAACATTAAAATTAAAATATCTATTTTTCTTGTCTGTAATGCACGTAGAAGGTTATCCTCTCTATTACCAGAAGATTCCACAACAATAACTTCATTTAAAAACTTATAATTTTTTAATAAATTTTCGCCTATTTGAGTTGTAAAAACTACAATTTGAGATTTAGGATAAAGACAAGAGAGTGCATACAAGCCTTTTATACTCATAGTACAATCTCCTAGTGCCATAAATGATAAATCAAAACCAATCACTTGTGAAAATTCCTCTATTTTCCCCATACGACTCCTTAACTGAAAATAATAAAATCTTAAATCTTTTTTGGTTTAAATTCATAAACCTTTTAAATCTCCATAGACAATTTAAGATAAAATTATGCCTTCCAATCTCCAAACTCCAACGCCTTACCACGATACAAATCTTTGCTTGCACACTTGCCCAAGACTTCGTTTAAATACTTCGGTGCGATTCCATATCCCGGACGAATAGAACGGATGGAATCCCTTGAAATCTTCTCGCCCTTTTTAATATCTTTGATGACATATAAAGAACGCATAAAAGCTCTGCCCTCTTTGGATTTTTCACTTAATTCATAAGTTGGAATCCCAAGCAACTCTTCTACTTCTCGCACTGCTTTTACCATTTGTGCAAACTCCTGTGGTTCAAGGCTAAAGGCACTATCCACACCCCCGAGTTTGCGCTCTAAGATAAAATGTTTTTCAATCACCCTAGCACCAAGAGAAGCGGCGACAATAGGCGCAGTAATTCCCAATGTATGGTCTGATAATCCAACCTCTACCCCAAAATCCTGCTTGAGCTTAGGAATCAAGCACAAATTTCCACTTTTGAGTGGTGCAGGATAAGAACTCGTGCATTGCAGAAGTGTAATCTCTGAATTTCCCGCTTGCCTGCATACTTCTATGGCTTCTTGAATCTCCTCTTTCGTTGCGATTCCTTTAGACAAAATTATCGGCTTACCTAAATGCGCAATATAAGCAATCAATTCCAAATCTACAATTTCAAAAGATGCAACTTTATAAATGGGATTCCCTAGCTCCTCTAAAAAATCTACACCTTTTTTACTAAAAGGGCTAGAAAAGCACACGAGCCCAAGTTTGTGCGCATAATCAAACAGCTCCATATGCCATTCCCACGGCGTCATTGCCTCTTGGTATAAATCATAAAATTTTTTCCCCTCCCACAAAGTGCCCTCTATGCGAAAATCTTTTAAATCACAATCAATGGTTAAACAATCTGGTGTATAAGTTTGCAATTTAATCGCATCTGCACCAGAATCTTTTGCTGCCTTAATTGTCCGCAATGCTAAATCTTTATTTTGATTGTGATTCGCAGAGAGTTCAGCGACAAGAAAGATTCTATCTTTTTTCACACATATTCCTTAAATGGATTTTGCTAGAATTATATCAGAAAATACCATAAGACAACAACAATTAAAATGGCAAGAGATTCGGAATCTTTAGTTCAAGCATTTTTGTAGCAACAAATAGAAAATGAATGAGATTCTAGGAGGAAGTCATAGTCTTCGATAAAGCCATATCATATGATTTTCCCTCGAGAATCTCTTATTTCTTTGGGATAATTACGATAATGAATCTCTAACAAGCCTCCAATTTCAAGCGTCCGACTACTATTATTTAAGATTCTTAAAATCCTCATTGCGCAAGCGTGATACTCTTCAAAATTTATCTGACCTTCTAGCCCATTGTCCGTTTCATAACAAGTCTCTACAACAGCTTCCACTACATCTCCACTTTGAAACGTTAAAAGATATTTTTCACGAATGTTTGTATGAATCGCCAAAAATAAATTTTCCATTATTTTCTTTTCTTTTTCTGAAAAAAACATAAAAATCCTTTTGTTTTTTAAACCATATAAAATTTAAATAAGTTTTTTGTGAATGAGACGAAAATCTTGCTTTTAAATATTGTCGCTCAATTCAAAATGAAATAATTTAGGAAGATATTAAGAAGTGGCTCCGGATGTAGGATTCGAACCTACGACCAAGCGGTTAACAGCCGCCTACTCTACCGCTGAGCTAATCCGGAATAAGCTCTTATTAAAAAAGAGGCAAAATTATATATAAAATCCCATTTAATGTCAAGGAGTCTTATCATTTTTTAAATATCTTGTAAATTTAAACTTAAAAATACTACAATTTACTTCAAGTTAAATTACACAAAATGAGGTTTTTATGGGACGAGCATTTGAATATCGAAGAGCAAGCAAAGAAAAACGATGGGATAAGATGTCAAAACTTTTTCCAAAATTAGGCAAAGCAATCAGCATTGCCGTCAAAGAGGGCGGAAGTGGCGACCCCGATATGAATTCCAAACTCCGCACTGCCATAATGGCGGCTAAGGCACAAAATATGCCAAAAGACAATATTGAAGCTGCTATTAAACGCGCCTTAGGAAAAGACGGAATCCAAATTACAGAGGTAAATTACGAAATCAAAGCTCCTCATGGTGCTTTATTTTTCGTAGAATGTGCGACAGACAATACCACGCGCACGGTGGCGAATCTCAAAAGCTATGCCAACAAATTGGGCGGACAAATGCTGACCAATAATTCCTTAGAATTTATGTTTGCACGCAAAGCACATTTTGAGATTGACAAAGCCACTGCGGGAGATTTAGAGGAGCTAGAACTCACACTCATTGATGCAGGGCTAGATTCTATGGAAATAGAAGAAGAAATCGTCCATATTTATGGAGACTATACGAGTTTTGGCACGCTCGCAAACACGCTTGAAGAGCTGAAGCTAGAAGTCAAAAAAGCCGCATTAGAACGCATTGCAACAAATCCTGTTGAATTTAGCGAAGAACAATTAGTGGAGATTGAAAAACTGCTTGATAGGATTGAAGAAGATGACGATGTGCAAGCAGTATTTACCAATATTGCTTAAGGTTTGAATCTCTATTTTATAAGAGAGTTGTTTTTAAGTAAAATTATTTCAAAATTTCTTTTGTAAATTTAAATTATATCAAGGATTAATGAATGTTAGAAAAATTAACAAAAGCTACTTTTGAAAACGCAATCAAAGAGGGAGTTTGCCTTGTCGTAATCGGCGCACCTTGGTGTCCAGATTGTCGCAAAATTGAACCCATTATTGAAATACTGCTACGAGAATATGGCACACAAATGAAATTTTTTGCCATTATGGCAGATGAAGAAGAGGTGCTTAAAGATTCTCTAAATGTGCGTAGAATCCCTACACTTATTTTTTATAAAAATGGTGCTGAAGTAGGTGAAAGATTGGTTGAGCCAAACTCCAAACCCCTCATTGAAGAGGCAATCCAATCCGCACTCAAGGCTTAAATAATTTCTTGCGATTCTATGAATAGAATCGCAAACTTCTTTTCACTCCCCTCTTAAAATCAATCCACACGACTTTAATTTTATTTATAAATAAGCACTTTTGGGTTAAAATGAAAGGTTATTTTTATAAATAATTTATAATTTTCAAGGATAACTCAATGCAAAATCCTCACGCTAAAGGCGGTTTTATCAAGATTCTTGGGCTTGTGGCATTTATTATCGTCATTTTATTTGGAATGTTTATGTTAAGCTCCAATGGGTTTGAAAAAGAATCTCCTACGATTCATCTCAAAAGTACTTCTTGGAATCTCAAAGGCACATTTCCTATTGAAATCAGCGACAATGCAGGAATTAAAAGCTACAAAGTTTCCTTGATAGACAATGGACAAAAGATTCCGCTTGAGATACAGAATCTCACAGAACAAAATCCAATGTGTATGATAAAAAATGCGAATACCGCTCCTTTAGCGCAAAATATCACCACCCAATCCCCTATCAAAAAATTTTGCATTGGTATCCAAAAGCCCCAAAATATCAAGAACAATGCACAATCCCTCTTGCTTGAAGTCAGTGTAACAGATACAAGCAAATGGAATTTCTTCAAGGGCAACACAACCACAGAAAGATTCCCGATTCAAATAGACACTAAAAAACCGCAGATTGCAGTGATTGCGAACTCTTATAAAATCACGCAAGGAGGAAGCGCACTCGTCATTTTCAAAGCAGAAGATGAGAATTTAAAAAGTGTCCGAATCACCAATGGGGATTTGGATTTCACCCCACAACCTTTCTATAAAGACGGGTTTTATATTTCCCTCCTTGCTTGGTCTAAGCTCCACGAGGATTTTAATGCTAGAATCATTGCAGAAGATGATGCGGGCAACCTTAGCATCGCCCCCATTAATTATTTCAAACAAAAAAAACAATATCGCACCTCTACGATTCCATTAACAGAGACTTTTATTGATGGCAAAATCTCTAGTCTTGTAGAAGAAATTGGGGAAAGAAATTTAGAAGATTTTGAAGATAAACTCGCAATTTTTCGCTATATCAATGAAGAAGTGCGCGAAACTACCTTTAATCGTATCTTGAAAGCTTCCTCGCTTGTAGATACAGAATCCCTTATAGAAAACTTCTCCATTGCAGCGTTTGCTCCTCTGAAAAATGGCGCGGTAATGGCGAGTTTTGGTGACCACCGCACCTTTACCTATCAAGGAGAAAATGTCAGTGAATCCAATCATATGGGATTAGACCTTGCAAGCGTGAAACAAGCACCCGTGATTCTTAATAATGCGGGCATTGTTACCCTCAATGAATTTGTAGGCATTGACGGAAATGCCCTTGTGATTTATCACGGGCTTGGACTTTCTACGCTCTATGCGCATTTGACAAGCACAGAAGTCAATGTGGGAGATGCACTAGAAAAAGGTGTCATCATTGCAAACACTGGCAATACAGGACTAGCATTAGGCGACCACTTACACTTTAGCGTGCTTGTGCAAGGTTATGAAGTATGGAATGCAGAATGGATGGATTCTGCTTGGATTAAAACAAATATTACAAATGTGATTGCACAAAGCAAGGTAATTATAGACAAACTCTTCTAAGGGCAACAATGGTCGAAGCAAGACAAAAAAACTTTCGTGCATTTATTTTTATGCAAGGAGACGCGCAAGAAACCATTGCTTATATTGAAAAAAACTTTGTTTTGCTGAAAGATTTTTTGATAATTTTTGCTTATCCTGTCAGAACAGCTGATTCCACCTCACTTTATGATTATCTCCTTTTTAAGAATCTAAATTTCATAGAATCGCCAGAAATAAAAAAGGGTGAAACTTGTGGGCAAATCCATTTGAGTTTAGAGAATCCTCCAACCCATTCCGCAGTTTCATCAAACAATCATAGCAGTGTGGATTCTAGTTTAGAATCCCAAACAATCAAAGATGAAGCGAAACCTACGCTTGTTTTTCATCGCACGATTCGTAGTGGGGAAGAAATCATTGCGCAAGGAGACTTGACAATTTTTGGACGCATTAATAGTGGCGCACATATTCAGAGTGAGGGCAATATACAAATCTTTGGTAGTATCAGTGGCAATGTCTTTTGCAACGGAGATTATATGATTTTGGGCAAAGTTGTAGAGGGGAATGTCCTCTTCCACGGAGAAATTTTAGATAAGGAACTCTTACAACATAACCAAAATAAAATTTATAAAAAACAAAATGAAATTATGATAGAGGAGCTACAATGAAACAACAAACCATTGCAAAAAAGGTAGAATTAGTAGGTATTGGACTGCATAAAGGAGTGCCTGTCAAAATGACTTTAGAGCCTTTAGACGAAAATTGTGGCATTCATTTTTATCGCAGTGATGTAGGCGTCAGTATTCCTCTACACCCAGATAATGTTATAGATACCACAATGGCAACAGTGATTTGCAAAGAGGGGCACAAAATCTCTACTATTGAACATTTACTCTCTGCGATTCACGCCTATGGCATTGATAATCTAAAAATCACCCTAGACAATGAAGAAGTGCCAATTATGGACGGCAGTAGCATTGGATATTGTATGCTTCTTGAAGAAGCGGGCATTATCAAGCAATCCTCTCCTAAAAAAATCCTAAAAATCAAAACGCCCATTGAGGTTAAAGAAGGGGATAAATTTGTGCGCTTCGAGCCCAATGATGCGTGTATTTTTGATTTTTCTATTCATTTTCCTCACCCAGCAATCGGCACGCAATCTTACAAATTCACATTCTCTACCAAAAATTACAAAGAAGAAATTGCACGTGCAAGAACCTTTGGGTTTTTAAGCGAAGTGCAATATTTACGTTCCATTGGTCTTGCGCTTGGAGGCTCATTGGACAATGCTATCGTGCTAGATGATACAACCATTCTCAACAAAGAGGGTTTGCGCTATAAAGAAGAGTTTGTCCGCCACAAGATTCTTGATGCAATTGGAGATATGTCGCTACTTGGGATTCCATTGCTTGGTGCATATGTCTCTTATAAGGGTAGCCATAAGCTTAACCATTTATTGACAAAAAAACTTTTTGAAAACAGCAATACGTTTGAAATTTTAGAGAGTGAAGAATCTCAAAAGATTTATGAATACGCCCTACAAAATGCGTAAAGTCTTTATTCTGCCTAATGTTGCGGGTCAGCCTACACTCATTGGGATTTATACCAAGATTCAAGAAACTTGGAATCTCGTGGAATCTCACGCAATCACTTGCCCTTTAAGTGATGGGCTTGTGCCTTTATTTATGGACTTGCAGAATAAAGGAATCACATTAGAGAGTTTATACTTTGTGCGCGGTCCGGGGAGTTTTATGGCTCTTAAGCTCATTTATCTTTTTGCAAAAACTTTAGAAATCGCACAAAATGTGAATCTCTACGCCACACACGCATTTCACTTTAACGAAAACTCCCCCATTAGAGCTTATGGAAATTGTTATTTTATCCGAGAAAATCCACTATACACAACCAATGGAGATTTCATTCCTCACACACTAGAGGAGGAAGCCCAAAAGCTAAAAATTACCCTACGAAGTTTTGACACTCCGCCACAAATCAAGCCTTTTGTTTTGCCCGATATTTTAGACCTTGCACTTTTTGATACGCAGTTAAACCCCCTCTATTTACTTCCTCCCATTTAAAGGATTTCAATGTCTGCTTTACACGATAACACACCAAATCATTGCCTCACAGATTCCACAAAAAAGCCAAAAATAAGCCTCCAGCGGCAAGCCACTATTGTTTCAAGCTTAACCGCTTGCGTATTGATATTGGTTAAATTTGTGGTTGGAATCCTAAGCGGTTCTGTTGCCATACTTGCAAGTGCGATTGATTCCTTGCTTGATTTATTTGCCTCACTTTTCAATCTCTATGCCGTTACAAAATCCGAAAAGCCTGCGGATTTCAAATACAATTATGGTATGGGCAAGATAGAATCACTTGCCGCAGTGATTGAAGGGAGCGTGATTTTAGTCTCTGGTATCTTTATTTTATACCAATCATTCAAGAAGCTTATCTTTGGAGGGGAATTAGCTTATCTTGGTTATTCGGTTTATGTAATGATTTTTTCGCTTTTTTTGACAACTGCACTTGTCCTTTACCTCAACTATATCGCCAAAAAAAGCAATAATCTTGTCATCAAAGCAGACGCCCTTCATTATAAAACAGATATTTTGAGTAATGGCGCAGTGCTCATTGCACTCATCTTAGTGCATTGGACAAACTTCCACGCAATTGATGCCATCTTTGGAATAGGAATCGGAATCTATGTAGCCTATTCTGCATTTGATTTGCTGAAAGAAGGCGTATTTATTTTGCTAGATAGAACCTTAGACGCACAAAAGATAGATTCTATCAAACAAATCATTGCTTCTGCTCCAAAAGTGCAAAGCTACCACGACTTGAAAACGCGTCAAAGTGGCGAAACAAACTTTGTAGAAGTTCATTTAGTCTTTGACCCACAAATCTCACTATTGGACGCACACCAAGTCGCGGATTCTATTGAGCACGCAATCCAAAACCTAGAGGGAAAATGGGAAATCATCACACACCTTGACCCTTATGATGATGAAGAAACAAAAGGAACAATATGCAATATTTGCTAGATTTTTTGCAAAATAATCCCATTAACAAAACTAAAATTTATCCCTTTTTGAAATGCAATCACGAAGAAGCTCTGATTTTGCGCTATTTATGCACAGAATTATTAAAGGGCAATGATGAAAATCTCTGTTTAGACATCATCAACGCCCTCTTTATCCCACAAGATGAAGCGGCGATTCTAAGATATTTACCTCATTTTAAAAACCTCTTGGAGCTAGGCTGGATTAACCAACAAAGCTTTTTAAAGAATCTTAGTCAGGAAGTCATCTTACTAGAATTATTAAACACGGCTTTTGGCTTAAGCCCTAGCTTTTTAAAACTCCTTGAAGAGGGTGGAATCAATCCCAAACTCCCAAAAATTGCCCCCTATAATAATCATTTGGAATATCTCAAAGACCAATTTCTCTCCATTGAATTAATGCACAGCCTAAGCCCATACAAGAAAGACCATTCCACTTCCCCGCTCTTGAACAAGGGTATGCAAAAGTTTAAATTACTCCAACAAAGAATTAACGAACGTTTAGATTTGACGAAAGAAAAATTGAGCTTGGAAGTTTTATTCAAAGAATGCAACCTCAACCCACAAGAAAAAATCATTTTCATTGCGCTTTTGCGTGAGGAATATTTAGGCAAAGAGAGTGAGGGGAGGGAATTAAATACCCTAATCAATCTCGTGAGTATGAATGACTATGAAAGAATAAAGAATCGCGCTCTTTTAGACGATAGAAGTCGCCTAGTAGAAAAAGGCTTGGTGGATTATGATGAGATTCTAAGCCCTTTTGGAGGGATTAACCGCACCTTTTTTATCCCCGATGCAATTCTAAAAAGAATCACGCACCCACAAAACTATGACAAAAAAGAACGCATTAGCCTAAAATCTCTCGTCTTAGAGCAAGAAATTTTTGAATTTTTACACCCCAAAATTCCTTTGAGCGAAGTTGTGCTAAGCCCAAGCACGCGAGCGACACTTGAAACACTGCTTAAGCAAATGGACTCTAAAGTTTTGCAATATTTGAAAGACTGGGGAATCAAAGATAAAAAACGTGGAATTGATGCGAAAATTATTTTTTATGGTGCGGCTGGCACAGGAAAAACACTGACTGCCTTAGCCCTTGCAAAATCCCTTAAAAAACCTGTTCTAAGCTTTGATTGCTCTAAGATTCTCTCTATGTATGTGGGCGAGAGTGAAAAAAATGTCCGCAAAATCTTTGAATCTTACAAAGAGCTCTGCACACACAGCAAACAAACGCCTATTTTACTGCTAGACGAAGCAGACCAATTTTTGAGCACACGCACAACTAATGGAAGTGGAGCGGATAAAATGCACAATCAAATGCAAAACATTTTCCTAGAACAAATTGAACGATTTGACGGAATCTTAATCGCTACAACTAATTTATTAGAAACGCTTGACACCGCGTTTTCAAGAAGATTTAACTACAAAATTGAATTTAAAAAGCCAAACTTTGAAGAACGTATGCAACTTTGGGAAAAACTACTCCCCAAAAACGCGCCTTTTGAAGAAAATTTCAATATTAAAAAACTTGCAGAATTTTCTTTGAGTGGGGGACAGATTGCGCTTATCGTCAAAAATACTGCTTACAATATCGCAAGCCTTAAAAAGCCACAATTTAGCACACAGAGTTTTTTAGACGAAATCAAGCGGGAGCTTCATTCTAATTTTGATGGAGGACGCGAAATGGGATTCCACACTTAAACCTTAAGAGAATTTATCTCTATTAGGTAAAATGTTAGAGATTGCTACAAATGCTGTGCATTTTTCGCAACGACAAAAAGAATCGTAGCGAGTTTTTTAAAACTTCGGCAACAACTGAAATTAAATTGCAATTCCAAAAAATTACAATTTACATAAAATCTTCTTAAATTCCTTGAAAAAGCATTTTATTTTGGCTTGCGATTCTGCTAAGATACGCGAAACATTTTAGGTGGATTTGATGACAAGATTTTCCAAAGCAGGATATGTATTATCCACTGCTGGCAGTGCAATTGGACTTGGTGGAATCTGGGGATTCCCTTATTTAGTGGGACAAAACGGAGGATTTGCATTTGTCCTTATCTTTGTGCTTGCGTTTTTGTTCTTTGGCGTGAGTGTATTTATCGTAGAAATGCTCTTTGGACGCACAAGCGGACAAAATAGCGTAAGCACCTTTGAGGAATTTGCCCCTAAGAATCTGAAATTCTTAAAATATGGCGGATTTATGGTGATTTCTGGAGTCCTCATCTTTGCCTTTTATGTTGTTGTTTTAGGCTGGTTGGTGCATTATTATGTTCTTAAGCATCATCGGATTGCCAAAAACTTTAGAAGCGACACAAAACTTGTGGGGGGGGTTTATCAGTGGTCAAATTGGGTGGCAAATGCTGTGGCATTTTGTCGTCGTTGCGCTCTGTGCTTATGTCCTTAATCGTGGAGTTAAAGCAGGGATTGAGAAGCTAAACTTAATCCTAATGCCCCTGCTTTTATTCATCTTTTTAGGATTGCTTGTTTATTCTATGGCACAAGACGCTTTTATGGAATCCTTTAGGTTTCTATTCAGTCCAAACTTTGAAAAAATCAATTCCGAAGTCATTATCCGCGCAATGGGGCAAGCATTTTTCTCGCTTTCTTTGGGTGTAGGTGTGATTCTAGTCTATTCTAACTCTATGCCAAAAGAGGGGAATTTCGTCCGCTTTGCGGTGGTGATTGCTCTGCTTAACTTTTTCTTTTGTTTAGTAGCGGGTTTGGTGATTTTTACTTTTATTTTCGGTTATGGCGCAGAACCCACTGAAGGCGTTGGGCTAGTCTTCATCTCCTTGCCACTCATCTTTGCCAATATGGGTACAGCCGGACAAGTGATTGCATTTTTGTTTTTCATTTCCTTGATTTTCGCCGGCATTACTTCGGCAGTTTCTATGCTTGAGCCTCTCAATAGTTATTTGATAGAACGTTTTTCTATGAAACGTCATCTTGCGAACCTCATTAGCGTTTTGAGTGCCTATCTACTAGGCATTATCGCACTGCTTAGCAATACAACCCTCTTTTCAGCAGACCTAACTTTCTTAGGAAAAAATCTTTTTGATTGGTTTGTTTATCTCACGAGTTCCTTTATGTTGCCATTGGCGGGTGTTTTTATGTGTCTTTATATGGGTTGGATTCTACCAAAAGAACGCGTTTATGCAATGCTAGAGGGAAGACTAATAGGAATTTATTTCAAAGGTTGGTATTTTGTGATTCGCTTCATTGCGCCGATTGGAATCCTTGCAGCGATGATTAACCTCATCTAATTTTGACTCACAAAAGCAAGATTAAAGAAAGATTGGCTTGCTCAATGCAAGCTTTGAGAGATATTAAAGTGTGGAATCCCTTGTTTTAAGGATTCCACATCGCACTTAACTAATAATTTTTGGTTCGCTAAATGCAGTAACTTCAGGTAATGCTCCTGTGTATTTTTCAATATTGACTAAACCGGTATGTGCAATATTACCATTGGCTAATTTTGAAGTAGGTAAATCTAGTGTGAGGACATTGGCGTTTCCATATTTGCATAATCCTTTTGCATCAGGGTCATACCAACCCCCCTCACAAAGGCGCACAACGCCTTGCAAAATGTCATTACTCACCACAGCCCCTGCCAAAACTTCGCCTCTTTTATTAAAAACACGTACCACATCGCCATTTTTGATTCCTAAATTTTTCGCATCTTGAGTGTTAATCAAAATCGGCTCTCTCCCTTTAATCGCATAGCTCTCACGCAAAGCGGTATGACACATTTGTGAGTGCAATCTGCCTGCGGGGTGATTGGTGAGTAAATGGAAAGGTGCTTCCTTGGTCGCATTTCCCAACCATTCAATCGGTTCAAACCACATAGGGTGCGCCTTGCAATCCTCGTATTTGTATTTCGCAATCGTGCGAGAATAAATTTCAATTTTGCCCGATTCTGTGCCTAACGCATTAAGAATCGGGTCTTCTAAAAAGTCACTAAATCGCACATAATCTTCGCTCTCTAGCGTAGGAATAAAGGTAATCGGCTTGTTTTTTGCCCAAAATTCCTCAAAGCTAGGCATTGGTGTCGCGAACTCTTCTCCATAGGATTTTGTTTGCTGCAATGCACTTTCGTAATATTCTTTAATGAAATCCTTTGCACTCTTGCCATTCTCGGTATAAGCGTTATAGACTTCCTTGCCATATTCCTTGCATAAATCCGCAAAAATCACATAATCATCACGACTTTCACCCACAGGCTCTACCGCTTGTTTCATTGGCACAATCTGTAGATTGGAATAATCCCCTGCCATTGTCAAATCGTCTCTTTCATACGAGCTTGTCGCGGGCATTACAATATCCGCCATTTTTGCTGTGGGCGTCCAATAGATTTCATTGACAACAATCGTTCTTGGCTTACGCCACGCTTGGACATTGGTATTGGTATCTTGATGATGCACCAAAGGATTCCCCCCAACCCAATAAATAAAGTCTATCTTTGGATAGGTGATTTTCTGTCCATTATGGTCTATCTTTTTACCCGGATTCAAGAGTGCGTCCGCGATTCTTGCAAGCGGGAAAGAATAACTTGCGGTATTTTGTAACCACTCTGCCCCTCCTTGTGCTGCTCCTGCTTTGGGCAATCCTACAAACTTGCCATTTTTCCAAATCCCAACAGGACCTGCGCTGATTCCACCAATCACGCCTCCTTTGCAAGTGGGCACACCGCCACCACTATAATGATAGCTCAAGCCAAATCCTCCACCTTTTGTGCCAATCTGCCCCAACATTCCACACAATGTTACTAACATCCAATGCGGCTGCTCTCCGTGGTGTGCTCTTTGCATTCCCCAACCGCTCATAATCATCGTTGGATTATCATAAAATCTTTCGGCTAGAGATTGAATCACATTTTCAGGGATTCCACAAATTGCACTCGCCCATTTCACATCTTTTTTAATGCCATCTTGTTTGCCCTCTAAATACTCTCTAAATTGCTCAAATCCAATCGTATAATTTTCCAAAAAGTCATAATTTACTTTATTTGTAGCAATTAAATGACTTGCCATTCCAAGCATCATTGCGACATCAGTATTTGGTCTAGGCGCAATCCACTCTGCATTTAAAAACTTCGCAGTCTCCGTTTTGATTGGGTCAATACAAATCACTTGAATTTTGCTCTTTTTCAACTTTTCAAAATATTCCATTCCTTTTTGTTCATTTGCCGTCCAAGAGATTCTTAGTGTCGTAATTGGGTCTGCTCCCCAAATCACCACTTGTTTAGAATGTTTCAAAATATTTTCCCAAGAGGTTTGTTGCTCATAGACTTCTAAAGAGCCAACCACATAAGGCATAATCACTTGTGAAGCACCGGTGGAATAATCCCCACTCACACCCACAAAGCCACCGGTTACATTTAAGAATCTATGCAACAAGATTCTGCAATTTTGCATATTTCCGCTAGACTTCCAACCATAGCTTCCACCAAAGATTCCTTGAGTGCCACTTTTTGCCCTTGTTTTTTTAAGCTCTTTAGCAATCAGTTTGATTGCTTCCTCATAGCTTACACGCACAAACTCTTCTTTACCCCTTAAATGAGGTTTAGGATTGTCTGGATTCTCTAAATAGCTTTTGCGCACATAAGGATATTTGACACGTGATTTATAAACCATATCCGCAGTGTGATACCATAGCGGATTGTCTGTTTGGGTGATTTTATCATAAGGCTCACTTTTTGTGATTTTTCCATTCTTAATTGTCAGATTCAAAACGCCCCAATGCGCGGCAGTTACCACCTTACCATTTTGCACCAATCCTGAATCGGCAATATTCTTTGGTGGTTCTTTGCTAAAACTCATATTGGGAATTAATGGCAAAGCACTTAGCCCTGCTCCTAATTTTAAAAATCTTCTTCTACCTAAACTCATTTGATACCTCCTTTGAAATCTTTTGCATTTTTTTGTAAATATTCAATGACAAGCCAATGGTCATTTTTGTCAATGCCTGTTCTACTAACCATTGAGCGAAAAGTAGATTGCCATTGATTGACGCCAAACTCTTTCTCTTTGTGGAGTGCGTGACAAATTCCACAATTTTGTTCAAAAAGATTCTTTGCTTTGGCAAACATTTCTTGATTATCCTTAGCAAAATCCTTTTTTTCTGTCCAAACTTCAAGACTCACCAAATCCCATTTTCCTCCCTTGCCTGCAATTCTTTGCGTAAAATGTAAGGGAGTATTTTTAGAAAAAGCCGCGACCATAATCCTTTGAGAATCGTTAAAATAGACTGCAAAAGGGGCTTGCGGATTATTATAACCGCTGATACGAATCTTTACCCAATCTCCCTCTTGCTTGAGAATTTGAAATGGATTCGTCGGTAATAGCCTACCTACTGCTTTCGTCCCTTTATCAAGATAAAGTGATAACACTTCCTCACTATAAAAGTCCTCTTTGCTGTGCAAAAGCGAGATAACCGCTAAACACAGCAACATTATTTTTTTCATTCCACCTCCTTCATTAGATTGTAAAATCTTAAAAGTATATAACTTTCCGCTAGATAGATTCAAATATATCCCCTGTATGATTTGTAATTTTAAGTAAAGTTCTACTATAATTTAATCTTGTAGGCTTAAGTATTAAGCAAACAGCTCTTCTCTATCTACTTTCTTTAGCTGTCATTTAATCTTTTAGGAGTTTTTTATGAAATTGGCAATTTGGCCTATTTTTGCAGGAATTGCGCTTGGAGTTCTCGCACCTATTTTGGTGTCTTTAGGGAATCCGGGCAATATGGGTATGTGTGCAGCGTGCTTTACGCGCGACATTGCAGGGGCACTAAATCTACATCAAGCGGGCATTGTGCAATACATTCGCCCTGAAGTAATTGGATTGATTTTAGGTGCATTGCTTGCGTCTTTAATCTTTAGAGAATTTCGCCCACGCGCAGGAAGCGCACCGATTGTGCGATTTATGCTTGGAATCTTCGCGATGATTGGCGCATTAGTCTTTTTGGGTTGCCCTTGGAGAATGTGGCTAAGACTTAGTGCGGGAGATTGGACTGCGATTGCAGGTGTGTTTGGATTAATCTTTGGAATCCTCATTGGAATCTTTTTCCTCAAACGTGGATTCTCACTCGGACGCAATCGCCCTGCTAGCAAGATTGTAGGGCTTGTGTTTCCACTCTTTGCATTAGGGTTGCTTGGGCTTCTCTTTTGGGGGCTTACAGGGGAAAATACTCCGATTAAATTTTCTACCAAAGGTCCGGGCTCAATGCACGCGCCTTTAATCATTTCGCTTGTTGCTGGATTGTTTTTGGGTGTCATCTTCCAAAAAAGTCGTTTTTGTATGATTGCTGCCGTGCGTGATACGATTTTAACGCGCGACACACATATTTTGCAAGGCGTCATCTCCTTAGTGGTTGCTGGATTTATCACAAATCTTGCATTAGGATTCTTTAATCCCGGATTTAGTGGGCAGCCCATTGCACATAACGACACGTTTTGGAACTTCTTGGGTATGGCTTTAGCTGGAATCGCATTTACTCTAGCGGGAGGTTGTCCGGGAAGACAAATTATCCTTAGTGGCGAGGGAGATGGGGACGCGGCGGTATTCGTGCTTGGGCTTCTTGTGGGTGCAGCATTTGCGCATAACTTCGGACTTGCTAGCTCTCCTGCTGGAATCGGAGCAAATGCGCCTATGGCAGTCTTAGCAGGCTTTATTTTCTGCTTGCTTATTGCAGTCTTTGCAAGAGAAAAACGATAAGGAGTAAGGAATGGTAGAACTTGATGTGCGTGGGCTTAGTTGCCCCGAACCTGTGTTAAACTTAAAGCCTCTTTTGGATAGAGGAGAAAGTGAAATCAAGGTGCTTTGTAGCTGTGGTGCGAGTAGTGATAACATTCGCCGCCTCGCTAAAAATAGTGGATATAGTGTGCTCAGTGAAACACAAAATGATGAGGATTTGGAATTTATCTTAAAGAAATCTTAAAGCCTCCCAAATACAGAATCTTGCTATTTCGTCATTGTAAAACTTACAATAACAATAAGCAAGATTCAAGATTGGCGTCATCTTTGCTTATCTTAATCCCAATAGAATCTACAAGGAATCCCAAAAATGCAATCGCTAACCCAAAACCTTAAAAAACACATTTATTTGGATAATGCCACAACTAGCTTTCCTAAAGCTCCCGGCGTCAAAGAATCAGTAGTAAAGTTTCTGGAAAATATCGGAGCAAGTGCGGGGAGAAGCGGGCACTCCCTCTCCATAGAATCCGGTAGAATCCTCTATCAGACGCGCAAGGCTCTCGCCGAATTAATAGGCTTAAAAGATTGCAAACGCGTCCTTTTTACACTCAATGCCACAATGGCGATTAACACGCTTTTGCAAGGATTCTTGAAAAAAAAAGACATTGTAGTCGTTACACAAATGGAACACAATGCGATTAAACGCCCACTCAATGCGTTAAAGGAGCGTTTGGGGCTAGAGATAAGAGAGATTCCTTGTAGCCCCACACACACGCTTGACTTAGTAGCTACGAAAGAAATGCTAAAGGGTGCGAAACTTCTAGCGTGTGCGCATATCAATAATGTCAGCGGGGCAATGATTCCCTTAGAATCTTTAAGCACACTTGCAAGGGCGCATCAAGTCGCTTTCTTGCTAGATGGCGCACAAAGTGTCGGCTGTGTAGAAATGGATTGCGTAATGCAACAAGTAGATTTTCTCGCTCTAAGTGCGCACAAAGGCTTGCTTTCACCAATGGGAGTGGGGGCATTAGTCATTGCGGATAGTTTTGATATACAAAGAATTGCGCCTCTTGTTTTTGGCGGTACAGGAAGCTTGAGTGAGACAGAGATTCAGCCTAGTTTTCTGCCCGATAGGTTTGAGAGTGGCACGCCCAATATGCACGGAATTGCGGGCTTAAAAGCGGGTTTAGAATGGATTAAGACACAAGGGATTGCGAAGATTTGCGCACACGAATTATCATTGCGCCAACAACTGCTAGAGGGATTGAGCGGAATCCCAAATCTCAAGGTTTATCACACGCAAGGGCGCAGTGGCGGGACATTATCTATTGATGTGTTAAACCAAACGCTTTCAAGCGTGGGAGAGATATTGGATAGAGAATTTGGAATCTGCGTGCGCGTAGGTTTGCACTGCTCACCCTCAAGCCATAAAAGTCTAGGGAGTTTTGGAAGGGGAGGCACGATTCGTTTAAGTCCGGGCGTGTTTAATACGAGTGCGGAAATAGAATTTGTCATTAAAGCACTCCATAAAATCGCAACAAGAGATTCCTAATGATAAAGGGTTATATCCTTGTATTTACGACTTCTAGCGCATTTGAGAGTGAGGCGATATTGAAAGACTTGCAAGTCAATGTCAAACTCGTGCCAACACCACGTGAATTTTCAAGCGATTGTGGAATTGCGGTGTATTTTGAGGTAGAAAATGAGACGAAATTTGATAAAATTCCCAATGCACTTGGAGAACAAAAGATTGAATATGAGATGAAAAGAATCTAAAATTGTGTTCTCCACTTCATTTCGACCAAAGGATACCAATGCAAAACTATCTAAATTCTATAATAGGGGGGGGGGGCAGAATCCACTCACTCTATATTACTATAAAAATGTCTATAATCTAGGGGATATGTTAAACCTAGAATTATGCCAAAGAATCTTTCATCTTAAACCTACATATTGTGATGATTTCACGCAAAACAAAGCCTGCTTCATAGGAAGTATTTTACAAAACTTTATCCAAGAAACCCCGACACCCATTACTTCTGATATTCCACTGCGCATTTGGGGTAGTGGAATCCTTGTGCCTCCAAAACCCAAAGAATATTTTACGCGTGAAGTAGAAATCTATGCACTTCGTGGTAAACTATCCAAACAAAGATTAGAAAATATTTTGGGAAAACCACTAGAGGTTGCTTTGGGAGATCCCGGACTGCTTGCAAACCTCCTCATTCAAAAAAGCTTCCAGCCAAGATACGATGTTGGAATCATTCCGCATTATATAGAGAAAAAACAAGAAAACTTCAAAAGAATTTTAGAGGCGATTCCCAATAGTATTTTAATTGATGTTCAAGCTCCTTGTATGGAATCTCTTGTACGAATCAGTGAATGCAAAACTGTCTTATCATCAGCAATGCATGGACTAATTCTTGCCGATGGATTAGGGATTCCAAATCTTAGAATCAAAGCAAGTAAGCATTTAGCAGAAACCACAAATTATAAATTTTTAGATTACTATTCTGTTTATAATATTTCTCCTTTTGTCTTTGATATTCAAACACAAGAAGGGTTGGAAGAGGTTTTAAAGCGACACAAAACAATGCCCAATTTCATTTACGAACATTATCAAATTCCACAAGATAAAGTCTTGCAAATCAAAAAGAATCTCATCTCCGCTTTCCCATATCTTCCCCCATCATATTTCAAGAAATTTTGGTTCAAAGCATCACTATTTCACCATTGCGAGATACCGCACTGATTCTGTGCTATGGATTGCTTTGCTTTGCTCGTGACGCTATGGTGATTTACCAACCCTTTCACTCCACCGTTACACTCTTTGCTAAGTTTCTTGGCATATCCACATTATTACCTAATCGCACGGCAACTTCTAGTGCGAAAATCTGCAAGACTACCATCATCGCAAAAAATTCCACCATATAATGCGAATATTGCGGAATCCTTATCCAATCATCGCAACCCTCATAATATTCGGCACTCAAGGCACAAATCATTGCATCACGTGCACTCAATTCCTCCACATTGCTCTTGATTTTGTCATACAAAAGATTCTGTGGCATTAGTGCGACACAAAACAATCTCAAATCTGCCAAAGCAATAGGTCCGTGCTTCATCTCTCCACTTGGATACCCCTCCGCGTGTAGATAACTAATCTCCTTGAGTTTCAACGCACCCTCAAGAGCTAGCGGATAAAAAATATTCCTCCCGATAAAGAAGAATCCATGTCCGTGCAAATATCGCTTAGATAATCGCCTAATATGTTCGTGCGTCTTTTTATCCACTTTGGTTGCGCGCACTGCCTCCAGCATTGTTTGTGTTTCTTGCTTAATGCTCTCTTTGTTTAGGATTCCAAGCTTCTGTGCAATGAAATTTGCCAGAATCCAAAGCACCATTACTTGCGTAGCAAAAGCTTTGGTGCTTGCAACACCCTTTTCAATTCCCGCACGCGTGAGCAAATTAAAATCACTCTCACGCACAATAGAGCTATTATCTACATTACAGATTCCAAGTGTCCTTAATCCACTCTTTTTTGCTAGCTTCAAAGCTTCCAAAGTGTCTGCTGTCTCGCCACTTTGGGAAATCACGATGAAAAGCTCTTTGGAATGCAAAATAGGCTCTCTATAACGAAATTCACTTGCAATTTCTACTTTTGTCTTGAGTTTTGCTATCCTCTCTAGCAAATAGCTTCCCGCAATGGCTGCGTGATAACTCGTGCCGCAAGCGCAAAGCGTGAGAGATTCCACACTGCCTAAATCCAATCCATTGAGTTCCTCTAGGCTAAAGGAATCCTCACTCACGCGTCCCATCATTGTTTCTAGCAAGACTTTGTGTTGTTCGTAAATTTCCTTTTCCATAAAAAATGTAAAGCCGTCTTTCTGTGCCGAGAGTTTGTCTCCACTTAAAGGCTTTGGATTGGGCAGAGTGTGGAATCCTCCTGCCTCTATCGCCCCCATTGCACCATCTTCTAAATAACACACTTCCTTTGCAATCTCAATAAGCGGAGCGTCAGAAGAAGCAAAATAAATCGCCTCTTTGCCTAACGCGTCCTCCCCTCTGCCAATAATCAAAGGTGCGCCATTTTTCGCATAATAAATCGTGTGGGGAGACTTTTGTGTGATGAGCAGAATCGCATAAGCACCTTTTAGCTCTGAAATCGTGCGCCTAAATGCCACCAATGCGTCTTGAGTGTCCTCTAAGTGTGATTCAAATAAATGCACAATGACTTCTGTATCGGTTTGAGAAATGAATGTGCGCCCTCGTTTTTGTAAAGTTTCCCTAATGCTTTGATAATTCTCAATGATTCCATTATGCACGACATTGCTAAACTTCCCAAAATGCGGGTGTGCATTTACTTCAGTTGGTTTCCCGTGTGTCGCCCAACGCGTATGCCCTATACCCAAACCAAAGCCACTAGAGTGGAATCCCTCGCATTTGCGCTCTAAATTGACTAATTTTCCCACTGCTTTAAATGTGCTTAACTCATTATGGCTCAACACCGAAATGCCAGCAGAATCATAACCACGATATTCTAATTCTTTTAAACCATTCAATAAAATAGATTTTTTCTCATCATTGCCAATATAGCCGATAATTCCACACATTGATTTGCTCCTATAAATAATCTTTATTGTGGCATAAAATATGTAAAGAAATAATAAATAAACTGAATTTATATTAACTTTATGATAAAATAATTTAAGGATTATCAACTTGTCATTGATAAAGCAATCCATGCAAGGGAGTAGAAATGGAAACTTATTTTTTCACAGGCGCAGCAGGCTATATCGGCTCACATACGGCTTATTATTTCTTAAAAAACAGCCCGTGCAGAATCGTTATTTTTGATAATTTATGCAGTGGATTTAAAGAAAATGTAGAATTTCTTTCCAATACTTTTCCTAACAGAGTGGAATTTGTGCAAGGCGACTTGAGCGATTCTATTACCTTGGAAAACGCACTTAGTCGCTACAACTATCACGCAATCATTCACTTTGCCGCAAGCCTCATCGTGCAAGAATCTGTGCAAAATCCTTTGAAATACTTTCAAAACAATGTCGCAAATACTACGAATCTCTTACAGATTGCACAAAAACTTAACATCAATCAATTCCTTTTTAGCTCCACAGCCGCAGTCTATGGCGAGCCAAAGGAACACACTCCGATTCAAGAATGCGCTATGCCTAATCCAATCAATCCCTATGGAGAATCCAAACTAATGATTGAGAAAATTTTGCATTCCTTAAGGAGGGCGAATCCAAACTTCAAAAGCGTGATTCTACGATACTTTAATGTCGCGGGAGCATTAATGGACAAACAAGGTTTTTTGGGACAGAGGACAAAAAATGCTACGCATTTAATCAAAGTTGCCTGTGAATGTGCGACAAACAAGCGAGTAAAAATGCAGATTTTTGGATGTGATTACGAAACTCACGATGGCACTTGCATTCGAGATTATATCCATATTGACGATTTAGCAAGTGCGCATTTTTGGTCTTTAAGAGCACTTTTAGAATCGCAAACTTCAGAGATTTACAATGTAGGCTATGGTAAGGGATTCAGCGTCAAAGAAGTCATTGAGTGCGTTAAAAAAGTCAGTGGAAAGGATTTTGTTGTAGAATCCGCAAGTAGGCGCGAGGGAGACCCTAGCATACTTGTGAGCGATAATCACAAAATTTTAAGTAAGACACAATGGAGACCTCAATTTAATCAGCTAGAAACTATTTGCAAAAGTGCGTATCTTTGGGAAGAAAAATTATAATGACTGCTTCTCTTTCTAAGTTTGACTAACTAAGCAGTTTGAAAAAATAATTAAAAATTTGCAGTAACTAGAAAGGCGAAAAGAAAAGTGGCATTAGCCGTTTCTTTTCTCCATAATTTCTTTAGAGATATTGCTTGGAACTTCTCCATAGTGGTCAAATTCCATTGTATAAGTTCCACGTCCTTGAGTTGCCGAACGCAAATCCGTAGAATAACCAAACATTTCAGCCAATGGCACAAACGCATTCACAATCTTCAAGCCCATTCTATCGTCCATAGAATTGATTTGTCCTCGTCTGCGATTCAAATCTCCAATCACATCACCCATATATTCTTCAGGCACTTCTACTTCTACTTTCATCATTGGCTCTAATAAAACAGCTCCTGCCTTGCGACAAGCGTCTTTAAATGCCATAGAACCCGCGATTTTAAACGCCATTTCAGAAGAATCCACATCGTGATAACTACCATCAAACAATGTAACTTTGAAATCTACCACAGGATAACCTGCTAAAACACCATTTTGCATTGCTTCTTGAATCCCTTTATCAACGGCTGGGATATATTCTTTAGGAATCACACCCCCGCTAATATTATTGACAAATTCATAACCTTTGCCCGGCTCTTGAGGCTCAAGCTTGATAAAGACGTGTCCATATTGTCCGCGCCCACCAGATTGTTTTGCATACTTGCATTCTTGCTCCACACTCTGACGAATGGTTTCGCGGAAAGCAACTTGAGGTTGTCCAACTTCCGCCTCTACTTTAAATTCCCTCTTCAATCTATCTACAATAATTTCTAGGTGCAATTCACCCATACCAGAGATAATAGTTTGTCCTGATTCTTCATCTGTATGCACTCTGAAGCTTGGGTCTTCTTCAGCAAGTTTTGCAAGAGCTAAAGCCATTTTTTCTTGGTCTGCTTTAGTTTTTGGCTCAACAGCAATAGAAATAACAGGGTCTGGGAATTCCATTCTCTCTAAGACAACAGGCTCTTTTTCTGAACAAAGCGTATCCCCTGTGAGAGTTTCTTTCAAGCCCACAAATGCACAAATTTCACCCGCATAGACTTCTTTAATGTCTTCACGTTTGTTAGAGTGCATTTTGAGTAATCTTCCTACACGTTCTTTTTTGCCTTTAGTGGAGTTAAGAACATAACTTCCTGATTCCAAACTACCGCGATAAACACGTACGAAAGTTAATTGTCCTACAAATGGGTCTGTCATAATCTTAAATGCCAAGCCTGCAAACTCACCATTATCAGTTGATTTGACAAATACCTCTTTTTCCTCGTCTCTTGGGTCTACTCCACGAATATCCGCAACTTCTGTTGGAGCTGGTAGATATTCTACTACGGCATCAAGTAGGGTTTGCACTCCTTTGTTTTTAAAGCTTGAACCACAAAGCATAGGGATAATTTCCATTGCAAGACAACCCTTTTTGATTCCTGCTTTAATTTCCTCAATGCTTAATGTCTCTCCGCCTAAGTACTTTTCCATTGTTGCTTCGTCTTGTTCTGCCACAGATTCTAGTAATTTTTCACGATATTCTTCCGCTTTTTCTACTAATTCTGCTGGAATGTCTTCAATATCATACTTTGCCCCCATAGATTCGTCATTCCAAACAATCGCTTTCATCATAATTAAATCTACAACCCCTTTGAAATTATCTTCTGCACCAATCGGAATCACGAGTGGCACGGGCTTAGCCTTTAACCTTGTGGCAATTTGAGATTCTACATTATAGAAGTTTGCGCCAATTCTATCCATTTTATTGACAAACACGATTCTAGGCACACCATATTTGTTTGCTTGACGCCAAACAGTTTCACTTTGAGGTTGCACTCCACCTACTGAACAGAATACCGCAACCGCGCCATCAAGAACGCGCATAGAACGTTCTACTTCAATCGTAAAATCCACGTGTCCGGGAGTGTCAATTAAGTTGACTTGATAATCTTTCCAAAAACAAGTGGTTGCTGCGGAAGTAATCGTGATTCCTCGTTCTCTTTCTTGCTCCATCCAGTCCATTGTTGCTGCGCCGTCATGCACTTCACCAATCTTATGACTTACACCTGTATAAAATAAGATTCTTTCCGAAGTCGTTGTTTTACCTGCATCAATATGTGCAGCAATACCAATATTTCTAATTTTATTTAAGGGGGTTTTTCTTGCCATTTTTAATCCTTATGCAAAGATAATTTAAGATTTGAGATTTTGTAGAGTTTTAAGGAATTGAGAAAATTCCTTAAAAACATAATGATTACCAGCGATAGTGTGCAAAAGCTTTGTTTGCTTCCGCCATTTTATGCACATCTTCTTTTTTCTTAAATGCTGCACCACGTTCATTGGCAGCATCAATGAGCTCATTTGCCAATCTATCAATCATTGTGCGCTCATTTCTTTTTCTCGCAGAATCCAATAACCAGCGAATGGATAAAGATTGCTGTCTTGTAGGACGAACCTCTACGGGAACTTGATAAGTCGCTCCCCCTACACGTCTGCTTCTCACTTCAACCAAAGGCTTAACTTTTTCTAATGCTTTTTCAAAGGTTTCAATTCCCTTTTCTTTAGTTTTTTCTTCAATTTTTGTGAAAGTTGCATAGATAATCTTTTCTGCAACACTTTTTTTACCATCAACCATCATTTTATTGATAAATTTTGTTACAACAATATTATTATAGATTGGGTCTCCCAATACTTCTCTTTGTGGTGCTCTTCTTCTTCTCATTATTTTTTACCTCCCGCATCTGTTTTACCCTTTTTTGCCCCATATTTGCTGCGTGAAACAGTGCGTTTAGCCACTCCGGCAGTATCCAACGCACCCCGAATAATATGATATTTCACACCAGGTAAGTCTTTAACCCTACCACCACGAATAAGCACGATAGAGTGCTCTTGTAGATTATGTCCTTCGCCAGGAATATAACTAATGACTTCAAAACCGCTTGTTAATCTGACTTTTGCCACTTTTCTCAACGCAGAGTTAGGTTTCTTAGGCGTTGTTGTATAAACACGGGTACAAACTCCTCTTCTTTGAGGGCAAACTACCAAAGCTGGAGACTTTGATTTCTTGATAACTTTTTTTCGTTCTTTTCTAATCAACTGATTAATAGTTGGCACTTGTCTTCCTTCCTAAAATAATTTAATAGAGAAAATGAAGCGGATTATAAGCAAATCACACTTTATTCTTACTTAAATTAAGGTTTAAATAACCTTAATTCACCTTTAATTTTCTTTAATTTTCACCCTCTTGCCTTTATAAATACCTGTTCCAACCGGAATCATACGACCCAATACGATATTTTCTTTCAAATCCTCTAAATGGTCAATTTTCGCCGCAATACTCGCCTCTGTAAGCACCTTAGTGGTTTCTTGGAATGATGCCGCTGAAATCACGGAATCACTACCAATTGCTGCACGTGTAATTCCTAGCAAAACAGGTTCAGCAATTGCTGGAATACCACCCATTTTAATAATACGCGCATTTTCTTCTTTGAAATGTCGCTTGCTCACCAAGTCTCCCTCAATGAATTTTGTATTTCCACTATCATAAATTTTGACTTGTCTTAACATTTGAGAAACAATGATTTCAATGTGTTTATCGGCAATGCTTACCCCTTGTCGGCGATAGACTTGTTGCACTTCGCTTACAATGTATTTGTAAAGTTCTTTTTCGCCACCAATGCGCAAAATATCTTGACTTGCGACAACGCCCTCTGTAATGGCTTCACCCGCATGGACAAATTCCCCTTCATACACAAGAATCTGCTTGGATTTGTCAATCAAATATTCTGTGCTTCTACCATCGTTAGCTGTGAGAATAATTCTTTCTTTACCACGGATGGACTTGCCATAGCTTACGATTCCATCAATTTCTGCTAATACCGCCGGGTCTTTAGGCTTCCTTGCCTCAAACAATTCAGAAACTCTAGGCAAACCTCCGGTAATATCTTTTGATTTTACAAGAGCTTTAGGCGTTTTTGCCAAAATATCTGCCATTTCTACTTTTGCACCATCAGAGACAAAAATAGCGGTTTTAGGGTCTAGCGCATAACGAATCAACCCACCATTTGCCATAGATAGCACAAGTGTCGGCTTGTGCGCACTTGCAATATATTCATTGACGACCAATCTTGTTTGCCCTGTCAATTCATCGGTTTGTTCTGACACGGTGAGTCCGGGTATAATATCTTCAAACTTAATCGTTCCCGCTTCTTCAGAAATAATAGGATTAGAATAAGGATCCCAATCCGCGATGACGATATGTTCATCACTCTTTGGTTTGGCAATCAAAGTATTTTTCTCCACCTGTTGATTGTCTTGAACTTCAATAATAGAACCTCTTGCGATATAATGACGTGCGGCTTCTTGGTCATATTCATCAGCAATCACAGCAAACACACCTTTTTCGGTAATTTCTTCTCCCTTTTGAAGTGCGCGGTATCGTTCTAAATGGTCTCCTTGCAAGTAATAATACTTCACGATACCTTCTTCTCTTGCGTAAATTTTTTGCGTAATAGGCGCATTATCTTCCACTTTTAAATCACTCGCATAAGAGATTCTGTTAGGAATATTCCAGCTATCCTTGATAATATCTACAATACTTCCCTCATCACGCACATAATGCCCACTAGGATAAGGGATATAAAATTTCCCTTCAATCTTACCTGTAACGCCAGCCAATTCATTGGGTTTAGCGACATCAGACTTTCTTAATGTAAATTTTGCAGTTTCTTTCTCTCCAATAACTGAAACAATCACTTCATCATGCACTACATCTACTTTTAATTCTCCCTCAAAAGGAGCTTTAATCTTTGGTTCTACTAACAAAATTGCAGCGTTTCTTCTATTGGAAACGATAGTTTTGCCCTCACGATTCTTATAAGTCTTGACATTATAGTAACGAATAAAACCCTCTTTATCCGCAATGACTTGATGCTCTTCTTGACTTCTGCTTGCTGTTCCACCAATATGGAAAGTTCTTAGTGTCAATTGTGTTCCGGGCTCACCGATAGATTGTGCGGCAACCACGCCGACTGCCTCACCGATTTTAGAAATCTTGGATTCTCCAAGATTTAGCCCATAACACTTCGCACAAACGCCCTTTTCAGCTTTGCAAGTAACAGGTGTGCGGATAATTACAGATTTCACTCCCGCTTCTTTTACTTTACGCGCTTTTTCCTCATCAATCATCGTGCCCTCACTGATGAGTACTTCATTGGTGATTGGGTCAATGATATTCTCTGCAATCACACGTCCAAAAATTCTCTCTTCTAAGGGCTCAATTAATTCGCTTCCTACGGTAATATCTGTAATTTCAATTCCCTCATTTGTACCACAATCATCTGCTACAACTTTAACATTTTGACTCACATCAATTAGTTTTCTTGTCAAATAACCCGCATTAGCAGTTTTCAAAGCAGTATCTGCCAAACCTTTGCGCGCACCGTGTGTAGAGATGAAATATTCCAACACATTCAACCCCTCTTTGAAGTTTGAAGTAATTGGTGTCTCAATAATCGTTCCATCAGGTTTTGCCATAAGCCCCCGCATAGCAGAAAGCTGCCGAATCTGCCCTGCACTACCTCTCGCACCAGAATCCGCCATCATATAGATAGAATTGAAGCCTGCCTTGTCATTTTCAATCAGCTTCATCATCTCATTTCCCAACGCATTGTTAGTGTCTGTCCAAACGTCAATAATTTTATTATAACGTTCTTGTTCCGTTAATAAGCCCGCTCCAAATTGTGCTTGAATATCCTTAACCTTTTTCTTAGCACCCTCTATAACTTTATTCTTATTGTTTGGCACGATAATGTCATCGGCAGAAATAGAGATTCCTGCTTTGGTCGCATATTTGAATCCTAGATTTTTAAGATTATCTAAAAAGCTTGCGGTAATCCCTACTCCACCCTCTTTATAAACATAATCAATCAAGGTAGCAATGTCTTTTTTCTTCAAAACTTTATTCCATAAATGCACAGGCACAAAAGGAGGCAAAATAGATTTTAGAATCATTCTTCCAATCGTTGTATTAATGATTCTATCTTCTACAAATGCGCGCACCTTAGAACCTACTTCCACTACCCCCGCTTCCAAAGCAATATGGATTTGATCAATATTAGAGAAGAGTTTGTGTTCGCCTTTAGAATCGTCTTTCGCCAAAGAAAGATAATAAAGCCCCAAAACCATATCTTGACTAGGCACGGTAACCGCTTTACCACTTGCAGGCAAAAGAATATTCATAGAGCTTAACATCAAAATCTTACACTCTGTGATTGCCTCTTGAGAAAGTGGCACATGCACCGCCATTTGGTCTCCGTCAAAATCTGCGTTAAAAGCCGCACAAACCAATGGATGTAACTGAATCGCCTTACCATCAACCAATTTAGGGTGGAATGCCTGAATGGATTGTTTATGCAAAGTTGGCGCACGATTCAACATAATCGGATAATTCATAACGATTTCTTGCAAGCTTTCCCATACTTCATTGGTTTTTTGCTCAATCATTTTCTTAGCTTGTTTCAGTGTTGTCGCATAACCTTTTTCTTCTAATTTCGCCAAAATATGAGGCTTAAACAATTCTAAAGCCATATTTTTAGGCAAACCACATTGGTCCATACGCAAGTTTGGTCCTACGACAATAACAGAACGTCCAGAGAAATCTACGCGCTTTCCAAGCAGGTTTTGACGGAATCGTCCCTGCTTCCCTTTAATGATTTCGGACAATGATTTGAGTGGGCGTTTGTTTGCACCCTTAACAGCATTCGCATTGCGTCCATTGTCAAAAAGCGCATCTACAGATTCTTGAAGCATACGTTTTTCATTACGTACGATAATCTCTGGTGCATCTAATTCAATCAATCGTTTCAAACGTTGATTGCGGTTAATGACGCGGCGGTAAAGGTCATTAACATCACTCACTGCGAATTTCCCACCATCTAAAGCAACCAATGGACGCAAATCTGGAGGTAACACCGGCAACACGGTTAGCATCATCCATTCTGGACGATTCTGCCCTCCGGAGACTACGAAGCTTTCTACAACTTTTAGACGCTTGATGATTGTTTTCTTTTTGGCTTCAGAGTTTGTAGCTTTGATAGCTTCTTTTAACTCTTGAATCAAATCTACTAAATCAATTCCCTCAAGCAAATCTTTCACTGCTTCGCCACCCATTTGCGCAATGAATCCTGTATGTTCAAAACGTTGAGAAAGGCTTTGGTATTGCTCTTCATTCAAGACATCATATTTCGCAA
This sequence comes from uncultured Helicobacter sp., assembly GCA_964464895.1. Classification (GTDB taxonomy): domain Bacteria; phylum Campylobacterota; class Campylobacteria; order Campylobacterales; family Helicobacteraceae; genus Helicobacter_D. Next base: position 47,852 of record CAYXGY010000007.1, on the reverse strand, counting down.
CAGGCTTTGTTCCCTCATTGTCATAATAAGCCTCGCCTGATTCTTTTACAATATAGGCTTCATAATACAATACGCGCTCTAAATCTTTCATCTTAACACCAAGCAATGTTCCGATTCTACTTGGCAAAGAATTGACATACCAAATATGTGCTACAGGTGTTACAAGTTCAATATGCCCCATACGTGAGCGACGCACCTTAGAGCTTGTTACTTCCACACCGCATTTTTCGCATACGATTCCTTTGTAACGCATTTTTTTGTATTTACCACAGAGGCATTCATAATCTCTTACAGGTCCAAAAATCTTGGCACAAAACAATCCATCTCGCTCGGGTTTTAGTGTACGATAATTAATGGTTTCTGGTTTTTTAACTTCTCCATTACTCCAACTGCGAATCTTCTCTGGGCTTGCAAGCAAGAGCTGGAACGCATTGAAATCACTTGGTCTATCGTCCTCTTTGATTGTAACAATCTCATCTATCCCCTCTTTGTTTTTGGCAAAAACATTTACATCTAATGCTAAGCTTTGGAGTTCTTTCGTCAAAACATAAAAAGTTTCTGGAATCTCGGATTCTTTAACTGCTTCACCTCTCGTAATTGCTTTATAGGCTTTCACGCGCCCCTCTACATCATCAGATTTAATAGTGAGCATCTCTTTAAGCGTATGGGCTGCACCATAGGCTTCAAGAGCCCAAACTTCCATTTCACCAAATCTTTGCCCTCCAAAGAGTGCCTTACCTCCGACAGGTTGTTGTGTTACAAGACTGTAAGGTCCTGTGCTTCTCGCATGGACTTTTTCATCAACCAAATGATGAAGTTTGAGCATATACATATAACCCACATTGACGCGTTCCATCATTTTTTCACCTGTGCGTCCATCGTAAAGCTCTGTTTTGCCATCGTTGTCAATTTTAGCAAGTTTAAAAAGCTTTTCAAATTCTTGCGCATTTACACCTTCAAAGACAGGAGTTGCAAATTTCACACCCTTGCTCCAATCTCTAGCAAAACTCAATAATTCTTCATCACTTAATTTTTCTAAAAATGCCTTAGAGCTTTTCATTCCAGAATTTTCAGCAATTTCTTGCATTTTAGCCCTAAGTTCGCTTGCCCACTTGCCTTTTTCCTCTTCAAAGACATCGGCAATTTGCTCGCCTAATTGCTTGCCTACTAACCCTAAATGCACTTCTAAAATTTGCCCAATATTCATACGACTAGGCACGCCTAGAGGATTCAAGACGATTTCAACCGGGCGACCATCTTTAGTGTAAGGCATATCTACTTCTGGAACGATATTTGAAACAATCCCTTTATTTCCGTGTCGTCCCGCCATTTTATCGCCCACTTTTAACTTGCGTTTTGTGGCAACATAAATTTTGACAAGTTTGACTACTCCACTTGGCAAAATATCATCTTTCTCAATAATAGAAAGCTTTTCTTCGTGCTCTTCGCTTAGATTCTTTTTTTGTTCCAAAAAATTAGCTTTTAGTGCGTCATATTTGTTTTGAATCTCTTTTGAGTAACTCTTAATGAGCGTTCCCACAGCAAAACGATTAATATTCTCTAATTCAGTTTTAGGAATAATTCCACCTTTTTTATACTCTTTATCTCCTACTTTTGCCGCACTTGTTAGCTTTTCTTTCGAGAGAATAGAGCTGATACGCAAAGATTCTTCCCTATCAAGCATTAAGAGCTTATCGTGATGTTCCAAATCTAAACGGGCTTTTTCCTCCTCATAAGCGATAATGGCTCGTCTATCTTTATCATAACCCTTTTTGGTAAAAATCTTAACATCTACCACTGTCCCCTCTAAGCTTGGAGGGCAATAAAGAGATTTATTGACGACATGTCCTGCTTTTTCGCCAAAAATTGCTCGTAACAAACGCTCTTCAGGGGTTGGCTTGACCTCGCCTTTAGGCGAAGCTTTCCCTACCAAAATCATTCCACCACTAACATAAGTTCCAATTTTTACGATTCCGCTTTCGTCAAGATGTGCTAAATCTTCTTCGCGAATGTTTGGAATATCTCTTGTAATCTCCTCTACTCCGTGCTTTAACTCTCTTGCTTCAATTTCTTTTTCGTAAATATGGATAGAGGTAAAGGCATCATTACGAATCAGTTTTTCACTCACTACAATCGCGTCTTCAAAGTTATATCCATTCCATGGCATAAAAGCCACACGAATGTTTTTACCCAATGCTAACTCACCTTGGTCCATATTTGGACCATCTACAATCACTTGCCCTGCTTCTACTTCTTCTCCCGCTTTCACGATTGGACGTTGAGAAAATGAAGTATTTTGATTGGTGCGGAGGTTTTTTTGCAAGGAATAATGGTCAATAAATGCACCATTTTCATCTTCCCCTAAAATATAAATATTTTTAGAATCTACTTTCTCTACAATTCCTGCGCGCGTAGCCTTGATTGCTTCCCAAGAATCTCTTGAGACGATTTTTTCAATTCCTGTGCCCACTAATGGAGCATCTGGACATAAAAGCGGCACTGCTTGACGTTGCATATTAGAACCCATTAAAGCACGGTTCGCATCATCGTGCTCTAAAAACGGAATTAGACTTGCTGCAACCCCAACAACCATTCTAGGACTCAAGTCAATCAAATCCACTTTTTTGGATTCCATCAAGGCAATTTCGCCATCTTTTCGTACCTCAATCATTTCTTCTTTAATGGTTTGATTACTTGTCAAGATTGTGCTTGCTGGTGCAATCACTGCTCCCTCTTCTTGTGTAGCTGTCAAATAAACAATTTCATTGGTTACTTTACCATCTACCACTTTACGATAAGGTGCCTCAATAAATCCTAGTTCATTCACTTTTGCATAAGTTGAAAGTGTATTAATTAAACCAATATTTTGCCCCTCTGGCGTCTCAATAGGACAAATTCTACCATAATGCGTTGGATGCACATCTCGCACTTCAAATCCCGCACGTTCTTTGACTAAACCACCATCACCCAATGCAGAGAGCCTTCTTTTATGTGTTACTTCAGAAAGTGGATTGGTTTGGTCCATAAATTGTGAAAGTTGCCCACCTGTAAAAAATTCTAAAACCGCACCTGTTATCATTTTGGAATTTACCAAATCGTGCGGCATTAATTCCTCTAAACCTGTGCTAATCGTAGAGAGTTTATCGCGAATGGCTTTTTGCATTTTAACTAAACCTATGTGTAGCTCATTTGCCAATAATTCCCCAATCGCGCGGATTCTACGATTCCCTAAATGGTCTCTATCGTCAATGCGCCCTTGCCCATTCTTAACATGGATTAAGTATTGCACGGTTTTGATAATGTCTTCGTGTGTTAGCACGGTAACATAATCAGGCACACCAATATCTAATTTATGGTTCATTTTCATTCGCCCAACGCGTGTTAAATCATAACGTTCGGGGTCAAAGAACAATTGTTGCACAAACTGCTTTGCCGCCTCTTTTGTAACAGGCTCGCCCGGACGCATAACTTTGTAAATACGAATCGTTGCCAAGTCATTTTCATTATCAATCTTTTCAGTTTGCTTTAAAAGCTTTAGCGATTCCGCATCGGCAATAAACGCATTAATGATAGAAGCATCTACACCTATCGCCAAATCATTGGCAATTACAAAGTCGTTAATGTTCAATTCTACTAATTTTTTAAGCTTACTTTCGTCCATTAAGGTTAAAGCATCAAATAAGATTTCCCCTGTTTCCTTATCTATAATCGGTTCTGCTAAATAACGTTCCATTAGAATCTCTAGCGGATATTCAATCATATTGAGCTTTTCTTCTTTGAGTGCTTTAGCTTTTTTAGCTGTTAAACGTTTGCCTGCTGCAATGATCAAATTACCCTTAGGATCTTTAATGTCAAACTCTACGCGTCCCACAAATTCTTCCGGGTCAAAAGCAATCAAATATTTGCCACCTTTGTATTTGATATTCAAAAGAGGGTAAAACATTTTTAAAATATCTTGACGCGAATAACCCAATGCACGGAATAATATTGTAACAGGCACTTTTCTACGTTTATTTACACGCACAAACAATGTATCTTTAGCGTCATATTCAAAATAAAGCCACGAACCCCTATCGGGAATGATTTGCCCTGTATAAACTAACTTATTGGAAGTGCTTGTGGATTCTTCTTCTTTAAAAATAACACCCGGACTCCTATGCAGCTGATTCACAACTACACGTTCCACACCATTAATAATAAAGCTCGTGCGGTCAGTCATCAATGGAATCTCACGCACAAAAATGCTTTGCTCTTTAATATCCTTGACGCCTAGTTTCTCTCCTGTCTTTTCATCTCTCTCCCAAAGCACCAATCGGATTTTTATTTTTAAGGGAATTGAGTAAGTTAAACCTCTCTCCATAGCCTCTCTAACGGTGTAACGTGGCTTACCATACTCACAACCTGCATATTCAAGGCTGATTCTGTTTTGTGCATCATGTATTGGGAAAATAGATTTAAAAACCTTTTCAATCCCCGATTCATTATTATCCTGCGCCATTAGAAAAGAATCGTAACTATTTCTTTGTAATTGGAGCAAATTAGGAACAGCAATATTTTGAGGGATTTTTGTAAAATCAACTCTTAATCTATTTCCGGATTTTAAACTTACTGGCATATTTATTACCTCATATATCAATGTAGAATTTTGGAAGAAAAATGAAAGGGAGAAAAAATCTCCCTAAAATTATTTAATATCGACTTTAGCACCTGCTTCTTCAAATTTAGCTTTGATTGCATCAGCATCTTCTTTTTTAATACCTTCTTTAACGGTAAATGGAGTTTTTTCTACCGCGTCTTTTGCTTCTTTTAAGCCAAGACCTGTTACTTCACGAACGACTTTAATCACATTGATTTTCTTATCGCCACTATTAGTTAAGATAACATCAAATTCAGTCTTTTCTTCAGCAGCGGCTGCACCACCACCTGCAACTGCACCCGCTACAACGGTTGGAGCAGCAGACACACCAAATTTTTCTTCAAATGCTTTTACAAGCTCTGAAAGTTCCATAACAGAAAGATTTCCGATATATTCTAATACATCTTCTTTTGAAATTGCCATAATTTTCTCCTAAAATTTTATTCCGCTTCTTTTTGTTTGCGTAAATTATCCAACCCTGTAACAAAGTAACGAGCAGGAGCAGTCCAAACGGACAACAACATACCGATAAGCTCTTCTTTGGAAGGCAATTTTGAAACGGCTTCAATATGTTTTGCTTCTACAATTTCGCCTTCAAAGTAACCTGATTTTACTATAAGCTTGCCACCCACAGAATCCGAGAATTTACAAATCGTTTTTGCTAGTGAAATTTGGTCTTCACCCCAAGCAAAAATATTATTCTCTTTTAACTCTAATCCTTCAACTCCAAAGTTTTTAAGCGCAATGAGTGCAAGAGTATTTTTGATGACTTGGACTTTCACTTTTTGTTCTCTTGCGTTTGCTCTTAGAGTTTCTAATTGTTTGACGGTTAATCCTTTGTAATCACAAACCGCAATTGCATTAGAAGCCTTAAACTCGGTAGTAAGATTCTCAATTAGAGCAGTCTTTTCTGCTTTTGTCATTTCAACCTCCTTTCAGACGAAAGACTTATATGGGGTAAGTTTTAAGCATTCGCCCCCATAGTCATTAGCCTAAGATAAAAACAAGAATAAATTATTTCATATCCATTAATTCTTGGGCATCTAATGTTAAAGATGGACTCATAGTTAAAGAGATTGTCGCATTTTTAATATACTTACCTTTGGCACTTGCAGGTTTCTGTTTATTGATGTTTTTTACCAATGCAATAATATTTTCTTCAAGTTTTTTTGCATCAAAACTTGCTTTGCCCACAGGAGCATGCACAATACCCTTTTTATCCACACGATAATTGACTTGCCCACTCTTTGCGTTGCTGACTGCCTTAGAAATCTCCATTGTAACAGTGCCTGTTTTGGGATTTGGCATTAAGCCTTTTGGTCCTAGTATTCTACCTACTTTACCTACAAGAGCCATCATATCTGGTGTCGCAATCACCATATCAAAGTTCAAATCTCCGCTTTTGATTTGCTCCGCCAAATCATCATCTCCAACAACATCAGCCCCTGCTGCTTTTGCCTCATCGGCTTTAGCACCTTTTGCAAAAACCGCTACACGCACACTTTTGCCTGTGCCATTAGGCAATACAACCGCACCGCGAATCATTTGGTCTGCATGTCTTGGATCTACTCCTAAACTTAACGCAACCTCAACTGTTTCATCAAACTTAGCCGATGCTAAAGATTTGACCGTTGCAGAAGCGGTTGTAATATCGTATATTTTTTTGCAATCTACCTTATTGATTAGATTTTGCATTCTTTTTGTTAATTTTTTTGCCATATTTTATACTCCAACGCGTCTTTTCAATCTACAACTTCAATGCCCATACTGCGAGCACTTCCCTCAACGATTTTAATTGCCGCTTCTTCTGTGTTTGCATTTAAATCGTCCATTTTTGTTTTGACAATATCCAAAACTTGTGCTTTTGTAAGTTTTCCTACTTTATTTTTTAGGGGATTGTCTGAACCCTTTTGGATTCCTGCTGCTTTTTTAATCAAATCAGTAACAGGTGGTTTTTTGGTGATAAAGGTAAAACTCTTATCCTGATAAACCGTAATAATTACAGGAATATTAAAGTTCCCCATATCTTTTGTTTTTTCATTAAATGCTTTACAGAATTCCATAATATTGACACCACGTTGACCCAACGCTGGTCCTACAGGCGGTGAGGGATTCGCTTTTCCAGCCGGAATTTGAAGCTTAAGTTCGCCAATAATTTTTTTTGCCATAACTTATCCTTGTTTTTAGTTGTTAAACTATTTTTTCCACTTGTGAATAAAGTATTTCAATCGGAGTGCTTCGACCAAAGATTGAAACATTAAGCTTTAACTTTCTGTGTTCCATATCGTATTCTTCTACGGTGCCTGTAAAGTTCGCAAAAGGACCTTCTATGATTCGGACAACCTCGCCTGATTCAAAAATAATTTTTGGTTTAGGAGCTGCGCGATTTTGCACTTTTTCAATAATATGATTAATATCCGCTTCACTTAAAGGGGTAGGTTTTTTTGCCTCACCGATAAAACGACTGACTTTGGGCAAAGATTGAATGGTATGCCATAATGCAGTATCAAGATCTACTTTAATGAAAACATATCCAGGATAAAGACTTCTTTCACTAATCTTTTTCTTATTGTTTTTGACTTCAATAATATCTTCTGTTGGGACGACAATATCTGTTAGTCTTTCTTCTAAATGATACTCTTTAACAAGATTCTCAATACCACGTTTCACAGCTTGTTCGCTACCAAAATATGTTTGAATCGCATACCAATACAATGCCATAAACAAATCCTAACTAATTATAAAATACTTGAAACAAAACTACCAAGAATGAAATCAACCAATGCCAAAAATAGAGCAATAACCGTTACAACAACAATAACAGAAATAAAAGCATTTCTTACTTGTTCTTTTGTAGGAAAGATAACTTTGGATAGTTCTTCTTTGGATAATCTATAATAGGTAATCAGTTTTTTCATCACTTTGTTTGTCTCTCTTTATTCCAAAAATGGCAGGCCAGGAGGGACTCGAACCCCCAGCATTCGGTTTTGGAGACCGACGCTCTACCATTGGAGCTACTGACCTATAATTTACATTGCTAAAGGGAAGCCCCTTAGCTTTTTAACTTCACTTCTTTGTGAATGGTATGTTTATTTAATCTTGGGCAGAACTTTTTAAGCTCCAGTTTTTCTGTTTTGGTTTTTGCATTTTTTACAGTGCTGTAATTAATGTCCCCGCATTCAGAGCATTTGAGTCCGATTTTTACACGATTACCTTTAGCCATAATTTAACCTATTCAATAATTTTTGTAACCACACCAGCACCCACAGTTCTACCACCTTCGCGAATCGCGAAACGTGTTCCATCTTCAAGTGCAATAGGATTGATTAATTCTACTGTGATTTTAATATTATCGCCCGGCATTACCATTTCTACACCCTCTGGCAATGCAATGGAACCTGTAATGTCTGTTGTTCTAACATAAAATTGTGGTCTATAACCATTAAAGAATGGTGTATGTCTTCCACCTTCGTCTTTGGATAGAACATAGATTTCACCCTCAAATTTTTTGTGTGGAGTAATAGAAGATGGCTTACATAGAACCATACCTCTTTCTACTTCTTCTTTCTTTGTTCCTCTTAATAGAACCCCAACATTATCTCCTGCCTCACCTTGGTCTAGCTCTTTTCTAAACATTTCAACGCCAGTTACGGTTGTTTTTTGTGTTGGGCGGATTCCTACGATTTCAATTTCATCACCAACTTTTACAATCCCTCTTTCAATTCTTCCTGTAACAACAGTTCCACGACCTGCGATTGAGAAGACATCTTCAATTGGCATCAAGAAAGTTTTATCAGTTTCACGTACAGGAGTTGGGATATATTCATCTACCGCGTCCATAAGTTTCATAATTTTTTCACTCCACTCGCCTAAATTTCCTGATTTTGCTTCTTCTAATGCTTTGAGTGCTGAACCTGCAACAATCGGTGTATCATCGCCGGGGAATTCATAGCTTGAGAGAAGTTCTCTGATTTCCATTTCTACCAATTCTAACAATTCTTCATCATCTACCATATCTTGTTTATTCATAAACACAACGATATAGGGAACGCCGACTTGGCGAGACAAGAGGATATGCTCACGTGTTTGTGGCATAGGACCATCCGCAGCAGAAACAACAAGAATCGCTCCGTCCATTTGCGCTGCACCTGTAATCATATTTTTGACATAGTCCGCGTGCCCGGGGCAATCCACGTGCGCATAGTGTCTTTTTTCTGTTTCGTATTCAATGTGTGAAGTTGCAATAGTAATACCGCGCTCTTTTTCTTCTGGAGCATTATCAATATTATCATAATCTTTCATTTCTGCTAGACCTTTTGTTGATAGAACAGCAGAAATTGCAGCACTTAAAGTTGTTTTACCGTGGTCAACATGCCCAATTGTTCCAATATTTACATGGGGTTTAGACTTAACGTATTTTTCCTTAGCCATAAGCTTCTCCTAAATTTAAGTTAAATAGTGACAATTTTACACTATTTTTACCAATTTTAAAATTAAGAATCGTAACATTTTCTACAATTCCATCACAATCTTTGAAAAACTGGAGCCCATAAGCGGGATTGAACCGCCGGCCTCTTCCTTACCAAGGAAGTGCTCTGCCACTGAGCTATATGGGCATAATAATTAAAAAGTGTTTTGCTGATTAAAATAAGATTTCGTAGAATCAGCTCCCAGTATGGAGCGGGAAACGGGGCTCGAACCCGCGACCCTCAGCTTGGAAGGCTGATGCTCTAGCCAACTGAGCTACTCCCGCATGGCTTATGGTGGTGAGACGTGGATTCGAACCACGGAAGTCATAAACAGCAGATTTACAGTCTGCCCTCGTTGGCCACTTGAGTATCTCACCCCAAAACATTATCAATAAAACTGGTCAAACACTGAAAAATTATAATAAATTATGGAGCTGGCAAAGGGACTCGAACCCCCGGCCTGCTGCTTACAAGGCAGCTGCTCTACCAACTGAGCTACGCCAGCATTCTTACATTTTTCATAAAAATGAGATGAGATTCTACTACTTTTTATTTTAATTGTCAATACTTTTATTTAAAATTTCTTCGGTATAATCCTGTTTGCAAATGATTTATAAGCCCAAGATTTCGGTAATCTTAAGGTTTAAAATCTTGCAAAATCTCATTTTAAAGGCTTCAATATGCAACACAAGCATAAAGTTCTACATCCCAAAGGGTTTAGAAAGAAATACTTTTCACTTGCGGCAATTTTGGCACTTAATAGCGCACTTTTAGCGCAAAGCCAAAACATTGCCTTGAATGAAAAGTCAAATCTTGTAGAATCTCAAGACTTGAAACTTTCTATCACCCACGCAAAAGAGTTTGTAGAAAATGACGATTTCAAAGAAGAATTTGGTGCAGAGGAAATCAAAAAATCCAATGCTCAAAATATCTACGACTTCTTAAATCAACATTCTCTACTCAAAATCACAACCAATTATGGCAATCCCTACACCGCGAACATTGATTTGCGCGGATTTGGACAAAATGGACACAAGAATCTTGCCATTATTGTAGATGGAATGCGGCTAGACAATATTGATTCTACGCCTATCTCCCTAAGTGGAATCCCATTAGATTCTATCCAAAAAATAGAAATCTTGAGAGGCAAAGGCACAACCAAATATGGCAATGGCGCGACAAGTGGAATCCTCAAAATCACCACGAATCGCAAGGCAGGCGGCGCATTGAATGTGAGTTATGCAAGTTATGACACCTTAAATTCACAATTTTTTGCGCGCTCTGTGGGAGATACTTTGAACATTGGAGTGTATGGACAATACCAACATAACGAGGGTACAAGAAAAATTACGCAAGGGAGCGAAGAAAAAGACGGAAGCCATAATAAAAATGGCGGAATCACAGCCTTTTACTATCCTAGTGATTCCACACTTCTTAAGGCAAACCTCAACTATTCCCAATATGCTATCAAGTATGCAAGCCCTCTCACAAAGGCGCAATTTGATAGTAATCCCTCACAAGCCCCCTTACCCTCTGCTTGGGGGGGGGGATACTTTCACGCACCAAAAGCGGTGGGATTTGATTTATGGCTTGGGCTTTACTCATTTTGGCGAGCTGGGAATCGTAACCGATGTGAATTTCGGCGGTTCAAGAAATGAAAGCGACTTCGTGAATTACAACAATTTATACGATGGCAAAGGACTCTTTGGAGATTTTAATTCTTCTTATAAAGATTCCTCTTACCTAGCTGAAATTGGTGGGGAAATAAAAACAAACAAGAGGCTTCAAAATTCCACCAATAGAGCACAGGTTGATACAATGCTACTCTATCTTAATGGGGAGAAATATTTACAAGATTTAACGCTCAATGGCGGAATCTCTGCGCAAAGAGTGATTTCCAAACTCAATGAATCTTCATCGGAAGATTTATTAGGAGGAGAACTTGGAATCCACTATGACCTCAACTCCCAAACTACACTTTTTGCCTCTTATTCACGCAGTTTTGTCGTGCCAAATGTAGATTTGTTTTTTGATTTTAGAGGCAATCTCAACCCCCTCATCGACCCTGCAACTTTTGACACCTATCAAATCGGCACAAAAAGCGTGTTTGGAATCCACGAGTTCAGTGGAAATGTGTTTTATATTAATGGTAAAGATGAGGCTTACTATGAACCTGTAACCTATTCAAACAAAAGCCTAGACAAAACGCGTAGAATCGGTGGGGAAGCGAAATTCACCACGTATTTTAATGCACAAGCGTATTCTAGTCTTTCTTATGCCTATGTTGATGCGACAATGCAAGGCAATGAGGGATACAAGGGCAATACGATTCCGGGTGTCTCTAAGCACACGCTAAGCGCAAGTCTCAATTACTTGCCTATCACGCGGCTTAATCTTGGAATCTCTTACAAATACGGCTCACGAGCGTATGACTATGATGACTTTGATAACGCTAATACCAAAGCTCCCAACTATCAAAGCCTTAATCTAAATGCAAGCTATCGGTTAAAAGACTTTGAAATCTACGCTTATGTGCAGAATCTCACCAACCACAAAAACGCAATTGTCGTAAGCCAAAGCTACTATCCTTATGAGTTTGAACGCGTCTTTGGCGGTGGCGTGAAATATACTTGGTAGGCTCTATGAAAAGTATTCATTTACGATTCTATTGTGCTTATAAACTTTTAAACTCCCTTTTCTTGGGAGTTTCATTGGGGACAATCTTTATCATCTATGCGCCTTTAAACCCCAAAACCTATTCCATCGGCGGAATCTCTCTTGCTCTGGGTGCATTTGGTTTGACGCTCTTTTATACCAAAATCCTCCAAACAAAGCCTTACAAAAGGATTCTTTTGGGTTTGGAAATTGTGCCCTTTGGCTATATCTTGGCTTATTTGTTCTTTCCCAATACTTTCTTTGGTGCGATAATGATTTACACTCTCTACCAAATCACTTTTATCTTTGGAGATTATTTAGGACGCGCGGAAACATTGATTTTTTCACGCAAAGTGATTTTGTCTGCATTGGATAAATACAAACAAATCGGTTATCTTTTGGGGCTTTTTCTCGCATTTGCGTTTTATACAACCTTAGAATCTTTCGGGATAGAACAAAAAGAATCACAAGTTTATAACATACATTTTTTACTACTTTTGCTACAATGCGCTGTGTTTTTGACGCTTTTTTATTCTTTTAAAAAGACATAGGAATAACAAATGGAATCACAAGATTTAAAGGCAGCCTATCGTAAGACTTTTAAGGTAAATCTCATCAAAACACGAATGCGTAAAAATCTCTATGGGCTAGATTCCAAAATCCACAAACAACTCAAGGCGCATCTGCAATCCTATATCCAATCTCATAAAAAACGCTCCAAATGTCCTATAAATTTACTTTTTTACTCGCCCTTGCCTTTAGAGTTTGATACCAGAAAACTCTTGCGATTCTATCGGAAAACAAAAAGAGTGCGGATATTTTTGCCCTTGATGCACAAAGAAAGCTTTAAAGCAGTGCAATATAGACTTCCTTTACAAAAAAAATCTTTCGGGGTTCTTGAGCCTAGTGATTCCACCTATCACGCAACAATAGATTGTGCGATTGTCCCCGTGCTTGGAGTGGATAAAGAATTGCGACGCATAGGGTTTGGCAAGGGAATGTATGATAGATTCTTTGCATCTTACAAAACCCAGCAGAAGATTCCAAAAATCCTGTTTGTCTGCCGTGATTTCAATTATGCTTCAGAAGTCATCACGCAAAATTATGATATTAAAGGCGATGTGTTTATCACTCCCCCTTGTGCGCTCTATCATAAGAGTAACGCACGACGCCATCTAAAATAATGGAACAATCCAAATATTTAAAAGCTATTCTAAAACAATGGGTTGGGTAAAAGGCATATGCGCACCTACCACTGGTATTTTATCGCTTTTCAGTCGTTGCAAAACCTCTTTGCGTGTTTGAATCGCCTCATCTTTATCCACATCAAAAACCACCGCAATCTCTGGCATTTCAATCTGCAAAGCGTAAAAGTGCATAATATCAGCCCAAAAAAGAAGTTTATCCTCTTTGTGCTGCAATAAAATCATATTATGCCCTGGAGTATGTCCATAGGCTGGAAGCGCAAGAATCTCTAAATCTCCCTCAAGCAAGGGCTTGTTTGGGGTAAAATAAACAATCTCTTTAAAGTTATTGATAGAATCTTTTGTGTGTTTATCTCCGACATTCTGCCAATAATCAAATTCTTTTTTGTCTATCATTAGTTTGGCATTAGGGAAGTTATTCTGTCCCTTTTCATCTAGGATTCCACCAATATGGTCTCTATGTGCGTGCGTAATAACAATATGTGTAATTGCATCAAAAGAAACATTCAATGCCTCCAATGCGGTTTTGAGATTCTTTTGTGTGTGGGGATACCCCGTATCTACTAATGCCGTAAAATTAGGAGACTTGATTAACAAAATATTATGCTCATTTTGTGTAAGTTTCGCAGAATTTTGCTCTACAAATCGTTTTTGCTTCTCATTTTTCAAAGCAAGATTATTCAGACTTAACGCACCTGTTTGCAGAGAAATTACATAAACTTCACTTGTTGCCATTTTGATTGGATAAGCATTCCCCCCAAAAGCAAAATTTAAAAAAAGAAAAAACACAAATAAGGGCTTAAACATTCTCTCTCCTTTTTGTTTTGTGTTCGGATTATATCATAGCAGGAATAAATTTCTAAAAACTCTCATTGTCAAAAACCATTCCTTTAAAAATTACTTAAACTCCCATTAAACTAAAAAAGAGTAGAATAAGAATTTATTAAAGATTTTCAATAAATTAATCAATTATATCAATTCAAGTTAGGGCAACAAGTTTAATAAATCACAAAATCTAAACTTCTCCAAACTATAACAAGCTTACTTTTAAACCTTTGTTTTCCTAACAAATCTTAAAGGTATTCATATGGTGATATGGGTTATTACGAGTTCTGTATTATCCGCTTTACTTGCGGGAGGCGGGAGCTATCTTATCTCGCGCAAACTCTCGCGTGCAGATTCTAAAGTCTTGCTAGAGCAAGCAAAGGCAAAGGCAAGAGCAATAGAATATGAGGCAGAAAAATTCCTACAAGAATCTAAAATTAAAGCCAAAGATATAGAAATAGAGGCAAAAGAAAAATGCGATAGAGAGAGTGCTAGAATCCTCAAAGAATACGAGCTAAACTCATTAAATTTTGAAAAAGAAAAATTGAGGGAATCGCAACGCATTGAAAGGGAACTTTGCCGACTTGATAATGAAAAACAAATGCTTAGCAAAGACCGCAATGCGTTTTCTGAAGAACAAAATGCGCTTAAAAAGCTTAAAAATACCTATCAGCAAAGGCTAGAAGAGCTTACGAAAAATCTCTCCAAAGTTGCCTATTTAACCAAAAATGAAGCCAAAAGTATGCTGTTAGAACGTATCAAGGAAGAAGCCAAGCTAGAGTGCGCAAAAATCATTAGAGAGCAAGAAGAAGATGCCAAAGCTGAAGCAAAGGCAAAAGCAAACTATATCCTAGCAATGGCAACTTCACGTTTTGCAGGGGAATTTGCCGCAGAACGTTTGATTCATACGATTGTCCTGCCAAGTGATGATTTAAAAGCGCGTATTATCGGTAAAGAGGGACGCAATATCAAATGCCTAGAAATGATTTGTGGTGTGGATATTATCATTGATGACACCCCCAATGTGATTATTGTGAGCTCTCACAACCTATATCGGCGCGCAATTGCGGTAGAAACGATTAATCGTTTGGTGGAAGACGGGCGTATCCAACCTGCACGTATTGAAGAAATCTATCAAAAATGCTTTGAGGATTTTGAAGAGAATGTGTATCAAGAGGGCGAACGCGTAGTGCTAGATTTAGGCTTAAATGGAATCCACCCCGAGATTAAAAGACTCATTGGCAAGTTGCGCTATCGTGCAAGCTATGGGCAAAATGCCTTGACACACAGCCTAGAAGTCGCCAATCTTGCGGGGATTATTGCGGCAGAATTGGGAGGGGATTGTATGCTTGCTACACGTGCGGGATTATTACACGATATTGGCAAAGCTCGCACGCACGATTTCAAAGGCACACATGTAGAGTTGGGAGCAGAAATTGCGAGGCGATACAATGAACACCCTGTCGTGCTCAATACGATTCTATCCCACCACGGTGATGAAGAGATTAAAAGTGTGGAAGCCGCAGCAGTTTGTGCGGCTGACACCCTCTCTGCCGGACGTCCGGGGGCAAGACGCGAGGTGCTAGAAAACTACCTAAGACGCGTCAGCGAGATAGAAAAAATCGCAACTTCTAAAATGGGTGTTTTACACGCTTATGCGATTAACGCGGGGCGCGAGGTACGTGTGATTGTCAAGTCCGAAGACATTAGTGATGAGGAATCCTATCTGCTTGCTAAAGAAATTGCCAAAGATATAGAATCGCAAGTGCAATATCCCGGCGAAGTCAAAGTCAGTGTAATCCGCGAAACAAGAGCATATGCGGTGGCGGAGTAAAGGAAATTTAGTTTATTAAAAGATAACAAGATTTATCAAGAAAATTCATAATACAACCCTAGCCAAACGAAAAACACTTTGTCGAAATTAAAAGATTACAGCAAAAATTATTAGATTCTATTTTTCAATCTGGGACATACCATCTTGAGTTAATACTTCACGACACTAGTATCCCCAAACTGCATTACAATGTTGTCCTTGCAAAAATCAAATCATATAGACAAAGGAATTTTTCGTAAGGGGAAAAATAATTCCTTAGATGTTATCAGAGAATACGATTTATTATACACCTTTAACAAAACGGACCAAATCTGCACAAAATCTCGTTGGATGTCGCCAATAAAGTCTCAATGGGTTTTCTTGGCATTTGTCTTGCCATTTCTGAAAATAAATTTCCATATACTTTGGATGAGCAATATATAAAGGTTCTTCGGGATTTAAACCTTTGTTCTCTAGCAAATGAGCTTTTGTTTGATGGACAAACAATAATAAATTTTGCCTATACCAAAAACCAATTTTTTCATTGTTCCAAAGATTTTTGCGAATATCAAAGCATACATAACCAAATTCAGAGAACAAATCTGCCCAATATTTTGGGGGTTGCTCATTGAAATGGTCTGTTCCTCCTTGATAGGGAATTGCGGCAGAAAACAAAACGATATCTGAAAATTTAGTCAAAAGTTCAATAAAATTCTTGGCATATTGTGCTTCTAAATGCTCCGCTACTTCCAAACTTTCCACCAAGTCAAAAGGCTTAGCCTCATACTTCGCCCCCGAAGCTTGACATACGATTTTAAAAACCTCCTCTGCATTCTTTCTTAAATCCACTCTCTTATAATAATCTTTTTGGGAAATATAAAACAATCTTTCATCTACATCGTTGCCATCAATACCAAAAATTCTAATGTTTGGCTTAATATCCTGCCACGCCTTTAACCAAGTTCCAACGCCACAACCAATATCTATTATGCTTTTTATATCAACAAATATCCCCCCCCCACGCTAAAATACTAGAAATAGCTTCTTTTGCGGAATCATAACTTTCTTGTGCTTGAGAGCGATAAAAATTCTCATCATAATTATTTTTGCTCGACATTTGCATCTTTCCTAAACTAAAATTTTATGGTAAAATACCAAAATAACTTAAAGGATTTTACCATAAAAAATACAATTCATAGTTTTTGGTTTAGCAAAAATATTGAAAAAAATGCTATTAGCGAAATGGAAGTATTGTGTATTGCTTCCTATCTTTCCTGTAATCACTCTTTCACGCTTTATACTTATACGCCACAAGATACCTCTATGTTATATTTAACAGAAAGATTACAGTTTCATAAATTTTTTTCCAAGTTCTCCATTAAAGATGCAAATGAAATAGTGCCGCAAGACAAACTTTTTTTTGATGATAGAGGCGAAGTTGGAATCGCAGCCTTTAGCGACTATATTAGATATCATATTCTCTATAAAGAGGGTGGTTGGTGGGTGGATACAGACACAATCTGTGTCCAAAGCTTAGAATCCCTTGATATGCCTTTTGTTTTCGCTTCCGAAAGAGAAGAGGATGGTTCTATCATTCCAACCACATGCGTTATAAAAGCTCCAAAAGATTCCCCAATATTACTAAAAATTATTCAAGAAATGGACAAGATAATCTCAAACAAAAAGAATAGAGCTGGGAGGTTAAAACTCAAAAACATCTTAAGGCTTAATTTCTCCACAAAAGTCAAATGGGGAATTATCGGTCCGCTCTTTTTAGGAGATTTTATTGTGCGACATAAACTAGAAAATTATGTTGTGGATGCTAAATACTTTTGTGATATTAGTTGGTTTGAAACCAAAAACTTCATTACCCCTCATACTAAGATAGCAATTAATAAAGATATATATATATATCATCTTTGGAATGCTATGTGGTCAGATTTACAACTTGATAAAAATGCAAAATATCCTAATAGTCTTTGGGAATATTTTAAGAAAAAATATCTAGTGCTGAGTGATAATTAAAATGTCAAAACTTTCTTGTAATGATATAAAAATTTAGATTACAAAGAAAATTTATAGATGGGCATTCCAACAAAAATCTCAATGTTCTTGCGTATTGGTTAGAATTTTTGAATCACACAAGATAGATGCTGTAATATTAATGGGACAAAATCACCCAAATACCCTTTGATTGCATTCCTATTGATGTCGCTAAGAATATTTCCTACAATATCAAAAAGCCACTAATATATCCGATACATTACCCGAATCCGAATCTTGGTTTTTACGCTTGGATAAGGATAGTCTTTATAAGCGATTCTAATCGTTCGCACACTGTTATCATCTAGCAAGGTAAAACCACTTGGTGTGAGAAGTTTTAAGTCTGATATATCGCCATTGGGATACAGATAAAATTCTACAATATTATCTCCTTGTTGTCCCATTTTACCCGCAATTGCAGGATATTTTAAATATTTTTGCGTGATGCGTCCAATCCCGCTTAAATTATCTTTGATAAAGTGCCTTTGCTCCGCATCAAGTGAGCCAAATTCCTCACCATAAAGATCCTTTATCTCTTGATTGGACATATCCTTGCCGAAGTCATAGATTGAAGGACTTTGTGGCGCGTTCATTGCGCTTTGAAATTGTGGTTTTGCGAGACTCTGCGCTAGGGATTCGCTTGAGGATTGGGGCGTCTGCCTTGCAGGTTGCTTAGATTGTGCAGGTTTGGGCTTGGCAGTTTTTGCGGATTGCTTTTGTGTTTGTGTTTTTGGGGGTTCTTTTTGTGGAGGTGCTTTTACCGTTGAATCAGGCTTTGGAGTTTGTTTTATCTCCCCACCTCCACCTTGTGAAAATCTAAAGTGCTTTAGACTTACGCGCTCTCCCTCTTGTGTCCCCATACGCGAAGGGCGATAAAAGTCATCTGTGCGCCATTCCCACAAAAAAAGCACAAGTAAAATCGTATGGATTGCTAACGACAAAAAAAGTGCAACAAAACTATTTCGTTTCACTCGGCAACTCTTGTTCCAATAATTCCTTAAACGATTCTTGTGCTTGACTTTGTTGCGATTCTGCCTCTAGGCTGTAAGAATCTACCAACTTCGCACCATTAGAATAAACAATCACCAAATACCGCTTTTCATAAGCGTCAAATACAACCAACTTACTATGGAATCCCAATGTCGTAACGGATTGCACTTGCACCGCACTTGAGGGATTCTTTTTATCAAACAATGCACCCAATACGCTAGATTGGGAGAGTTTGACTTGGGGAGCATTCAAACGCGTTTTGATATACCATAAAAACAACAAAAGCCCAACTAAAATTAAAATCACACCAAAATACTGCAACAGATTGATGTTTTCAAGAGGAGATTTTCCCATCTCAAAGGCGAATTCTGAATGCTTGGAATCTGGTTTCATTCCCTGCAATGATGACTCCGCTGTATGCGTATTTTTATAGGTTTCATCGGCAGCAAGGATTCCGCCCCCCAAGCACAAGGCGCACAAAAGTGCAAAAACCACTTTCATACCGTGCCGATACTCTCTCTTGTCAAATAATAAACAATTGCATTAGAATCTAAGATTTCATTGACACGAATCGCTAGGTTTTTCTCATATACCATTACCTCGCCCTTGCCAATAATACGTCCATTGATATAGATTTCTACGCTCTCGCCTGCGGGTTTTTGAAGATCAATAATAGAACCTTTTTCGAAACGCAAAATATCCAACAAAGGCACTTTTGTAGAACCAAGCTCGGACTTGAAAATCACGCCCATATCTAAAAGCCCGCTATAATTGTTCATAATTCCATCTAAATATCGCGCTAAATCCTCTTGTTTTGGGGCTTGGATTTTGGCTAATGTAAATTCATCTGCTGGCATTCTTTCCCTTTACCTATGCAAGAATAGTGAGCACGGCGCACCCTCAAGTGTGAAATTCAAATGATTGTATTGCTTGTCTTGAAATTCACCATAGCCAAACACGCGTGGAGTGTTAATATTAAAACTCTTTTCTTCTTTGATTGCAATCACCTTACTTAATCCAATCGTTAGATTGGCTAGCTCTTGCGAGAGATCTTGCAAAGTCAAATCATCTTTTGCGTGTTCTCCGAATAATCCAAATGACAAAATATTCAAAAATTCTTTAGAGCTTACAAAAGTAACCGTTCCTTTGGTATCATCACCAAAGATAAGATCAATGCTAGAGATATAACCACGTAAAAGCTTATCATTACAACGTGTAGGTGTTTTCTCAAGCGTATCTTGTATGGCTTGGATAAATGCCTTTTCAATGATTCCTTTCATAAAAATGACCTTAAAGTTAAGTTAAGCAAAATTAATGAATCATTATAGCTAAACTTTATTTATTTTTGCTGTAAATTCCACTTTTTGAAAAAATTTTATTCCTCTTTATCCTTTGATTTGATTCCATTGTGTTACTATTTATAACTTTGCCACACATCACAGCCACTTTGGATTTGCTGTAAAGCTCACAAGTAGCCAAATCTTATAACTTGGAATCTCAAGGGATTGTTCAATCTTATTGCGAATCACGTCCATTTCACCAATACTCATCTTTGCATTTGCGTCTGTGATGAGGAGATTTACCTCAATCATAAAGAATCTCCCGCTTTTAGCCACATGCGTATCATAGTCCTCAAACCCATACTCCACACTCAGAGATTCCATAACTTCTGTGATTTTATCGTCTAACTCTTTAGGCGCAATCATCATCAAATCTTTTAGATTTGCAATACAAATCCCTAAAGGCGTCCAAGCCAAAAATACACTTAAGAGCACAAGCAAAATCGGGTCAATATAGTGCGTCAAAGACTCTTGTTGCTCGGGGTCAAACCACACAATCATTCCAAAAGCAAGCAATGCACCCAAATAAAGCACACAATCAATTTTCCATTCCACATTATCTACGCCAATCAGCTCGGAATCAAGACTCTTAGCGAAAAAACGCGTATAGGCAAAAATACCAAAACACAACACAAAGGCACAGAAAGTATAAACGACTGCGCCATTAATTTGCAGTGTATAGCCCCCACCCAAAATATCTCTTATCCCCCCAATTAAAGCATAAATACACACGATGAGCAGAATCAAGCTTTTAAAGAGATTCACCATAGGTTCAAAACGTACATAACCATACTGGAAGACATCATCATCTTCACGATAAATAAAACGTGAAGTAATCACGCTTAACAACCCCAAACCGACTGAAACTAGTGCAATAATTCCATCAAAAACAATGGCGGAGCTCTTAAAACTCAAGCCAAAGGCGATTCCTAAAACCGCCAATAGTAATGCGCTATACATAGAAATTTTTAATACAAATTGCTCTTGGCGATTTTCTACTAGAGGCTGCGCAACCTGCAAAGGCTGGGAAGTGTTTTGACGCACTTTTCTACCATAATTGTTTGTTGGAATCTTGAGTTTCATTCATCTGCCTAGAATTTTACGCAAGATTATAACGCATTTTTATGATTTACAAGAATTATCCAACACAACCTGTCCTTGCGAGATTCCACCTGTGGAATCATAACAATCCATAACACCACACTTTTAATCAAGCGACGAAATCTAAAGGCAAGACTCTTAAATTATAGATTGCCACGATTCCACAAGCAAAATCTCGCGATGAAGTCATAATTGGCTTTCTGCGCGATTCTTTGATTTAGATTATTTCATTCACAAAAAACAATATAGGAAAATAGCAGAGGCAAAACCAAACCTGCAAAAACTCTAAAATCTAAAGTATAATTTACTGTTATAACTTAATTAATAAATTGATTAAATTTTTATTATTTTTTAAACTATTTCTATGGTAAAATTCGGGTTTTTTATCAAAATCCATAAATAAGGAAGTTGGGAAAATGGGATTCTTAAATAATCTTAAACTGCAAACCAAATTAGTTTGTGCTGTGGGGACAATTTTTGTGATTAGTATTGTTGTTCTAAGCGTAATTGTTTCTATGCGCGTCAGTAACAACATAGAACGCAACACAGAAGCAATCGTTATGCGTTCTGCTATTGGCGATGCGCACTATATTGAAGGAATGCTAGAAGAATTGACTTCCATTACACAAGCGGGTGCAAAAATCCTAAATGGTATGCTAGAAACAACGGACATTCAAGGAATAGAATTGCAAAGATTAGAAAATGTCTTAACAAGCATTTTTGATAGCTCTTTATACGCAGACTATGGATTTCTATATCTTACAAATGCTCCTGCGCACTATAAAGGCGACCCTATCTATTTCACAGAAAGTGGCGAATTTATGATGCTATTGTATGATGCAGATACCACAAAAATGGGAGGTGTCTCACGCAAAAAACCTAGAGATTCTATGATAACAGGAATGGTAAGCATTCAAAAACCCCTTAAAAACGGCAAATACGGAAGTGATGAAGTTTTCTTTGGAAGTGTGAGAGCTTATAAGATTGAGCAAGACGAATTTGTCGGATTCGGTATTGGCGCACCCATCTTTGACCGCTACAAAAGAGTGATTGGCTCATTCGGTTTCGTCGTTAATAGCCAACATTCTATATTAGAATTCTTGAATAACAAACAGGCAATCACCTATGAGGGAGAGATGAAAATCTTAACAAGTTCTGATGGCACAATCATTGCCTGCCCAAACAATGAATTGTTACTCAAAAATCTCGCGGAGGTCAATACAGACGAAGGGGCTCAAGCAGTTATCAAGGCGATTCAAAACAAACAATCCACCAACCTAGAATACACAACGACAACAGGTGTAGATACTTTTGCAAGCATACAGAGCTTTTCTTCTAAAGGTGGATATGCGGACTTTTCTTTAATAGTAGCCATTCCAGAAGCTACTATGCTTGCTCCTGTGCGTAATTTACTCCTCACTATTGCTGCTACTTCCTTAGTGCTCATTATAGTCGCAATGCTTTTGCTTTATTTTTATGTCAGGAAAAATATCGGTGGTCGCTTGCCAATTCTTGTCAATACCCTCAACTCATTCTTTAAATTTATTAACCACGAAAGCAAAGAGGTCCATTTCATCAAGATTAGAGCCAACGATGAATTAGGGATTATGGGTAGATTGATTAATGAAAATATCAAACGCACACAAGATTCTCTAAAAATTGATGCGGAGGCGATTGAACAATCTGCAGAAACGGCAAAAGCGGTCAATAATGGTGATTTGACTGCGAGAATTGTCAAACAACCTGCCAACCCACAACTTGCAGAACTCAAAGAAGTCTTGAACAATATGCTAGATGTGCTACAAAAAAGAATCGGAAGTGATATGAATGAGATTCATCGCGTCTTTGAATCCTACAAAGCATTAGACTTCACAACAGAAGTCAAAGATGCAAAAGGAAGTGTAGAAACAATGACTAACATTCTAGGAGAAGAGATTAAGAAAATGTTAAATGCAAGTGCGGGATTCGCAAAAGAACTTGCAGCACAATCTGCTGAACTAGAATCTTCTATGCAAAAATTAATGGAAGGCTCACAGGCGCAAGCTAGCTCCTTGCAACAATCTGCCGCAGCAGTAGAAGAAATCAGCCAATCTATGGAAAATGTTAGCAACAAAACAAGTGATGCGACACGACAAGCAGAAGACATTAAAGGAATCGTGGGCGTGATTAAAGACATTGCAGACCAAACGAACTTACTTGCCCTCAATGCTGCGATTGAAGCTGCAAGAGCTGGAGAACACGGAAGAGGATTCGCAGTCGTTGCAGATGAAGTCCGAAAACTAGCAGAGAGAACAGGAAAATCACTCGGAGAAATTGAAGCCAATGTTAATGTGCTTGTCCAAAGCGTCAGCGAAATGAGCGAATCTATCAAAGAACAATCTCAAGGTATTTCACAAATCAACGAATCCATTGTCCAACTAGAAAACGTAACCAATGAGAATGTTGAAGTCGCCAATACTACAAATGACATTACACGCAATGTCAATGGAATCTCAAAAAATATCTTAGACGATGTGAATAAAAAGAAATTTTAATCCCTCCAAAAACTCTCTTTAGAATCGCATTTTTGCGATTCTATCCACTACAATACAGAATTTCGTAAAAATAAATTGTCATTGCAAGTAAATTTGAAAAATTTTTATGGCAATCCATAATGCAGAATCACGAATAGATGCAAACTTATCATTATTGGCTATAATTGCGCAAAAATTTCATAAGGCAAAGAATGGATTATGATGTCATTGTAGTGGGTGGGGGACACGCGGGGATTGAAGCTTCTGTGGTATCTGCGAAAATGGGTTGCAAAACCCTGCTGATTACAATGCTTGTGGAGCAAATTGGTGCAGCAAGTTGTAATCCTGCGATTGGCGGGCTTGGTAAAGGACATTTGGTCAAAGAAATTGACGCACTTGGTGGCGTTATGGGCTATATCACAGACAAAAGCGGCATACAATTCCGTACCCTCAATGCCTCCAAAGGTCCAGCAGTGCGCGGAACACGCGCACAAATTGATATGGACAGATATAAAATCATTGCACGCAATCTTTGCTACCATACAAACAACTTAGAAATTACACAACAAATCGTAGAATCCCTATTACTCAATGACGATAAAACTGCTGTAATTGGGCTTGTAACCTCTATTGGCAAAAAGTATTATGCAAAAAAAATCATCTTGACAACTGGCACTTTTTTGCGAGGTAAAATCCATATTGGCGAAAGTACTTCTAGCAATGGGAGAGCAGGAGAACCCCCCGCTTCTGCATTGGGTGAAAACTTGCGCACGTTTGGAATGGAGATTGGGCGATTAAAAACCGGCACTTGCGCACGCATTAAAGCAAGCAGTATTCACTTTGAAAACCTAGAAAAACACATTGGTGATACTCCCGCACCTTTCTTTAGCCAAAAAACACAAAAAGAACTTGGGGAAGAGGAATTTAATCCTATCCAGCTTCCCTGTTATGTAACCTACACCAATGCCAAAACCCACGCGATTATTCGCGCAAATTTTCACCGCGCACCCTTATTTACGGGGCAAATTGAAGGAATAGGACCGCGCTATTGCCCAAGCATTGAAGACAAAGTCCATCGCTTCTCCGATAAAGAGCGACACCAACTTTTCTTAGAGCCGCAGACACTAGAAGCAAATGAGTATTATATCAATGGTTTGACAAGCTCACTTCCTTTTGATGTGCAAGAAGCAATGATTCATAGTATTGAGGGATTAGAAAATGCGGAAATCGTGCGCTATGGCTATGCGATTGAATACGATTATATCAATCCAACCGAACTTAGACACACATTAGAGACTAAAAAAATCAAGAATCTCTACTGCGCAGGACAGATTAATGGCACAACAGGCTATGAAGAAGCGGGAGCACAGGGCATTTTCGCAGGTATTAATGCGGCTTTGAGTGCGCAAGGAAAGGAAGAAATCACTCTCAAACGCAACGAAGCTTACATTGGTGTAATGGTAGATGATTTGGTTACCAAAGGCACGAAAGAACCCTATCGTATGTTTAGCTCGCGCGCAGAATACCGCCTGCTTTTGCGTGAGGGAAACGCCCTCTTTAGACTCGGCGAGCTAGCGCATAGGCTAGGATTAATGGACGCATCGGATTTTACACAATTAATGCAGGATAAAAAACACATTCAAGAGGGCATAGAGTGGCTTCAATCCACCCCTATCACGCCTACATTAGAAACTTTGAAATTCTTAGATTCTATCGCGGAAGAAAAAATCAGCGACAAAACGACTTGGAGCACAATTGTAAGTCGTCGCAGTTTTGATTTGCAAAAACTACTCAAAATCAATGAAATCATAAAAACCCCTTTTGCAAATTATTCCACACGCGCATTAGAAGAAATTTTGGTAGAGACAAAATACGCAAACTATATTCAAAAGCAACAAAACCTCATCAACAATATGGACAAAATGCTAAGCATTGCGATTCCACAAGACTTTGTATTTGACGGGATTCCGGGCTTGAGCCTAGAAGTGATAGAAAAACTCAAAAAATTCAATCCCAAAAGCTTATTTGAAGCAAGCGAAATCAGCGGGGTAACGCCTGCAAGCTTGGAAGTCTTGCAACTCTATATCCATTTGCGCAACAAAAATCAATAAATTCCTGCATAGCATTCTTTAATAAAATATAAAATGTTGCATTGCGCTGTGCGGCTCTTAGCAAGAGTAAAGTCCTCAAGAAAATCTTGTGGATTGGCTTATTTTATTTTGGCTTTAATAAGAATGCGCTACAATCGTGCATTTAAACTTTACTTTAGGTTGGTTTGATGAAACAATTTCATTTTAAAAGAATCTTTCCTGTTTCCCTAGCGAATTTTCTTACAAGCTTCTTATTTGTTGCGATGTTTCAAAATCTTGCACTCGCAGAAGATGAATCAAGACTAGACGCTTATAATAAATTACGCAAAGTCATCGGCACGGTGGAAAAATATTATGTAGATGAATTAAGTCTTAATGAAATCATAGATAAAGCGATTGATGGGTTACTCTCAAACCTAGATGCACACTCTGCCTATTTAGATGAAAAAAAATTTGAAGACTTAAAAATCCAAACCGATGGGCAGTTTGGTGGGATTGGAATCACAATTTCTCTAAAAGATAGTGCATTGACGATTATCGCTCCAATTGAGGGCACACCGGGCGATAGGGCGGGCTTAAAAAGTGGTGATATTATCCTAAAAATCAATGAAGAAAGCACCTTAAATATGAGTATTGACGAAGCTGTCAATAGAATGCGTGGTAAGCCCAATACAAAAGTCCAATTAACCATTGTACGTAAAAACGAACCAAAACCCATTGTATTTGACATTGTGCGCGACAATATCAAAGTGGAATCTGTCTATGCGAAAGGCATTGAAGAAAGCAACTATGTCTATTTGCGCGTAACCTCATTTGACAAAAATGTTAGCAAACGCGTAGAAGAAGAGCTAAAGAAATTCAAAACCATTGAGGGAATCGTATTGGATTTGCGTAACAATCCGGGCGGATTACTAAATCAAGCCGTAGAGTTAAGTGATTTGTTTATCAAACAAGGAATTATTGTTTCCCAAAGAGGCAGAATCAAAGATGAAAACATCGTCTATCGTGCGACCAATCGCACACCTTATGCCACAATCCCACTCGTTGTATTGGTCAATAATGGAAGTGCGAGTGCGAGCGAGATTGTCGCGGGTGCGATTCAAGACAATAAGCGCGGTGTATTAGTCGGTGAGGGAACATTTGGTAAAGGGAGTGTGCAAGTGATTCTGCCCACAGAGAAAAAAGAAGCTTTGCGCCTCACGATTGCTCGCTATTACTTGCCAAGTGGGCGTACGATTCAAGCCGTAGGCGTAACACCAGACATTGAAGTCGCTCCGGGTATCGTGCCAGATGAAAATAGTGGATTTAGTATCAAAGAAGCTGATTTGCAAAAACACTTAGAGGGCGAACTCGCAAAGGTTGAGACCAACAAAGACAAAAAGGCAAAGGATTCTAAAGATACTATTACACACAAACAAGTATTGCAAGACATTCAGCTAAAAAGTGCCATTGATGTGCTAAAAGTCTTCAAAGTTCTATAAAAGGAGTAAAATGCAAGTAACGCAAAAAGAAATGATGTATGAGGGCAAAGGCAAAAAGCTTTATAACACAAGTGATGAGAATTTAGTCATTTCTCAATTTAAAGACGATTTAACCGCCTTTAACGCTGAAAAAAGAGGAAGTGAGCAAGGGAAAGGGATTCTTAATTGCAAAATCTCTACCGAAATCTTTAAATTGCTAGAAAACAATGGAATCAAAACACATTATGTAGAGACAATAGGAGAAGATTTAATGCTCTGCAAACGTGTCTGCATTGTTCCCATTGAAGTCGTTGTCCGCAATGTTGCCACAGGCTCATTGAGCAAGCGACTAGGAATCAAAGAGGGAGAGCCTCTGCCCTTTACACTTGTAGAATTTTACTACAAAGACGATGCACTCGGCGACCCACTCATTAATGACGAACACGCCTTGATTCTCCAATGCGTCAAATCCGTAGAAACACTAGATGAGCTACGCAAAATCGGGCGTAAAGTCAATGAGGTTTTACGAGAGTTTTTTGATAAAAGGAATCTTATTTTAGTAGATTTCAAACTAGAGTTTGGAATAGACAATAGCAAGGCGATTCTTGTCGCCGATGAAATCACGCCAGATTCTTGCAGATTTTGGGATAAGCAAACCAAAGAAAAACTAGACAAAGACCGCTTTAGACAAGATTTAGGCAATGTCAAAATGGCTTATGAAGAAATTTTAAAAAGAATTTTGAGCTAGGGGAAGTGATGAAAGTAGAAGTCATTGTAGGACTAAAAGAGGGTGTATTAGACCCTCAAGGCAAAGCCATACACCACGCCTTAGAATCACTAGGCTATCAAGGAGTAGAAAGCGTCAAAGTAGGCAAAGTCATTACACTAGAGATTGCAGGAGACGATAAAACTAATATCCAAAAAGAAGTGGAATCTATGTGTGATACCCTGCTAGCGAACACCGTGATAGAAAATTATACAATAAAGATATAAAATGGTTGCGATTCTACAATTTTTGGGAACAAATTGCGAATATGATATGGAATATGCCTTTTCTCTCCTTAATGTGCCAACCAAAATCGTATGGCACAAAGAAACTTCCCTGCCACAAGGGACAAAGCTAGTCGTAATTCCCGGAGGATTTAGCTATGGAGACTATTTGCGCAGTGGGGCAATTGCGCGATTCTCTCCGATTATGAAAGCGGTGATAGACTTTGCAAAAGATGGAGGATATGTGCTTGGAATCTGCAATGGATTCCAGATTCTGCTTGAAAGCGGATTATTGCCCGGCGCAATGAAACGCAATGAAAATCTGCATTTTATCTCCAAAGATTCCGACCTCAAAATCATTCACAATGATAATGTGTTTCTAAGCAAATTCCAACCAAACGAAATTGCAAGGATTCCAATCGCCCACGCAGACGGGAACTATTATATTGACGCAACAGGATTACAAGAGTTAAGAGCACACCATCAAATTTTACTAGAATATGTCCATAACCCCAATGGTTCAATAAGCAATATTGCAGGGATTTGTAACAAACAAAAAAATGTTTTTGGGCTTATGCCCCACCCTGAACGCGCGATAGAAAAGCTACTTGGGCAAGACATTGGCTTAAAAATGCTAGAGGGGTTTTTAGAAATTTTATGAAAATTTTTACACCATTAGTATTCGTTTTGGGATTGTGTGTCTGTGGAATCGCACAAGATACAGACAAAGAAAACTTGAAAGACGCTCATAGTGGTGAAACGAGAATGTTTCCACAAAGCCCTGAAACAATGGAGGCACATTCCAATCCACAAAGCCTAGAAACCTCTCAACAGGCATTGCCTAATGCCATTACAGAGGAAAATGTACAGGAGGAATCCCTAGATCTCAATTCTGCTCCGATACACCAACCAAATCCTAATGATACCCCAAATGCTAATTTCGCGACACAAGATTCTGCCACAACGCAAAATCCTTTGGCAGAAACACAAAACACAGAAGAATCCCAAACTTTAGACCAACCAACAGAAAACCCTTTCAACTCCCTTGCAAAAAATGTTTATTTAGAAATGCTCAATCCTCCTTTGAATATTTTATATGTGCATCAAATTATTCCTTTAGAGCTAAAACTCCTCGTCCTCACGGACTATTCTACGATTAAAACCGAATTTATCTTTGAAAACAATGTCCAAGAAGCAAGCGTAGAGATTCTAAACCCTAATGAAAATTGGAGTCTCAATGCGGAGGATTCTAGCTTGAGAAACACTTATTATCTCAAAATAAAACAGCCCAATTATACGATTCCTCAAGTCAAAGTCAGCGTAAATACGAGTGAGGGAGAGGCGGGAGAAAGCACACAGAGTATTAGCGGACGCGCAATTAAGCTAGACCGCAAGGGTAGTTTCTCACAAGTGCTTGCAGAAGATTTAAGAATCTTAGATACTAAAATCACGAACTACGACACACGCAATAACTTAGCGGTTTTTCAGTTCCAAAGCACAATGGGAAATTTATTTGACTTTCATTTAGCCTCCTATACGCAACAAGGTATTGAAAGCAAAAGCGGCGACTACAAACAATCTGTGGCATTTTATTATGCCATTGTGCCAAAGGACTTAAACACGATTCGTTTTGATTATTTTAATGTCAAAACCTCCAAATATACAGAATTACAAGTAGAAAACATTGCAATTGAAGATAGGGTAAGCACACAGAGCGACATTAAGCCCAAAAATAATTATCAGTTTTTTAAAATCGCCTCTATGGTTTTTTTCGCCATTATATTTTTTGGCTTGTATCTCTATAAAAGAAAATTAATCTTTGTCTTGCTCGGTGTGATTGCGCTTGGAATGTTGCTTTATTTCTTAATGCTCAAAACTTCCGCAACCCTAAAAGCGAATGTTTCCCTTAGAATCCAACCGACTTTTAATTCCACAATTATTTTAACAACACAAGAACCAATGCGAGTTGAGATTCTAGCGCAAAGAAGTAACTATTACAAAGTACTTTTAGAAGATGACCGCATAGGCTGGGTAAAACGTGATGACCTCCAAAATTAGAGTCTTTAGCGCGATTCTTTACGCGCTCCTTGTGATTCCTTTGACGATTCTGTTTATTTATCTTTTCCAAAATGCACAACGCAAGGTAAGACAAATCACTGCAAAAATATTCCTTGCACTCTTTAGAGTTCGGGTAAATGTCAAGGGTGAGTTAGACCCTAGTGCGCAGATTTTGGTGCTCAATCATCAAAGTTTTATGGATGCGATTTATTTAGAGGCAATCCACCCAAATAATCTTTGTTGGATTGCCAAAAAAGAGCTCGGTAAGCCCTTTTTATATGGGCACGCACTCAAAGCCCCCAAAATGATTCTGATTAATCGCGAAAGTAAAAAAGAGCTTGTCTTCTTGCTAAAAGAAGTGAAAAACAGGCTGGAATCTGGGCGCACCTTGTGTATCTTTCCTGAAGGAACAAGGAGCAAGGGCGAGGAGAAGTTTTTGCCTTTCAAAAGTGGGGCGAAATTTTTGATTGAGCATTTCCATCTCAAAGTCCAACCTGTTGTTGTTTGTGGCACGCGTAAATGCCTTGATATAGGCGCATTAAGATTTCAAAACACTCCTTTTAGCATTCAATATCTTCCTGCCTTTACCCCACAAGGAGAACAATGGTTTGAATCCCTAAAAGAACAAATGCAAACAGAGTATTCTAAAATGTATTTAGAATCCCTAAAAAACCCCCATACAGAATCCAAAGGTTAGCAAATGCACGGAAAAATCGTTCGTTATTTAAGCAGCAATGGCAAAGGTGCAGTCATTAATTTATCGAGAAAACTTTTTGAATTTACCAAAGAGACTTGGCACGATAAAAAGGTGATTCCAGCGGTAGATATGTTTGTAGAATTTCGCTGCAATGAAGCAGGACAGGTTACAGATTGTAGAGCCTCTAAATTTCAAGACTTCAGCAATTCTATGATTTCGGAATCCGACTTTTGGCATCACGATACAGACGAACAACTAGACACGCTTCTAAGCAACAAACGCGATGCGATTGTCCAAAAAATCTACAAACAGACAGATTATCAAAAAATCAGAGAAGTGCGTGTGGATATAAAACCTATGGAATCGCTAAAAAAATATTTTTGCCAAGAGTTTTCTGCCATTGCCTTTTTAAATGACTTATACTTGCCAAAGGATAAATACCTCTACGATTATGCACATCTCAAACGTTTCAGTGCGAAAACATTAGACAATCTTCTTTATAGCGATAAAACAATCCCAAAAGACGATTTTATTGAAGAGCTCGGAATTATGACGCGTTTAGAGTCTGCTTATTCTGACCTCACGCGTTACCAAAAAGTCAATATTGAAAATGTATTCAAAGAGCATTTTTTGCCCCAACAATGCCATTACCAAGCTTTGATTGTAGCGATTAACAACGCAAAAGACACGAGCAATCTATGCCAAAAAAGAATCAGTGCCCTCAAAAACGATACACTCTTGCTTGAGCGCAGAATCCAAGCGAAAGTAGATTTAGAAAAAAACTCCGCAAAGCTAGAAAAGGTGCGACTAGAATTAAAAAAAATGATGGAGACTGAAAGCTACAATAGCAATCTCTGCAAACATCTTTTACAGCTCAAACAACAATTTGAAGAATATTATTTCAAAATCTTTACAGACCTTTATGAAAAAACCTATGAAAGAATCTATAAAAAAATTAAAAGTGGTTTGGATATTTGTATCACGATTCTAAATGAAAAGATTTATCATAAAGTTTTAAAATCCGTAGCCCTGAAAAAAAACTTCTTTAAAAGTGCCAATAATGACCGTGTGCCTACGATGATTTACTTTATTGAGCAATATTTAGAACATCTCAACAAAGACCGCCTAAACGAGCTAGACACTCTGCTCTATCGCTATGTGGATAAAATCAGGAAAAAACATAGAAAATATTTCCTCATTGTAACCACAGACGAGCAAGAATCCACCAATCTTAAGCTTAAGATTCTTTGCGAAAATGAACTTTATTCCGTCAAAACAGCCTACAAACGCACACTCTATTTTTCGCTCATCAACGAAATTACTTTTGAGAAAATCTATATTGATAGTGTGCATATTTGGGAAAATCCAGAGGAGCTTATCAAGGAAGCAAAAACCTTTAAAGCCAATGCACAAACATCTTTTGAAATTCTTTCAAAGAATGTTTCAGGGAATCGCTTCGGCTTTTTAGAGTGATATACTCGTTTTAATGTTATAATCACAAATGAATTTACATAAAAGTAATGCAATGAACAAAACGACAAAACAACAAAAGTCTTCCACCAAAAAACAAGCACAAAGAACAAAGAATTCTCAAAGCTTCGCTCTACAAGATATAAACGATACTTGGGATTCTAGCGGATTTGAATCCTTTGGACTTAAAAAAAGTCTCCTAAGAGGCATCAAAGAAGCCGGATTCAGCGAGCCTAGCCCAATCCAGCAAGAAGCAATCCCAATTATTTTAAATGGATTAGATGTCATCGCCCAAGCACAAACAGGCACAGGCAAAACCGCCGCCTTTGGCTTGCCTTTAATCAACAATTTAAAACACAATGGGACGATTGAAGCATTAATCGTAACGCCTACGCGAGAACTTGCAATGCAAATTGGCGATGAAATCTTTAAGTTGGGCAAATATAGCAAAGTCAAAACCGTCTCGCTCTTTGGCGGACAACCGATTCGCCGCCAGCTTGAATTGCTAGAAAAATCCCCTCAAATCATCATCGCAACACCCGGTCGTTTATTAGACCATTTAAGAAATGAGCGTCTCAAAAACTTCTCTCCAAGTGTTGTCGTGTTAGACGAATCCGATGAAATGTTGGATATGGGATTCTTAGATGACATAGAAGAGATTTTTACTTATCTTTCTAATGCACGACAAACTTTACTATTTTCAGCAACTATGCCCACACCAATTAAGCATTTAGCCCAAAAGATTCTTGACAATCCAAAACTCATCAAAATAACACCAGAAAACGCTACCAATCAAGATATTGCACAACGTTACTATATTATCAATGAGAGCGAACGCGAAGATGCGATTGTACGTTTGATTGATAGCGAAATGCCAAGCAAGGCGATTATTTTTACGCGAATGAAAAAAGAAGCAGACATTTTGTCCGAGCGTTTGCTTGCACGCGGTTACAAAGCAGTAGCATTACACGGGGATATGGAGCAAAGAGAGAGGGTAAAGTCTATCAATGCCTTTAAAAATTCTAGCACTAATATCCTTGTCGCTACCGATATTGCCGCACGTGGTTTGGATATTAGCGGAGTAAGCCATGTGTTTAATTTCCATATTCCACTCAATCCAGAATCCTATGTTCATCGCATTGGACGCACGGGCAGAGCGGGTAAAAAGGGAATTGCTATCACGCTTGCCACGCCTTTAGAGTTCAAAGAAATTAGAAGAATCAAAGAAAACACCAAAGCAAGCATTGAACTCTATGAGATTCCAAATATCCAAGATACAATGGACAAACAAGATTCCAATCTGCTAGATAGAATCCTAAAACACGCTATCAGCGATGAGGCTTTGCGCATTTATGAGCAAATCCGCTCCCACGCAGATATGACGCAATTAGTCTGCAAGCTTCTTTCTATCGTGCTACAAGATTCCAAAGTCTTAGGACCAAACAAAATCGGACTAAACAAAAACGACCTCAAAGATTTACAAATGCAACTAGAAGGTGGATTACATAAAAAATCAACGCATAGTAAGAATAGTGGAAGACACGATAAAACTCGTGGAGGCAAACATTGGAATCCTTCCACCAAGAGCCAAAGAAACAAGCGAGATTCTTCCAACGAAGATTGGAATTCCCAAGAATTTCATAAAGAATCACGCAAAAAACCACAACAAAAAAATCATCATTTAGTTAAACCATCAAAAAATCCCAAATCCAAAAACACCAAAAATCGTAATAGGAAGTAGAAATGGAGTTTCAGCCTTATCCTTTTGAAAAGTTAAATTCACTCATTTGTGGAATCCCAACGAGTGGTAAGCGCATTTCTCTAACCATTGGCGAACCACAATTTGACACTCCAAAGAGTATTTGCCAAGCCTTGTGCGAAAGTGTGGAATCGCTGAACAAATATCCCAAAACCGCGGGGGAAGAATCTTTAAAAGATTCTATGATGGGATTCCTTAAACGTCGATTCAATGTAGCATTAAAGCCTAATGAAATCATTCCAACTTTTGGCACGCGCGAAGTGCTCTTTAACTTCCCGCAATTCTATCTTTTTGATAAAAAGAATCCCACACTAGCACACCCCAATCCTTTTTATCAAATTTATGAGGGAGCGGCGATTGCTTCAAGAGCAAGAAGCATTTATATGAATCTCACTGCCCAAAATGACTTTAAACCCAGCCTCACAAAAGAGCAAATGCGTGCTTGTGATTTGGTAATTCTCAACTCCCCCAACAATCCTACAGGGGCTACAATGAGTCTAGAAGAATTGAAGCAATGGGTGAAAGACGCCCTTGAATACGATTTTTTGCTCCTTAATGATGAGTGTTATAGCGAAATTTATAGTCATCAAAAGCCCGCTTCTATCTTGCAGGCTAGCTTGGAGGTTGGGAATCCTAACTTCAAAAATGTATTAGCCCTCAATTCTATCTCCAAACGCTCTTCCGCACCGGGTTTAAGAAGCGGATTTATTGCGGGAGATTCTACAATCCTCAAGCCCTATGCGCAATATCGCACTTATGTCGGGTGTGCCTCTCCCTTGCCCTTGCAAGCCGCCTCCACACTCGCTTGGGGCGAGGAGACGCACACGGAATTTTCACGCACACAATATGCCAAAAACCTACAATTAGCCCGAGAGATTCTAGGGGCTAAAATCCCAAATCTACGCATTCCGAGTGAGACTTTTTATGTGTGGTTGCCTGTATCTGATGATTTAGAATGGACAAAGAATCTCCTCCAAAAAGAAAATATTTTGGTCTTGCCGGGCAGCTTTCTATCAAGATTAGACGAAAGAGGGGAGAATCCCGGAAGTCATTTCGTGCGCCTTGCTCTAGTTTATGAGGAATCTATCATCAAAGACGCACTTTTGAGGTTGCAAAAGTGGCTTTAGGGGTTAAAAAAATTCATTTCATTGGCATTGGCGGGATTGGAATCTCTGCACTTGCAAAATTCTTACTTGCACAAGGCGCAGAGGTCAGTGGTTCAGACATCGCAGAGGGTTGCGTGACTAAAGAACTAAAGCAAATGGGAATCCAAGTCAGCATTCCACACGCAAAAGAAGCGATTTGCGGGCAAGACTTGGTGATTCACTCTGCAATCATCAAACCCGATAATATTGAAGTGCAAGAAGCGCATCATCAAGGAATCCCTGTGCTCTCTCGCAAAGAATCCCTTAAGATGATTTTAGGAGATAAAGAAGTCTTCGCTGTTGCAGGCGCACACGGCAAAAGTACAACGACTGCTATTTTGAGCGCAATCCTAAAAGATGCAAGCGCACTCATCGGCGCAGAAAGCAAAGAGTTTCATTCCAATACACGCGCGCTCAAAAGCAATCGCGTCATATTTGAAGCCGATGAATCGGACAAAAGCTTCCTAGAATGCAATCCTACCTATGCCATTGTTACGAATGCAGAACCAGAACATATGGAGACTTATGCCCACGATTTGACACAATTTCATCAAGCCTATGAGAGTTTTCTCAAGCTCGCTAAAGTTTGTGTGCTGAATGCGGAGGACTCCTTTTTGGGTTCTTTAAAGAATCTAGGCAATCTCTGCATTAAGTTTTATCCTAGTCAAGATTTACGCGAAATTAGCTATGTTACCGAACAAGGAATCCCCAAAACACGATTTCATCTCGTATGCGAAGGCAAAGATTATGGCAGATTTAGCGTCTATGGATTGGGCGAACACATTGCGATTGATGCATCTTTAGCTATCTTAGCCGCTGCACAAATTCTCCCCCTAGAAGAGATTGCAAAGAATATTCAAAACTATTGTGGAATCAAAAAGAGGTTTGACATTCTCTCCCAAGACCCTTGCGTGATTATTGATGATTACGCACACCACCCCACTGAAATTTCAGCCACTATTAAAGCTTTAAAAAAATATCAAGAACTCACTTGCATTCAACCGCTCACTGCGATTTGGCAACCCCATAAATATTCACGCATTGCAGACAATTTACAGGGCTTTGTAGAGTGCTTTAAAGGAGTGGATAAATTAGTGATTTTGCCTGTTTATGCAGTAGGAGAGCCTGAAATCCCGATTGACTTTAAAAATCTTTTTGCTAAATACCAACCTATCTTTGCAGACTCTATCGTGCGCAAGGGAGGGACACTCTTACTAAAGCAAAGCAATCAAACCCTAGAATGCCTAGACAATGGAATCATCGTTGGCTTCAATGCGGGCAATCTTACTTATGCGCTAAGGGGTGGAATCTAATGGTACGTTTTTGGATTCTCTTTATCTTAGTGATTGCGCTCTTAGCCTTTTTGGCACAAATTCTTTCCAAATTTGATATTATCCACCGCAAAACGCGCGCATATTTTGGGGTTTTTCTCCTTATTGTTGCAATGGGAATTGGAATCTTTACCTTTTTCCAAGAAAAACGAGGGGACAAAATCAATGACTTAGCGCAATTTTTCTTGCAAGGCAAGAATCTTGTGTGTCAAGTTGGCACACAAAACATTGAAGCCAATCGCACTTCTTTTAATTTCATCAGTGGCACACTTACATTAATGGGCAAAGAAAATAGCGACTACCACCGCAAAACGATTCCATTAAAGGCTTGTAAGTTAAAGAATGCAGAATCTTATTAAACAATTAGATTTGGAGGATTTTTTCCGAATCTTTGAAAGCTTTTTGGCGCGTCCAAAGGAATTATTCTTGCAAGGAGATAGCAAAATCCACTTGCGCTACATTCAGGCACTAGAGACATTTGATTTCGTTTCTCCAAAACCCGTCCAAAACCTAGATTCGCAGCTTGCACTTCTAAAAAAATTTGGTTATTTAAAGTTAGATGAAATCTTTGAATTTGTGAAAATTATCCGCTATTTTCATTACCTAAAAAGCTTAAAGTGTGAGGGAATCTTGGGGGAATGGTTTAGCCAAATCCTAATTCCTAATGCGATTTTAGAAATCTCCAAATCCTTTTTAGAAAATGGCAATCTTAAAAGTGGCATTTATTTGGAACTAGATTCTATCAATGCTGGAATTGAAAGAATCAAAAAGGAAATCTCACACCTCTTAAGTCAAATTCTCAATCAAAACAAGCTCAATCCTTACTTGGTGGATAGACAAATCCACTTAATAAATGACGAAGAATGTTTGCTCTTAAAGGCTGGATTCCATCATATCTTAAAAGGACAAATTCTCCAACGCTCTGCAAGCGGATTTTTTTATGTCTTACCCCAAAGTATCGCTAATCTCAAAGACCGCTATAATGAACTCAACAACAAAAGAGAGGAGCAGCTTTTCAGCATTGCACGCGAAATTTCTATCCTCTTTACCAAACATCTTTTGTTTTTGAATTTCATCAACAAAGAATTTGACCGCTTTGATAACTACCAAGCAAGATTGAACTTCGCTCGCTCTAAGGATTTGGAATTTTTATCTCCCAAGCCCAACGATTCTACGATTGTTTTGAACGAATTTCGCCACCCCGCCTTAAAGAATCCCAAATCCATTAGCCTTGACTTTAAAGAACAAGTCTTGATGATAACAGGTGTCAATGCGGGCGGGAAAACTATGCTTTTAAAATCCATTTTGAGTGCGGCTTTTTTGGCAAAACATTTAATTCCTATGCCTATCAATGCCCACAAATCTAGCATTGGCAATTTTAAGGCTTTAAATCTCATCTTAGAGGACCCGCAAAATAGCAAAAATGATATTTCTACTTTTGGCGGCAGAATGCTGCAATTTAGCCAAATCCTTAGAGAAAAAGAGGGATTAATCGGCATAGATGAAATAGAACTCGGCACAGATAGTGATGAAGCAGCAAGCCTGTTTAAAGTGCTCTTAGAGAATCTAATGCTAAGAGGAAGCAAAATCATCATCACGACACACCATAAGCGGCTTGCTGCTCTTATGGCAGGAGATTCTCGCGTGCAACTCCTCGCTGCTCTTTTTGATGAGGAACACGAAATACCAACTTTTAGTTTCCTAAGTGGAACAATTGGTAAATCTTACGCCTTTGAAACCGCCTTGCGTTATGGAATCCCAAAATCTCTTGTCAATGAGGCAAAAACCCTCTATGGAGAGGACAAAGAAAAGCTCAATGCTCTGATTGAAAACTCCTCTAGGCTAGAGATGAAGCTACAAAGCGAGATTGAAAAAGCCGAACAAAAAAGCACGACTTTAGAACAAAAAATTACACATTTAAAAGACAGAGAAGAAGCCTTGGAACAAGCATTCTTAAAGCGTCAAAAGGAATTAGAATCCGCCTATACAGAAGCAATTAATGCTGCTAGAGCGGCAATCAAAGAGCAATCCCCGCAAGCCATTCACCGCCAAATCAGTTTTGCAAACAAGCTATTAAATGCAGCCCAAAACATCAATTCCAATGCACCACAACCTATACAAGAAATGCGAGCCTTTGAAGTCGGCGAGCCTATCAAATACCGCCACCATCGCGGAACGATTTTGAGCTTACATAAAGACAAAGTGCGCATTGAGCTAGAAGACGGAATCAAGCTAGAAGTCTCAAAAAAAGAGATTAAACCCTATGGCAATGCGCCCAAACCTCCACAAACCAAGCTTCAAGTCCAAACACCCCAAAATGCAAATGTTGTGCTAGATTTGCACGGATTAAGAGCTGATGAGGCGATAGAAAAGTTAGAGGAGTTTATCTCCAATAGTCTTATTGCCGGCTTTGATGAAGTGCTGATTTATCACGGAATCGGCACAGGAAGACTCTCTGTTGTGGTGAGAGATTTTCTCAAGTCCCATCCCAAAGTAATTGATTTCGCAGACGCCCCACCCAAAGCAGGAGGATTTGGTGCAAAAATCGTCAAACTCTAATACAACGAGAAACAAATGTATGTCCTTGCGTGGTTTGAGCATTTTTTAAACTTGAGTGGCTAATTTTACATTAAAGAAAATCCTACAATGAAATCTCTAACGCGAGATTCTGCATTATGGATTGCTTCGCTATGCTCGCAATGACAATGCGTTGCGTGTCTAAACTTTAAAATTTGCAAAACACATTCCAAAGAATCGCTCGCCCAAAGCTCCGGGTGAAATCAAAGTGCGAATTTTGGAACTCTGTGTCATATAATGCTCTAGTCCAAAATGCGCAATATACCATTCACACATTTTATCTAGCCCCATATCTACAAGTGCGCGATTCTGCACGCAGAGGAAATATTCCCTCCCACCAACACGCAAAAACGCCTTGCGCCAAAGCGCAAAATTCACATCATAAGTCAAATCCACTTTGCCAAACAATTTTAAAAGTGTAGAATCGCAGAGATTGGAAATCGGATTGGGAAATAGATTCTGCGTCTGGTGCTGCGTATAAAGTCGCAAGGAAAAGGAGTTTCTCGCACCAAGCGCACCATAATCAAAGCCCAAAAAGAGCCATTTAGGCGCAACTTGGGAGAGACTTTCTGCAAACTCAAATGCGCCAAGCGGAATCTCTCCAATGGCAACATTAAACTCTTGAGCAATCTCTAAAATTTCGGTATTTGCCTTCTTGAAAACTAACCCCTCGCCCTCTACAAACGCCATTTCTCCTTTGAAAACTAGCTCACAGGCAAAAGCGTCTAAAAGCTCATTACTCACAAACAATGCGACTTCTAAACCCCTTAAATCCTCTAATTGCGTGGCAATTTGTAACTCTATCCCAAGCCTTTGGCGAAAATTATCCCTTTGGACTCCTTGCAATTCTCGCAGAGGTTCTAGCGTCCAAAATTCTGTATCCTCCCTCCCATGCAAAGATAAAAACTCTGCAATATCTGCGATTAAATCACCCTTTTCACTACCGATTTCTATGATTGCGACTCTACCCTTTTGTGCTTTGAGAATCCCCCGCAAATAAAATCCCAATGTGAAGCCAAAAAATTTCCCTACGCTGACATTGGTATAAAAATCCCCTGCCCTCCCCACACGCGCCTTACGATAATAGCCCTCTTCACCATACAGCCACTCTTGCATTAACGCACCAAAGCTTTGTGATTCCATTGCAACATTCCACCTCTCTTCATCAATCGCCTAAACTTATAATCTTTTTATATTAATTCTTGCTTAAGAGAATAAATTTTGTATCCACTCTCAACTTTTCTATGCTTTTGACGATATTTAAGGCAAATTTGTAAGGAGGCAAAATGGCAGTTCAATTTCTAGGTGGAGAATATGTTACGAGTGTAGCTTATGATTATGTTAAAGCGCAAAATTTTGAGCAAAGCAATGCAAATGAGGTTTTGAAAGATTTGTCTGCAAAATTCACAAACCTAAAAATCAATGGCGATAACAAAGGACTAAACAATCTTACCATTGCTCCAAATATTTTGCAAGAAATGGCAACCAACAAAGAAGCAAGGGAAAAATATGAAGCGTTGATTTATGATATAAACGAGATTGCTAAGAATCCTCAAACCACCACAATGACAGGAGGTAAAATCGCCGCAAGTGGATTTGTGATTAATGCCGATGGCTCACTTAGTGCGTGGGCTGTATCTGAAAGTGGAGATAGCAAAGAGGAAAAAACAATGTTAGAAAAGCTCCTTGAGAGCCTTGAAGAAAAGCGCAAAGAGCGGGAACTCGAGGCAAAAAGACAAGAAAAGCAAAAGAGTTTAACGCAAATCAAGATTGAATCTTCACTAAATATTGAGATTTAAAATCATCACAAAGTAAGATATGCTAAACGCGCTACATATACAATGCGCTTTCTAGTTTTGTGATTCCATTTTCTCCACAAACGCGACAGGTTGAATTGCGCTTAATGGCAATCTTACGAAAATCCATTGAGCGAACATCGCAAGTAAGCAGTTTGTCAAAAAGTGGCTCTCCTACTCCTGTGATAATTTTTATTGCCTCTGTGGCTTCTAATACACCAAACAATCCTGCCACAGCTCCTAAGATTCCAACACTCGCTCCTGTTGGCATTTCTCCCTTTGGAGGGGAATCAAACAAGCAAGCATAGCACGCACTCACTTTGGGCTTGATGCTCATCACTTGCCCACTAAAGTGCAAGGCACTTGCACGCACCAAAATCTTATGAGAAAGCACGCACGCATCATTAATAAGAAATTTAGAGCTAAAGGCATCTGTGGCTTCAATCACCAAATCATAACCCTTAAGGACTTCTTGGATATTTTCTGCATTGAGCCGCTCCCTAAAAACTTGCAAATTGAGGCTAGGATTTAATGCCTTTAGCTTCTCATAAGCAGAATCTGCCTTGTTTTTTCCCAAGTCTCGCATATTATGCAAAATCTGTCGCTGTAAATTACTCAAGTCTGCTCTATCTCCATCACAAATGCCGAGATTCCCTACTCCAGCAGCCGCGAGATAATAAAGCACCCCCGAGCCAAGCCCTCCTGCTCCTATCACAAGTACGCGCGCATTTTTAAGTCTCGCTTGTCCCTCAATTCCGATTCCACTTAATAGAATATTGCGGTTATATCTTTCTAATTCCTCTTTGTTCAACTCCATTGGTTTTCCTTAAATTTTTGATTCCACATTTCAAGTGCAAACAAACTCCATAGCATTTTTACACGTTTTTCTCTAGGATATTTGTGTGGCGCATTGCAAAGAGATTCTAACATATTTTTAGGAAAAAATCCTTGCGCAATTTGGGGAGATTGTAGAGTATCTAAAACAAGTTCTTTTAACTCTCCCTCTATCCAAGCACTAAGTGGCACTTCAAAGCCTCTTTTAGGAGCATTTACAACCGCTTTATCCAAATGCTTTTGTGCCAATTTTCTAAGTAAATATTTCGTTGTGATTCCACGCACTTTTAAACTATCTGCCAAAGTAGGCGCAAATTCTATTAAGCTTTTAGACAAAAAAGGCGAGCGCGCCTCTAAAGAATGCGCCATCGTGGCAATATCCATTTTGGGCAACAAATCACACCAAAGTAGATTCTTGGCGTCCAAAAGCAACATTTGTGAGAGCGGGGAATATCCAGCTTGAAAAACCGATTCCACCTCCGCTTGAAATTCTTTATTATATGCACTCTCAAAAGAATGAAATCCCATAAAAATATCTGTTGTGGCGTGTAAATAATATTTGGCTAGATTCTGTTTGTATGCACTAGCCATTTGCAAAAGCCGATAGAAATAATTATAGAGGGATTGCTTCACGCTAGGTTTGGGCAATTTTTCTTTAAAAATGCTTAAAGGTAGAATCTTGGGTAATAGCAAATGCCCAACATAACGGCGATAGCCTCCAAAGAGCTCATCTGCTCCATCACCATTAAGAATCACGTTCAAATGCTCTTTAGCCGCTTTTGCGACATAAAAACTAGGAATCGCCGAGCTATCAAAAAATGGACGCCCATAGGATTGCAAGATTTTGGGCACATCTTGGATTAGATTTGTGCTTATGGTCAGGCTTTGGTGTCTTGTGCCAAATTTGCGCGCAGTCTGCTCGGCTAAATGCGATTCATCAAATGTCGCATTCTCAAAATGAATCGTAAAAGTGCGTAGATTGGGCTTAATCTGAGAAGCTAAAGCGACAATGAGAGAGCTATCAATCCCTCCGCTTAAAAAAGCCCCCACTTCCAAATCTGAAGATTCTATGCGATTCTGAATACTCTGCCTCAATAAGACTTCACAAGTCCTTAAAGCTTCTTGTTCCTCTGCAATTTTGGGCAAGCGATACAAAGATTCCAATGCGAAATAAGGCTTTAATGCAAATTGTAATGTGTTTAAATCCAAGATTCCATAATTTCCATTAGGAATCGCGAAGACATTTTTATAGGGTGCTCCATCGTGATAAAAAAACCCGCTTTGGAGATAAAAATTAATTGCTTCAAAGTCTATCTCCAAAGGCTCTTTGAGAATCTTTAAGATTCCACATAGGGTATTTAACTCACTCGCGAAAACCAATTGAGAGTCTTGTTTGTAATAAAAAAGTGGTTTTTTGCCCATTCTATCACGCGCAAAATAAACTTTTTGCCTCCTTTTATCATAGAGCACAAAGGCAAACATACCATCTAAGTCGTTTAAGGATTCTAAAAACCTCTCGCCAAAATTGCTAAAAAGGGCTAGAATCGTCTCTGTATCGCTATGGGTTTGAAAGTTAAAATCCAATCCCTCACGCAATTTTAAATGATTATAAATCTCGCCATTGAAAATAAGACACAAATCGCCACGAATCATTGGTTGGCACGCCAGAGTACTTAGGTCTTGGATACTCAAACGCGCGTGAAAAAGCTGCAACAAGCCTTTTTGTGTCCCATCATAAAACACTCCCTTATCATCAGGTCCGCGATGACGCATTAATGTGTAAATATCATTCAAAGAAAGCTTAGGATAGTTTAACGCACCAGCGATTCCACACATTTTTACTCCTTAACGTAGCTGCAATATGCGCACAATATCTCCACTTGCGCTAATTTGGGTAGGATAATTGCCAAAAAGCAACATTTGAATCAGATTACTTTTGAGATAATAAGGACTTAACAAAAGTGAATTTCTACCAAAATTGATTTGCGTTAATGGCAGATTTGCTTGCGTATCTGTAAAGTTTGTATAGAAATTGTCATAAAGATTTAGTATTGTTTGAGGTTGAAAATCAGGAGCATTTTGTGCGGAATCCCAAAAGACAAAAATA
Source organism: uncultured Helicobacter sp. (assembly GCA_964464895.1). Taxonomy (GTDB): domain Bacteria; phylum Campylobacterota; class Campylobacteria; order Campylobacterales; family Helicobacteraceae; genus Helicobacter_D. The sequence continues at coordinate 3,948 of CAYXGY010000007.1, read as the reverse complement.
TTTTCTTCTAATGGTTTGCCATTTTTTAAATCCACATTGGCAAAAGCATTAATGTTTGCCAATAATGGTAAAATACGTAGTGGCAAAACCCAATAAACCTTTGCGTCATTGGCTAATTCTAAGTTTTGCGATTCTGACTCTAATTTGCCTAAATACACGTCTGCATTTTTATTGTGCGAAAGAATTTCAAAGATTTGATTCCATTGTTTGGGAGGAAGTGTCTGCATTACCTGCGCAAGTTTTAAGGAAAAATGATAAAAAAATGTAGGGGAGGAGCTAAGCAGAATCTTAGCGATAGGAAAATTCACAGCACCCGAATGCCTTGCACCATTGAGCAGCACTTGAGCTTTGGTAAAATAGCCCAATGTATATCCATAGTCCCACCAAGAAAATACAATGTCTTGGGGGTTTAGCTTAAAATCTAAATCCTTAAATGCTTGAATTTCTGCCTGTGTTAAAATGGGAGGTGGAATCTTATAATGCAAATTTGCAATAAAAAGTGCCGCAGCAATGCTACTAACAAATAGCACAGGAATGGAGAATCGCCTGAAAATGCTTAAAATACCAAAACCCAAAAAGGCAAGTCCTAATGCAATAATAGGGGTTAAGAAAAAACTAAAACGTGCGCCCAAAGGAATAGCTCCCAAACCCAACAGGCAAAAGGGCAAGAAAAAAAGGAAAATCTCAAAAAGATTTTCAAAATGATTGCCATAATCTTTGAAATCTTCTTGATTAAAAGGGAGAATCTTGGAATTAGAATAAAGATTGAATTGCAAACAAAATCCCAAAATCCCAAAACATAAAAAACCCCAAAGCCCACAACAAAAAACCACAATCCCCCCGCTACGTTCTATTAATGTGGCGAGATTTATGGGCATTGTTTCTAGGATTCCATTGACGACAGAGGCATAAACATAAACATTAGCATCTTGTGTCGCACCGAAAAAATACGCATTAATCTGGGCAAAAAATGGGTTAAAAAGTCCAAATGCGATTGCATATCCTAGACTAAAAAACAATCCAATCCATAGCCTAGAGAATGTCCCAATTCCAATTAAAAGCAGAATGAGTACCAACAAACAAACAGATGAGGGTGTGAGGATAATCAAAAAAACAGAAATGAGGGCTAGAGTTTTGGGAGGAATCGTGCGGGTTTTTAGAAATTTGAAAATCTCTAAAAAAACAAAAAGTAAGAATCCCAAAAGCAACAGATTCTGGATACCCTTATGCCAAGTGATTGTCAAATAACCAAAAACTCCAAAAAATACAAGGAGATTAAAAGAGATCTGGGGGGCGTTTAAAAAGCGTAATAAAAAAACGAATGCAAACAGAGGCAGGGTAAGCAAAAGCATATCGGTATCAAAATATCCTGCGCCTACGCGTTGGTAAAAACTAGGCGAAAGAATCGCAACCAAACTCGCTAAAAAAGCTAAAAATTGGATACAAGGCTGCGAAAATGTCCAATTGAACTTTTGCTCTGGAGATTCTGCTGTTTGTTTGTTTTGCCCTTGCAAGATAGGTGAAAGGCTTTGAATGACTTGTGAAAGAATCTGATAGCTCAACAAATAGAGCGCGATTCCTGTACTCGCACCGAAAATAACACTACTCCAAGTCAGCACAAAGGCTAAACTTGTCCATTTCGCAAGGATTCCACCAAGAAGCGCGAGAGGATGTAGCACAACAAACGCCTCAAATATTTCTCGCACTTCTGAATCTCCACTCAACAAGCCGAGAAAATCACGCGCGCCTTTGGCATAGTAGTAAGCGTCCATTGAAGTGAGAATCAAGCTCCCCTCAAAGAAATTTTCAGGTGCTTGCAAAGATAGAAAATCTATCCAATGGAATCCCAAGTGAATCAAAACGAGCAAAAAAATAAAAAATGAATGAAAAAAGATAATTGTGGATTGTGGAGTTTGGATACCAAAAAATTGTTGGTTTGTTTTAGGAGACATAAATCAAATAGATTACAAAAGGCAAGGCTTTCCAAAAGCCCAAAAAAGGCTTTGAAAATAGAATCCCAATTATCTTTTTGAGAATTGTGGGCTTCTTCTTGCTTTACGTTTTCCGTATTTTTTACGCTCTACTACCCTTGAATCACGAGTCAATAAGCCTTTAGGCTTAAGGATTGCTCTAAAATTAATATCATAAAGTGCTAGAGCTTTAGAGATTCCGTGTCTAAGAGCCTCTGCTTGTGCGGAATAACCACTGCCAAAAGTAACCGCAACAATATCTACGCTTTTTTCTTGCTTGGTCAAAAGCAAAGGTTGCATTACTTTCATTTTAATCGCCTCGTGTCCGCCTAACCAATCGTTAAGATTCATTTCATTGACGCTTAATTTACCACTTCCCGAAGTTAGCCATACCTTTGCAATAGCTGTTTTTCTTTTCCCTGTTGCATAAATTTTTGCCATTTGTTAATCCTTATTTTGATTCTTTGGAGACTTGTGCACTATGCGGATGATTTGCATCGCAATAAACTTTTAACTTTTTAATCATTGCGCGACCTAATTTTGTCTTAGGAAGCATACCGCGAACAGCTAGTTTATAGAGTTTCTCTGGGTGCTTTTCTAACATTTCTTGGAGTGTTTTAGATTTGGTGCTACCAAAGTATCCCGAATGGGTGAAATACTCTTTATCCTCTAATTTCATTCCGCTAAACTTTGCTTTAGGTGCATTGACAACCACCACAAAATCGCCACAATCAACATTTGGAGTATAGCAAGGTTTGTGTTTGCCTCTTAAAAGCGTGGCAATTTCGGTGATAAGGCGACCAAATGTCTTGCCTTCAGCGTCCAAAACAATCCAATCACGTTTGATTTCATTGGCTTTTGCCATTTTGGTAATATTCATAACTTTACCTCTCATAATAATTTACTTCTTAAAGTCCAAAATCGCTTCTGGAACAGAGGCAGAATTATAGCGCAATTTTATAAATATTTTCTTAAATTAAGTTATATTTTATATAATCCTCTATCCATTATAATGTAAGATTTCTTATGATTGAAACCACCCATTCTCTTTTCTTAATATTAATTTTTAGAGATTCCAAATAAATGCTTTATAAAAATATACTTGGAAACATTTGCAAACTATGAAGCGGGCGAAGACTTTTGTCTCTCAGCAAGAAACAATCTTGGATAAGCACTAAAGATTTATTATGATACGGGAGAAAGAGTAACTGAAGCCTATGAAATACTTAGAAAAAAGGCTATTAGAAAAATCTGTTGCTATATCCTCTTACAAAGCTCACTTCAAACGCATGATAATTATTGACATTGACAATCACCATAAAAATGAGTGAAGCTTGGATTGATACAAATGAAGTCTTGTATGCCGAAATTCATCAAATAGATGTGATTACAAAAATGGTACGAATATATTTGATCCACTTTGCCAACAGCAATTAACCGCCAATGGACATTATAAACTAATGAAAATGATTAAAACTATTGCGGATAGAGATGCACAAGGTCGTTTAATCGGAATCCTAGAAGGCGACAAGGGCAATCATCTAGCATTCTGTATTTTAGAAACAATTGAGGTTACGAGCAGAGAAAAACAGAAATAAGGAGATTATCGAAGATATCATTGTGCGCAATTACTTAACCTATAACCAACAAGCTACAATTTGAATGAGTCAAAAAGAATCTTGCACCACTTCTCGTATTGTTTGTTTTAAACGATTGACAAATCCTTTCCCAACGACAAATCTCCTTTTAACTAACTTAAGTCATATCTACAAGCAAGAATGTATAAAATAAAAAATCCAATTTAACCCCTTTTAAAAACAAAAAATTCCTAAAGTAAAAAGAAATTAAAATAAATAGATACAAAGTGAAAAGAAAGATTTCATAGAATATTCTTTACATTCTTATGGTTACCCCATAAAGAAATTTCAGCAATCCTTACCCCTTAACCCTACAACTTAAACAATAAACATTACTAGAA
>CAYXGY010000006.1:0-91760 GCA_964464895.1 uncultured Helicobacter sp. | reverse complement strand
ATCCTAATAGACTCTTAGAGTTTAGAATCATTGCAGAGCCTAGTTTGTAGGCTAGATGATTATGGATTCTGTGGGCAGCAGAAAGATTGGTAGTAACTTGGCTTTTGGAATCTTGCAATGAAAAGATTTTATTGTGCTTAGCTCTATCTATCAATTCACTAAAATAAATCTTTTGGGGGTTAAATGGTTTGATTTCTTGTTTATTGATTCTTGATTCTAATTTATCTAAATATTCATTAACGCCTAGTCGTAAATCTATGTTTTTGAAATCTGAAAAGTTATATTCCCACCATTTTGACTTGAGTAACCTTATGCGCGTCTGCTCATCAAAACGAAATTTAATTATTCTCGCAGGAATACCAGCCACAACAGCATAAGGAGGTACATCTTTTGTAACCACTGCTCTTTCAGCTACTACACAACCTGTATGCAAAGTGATGCCACGTTTTAATAAACTATCAGAACATATATAGACATCATTTTCAATTGTTGTTTCCTGTGGTTTCGGACAAATAACATCATACGCAATCGTTTCAAACTCTCCTTGATTATAATCGTCATTACATTTTTTAAACCAGACAGAGTGATTATCATAAGAAAAACTAGAAGTAGAAATCAGATTCAGAGGATGCGATACTCTTATAAAGTTAAATTTACCCAAAGAACAATAACGTCCTATTTCTAGGTCATCTCTAACTCCTGATGGAATAGAAAAATATGTATAAGAAAAAGAACCCATTTGCGCCAGACGATCCCCCCTTAGAAAAACATATTCTTCTATGAATCCCTTATCGGGTATTATTAATTCACTTTTGCTTTCAATAAAAATATTATGTTGTTTTAAATAATCTAAAAGATATTTATTTGTTTTTATTTTCACTAATTTTTCCATTGATATCCTTTCATAAAAAATAACAATATTTTATTAATTTATCGTTGTAGATTCCATAAAAGATTCCAAAACTTGATAAAAATCTGCTAAAATACCACATTATTTGCAAAACATTTAAGGAGATATAATGAAAGTTTTATTATTACAAGATGTCAAAGGTTTAGGCAAAAAAGGTGAAATCTGTGAAGTCAAAGATGGCTATGGAAGAAATTTTTTAGTCGGTAAAGGATTGGCGGATTTTGCCACAAATGAAGTAATCAATCGCTATAAAGCTGCACAAAAAAAGGCAGCGGAACTTGCAGCAGAAGAAAAATCTCTAATGGAAATGACAGCGAAAAAAATCTCCGAAATCGTGGTAAAAATCACTCAAAAAGTCGGCGCAAATGGCTCACTTTATGGGGCAATCACCAAAGAAGACATTGCAGAAGCACTCGCTAAAGAACATCATTTAGAAATAGACAAAAAGACGATTGAATTAAAAAATCCCATTAAATCTACCGGGATTTATGAAGTAGAAGTGAAATTAGGGCACGGAATTTCTGCTACTTTAAAAGTTGATGTAGAGGCGCAATAATGTTTCACGCAACAACAATCTTGGCTTATAAAGGCGAAAAGGGTGCTGTGATTGGCGGGGACGGACAAGTAACCTTTGGCAATTGCGTTTTAAAAGGAAATGCAACTAAAATCCGCACACTCTATAATGGTAAGATTCTTAGCGGGTTTGCTGGAAGCACTGCGGACGCTTTTACGCTCTTTGATATGTTTGAAAGAATCTTAGAGAACAAAAAAGGTGATTTGCTCAAATCTGTTATGGAATTTTCTAAAGAATGGCGCAAGGACAAATATCTAAGACGACTAGAAGCAATGATGATTGTGTTAGACAAAGAACGTATCTTTATCCTTAGTGGGACAGGTGATGTCGTAGAACCAGAAGATGGCAAAATTGCAGCAATTGGAAGTGGAGGAAATTACGCCTTGAGTGCTGCACGTGCATTGGATAGATTTAATAGCACACTACAACCCAAAGAAATTGTATTAGAATCCCTCAAAATTGCAGGCGAACTTTGTATTTATACAAATACAAATATCAAAATTTTAGAACTCTAGGAAGAATCGTGGAAAATGTAATAGCAATGACACCTAAAGCCATCGTAGAATATTTAGATGAATATATTATTGGACAAAAAGACGCCAAGAAAATCGTAGCCATTGCGCTAAGGAATCGCTACCGTAGATTGCAACTCCCTAAAGAAATTCAAGAAGAGGTTATGCCTAAAAACATTCTAATGATAGGTTCTACCGGTGTAGGTAAAACAGAAATTGCAAGAAGAATGGCAAAGATGATGGGATTGCCTTTTGTCAAAGTGGAGGCAAGCAAATATACAGAAGTAGGTTTTGTCGGACGTGATGTAGAATCTATGGTACGTGATTTAGTCGTCGCTTCTATTAATCTTGTCAAAGAAGAGCATCGCCATAAAAGCACACGAGATATTGAAAAATATGTATTAGACAAAATTGTAGAAAAGCTTATCCCCCCATTACCTAAAGGAGCAAGCGAACAAAAGATTGAAGAATACGAAAATGCGAGTGCCAAAATGCGAACCAAAGTGCAAAATGGGGAAATGGACCATTTAAAAATTGAAATCGAAGTGCCCAAACGTTCGTTTGAGATTGAGGATAGTAATATGCCAGCTGAATTTGCTAAAGTACAAGAAACAATTGCAAGAGTTTTTATTGCTTCCCCTAAAGAGAATCCCAAAAAAGAAGTAACCATTAAAGAAGCAAAAGAATTGTTAAAAGTGGAGGCAAGCGAAGCATTATTAGATTTAGAAGCCATTAAGCACGAGGGATTAAAACGCGCAGAAAGCAGCGGAATTATTTTTATTGACGAGATTGATAAAGTCGCAGTCAGTGGCAATGGACAAAGTCGCCAAGACCCAAGCAAAGAAGGGGTGCAACGTGATTTGCTACCGATTGTGGAAGGCAGTGTCGTCAATACGAAATATGGCAGCATTAAAACAGACCATATTTTATTTATTGCTGCAGGCGCATTTAGTTTAAGCAAGCCTAGTGATTTGATTGCCGAATTACAGGGTAGATTCCCCTTACGCGTAGAGTTAGATAGCTTAGATGAAGAGGCACTCTATAAGATTCTAACACAGACGAAAAATTCTATCTTGCGTCAATATGAAGCACTTTTGGGTGTCGAGGGAGTTACTTTGAAATTCAGTGATTCTGCTATTTTGGCTTTGGCACATTATTCTCAAATCGCAAATGAAAAAACAGAAGATATTGGTGCAAGACGGCTGCACACAGTGGTAGAACAAGTCATTGAAGAAATTAGCTTTGAAGCAGAAAATTATAAAGGGAAGGAAGTAGAGATTACAGAATCACTTGTAAAAGAGAAACTAGAATCACTTGTAGCAGACTCCGATGTAGCGCGTTACATCTTGTAAATTTGGAATTAGCAAAAGTGGAAAAAACCCAAAACAGCCCTGCAAACAAATCTCAAGCCCTCACTACAAAAGCAGGATTTGTGGCAGTGCTTGGACGCCCAAATGCAGGGAAAAGTAGCTTTCTCAATACACTTCTAGGAGAGAGACTCGCCCTTGTTTCTCATAAAGCCAATGCAACACGCAAACGAATGAACTTGATTCTTATGGAAAAAGAAACGCAAATTGTCTTTGTAGATACTCCCGGAATTCATATTCAAGAAAAATTGCTCAATCAATATATGCTCAAAGAAGCTCTAAAAGCAATGAGTGATTGCGATATTTTATTGTTTTTAGCCCCTGTTACAGATAAAATTAGCTTTTATGAAGATTTTTTAAAAGACGCAAAAAAACCGCATATCTTGCTACTCACAAAAACAGATTCTGTCTCCAAAGAATCCCTTTTTGCCACTATTAAGGCATACGAAAAATATCAAAATAATTATCTTGCGCTTATTCCTATTTCTATTAAAGACTTAGGAAGTCTCAAACGCGTAGTAGAAGTTGTTGCCAAACTAATGCCACCAAACACTTATTATTATGACCCAGAGATTCTAAGCCCCAATACGACTAAAGAAATCGCAAAGGAAATCATTAGAGAGGAAGTCTTTGAAAACCTTAGTGAGGAATTACCCTACGAGAGTGATGTGCAAATCACACTTTATAAAGAAAAACCAAAAGTCCATTATATCAAAGCAACGATTATCGTACATAAAGAAAGCCAAAAGGGTATGGTGATTGGAAAAGGCGGGGCAACACTCAAACGTATCGGACACAAGGCGCGTTTGAAGTTAGAATCCTTTGTGCGACAAAAAGTTTTTTTAGAAATTTTTGTAAAAGTCATTCCAAGCTGGTGCAAAGAACGCGAAAGTCTTAAAAAAATGGGGTATAATTTTGAAGATTAATTATCAAAGAAGCGGAGTATTTATGAAAATTTTTAAAGTTTTTGGGTTATTTTTAGTAATGGTAGTGGCGCAAGCTAGCGACTTTGAATGGGTGAAACTCTACTCTGAAGGTGGAGTCAAAGCAATAGAAAATAAAATAGAGCAAATTATGCAAAGTCGTGCCTATTGGGAAGAAGCTCTTAAGGCACAAGATACGCGGTTTGGATATTATGAAGACTTACGTTACTTGTTTATAGCGACCAAAAATAAACCCACTTTGAAGCTCTATTCACTAGAAAACAATCAGTGGAATGAGAGATTAAATGTCAATAGTTTAGTTGGTTCTAAGGGCGGACACAAAGAAAAAGAAGGAGACCTTGCAACGCCTATTGGTGTCTATACGCTGAACGCCCGCTTGACGAATTTAGACCAATATTATGGACCTCTTGCCTTTAGCACAAATTACCCAAATCTTTTTGATAAACTTCAAAAACGTACAGGTGGTGGCATTTGGATTCACGGAATGCCTCTTAATGGCAATCGCGAGGAATTAAATACGCGTGGCTGTATTGCGATTGAAAACGATATATTGAGCTCGGCAGATAAGATTGTTAATTATAGAGATTCCTTATTGATTACTTACGATAACAATGCAAAAGAAGTCAATCCGAGTGATTTAAACATACTTCTTGCTAATTTATATGTTTGGAAAGAATCTTGGAAAACTAATAATGTAGAAAGTTATTTAGGATTTTATAGCCCAAGCTTTGTTCGTTTTGATGGAATGAAATACAATGATTTCACGCAAAACAAACGACGCATCTTTGCAAAACGAGAGTCCAAACAAATTGCGTTTTCTAAAATTAATATTTCACCCTACCCTAATGAACAAAACAGAAATCTATTTAGGATTTCATTCTTTGAGGATTATAAAGCCCCAAGTTACAGCTTTCATGGCAGAAAAGAGCTTTATGTGGAGCTAAAAGATTCTAAAATGCAAATTTTAGTTGAACAATAACATTAATGGCGCAATTCCACCCTTTTATTTCTGATATTCTCAATTTTAGTCAAACCAACAAAAGGGGAAATTGCTTTGTTGCGATTCCTTGAAGCAAACCTAGATAATAGCTATGAAGTTTATTTCAATCCTTATCTCAATGGCGACCGCCCTGATATAATCATATTACGCAAAGGTTATGGGGCACTAATTATTGAAGTAAAAGATTGGAATCTTGAGAGTTATTTCATAGATAAAAACAAAAAATGGCGCGCCCTCTATCAAAATACATTAGTGAAATCTCCGATAAATCAAGTGTATAGGTACAAACAAAATCTTTTTGAACTGCACATTGATAATCTACTGAATCTAAAAATCAAAAATATAAAGTATTTTAATATCATCAAATGCGCTATATATTTCCATAAGGCGACAAAAGAATAAATCAATCATCTACTCATTGAACCATTCAAAAATGACAAAAGTAATCTCCTGTCTCAAATTTCATTATAGAATTTTATTTATTCAATAATCTTTGGTACGATAAAGAAATTCTCTTCTGCGCTTGGAGCATTCTTGAGAATCTCTTTAGCAATCTCTGGCTTGGATTCTACCTCATCTTGACGCATAGGTAATTTAGAATCTAGAGGATTAAAAGAAGCTGGAATTGCGTCCAAATCTAACTTATTAATGTTTTCAACAAAATTCACAATTTCGCTTAAATGACTTTTTGTTTCCTCTAACTTCTCTTCTTCTAATGTGATTCCACCTAATTTAGTCAATCGGTTTAATAAAGCAGTGTCAATCGTCATAAAATTTCCTTGTAAGTTTTAAGATAAAGCATAAAAAACTTGATAGCACGCATTAAAGTGTGTTCAATTACAGCATTGGGGGGGGGCTGATAATCAGAATCTATCAAAGGATGCAACCAATAAGGTTCAATAATTAAATGAATAAAAAGCTTGGCACACCCTTCAATCTCTTTTTCCCCAATCTCTAAATTTTGCTTCTTATTGTAATATTCAATCCCCCGTATCACAAAATGGCTTATTTCGTCCCCACATTGACTAAAAACTTTTACAAACTTTGGATTATTATAACCCTCCAAAATCATTAATCGCATAAAGGCGATATTCTTCGCACTCAACATTTCGCGAATCAAACACTGACCGAAATTATAAAAATATTTTTCTAAATTCAAATTGGAATCGATATTCTGAATAAAAATCTTATTCAAAGTTTCAATAAAAATCTCACTATCAGATTTTATCACTTCTTGAAATAAATTTTCTTTGTTTCCAAAAATTTTATAAATCGTAGCCAATGAACCACCTGTTTGACGCACAATCATCTGCAAACTTGTTCTTTTATAACCATATTTTAAAAACAGCTCATTCGCGACTTTTAGAATCTCTTTTTGCTTTTGTTGATTGATTTGCATTTTGGCTTTGGTTGAAGTTACTTCTTCAGATTGCTTCATCATTTTATTTTGTTTTTTGTATCCCAAAACCCAATCCTAACCTTAATTATTTATAAAATTTCCTAATAAAATGTGGTTGATTTACTTTAATTAAAATAAAATTGTAATAATTTTATAAAAAAAGAACTTAATATCAACTGCATTTAAAAACTTTTAAACTATTATTCCTAAAAATTTTTGAGGAATGGCGAGTGAAAAAAGAAACTAAAACTTACAGACCCAATGTCGCTGCTATTATCCTTTCTCCCAAATACCCCCTAACTTGTGAATTATTGATTGCAAGTCGGACAGACATTAAAAATGCTTGGCAATTTCCACAAGGAGGTATTGACAAATCTGAAACCCCAAAAGAAGCATTATTTCGGGAACTCAAAGAAGAGATTGGGACAAATAAAGTAGATATTGTCGCGGAATATCCAGAATGGATTAGCTATGATTTTCCACAACAAGTTGTCAAAAAAATGTATCCTTATGACGGACAGATTCAAAAGTATTTTTTAGTGCGCCTACAAGAGCAAGGAGAAATTGATATTGACACGGAAAAACCTGAATTTGACGCATACAAGTTTGTGGGTATAGAAGATTTGTTTAATCATATCACCTACTTTAAACGTTCTATTTATAAGCAGGTTTTAGAATATTTTAAACGAAAGGGTTATTTATAATGTTGATTGTTCAAAAATATGGAGGAACGAGCGTTGGGGATTGCGAAAGAATCCAAAATGTTGCAAAACGTGTCATTGAGGCAAAACAAGCCGGTAATGGTGTGGTTGTAGTCGTCTCTGCGATGAGTGGAGAAACAGATAAGCTGTTAGGCTATACGAAATTCTTTTCCCGTTTGCCAAATGTCCGTGAAACGGATATGGTTTTAAGTGCTGGAGAACGCATTACAAGTGCGCTTTTAGCTATCGCATTGGAGGAATTGGGCTACAAAGCCATTTCTCTAAGCGGGAGAGGCGCGGGAATGATAACGGACGATTCGCACACCAAGGCAAGAATAGAATTTATTGACACCGCGCGTTTAAATGACTTACTAGCAAAAGACTACATCGTCGTAGTTGCAGGATTTCAAGGCGTTACACGCAAGGGTGAAGTAACGACACTGGGACGCGGAGGTAGTGATTTATCAGCAGTCGCACTTGCAGGGGCATTACAAGCAGATTTATGTGAAATCTATACTGATGTAGATGGAGTTTATACGACTGACCCACGCATCGAACCAAAAGCTAGGAAAATTGATAAGATTAGCTATGATGAAATGCTAGAACTCGCTTCTATGGGCGCAAAAGTGCTTTTGAATCGCTCCGTAGAAATGGCAAAAAAACTCAATGTCAATCTTGTTACAAGAAATAGCTTTAATCACAATGAAGGAACATTAATTACAAAGGAAGAGGAAATTATGGAACACCCAATCGTAAGCGGAATCGCATTAGATAAAAACCAAGCAAGAGTAAGTATTTGCAATGTAGAGGACAGACCGGGAATTGCAGCAGAGATTTTTGGAGCATTAAGTGAAGCAAATATCAATGTAGATATGATTGTGCAAACCATTGGACGCGATGGCAAAACAGATGTGGATTTCACTATCCCTGAAGTAGAACTAGAAAACACAAAACGCGTTTTAAAATCTTTTGAAAGCAGTGTAGAAAGCATTGACTATGATAGTGATATTGCCAAAGTTTCTATTGTAGGTGTAGGTATGAAATCTCATAGTGGCGTAGCGGCAAGAGCATTCCAAGCTCTCGCAGAAGATAATATTAATATTATGATGATTAGCACAAGTGAGATTAAAATCTCTATGGTAATTCGTTTAAAATACGCAGAATTAGCGATTCGTACTTTACACGGTGTGTATGAATTAGAAAAACAATAAAATCAATGCAAGATTTATCTAGCTGGACATTGCAAGCCTTGCGTTATGACGCAAGCCACCCCACTTGGCTTGAGGAGCGTAAATTTGAGTGGATTCCATTAGTCAAACGCGCCCTACAAAGAATCTTTAATGGCGAAAGTATGATTCTCATTACCGACCGTGATAGAGAATGGTTTATGGACTATGTGATTAGTTCTATTAACAAGACAAATAATCGTCCTTATGTGCCAATCCTTAGCATTAATGCTCTTTTCCCACAGCTAGATAAAACACACAAAGACGAAACAGAGATTTCCCTAATCAATGATTATTTGGACAATGTTTTTTCGCAAAAATATTTTTTTTGGTATGTAGGACATAATGATACGACACGAGCAAAATTAGCCTTAAGCCACGAGGATTGCTTCTTATGGATATTTGATACGCGTTTGCAAAACAGCTTTACTCTACAATCTACGGATTCGCTTGTGGATATTCGCCTAATGCAAATGTATAGAATCTTTAATTTGAGTTTAGAAGCTGCAATGTTTGGACATATCACCTTAGAATAAGTGAGAAATGATGCAAGACTCTCCAAATGCTTACAAATCTATCCCCAAAGCCTCCAAAATCGGACATATTTTGCTTGTCAATCACCCTATTGAGGAAGCAAATGCGTATTATGAGCAACAGAATCCTCAAAATCATCGCCTATTCTGTGCAGAAGAGCTCAATATTGAAATTTCACGCACTATCATTGATGAAAGTTACATCGCAAACGAAAATATAAAGACGATTTTAATTGCGGCAAACTCCTTTAACCTTTATGCACAAAACGCACTCCTAAAGGTGTTAGAAGAGCCTCCAAGTGGTGTCATCTTTATCCTTTATGCAAAAATGAAATCCTTGCTTCTGCCAACGATTCGCTCACGTCTGCCTATTTTAAATCATATTAAAAAGCAAAAATTGCCTCATTTTGCATTGGATATTCGCAATTTAAATTTAGAAAATATTTATTTGTTTTTAAAAGAAAAACAAAAAGAAATCAATAGCTCTACCCTAAAGACAGAAATTCAAAGTTTATATTTGGACGCAATCAAAATGGGATTACATTTTGATTCTAATGAAACCAAAACATTCGAACGCGCACTTTTTTGGGAAGAACAATACGAAAAATCTCATCATATTCTTTTGGTTCTATTGCTACTCATCTTGCGCAAGAAAAAGCAAAAGTTTGCTGCACAAAATCTCTGGAATCCTTAAGGATAAATATGGCATTTGTGCAGTATTTAGAAAATTGTGCGATAGAACTTAAAAATCTTGATTGCGATGCAAGGGGTTATCAAATCTTGAGCAAAAAAAATAAAACATTTTGCTTCTCTATCCAATCTCTCAAAGCTCCAGCAGCCAATATTCTCAAACAAGAATCGTTAGCCGTTGGTGCAGACTTTGCCCTACCCAAAGATGCGATTCTTTATACAAGAGAATTTTATGACGGAATCTTAATGCTAAATCTCTCACAGAGCAAGGCATTGCTAAAAAAACTCAAATTGCAACCTTTTGGACTAAAAAAAGTCGCACAAGATTTGGAATCGCATTTACGATTTCATAATTTAGAGCCCAAAATTATGGGGATTATCAATATAACGCCCGATAGTTTTTATCGTGATTCCCGAAAAAACACGAAAGAAGCCGAAGCTAAAATCCTAGAAATGATTGGAGAGGGAGTTTCTATCATAGATATTGGCGCAGCGAGCACACGACCGGGCAGTGCTTGGGTGAGTGAGGAGGAAGAGCACGCGCGCTTGAAAGAACTTTTGCATTTTATCAAACAAGAACGAATTGATGAGAAAGTTACTCTAAGTATTGACACTTACACGCCAAGTGTCGCAAGTAAATGTTTGGATTATGGCTTTAGAATCGTAAATGACATTACAGGATTCACAAAAGAAGCAATGATTCAAGCGGTGCGTGGCTCTAATTGCGAATGTGTTGTGATGCATATGCAAGGAAATCCAAAAGAAATGCAAAAAAACCCACATTATCAGAATTTATTTTTAGAAATAGACACATTTTTCAGAGAAAGAATAGAATCTTTAAATGAATCTGGAATCTCAAAAATTATTTTGGATATTGGGATAGGGTTTGGCAAAACCCTAGAACATAATTGCGCACTCATCAAGCACTTGGGGCATTTTTTGCACTTTGGTTATCCTCTTTTAGTAGGAGCAAGTCGTAAAAGTATGATTGACAAAATCACGTCTTGTGTCGTAGAAGAACGTTTAAGTGGCACGCTTGCGATTCATTTGGAATCTCTCAAAAATGGTGCGAGCATTATCCGCTGCCACGATACTAAAGAGCACCTCCAAGCACTCAAAGTTTGGCGTGCCTTGCAAGAAGCAAGCCTCAATCCTACTATAAACCACTTTTAAGGCAGTAAATGAACAGACGCGAGATTATTTGGCAATTAAGCCAACACGGGCACTCAAAAGAAAAACTTGAAAGTATGACAATGGCAGACCTTGCTAAACTTTTCAAAAAAGCAAGCAAAGAGCGCATTATGAACTATATGAACGCCTTACGTGCGGATAAAGAATCCGAAATCATTCCAGAAGACGATACCAATTACATTGAACGAGAAATAGAAATAGTCTATCACGCAATTTCTGTAGAGGAAGTGAATTTTGCGATTCTTTATGACGCAATAGAAAAGATTTTCGAAAAATATGATTTAAACGAAGCCATAGAGCTTGTGCTCTCTCAATCTAGCGATAAACAATACAAACAAATGACGCAAATTACAGAGGTTGCTTATCGTTCTTATCAAGAGATTCTTTTAGACAGAATTGAAAAATTATGTGAATTTTATCCCGCAGAAGAACGATTTGAGCAATTAAAATTCTATGGAGATAGACGCGAGGATATTAACTTCTTGCGCGAAAGCATTGCGAGTATGAGTGCCCAAAACAATCAAGAACGTTTAAGCAGAATCGCACTAACAAAATATGATATTATCCGTGATTATTTCCCCGATTCTATGTACGAAAACTATGAAGAATTTTACGAAAATGAGGAAGAAAAAAATGATATTATTGAGCGCATTATGGCTTTGACCAAAGCCTACACTCGCCCTGCACTCAAAGCGAAAAAATTCCAAGTACTCTCCCATATTGAACGCGTTTTGATTGAGGATAGAGATAGAGAAAGAGAAGAAAAAGCCCTCATCAAACAATACACTAAAAAGTTTGGTGAAATTATCCTAAGCGAAGATGAACTCGCCTTTGCGATGATGTTAAAAGAAGCACTTAGTGTGCTAGACGAACGAGATGTAGCGCGCATTATTGGGAATTTTGATATTTCAAGCAACCCTATTTTATTGCAACGTTTTAATGCAATTATGCGTGATAATCGCCGGACTTAAATAAGGAAAACAATGGAATCGCAAGTCAAACTTGAAAACATTAAAATTGAACCAAGCTGGAAAGAAATTTTAAAAGATGAATTTTTATCACCCTATTTTGCAGAAATCAAACAATACTATCTTGCCGCTAAAGCACAAGGTGCGATTCTTTATCCCCCCGCCAAACTCATTTTCAATGCGTTTAACCTCACGCCCTTTGACAAGTTAAAGGTTGTGCTCTTAGGGCAAGACCCCTACCACCAACCGCATCAAGCAATGGGATTATCTTTTTCTGTGCCTAGTGGAGTGCGAATCCCTCCCTCTTTGCAAAATATTTATAAAGAGTTGCAAATGGATTTGGGAATCCCTCCTAGCCCCAATGGAGATTTGAGCTCTTGGGCACGTGAAGGGGTTTTGCTGCTCAATAGTATTTTGAGTGTAGAATCTGGGAAACCCGCCTCCCATCAGCATTTTGGCTGGCAGCATTTCACCGATGCTGTGATTCGTCAAATCAATGTGCGTTGTGAGGGAATCGTGTTTTTGCTATGGGGGAATTACGCCAAAGCCAAAAAAGCCTTGATTGACTCCCAAAAACACTTTATCCTCGAAGCAGCACACCCCTCGCCTTTGGCGCGTAGTGGGTTTTTAGGCTGTCGTCATTTCTCAAAAACCAATGCGATTCTACAACAACTCGGCAAAACACCGATTAATTGGAATCTCAATTAAGCCTCTCACTCCTCCAAAGCCTCACTAGAGGAAAGTTCTAATGCCTTGACATTCTCAATCGCATTTCCCGCAATTCCTTTGAGAGAGCCATACATACCAATCGTATTTTCAAGCACCTTTTGGATTTGCTTTTCACGTTGTTTCCATAGCCTTTGCACTGCGCGTTTTTCGGAATCCAAATCACTTTGCATTTGCACGAATCCCTCCACAATGGCTTCCATTTGCATTTTAAACTCTGAACTCGTGAGATAATGATAGAGCAGACTCATTTTATCTTGCTTATTTTCTTGGGATTTTTGTGCAATTTTCACTTGAATCACACCCTCTCTCAAAACCGCACACAAGGCTTTAAACTCCTCAAAAGTGCAAATCCATATTCCCTCTAATAGCCCCATTCGCTCTAGCTCCTTTGGCATTGCCTCACTGACAATCACGCCCACATCTGCGCCTGCTTTGCACATATCCGCTTTAAATTTCTCAATCCATACGCGTTGAAACTCTTTTGTGCGTTTGCTTTCATAATAAACTTTTCCACAATTTTGTATTTCCCTTGTATGCACAACCTGCACGCAATCTCCACCATACGCACCCTTTTTGATTTCTGAAATATCGTCCAAAGGAAATTGGGCACGTAAATATTCCTCAATTGCTAATTCTTGCACCTCACCTTGTAGCTGTTGCGAGCCTACCTCTACTTTGCGTTGCGCTTCTTGGAGTTGTTTTTTAAGCATTTCTAGCTGCTGTTCTTTTTCTTTGAATCGTAGCTCATTTTGTGCTTCTATTTCTTTATGCACTTTTTCTTTAAAGTTTGCCATTTCTTTTGTCAAACGTTCTTGCTCTTGGGCTTTCACCCTAGATTCTATCTCCTCTTTCTCTCGCTTTAATTGCTCAATTTCTACTTTGCTTAGATTCAATTCTTTGACTTGATTAGATTTCTCCTCCAGCTCTTTTTTCATTTTCATCATTGCTTCTTGATATTCTTGCGTCATTTCTTGTTTGAGGGAATCCTCAAGCTTTTTTCGCTCTTGCCTTAAAGATTCCTTGGTCGCTTGCTCAATCCGTTTTTCAAAAGATTCTTGTTCTGCTTTTAAGGTGTCAAAGGCTTTTTTGTATTCATTGCGTTTTTGTGCTAGCTCTACTTCAAATTGTTTTTTAACCTCTAAGTTTTCTTGATGAATCCTTTGCTCAATCTGATGATATACAATTGCTTGCACATCAATTTTTACACCACAATTTGGACATTTAATACTATTTTCTTGATTCATTTTTTCTCCTATTGAGATACGAATTATATCTAAGATTAGAATCACAAATTGACAATCCATACAAACAACCGCAATTCCTAAAACATTTTTAATCTTAAATTATGCACATAGTAAAGAGATTCGTCAAATCTAAAAATATATTTACACTCCATTAACAAAACGTATTTATAATTCCAAACTCAACAATAATCTAAAAGGAAAAATATGGCAATCTACCCCCCCCCCCCCCCCAAACCCCACCACTTTATAGACCGTTTTTCTCTTTTTTTTTTTTTTTTATTCCCCCCGCACCTTTTAAAACATATTTCGCCCTTTTTTTTTTTTTTTTTTTTTTTTTTTTTTTTTTTTTTTTGATTTCGTTTGGCATTTTACCAAAACATGGGAATCTACCCCCCCCCCCCCGACAAACCTAGCATTTCATAGCGCATTTTCTCTCTTTTTATCTTTTTCCAATCCCAGGCAAACTTTCAAAATCTCTTGGCTCGCTTTTGTACTTTTATCCTCTCTATTCTTGACTTGTATTAATTTTAAGTTATTCTCTTATATTTATGAGAACCTAAACTCTCAAGGAGATACTTCTCTCTTTCTTTTGTTTCCTCTCCTTTATTTTTGCTTTATGGTATGGTTTCTTGCCCTATTGTTTATCCCTTATGCAACCAAGATTTTATTAAGCTGCTTGATTTTGATTGCTGGTGTCAGTCAATATTTTATGAATGCTTATGGAATCCCCATTGACTATCAAATACTTGATAATGCCCTCAAAACAGACGCAAGAGAAGTCAAGGAATTACTCTCTATCCCCTTTTTGGTTTCTTTTTTGTTTTTGATTTGTTTGCCTCTACTCCTTGTTTTTAAAGCACAAATTGAATTTTATAGTCTCAAAAAACACCTTATGGTTAAGTGTATGACAATTTTTATTTCCTTAAGCCTTGTTGTGATAATTTTTGCTTCATTCTCTAAAACACTTCTGCCATTTGCGCGCAATTTCAAAACAATGCGCGTGTTTAATACGCCCTTTTATCAAATATATAGCGCGCAAAAACTGATTCAACTCAAATCCAATTCCCAAAGGAAACTTGCAATACTCTCCCCTGATGCTTCACTCAAAAACCCAATGGATAAGAATCTGCTTCTACTCGTCATAGGAGAGACTGCAAGAGCAGAAAATTTCTCACTCAATGGCTATACCAAAAACCACACCAACTTCTACACCTCCTCTAATCCGGACATAATTTTCTTCCCCAACACTTATGCCTGCGCGACTTCTACTGCAGTTTCTTTACCTTGTATGTTTTCTTACTCTACGCAATCTAAATATAACACAAATGAATTTCAAGAAAATATTTTGGATATTCTAAACAAAGCTGGAGTTACAATTACTTGGCTTGATAACAACTCTGGAAAAGATTATGCCATCAGCAAGAGATTAGAGGATTCTTCATTTTTCACACAAGATTACGATGCGTTTTTAATCCAAGAAGTCAAGGAAAGACTAAAAACATTAAATGATAATCATCGCTTGATTGTTCTCCACTTGCAAGGTTCTCACGGACCAGCTTATTACAAAAGAGTTCCCAAAGAGTTTAAAAAATTCCTCCCCACTTGTGAAACCAACAACCTCTCTTTATGCTCTAGTGAAGAAATCTATAACGCTTATGATAACACACTTCTTTATACAGACTATATTTTGCACAACCTCATCAAAGAATTATCAGAACTAAAGGATTATAAAAGTTCTTTACTCTATTTATCAGACCACGGCGAAAGTTTAGGAGAAAATGGAATCTATCTGCACGGAATGCCTTATACATTTGCTCCCAAAACTCAAATCCATATCCCGATGATGTTTTGGAGCAATGATTCTCTACTAAACAATCTTGCAAAAGCCAATCAAAACAAAAAATATTCCCACGACAATCTTTTCCATACCTTGCTTGGATTCTTTAATGTAGAGACGCATCTTTATGAGCAAGATTTGGATATTTTTGCGACCAATCCTTCCTAAAAGGAATGAGAGTAAATTCAAATCTTTTGCTATAATTTGCAAAAATTTTAAGGATTTTTATGCGAAACCTTTTGAAACTACAACCCTATTTTCTAGCCTTGTATTTGCTCCTCATTGGCATAACGCTTGGAGCAATCATTGCGTGCGGAGCTTTGAGTGCGCCCTCTATTTTTCGTGCTCCTGCAATTGTGCCAAATTTGGAGATGACTTTATTCCAATCGGGGCTTTTAATGACAAGTATTTTTGTCAAACTCAACATTCTTTTGAATCTTTTAGCCCTCTTTATCCTTTGTTATGAGATTCTCTCCTTTCGCGTTAGTGGAGCTAGAATCGCTCCTATTTTAGGATTATTAAGCATTGTTTTCATTTTTTTATTCACTTTTTATTACACGCCTTATATCGTATATGCTCAAAATCTAGGCGAGGAAGCAATCGCAAACCTCACATTTGATAGTATGCACACACAATCTGTTTATGTCTTTAAGGCATTAATGGTGAGTTTAACCTTGCTTTTCATTGTCCGAGTTTTCAAGGCAATTAATAGCGGTTGCAAAGGTAAATAAAATCACAATATTGACAAGTCTCACGTTTGCTTGTCAATACAAAATTCACTTCTTTGGAGTTTTTAGAAATCTCCTCTAGCTTATGGTGCAAAGTTTCAATTTTAGCATTTAAGTCGTGCTCGCATAGAATTTCGGCATTGTATAAATCATAGAATCCTGCTTGGATTTGTTTAGGATTTTCCAGACATTCTATTGCGCCTTTCTGCACTGCTAGTGCGTAAAGCGGCAATTGAAAATCTAAGGCTTTTGCATAATTTTTGGATTCCACTTTTAAATTGCGCTTATATTTATAATCTAGCACGAAGACTTCCTCGTCCCTTTTATCAATCCTATCTATGCGTCCTTTAATGAGGAATCCCAATAATTTAAAACTAAACTCTTGTTCAAACCTAAAAGGAATCCAACCATATTCTAAACGCTTTTTCTCAGCTTCAAAAAAATTTTTTAAATATTTTTTGGCTAGCGCGCTCTCAAAAGATTCTTTGGCGGAATGACTTTCCTCCATTCTCGCACAAACTTCTTGATACATAGAATCCATTGCGTATTGTTGGGCATTATAATAAACTTCTTTTAACGCATTGTGTATCTTGCTACCGATATTCACTCCCTTGCTTGCTAATTCCTTGAATCCCAAAACATAACGATAATAATATTTACGCGGGCAAGTCAAAAAACACTGCAAACTTGTCGCACTGAAAGATTCTACTTCTAAGGGTGCAATAATCTCGCATTCCTGATAACTCAACGTCTTACCACTCAAAAAATACTCGCCATAATTCAAGCTTGCCTTAAAATTAGGTATGCGCCCAAAAATAGAATTTTCTAGCAAGAATAAAGAGGGTTTATCCTCGTCATTATTGAGGCACATAATCCGTGCTTCGCAACTTTTTTGCAAAATTTGCGCATAATAATGTTTCTGCAAATTCTCACGATTTTTTCTCGTTGGCAACCCTACTTTTTCACGAATCGCAGTATTTAAAAACAAATCCTTATCCTTAAGGCTTGGCACATTTCCTGCATTAAATTCTGGGATAATCAGATAATCAAAACTGATTCCTCGTGTTTCTAAAATTCCCATTACACTAATGCGTCCGCCCCCAATATCATCAAGCGTTACTTCTCCTAGCATATTTAAAAAAACCAAAATTTGTTCTTGCACGCTAAGAGGCATTAAATATTTCAAGGCGAAGTCAAACTGCTCCAAACCCTCTAAAAATTTTTCTTTGATTGTTTGGGATTCCTTAGAATTTACTTCCCAATTCTGCAAAAACTCCTTGAACTCCTCAAAACTCTGAAAATTAGGAATCGCAATAGAATCTTGGGATTCCCTGCATTCCTCTTGTAGGGCTTCATTTGGGGGATTTGACTCGTTTTTCCCCTGCAAAGAGCTTTTAAGATTCCGATACAATGTGCATTCTTTCAGAGCATTTCCCATTGCATAGTTAAAGTTTCTCGCCTTATCAAAAAGTTTCAAATATTGGGCAAACTCCTCATTTGGCAAAACAATACAAATTTGCTCTGGTGTGATTCCTTTCTCCAACCACAAATCAATCTGCGCAAAAATCCCTCCGATTTCTGCAATTTTGTCTTGAAACTCCAATACTTGGAATTGCTGGGGATTATGAATCACTTGCGATTCTAGTTTTTTACAACTAAATTCACCACAAAAAAGCTCCACCTCATAGATTCCTAGCTCTAAAGAGAGCCCAAAAAGTTTTGTATAATATTCTTGATTGAAAGAATCCAAAGTGAGATTGAAAGTAATGGGCAAACGCTCTGCGATTCTATGAAACACTCGCATTTCAAATTGGCTCAAAAATCCCTCTAAATGAATGATAATTGCATCAAATCCCTTTAATAATTCAAAAGTGATTTGATAATCCTCTAAAAAGTATTTATCAAAAAATTGATGCTTGGCTAAAATTTCTTGATAACTCTTAAAAACCGCTTTCAAAACCGCTAAATGGTCATCATAAAAAGCATAAATATCCAGCTTTTCTAAAGATTCTATTAAGACACATTCTGCGCATAATTCATCATAGAATCTCAAGAAAAAGGGGGAATTGAGTAAAAATTGCGTGAAATTTTTAGCAAAACTGCCTAGTTTTTGTGTATTTTGAGAATTTGCTTGAATGGCTTGATATAAATAAAAATGACGCAAGAAAGGCGGAATCTTACGCTTATGTTCCACCCTCAAGATAAGATCCAAAAATTCCGCAATGCTCTTTGCGCTTGGCAAAAAACCCTCTGCATAATTTTGTGCAAAAAAATGTTTCATTGCACGCGTGTTTGAAAAAAGATGAAATTTCTCCACCTGCTTAAATTCTATCCTAAATGGCTTTTGACAATAGAAACGACATTTTCTACACTAAATCCAAAATGCTTGAATAATTCCTCTCCCTTGCCACTTGCGCCAAAGCTAGACATACCTATGACATTATTTGCAAAGGCAAACCATTCCAAGCCACGACTTGCTTCAATGGCAATCACTTTGCCTTTAAGCAAGGAATCTTGATATTCTTTGCTTTCTTGGGCAAACAAATCATAACACGGAGCACTCACTACTTGCGTTGCGATTCCGTCTTGCTCTAACTTTTTGGCACTCTTGAGTGCAAGTTCTACTTCACTACCACTTGCTATGAATGTGATTTGTGGATTTTGGGGATTGAGCGTAGAAGCAAACTTCAGATATGCACCCTTACGCACATTTTCCTTGCGCACATTTTCAAAAATTGGTAGATTTTGACGACTTAAAACAAAGGCGCAAGGTCCCTCCACTTCAAAAGCAACCTGCCAACACGCGACATTTTCAAGCGCATCGCAAGGACGAAAGACATTGAGATTTGGCATAGCGCGAAAATGACTTAATTGCTCAATAGGCTCGTGTGTCGCTCCGTCTTCTCCCACTCCAATAGAATCGTGCGTCCAAATATAAAAAACCTTGCTTTTCATCAAGCTTGCCACGCGCACACTAGGGGACAAATAATCACTAAAGACGAAAAACGTAGCACAGAAAGGTAAAAATAACCCATAATTAGAAAGAGCATTGCTGATTGCACCCATTGCGTGTTCTCGGATTCCAAAGTGGAAATTGCTTCCTTTGGGGAAATCGCCCTTGCCTTTTAACTCGGTATTATTTGAGGGGGCTAAATCCGCACTCCCACCGATAAATCCTTGTAAGGCTTGTGCTATGGCATTGAGAATCATTCCATTACTCGCACGCGTTGCGATTCCCTTACCACTTGCTTTTTGTTCTTCAAAATTCGGATAAGCAATTTTGTCAAAATTTGGTTTTAGCATTTCTTCTAAAAGTGTCTTTTTAGCACTTTTTTCAAATGCTTTCTCCCATTCAAGATTCGCTAATTCTCCTAATTCTGCAGTATTTTTAAACCGAATCCTAGAAGATTCTGAGACAAAAAACTGCTCTTTGGGATTGAATCCTAAATGTTCTTTTGAAGCGCAAATCTCCTCCACTCCCAAAGGTGCTCCGTGCGCCTTATGCGAACCACAAAGACTTAGAGAGCCCTTAGCAATTTGTGTTTGTGCGATAATCAATACGGACTTATTCACAACTCTTGCCCGCTCTAATGCGGCATCAATTTCCATAAAATCGTGTCCGTCTATCGTTAAGACTTCCCAATTTTGTGATTCAAACCGCACTTTTACATTTTCGCTCATCGCAACATTACATTCTCCCTCAATCGTAATATTGTTAGAATCATAAATCAAAATCAAATTGTTCAGGCGATGATGTCCCGCAAGAGAAGCTGCTTCATAAGAAATGCCCTCCTCTAAATCCCCATCGCCACACAAACAATAGACTTTGTGATGAATCAAATCCTCCCCTAACATAAAGGAAGCGAGTTTGCCCGCCATTGCGAAACCTACTGCATTAGCAATTCCTTGCCCAAGCGGTCCTGTCGTGATTTCCACTCCGGGAGTATGTCGGTATTCTGGGTGTCCGGGCGTTTTAGAACCCAATTTACGAAAACTCTTTAAATCTTCCAAACTCACTTCAAAGCCCCATAAATGTAGCAACGAATAGACAAGCGCACTTGCGTGTCCCCCACTAAAGACTAATCTATCACGATTAATCCATTGTGGATTCTTTGGATTGAGCCTAATATGTAAGCCAAGCACTACCGCAATATCAGCTAGCCCCATCGGCGCACCAGGGTGTCCGCTATTTGCATTTTGCACCATATCCGCGCAAAGAAAACGCAAGGAATTTGCCATTAGGGCATATTCGTTTAATTCACTCTTGTCAAGCATATTAATCCTTATTATTGTTTTGGCTGAATGGCTTGTTTGCAGACCTTGCAATTAAATACCCCACCTGCACGAATCTTTTTATCAATGTCTGCTGGAACATAATGCACTTTATTAGGACAACCGCAGAAATATTCAAATTTCTTTTCTTCCGTTTTCGCTGGTTTTAGTTCTTCAGGTTTAGGCTCTGCTGGTTTTGCTTGAGGGAGCGGGCAAGTGTTACGGCGGAATTTTTCAATTTGCATATCTTCTTTGATGATATGCACTAAGAGCCAATTTTTCGCTATTTTTGCTATCTCATCTTTCAAATCATTGAGATTCTGCACGCGCGTTACAGCTCCTACCATATCTCTAATGATTTCTTGATGAATCTCCCTATGTGCCTCTAAGCGCGGAAAAGAAATGGATTGCATATAATCTTCCTCATCTTTGAAATGCTCTTTTGTGTATTCAAGCAATTCACGCAAAACCCCAATTACTTCTTCCTTGCTTGATTTTTTCTCTGTCATCATATAAGCACGACCTGCAATCTCAAATAATTTCTTGTGCTGCTCATCAATTTTTTCATTATGCACACTAATTTCTTTGCTCCACGTTGGTAACATTATAACCCCTTTCTAACAATAGTGATAGTTCAATTTCACTAAAACCTAATTAATTCTACTACAAATCTACTTAATTCTTTTTGTTTTTATAGAATTTTGTTTGACTTTGCAGGTTTGTTTAAGGTTGGTTTTTGTTGTGCTAGATTCTATTTGTTTTTATACTTCTCTTAAGCTTATGCACTTTAGAGATGTAATAAATAATGCCCCCACGCACAGAATTAGCAGATTTGCTTAGCGTATAAGAAGGATAGTCAAAGGCTGACTTTTTTTCAAAGTTAAGCATCTTCCTTCCTCTGCGCACTAAGTGTCTTGCATAAAATCCCATTATCCACAGCCTTAAGCTTAAAGGCTTCTACGCATTTTCCTTGCACAATCTCACACACAATCATTTGAAAAATACTTGGGATTCCATTTCCCTCTGGCACGTTTAAGCGATTAGGCAAGCCGGTTAAAAACCGCTCAATAGGTTCTTTTGCTTCCATTCCAATCACGCTTTCTCGTGCTCCACACATTCCTATATCACTGACTCCAAAAGTCCCATCAAAGATTTCCAAGTCGTCTGTGCCGATATGCGTATGCGTGCCAACAATCACACTGATTTGCCCCTTTAGCATCATCAGCATTGCCCTTTTTTCACTCGTAGCCTCTGCGTGAAAGTCCAATACAAGATTCATAATGCCCTCTTTGTGCAAGGATTCCACCATATTTTTAGCACAGAGAAACGCATTATCACATTGTGGCATACCAAAATGCCCCATTAGATTCAGAATCGCAAAAGACTCTCCTTGAATCTCTCCCCGATAGATTCCACTGCCCACCACCCCTTGTGGATAATTATGCGGACGCAAAACCTTAGAGTTTTCAAGAGCCAAGAGAGGCAAAATATCCTTTTTGTCCCAAATATGATTTCCTCCCGTGAAGACATCTACACCCATTCCCCTTAATTCCTGCTCACAAGCAATACTAAGCCCAAATCCGTGACTTGCGTTCTCCCCATTTGCCACAACAAAATCTAAGCGGTATTCCTCTCTTGCTTGCTTCAAATAACGCGCAACTTGTCGCCTGCCGATTTTGCCTACAATATCCCCAATCAACCCTAATCGCATTATTTTCCTTCAATCTTTTTGCTTTGGCTCTGTGGATTGTTGTGTGCTTTTAAAGATTCCAAATGCTTAAAAACCGCTTCTAGCAAATCCTCTTCATCTTTGCTCGTGGCTTTAATCGTCAATTTTTCACCCTCTAAATCTACAAAAGAAATGTTCTGCTGATAATTCAAAATGCTTGCGATTCCACAATTTCTTGCGATAATCTTAATACGAATCAAATCCAAAAATTGCCTTGTATAAATATCCAATCGCCCGAATCGCTCCTCAATTTCTCCCTCAATCAAAAACACTGCATTTTCTTCTTTACATTTAGAAAGTCTCCGATAAATTTCTAGGCGCAAACGTTCGGATTCTATCAATTCCGGATTCAAAAACGCGGTAACGCTAAGCTTCACATCAATAGGATTTTGCTTTTGCTGCACATCTCCACTTAAAGTAAAAATTGCTTCCTCTAGCATACGCAAATAAAGAGAATAACCTATGTTTTTGATATGCCCGCTTTGAGCCTCACCTACGAGATTGCCTCCACCACGAATCTCTAAATCGTGGTAAGCAAGTGCGCCTCCACTCCCCAAAAAAGAATTTTTCTCCAATGCTAAAAGACGTTTTTTAGCATCTGCCGTAATACGTTCAAAATCTTCTATTAAAAGATAACAAAATCCCTCTTTATTCCCTCTCCCCACACGCCCACGCAATTGGTGCAAATCCGCGATTCCAAAGCAATCTGCACCCTCAACGATAATCGTATTAGTATTGGGCAAATGAATCCCCGATTCTACAATGCTTGTGCAAAGCAAGAGGGGATATGTACCTTTAGCAAAATCCAAAACAATATCCTCTGCCTCTGTGGCAGGAATTTGTGAATGTAGAATCGCAATCTTTAATTGGGGAAGCAGATTTAAAATTTCTTCTTTTTTTTGTGTAATCGTGGCAATATTGTTGTGAATATAAAAAATCTGCCCACCCCTACGCATTTCACGCAAGATAACTTCTTTTAACAAAACCTCATCATAGGCTTTAACAAAAGTGCGCGTGGCTTGTCTCTCACTCGGAGGGGTTTTCAACTCACTTAAACCCTTAATCTTGGAGAGTGCCATATTCAATGTTCTTGGAATCGGGGTAGCGGACATAGAGAGCAAATGGACATTTTGACTTAAATCTTTGATTTTTTCTTTCTGCTTCACGCCGAATTTATGTTCCTCATCTACAATCATCAGGGCTAGATTCTTAAACTCCGCATTCAAAAGAGCGTGCGTGCCTACGACCGCGTCAAGCTCTCCACCTTTAAGTTCGGCTAGGATTTGTTTTTTTTCTTTTGTGCTGACATATCTATCCAGACGCGCTAACTTTAGCCCAAATGGCGCAAAACGTTCTTGCAGGGTATTGAAATGCTGATAAGCCAATAAAGTCGTGGGTGCAATCATAGCAGATTGGTAGCCATTTAAGAACGCTACAAACATTGCATTCATTGCGACTTCTGTTTTGCCAAACCCCACATCTCCGCTTAGCAGCCTGTCCATTACGCGCCCCGAGCTCAAATCCTTGAAAATCTCTGTAATTGCGTGTGTTTGGTCTTCTGTATAATGGAATCCACTTTGGTTTTGAAAGATTAGGATTTCCTCCTTTGCCACATCAAAGACAACACCATCAAGCAACTCTCGTTTTGCTGCTAGCGCAATGATAGCATTCGCGATAATAAAAAGCTTTTCTTTTACTTTTTCCTTAAGCTTTGCAAAAGAACCTTTTCCCAGTCGGTCTAATAATGGAATCCCTCCGCTATCAGCGACATAGCGGTCAATCCTCTCTAGGTTTTCAACAGGCAAAAGCAATTTATCCTCGCCAAGATAACGCAATTCAATGAAATCACGCGTTGCTCCAAAAATATTTGCCTGCACGATTCCATTAAAGATTGCGATTCCATAATCACAATGCACAACATAATCACCCAAATTTAATTCGTCTAAAAATATCTTGGTTTTGGTGCGTTTTTTTTGTTTTTGGGCTGCATTTAGCGATAAAATAAGCTCATTTTCGCCTAAAATATTTACTGAAATATCCAAATCCAATAGAAAATGAAATCTTGTATCAGACAGCGAAATCCCCACTTGTCGCACCTGCGATTCTGTCTTAGCAATAATCGTGGTCTGCTTGTCCTTATGAAATTCTAAAAAAGTCTTTAGGGTGTTAAAATGAAACTCAAAATCTTGATATTCCTTGCTTTCACTTATTTCAACTCCATTCAAGATTCTTTGTAATTTCTGTTCGTTATGCTCTTTAAATTCTAAAATCTCTTTTGCCAATCCTTTAACATTTGGAAGTAATACAAAAGGATAGGTTTGCAAAAAGTCTTGCGCGACGTGGATTCTATCCAAATACCAAAACCCAAAGCTTGCCAAACCACCATTCCTTGAAACATCATTCAACAAAGGTGTTTGTTGCTCCAAGATTGCATTTTGCAAAGCCGCATAAGATTCTGCATTGAGATTAAAAAACGCTGGCGGAATCGTGAGATTCTCTAATTCTTCTTTAGAGCAAAGCTGACTTTGGACATCAAATGCGCGAATGCTCTCTATCTCATCGCCAAAAAGCGTAATGCGATAAGGCTGCAAACCCTGCGCAAATATATCAATAATATCTCCTCTAATAGAAACCTCTCCGCTAAGTTCTACCAAATCTACAAATTCGTATCCCAAATAAAACAAAGTTTCTTTGAAGTCTTTTAGAAAAAGAGTTGCACCAACTTGTAGTGAAATGCCTTGCAAGGATTCCGCTTTGGGCAGGGAATGCAACAAGGTTGAAAGGGGGCTAAAGAGAATTTTCGCACCCTTGCAAGCATAAAATTCTCTGAGTGTAGAGAAAATTTCGCTTAGCTCCTCTTGAAAACTGCGCAAATCCTCACCAAAAACAGCGCGAAAATCGGGTAACACAAAGGCGTTAAACCCCAATAACCGCGCTACATCACAAGCACTTAGCGCATTTTGCTTCTCTTCAGTAATGATAAGCAAGCCATCTTTAAAATGGCGATTAAATTCTCTTTTTAAATTTTTAAGATGCGCATAAACGCTACTTTGACTCACCGCCATCCTCTGATTTTTTTAGGCTAAAGGGTGCAATTTTTGATTTATCCAAGCCTACTCTATTGACTTTGTCAAATCCATTGTTGTATTCATTGTTTTTATGCACAACACTTTGTCCGACAAATTCTCCTGTTTTTTCAATAATGAGCTCTCTTGCGGTAATACTGCCATCAATTCTACCTTGTGGCAGAATCTCTACGATATTGCATTCGCAATCTCCCATCAACTTCCCGCTCACAACCAAATGTTCGGAATTGATACTTCCATTGACACTACCATTTTTACCAATGGCAACATTTGTTTTGGCAATAATATTACCCTCTAAAGTCCCGTCAATGTGTAAATTACACTCGCTAATGACATCGCCTTTTATTTTTGTCCCTTGTGCGATGATGCTGGTATTCCCTGAATTTCCGCTAATTTGTTTATCATTGTTAGCAAAGATTGCCATTTTATGTTTTTCTCCTTTTCAAAAATTTGCGTATAATCTCGCATAGTCCATTCTACGAATGGGCGTGGATTAAGGTCGCGATTTAGATAACGAATCTCATAGTGCAAATGCGGTCCTGTACTCCTCCCACTATTGCCAGAATATGCGATAAGTTGCCCTCGTTGCACAAATTCTCCTTTATTCACAACAATTTTACTCAAATGCGCATAAAATGTTTTGAATCCAAAAGAATGTTCTAATTTTACCATAATTCCATAACCACCATTATAACCATTATTGGTAAAATCCGCTACACCATCTGCAGGTGCGTAAATTGGCGTCCCCGTAGGCACACCAAAATCCATACCATTATGAGGTGCAAAGCGTTGCAACACAGGATTCACGCGCGTTCCCCATTCAGAGGTGATACGATAGCTCCCGCGCAAAGGAACACCATTAGGAATTAATTGCATCACAAATGCCTTTTGCGCTCCTGTTATCTTTGCCAAATCTACGCGCTCAATAAGACCTAAATCCTGTGGTGCTTCTATTGTTTGGTCGCTTAGCCCTACGATTCCCTCTAAATCCTCAATTCTATCAGAGACTTTGACTAATTCTTCTGTCTTTTCATCTACTAAAGCGCGTAATTGTGCATTTTTTTCATTGATTTTCAGATACTCCTGCTGCATTAAATCCCGCTTGGTTTCAATCTGTTTCACTTCTTTTAAAAGCAATCGTATAGAGATAAAACTAAAGAAAAATATGACAACAACAAGCAAGATGATATAAAGCATAATTTGCTTCATATATTGATGAATATTGTATTGTTTAGAACCATTAACATCTGTAATCGTAACGACAAAGCGATTCTTCACATTATCTCTCTGCAAACTTAATTTCATTCTTTATAAAATGTGCTAGAAATTCTGCTACAACACTAAACGAACCGCATACCAAATATTTTTCCTCTTGATGAATCATCTTAAAATCTCTAAACTCTATTCCCAATTCTTGTAAAATCTTTTCTAATTGTGCCTTTGCAATGATGCGAGGATTAGCAACTTCCAATATCTCTACGCGTTTGATTATCGGCGCAAATTCCGATAAAACTGCGCTGGGATTTTTATCAAAGTAGGAATTATAAATCAAAACACATTTATTTTGACTAAAATCATTATTTTTTAGTTGATTGACAAGCATTTGTGCTGCATTGACATTATGGGCAACATCTAAATAGAGATTAGAAGCTAATCTTTGCATACGTCCTTGCAAATCTAGTGGAGGGAGAGAAGCAAGCAAAGAATCCAATGAAAAATCTTTCATCTTTAAGTGTGATTGTTTTTGCTCTAAAATCTCCCTCAAAGCCAACAATCCATATAGAGCCAAAGTAAGATTCTGTGCTTGATAGCTCGGATATTGTTGTGCTTTAATCCATTGGGAAATCGCATCAGGAATCTTATCTAAAATCTCTAATTTTGCCTTTTTCTTGCTTGCGATTTCTTTTGCAATTCTTGCCACAACGCCTACATTTTCGCTATCTACTTCACTTTGGAATCCCAAAATAGCCTTCTTGGACATCGCATTTAGCTTAGTCGTTGCAATCTTTTCTAAGGTGTCTCCTAAAATTTCTTGGTGGTCTAAAGCAATGCTTGTAAAAAGCGATAATTCGGCTTGTGTGCAAGTTGTCGTAGAATCAAACTCTCCTCCAAGCCCCGCCTCAAGCACGACAATATCACAATCACTAAAAACACTCAATGCCAAAAAAGTCAAGACTTCAAAATAACTTGCTTGCTCTAATTGCGATTCCGCCATAGAATCAAGTGCCAAAAAAGCCTCATTTAAAGCTTCTCTTGAAAGATTTGCTCCATTTTTCCAAAAACGTTCGCTAAGGCATAACAAATGTGGGGAACTAAAATGCCCCACACGCATACCCAATTGATGTAACATTAGACTTAAAAATCTCCCCGTGCTTCCCTTACCATTCGTGCCAATCACTTGGATAATTGTTTGTGAAGAGGGTTTGGAAATCTTTAATTGCTCTAAGATTCTAGGCGCACGCATAGGGTCAAAGGGGGCGTATTCTGCTCCCTTTTCATCTAAAAATCTTTCTAATTGTGTTTCATTGTGTGCATTAAGATTCATAATCAATAATCCCCTTAGAATCTTTGTGTTGGCTAAATTCCTCCAAGCTTACTTTGAGCATATTTTCCAAACTTTCAGATTCCACCCTATGAGAAACTTGCGCACTCAAAGAAATATTAATACGCGTTTGCTGAAACATAAAGATACTTTGGCTCACAACAGAATCTAAATTACGGATAAATTGGATTGCCTCCTCCTTTGTACGGTCTAACAAACACGCCAAAAATTCCTCGTCTCCATAATATGCAATCAAATCACTCTCATTGCTGTATTGCTTAAGCAATTTTCCTAGAGTCGCCAATACACGCTTTGCCGCCTCCAATCCGAAATGCTCTTTGATTTTGTCATATGCCGAAATACCAAAGACAATGACGGAATAATTTTTATGATTTTCTTTAAACTGCGATTCTGCAAAATCCAATACCTTTTGCATTCCCTGCTTGCCTACAAGCGTCGTCATCGCATCAATAGGCAAAGAATAAATATCTTGATACTTTAAGGGAAGGTGGTGGTTTTTATGCTTATGCTTGTGAGATTCTTTGTGTGGGGCTGCTTGAGATTCTCCTGCATCTTGATTTTGTGTTGCTTTGGCAAATTGTTCTTTCAAAATCTTTTCTAGTTTATGTAAGAGTTTTATTTTTTTATCTTTCTTCGTATCCGCTTTTAATATTTTGCGCGCCTCCTCTTGCCATTGGCAAAAAGCAGAATCTGGAATCTTAAAACCACTCAAAATCTCTAAACCTTTCGCCAAATCCACAAAATCCAATTCTACGATTCCTTTAATCTGCTCCGCCCAACGTTCGCGCCACATTTGCATAGATTGGGCATTGAGTTTATCAATCTCCAATAATTGCCCCTTAGCAAGCTGGCTAATTTCTTTTTGTGGGTGTGTTGCAAGCAAACGCAAAAGCAATTTTAGAATCTCTAATTGAGTATAAAAATTTTTTTTGTAGAAAAAGAGATGATGAATAGATTTTACTAAAGAAGTAATCAATTCATTTTTATTTTTAAATTGACGATTTAAAAGACTTTCTTTGACCTCTTGACTTAGCATTTCAAGGATTTTTTCCATACTAAAGTCTCTCTCATCGACACGAATGCCCAATTTCTTCGCTTGCGCATAAAAAGCTTCGGTATAAAATTCTGGTGTTGGTTCTTTACCCTCTTTTAATAACTCCCTTAATGCTTCCCTAGCAATGATTTGAGCATTTTGTATCATTATCCATTAATTCCTATTTGTAAAATAAAACCATCAATGGCTTGTAAAACCGCTTTATTGATTGCTTCAAGCCGAATGGAATCCGTAACAAAAGAAGAACTATTCAGTGAAAAATTATAATAGCCTTGTTTGGAAAAAATGCGTGTTTTTTGGGTTGAAGTATTAGTATATTTAAATTTCACATTGACGACACAACGATAAAAAGTTGCGAATCCTGTGCGATTCTCTGCAAGAGCATTAAAGTTTATACTTTGCAACTGCACTTCAATGGCAGAAGTAGAATCCTCCCTGCTTCCAACATTAACGTGCAAACGTTCAAAGATTGCTCTCGTAATCTCATCTTTAAGAACCACACTATTTTGTGGGTCGCGTGGATTGATTTTGACTTCCACAAAGACCTTATCTCCGACTGCTTCTTGTGCCCTATGTGCGATAGGCTGGTAACCACACGCACTTAATACCATCAAGCAAGCAAGGAAGGAAATAATTTTCGAGATTCCAATCATTATTTCACCACAAAGTTAATGAGTTTATTGGGCACGACAATCTCTTTTACAATCATTTTTCCCTCTATCCATTTAGAGACTTCCGCTTTGGCAAGCTCCAATACCTCCTTATCTTGACAATTCAAATCTACTTTAATTTCTCCGCGCCGCTTCCCATTAATCGTAATCGCCATCATAATGGAATCTTCTTTGAGAGCTTCTTCGTCTAATGCGATTCCTTTAAAATTTTCTAAATTAAAATATTCTTGGCTTAATTCCCAGCAAATATGCGGAATGATTGGTTCTAAAATATTTAAGAGTATGAAATATCCCTCACTCCAAATTTCTGCATTATCTTGTTCGCTCAAGGCATTCAAGGCTTCCATACACGCAGCAATTAAAGTATTAAAAGCATAACCATTCTCGTGGCAGAAAGTCTCTTGATATTTCTTTAAAGCTTCATAGACTTTTTTGCGGGCATATTTCTCTTTTTCATTCAAATTTTGCACCTCTATTTTGGGTAGTTTTTGAATCTTTTGTATTTTTTCGGTTTTTGCACAAAGTCGTTTAATAAAGCGATAAGAACCCTCTACTGCGGAATCGTTCCATTCTAATTCGCGCACAGGCGGAGCAGCAAACAAAATAAACAATCGCGCAGTGTCTGCACCATATTGTGCGATAATCTCTTCAGGATCTACGACATTGCCTTTAGACTTGCTCATTTTTGCGCCCTCTTTGGTTACCATACCTTGTGTTAAGAGATGTGAAAAAGGCTCATTAGAATCCGTATATCCTAAAGAACGCAAAACTTTAGTAAAGAATCGTGAATACAACAAGTGCAAAATCGCGTGTTCAATCCCTCCAATATACTCATCTACATTCATCCAATAATGCTCATCGGAGCGACTTAACATTTCGTCTTGACGCAATTCTTGAGGAGTGGTATAACGCAAAAAATACCAGCTAGATTCCACAAAAGTATCTAATGTATCGGTCTCTCTAATAGCATTTTTGCCACATTTAGGACAGGTGCAATACTTCCAGTAAGGGTGTCTCTCTAGTGGATTCCCTTCTCCGTCAATCACAATATCTTCAGGCAGAGAAACAGGCAAATTCTGTTCTGGCAAGATTCCACAATCTTCACAATGAATCAGTGGAATCGGAGTACCCCAATAACGTTGTCTTGAAACACCCCAATCACGCAATTTAAAATTTACCACAGCTTTTCCTAATTGGTGCTGCTCAAAATACTCAATAATTCTTGCTTTGGCTTCCTCATTATCTAAGCCATTATATTCATTGGAATGGATTAAGATTCCATTTTCACCATAAAAATCCTCTTTGGGTAATTTGATATTGGAATCTCTAGGCGCAATTACAGGAATAATGGGCAAATGATATTTTTTAGCAAAATCATAATCTCTTTCATCGTGTGCGGGCACACTCATCACTGCCCCACTTCCATAGCTAATAAGGACAAAATTCGCTACCCACAATGGAATCTTAACTTTTGTTAAGGGGTGAATCACAGAGATACCAAGCGGCACACCCTCTTTTTCTTGTTGCGCACGTTCTTTTTCGCTTGTATTTTGTATTGCAATAATTTGCGCCTTTTGCTCTTGTGTGATTCCATAAGATTCTACGTTTTCTAACACAACTTTAACTAATGGGTGTTCTGGGGCTAATGCACAATAACTCACGCCAAAAATCGTATCTGGACGCGTGGTAAAAACCTCTATGGATTCTATTGTGCAATCAGGCGATTCTACTTTATTTTCTAACTCAAATGCAAAACTCAAACCCTCTGATTTGCCAATCCAATTTCTTTGCATTGTCAGCACTTGACTAGGCCATCTACCCTCTAAGGTATCCAAATCGTCTAGCAACTCTTGAGCATAATCTGTAATCCTAATGTAATACTGATACATTTCCTTTTGCACCACAGGCGTATCACAACGCCAACATTTACCCTCAATCACCTGCTCATTAGCAAGCACGGTTTGGTCTTTGGGACACCAATTCAAGAAGCCCTTTTTACGATAAATCAAGCCCTTTTCCCACATTGCGATGAATAAGGCTTGCTCCCATTTGGAATAAATAGAATCACAAGTCGCAAGCTCACGCGTCTTAGAAAACGAGAATCCCAAGCTATAAAGCTGACGTTTCATATTTTCAATATTAGAATAAGTCCAAGCTTTAGGATGTGTTTTATGTTTGATTGCAGCATTTTCCGCAGGCATTCCAAAAGCGTCCCAACCAATAGGGTGCAGGACATTAAAACCCTCTTTGCGAAATTTTCTAGCAATCGCATCGCTAATGCAATAATTACGCACATGCCCCATATGAATATTGCCACTAGGATAAGGAAACATACTCAAAATGTATTTTTTGGGCAATGTTTTATTTGGATTTGGTTCATACAAACCATTTTCTTCCCAAAATTTCTGCCACTTTTTCTCAATTACTTTTGCATTGTATTCCACATTAGCTCCTAATTATAATCATTGTAACTCTTGATGCTCTCAATCGCTACAAAAACAATAGAAACAATATTTGCCACAACCGCTCCAAGTGCCAAAGCGACAGCAACATTGGTATTATCAAAAACTTGCATATAAAGAAAGGCTGGAATCAAATGCAAATCTGCCACGAGTGAAGCCGCCATTAATTCTGCCGACATATAGCTTCGCACGCCCACTTTTAAAATTGTAGAAAGGATATTCACACCCCCCGCGATAAAAAGCATTACTAAACTTTGGTCATACAGAAATCCCACTGTGGAAGTCAAACTCATTAAAATAAAAAATATAAAAAGAACTTTGCCCCAATCCATTATACTCTTCCTTTCTCATACATTTCGCGTAATTTCTTTTTCTCTAATGCTCTACGCTCGGCTTCAGCAACTTTTTGATGATATTTTTTCAAATCAAATTTAAACAAAACTACCAATTTGCTCGCAACAAAAATTGAACTATAACTTCCCACAATAGAACCTACCAACATTGGCAAACTAAATCCCTTAATAATCTCTCCCCCAAAAAGATAAAGCGTAAAAACAGAAAAAAACATTGTGAGTGAAGTCAGCATTGTGCGCGAGAGTGTTGCAGAAAGTGCTTCATTAATCACATTCTCTAAGCTATCATTCAAACGCAAACCAATCGTTTCACGGATTCTATCAAAAATAATAATGGTATCATTGATAGAATAACCAATGAGTGTCAGAAGTGCGGCAATCACCTCTAAATTCAAATCAATGTCAAACAAAATCACCGCACCCGCAGAA
The DNA here is from genome assembly GCA_964464895.1 of uncultured Helicobacter sp. Lineage (GTDB taxonomy): Bacteria > Campylobacterota > Campylobacteria > Campylobacterales > Helicobacteraceae > Helicobacter_D. Next base: position 58,588 of record CAYXGY010000006.1, on the reverse strand, counting down.
ATCACGACGTCATGCACCAATGCTAAAACCGCTGCTAGCGCAAAACGCCATTCATAGCGGTAAGAGACATAAAACATTATGCTCACTAGGGCTAAAATTAAAGCCAAAGTGCCCTTTTCTTGCAATTCGCTTCCCACCTTTGGACCAACAATATCCACGCGTCTAATGCTTAATTCCCCTGTGTCCTTTAACACCTCTGCGACTTCCTCGCCAATGTTTTGTTCTACACTTGAAGTCGCAGTAGAAAGTTTAATTAAAATCTCCTCTGGTGAGCCAAACTCGCTGACTTGCGCACCTTTATAGGATTCCACCGCTTCTAATTTGGCTCTAATTTCTGATAAAGGTGCAGGTGCTTCGTATTGCAACTGAATGAGAGTTCCTCCTGCAAAATCCACACCAAGCGTAAAGCCCGGCTTAACAAACAAAACCAAAGAGGCGACAAATAAAATCAAAGAAAGAATGATTCCATAATTGGACATCTTTACAAAATCATAAATTTTATTATGCTTAAAAAAATCCATACCTCTTCCTTATTTGCTTCTTTCTTTATAACCAAACCATAACGCGTAATTACCTGATTTGATAATGCGATTCTGCAAGGCTCTAAATACGCCGTATGTTCCAATGATTGCAGTAATGATTGAGGCTAAGATTCCGATTGTCATTGTAATTGCAAATCCTTTGATTGCTCCTGTTCCGCACACATAGAGTAAAATAGCTGCTATGAGTGAGGTAAGATTGGAATCAAAAATAGCCCTTGAAGCGTTTGCATAGCCATTTTCCATAGACTTAATAAAGTTTTCTTTTCTGCGAAATCCCTCACGGATTCTTTCATTGATGATAACATTCGCATCCACTGCCATACCAACCGTCAGAATAATTCCTGCCATACCGGGTAGCGTCAAAGTCGCTCCAAAGAGTGCCATTACCGCAACGATTAACAAGATATTGACTACCATAGCAATATTTGCAACCATTCCTGCGATTCCATAGTATAACACCATAAATCCAATGACTAGCACAGCCCCTGTAATTAAAGCCACGAGAGAGGCTTTAATGCTATCTGCGCCCAGTGAGGGACCTACGCTACGTTTTTCTAACAAAGTAATCGGTGCGGGCAATGCGCCACTTCTAAGCGCAATAGCAATATCGCTTGCTTCTTGTACGCTGAATCCTCCGCTAATCTGTCCGCTTCCCCCACCGATTCTTTCACGAATCACGGGGGCAGAATAAACTTTGCCATCTAACACAACCGCCATACGATTACCCACATTTTTGCCCGAAAAATCACCAAAAATCTTGCCACCTTGTGTATTAAGTGTAAAATTGATAATCGGCTGCCCATTTTGGTCATACGCTGCCCTAGCATCTGTTAGCATTGCTCCATCTAAAACAGGAATTGCTTTAAGTAGAATCTTTTGTTCTGGATTATTGATAAAGGGCAAAATCACATCACCAAATGATTCTGCCTCTAATTCTGTCATACTAGAGACTCTTGCATTACGCGCCTCATCTACTGCCATCATTTGCAGGTGTCCGCCTTTGGAGATTAGCTCCAAAGCCCTTTGTTCCTCCTCCTGCGTTTTAATGCCCGGTAATTGTACCAAAATCGCATCGTCTCCTTGTTTTGTTACACTAGGTTCAGACAATCCAAATTGGTCTAAGCGGTTACGAATATTGCCAATGGCTTGTTCAATGGCAAAATCTTCTATATTGGAAATTTCCGCTTCTGTCAAAGAAAGAATATAGCTTAAATTGTTTTCTGTGATATTTAATCCGGGAATTTCCTTTAAATACTTGTCAATATTAGATTTTTCGTTGGAATCTAGCAATTCAAAACTTACATTATCACTTTGCACACTTAAACCATCTAACAAAATCTGCTGCTCTGCTGTATAATAATTAATCTGTGAAGCAATAGAAGCATAACGCGTCTTCACTGCTTCTTGTGTTTTGACGCCTAAGAGTAGATTAATCCCTCCTTGTAAGTCAAGTCCTAAGACAATCTTAGGTCCTGCAGTCTGAAAAAAAGAGGGAATTGAAAGAGAGATTCCAAAAACAATTGCTACAATAAAAAAAAATAACTTTGAATTAAAAGGCTTTTTCATTGTCTAATTATTGCTCAAATTTTCTAGCGACATAATCTTTTGCAAGTTTTACAATCGTATCGTCATTTAAGCGCACCATAAAAAAATCTTCTTCCCGCTTAACAATTTCTACGATAAATCCACCACTTGTTACGATTTTGTCGCCTTTATCTAAAGCCGCCACCATTTCTCTATGTTTCTTTGCTTGTGTTTGTTGCGGACGAATAATCAAAAGATAAAAAATAGCAATCAAAACAATCAATGGCAACAATTGTGTAAGCGTGTTTCCAATATTTTCCATATCAAACCTTTAAACTTGAAAATAAATGCGGATTTTAGCAGAGTTTTACTAATTAAATCTTTAAGTTGAAGCTAGATTATAGCAAGTCCCTTGTGTATCATACAAATTTTACAAACTTAATTTGTTTTAGTTGATACCATACAAACATTTCACAGATTGATTAAACATAGAAATTGTGCGAAATGAGCCAAGGCTCATCTTGCAAGATTAGTGGTGTGCTATTTTATCACGAATAATGAAAAATAGACTTCCTAAAATGCCAGCGGTCAGAGAAGCTACAAGAATAGTAATTTTGGCTACATCTGTTGCCACAAGTCCGTGTTGGCTCGTAACATCAAAGGCAAGGTTGGTAACGAAAATAGACATTGTGAATCCGATTCCACCCAATGCTCCAGCCCCAAAAATATCTACCCAAGAAGCACCATTGGGGCGCGCTGCGATTCCAAGTTTTTCTGCAATAAAAGTGAAAGAAAAGATTCCAATCGGCTTACCAACTACAAGTCCAAAGAGAATTCCAAAGAAAACATGATCAATACTGAAGTCAATATTAGAACCAATCGCAACCCCAGCATTTGCAAAAGCAAAAATTGGCATAATCAAATAATTACTATAAGGTGCAAGCGCGTGTTCTAAGCGCAAGAGCGGATTTTGCACTGCATTCTTTTCTTCGCTTAAATGGTGTAGAGCTTCCACTTGTTCATTTTGGAGTAAGATTCCATCTTTTTTGCTTTCTGCTTCTTGAAAACGGCTTACAATTGTTTTTAATTTATCCATAAAAGAAAGTGTGTCAATCTTAGGTGCAACAGGAATCGTAAAGGCAAGCATAACAGCCGCAATTGTTGCATGCACACCACAATTATGCACAGCAATCCATAAAAACACACCCAAAATCATATAAGGAGTTAGAGCCTTTACGCCTATTCTGCCAAGTATTACAAGCACGACAATAATCCCTGCCGCAACAGCTAGCCACTCAAAAGAGATTCCGGTAGAATAAAATAATGCGATGACAATAATAGCTCCTAAGTCATCTGCCACAGCTAAAGAAACCAAAAAAACTTTTACAGAAATAGAAACCCGTTTGCCAAGTATAGCCAAGACACCTAATGCAAAAGCAATGTCTGTCGCCATTGGGATTCCAAAACCTGTTACAGATTCTGTGCCTGCATTTAAAGAATAATAAATAATTCCCGGTCCAATCATTCCACCAAGTGCTGCAATGATTGGTAAAGCGGCGCGTTTGAATCCTGCTAACTCTCCAAAAAGTACTTCGCGTTTAATTTCCAAACCTACAACCAAAAAGAAAAATGCCATTAAAACATCGTTAATCCAATGCTCTAAGCTCATTCCAATAAAATGCCCATTTACACTAAAGCCAAGTTTTGTTCGCCAAAGTTCTGCATATGCTCCACCCAAAGGCGAATTTGCTACAATCATCGCTAAAATTGCACAACAAAGTAACAATACACCTGCGAAAGTCTCGCTTTGTGTCATTTTACTAAGAGTTGCTAAAAAACCCTTTTTATTTCCCGCTTCCATCGCTTCTCCTTAAACTTCAACTAATCTTCCTTCACCTCGTGTGTAGAAAATATATCCATAAGTTTTTTTATGCAACATTGCACTTACAGATTCCATATATTCGCGCACTTGCACCACATACGATTCTTTAGGCGCACCGCTCTTATAATCTACAATAAACGCTTCTTTGTCCCCCAATACCAAAAGGTCCAAACGTTTTTGCCTACCACCAAACAAAAAAGGAATTTCACATTTTACCTTTCCTTTAGCCAAAATTTCAATTAATTTTTGATTTTTTAGCACAAAATTACATTGTGTGATGATTTTTTCTAAATCTTTGCGCTCTAAATAAAATCCTATTTTGTTATCCAAAAGCTCCAAAATCAACTCATCACAAAGTGTATTTTTGAGTTTTTGCTCCATTGCAAAGTGCAATGCGATTCCATAATAAATCGCCTTAAGGTTTCCGTAATCCTCCTCTTCTCTTCTTGTGTTTTCTAACTCTTCTTCTCTCACATACATTTCCTTTTGTCGCCCTAGATTCTCTAAACTTCGTTTTGCCAAAGAAAGGGAATAAAAAGACATTGGAGATTCTAAACTTTGAATGTTTTGGCGGTTTTTTATCTGCATCTTTATTGCACTTGTGAGCTCTCCCCTTTGCTGTTCTTTTAAATTCAAAAATCCAAAAGCACTTTTGTCATTAAGACAAAAAACATTCATTGTATTTTTCGCGCGCGTTAGAGCAACATAAATTTGATTCTTTAAATCTTTGATTTTTAATTCCTCTTCTTTGTGTAAGGCATTATAATATTCGCTATCCAAGCTACTCCGAAGATTTCTTCTGTCTTGATTGGAATATTGAAAGATCCTTTGAATCTCTACGCCATTTTCTTTGAGCTCAAAGAAAACACTTTGGTGCTGATTACTGCTCGCATTTGCCTTATCTACGATAAGCACATTCTCAAACTCTAGCCCCTTAGATTTATGAATCGTCATTATCCGAATCCCTACAAAATCACTTGAAACAATATCAAGCATAAAGCTTTCTACTTTTTGCAACAATTCCTCAAGCGTAAAAAAAGGCAAACAAGATTCCAAAAATTTCTTTGCACTCAAACTCGCAATATGGTAAGCTTCCATAATCTTTAATAGAATTTTGGCAGGCTTTTGAATCTTAGATAGAGAATTTAGCAAAACTTCTAAATCTTTATTTTGCGATTCTGTTACCTCCAATCCCAAAAGCATAAAAAACTCTTGTCTAAATTGAATATTTTTCGTTTGTATATACTTTAGAATTTCAATCAACGCACGCACTTCATTGTGATTAATGAGTTTTGCACTCGTATCAATCACAACCCTTACTCCCTCCTCTTGCAAAAATTGCGCTAACTCTACGACTGATTTATTATCAAAAACCAAAATGGCAATTTCCTCTTCTTTTGCACCCAATGCCTTGAATTCATTCAATCTTTCCAAAACCGCAAAATAGAGCCTGTCCTTTTCACAATTTTGGACATTGACATAGCCTTCTATGCTGACTTTTGAAATCTGCGGAATAAAATCTTGGATTGTGTTACTAAAGACATCATTCACAAACTCTACGATATGTCTTGCGCTACGATAATTAGAATCCAAATTTTGGTATTGCATTCCCTCACTTGCGATTTTGAATAATTCTGGATTCCCTCCACGAAAGCGATAAATGGATTGTTTGGTATCTCCGACATAAAAAAAGCTACGTGCAAAGTTTTTCTGCCCCTTGCCTCCTTTAATTTCCTCAATCAAAGGTTTTAAAATCTCATATTGCAGAATACTTGTATCTTGAAATTCATCTATCAGAATATGGCTTAAGGAGCTATCTAACCTAAAATATAAAAAATCCTTGTGGATAAAATTCTTTGCCAAGAGCGCATAAACCTTTGATGCCACGGCATTGAAACTTAGGCGATTATTTTGTTGATAATATTCTTCCTTTGCCCTCAAAAAACACTGAAAAATCCGATAAAGTTGCGCTAAATATCCTGCCTCTTCTTCTAGCAAAGCTTGACAAATTGCACTTTTTAAGCATTCAAAATCGTCTTGATTCCAAGGGACTTTAGAGAACTTATCTCCTTTGTAATCTTGTAAGTTTTGCTTAAGTAGCCAAGTTTTGCCTTTTGCAAGTAAACTTTCAAAATCATCAAATTGTAAGCTTTTAGCAACTTCGCCAAAAAAATCATCATAGGCACTTTTAAGACGCTTGGCATATTCCATTGCTTTTTCTTTGGGATTCCCATTCTGCGATTCTATGATTCTTTGCGTAAAAAGCACTTGGGAGAGCATTTCTTTAAAAGAATCCAAAAATACGCATAATTGCAAGATAGAATCTAGGGTTTGTTTTTTGGAATAGCAAACATTCAAAATCGTATTAAAATCTTCTTTTTCTAAAAGATTCAAAAAAATCTCACTAATGGATTCCAAATCATCTTCTTGCAATTCAAAATCATATTCTACACCCACATACCAACAAAAGCTTTTTAAGATTCTTTGGAAAAAGGCATCAATGGTTGTAATTCTTAAGTCCTCACGCAAAAATTCATTGTAAATTTGATGGATTTTATCTTGCCACTGCTGCCAATCGTGTTCATCTTTGATAGTAATAAACTCAAATTTCTTAATATATTCTCTATTATTTTTATTGTCATAAAGTTCTTTAATGTTTTTAATGATTCTCTCTTCCATTTCCTTAGCGGCTTTTTTAGTAAAAGTAAGGGTGAGAATATTTGAGGGCTTCGCGCCTAAAAATAGCAAATTCAAATAACGCATTGTGAGCTGATAAGTTTTTCCACTCCCTGCGCTTGCACTCAAACATAAAAGCGGATATTGCATAAATTCCTCCAAAAATTTGTAATTATAACACTAAAAGTAAAAGTAACCAAATCCTTACAAAGTTGATTGACATAAACTAAAGTTTTATTATATAATACACTAAAAGTTTGAATCATTTTAAGGAATAAAAATGTCAAAAAGTCTTTATGAAACACTTGAAGTCTCCCAAGACGCAAGTGCTGATGAAATCAAAAAATCTTATCGCCGTTTGGCAAGAAAATACCATCCTGATATTAATAAAGACGCAGGTGCGGAAGAAAAATTCAAAGAAATTAATGCTGCCTATGAAATTTTAAGCGATGCCAATAAGCGCAAACAATACGACCAATTTGGCGATTCTATGTTTGGGGGACAAAATTTTCACGATTTTGCACGCAGACAAGGCAATGTGAATTTAGACGATATTTTAAGCCAAATCTTTAGCGGAAGATTCGGGGGATTCGGCGGAGTTCATTTTGGCAATGCGGGCTTTGGTGGAAGTGGATTTGATTTTAGTAACGCAGGCTTTAGAAATACACGCAACCAACCCAACTTAGACCTTAATGCGCAAGTTACGATTCCTTTTACTACTGCTATTTTGGGTGGCAAACATAGTGTGAGTGTGCAAGGCAAAAATTATGACATTAAAATCCCCGCAGGCATAAAAAATGGTGAGACGATTCGCCTCAAAGGTAAAGGACAGACAATGAGCTCACAGAGTGGTGATTTGCTGCTCAAAGTCAGTATAGCACCCCATCCACAATACAGCCAAGAGGGGGATAATCTGACAAAAACATTTGATTTGCCACTCAAAACTGCCTTATTTGGTGGCAAAGTGGAAATTGAAACTTTGCAAAAAACAATTACACTTAAAGTGCCCAAAAATACTAAAAATGCTCAACGATTCCGCGTCAAAGAATTAGGGGCAATCAATCGCAAAACAAAAATGTATGGCGACTTATATTTAGAGGCAAATATTGTTTTACCCGATTGCGATTCTATGCCCGATGAACTAAAAGCCGCACTTGAAAAATATTTATAAGGAGATTGAATGTATAGCCATGATGAACCCGTCTATTTAATCAGTGTCGTAGCCAAAATTCTAGCAATTCACCCGCAAACTTTGCGACAATATGAACGCGAAGGCTTAGTAGAGCCGGGAAGAACAGACGGCAAAATGCGCCTTTATTCCCAACGTGATATTGACAAAATCAAAATGATTCTCCGTTTAACACGAGATTTAGGCGTGAATCTCGCAGGTGTGGATATTATTTTGCGCCTCAAAGATAAATTGGACGAGCAAGACAAAGAGATTGAGGAATTGCGTCTTGGTTTAGAAAAGCTCAAAGCTAACCAACCAAGCAAATCGGTTATCAAAAAACAAAGCTCTTATGAAATGATTATTTTTAAAGAAAATTAAATTTGATTTAGCTTTTTAATCGTTCTTAAGAATACCAATTCTTAAGAAGATTCCTAATATTTTGCTTAATGTCTCCTCGCCAAATACTGCTAATGCACGCCGCCATTTGCGCGTTTTTTAATTGTGCAATATTCTCTGCATTGATTCCACCAATCGCACAAGTCGGTATGGAATCCTCTAGCGCATTAAAACATTCAAACAAATTTAAATTAATTTTTTCAGCTTGTGGCTTAGTGGGAGAACAAAAGCAAGCCCCAAAGGCGACATAGTCTGCTCCCGCTTCTTTTGCATTTTTAGCTAGCTCTAAACTTCCATAGCACGATACACCCAAGATTCCGTGATAATGTGTGCGAATATGTTTTAATTCCTTTAAACTATAAGGTGTATTCTCGTCTTTTTTACCAATATGCAAAGCCTGAACTTTAAGACGAATCGCTAGCTCCACCCTGTCATTCAAAACAAAAACGACATTGTTTGCTTTGCAGAGTTGCTCCAAGCTACCACAAAGTGCTACAATTTCTTCATCGCTACTTTCTTTATCACGCAACTGAAAAAGTTTGATTCCACCTTGAATTGCCGCTTGTAAAGATTGCTTTAAGGTTTGTTTTGGCGTTAAAGATGTATCGCTGATGGCATAAATTCCTCTTAACATTACGATTCCTAATCAAAAATATTTTACAATTCTATATTTTAAAACATTAAAGAGAGTTTGAAAATGCCTAAAAACAAAGCCCAGCGATTCAAAGTATCCTCAAATTCTTCGCCTTTGACTTATGAGTTTCGTTTGCAAGGCGTAGTGCAAGGCGTGGGATTCCGTCCTTTTGTGTATAGAATCGCAATACAACACCACATTCAAGGCTTTGTCCATAATGATACGCAGGGAGTTTTTATCCTTGCACAAGGCAATCAAAAAGACTTGGAAGCATTCGCTAAAGACTTACAAAACCCCCCAAGTGCGGCAAAAATTGTGCATTTTACCCAAAATCCAATCCCAACGCACACACTCTATCAAGATTTCACAATCCAACAAAGCAAACAAAACACCCCTTTAAGCGCAACGATTCCAGCGGATATTGCCCTGTGTCAAGATTGCTTAAAGGAGTTATTTGACGCTAGTAATCGCCGCTTTGGCTATGCGTTTATCAGTTGCACAAATTGCGGAGCGCGATATAGCCTCATTTCAAATTTGCCCTATGATAGACAAAATACGGCAATGGGAAAATTTAAAATGTGTCAGGAATGCCAAAGCGAATACGACAATCCTAATTCACGTAGATTCCATTCTGAAATTAACTGCTGTCAAATTTGCGGACCAAAGTTGTTTTATGTCAATCATTTAAAAAACATTAAAATACCCAATATTTCTTTAAAAAATATTTCCGATTCTAAAGTTTGTGATATTTTAGAATCAGAAAATATACATTTTATCCCCAATCCTTTGGAAGAGGCTATCAAGGATTTAAAAAATGGAAAAATCTTAGCTATCAAGGGAGTTGGAGGGTATGCTCTCGTATGCAATGCGCTCAACTCTCAATCTATTATCAACTTAAGAGAACGCAAACACCGCCCTAGAAAACCCTTTGCGATTCTATGCAAAAATCTAGTAATGGCAGAAAATTATGTGCATTTGAATCTAAATGAAAAGACGATTCTAAACTCCCCTATTGCGCCAATTCTACTAACCAAAGCAAAATCTAATGAGGAAAAAGCCGCTAACGTGCAAGATTCCACTTTGCCCCTGCATTTAATTGCGCCCAATCTTAATACTTTGGGGATTATTCTACCCTACACCGCTTTACATTATTTACTCACTCGTGCATTGGATTTTCCGCTAATCTTTACAAGTGCTAATTTAAGCGGAGAGCCAATCATCAAAGACTTTGGCACAATAATAGAAAATTTGGGAGAAGTCTGTGATGGTATATTATTCTTTAATCGTGATATTTTCAATGCCATTGATGATAGCCTAGTGAGAGAATGCCCTTCAAAAAACCAAAAGCATTCTTTGGAAAATATACAAGTTTTAAGACGCGCTAGAGGATTCTTATGCAATGTCGCATTGCCCACAACTCCAGACACAAAACAGCAAAGTTTTATCGGCTTAGGAGCACAACAAAAGGCAACTTTTTGCTTGCACTTCCGCAATCAAACGCTTTTAAGTCCGCATTTAGGAGACTTGGACAATCTAGCAAGCTTCAATAATTTTATTCGCACAAAACAACTTTTCTGCACCCAATACCAAGCCAACTTTAATACTCTTGTATTGGATTCACACCCCAATTATACACAAAGAAATCTAATAGAAAAAACAACAGAAACTCATTTCGTCCAGCACCACTTTGCGCATTTGCTCTCTAACATAGCAGAAAATTCTATTGATTGCGAAGTTTTAGGTGTTATTTTTGACGGAACAGGTTATGGAGAAGATAGGACGATTTGGGGTGGGGAATTTCTAAAGTGGAATCCAAAGCAACCTTTGGAATTTTCTCGCTTCGCCCATTTTGACAATTTCGCACTTTTGGGAGGAGAAAAAGCAATCAAAGACATTAGAAGACTTGGCTTAGAAATCCTCTTTAACGTATTTGAGGAAGATTATCCTAAACTAAACTTGCCCTTTTTGGAATCCTTAAAGCAAGAATTTGGCGATTCTATCTTGGAAACTTTTTATAAAATTCATAGGAATGAAGGGAATATCCTTTGTAATTCTGTGGGTAGATTATTTGACGCTGTAAGTGCGCTTTGTGGGGTGTGTCTAAGAACAGATTATGAGGGGGAGGGGGGAATGATTTTGGAATCCCTTGCAGCAAAAGGCAAAACTCCAAAAGCCTATTTCTTCGAGATACAAAATAATATTATCCTATGGAAATTTTTAATAAGAGAAATCTATCAGGATTTGCAAGATTCTATTCCATTACCGCAAATTGCACTTAATTTTCATTACACTTTGGCGCAAATTATTTCCACAATGGCAAAAGATTTTACTTGCATTGCATTAAGCGGGGGTTGCTTCCAAAACGCACTTTTGACACAACTAACATTAGAAGCCTTGCAGAATAAACAAGTTTATTTGCAACATCAAATCCCTTGCAATGATGGTGGTATAAGTTTTGGACAAGCCTACTACCTACAACTTAAAAATAAAAATTTAGATTGAAAAAAAATTGTATAAAAAAGTCAAGCAAGGGAAGAGAATCCCTTGCTTTTAAAGTCTAACACTTAATGCACATCATGCCAAATTTTGCGTTTCCACAAATAAGCAACTACACCCATTACTACCATAAAAATAATGATCTTATAGCCAAGTGCTTCACGTTCGTCTTTTTTGCTATCACCTACTGATTCCATATATGCAATGACCTGATTCTCTGCTTCTTCAGTTAAGCCAACACGTGGCATTGCAGTTCCTGCAAGACGTTTTTGTGGGTCATTAATAAAAGTATGCAAATAATCTAAACTTCGGCTACGAATCATCATAGATAAATCAGGAACTTTAGTACCCAAATAATCTGTCATACCTCCCTCTGCGCTCCATTTATCATAGCGCACACTATGGCAACGACCACACGCATCAATGAATACTTCTTTATTGCTCAAACTTTGAGGAGCAATACTGCGTAAATAAGCAACAATATCCGCAATTTCCGCATCACTCATCCAATCATACGCTGGCATTGGGTGATTACCGTCAAACTTATGTGTTTGTTTGGTTGCAATAGAAGCATTTTTAACAACATTACCCAAAAAGTTCTTCTCATAAATCAAACCTGCTGAAGATAAATCCGGTGGAACAACACCATAAGCCGCAAGTGCGTCTTCTGGAGCAAATGGAGATTCCATACCTTCGGCTTTGATAGAGTGGCAAGCAAGACAATTTGAATTGACAAGTTCTTTGCCACTTGCGACATTACCTTCTTTTGTCGCGAGAGGTTTCAAATCCGTAAAATTATAATCTGCTGGAGCAACTTCTGGATACATTTGACCATGTGCAAAAGGTTCAACACCCCAATAAATAATCCCTGTCAGCACAACAACAACGATTAATGCTAAGAATTCTTTCATTCTCACTCCTTAATTCTGTTTGTCTTCAAGTTTGGTTATAATTGGTAGAATCACAAACAATAATGCCAAAAATGCAATCGTTGCGGCAAAACCAATATAAGCATTCACACCTGTTGGAGGAAGTTTGCCCCAAATGGTTAAAATAATCATATCAATCACCAAAAGCCAGAAGAAAATCATAAATCCCGGTCGTTTGTGCGCAGGTGCAACAACTTGACTGCGGTCTAACCAAGGTAAAAGCATAAACACGACATTTGCGATTCCAAATGCAATTAAACCTAAATCCGCGCTAAAGAAGAAACCGCGTAAAATCTCATAACTCCACAAGAAATACCATTCAGGATAAATGTGTGGCGGAGTTTTAAGGTGGTCTGCTGGGTCAAAGTTAATTGGGTCAAGCGCAAAAGCAAAATGATAACAAGTCAAATAAAACAAGATTGCCAAGAAGAAGCTTGCCACAAAGAAATCTTTAGACAAGAACATAGGCCAAAATGGAATGACTTTAGATTCTTTTTTGTTGCCTGCTTTGTATTTTTCAGCTTCTTTATCAAAATCTAATTCTTCGCCATAAGCATTATTGACGTGTGGAATCCTCAAAGAATAAAAATGCACCGCAATGACAAGCATAATCACGACAGGCAACAACACAACATGTAGCATAAAGAATCTTGTCAAAGTTGCGTCCGCTACAATGAAGTTTCCACGAATCCATACAACCAAATCCGCTCCAATTACAGGGATTCCACCAAAGAGATTTGTAATAACTGCTGCCGCCCAATAGCTCATTTGTCCCCAAGGAAGCATATAACCACTAAAGGCTTCTGCAGAAAATAAACCAAAAAGAACCATACCTGTAAGCCAAATCATCTCTCTTCCACGTTTATAAGAACCATAATAGATTGCAACAAACATATGAATGTAAATCACCAAGAAACAAACAGACGCACTCACTGCGTGTAAATGTCTCCATAACCAACCATATTTTACCTCTTGCATAATGGTGTAATTTACGCTATCAAATGCAAGCTTAGTATCAGGCTTATAATACATCAACAAAAATAGCCCAGAGATTACCAAAAGACTAAAAAGAACAACCAAAACAACACCCATTGCCCAAAGGAAATTGATATTTTTTGGAATCCAATATTCTGTCATTAACACTTTCATCAAAGGTTTTACTGCCAACCTTTGATCTAACCAATCAATAATACCATCTGCTTTATGAATTTGTGCCATACGTTACTCCTTATGCCTTACCTACAAGTTTCAAGTATTCAGGACCCTCTTCACCAAGCACCAATTTCGCACCTTCAATTTTAAAAGGTGGAATCGCCATTGGAGTTGGAGGAGGACCAAATACATTTCTACCGCAAGCATCAAATCGCCCGCCGTGACAAGCACAATGAAATTCTGTGGATTTAGAATCATACGATGGAATACAGCCTAAATGGGTGCAGATTTGGATACCTAAACTATAATCTGCATTACCCACAACCACATCTCTTTCTTCACATTTTTTCATTTCCGCAGTTTTTTTAATAATATATACAGGTGTGCCTCTATACTCCACTTGTCTATATTCACCCTCTTGCATACTACTCAAATCAATAGTTGTGAAACCAGCCGAAACAACACTTGGCAACGGGTCCCAAGAAGATTTCATTGCAACTAACGATGCGCCAACACCAACAGCCGCAATCCCTCCTAGAGCCATACCAAGGAAATCTCTACGATTGACATTCTCTGCCATCTATTTCCTCCTCTATGAAAACAATTCTTAATTTTTTCGTTAAGAAACTTTGTATTTTATCAAAAGAAAGCTTTATTTTTAAAAAACCTTGCGAAATTCCACACGAAAAACTTCAAAATGTTTCAATTATTCAAATATTTTAGAATCTTGTTTGTTTGCTTGTATGAAAAGTTGATATTTTGATAGCAAAATTATTTTCAAACCTAGAAATTCATCACATTATTATGCTTTATTTCAAGATTGAGTGATGATTGTCAAACTCCCTATGATATTTTTAAGCCAAAAATTCTAGCCACAAAGGCTTTAAATAAATAAAGAAAAACTCTTCCTTTTTTCGCGTGAGTTGCGGCTATCAAACCTTCCCCTAATTTGTAAGAGGCGTAATTTTTAATCTTTAAAGATTCTTGATAATCCGCATAAGATTCCAATGGAGGTAGTTTGAGTGCTGGATTTTTGGCGATTTTATCTTGGTATTGTTGTTGCTCTTGCTTATAGGAAGCATCAATATAGCTTAAAACACAAGGCAATCTTATCATTCCCCACAGGCTTTTAGAATTTAAAACCATAGCATTCCCAAGCCTAAAGCTAAGGTGAGACTTAATGCGCAAATCCGCCCCTACTAATACTATTTTAGAATTTTGTTTAGAATCTTTCAATGCCTTAATTTGTCTCTCTAAAGAAGTAAATTTGTTCCTATCCATTCGCGCACAATATTCTTCTATGATTTCTTTTAAAATCCCTACATTTGGGACTAAATGACTAAAATCATATTCAGACTCTACTTCAACTCTCTTCATTGGAGGAATCTCATAATCCCACTTACCACCACGAGCAAGATAAAACTCTACCACATCAATATAATCAATGTCCGCACTGACTTTTGCCTCTTTATCCAACCACGTGCTAGATTCACTCATTGGCTCATTTTCTGTATTAATCCTAAAACAAGTTGCTTCATCAACCCATAAAATATCCCTCAAAGAATGCACAAGCAAGATTCCCCTTTCAATTATTTTGACAATCTTTGTCTGTGTATTTTCTAAGACAAAACTCATTTTATTTCTGTTTTGCAGTCCAAAATTCCACACCTTAATCCCCACCACTACATAGTCCTTAGTATCGCCTGTGAAATAAAGCTTATCATTGCGCTTCACTCTAAATGCTACTTCCCTATATGCAGAATTGTTATAAGAAAATGGAAGCAAGGATTCCGCACCAAGAAGACTAGGGGGAGTTAAAATTTTAAACTGCGGTAGAATTTGTGCCTTGCTTGCATTGGGCTTTAAGGGCTTAAAATCCTCTAAAGATTCTATAATTTTCTCCCCCATTAAAGACATCAGTGGATAGATTTGATGATAAGCATCGTTGGTATTAAAGAACTGAATTAAGCCTTGTGTTACATATCTTTCGTGCATATCTATGACATTAAAACCATAATGGTTTGCATTTTTCTTTAAAAACGCGTTAAGTGCAGGATTATCATTCACAAATGGCAAGATAAGCCAAATCACCCTTTTGCCCAACTGATACAACCTCTCACACAGCCAAGCAAGGTTTCTCCCAATCACTTGCACACTAAAGCCTTTTGGAATCATATGTGAATCGTTAATGTTTGTTTCTATGATGATAAAATCCGCTTCTTTAAGGGATTGTTGGTTTT
Organism: uncultured Helicobacter sp.; assembly: GCA_964464895.1. Lineage (GTDB taxonomy): Bacteria > Campylobacterota > Campylobacteria > Campylobacterales > Helicobacteraceae > Helicobacter_D. Next base: position 42,946 of record CAYXGY010000006.1, on the reverse strand, counting down.
TGCTATGGACTATTTCAAAGAGATTCTGTAAGTTATCTGTGCCACCAAGTGCTAGATTCGTAAGTTCTATGTGTTCTTGTTGCAATCCCTGCTGCAAGCCTTTGAGTATAACGGAGTTACTCCCGCCTAGCAAGACTAATTTAGTTTTTTGCATTTTTGATGCAGATTGCATTTACTTCCTTATTTTAGGATTCTTTAGATTATTTGGTGGAATCTTTAGAATCCTAGATTTTATTTTTAAGCTTTGTGAAATTTATAAGTGTTTTTTGATTTCTCTAAATAGCTTTTCGCTTTGTTCTTGTAAATGCTTAACAATTTCTTTCTTCTTTTTACCGTCTTGCTCTACCACAAATGTGCAATAATTAGTGTCTTGTTCCACCCAATATTTGCAAATATCAAACCATGTATTTTCAAAAACTGCATCAGCTTTTTGTTTGCCATTTTCTTTTAAGATTTCTTCAAAGTTTGCTACACTATAACCTTTCGTTCTTGTAGCAAAAACACAAACTTCAATCTCTCCCCTAGACATTTCACAAAGCATTTCGTGGCTCTCCTTCACTGAATCACCGTAATCTCCACCGCTAACGAAACCTATCATTTTGCCATTTAGCTCTACCAAAGCCACAAAATCCCCATTTTCAAGATACATTAAATCCTGTAAATTAGATTGTCTTTCTGCCAATAGCTTTAAAAAACTCCGAGTAATCGTAGTAGTTTTACCAATATCTGCTCCACCTTTAACCTGTATAAAATGATGAATCTTTACCATTTTGCCTCCAAAGTAAGAAAATTAAATTAGCATTATCCGACTATGATTCTTAAATTTTAACACTTGATATATTCAATACTTCATCGCATATAGATTGAATATTTCAAGTGTTTTGAATAAATAAATTTTTATGTAGAATAAGTAGAGAGTTAGGAAATAATCAAGGATAAGGTTTGGCTAAAAAAACTAAACGAGATATGGCATATTACTTGGATATTGATGTCAGTACTTTATATAATTGGAGAAAACACAAACCTAATCTTTATCGTATTGTTATGCTTGGTTTTAAATTTGATGAAGCAATAGAACAGAGCAAGAAAAACTACGAATCGCTTTTAGACGCAAATAATATTATAAAAGATGAGATTGCGAGGTTTAAATAGGGGAGGATAGAGATTGCTTTGCTTTTAAATTTTTATAGCGCAAATGTCTAAGATTTTAATATTGCTTTATTTTATTAATTAGATGTATTATTACCCCCTTGAATTTCAGTTAATTTAAAATTTCTAAATTGAGTTTGGTATCCATTCGATGATTCCATTTTGTGGGCGATTGGCTCGCCATTGCTGCAATGCGTCAAAAGTCGTAATGCCAAATTCTATCACGGCTTGATAAATTTCTATCCCTGCAATCTTGATTTCATCTGGAGTTTCAAACTTGAGTTTTAGAATCGTTTCTCTTTGTTGCTTGCTCATCACCGCGAGGATTCGCTCCGCTTGCTTTTCAAAATATCCTGCGTATTTGCTACCTTGCACGATATGAATCATATCTATCTGCCATTCCTCCTCGTCCCTATACCACGCGTGCCATTCTAAACATGAATCTTCTTCGTTTAAAAGATTGCGGTATTCAACATGGACAATCTTGGGATTCTTTGCAATCTGCGCAATCGCCGCAAAGCTTTGCGCGATGTCGAGCTTGGGCGTGTAGATATGGAAATCAATATCGCGATGTTTGACAAGCAAGCCCATTTTAAGCGAACCAATCAGGTTGATTTGCGCGCCAATGCTTCGCCAAGCCTGCTCTATTTGGCATTGCTCAATAATCGCAAAAGCCTTTTGTTGATTTGTTTGGGCGAGGTGGAGGTGGGGCAACACAAACAAATTAAAAACTCCAAGTCTTTAGCACAAATTCTTTTATTTTCTCGTGCCTATTGTTAATTGCTTCCTTATCCCATTTGTTGTTATCTACAAAATCTTTTATTTCTCTGTGTTGTGCCATTGGAGATTTTTCATAACTTGCAAGTTTTTCCTGAAATGGTTTATTTCCAAGTGCTTTATTGTGTGGTCCTCCTGCAAGCATAAGATTACCTATGCAATGCAAATAATGATTATCATAAAAATCTTTATCGTATTCACAATATCCACTACTTATTTTTTCACCATTTTCTGTTTGTGGGGCTATATGTTCTATTTGAGGTTCTGCAATATCTTTCAAAGTAAAAGCATAGCTTTTTGTATTTGTATTTTCTCCTCTTAGATGATTTTCATAACGCATCAATAAATAGTCAATAATATGCACTTTCTTTCCGTCGTCATTTTTATGATAAGCTTGCGAAAGACTATTGATTATATTATCATTCCCCCAATACCATACTTTATTACTACAAACTTCTTGCAATCCTTTTGCCAAACTTTCTATACTATCAAAATTTTTTAGCACATCATTTAATCTTGAAGATAAGTCTGCCCCTGTTTTTGTAAGTCTATGTCTAAAAGCAATAACTTCTAAAGATTTAAAAACTTCTTCTAATTTTTCGCTATTATTGCCAAATAAACGACAAGCTTTGAGAATAAAAGGATAAACATCTGTAACTTTCAGTCTTGATAAATATTCTCTATAAATATTATTTGATTTTTCAAAATCCTTGAAATTTACAAAAGCATTTTTAAGTTCTTTGACATAACTATCAATCCAAGAGATTTTATCCTCAATTTTTGTTTCTTTTAAAATTCTCTTATAATTTACATCGTTGTTATTCTCACGATAACGAAATCCAAACCCACAATAGAAAATATTAAAGTAATTCAATATAGAATCCTCGTCCGTTTTTATATCATTAATCAAACGATAAATTTCCTCAAAAACTTTTGTCATTTCGTTAAGTCTTTCTTCAGCTTTTTCTTTGTCAGAATAAGTGTAAATCTGATAAGCAAGATAAGACTTTAATTTTTCCATATTAGTTAGTTGCTTACCACGATTATTTTGTAATTCAAACATTAGCACAGAATCTTTTTTGTTTGCAAAAGGTATGCTCAATATTTCAGCATTTTGCAAGGCTTCAAAAATCTTCAAAATGTCTTTTGTATCTTTTTTACTAAGAGATTTTATAAAAAAATCTTTTGCTTCTTTAATACGTTGTTGTGAGGGTGTTTGCGGACTATGCTTCTTATCATCATTGTAAATAATCACATCTTTAAAATAATCCCTATCGTATTCTACCACTTGTAGTCTGGCTTTAGAACGAAACAGCAAATAATCTTGTTCTATGCGTTCAATAAATTCTTCATTCTCTATATTCTCGCTAGCTTCATCTATATTTTTCATGGTCTCACTCAATTTTTCGCCATTTTTTGCTTTATCATTTAGCACCTTGCATAAAGCCCTTGCAAAAATTATAATCGTTGTTATGCGTTGCTGCCCATCAATAATATCACTTGTTTTACTTCCTGTTATTTCTTCAAGCAAAACATTGCCAAAAAAATAAGCATTGTCTCCTTTCGTCGCTTCTTCTAAATCCTCCAAAAAACTTTCCACTGCTCTTTTTCCCAAGAATAAGCCCTTTGATATACGGGAATCGTATATTGTTTCTCTCCCCAAAAGAATTTTTTTATTGTTGTTCTTGGTGTCATTTTCTACTCCTTTTATTCTAATTTTTCAAACTAATCCTGTAATTATATCAAATAATCAGCTATCTACACATTAAACCTAAAGTGCATCACATCGCCATCCTGCACGACATAATCCTTGCCCTCGACACGCATTGCGCCCGCTTCTTTGGATTTCACTTCGCCACCATATTGGATAAAATCCTTATAGGCAATGACTTCGGCGCGAATGAAGCCTTTTTCAAAATCCTTATGTATCACTCCAGCAGCCACAGGTGCTTTATCGCCTTGATGAATCGTCCAAGCACGCACTTCTTTTACCCCAGCGGTGAAATAACTAATCAAGCCTAATTTCTCAAAACCCAAGCGAATAATCGCGTCTAATCCGCTCTCACTTACCCCTAATTCTTGTAGAAACTCTGCTTGCTCTTCCTCACTCAAACTCACCAACTCTTCTTCAATTTTGGAGCAAAGCTTAATTACCTCTGCCCCCTGTTCTTTCGCATATTTCCTTAATTGAACCACGAAATCATTATCCGATTCCAAACCTGCCTCATCTACATTTGCACCATAAATGATTTCTTTGTTTGTCAAGAATCGCAATTCTCTATCCAAAAGCAAAAACCATTCGTTCGTCTTATCCTCAAAAGTGCGCACAGGAAAACCCTCCTCCGTATGCTTCAAAAGAGCAAGGGCGACTTCTAATTGTGCTTTTGCCTCTTTATCCGTGCCACTTTTTGCACTTCTAGTGAGTCTCTCTACGCGTTTTTGCAAAGTCTGCATATCGGCGATGAGCAATTCTGTCTCTATGATTTCCACATCGCGCAAAGGATTAATGCTACCCTCTACATGCGTGATATTAGAATCCTCAAAGCAACGCACGATATGCAAAATCACTTCCGTTTCTTTGATGTTTGCGAGAAACTGATTCCCTAAGCCCTCGCCCTTACTCGCTCCCTTGACAAGCCCAGCAATATCCACAAACTCTACCACAGAATGCTGAATCTTTTGTGGATTGACGATTTTTGCTAACTCCAAAAGGCGCGTATCAGGCACGGGCACAATCGCCTTGTTTGGCTCAATCGTGCAAAAAGGATAATTTGCGGATTGGGCATTTTGCGTTTTAGTTAGTGCATTAAAAGTCGTGGATTTACCCACATTAGGAAGTCCCACGATTCCGATTGATAGCCCCATAGATTTCCTTTATTTTGTTTTGTTTAAAATAAATTGAATCACTGCACGAATCCCTGCACCACTCGCCCCAAAGGGATTTACTCCCCAAGCTTTTTCCACATAAGCAGGTCCTGCAATATCCAAATGTAGCCATTTTTGCACTAGAGATTCTGCGACAAACTCGCCCAAAAACATTCCCGCACTGATTGCACTTCCATAGCGACTAGAAGGGATATTGCATAAATCTGCTACTTCAGAATTAAATAATTTCCTTAAATAAGGATTAAAGGGCAAGATTCCGCTTAACTCCCCTGCTTCAAAGGCTGCTTTGGCAAAATCTTCTTTCAACTTTTGATTATAGCCCATAATCCCCGTGCTATAATCTCCCAAAGCCACGACACAAGCTCCTGTAAGCGTAGCTAAATCAATCAAAACATCCGGCTTCAAATCACTTGCAAAACTCAAACAATCCGCCAACACCAAACGCCCCTCCGCATCAGTATTGCGCACCTCAATGCTCTTTTGATTCCGCGCAATCAAAATATCATCAGGCTTATACGCATTCCCGCCAATCATATTTTCTGCCAATCCCAAGATTCCATGCACTTCAGCCTGCACACCCAATTTCGCCACAGATTCCAAAATCCCAAGCACTGCGCACGCACCGCTTTTGTCTGACTTCATAGTCGTCATAAACTCACCGGGTTTAAGGCTAAGCCCTCCAGAATCATAAGTCAAACCCTTACCGACAAGCACAATCTTTAGCAACTTTTTGCCTTTTGGCATTTTAGGTTTATAACTCAAATGCACAAGATAAGGCTCATTTGCGCTTGCTTTTGCCACTGCCAAAAATGCACCCATTTTTTCTTTTTCTAAAAACTTCTTGTCATAAACTTTGCATTCCAATCCAGATTCTTTTGCGATTCTTTGCGCGCAAGTCGTAATATATTTTGGTGTGGCAATCATCGGCGGCGTATTGATAATTTCACGCACTTGGTTGATGCTCTCACTTAAAATTTGGGATTCTCTCACAATCCCCTCAAGTTCTGCCTGCTTCAATTTAGAGGAGCTCAAATAAATCTCTTTTAGATTGCTTTCATTTTTTTTGCTCTTGAAAGTATCAAAGGTATAAGAACCAAGCAAGATTCCCTCGCAAACCTCTTTTGCTTCTTGTTGCGATTCTACTACGACAGAAGCGGACTTTACTTTAAGCTTTCTAATACTTCTAATTGCACTAGCAAGCGCATCACGCACGGCATTAGGGAAAGGATAATTATAGCTCTCAATTCCGACAAAAAACCTTTTACTTTCCCTTACGAAGCAACAACCCTCACCCTTGTAATTTTGAATCTCTAGTGCGTCTTTTTCAACCTTTGTTAAGTCTTTTGGTAATTTTTTATCACGCAAAATAACAACTTCTAATTCTCCAACTTTTTTGACATTTGTTAAGATTTTCATTTCACTTTCCTGTAATTTTTTGTTCCGCTTTTGCTGTTGCTCTGTGCATATAATAATAGATTCCACCTCCTAAAAGAACAGCAAAGGGAAGTGCAATATAATAATGCTCTTTAGCGTAATGCACAATTTGGAGCAATTGCTCACCGAAAAAATAAGCCAGCAAAATTGTAATTGCCGCCCAAACAATTGCACTCATAAGATTAATCAATGCAAAGGTTTTTGCACTATATCGTGTAACGCCAATGCTCATTGGAATCACTGTGCGCATACCATACAGGTATCTTTGAGCAAAGATAATAGGCCAACCATAACGTTGCAAGAGCAGATGTGCAAGCGCAAACTTTCTGCGTTGGGTTTTTAGCTTCTTGTAAATAAATTGCTTATTATATCTTCCGATATAAAAATACACTTGGTCGCCTACAAATCCGCCCAATCCCGCCACAATAATCGCAATAGGAATCGTCATATGCCCTGTATGACACATAATTCCAGCCATAATCAGCCCGAGTTCGCCCTCTAAAGTGCTCCAAATAAACAAAATAATATAGCCATATTCTTGTAGCCATTGTGTGAAGAGTTGTTCCATTTAGCATTTCTTAAAAATAAAATAAAACTAAATTTTAGCGAAAATTTGCTTAACATTCTCTCTTATGCTTTATCCTCAATAAAAACACAAAATTATTTATCGGGCGTGAATAATGTACCTTTGGTGTGTTTGGAGTGCAAGAGAAAATCTTTTAAAATATTCAAGTCTTTTCCGCTAGAAAGAAACATTTTCTTGTTGTTTTCCAACAAAAATTGCGCTGCTTTTAATTTAGTTACGATTCCGCCTGTGGCAAAGGCATTGTTGGGTGTCGCTTCGGCTTGTAATTCTGTCGGTGAAATCTTCGTTACTCTCTTGCGTATTTTTGCATTGGGATTCTCTTTTGGATTCTCCTCGTAATAGCCATCAATATCACTTAATATTGCTAGCAGTGAAGCATCAAAAAAATGTGCCACATAGGCAGAAAGTTGGTCATTATCACCGAATCCTAAATACATTAGCTCGCCTGTTGTCGTAACATCATTTTCATTGATGATAGGCAAAACTTTATTTTTTAGCAAGACCTCCATTGCGTTGCGTGCATTTTGTGTGCGTTTTCTTGAATCCAAATCATAACCAGAAAACAAAACTTGCGCACTCAAGATTCCATAAGGACGCAGTGCCTCTGCGTAAATTTGCATTAAAAGTGGTTGTCCAATGGCTGCCAAAGCCTGTTTATTGGCTAGAATCTTTTTATCTAATTCCAACGCGGTAAAGCCTGAAGCCACAGCTCCAGAGGAGACTAAAATAATTTCATAAGTTGCATTTAATTCACTAATCAATCGCGCTAAGGATTCTATCCGCGCAAGATTCACTTTTTGATTTTCTACCAAAATTGCGCTGCCAACCTTGATTACAATTCTATTTTTGTGCATTCCAATCCTTTAAACAAGTATATAAAAGAAATCGTAAGGATTCTAAATTTTCCCCGCTCACACTAGAAACAGCTAGCGCGAAAAGCGGCAGATTCAAATCATAATCCACGCCGAAGTTCTCTTTATCTTTCTGCATAAACAGCAAGGGATTTTCTCTCGTCTTTAATTGGAATCCAAACTCATCTAAAAATTCACTAATGGATTCTTGATAGCCTTGCGATTCTGTATTTTCTAAGTTCCTTCCTTGCGTATCAAGCTTAGAAAACATAATCCCAAAAGGACGTTTTGCGAGCTTGGAGCTAAAATTCTCTAATTCTGTCCTCAATGTAGAGAATTGCTCTTTTAAGGAACGATAATTTGCGAGGTCTAGCACAAAAAGTAAGAATCGTGTGCGCTCAATGTGACGCAAAAACTCTAATCCCAAACCCTTGCCCTCACTCGCACCACCAATAATGCCCGGAATATCTGCAAGCACGAAAGATTGATAGTCGCCAACCTTTACGATTCCTAAGCTAGGAATGAGCGTTGTAAATTCATAATTTGCAATTTCCGGTTTGGCGTTTGAGAGTGTGCTCACAAGGGTAGATTTGCCAACATTGGGAAAACCAACCAAGCCAACATCTGCAATCAATTTTAATTCTAACCGAATGTTTTTTTCAATCCCGGGCAAGCCTTTTTGTGCATAGGTGGGGCGTTGGTTTGTCGCGCTTTTGAAATGCGAATTGCCCAAACCGCCTTTGCCCCCCTCTAAAAATAAGATTTTTTCACCCTCTAATAAATCTAATAATAATTGATTGTCTTCAAATACTTGCGTTCCCGGTGGCACGACAATTACTAAATCCTCGCCCTTTTTGCCGTGTTTATTGCGCCCCTGACCGGGCTGTCCATTTTGGGCTTTGAAGCATTTATGTCCCCTAAAGTGTGAGAGTGTATCGGTATTGTTATCCACTTGAAAATATACATTCCCTCCTTTGCCGCCATCGCCTCCATCAGGACCGCCATTAAGCACAAATTTCTCCCTACGAAAAGAAATCGCACCCTCACCGCCTTTGCCTGAAGATACAAAGATTTGAACACTATCAACAAACATCAAATAACCTTAAAAGTCAAAAAGAATCTTTTAGGATTCTTTAAGAATCCTAAAAATGCGGAAGTTTAAGAAGCAGGAATCACGGAGACTTTTTTGCGCTCTCTATCTTTTCTTTCAAAAGAAACAACGCCATCCATTAATGCAAAAATCGTATGGTCTTTGCCCATACCTACATTATTTCCGGGATGCACCTTTGTCCCTCTTTGGCGAATGATGATATTTCCAGCACGAACAAATTGCCCACCGAATTTCTTAACACCCAAACGGCGTCCCGCAGAATCGCGGTTGTTTTGGGTGCTACCCTGACCTTTCTTGTGTGCCATATTAACTCCTTATATGTCGCAATGCTTAAGCCGCAATCGTAACCACACGAACACGCGTGAAGTCTCTTCTAAAACCTCTTTTGGTTTTGCTATCTTTTCTGCGTCTTTTCTTAAAAGTGATGACCTTTCTGCCTCTGCCCTCGTTGATGACTTCTAATTCTACTTTTGCACCGCTCACATAAGGCGTGCCAAGCTTCACATTATCACCCTCGCAGATAGCTAAAACTTCTTTCACTTCAACTTTTGACTTTGGCTCAAGGTTCAAACAATCTAACAAAATAATGTCGCCTTGCTTGACCTTGTATTGCTTGCCTCCATTCCTAATGATTGCATACATAATACAATATCCTTAAATTTGAAGTTCTTTTTATTAAAACCTAATAAAAGGCGGAATTTTAGCTCAAAATTTATTAAGATTACTTGAAACAATAGAGCAATGCGGATTTGCGAATGTAAAAACTGAAGTGAATTTGTGATTTGGTTTTAATGAGATGAGGGAAGCGTGCGGGGGTCAATGGATTTGATGAGGGATTGGATTTCCTCATTATACATTTCTTGGGAATAGATTTTTTCACGCATTTTAAATCCTGCTTCAATAATAGCAAAAAGTTCGGGCTTGGTGTATTTCCAACGTTGCAAAGTGCGTGTGGTAATGCGTAAGATTCTCGCTTTGTCTTGTTGTGTGTATTTCATTAAATTGTTCTCATAATTATGAATTTATAAAGCGAATTAAATAAAACTTTCTCTTGATTTCAAATTACGATAATATTTCGTATATAAATACTTTTTTAAGAAAATATATCGTATTATTGTAACTCTCTATTTTTTGATTACAACATAAAGGAGCGTGTAAATGATTCAAATCAATCATTTTATACAGGTTAAAGGCGTAGAGAGTGTTGGCAAAACCACTACAATTGATTGGTGTTTTTTGAAAATTTTGGAAAACGCAAAATTAAAGAAACTAAAATATTATGAATGTGGGGACTTTGTAGCTTTGCTTGAACTAAATGGCAAAATGATAGGTTTCATCAGTGCTGGAGACATCAAAAGAGTAGTGAATGATAAGTATGAAATCTTTTGTGAAATGTGCGAAAGCGAAAATGTTTGTGAGATTGAAGTTTGTGTCTTTGCTACAAGAAAGAGAAAAGATAGCGGTTCAGTGGAAGCTTTGGAAGAAATTTTGCAAATAAATGGCAAACAAAAAGCTGATGCGGCTGTGGAGAACCATTGGTTTAGCATTTGCAACGACAAAGGGGAGCAAGAAAATGATAAAAAGAAAGAACTTGCGAATCTTTTGCAAAAGCAAAGTGATGAACTTATCAAACTGATTGAAAAATACTTATAAGGAGAAAGAATGAAAAAGTTAATGTGCATTGCGATTCTTTTTTGTGGATTAATGCAAGAATAATGACTACAAATACGTACGCAATAGATATTTTCCAGATTGTGGATATGATTTTGTAACAGAATTTAATCTGAAAGAAAAAATTAAAGTAGATAAAAAAACATTTGCTAAAATGCAACAAAGATATGGTAATGGGGCGTGCAACAACGCAGAATTATCAACTAACTATATCTTTGCTGACATGCTTTCTAATCTCGCAAAAGAGAATCCAAGCACCCTTCCAGAATCTTACAAAGAATATCTAGGATTGCACGATATTGATGCACTAATAGATATTTACTATGAGTATAAAGATTTTTATGAGACTAAAAGCAAAGAAATCAAATCCCTAGTAGAAAGTCATACAAAAAAACTCTTTGAGAGCGTCTGCGCCCCAGCACAAAAAATAATAATAATTGATTTTTTTCAACATAGGAATGAAGTAACTTTTGATGAAACCAAAGTCAAGAACCTTGAAGACTTAGATCCTACACAGGCATTTAAATTTCTACCCGCATTTTTCGTAGGAATAGAATCAGACTAAGTAAGCTAGGAAATTCAAAATACCGCAGAGATGAATACACTTTAAAATATTTTGGAGTTGGGATGTGAAAAAATTTATAGAATCTAAAGGAACGCAAATTGTAATCGCCGCTGTGGTGGTTTTAATGCCTTGTGTATCGGTGCTTTAAGCCTATCAAGTGTGAAAGCAGACGCGAAACTTACTGAAATTTTCGTGCTATTGGATACCTTTTATTTATACTTTTTTGTCGTTGAGATGGTGCTTAAGCTCATTGTGTTACGACTTTCATACTTTAAAAGTGGTTGGAATCTCTTTGATATGGCACTAGTATTGTGCTCATTTTCATCGTTCTTTGGTGGCAATGTTCTTGTATTGCTATTATTTCGTGTGCTTAGAATTATGCGGCTTTTTTCAGTCATACCACAACTACAATTTATCCTCTCTGTCATTGCTAGAAGTGTCCCTAGTGTCGCGTGTCTTGGAGTTGTAATACTGATTGTTTATTATATTTATGCCTATCTTGGCACACAGCTCTTTGGCGAAGCAAATCCTGTGTATTTTGGTGATTTGGGACGCAGTCTTTATACCCTATTCCAAGTGATGACTGGGGATAGCTAGAGTAAGGCTGTCGCTCGTCCTACAATAGCAATTTTCCCTTATGCTTGGGCATATTTTGTTAGCTTTATCATTATCACTACTTTCATCGTATTAAATATGGTCATTGGGGTGATTATAGATAGCATTAATGAATTAAAGGCACAGAGGGCTAAATCACTAGATTAGAATCGTGGCAATCAAAATATTATGGAATCTTGCCTTGAAGATTCCATAATTGTAAAATTTACTTTTTGCAGAATTATAGATTGCTTCGCTTACGCTCGCAAGAAGAATCAATGAGCTATCCTCATCAAATCATTGCTTTAACGCAATACATTCAATCTCCACCAAAGCATCTTTAGGCAGTGCTTTCACCGCTACCGTGCTTCTAGCAGGCTTATGCTCTCCGAAAAACTCCGCATAGATTGCATTCACGAGTGCAAAATCGTCCATATTGCTTAAAAAAATCGTAGTTTTTACGACATTTTGCAAACTGCTTCCACCCGCTTTTAAAACCTCGCTAAGGTTATTGAGCACTTGCCTCGTCTGCGCTTCAATGCCCTCAACTAATACTCCCTGCGGTGTTAATCCAATTTGTCCTGAAGTATAAATCACGCCCTTTGCCTCTATTGCTTGGGAATAAGGACCAATAGCTTGGGGCGCATTTTGTGTCGCAATAATGTCCAACATCTTAAGAATCTCCTTTACTTTATCTTTTAAATGTTATAAAATTATAGCCAAATTAATTATAAGGAAAATTGATGAAATCTCTTTTTAGACTTCTACTTGCGACCTTCTGTATCAGCACTTTTATTCAAGCGGATAACTTTGTGCAAGCCACCTCACCCAAACCACAGCCAAATGTTGTCGTCAAAGTCCCACCACTCACGCCATTTGACGCAACCTTGCAAGAAGAAATGCGCAAATATCCGCAGGATTCTATGTTTTTTGTAGATGGCAAAACAGGTAAGATTCTCTCTGTCAATAAAACTCCAAGCGTAAAATCTAGCGGAAAAAATCCGGGTAAATTTTATCCAAGAGAGGCAAAAGAAACAAAACAACCTAACGAAATCGTACCCTACCAAATACAAGAAGAACGTATGGATTTGCTATAAGGTGAAACAATGATAGAAATTGAATTTTTGGGACCACTTGGTAATAAGACTTTTCAAAGTCAAGCAAAAGATTTTTACGCATTAAAACAGGAATTACAAGCGATTCCGGAATTAAAAGATTGGTTAAAGGATTGCGCCATTGCTTTAAATAACGAAATCATCACCTCGCTAGATACTCCTATCAAAAAAGGCGATAAGATTGCATTATTGCCCCCTGTTTGTGGTGGATAAATGCAAAGCCAAGTTGATGGATTGGAAATTTTTGAGGGTGCGTTGGATACTCTTGCCATTTACAAAAATTGGTTTGAATTTGGCGCACAGGCTAATTTAGGCGCAAATGCGATTTTTACAGGAATTGTACGTGCAGAAAATCACTGCGATGGCTTGAGTTTTGATATTTATCCGCCCTTACTAGAGCAATGGTTTCTAGGTTGGGCAAAAAAAGCACTTGCAAAAGAAGTCTTACTTAAAATGGCGCATTCTAAAGGTGATGTTTTAAATCATCAAAGCTCTTATATGGCAGGGATTTTTAGCCCCAAACGACGTGCGACTTTGGAAATATTTGAAGAATTTATTGAGGATTTCAAACATCGCGCGCCGATTTGGAAATATGATTTAAAAAATGGGCAGAGAATTTATGCTAAAGAACGTAGTTACCGCTTGCCACATAGTGGAATCCTAAACTAAAGAATAAATGATGAAAGCTGTTGCATTTACAGGTAATTCCAATAGTGGCAAAACGACTTTGATTGAAAAAATCGCGCTACACCTTAAAGCACATTCTCCACAAAAACGCATTGGCATCATCAAACACGACCCAAAGGACAAAGCCATTTTAGACACTGCAGGCAAAGATTCTGCACGTTTCTTTGAGACAGGGGCTGATATTGCGATACTTGGAGCAACACAAACGACTTTAAGATTCCACCAATCTTTCAGCCTTGAATCTCTGCTTGCACACTTCAAAGCATACGATTATTTATTCGTTGAGGGGCTTAAGGAATTACCATTGCCTAGAATTTGCGTAGCAAGAAATACATTTGATACGCGTTTCCTGCCCCACATTCAAGCCATTGCGATAGATTCTACTATCAACAAAGAATCGCTTACCTCTTATAATCTGCCGATTTTGGATTTAAACGAGATTCGGCAAATTTTAGAATGGATTGACACAAACATCAAGGAATCTTAACAATGGACAAAAAACAAGCAAAAATTGGCATTTTGACGCTATCAGATAGAGCAAGTGCTGGCATTTATGAAGATATTTCGGGCAAAGCAATTTATGAAACCCTAGAGGAATACTTAATTACGTCCTTTATATGTGTTTATAGAGTGATTGCCGATGACTTTGAGGCAATCAAACAGAATCTCATACAGCTTGCAGATGAGGAGCAATGCGATTTGATTGTAACCACAGGGGGCACGGGACCAGCACCGCGCGATGTTACACCTGAAGCAACAGAGGCAGTATGCTACAAAATGCTTCCGGGGTTTGGTGAGCTTATGCGTCAAACAAGCTTACAATATGTTCCAACCGCTATCCTTTCGCGTCAAAGTGCTGGAATCCGCAATCAAAGCCTAATCGTTAATCTTCCGGGCAAGCCGAAGTCCATTCGCGAATGTTTAGATGCTGTATTTCCTGCAATCCCTTATTGTCTTGATTTAATTGGTGCAAGCTACTTGGAGACAAACGAAAATATTATCAAAGCTTTTCGTCCAAAATCTTAAAATTTGCAACTATTTTTTATTTTTAGAAAGAGGTAAAGCAGCATTGCAGTAGGGGGTTGGGGTTAAAAATCATACAATAAGATTCACTAGGAATCTTATTGTCAAAACTTAAACAAGCTCAATAAGAGCCATTGGAGCAGCATCACCTACTCTTGTTCTTGTTTTAATGATTCTTGTATAACCACCATTTTTATTAGCATATTTTGGCGCAATTTCTTTCACTAGCTTTTTCACAGAATCTTTATGTTGCAAATGAGAAAAAGCTAAGCGGTGCGCCATAGAATCACCCTTTTTTGCTTTTGTGATTAATTTTTCAAAATAACTTTGCAATTCTTTTGCCTTTGGAAACGTCGTTTCGATTTTTTCACTTGCGATTAAGGCGATTGAAAGATTCTTTAATAAAGCTTTTCTATGAGAGCTCGTTCGCCCTAGCTTCCTATATCCATGTCCGTGTCTCATTTGTTATCCTTTTTAGTTAGAAAATTTTTTCTTAAGTAGTGCAACCAAATCTTCTGGGATTTCTTTACCGATAGGATAACCCAATTCATCTAACTTTGTGGTAATCTCATCTAAAGATTTTTTGCCTAGATTCTTAATGTTTTTGATTTGGTCTTCACTAAGGAGCACAAGTTCGCCTAGATATTTAATGCCCGACCTATCCAAGCAGTTAAAACATCGCGCGCTAAAATTCAAACTATCAATGGTTTGCAACAATGTCTTAATTTCTGGGCGTTCTTCATCTCCATTCATTATTTCTGGCACTTCAATATTTAATTCCGTATTAAAGATAGCCATTTGTTTGTGCATAACACCTAAAGCATTTTTAAAGGCTGTCAATGGATCTACTTGCCCATCTGTTTGAATGTCAAAAATTACCTTTTCATAATTAGGGTCATCTTCTACAAGCATATTTTCAGTATTATAAGTTACATTTGTAACGGGAGTAAAGTAAGCGTCAAGTGGCATAAAACCCTCTAACACTTGATTGCGAATCTCTTCACTTGGCACATAACCAATTCCTCTACAAATCACGATAGAAAAGTTTAACACCGCATCTTCATTAATCGTTGCTAAATGGATATTAGGGGTAACAACCTCCACCATATCATTTGCCAAATCTGCGCCCGTAATAACTTTTGGACCTGTAAATTTATAATCTACACTAATGCTTTCACTCTCATCTTTACCTTTAAAACGAATCGTCTTAAGATTGACAATAAAATGAGAAACATCTTCTACCATACCACGCACGGAATCAAACTCGTGTGCCACGCCATCAATTTTTAAAGCAATAGGAGCAAAACCAACCGAGCTTCCAAGCAATAATCTACGCAAAGGATGCGCTAAAGTAATAGCATATCCGGATTCAAAAGGGTATGCCATAATTTGGACTCTATTTGTGCTCATTTCTTTTACTTCAATTTTCGTTGGCACATGTGGAGAAGTTTTAATACTTTTCATACTAACACCTTCCTACAAATTATTTAGAATACAACTCAACAATGAGCCTTTCTTCAATCGGAATAACTACTTCTTCCCTCTCTGGCAAACGCGTAAATATTCCAAATACTTTTTCTTGATCTACATCTACCCATGGCACGATTCCTGTTTGTTTTGTCAGCTCAATCGCCCTTTGAACTTGTGGATTCTTTTTGGTTTTATCGCAAATTTCCACTTTTTGACCTACTCCAACAAGCGCAGAAGGAATATTTAATCTTTCACCATCTACCAAAATATGCCCATGCACTACAAGTTGTCTTGCAAATCTTCTAGTCGTTGCAAATCCCATTCTATAAACAACATTATCCAATCTTCTTTCAATCAATTTAATGAGATTTTCTCCTGTATTTCCTTGCAATCTATTAGCCTCAACGAAAGTTGCACGAAATTGTTTTTCGGAAACTCCATACATCACTTTTGCTTTTTGTTTTTCTCGTAATTGAATCCCATATTCTGAAATTTTTCCTCTTCTTTGTCCATGTTGTCCGGGACCATAAGGACGTTTATCTAATGCACTCTTTCCTGCTAGTCTTCTTTCACCTTTTAATGCAAGACTAACACCAAATCTTCTTTCAATTTTCTCTACAGGACCTCTGTATCTAGCCATCGTCTCTCCTTACACTCTTCTTCTTTTTGGCGCACGGCAACCATTGTGTGGTAATGGTGTTACATCTTTAAACCATAAAACCTTAATACCCTCAATGCTTCCTAGACTTTTTACCGCAGTTTCTCTACCGCTACCCGGACCTTGAATCTTTACTCCTAATTCTTTGATTCCGTGCTCTTTCGCCTTAGCTACTGCGTCTTCCACTGCTTGTTGTGCCGCATAAGGAGTAGATTTTTTGCTTCCTTTAAAGCCCAATGCACCTGCTGTGCTCCAGCAAATCACATTGCCCATCTCATCTGTAATTGTTACGCTTGTATTGTTAAAAGCAGCCGAAATATGAATGATACCTCTTGCAATATTCTTTTTGACAACTCTTTTTTTATTTACATTTCTTTTTGCCATTATTTACTCCTATTTTGATGCACTACCAACGGTTTTTCTTTTGCCTTTACGTGTTCTTGCATTGTTTTTTGTTGTTTGACCACGAACAGGCAGACCTTTGCGATGTCTAAGACCGCGATAATTTCCTAAATCCATAAGAGCCTTAATATCCATTGTAACTTTTTTGCGCAAATCACCCTCTACGATATGATGAGCTTGAATTTCTTTCGCAATAGAAGAAACTTCATCTTCACCAAGGTCTTGAACCCTTTTGTCATAAGAAATATTGACAGCATTCAAAATATTTCTTGATGTCTTTAAACCAATACCATAAATATAGGTTAAAGCATATTCAATTCTCTTTTTTTTGGGTAAATCAACACCAGCAATTCTCGCCATTATTCTTCCTTTATCCTTGTCTTTGTTTGTGTTTTGGATTCTCGCAAATCACTCGAATCACACCTTTTCTCTTGATAACCTTGCATTTGTCGCACATTTTTTTGACAGAAGGTCTCACTTTCATAACTTAACTCCTCTTTCAAGGCAAATACCTTTAATACTTTGGAATGTTTTAAATAAATTTATCACTTCCTACCTAAATAGGCATTGAGTTTATAGTCCTCAAAGGCTTATCCAAAATAACCCAAACGACTATGATTGCAAATGAAAACCATAAATTTTGCTAATTTTAAGTTTGATTTTTGCAATAAAGAGCGGATTATATTTAAATTCGCATTAAAATCTACTTATACCTAAAGGTGATTCTGCCTTTATCTAAACTATAAGGCGTTAATTCTAATTTCACTTTATCGCCTTGCAGAATTTTAATGTAGTGCATTCGCATACGTCCTGCAATATGACACAAAATTATATGCCCATTCTCAAGCTCTACACGAAATGTCGCATTGGGTAAAGCCTCTTTTACGATTCCATCTACTTCAATCACATCATCTTTTGCCACTTTTATTCCTTTTATTCTAAAGACAAAATTTCAGCCTTATTTTTAACGATTGCAACAGTATGTTCATAATGACTTCCCTTTAATCCATCTACTGAAACCACACTCCAATCATCTTCTAAAATAACAGGCTCACCTTCTTTCTGACAAATCATTGGTTCAATACAAAAAACCATTCCTTCTTTGATTTTGTCGCCTTGCTTGGCTTTTTTCCCCTCTAAATAATTTGGAATCTCTGGCTCTTCATGTGGTTTCCTACCGATTCCGTGCCCACAAAAACCACGCAAAGGGACATAACCATAATCTAAAATAAATTGCTCTATCAATGCACTCAATTCTTTAAAGTGCATACCTACTTTAATCTGACTGATAGCAAAATACAAAGCATCTTTGGAACAAGCAATTAATCGTTGGTCTTCTTGTGAAATATCACCCACACCGCAAGTGATTGCCGCATCACCATACCAACCATTGAGTTGCGTGCCAATATCAAGCCCCACAATATCACCCTCTTGCAATTTATAATCATTTGGGATTCCGTGAATAATCACTTCATTGACAGAAGTGCAAACCGAACCACTAAATCCATAAAGTCCCTTAAAAGACGGTGTTGCTCCATACGAGCGAATCATCTCTTCACCCATTTGGTCTAATTCTTTTAGCATCATACCCGGCTTGATTTGAGCCTTTAAATGATTCAATGTTTTGCCTACGATTCTATTAGCAGCCCTCAAAGCCTCAATTTCAGCAGGCTTCCTAATTGGAATCGCCATTATAACCCCACAGCACTAAGTGTTTTATACTTATTCATATAGATTTGAGCTTCAATTTTACGCATTGTATCTACCGCGACTTGCACAACAATCAAAACAGCTGTCCCACCAAAATAAAATGGCACACCAGAAGCTTTCACTAAAACCCATGGTAAAGTCGCGATAATTGCTAAATATAAAGCACCCCAAAAAGTCAATTTATTAGCAACTTCTGTCAAGAAATTCGCTGTGCCCTCACCCGGACGAATACCTGGTATAAATCCACCCTGACGTTTAAGATTCTCTGAAATGTCTTTAGCATTAAACACAATAGAGGCATAAAAATAGGCAAAAAATACCACCAAAATAAACATTAACACATTATATAAATAACCATTAGGATTTAAAAAATCCGCAATTTGCATCACGATACTATTAGATGAGCTTTGCAAAATTGTGCTTGGAAACATCAAAAGTGCCGATGCGAAGATTGGCGGAATCACTCCGCTTAAGTTCATCTTGATTGGAATATAATTCATAATGCGTTTATCTTGATTTTGCATCACGACTTTACGCGAATAAGAAATAGGAATCCTACGCTCACCCAATTCTACAAAAATAATGCTAGCCACAGTTGCTACGATAATCACTGCAATAAACAGGAGGACGAGCCAGCTAATCTGATTTGTATTTACAAGATTGAATGTCCCTGCAATTGCGCTAGGAATTCCAGACACAATTCCTCCAAAAATAATCAGGCTGATTCCATTCCCAATCCCTCTTTGCGTAATTTGCTCTCCAATCCACATTAAAAGCATTGTACCACAAAGCATAGAAAATGCAGAAATAGCAATAAAAACATTCATATCAATCATAATTGCGCCATTAGCCCCTGTGCCCAAGCTCCTCAACCCGATGGAAACACCCACTGCTTGAATCAAAGTAATGACAACTGTTGTATAGCGAATAATCTGCATATACTTTTGCATTCCATCACGTTCCTTTTTCATCTTACCAAGATTCGGGAAAGTTGAAGCGAGAAGCTCCATAATAATAGAAGCTGTGATGTAGGGCATAATTCCAAGAGAAATAATGCTAAGTCGTTCCACTGCATTACCGCTAAACATATTAAACAAGCCCAAAGCATTGGAGGCATTATTATCAAAAAATGCTTTAATCATAGCAGTATCAACACCTGGAACGGGAACATAAGCCAATACGCGATAGGCTAAAAGAAAGCCTAAAGTAATAAGAATCTTATTGACAATTGTTTTGTTCATTATTGTTTTCCGCTTGTCGTGATTCTTTCGTCTTTAATTTTTGACACAAGATTCTTAGCCTCTGTACCAATTAATTTGATTTTAGTGATATAGCTTGGAAACTTATGAACTGATTTGATTGTTTCAAAAGTAATTTCTCCCAATTGCATTATGGCTTTTATGGATTCTACATTAATCACATAGGGCTTTGCAACACGACTTGTAAAGCCAACTTTTGGGAGACGTCTTTGTAAAGGTTGTTGCCCACCTTCAAAGCCTCTTTTTTGCTTAGAACCTGTCCTTGCAGTCTGACCTTTGCCTCCTCTTGTAGAGGTTTTACCCATACCGCTTCCTTGCCCTCGCCCAATTCTTTTGATTTTTTTTACACTACCCTTTGCAGGTG
The DNA here is from genome assembly GCA_964464895.1 of uncultured Helicobacter sp. Classification (GTDB taxonomy): domain Bacteria; phylum Campylobacterota; class Campylobacteria; order Campylobacterales; family Helicobacteraceae; genus Helicobacter_D. The sequence goes on along the minus strand of CAYXGY010000006.1, from coordinate 22,634 downwards.
CTAAATTCTCTAATGCCATACACTCTCTCCTTATGCTTTAACCTTAGAAAGGGCTTCAATGGTGGCACGCACAACATTGTAAGGATTATTTGAACCTAATGATTTTGTCAAAATATCTTTAATCCCAGCCTTTTCCAATACTGGACGAACTGAACCACCAGCAATAACACCTGTTCCCTCACTAGCAGGCTTCAATAAAACAACGCTTGAGTTGTATTTTTCTTGCACATCGTGCGCAATCGTTGTGCCTTTAATATTTACCTTAATAATATTCTTAAACGCATCATCAATGGCTTTTTTAATTGCATCAGGCACTTCTTTCGCCTTGCCAAGCCCAAAACCCACTAAACCTGCTTTATTGCCTACCACAACCAAAGCGTTAAAGCGGAATCTCCTACCTCCTTTAACAACTTTTGTTACACGACCAATATTTACAACATATTCTTCAAACTCTTCTCTATTGATTTCCATATTATCCCCTACAACTTGATTCCATTCTCACGAAGAGAATCAGCAAAACTTGCAACAACACCATGATACAAATAGCCATTTCTATCAAAAATCACTTCTGTAATATTTGATTTTTTAAGACTATCCGCTAATGCAACAGCAATCTTTTTCACATCTTCTTTATTATTTTTCAAGCCCATTTTTTTGCCATCTACGCTCGCAAGGGTTACACCTTTAGTATCGTCAATGGCTTGTGCATAAAAATATCTATTGGAACGAAAAATACTCAATCTAGGAGTAGCGGCACTTCCGAAAACTTTAGCACGGATTCTTAGTTTTCTTTTGAATCTTAAACTTCTTTTTTTTCTAATAATTTTATTTGTCATTATTTGTCCTTATTTTTTAGAAGTTTTACCGGCTTTGCGGATAATACGCTCATCAGTATATTTCACACCCTTACCCTTATAAGGCTCTGGTGGTCTAAACTCTCTAATTTCAGCCGCAATTTGTCCAATTTGCTGCTTATCTGAACCTTTGATGGTTACAAGATTCTTATCAACTGAAATTTCAACACCTTCTGGTATGTCATAGTTAATAGGATGGGAGAATCCGAGTGCAAGCTCTAAAACTTTTCCCTTTACGGTTGCTTTGTAACCTACACCATTAATCTCTAATTGCTTTGTAAAGCCTTCAGTCAAACCTACCACAATATTATTCGCTAAAGCTCTATATGTCCCCCAATAAGCTTTAGCCTGTGCATTTTCACCATTGAGTGCGAAAGTTAATTCACCCTCTTTTAATGTGATGCCCACACGTCCATAAGTTTCTAATTCTTTTGTAAGTTTGCCACCCTTAAAAACTATTTTGCTCCCTTCAACGCTTACTTGAATGCTACTTGGAATGCTAATAGGTTTTTTTCCAACTCTTGACATTAAATACTCCTACCAAATACTGCAGAGGGCTTCGCCACCTACATTCGCTTTATAAGCATCTTCATTGGCAATAACGCCCTTACTTGTGCTCACAACAATTGTTCCATAACCATTTTTGAAACGTTTTAATTCATTTCTACCTTTATAAACGCGTCTTCCGGGTTTTGAAATTCTCGCAATCTCATTGATTACAGCTTGCCCTTTTTCATCGTATTTTAAAACAACATTAATAGATTGCTTTTTGTCTTTCTCTACAACTTTAAAACTTTCAATAAAGCCTTTTGCTTGAAAAACTTCCAAGATAGATACTACAATCTTAGCATAATACAGATTTGTAGTGTCCAAACGTCTCATACTTGCATTTCGAATTCTTGTCAAAGAATCCGCAATAATATCATTTACCATTTTCTTTCCTTACCAGCTTGCTTTTCTAAGTCCGGGAATCAAGCCTTCATTTCCCATTTTACGAAGACAAACACGACAAATACCAAAATCTCTATAAACAGAATGTGGTCGCCCGCAAATAGAACATCTTGTATATGCTCTCACTTTAAATTTAGGTGCTCTTGCTGCCTTTGCAATCATAGATTTCTTAGCCATTAGTTCTTCCTTTTGCAAAAGGTAAGCCAAAAAGCTCAAGCAACTTAAATGCTTCTTTATCATTTGTAGCCGAAGTTACAAATGTAATATTCATACCATGACTTACCATAATATCATCATAAACTACTTCTGGGAAAATTAATTGCTCATTCACGCCAAAGCTATAATTCCCTCTTCCATCAAACCCATTACGAGGAACTCCCCTAAAGTCTTTCACTCTTGGGAGCGCAATCACAATAAGCTTTTCAAGAAAATTATACATTTGATTGCCTCTTAGGGTAACTTTAACTCCCATTGGCATTCCTTCACGCATTTTAAATCCTGCAACAGATTTCTTAGCAATTGTAATTACCGCTTTTTGTCCTGCAATCAATGAAATAGTATCGGCAATGTTTTGCATAATTTTAGTATCTTTTGCGTGTATGCCTGCCCCAACACTAATCACAATCTTTTCTAATTTTGGCAAAAGCATAGGATTCTTAATCTCTAATTCCTCTGCCAACTTTGGTTTAATCTCATTTTTGTAGGCAGTTTTTAAAGCAAACATAGATTAGTCCTCCGCTTTTTTAACATTTGAAATGTGAATTGGCATTTCTTTATCAATAAAACCACCTTTAGGATTCTTATCTGTTGGTTTTACAGCTTTTTTTGCAATCTTGCAACCCTCTACAATGACTTGAGAAGTTTTAGGTAATACTCGCAAAACTTTAGCTTTCTTTCCTTTATCTTCTTTATCACCCGTAATTATTTCTACTAAATCACCTTTTTTAATTTTAAATTTTGCCATTATAATACCTCCGGTGCTAATGATACGATTTTCATAAAATTAGCATAACGAATTTCTCTTCCAACAGGTCCAAAAATGCGTGTTCCGATAGGGTCTCTTTTGCTATCTAGGATTACTGCAGCATTATCGTCGAAACGAATCAAAGCACCATCTTCGCGATGCAATTCTTTTTTGGTTCGGACAACGACTGCTTTCACAACTTGACCCTTTTTTACTTTTCCGCTTGGAAGTGCTTTTTTAACAGAAGCAACAATGACATCACCTACTGTGGCATAACGTCTCTTGCTCCCACCCAAAACTTTGATGCACATTACTTCTTTTGCACCACTATTGTCTGCAACATTTAATCGTGTAAAACTTTGAATCATAATTCAACTCCTACAGATACAACTTTGTGAAGTGTGAAAGCTTTTCTTTTAGAAATTGGCTTACATTCAATCGCCTCAATCACATCTCCTACTTTTACGCTATTGTTTTCATCATGCACAATATAACGTTTAAACCTTTTTACAATCTTTCTATATTTTGGGTGTGTAACACGCCTTTCCACTAGAATCGTTACACTTTTATCGCCAGTTTTTGTAACAACTTTCCCGGAGATAACTCTTTTATGTGGTTGCACACTACTCATACTTGCGCCCTCCTTTTGACATTCAGAGCTGTTTTGATTCTCGCAATATCTTTCTTGGCAACTCTTATTTCACTTGAATTTGTAAGCTGCATTGTTCTTAACTTCAAATTTAGTTCAAATAAAAGCGTTTCTTTTTCTTTTAAAAGAGTCTTTAGCTCTTCTATTGTTTTTGTGTTAATCTCAGTATATTTCATTTTCGCCCTCTCTTGTTACAATTTTTGTTTTAAAAGGGAGTTTGCTTTGAGCTAACGCCAATGCACTTCTTGCAAGAGATTCATCTACACTACCCATTTCATAAATGATTCTGCCAGGTTTAATATTCATAACCCATTTATCCACACCACCTTTACCTTTACCCATTCTTGTTTCAAGAGGTTTAGCAGTTAATGGCTTATCCGGAAAAACACGAATCCAAACCATTCCTGTTCTTTTTGTTGCACGTGTCATAGCAATACGAGCCGCTTCAATTTGACGCGAATCAATTCTTCCATGCTCTATTGCCTTAATCCCAAATTCACCAAACGCCAATGAAGTTCCGCGAAACGCTTTACCACGATTGCGTCCTTTCATTTGTTTTCTATATTTTGTTCTTTTTGGCATTAACATCGTTTATTGCCCCCTTCTCTTTCTTGTTGGGCGACTTGATTTCTCTTCACCCTCTCCATTTTGTTTTTCCGCTTGGATTCCTTTTTGCAAAACTTCACCTTTAAAAATCCAAACTTTTACACCAATATTCCCATAAGTTGTTAAAGCTTCTGCAAAGCCATAATCAATCTTCGCTCTTAAGGTATGAAGTGGGATTCTACCCTCCATATACCATTCAGTCCTCGCCATTTCAGCTCCTGCTAAACGACCAGAAACACGGACTTTGATTCCTTTTGCTCCTGATTTCATTGCGCTTTGCATTACTTTTTTCATTGCTCGCCTAAAAGCCACGCGTCTTTCTAATTGCGTAGCAACACTTTCGGCTGACAATTGTGCATTGCTTTGTGGTTTTTTCACCTCTTTGATATTGATAAAAATATCTTTATTTACTATCTTTTTCAAAGATTCCTTTAATTTTTCAACATCTGCACCCTTTTTGCCTATAATAATACCGGGACGAGCAGCGACAACTGTTACACGAACTTTTTTAGCAGTGCGTTCAACTAAAATATCACTCACGCCTGCATAATAAAGCTCTTTCTTTAAGAATTTTCTAATTTTATGGTCTTCCGCTATATTTTGTGGCGCACTAGCAAATGAAGGAAACCATCTTGATTCCCAATTTCTATTAATACCAAGTCTTAGACCAATCGGATTAACTTTTTGACCCATTACTTATCCTTACTTTTTTGTGCTACTTCTACAAAAATATGTGAAGTAGGTTTTCTAACCGGAGTTGCTCTCCCTCTTGCTCTTGGCGTAAAGCGTCTAAGCACAGGACCAGCATCTACTCTACAAGAAGAGACAATTACATTTTCAGCCTCATAACCACCATTTGCAACTGCTGATGCAATTACTTTAGAGATTATTCTTGCCGCTTTATTTGGCATAAATTCTAACGAAGCAATCGCTAATTCAGCATTCATTCCCTGGATTTCTTTTGCAATCAATCTTGCTTTTGTGGGAGATAAACGAATGTATCTCAATAATGCCTTACTCATTTTGACTCCCCTTATTTACCAATTTTCTTTTGGACACTGCCTTTGTGTCCTTTGAAAGTTCTTGTAGGAGCAAATTCACCCAACTTATAGCCGACATGATTTTCTGTTACATAAACAGGAACGAAAGCTCTTCCATTATGCACATTAAAAGTAAATCCAATCATATCGGGCACAATTGTGCTTCTGCGCGACCATGTTTTGATTGGTTTATTATCTTTTGTCTCTTTTGCCTTGAGCACTTTTTTCATTAAATGTTCATCAACAAAAGGACCTTTTTTTATTGATCTAGCCATTTGCTTTCCTTATTTTTTTCTTCTTGAAATAATTAGCTTATCGCTTGCTTTCTTTCTACGTGTTTTATAACCTTTAGCCGGCATACCCCATGGAGAAACTGGATGTCCGCTAGAACCTGTCTTGCCTTCACCACCACCATGTGGGTGATCTACTGGGTTCATTGCAGCACCTCTTGTTTGTGGGCGAACCCCTAAATAACGATTACGCCCCGCCTTACCAATAGAAATATTTGCAAAATCTTCGTTCCCAACTGTTCCAATTGTCGCCATACATTCACCCAAAATATAACGCATTTCACCGCTTGGCATTCGTAGAATGGAATATTTACCTTCTCTACCCATTAACTGCGCGCTAGCCCCTGCACTTCTTGCAAGCTGTCCTCCACGTCCGGGATACATTTCAATATTATGAATCACTGTTCCGATAGGAATATTTTTGATTTTCATTGCATAGCCCAAACGAATATCCAATCCACCTTCTGCGGAAATAATTGTATCTCCTACATTTAAGCCACTAGGTTGAATGATGTATCTTTTATCGCCATCTTTGTAAATTATCAGTGCAATTCTACAATTTCTATAAGGGTCGTATTCAATTGCACTCACTTTGCCTTCAATATTATATTTATTGCGTTTAAAATCAATAATACGATAAAGCTTTTTTGCTCCACCCTCTTTATGTCGGCTTGTGATTCTACCATTATTATTGCGTCCTGCATGCACAGGAAGTTTAATCAATAACTTTCTTACACTAGCTTTTGCAGTAATATTTTCTGAACTTAGATTGCTCATAAATCTTCTGCTTGGAGTGTATGGTTTATAAGTTTTAATTGCCATTTTTTACTCCTTATACTGCCAATGATTCAATTTTTGCGCCCTCTGGAAGTTTGACATAAAACTTCTTGAAGTCGTTTCTTTTACCGATAACGCCACGGAATCGCTTAACTTTTCCTTCTTGTCTCAAAGAATTAATAGACAAAGGCGTTACACCAAAGTATTCTTTAAACACTTCCTTTAATTGTGTTTTACTCAATTTAGGAGAAGTTTGCACCACAAGAACGCTCTGTTCTTGGAGTTTTAAAGACTTCTCTGTATACATAATGGATTTAATATCTGTAATACTTGCCATCTCAACCCTCTTTAGTGATAGATTCAAAAAGCGATTTTTCAATCACTACAGACCTAAATGTTGCTACCAAATAAGCATTTAATTCAGCACCATCAATCAAATAACAATCTTTAATGTTTCTAAATGCTAAAAATGTTTTTTCGTCAAATAAGTCAGCGACAAAAAGTGTATTTCTTTGATTCAATGCTTTAAATAATGCACAAGCATTTTTGGTTTTGCCACTCTCTACTTGAATCTTATCCACAACAAACAAGCTATTCGCATTTGCTTTTTCCAACAAGGCATATTGCAATGCGAGTTTCTTTTGTTTTTTATTCACTTTCAAATTGTAGTTTCTATTGTTGCTTGGTCCGTGTGAAACACCACCGCCTACAAAAACCGGTGAAGTAATGCTTCCTGCTCTTGCTCTACCACCACCTTTTTGACTCCATGGCTTTTTGCCACCACCGCTAACCTTACCACGTGTTTTTGCCATTGCATTATTAGCACGCAATGACGCCAAAAATGATTTAATATATAGGTAAAGATTATGCGAATTGATGTCTTTATAACGTTCTGGTAATTGTGCTTCACCCGCTTTTTTTAAATCTTTATCTAAAATAATTGCTTTACTCATTTCACAACCTTTAACTTGCCGAATGCTCCGTTAAACCCCGGCACTGAACCTTTCAAAACAAGCACATTATGTTCTTTATCAAAAGAGATAATTTCATTTTGCACTGTTACTTTTTCATTGCCATAATGTCCCGACATTTTCTTACCCGGTTGAACTCGTCCTGGCCACTCACGATTCCCAATAGAACCCGGAGCTCTATGGAATCTACTACCGTGCGCACCCGGACCACCTTGAAAATTCCATCGTTTCATTACACCACTAAAACCGCGTCCTTTTGTATTAAAAGAAACTTTGGCTCTTTTTGCACTTTCTAAAACAGATAAATCCAAATCACCTGCTACTGCATTACTTACTTCAAGTGTCGCAAACTTATTATATTCTTTACCAAGATTATATTTCTTTTGCTGTCCTGCAATAGATTTATTGACGCTTTTGCCTTGATGATAAGCGACGAGTGCTCTACCACTTTCTAAAACTTCACAAATCTTTGCAGATTTGACTTTTAGCAAGGTTACAGGAATGCTTGGCTTGGCAACGGTTCTGCTCATTCCAATTTTTTCTACTAAAAATTCCATTTATACCCCTTATTTACCCATTGAACGGACTTCTACATCCACTTCTGGTGCCATATCTAATTTTGTTAGGCTATCCACAGTCTCTGGAGTTGCCGAAACAATATCAATGATTCTTGTATGCACTCTGATTTCAAATTGCTCTCTTGAATCTTTATTGATATGGGGAGATTTTAAGACAGTATAACGTCTCTTTTTGGTCGGAAGCGGAATAGGACCACGAATCTCTGCACCTGTTCTTTTCACGGCTTCCACGATTGAAATAACCGATCTATCAAGAACGCGATGATCATATGCTTTTAACTTAAGTCTAATTTTTTCCATTTATTTTTCCTTCAAAGAACTCATCTAGCATTCAGATTGCAGATGTATATTTTGGAAGCCGAGATTATACTAAACATTCCTAATTTTTAGCAATAATTTTGATAATATTTTTGGGCATTTTTGCATTTTATTTCCTTTTAAAAAGGATATATTGTTTTATCTATGCAAGATTCTACATTGATAAAATCTTATTCATTATTGCAATTTAGCTTTCGTCATTGCAAAAAGCCATAAGACTAAGAAACTCTTGATAGTATTTCCAAACCTAGAGAAAATGTCTATCTTAATTTTTTGGAGCATATTCTATTGCACCAAAACTTTAATATTTTCATTTATTCTAAAAAATAATTAGTATGGGGGCAAGAGGGGGAAGCTAAAATATTGTTAAATTCTCTAGCCAACGCACGCAAAAATCATCATTCATAGCTTGCTTGAATAAAATCAATGCACTAAGGCAGTAGGGAATTTGAATGCGCTGTTGATTCAAATAAACATTCAAGGTTTTGGTAAGTTTTTCTAATTTTGCAGGAGTGAGATTATAGATAGGCTCAAATCCTACGCCACTTTTAACCTCAACAAAATGTAGGATTCCATTCTTTTTAGCCACAATATCCAACTCACCAAAACGCGTATGGAAATTTCTCTCCAATATGGCAAAACCTTGCTCTATCAGAAACTTGCACGCAAAATTCTCGGCTTCCTTGCCTTTCTGTGTCGTGTTAAAAGATTCTTTAAAATCTCGCATAAAAACTCTTAAAGTCTCAATTTAAAAGGTTTTAATCAAATCTAAAATCACTTTTCAATCCGAATCATAACCGGAATCGCATGCACAACATCTAAAGCACCAATTCGCTTTAAAGCGACTTTGATTTCTGCTTCACTACAAGAATGCGTAGAAAGCAACAAAGTAGAATGATTTTTATCCTTTGCCTTACGTTGTAAAAAAGTATCGATAGAGATTCCTACTTCACCAAAAATTGTTGCGATTTTTGCCAAGACTCCGGGTTTATCAAGCACTAAAATGCGCAAATAATACGCACTAATGATTTTGTCTAGTGGTTTTAAGCGCAACTTATCACTTGGTGTTTTGAATCCAAGCATAGGAGAACTTTTGGTGCGCGCAATCTCAATAATATCCGAAATCACCGCACTTGCAGTTGCATTTCCACCTGCTCCTGCACCATAATAAAGCGTCTCACCCACGCAATCACCCACGACACTAATCGCATTCATTACGCCATCTACCTTGCCAATCATCGCTTCTTTTGGCAGTAATGTAGGATGTACGCGTAGCTCTATTTCTTCTCCGTCTTTTTTCGCGATTCCAAGCAGTTTTAAATGATAACCAAACTCTTTGGCAAAGGCAATATCCTCTTGTGTAATCTCCGTAATGCCCTCAATCAAAACATCTTCTGGCTTCGCATCAATCCCATAAGCAATACTCGCCAAAATCAATAATTTATGCGCTGCATCAAACCCACCCACATCAAATGTAGGGTCAGCTTCAGCATAACCTAATTCTTGAGCTTCTTGTAGAACCTCTTGATATTCTACCCCCTGCTCTTTCATCTTAGTTAAAATAAAATTACAAGTGCCATTAATGATTCCACAAATATTTAAAATATGATTTGCCCCCAATCCATCACGCAACGCCTTAATAATTGGGATTCCACCTGCAACGCTTGCTTCAAAACCAATGGGCAAATCCCCAGCAATTTTTTGCAATTCATAGCGATGATAAGCAAGCATTGCTTTATTAGCGGTTACAAATGCTTTAGAATTACGCAAGGCTTTTTTTGCAATCTCAAAGGGCACATCTACACCACCTGTTAATTCTACAACAATATCAATTTCTGGGTCCTCTAGGATAGAATCCACATCATTTGTAATAGGAAAATCAAATACTTGGCGGCTTTTAGATAAGTCTTTGACGACACCTTGCTTAATGCGAATCGTATAACCCGCGCGTGCAGCAATTAACGCTTGATTATTTTTCAAAATTTTTGCAACGCTACTACCCACCGTGCCCAATCCAATAATTCCCAATGTCAGTTGTTTCATACTTATCCTTACGCAAATTTTGAAGTCCAATTATAACATTTAAAGGTAAAAGCAAATTGATACTATGATTTAAGATAGTAAGATAAAAAAGATAGATAAATGCAAATTATAGAGTTAGATTCTTTTTAAGATTCCATAAAAGTTCGTTTAAAAAATCATTTTGAGCTTGTTCTGCTTGCTGTTCTTGTAGCTTTTTTTGTAAAGCAATATCATCTAACCCTAAATACTGCCCGAGTACATCACTCCACCCCAAAGTAGAATCTCCATTATTAGAGATTCCATAATTAAAGGCATTACTCTGTTGCTGTAAATTTTGTATTAAGGCTTGTTTGCCTTCATCATCATTATAATTTGTGTTATTGTTATTGATTCCCAATTGGTGATTGAGCGCACTTTGAGAATTATAATAAGACCCAGCAGAATTATATTTGCTTAATAAGTTGTGTGAAGGATATTTTACTTGCGGTGTCGTTGTGGCATTCCCCGTTTTGATTGTGTTTTTTATTGGAGTCTCTACATTAGGCTTGGTTACAGGCACACTTGGTTTCACTTGTGGATAGCGCATAGGATAAGCTTGTGTATTAATCTTAAATGCCATCACCATCTCCTTATATTTTATTTATAATTATAGCAAAATCTGCACAAATAATCTTAAATTTTGCACAATAAAATCACTTAAAACAAACTAAAAAATAAAAGTTTCTGATAAAATATGTTACAATGTGCCTTTTAGAGATTTTTATAAGGATATTTTGTGATTTTAAGCCATGAAATACCACAGGGTTGCAAACTCTATTTTGGCAAAAACGCTAAAGCTAAACGAGAATTAGAGAATCTTGCAAGTGCGATTCTGTATCAAAAGGGCTATGAAGAGATTGTAACACCGACTTTTGCCTATTTAGCCCACCAAAGAGATATGCAAAGTCGTGAAGTGGTGCGGACAAACAATCAATACAATCATCAAATTGCTTTGCGCAACGATTCTACGATTGATACGATTCGCCTACTTGCTCCGCATTTGCGGGAAGCTGCTATTGGCAAACGTTGGTTTTATATCCAACCAATTTTTATTTATCCTACGACAGAAGTGCATCAAATCGGTGTAGAAAATTTAGAAGATTGCAATATTTTGCCTTTTCTTGAAATTTCTTTGCAAATTTTAAATGGAATCACAAATCTTACAAAATTATCAGATTCCGATTCTCAAAAGGCTTTCTTACAATTAGCAAATGTTAAGATTCCGCAAATTTGTGCAGAAATTTTTGGGATTCCTCTCGTTGCCTTTGAAAAAATTGATGTAGGGGTAATAGAATGTGCAAATCCCTTAATGGCAGGGCTTTTACAAGTGTATAATAAAGAATCCTTAGAAAAATTTTTGCAAGATTTTAAACACGAATTGCCAAATATTCTTAAAGAAGAGTTGGAACATCTTTATCATTTGGCAGTCAATTTCCATTATGCACATTGTATTGTCTCACCATTATATTATGCACCAATGAGCTATTATAAGGGCTTGTATTTTAGATTCTTTACAGAAAATGTTACATTAATTTTGGGTGGAGAATATGAAATTCTGGAGCAAAATGCGTGCGGATTTGGAATCTATACGGATAATCTAATGCAATACATTAAGGAGTGATAATGAGTAAAGCGGATTTAATTGTTGGGATTCAATGGGGCGATGAGGGCAAAGGAAAAATGGTAGATTTACTTGCTCGCAATTATGACTATGTTGTGCGCTATCAAGGCGGACATAACGCGGGACACACTATCGTGGTAGATGGCAAAAAATATGCCCTACACTTGATTCCTTCTGGGGTTTTGTATCCCCAATGCAAAAATATCATTGGCAATGGAGTAGTCATTAGCCCTAACGCACTCATTGAAGAAATGGAACAATTCAAAGAAATGTATGGCGGACTACAAGGGAGATTATTTATCAGCACAAAGGCGCACTTGATTTTGCCTTATCACGAAATGCTAGATAAGTTAAGCGAACAACAAGCCAAACAAGCCATTGGCACGACTTGCAAAGGAATTGGACCGACTTATACTGATAAAGTTTCACGCAAAGGGATTCGCATTGAAGAATTAAAAGACACAAAAACTCTTGCCAAAAAGGTGCTAGAAAAGCTTGAGGAACTTACAAGCAGAGGATTTAAAACAGAGATTCCAACATTAGAAAGTCTTGAAAGAGAATTAGAATCTTACGCAAAGGCACTTTTGCCTTTCTTGGCAAATACTACCAATATGCTTTGGCAGGCAATGGATAAAGGCGAAAAGATTCTATGTGAGGGCGCACAAGGAAGTATGTTGGATATTGACTTTGGCACTTATCCTTTTGTTACAAGCTCTACTACAATCTCCGCTGGTGCGTGCAGTGGAACAGGAATCGCACCGCGTGAGCTAGGAGAAGTGATTGGCATCATCAAGGCTTATTGCACACGCGTAGGCAATGGTCCATTCCCAACAGAAGATACAGGCATCATCGGTGAAAATCTACGCAACAAAGGTAGTGAGTTTGGTGTAACAACGGGACGTGCTAGACGTTGTGGCTGGCTAGACGCAATGGCTGTAAAATATGCTTGCCGTCTCAATGGAGCAAGTGCATTGGCAATGATGAAATTAGATGTCCTAGATGGTTTTGAAGAAATCAAAGTCTGCATTGCATACGAAAATGAAAAGGGTGAACGTTTAGAGGAGTTTCCAAGCAGTTTAACGCATATCAAGCCTATTTATCAAACTTTTAAAGGGTGGGATAAAACCGCTTGTATAAAGGAATTTGATAAACTACCACAAAATGCAAAGGACTATATCTTAGCATTAGAAAAGTTCATTGGGGTAAAAATCAAAATGATTTCTACAAGCCCGGATAGGAATGATACGATTTTCAGATAGACTTTTGGAAAATGAATGAAAACAAAATTCACGCAACTTGTTTTATTGCGCAAAAAAAAAGTAGATGAGGCTGAAATAATGCTACAAAAAAACGCACAAGCCATTAGTGCGAAACAAAGTGAAATTGACGCACTTGTGCGCGAATTTGCAATGCTTCAAGAGCCAAAAAGTGGAATCTATCAAACCTTTTTGACTTTTGCACACCACAAAGACGAATTTCGTCAAACCATTGACTTTAAAATGCAGGAATTGGCTCAATTAAAACATAAAAAGCAAGAATTGCAAGAATATTTTAGAGTGCAAAATATTGAATTTGAAAAAGCAAAATACTTAGATGATTTAGAGGTAAAAAAGATGATTGAGCAGGCAAAAAAACAAGAAACTAAAGATTTAGATGAAATCTCTGTTATGCTTTATGCAAACCATAAGGAACAACAATGAAACAATGGATTCTATACATTTTAATCTTGGGAATGTTGCCCATAGGAGCAACTGAAAAACGTGGGGTAATTGATTGCAATATCATTTTTGAACAACGCAAGGCAGAGATTCTTCAAGAAATTGAAAGGATTGATGAACAACAACAAGCCTTACAAGCCCTGCAAAGTGCAACTCAAAATGTCTTAGACCAAAAAGAAGCGGATTTAAAAAAACGTGAAATTGCCTTAAATAATGCGCAAAAAGAAATGGAAGAAAGAGAGGCAAAGATTACACGTCTACTAAAACGTAACGAGGAAGTCTTAAAGCAGATTCGTGGGGCAACACAAAGCAAAGTGGGAGAAACCTATGCGGGTATGAAAGATTCTAAATCTGCCGCAATCTTAGAAACCTTGCCAGATGCGGAGGCTGCCGAAATTTTATTTGCTCTTGATACCAAAGTGATGAGCAAAATTCTTGCTAAAATGACACCACAAAAAGCCGCGACACTCACACAATTATTACAAAAAGGACCACCTTTTGAAGAAGAGAAAGAATCGCAACAAACTCCTACTAATACGATTCCACAAAATGGAGAAAATGCGATTTAATCCTCTTTGAATAAAGCAAGATTTAATTGAACCATAAAATTCAAATGCTTCTAAAGCAACTTTAAACTTAACCTTGATTATAATTTGAACGCTATTACACAAATAGCATAAATTAACAATAAAGGAAAGATAATGAAAAAACTTTTAGTAGGCACATTAGGTATTGGATTAGTCGCAAGCATGGCTTTAAGCGCGGATATTTATAATCCAAAAAGCGAAAAAAATCATTTGGTAATTCCTATGAATGCGCTCTCACAAGAAGGCACAAAAAACGTAGGTGAAGTGGTAGCAGTGGAAACAAAATATGGCGTAGCGTTCTATCCTAATCTGCAAGGAATCGCAAGTGGTTTGCATGGATTCCATATCCACGAAAACCCCGATTGTGGTGCAACCGATAAAGGCTTAGGAATGAAAGCGGGCGGACATTGGGACAAATACAAAACAAACACTCATTCTTACCCTTGGAGTGATACAGGACACATTGGAGATTTACCCGCGCTCTATGTTGATGAAAAAGGCAATGCAAACAATCCTGTTTTGTCTCCAAAAGTCAAAACTCTAGCAGAGTTAAAAAACCATTCCTTAATGATTCATGTAGGAGGAGATAATCATCACGATACTCCAGCAGCACTTGGTGGTGGCGGTGCTAGAATGGTTTGTGGCGTGATTCAATAGCGTGATGATAAAACTAGAATCTTAGGATTCTAGTTGCACCTGCAAGTCTCTTAATCAATAAATATCTCTACTAAAGTAATATTTATCATCAAATACTGCAAAACAATCACCCTCCAATATGCAAACTTTGTTATCAAAATAAATCATATTTCACAAATAAAATTTTTAGGTATGCCCTACTAATTTTCACTCACAGCATTCACAAAAAGTAATCGTATTGGAATTTCATATGCCTTTTTTATTCTACCAAGATTAAAGGAAAAGCTACTGATTTAAAATTAATTAAAAATCATCTTTGCAAATTAAATAGAATCTTTATTTTCTTAAAATGTTAATGATTGAGAGTTTTAGTCATTGTAATAGTAATGGCAGAGAGGAAGGGATTCGAACCCTCGAAAGCTTGCACTTTACACGCGTTCCAGGCGTGCTCC
The DNA here is from genome assembly GCA_964464895.1 of uncultured Helicobacter sp. GTDB lineage: Bacteria > Campylobacterota > Campylobacteria > Campylobacterales > Helicobacteraceae > Helicobacter_D. The sequence goes on along the minus strand of CAYXGY010000006.1, from coordinate 7,561 downwards.
TTCAACCGCTCGGACACCTCTCTAAATAAAAATAGTTGGAATCCCAAGCGGGGATTCCAAACGGACTTATTTTGCAGTCGCCATTTTGCGCCTAAGGTAAGCAATTTTGCTTTGCAATGGTAGATTTTTGGGGCAGACATCGTGGCACGCCAACAAGCTCATACACCCAAATACACCATTGTCATCACCGACTAACTCATAGAAATCTGCGTCTGTTCTTTCATCGTGTGGGTCAAGCATAAACCGAACTACGCGGTTAAATCCAGCAGCACCCACGAAATCTTCACGCATAAGCTTTGTTCCACAAGAGGCAATGCAGCAACCACACTCAATACATCTATCAAGCTCAAAAACTTCCGCAGCAACTTCTGGTTCTACTCTTGTTTCAATTTGACGCATATGCTCTTCACTTTTTTCTTGCGCGTGAATCCAGCTTTCTACACGTTTGCTCATACCATTAAACCAATTTCCTGTATCTACTGACAAATCTTTAATCAATTTAAATGCAGGCAATGGCATAAGAGTGATGACGCCATCAGGGAAGTCTTTTGTCAAAGTGCGACAAGCAAGACGAGGACGTCCATTAATCATCATTCCACAACTTCCGCAAATCCCTGCACGACAAACGAAGTCAAAACTCAAATCCGGGTCATACTGCTCACGAATCATATTTAGCACGATAAAAACCGTCATAGAATGTGCTTCTTTGAGCTTATATTCTGCGAAATGTGGTTTAGATACTGCGCTATTGGGATTGAACTTCAATACTCTAATTGTTAATTCTCTATTACTGCTTTGAACTGCTCCACTCATTGTTTGTCTCCTATTCTCTCATTGCGCGCTTTATAACGTGGTTGTAACTCAAATGGCATTAATGCTTCTTGAATTTCATAGCGGTCTTTGCCTTGTGCTTCCATATCAGACCTAATTTTATCAATCTGTTCTTGACGTCTTAGGCTTTCTGGATTTTCAATAATCATTCCTTTTGCACCATATCCACGGAATCCCGGAGCCATTTCCATTGTAGCAATATCAAGTGGCTCATAAGTAACTGTTGGCATTGTTTGATTTGGATTTTCCCAACTTGTCAAAGTACGTTTCAACCAATTTTGGTCATCACGTTTTGGATAATCCTCACGGCTATGCGCTCCACGAGATTCTGTTCTGTCTAATGCACCCTTTGCAACACATAATGCAATTTTCAACATTTTTGGCACACGATAAGCTTCTTCTAACTCGGGATTAGCTGAAAGTCGTTTTGTCTTGATTCCGATGTTTTTGCTACGGATATAAAGTTGCTCTAGCTCACTCACAGCAGATGCTAAGTGTTCTCCATCTCTAAAGATTCCCACTTTATCACCCATAATTTGTTTCATACTATTTTTGATTTCAAACACATTCTCTGTGCCTGTGTTTGCCAAAATACTATCCAAATAAGCTTGCTGCGCATTGATAAACTCTTCAACCAATTTAGTTTCAATGTCTGCATAAGTTCCCGCGCAAGATTCTGCAAAATAATCCCCAATAATCATACCGCTAACTACTGCTTCACTTACAGAGTTTCCACCTAAGCGATTGAAACCATGCAAATCCCAGCAAGCTGCTTCACCGGCAGAGAATAACCCTTGTAATGCAGTTTCACCTTTGGCATTAGTTCGGATTCCACCCATACAATAGTGTTGCATTGGCTTAACAGGAGCCCATTTATCCGCAGGGTCAATTCCCGCAAAAACTTGACAAATTTCTTGCACATCACGCAAATTTGTTTCAATGTGTTTGCGTCCCAAAATTGAAATATCAAGCCACAAATGCTCGCCATAAGGAGAGCTTACACCTTTGCCCTCACGGATTCTTTGAAGCATTCTACGCGCAACAACATCACGGCTCGCAAGCTCTTTTTTCTCTGGTTCATAATCTGGCATAAAGCGATAACCATCAACATCACGCAAAACTCCACCATCTCCACGACATCCTTCTGTAAGTAGAATCCCACTTGGGAAAAGTCCTGTTGGGTGGAATTGCACTGCTTCCATATTGCCTAATTTTGCAATTCCTGTTTCAAGTGCTAATGCAGTCCCTGTTCCCTCACAAATTACCGCATTGGTTGTGTCTTTGTAAATTCTTCCATAACCACCTGTGGCAATCAATGTTCCTTTGGCAACATAACCAATCAATTCACCTGTAATTAAATCACGTACAACTGCGCCATAGCAACGATTATTTTTATGAATCAAAGCAACTGCTTCTTTTCTATCGTGGATAATCACGCCACGTTTTAGTGCCTCATTTGCTACTGCAAATAACATAGAGTGTCCTGTCGCGTCTGCTGTATAACAAGTTCTCCATTTCTTTGTTCCACCGAAGTCGCGAGAATGGATTAATCCGTGTCTAAATTCTTCTTCAGTGATAGTAGTTTTTTGTGCATTAATGATTGCAGTTCTATCACCCTTTTTAATTCTTGTCCATGGCACACCCCAAGCGGCTAATTGACGAATTGCTTTAGGAGCTGTGGTAACGAACATTCTAGCAACTTTTTGGTCGCAACCCCAATCACTTCCTTTTACCGTATCCGCAAAGTGCAAATCCTCATTATCGCCATCACTCATTTTGGAGTTTCCAAGACTTGCTTGCATACCACCTTGAGCTGCGGCAGAGTGGCTTCTTTTCACAGGAATAAGACTTAAAACGATTGTATTAAGATTCTTTTCCTTACAGGCAACTGCTGCACGAAGTCCTGCCAAACCTCCACCAATCACTAATGAATCGCAATATACTATTTTCATTCATCTCTCCTTTATAGACTTTTGCCTAACGCAATCCAAGTGAAATCTGCAATAAATGCAATGACACCCAAAACGATAAATACTGCAAACACAGCAACTTTAACATTTTTGCGTTTTACATTGCTTTGTGCGGTAGTTGGTGCTTCGAGCGGAACCCATTTAATGATTACGCGATACAATCCAATGCTTGCGTGCAATACCATAACTACAAGCAAGACAAGATAAAATTTTGCCAAATTACCATCTACGAATCTTGACGCAGAAGTGATTGCATTAATGCTTGTAGAATTAAAAAGAATGGTGATAAGATGTGCGCCACCCAAGAAAAATAATGCAAATCCTGTCAAAAATTGTATCCACCAAAGTGTGGTATCACAATGTTTCATCAAACATTTATGTGTTTTAAAAATCATAAATTGTTGGAAATTTGCAGGGAATTTTCTCATAGCCAAAAATGCGTGAGCCACAAACACAACGCTTATCACAAGCACAACTAAAGTGGTTAAAAGCGGAATCCCGTGTCCTCCAAAGATGAATGAACCCTCACTGAAGCCAACCACCGCTTCAAATGCTTCTGTACCTAATAAAATAGAAGATGTAAAACACATATGGAACAAAATAAAAATCGCTAAAATAGCTCCTGTAATACTTTGTAACATATCCCAACGCGCAGGATTTTTTCTTTTTTTGCGCTCTGAAGTTACTTTTAAATAACTCTCAATTACTACTTCATCATTTTGCATAAAACCCTCCTAAAGTAGATTACCAGTGCCTTTGCACAACGCCATTAAACCTAAAAATCGTGTAATTATAAAACATTTTAGATAAAATTACATTAAATATTTTTAAGAACTTTTTTATTAAAACTTTAAGAAAACTTAAGTATTATCATAACTTGAATAAAATTTCATAAAATCAATGAAACCAAAATCAAGGAAAATTATGCTTCCCTTTAGTGATGAAGAACTTTTAAAGCCCGTAGAATTAAGCATTGACAAAGTGCGTCCATTACTGATTCAAGACGGAGGTAATGTAACTTTACTTAGAATTGAAAATGGTAAAGTTTTTGTGCGCTTAGAGGGTGCGTGTAGAGGCTGTCCAAGTAGCGCACAGACCCTTAAATTCGGAATTGAACGCACGCTCAAAAACGACATTCACCCCGATATTGAGCTTATTAACGAATCCTAAAGATGATTTAAGGCTTAAAAATGGCAAAAGACTTTGCGTATTTCAGAAACAAAGCGAAACTCGCCTTTAGCAAGCACCAATATGCGCGTGTTTTAGAGATTCTCTCCTATGCAAACTTGCTCCTTAATAACCTAAGCGACAAAGAATCCCGCTATTTTAATATGCTTAGCACACTTTCGGATATGGCATTAGAATACGAAGATGAGGCGCGTGCGTTGTTTGAATATTATCAAGTGATTCGTGGGAAAAATGATTTAGAAGCAGAGGAAATCGTGTTAGAAATGATTGAAAATTTTGATAAAAATCTCTACGCACTCAATCTCGCAATTTGGAGCTTGCAAGAAGCAGAAATTGACAAAAACGATGGAATCTTGTATGAGGATTTCGTGGTGCATTCTGCCAAAGTCGGTTTCAAAGAAGCGTTTGAAGATTTAATGTTTAGCTCCAAAATCATTTTTACAAACAAAAACGAATTTTTATTTTTTGTGCGCAATCTTGTAAAATTTGGCTTTGAAGAGATTGCGATTAATTATTTTGAAAATGCGGGGAATTTATTGTTTTATGACAAAGACTTTATGCGTCTTTATCGTAAAATCTTAAAAGACAAAGAAACTTAAACCTTGTGATTCCATATCAATTAAAGGAAATTTATGCGAGTAGCGATTCCAACAAATAACAATCCCACTTTGCGCTTCATTAGCGATGATTCAAGAGAGAATTTACAAGCCACACAGGATTGTAACCCTCAAAATTGCGCATTTTTAATCACTCAAAGCAATCAGAATTATCAAGAATCTGCCAAGAAAAATGGATTTAAAATTTTTATTACTCCAAAAGATTTAATAAACTTTTTTGATTTAAATCTTAAGCTTATTGGTATTACAGGCACGAATGGCAAAACCACTACCGCAGCAATGATTTATTCTATTTTGCTAGATTTTGGCTATTCTGTCGCATTGCTTGGCACACGAGGATTTTTTGTCAATGGAATCCAAAAACGACCCAAAGGGCTTACAACTCCTAGTTTGCTAGAGATTTATAGCGCAATCCACGAAGCAAGAGCAGAAAATTGCCAATATTTCGTAATGGAAGTTAGTTCGCACGCAATTGTACAAAATCGCATTGAGGGGTTGCATTTTGACTTGCGGATTCTTACTAATATCACAAGCGACCATTTGGATTATCATAAGACTTTAGAAAACTATATTGCGGTAAAAAACTCCTTTTTTGCCAATCCTGCAGACTTGAAACTGATTAACAAAGACGAATCCAATGCGCACTATGCGCTAGAAAAAGCCATAACCTATGGCATAGAATCTCCTGCGACACTCAATGCCAAAGCTTATAGCTTGCAAGGAGGCGTTACAGCGCAAATTACTTATGGCAAAGAAGAAGCAAGCCTAGAATGCACACTTTTTGGCAAACATAACCTTTATAATGCGCTTGCAGCAATCGGGGCAGTCAAACTCCTAGAAGACACTACACTAAATGAAATTTGTAAGAAACTAGAAAATTTCGGTGGGGTTTTAGGAAGAATGCAAGTTGTGAGCCAAAATCCCCTAATTATCGTAGATTTTGCGCACACCGAAGATGGTATGGAAAAAATCTTTCAATCTTTCTTACACCAAAGAATCGCCGTAATCTTTGGCGCAGGAGGAGATAGAGACAGAAGCAAACGTCCAAAAATGGGACTATGTGCTGCTAAATATGCACAAAAACTCTATATCACGAGCGATAATCCACGCAGTGAGATTCCCTCTCAAATTATGCAGGAAATTTTAAGCGGAATCCCTCAAGACCTAAGAAATCATCGTGAAATTCATTTAGAAGAAAATCGTGCCAAAGCCATTGAAATGGCAATCAAAAATCTTAAAAAAGAGGAAATACTATTGATTCTAGGAAAAGGCGATGAAACCTACCAAATCATCGGGAATCAAACCCTGCATTTTGACGATTGCGAGGAAGTGCAAAAAGTATTAGAATCACTCAAGCCATAGCCCACTTTGTCTTTGTATTCTATCCTTGCAATGTCATTACGAGATTCCACTTGTGGAATTGTAGCAATCCATAATCAAATAATGGAATCTAAAAACAGATGAAATTGTAGATTGCCACGCATTATAAATAACACTTACAAGGATACAACAAAAATCATCATTAACCATTTCTAAAGTTTAGAAACTCTATAATCAAATGTCTTAAGGATTGCTACTGAAGATAGAAACTTGAAAAAGTTTAAGGAGGTAGTAGAGATGATTGAAATTATTTCTTTTATGATAGTTTTAATTGTTCTCATCTTAATTGTAAAAAATTAAGTTGAGAACTAACTTATAAAATACGGTTTAAATTATAAGAAAGCCCTGCTTAGTTTGTCCTTAAGACACTCAAAATCTCAAGTTTCTATCACAGGGCTAGAGACTTGGAATCCCAATTTCTCACAATGATTTAAAAGCATCTCCAAACAATAATTTAAAGCAAAGAAAAATGAAAGAAAATAATTTAAAGTAAAGAAAGAATAAAAAGAAAAGCAAGGGTTTATCCCTTGCTTTAAGTATCTTAAAAAGACTATTGAAGTAGTCTTAAGATATTTTGTTGCACTGCATTGGCTTGGCTCATTGCATAACTTCCAGCTTGAGCTAGAATGTTTAGGTTAGAGTAGTTTGCAGATTCACTTGCGAAATCAACTTCTCTGATTCCACTTTCAGCAGACTTCACATTCACTTGAGTGATTGTGATGTTATTGACTGTGGATTGCATTTGTTGTTGCACAGAACCCAAGTCCGCACGAATGCTATCTAGTTGTTTAATCGCAGATTCTGCAATATCCATTGTTAGCATTGCACCTTTAAGAGTGGTAACACCTGAACCATAATCTGTGACTAATTCTGTTCCAACTGCTGTGGTTGTTACACCAATAGATTTTAGAGTGTCTGCATTATATAAACCTTTGAGATTACGCAAAGTTGTAACCGCTTCAGCCCCAGCAGAAATAATATTAGTTCCACCATCAACACTAAATTTAATATCGTTTGCACCGAGTTGAGTAAGATTCAATGTTCCGATAGTTGTTCCTGCTGCCAAACCTACCGTAGAGACAGTTCCTCTAATATCGATTGCTCTACCATCTTTTGAAGTGAGTCTTAACGCACCATCTTTGTCAATAGAAGCTTGAACTCCTGTGGTGTCTTGGTAAGCATTGATGGCTTGAACAAGACGATTGTCTTTGTCATTTGCTTTAATATCTAAAATATCCCCGATTCTTACACCATTGATACTTAAGCTGATAACATCTCCTGCTACTACGGCGTCATCTGTAACTACTTGCACATCTGCTGTTGCACGCACACCACCGAGTTCATCAGAATAGCGGTTGATAGCTTCAGCTACGACACCGAGACCTGTTCCCGCACTTGTAGAAACTGTGATAGATTCCAACTCAACGGTTTTATTCCCTACGGTAAATGTAAAAGTCTTATCTGCTGTTGTAGAACTAAAAGTAGCTGCACCATAGCTCTCTGTTCTTACATGTCCAATTTTATCAGAGCTTGTAGCACCAATGCTTGCTCTAATGGTTTGGTTAGAATAAGCAC
>CAYXGY010000005.1:0-108269 GCA_964464895.1 uncultured Helicobacter sp. | reverse complement strand
AAGAGTTAATTTTAAACTCTTTTGAAAATTGCCACAAAATAGATTGCCACGATTCCGCAAGCGGAATCTCACAAGGACTTAGTAGCCAACTTTACAGAATCTCACAAAGATAAAACCAATCCCATTAAAATTATTTATAAATTTTATAAATACATATTGTATTTTTATAAATTTATGATATAATTCCACGAAATTTTAAATACAAAGGAAACAAAATGGCAAATTTACCTCACAAAAACTACACACAAGAAACGCTCGCATTGCACGCAGGCTACACTTATGATAAAGAGCGCACCTTAAGTGTGCCAATCTATCAAAACACGGCTTATAGCTTTGAGACTTTGGAGCAAGCCGCAGCAAGATTTGGCTTACAAGAGCTTGGCAACATTTACTCTAGGCTTACAAATCCAACTTATAGAATCTTGGGAGACCGCTTAGCCGCTGTTGAGGGTGGAGCATTTGGAGTTGCCACCGCAAGCGGAACTGCTGCGATTTTTTATGCACTAGCAAATCTCGCACAAAACGGCGATAGTATCGTCTATTCTAACAAAATCTATGGCGGGACACAAACGCTTATTGTGCATACGCTTAAACGTTTTGGTATCAATTCTAAAGTGTTTGATATTGACGATATTGAGGGCACTTTAGAATCTGCGATTGATGAGAAAACAAAAGTCATTTTATTTGAGAGCCTCTCCAATCCACAGATTGCGATTGCCGATGTAGAAAAAATCGTCAAAATTGCCCAAAAATATGGAATTGTAACGATTTGCGATAACACGGTAGCAACTGCATTCTTGCACAAGCCCTTTGACTTTGGAGTAGATGTTTGCGTTTATAGTCTTAGCAAATATGTCAATGGACAAGGAAGCGCGCTAGGGGGCGTCGTGATTGAACGCAAAGGATTAAACGATTTACTCGTGAAAAATCCTCGCTATCCCGCTTTTAATACGCCTGATGAAAGTTATCACGGGCTCGTGTATGCTTCGCTTGCAGAAGCTTTGCCAATCTTTGGAATCCGACTAATTACAGAATGGTTGCGCAATATCGGAGCGACACTCTCCCCACAAAATGCTTGGATTATCTTGCAAGGATTAGAAACACTAGAATTGCGTATCAAAAAGCATAGCCAAAACGCACTAGAGGTTGCGCGATTCTTACAACAACACCCAAAAGTCAAAAATGTATTCTATCCCGGATTGGAGGACAATTCCTATCATCATTTGCTGAAAAAATATTTCATAGATTCCAATGCAAGCGGGCTTTTGAGCTTTGAAGTGTCTAGCTATGAGGAAGCAAAAAGGGTTTGCAATGCACTAGAGATTTTCGCAATCGTAGCAAACATTGGGGATTCTAAATCTCTCGTGATTCACCCTGCCTCTACCACACATTCGCAACTCAATGAAGCCGAGTTAAAATCTGCTGGAATCACGCCTTGCACGATTCGCTTAAGCATTGGCTTAGAATCTCCACTAGACTTGATTGCTGATTTGAAACAAGCATTAGAGAAATAAGGATTCTTATGCCATTAGTGATTCCAGAGGATATTCCCGCTTTCTCACTACTCAAGCAAAATGCGTTTATTATGGGCTACAGTCACGCGAAATCCCAAGATATTCGTGCTTTAGAAGTGCTGATTTTCAACCTTATGCCAACCAAAATAGAGACAGAAAACCAAATCCTCTCTCTGCTTGCAAACTCTCCTTTGCAAGTCAATATTACCCTGCTTTCTACCGCAAGTTACATAGGAAAAAACACTCCAAAGTCTCATTTGGAACGTTTTTATGTCAATTTTGAAAACATCAAGAATCGCAAATTTGATGGAGCGATTGTTACGGGAGCTCCGATTGAGCATTTGGATTTTGAAGCAGTGAAGTATTGGGGGGAATTTATGCGCATTATGGATTTTCTCAAGGAAAATTGCACGAGCACTTTATATCTTTGCTGGGGAGCAATGGCGGGACTACATTATTTTCACAAAATCCAAAAAATCCCTCTGGATTCCAAACTTTTTGGAGTGTTTGACCATTTTTGCGTGGAAAAGGACTTGCTTCTCAATGGATTAGATGAAATTGTCAAGATTCCGCATTCTAGGCATTCTGGCATTAACGAATCCCAAGTGCGCAACAATCAACATTTGAAAATCTTACTTGAGGGTGAAGTCAGTGGCATTGCAGCACTCAAAGACGAAAAAGACTTTTTTATCTTAGGACACCCCGAATATTCCAAAGAAACATTGGATTTGGAATACAAACGTGATTTGAATCTTGGTTTAGAAATCACCCCACCCTCCCATTATTATGATGCAAAAAACAATCCAATGTTTGTTTGGCGTTCTAGCGCAAGTATGCTGTTTGCTAATTGGCTAAACTTCGCAGTTTATCAAGACACACCCTTTATTCTAAGTTAGGCTTCTCATAATACACGAGATTCCGCTTGCGTGTCTCAAAATCCTCCGAATCCTTACTCAAATAAACAATATAACGCGAATCCTCATATAGACTATGAATCGTTTGCATTTCTCCTTGAATGCTCAAAGTATAGTCTTTTGACAAAAAAATCTCCCCCGCTGCGCGTCCAAGACTTGGAATAAACAGCAAAAGCACCCCTCCTAAGAGCACGACAAAAAGAATCTTGAAAACCTTATCAATAAAAGGAATCGCAAAACCAATTCCAAAAATAGCAACAAGGATAAAAAATGCAATGGGGTTAAAAACATTGAAAAAGAATGGATTGAAAAATATTCCAATGCCATAATATTGAATATATCCACTAAAAATTGTCGCCCAAAAAATAGCAAACAGCAGAAAAACCAACATAAAACTTACGATAATTGAAGAGATGAATTTCATAGATTTACCTTATACATTTAAGATTGTGATTTGAAATTTTATAGATTTTAGAAGGGCTAGATTCTCTCAAACCCCGCTCATCTAGGATAATCACATTTGCATTTTGGAGTGCAAAGTCCAATGCAAAACCTTTCTTGTGTGCATTTGCAGAGCTAGAATACAAAAAAGGAAAGAATCGTAAAAAATCCGTATGAGAGATTCTTTGAAACCTATTAGGCTTAACAACACGAATCGCAAGCGTTGTATGGAAACCCTCCTTTGACATTAATGCGTGCCTCCCTCTATACACAAAAGTCTTTTTTGCGCTTTTACGAATCTTGTTTTTGTATTGATTGGGAGGGCGCACAAGATTTTTAAGCTTCTTAAGAGAATCTAATGTTAAGAGTGCATTTTGGGATTCCAAACGCCCTTTAATCGCATTGAGTTTCGCGACATTAGAACACAAAAATCCCGCTGTCGTATCACTTTGAGCCAAAAAAATTGGTGTATTTTCGCTACTTCCCCAAAAGCCAATCTGATAAGATTGCTTTGCTGGCGATTCTGTGGTCATTGGTTAAGATAATCCTGAATTGCTCTAGCAGTATTGGGACTTTGAGACTTTAATTCACTAATGGCACAGACTGCTACGCGTGCAGCTTCAATAGTGGTAAAGTAAGGCACATTATTGCGCAAGACTTGTGTGCGAATCTTATCTGTATCGTCCTTGCTAGAAGCCTCATCACTCGTATTAATCGCCAAAGCAATTTCTCCATTTGCGAGCATATCGCCAATATTGGGACGCCCTTCGCTAATCTTCAATGCTTCCTCACAAGAGATTCCAGCCTTTTGCAAGACTTCCGCTGTACCTTTTGTCGCACAAAGACGAAAGTCAAAATGCTGCAAATCCTGTGCGAGCGAAACTGCTTGCGATTTATCTACGCTACGAAGTGAAATAAAAACTTTTCCGTGTGTTGGAAGTGAGTTTTTACAAGCTAGCTGACTTTTGGCAAAACTTAGCCCAAAACTCTCACTAATCCCCATAACTTCCCCTGTTGAGCGCATTTCTGGTCCTAACACCATTACCGCCCCACTTAGTTTATTAAACGGAAACACGGATTCTTTGACTGCAATATGTTTGGATTCTTTTGGTTTATACAAGCCATTTTTGTATTCTGTTTTTTGAAATTTATCATAATGCGCTAAGGCGGATTTCAAATCACCATTTATCATCACTTCTGTCGCGACTTTGGCAAGCGGAATCCCAGTAGCCTTACTCACAAATGGCACAGTGCGACTCGCGCGAGGATTGACTTCAATCAGATAGAGTCTATTTTCAAAAATTGCATATTGCGTATTCATCAACCCTACGACACCCAAATTTCTAGCAATCTTTGCAGTAGTTTCCTCTACTTCCCTGATTCTTTCCTCTGATAAACTAATCGAAGGTAGAGAGCAAGCCGAATCACCACTATGAATTCCCGCTTCCTCAATGTGTTGCATAATGCCCGCAATATAAACTTCTTTGCCATCACAAATAATATCCACATCTAATTCGATGGCATTATTTAAAAATTTATCAATTAACACAGGACAATCTTCGCTAACACTGACTGCTTCACTCATATAGTCTTGCAACTCATTCATATTATAAACAATCCGCATTGCACGCCCACCTAGCACATAACTTGGGCGCACGAGTACAGGGAATCCTATATCTTGAGCAATGTTAATGGCTTCTTCTTTGGTATAGGCTGTGCCATTTTTGGGTTGGATAAGCCCATTTTCTTCTACAAATTTTGAGAATTTCTCACGGTCTTCGGCAATGTCAATGATTTTTGCGCTCGTCCCAATAATCTTTGCACCAATTTTTGTTAGTTTTTTTGCGAGTTTCAAAGGAGTTTGTCCCCCAAAATGTACAATAATCCCATCAGGCTTTTCTCTCTCAATCACACTGCGCACGTGTTCAAAAGTAATGGGTTCAAAATATAATACATCACTAGTATCATAATCGGTGCTCACAGTTTCTGGATTACAATTATACATAATGCTTGTATAGCCCATATCCCGCAATGCAAAACTCGCATGCACACAGGCATAATCAAACTCAATCCCCTGTCCAATACGATTAGGTCCGCCACCGATAATCAACACCTTTTTCTTATTTGTTTGTGGAATCTCTTGATTTTGTGCGTCATCTAATGGAATTGTGGAGTATAAATAAGCAGTCTTTGTAGAAAACTCTGCTGCACAAGTATCCACTTCATTGTATTGTAAGGCAATATTAGCTTTTTGACGCAAAGCGTAAATGTCTTCTTCGCGCAATTCTAGCGATTCGCTTTGATTAACCAAAAAAGCAAGCATTTTATCACTAAATCCACAGATTTTTACTTCTCGTAAAAACTGCGCCTCGTTTAACTTTTCAAAAGAAATTTGTTGCTCTAATGCGATGATTTCTGCAATTTGATTCAAGAAATACTTATCAATCTTGCACCATTTTTGCACTTCTTCTACACTTGCTCCACAACGAAACGCATCGGCAATATAAAGCAATCTTTCTGCATTGGGACGGCGCACTTCATATTGAATCACACTCAAGTCATTGCTAATGGGTGTGAAGCCAAAGATTCCTGTTTCTAAACTATTGAGGGCTTTTTGCAAAGATTCTTTGAAAGTTGCACCAATCGCCATTACTTCGCCGATAGATTTCATAGAAGTTGTGAGCGTGGAATCCGCTTGAGGGAATTTTTCAAAAGTGAAACGTGGAATCTTGGTTACAATATAATCAATACTCGATTCAAAGCTTGCTGGAGTGCCTGTAATGTCGTTTTTAATTTCATCTAAAGTGAAGCCTACTGCGAGCAAAGTAGCGACTTTGGCAATCGGATATCCTGTCGCTTTAGACGCAAGGGCAGAAGAGCGTGAAACGCGTGGGTTCATTTCAATCACCGTCATTCTGCCTGTATCAGGATTAATGGCAAATTGCACATTGCTTCCGCCGGTATCTACACCGATTTCACGCAAAATTGCAAAGGAAGCATCACGCATTCGTTGGTATTCTTTGTCCGTTAGTGTCAATGCAGGGGCAATCGTGATAGAATCTCCGGTATGCACGCCCATTGGGTCTAGGTTTTCAATACTGCAAACAATGATACAATTATCCGCCCTATCCCGAATCACCTCCATTTCAAACTCTTTCCACCCAAGCAGAGATTCTTCAATCAGAATCTCGCCAATTGGACTAATCTCCAAACCATTTTGCGCTAAACTTTTAAACTCATCAATATTATAGGCTACACCACTTCCTCCGCCTGCTAATGTATAGCTTGCGCGAATAATCAGAGGGAATCCGATTTCTCTTGCCGCGTCTAGTGCTTCCTCTAATGTGTAAGCATAGTGGGATTTTGGCAAGTCCATACCGATTTTTAGCATTGCCTCTTTGAAAGCCTGTCTATCCTCTCCCTTTTTAATGGCTTCAGGATTCGCTCCAAGAAATTGCACGCCCTTTAGCATACCCTTTTCAAACATACTCATTGCGATATTCAGTGCTGTTTGCCCGCCCATTGTAGGCAAAATCGCATCTACTTTTTCCTTTTGGATAATATCTGCAACAACCTCTTCTGTGATAGGCTCAATATAAGTTCTATCGGCAAATTCTGGGTCAGTCATAATCGTAGCAGGATTGGAATTAATCAATACGACTTTATAGCCTAATTCTTTGAGTGTTTTCGCAGCTTGCGTGCCGGAGTAGTCAAATTCGCACGCTTGCCCTATGATGATTGGTCCTGAACCGATTAATAAAATGGTTTGAATATCATTTCGCTTTGGCATAGAATCCTTCTTGAATTTTGGGTTAAAATTTCATAATTCTAGCGTTTTATGACTTAAAAATTTGCGAGAAATTTTATTTTTCCCAATTTCGCAAAAAAGGTTGGATTTGGTATAAACTTGCCTTACAAAAGGCACTTCGGACAATACAAATCAACTTTTGCGCAGAACCCTCTAAATCTTCATTAATAATCAAATAATCAAAATTGGGCAGATTCTTTACCTCATCGCGCGCGCTTTCTAAACGTCTTTGAATCACTTCTGCGCTCTCACTTCCACGTCCTTTTAAACGCTCTTGCAATATGCTTTTATTGGGGGTTGTAATAAAAACGCTTGTCGTATGATAAGGAAAAGACTGCTTAAGATTCGCCTGCCCTTGCACATCAATATCAAAAATCACAAGCTTATCTTCCTCTAATGCTTGCAAAACTTGCTGCTTAGAAGTGCCATAATAATTCCCATGCACTTCCGCCCATTCTAAAAATTCTCCCTTTTGGACTCCATTTTCAAAGGCTTTTTTATCAACAAAATGATAATGCACTCCCTCTATTTCGCTTTCCCGCTTTGGACGTGTCGTAGAGGAAATAGAGAAATAGTGGTTTGGAAACTCTTTCGCTAAGACTTTATATAATGAGCTTTTGCCTGCACCACTAGGACCAGAGAGGATTAGAATCGCTCCTTTATACTTCATAGATTCTAATCTTTTTTAGGGAATTGGATATTAATGCTAATAGTTGCGCCACTCAATAAATCTTTGAAGTTTTGAGATTGTAAAGCCTGTAACGCACCGATGAGGGATTCTAGCGAATTTGCCTGAATATTGCTTGGCAATGCAGAATCTGCTACTGCTTCGATGCTCGGCACAATTGGCGCGGGATTAGGGGTTTTGGCAATTGGCTCTCCTAGTGCCTCGCTCATTCCCTCCTCACTCAAACTATCAAACTCATCTAGGCTAGAATCTAACGCGTTTGCTTCAGGCAAAGATTCTACTTCCTCTGCATTGGTATCTTCTTGTGAAGTTAAATCCAAATCCTCCCCTAGATTTTCTGGAATCTCTAAACTCTCTTGTGCGGATTCTGTTTCGCTTAATGTCTCCTCTGCTATCTCTTGAGATTCTGTTTCTCCTATGTCAAGCGCAACTTCTTCTGAAGTCTCCAAACCCAAATCACTAGAATCTGCTATTCCGCCCAAATCCCCCAAAGATTCCAAATCCTCACTTGCTGTTTCCGCCGTATCTGTCGCTTCTAAGTCCTCACTAGGTAAATCTAATGCGCCAAAGTCAGAATCTCCTAATTCATTTGCGGCTTCGTCAATCTCTCCCAATGCGTTATCATCTGAAGACACAGAATCCAAAGAATCTACATTCAAATCTCCTAAATCTTGTGGGCTTCCTAAATCCATTTCAGTCGTTAGATTATCCAACCCCGTATCAGATTCTGCTTCCTCTGGAGCTACTTGGGCTACATCTGTGGCTTCCAAATCTTCTGCTGGTTCTTTTATATCCAAATCCTCAAACACAAAGTCATCTTCTCCCCCGCTCTCTGTAAAATCCGCACTATTTCCCGTGATACCTTCAGAATCTAAACCCTCTAGCTGCACATTTTCATCTTGTGGCTCTATTGCTTCTTCTTGTCCCAATGCGTCAATACTACCAAGCCCATCTTGTAAATCGCCAAAGTCTAAATCCTCACCTGCGCCCGAATCACTACCCATATCCAATTCTTTGTCTAAATCCAATAACGCATCGTCTTGCTTGGGAGATTCCTCCTCACTAGAGAGCAAATCCTTAATCTCTTCCACATCACCTTTATCTAACACATTCAAGTCTTGGGATTCCTCCTTTAAATCCTCCGCACCGAAGTCCAATTGCTCATCACCCGATTCTGTCGTAGCCTCCTCTATCCCTTCTTCCGCACCAAAATCTAAGGGAGCATCAGGATTTTCTACCGCCTCTTCTATGCCCTCCTCCGCACCGAAGTCCAATTGCTCATCACCAGAACCAGATTCCATTTGAGACTCCTCATCGTCTAATTGTAAATCATCAAACCCTGAAAGATCTAACTCGTCCTCTAAATTATCCAAAGATTCCACCCCCTCAAGCTCTAACTCCTCATCATTTTCTTTACGTATCTGCTGACTATCTACTGGGGTGATTCCAGAAATTTTGCTTAGGGTTTTTACAAGGTCTGTTGGCAAAAATGGCTTTTGGATATATTCCTCAAAGCCCTCCAAACGTTCTGTGGATTTGGCATAAAACAAACCAAATTTTGTTTCAGAATTTTCTGTCTTGTAAGAATCAAACAATTCTTGGTCAAAACATTCATCATCTATTAATACAATTTCTGCACCTTTATTTAAATTGATTGCTTGAGACTCTTCCATTTCTATGCCGAGCTTGGATACGCTTAGTGCCACAAGTTTGCTAATCATAGGATTTTTACTGACAAGGTATAGTTTCATAGACGCTTCCTTTTGCTTTGTCTAGTTTTTAAACAAAGAATTGTTAAAATTTTAACAATTTGTATCTTAATTTTGCAAGGAAGTCTTAATGTTTAAAAAAGTTTTAGTAATTCTTAACATTTTTGCAAGTTTTGTATGGGCAGATAAGCTATATTTTATGCCTCAAGAGCAAGAAGCAGCACTCCATACTCTCATTTCCACGATTGAAAATACGCAAAAAACATTGGATGTCGCAATTTATAGCTTTACGAATCGCGAAATCAGCAAGGCAATCCGCGACACCGCCAAAAAGGGCATTAAAGTCCGCATTATTTATGACAAAAAGAGCAACCAAGACCCCAACAAATCTACAATTGGCTATCTAGCAAAACTCAAAAACATAGAAACTTGCCTGCTAGAGGGCAAACGCTCTTATAATAATAAATTCTATGGATTAATGCATATGAAAATGGCAATTAGTGATGAAAATTCTCTTATTTTGGGTTCAGCCAATTGGTCTAAAAGTGCCTTTGAAACCAATTATGAAACACTTTTAATCACACAAGATAAAGATTCTATCGCTAAGGCGAAAAACGCTTTTGAAGCAATGTTTTTAGAATGTGAAAAATATTAATTAATGTGTGTTAAGATTCAAAAAATAGGCGTCCAATCGGAAAGAAAAAACTAACTCTGCACCCTCTCTTTCAATATGAATTGGGAAATTAAAACGCACAATACCGGGCAGGGATTGTGTCATACCCAATGCTTCTTTAAGTTTATTAATGTTTTGCAAGCGACCGCTGATAATGAAACGTTGTTTGAGATATTTTTCTTCCAAGATAGGCACACCATCTGCAACTACACCAGCATTTTCAAAAATAATCCTCAACTTCTCTTCAATTTCTCTTTGTGTAATTTGGTGTTCAAAATTCCTAAGCGTATGCGCATTTTGGTTTTGATAATTGATAAGTTTTTGCATTTCTGCATCACGTTGGGATTCTATTTGACTTTGCACATAGAGTTCTTTACGATATTTGGCATTCGTATTGCGAAAAATATCCAATTGCGGTTTGACTACTGCCAAAAAAACTATAATCACCATAAAAAAATAAAATACAAAAAAGAAAGTATTGCGAATCCAATCAATCTGCGCAAAAAATGCTCTCATAGCTACTCTTCCTCTTGACTTAATTTACTAATAGAGACAAAATTATACCAACCATTAGGTAACATATAAAAATCCGCACGACTTTGATTGAAAATTGACCGCAAAGGAACTTCAAGCAAGAAAGTATAAATTTGTTTGGAGGGAGTCGTGCCATAAAGTATGAGTTGGTATTGCTCCATTTGTATTTTGTTTAATGTGATTTGCTCGGGAATTAAATTAAAGAGATTTTCCACGCTTTCTTTTAGCATTTTATTTTGACTTGCGACATAGGCTTCAAACTGCACTTTTTCTTCTTCTATAATCATTATCTCTTGATATTCTTTAATCTGCTTTAACATCTGCTGCTGCATCTCTATGGCGACTTTTTCATTCTGCTGCATAAAATATCCTTGCACTTTTAGCATTGCAACGAAACCACCAAAGATAAAAAGTGTCAGGAAAATATAGCCCCACCAAATGCGCGAAACTTTCTTGAGGATTGTTTTTTTGCCCGGTTGTGTGAAACTATAATTCATACTTGCCCTTTTGATTCAAAAAACTTATAAGATTCATAGCCCAAAATTGCCAGCTCTTTAGCAATATCACAGGGGAGCACTTGCACTTCTAGCATTGTGATTTGCTGGATTTGCTGGAGTGTCTCTTGCGCAATATCGTGCGGGTTAAAAATCACAATTTCACTGATAAATTCACTATTGTAAAGTTCATTGCTATAAAACTCACTAAGGGCAGATTGGATAAATTTCGCCGCTGTATTAATCCGCGAAAAATCATCTAAATCATCTCCTTGTGCAGAATCCTCAAGATTTTCATGCGATTCGTCTTCTCCCTCATCATTTTTTAAAACCTTAATCAATTCATCATCATTGCTACTCTCACTCTCCAAATCCACAACATTATCAATATCACTTAACTCACTTTGCAAATCTGATTCAATATCTGTCTTTCGTATATCATCTTCATCTTCGCTTAGAGAATTTTTAACAACAGACAATCCTAAATCAATCTCACTTTCTAACACATAATAACCGCCAAATAGCACGCCCGCGTCTTGTTTGGTAACAATCAATGTCATATTGGAACGTTGGAAGAGCACATAAAGCTTGCAGGAATCTTGAAAGGTATCTTTTGCCAAACGATAAAGCACCATAAAAGGGGAAATGACGAAATCTGCGCCAAGCTTTAAAAAACGTTTTTTTGTCTCTGCGATTCCCTCATTTGGAACATAAACAGACCAATTATTATCAAAACGTTTATACACCACCTCATTACAATCTACGCCGTGCTTTTGAAATTCGCTTTCTTTATCGGAATTAATCACTCCTTGCGTGATAGAGCAAGAAAATGTTGAAACATAGGTAAAAGGATTTTTGGCTCGGATTTTTTTAATATGGCGCACAGCTTGAATGGGCAACTCACCCGGATTTGTTTTGAACTCTTTCGTCTGTGTTTGCAGGAGATGTCCTCTGCGATAAAAATTCACCGCCACGTTACACAATTTGTGGTCTAGCTCAATACCAGCAATCACAGTGGCGAAAAAAGGACGAATTGTTTTAACCAAATTCATAATGACTCCAAACTTAAACTCGCATTGCTAATAGTATGCAATTTTGGCTTAAAAAATAGACTTTTTAAGCAAATATTATGTTTTTTATCCAATTGCATTCGCAAGATTCTGCAAACTTCCACTCTCTGATACATCAATGTTGAGATTCCATTGATTGATGGATAGGCTCTTTACTATGGGATTCCATTGGGTGTGGTGAGGTATGGGAATCTTGCATTGAGTGTATTTTGTGTGTCATTTCTGGGTTTTGCAAGATTTTTACGCCTTTTTCAATCATCAATGCACCAAAAATAATAATCGCAATCGCGGCAAGATTCATTGCAAACTTACGCACCAAAGGTTTATAGAGAATCGTATTCGCCAAAAGCCCAAAAATAAGCAGGGGCACAATCGTAGCAATCCCAAAAACTAACATTACCAATGCGCCTCTAAAAACACTCGCAGAAGATGCCGCAATGAACAAAAACGCATAAACAAATCCACAGGGCAATAAGCCATTGAGGATTCCTAATAGATAAAGGCTTAAAGGGCTTTGGAGGCTTAAAGCATTTTGGAATCGCGTCTGATACCATTTAGAGTTTTGCACAGAGTGTTCTAAAAGCGTTAAGAATTTCAACTTCCCGAAGAGTGAAAGTCCTGCCAAAACCATTAAAACACCTGTAATCAAAAAGAGTGCGCCACGCAAAGTGCCATTGAGGCTAAACATACTCCCTAATGCGCCCACAAATGCGCCAAGTAAA
The DNA here is from genome assembly GCA_964464895.1 of uncultured Helicobacter sp. Classification (GTDB taxonomy): domain Bacteria; phylum Campylobacterota; class Campylobacteria; order Campylobacterales; family Helicobacteraceae; genus Helicobacter_D. The sequence continues at coordinate 95,702 of CAYXGY010000005.1, read as the reverse complement.
ACATAAGTGCTAATGCGTCCTAGATTATAGAGCAAATGGAATCCCACAAGACGCCCCTTGCTTGCGTTGTTGTTAGCCAATTTACCACTGAAAGCTAGCACGATTCCACCACACATTCCAATGCAATGTCCGAATCCTCCAACGAATGCAATTCCAAAGAGACTCATCAATTCATTTAGGTATTCCATATCTCTCCTTTAAAATGTTATTAAAATTCAGATTCTATACCCTTTCCCATTCACAACCATTAGGAGTATCCATAATCTCAATCCCGTTGGTGCGCAAATCTTCTCGGATTTTATCTGCATTTTGAAAATCTTTTGCCTTTTTATATTCCGCTCTTTTTACAATCAAGGCTTCAATCTCTGCACGTCTTTCTTGACTTATGCCAAGTTTAAAATATTCAAAGGAATCTTGAATGCCTACGCCTAAAACCCTTGCGACCAAATTGAGATTTGCTAAGATTTGTGGAATCTTGTCTTTTTGTTTGTTATCTAGCATTTCATTTGCGTTAGCAATGAGTTCATCTAAAATACTGAGGGCTTTAGAAATATTTAAATCATCACTCAAAGCCTCTAAAAATGCTTCACTAAAGGCACTTTGAGTGTTTTGAGATTCTGCATTTTGCGCCTTAGGCTGTATTTGCGCAATGCGTTTTTTAAGCCGATAAAGCCTATCTAGCCGCTTCTTGCTTGCAAGCAAATCTTCTTCGGAAAAATTCAATCCTGCACGATAATGTGTGCTAAGGAGATAGAATCGCAAAACTTCTCCATTATGATTTCTTAAGGCGTCTTTGATGAAGAAGCTATTTCCTAGAGATTTCGCCATTTTTTCACCATTAATGGTTACGAAACCATTGTGAATCCAATATTTTGCCAAAGTCTGCCCATCAGCACAACGCGTTTGGCAAACTTCATTTTCGTGATGAGGGAAAAGCAAATCCGCCCCACCTCCGTGAATATCAATCGCATATTCACCCTGAAGTGCTAAATGCTCCTTTATCATTGCACTACATTCAATATGCCAACCCGGACGCCCCTTGCCAAAGGGTGAATCATAACCCACATCGCCCACGCCTTTGTAACTCTTCCATAGGGCGAAATCCTTTGCATCGTGTTTTTGCTCACTATTTTGGATTCTACTTTTGGATTCCTCATCGGCAATTCTACCACTCAAATCCCCATAATGCGAATCTTTACCAACAGATAAATACACATCACCATTTTGTGTTTGATAGGCGAATCCCTTGTCTAGCAAGGTTTGAATCATTGCGCAAATGCTTGTGAGGCTTTGTGTCGCTTTGGGTTCAATATCCGCGCGTTCCACGCCCAAAGATTCCATTTCATCTAAATATTTTTGCGTATAGGTCTGTGTAATCTCCTCTACACTCAAGCCACTTTGCAAGGATTTATTGATAATTTTATCATCAATATCGGTGAAATTCTTAGCAAAAATCACTTTATAGCCATATTCACGCAAGAGTTTGCGCCACAAATCAAATACAATCGCACTTCTAGCGTGCCCTAAATGCGAATCGTCATAAACCGTCGGACCGCACACATAAATGCGCACTTCTTTTGGATTAATGGGTATAAATTCTACTTTCTCTTTTAATTTACTATCATAAATTTTAATCATCACTTTCCCCTATCAATTTAAAGGGAAAGTATAGCAGAAAAAGGTGTGTATTCAGAAATATTTAATTATAGTTAAATACAAAATATATCTGTAATAGCAGATTTAACGTAGTCTTTCATATAGGGAATTTGGCAATTTTGTTTATTGTAATAAAATAAAAATATTTCAATAGAAAAATTATCAAAATATAATAAATTTCCCTGAAAAATATTTTTAAAACCTCGCAGTTTATAGCGCGCATTTGCCTCCTGCCTCAAACCTTTTGGGTCGATAAAATAGATTTTATACACATTGGTTTGCCTCGATTTAAGCCAAAAGATGAAATCAGGATAAAACTTTCGATACTCTTGCGTCTCCTCATCAAAGTAGGGAATATAAATAGAATCCACATTTTCAACGATTCTGCTAAAGCACCATTGATGCCCCCTTAGGGCATTATTGTTCTCTTGCACATATTTCTGCAAATCTCGCAAAAACTCTATCTCGCTTGGCTCTCTAATTGCATAAACAATCCTATTGTCCTTTTTCTCATCAATCACAAGAGGATTATAATAATGTTCTTGTAGGCTAGAATCTAAAACATATCCATAGACTTCAGTATTTTTCTTGTTAGTTTGTGATTGCAAGATTGTCTCTATATATTCTTTTGGCACTCCTCTAGATTCTAAATCCTCTCTTGTTTCTATATTTTTTGCCGATACAAGCTCCTTAATCTTTTTGTTAATTTCTTCTACAATGATAGTATCAAGCGTAGAGCTAAACTTCTGATAATGGCAGATTTCATCTTGCAGAATCTCAAATCTATCAAATTTTTGTTGTTTAGAATGAAAGAAAGTATCCAAAATTCTTAAGGCATTTTTTGTATCAATCTGCTTCGTATCTCCGATAATTTTAATAGAATCTTCTTGTGTTTTATCATTCATTTTTGCCTGTATTTTCCTAAGGGTAGAATAGCCCAAGTCCTTCGCCTTAAGATTTGTTTGCAATAATAAAACATCTTCATCAAACGATTCTATATAATCTTTGAGAGAATCAAAATCGCTTTGTGAGATATGATAGACTCTCTGCATTTCTCCAGAATCTTTATATTTTGGGACAAGTAGAGGTTGAAAGGTTTTGCTCCTTTTAAAGCCACTTAAGGGGTGATTTTGAATAAATTCTTCAATCCCCTCTAAAATACCCTTGATTGCTTCTTTTTGGCTTGCCATAATAAAGAGTGTTTCGATACCCAAACTCCCCTTGCATAGACTCTCTTTTTGATGATAATCCAACATATCGCATTTCGCAAGTCTTTTTCTCACTCCCCTAAAGGGCTCTATCCGCACGCCTCTACCAATGGTTTGCAACACATATTTTTTGGCATTTTTACTGCCAATGTTAATAAAGCAAATCAGATTCACGCGATTGCTATCCCACCCCTCACTAAAGACTTTGCTTCCCATCATGATTTGTATGGGTGAATTGTCCTCATTAATACCCTGAAAATATCCGCTTGCAATGTCTTCACCACTTTCAATACCAAGATTATTTAGATATTGCTTCTCCCATTCCCTAATGCTTCCGATATTTAAAAGCAAAAAGGGCTCTTTAGCATTTTTGGATTTAAAAACAAGTTCTTTCGTATTACCCTTTATCTTGCATGCCTCAATCATAGAAGTCTCATTAGCATAAAATATTTCTTGTCTTAGAGTTTTAGAATCCATTGCCAAAATCAGATTCAAAAAATCCTCACCTAAATCTATATTTTTATCAAAATACAAAGACTGATTTTGGAGTGTTTCATAAAGATTTCGTGCAATATCCGTAATCTCTCTATTTTCCTTTAGAATCTGCAAAATAGCCTCAAAATAGAGTTTGATTCCTGCATCTGTCGTATTAACCTTATCGGCAACCGCAATAATTAGCGGCTTGTGGTAGATAAGAGGTTTATCCTTTTGAAACGTATCAAAATTTTTCATTATATTTTCTCTGTGCTTTTTAATCGCGCAAAACAAGATAAAGCTTTCCAAGATTCTAATGATTTGTTCCTCATTGCATTGCAACTCTTTAAAGGATTTCAAATCTGATTCTAACACCGCAATATTTTTGCCATAACCCTCATGATTAAATTTCTCTAAATTGTAATTAAATGCGCAAGTTTGCAAATCAAAACTATCACTAAAGGTTGCGGAGAAATTAAAGATAAAGCCCTTAGGATAACTAGATACTTCAGAATCTAACCCCTTTGCAAGCTCTCTAATGTAAGCTTTACGTACAGAATCTTTGCTATCACCCTTATGTGCTTCATCAAGAAGCACAATCCAGCCTTCTTTATTCAAGAAATTTTTGTAATTCAATCGCTTTGCCTTAGAATCTTTGCCGACATTTTCGCTAATATCCAGCAAATCACTACGCCCAATAAATACAATATTCTCATCAAGGAGCGAATCATAAGCCGCTGCATGTTCATAATCCTTTAAGTCTTTAAGAGTGATGTTTTTATCTTGGTATGAGTTATATTCTACAATATGAGCCCTAAATTGCTCTAAGATTTTCTCATTAGGCACAAGCAGCATAATCGGATTTTAGGCAATTCACCCTTTATCATTAGGCTATGCAAAAGCGCAATAAGCTTTATCATCACAATACTTTTTCCACTCCCTGTTGCCATCCAAAAGCTTGCGGTATTGATTTGCTCTTTTGCAATATCCTTAACTCCATAATCACCATAGCGTTGATATAATTCATTAGCTTTTTGCGTGTAAAAATTTAAAGCAGCTATGGCACTCTTAAGCGCAGAAATTTGATAATCTTGCAAAGAAATGGTATGCAAAAAACTCTGCAAATCAAAGCCACTTAACAAAGATTGATTATCTTGAATCTTTGGGGCAATAATTTCTCTTAGAATCAATTCTTTTTGTAGTGATTGTGCGGTGGATTTTGTTTTAGCCATTTTATTTTCCTTGCAAGTTTTTAGTCGTTGTGCAAAAATCCTCATAGGCAATCTCTATTTCTTCTTTAGTTTTTTGTTTGTAGAGATTATATTCTTGATGTACCTTTTGCATAGCTTTTTCATGCGAGATACTACCTGCATTTTGTAAAACATCTCTTCCACTAAACTTTAAAAAACTATTGAGTTTATCCAAATGCTCTTGCATGGTTTTTGTTTCGCGATTTAGGGCACTAAGCTCTGCAAATTCAAAATAGGCTGTAACAATACGATTTAGGGACTCTAATTCATCGTGCGTTAGATAGTTTTTTGCAATCTCGCTCTCTTTTTTTGTTGGTATAGTGCCCTTAAAATTTGTAAGCCCCATATTAGGCTTATTAGAATCAGCCCTTTGATAAATCAGCTCGCTCGCCGTATGCCCATGTGCTGAATAATGCAATTTATTTTGTATGGTTTTAAATAATTCTTGAGTAATGGCAGAATTTTTATTATAATCAATTGCAGTTGCATAGATCTTTAAAACTTGAGCATAAATCCTTGCTTCACTTGAGCGAATATCTCTAAGTCGCTCTAATAACTCATCAAAATATCCCTCTCTCTCACCTTTTAGCCTCTCATCGTCAAGCACAAAACCTTTAATCAAATATTCTTTTAAGATTCTACTTGCCCATTGGCGAAATTGTGTCGCTCTTTTAGAATTGACACGATAGCCCACAGAGATAATCATATCGAGATTGTAATGCTCTAACTCTCTTGAAACCTCTCTGTTTCCTTCAGTTTGAACTATTGCAAAAATTGCAATAGTTGAGTTTGGCATCAATTCACCCTCTTCAAAAATATTTTTGATGTGCTTAGAAATTGTAGATTTATCCACTCCAAAAAGCTCTGCAATTTGCTTTTGTGTAAGCCAAAGCGTTTCATTTTCTAGCTTTACACTAATCACTGGAGCATTTGTAAAATCCTGATAAATGATAACTGGATTTGTTTGCTTATTTTGTTTCATTGTGTGCCTTTGTATGATTTGCTATCGGTGGCGGTTGCTCGGATTTCCCAAAAACTAAAATCTGCTTGCAATTTTCTCTCTTTGAGGATATTCCTAATGTGCATTGTGATGTTTTCTCGTGAGGTATCAAAAAGTTTAGCAATAGAATATTGATTGAGATATACGCTCTCACCAAGCTCATAAAACTCGACTTTTACCTTTTTGTCTTGTGTGGTGTAGAGGAGGAGATTAGGCATATAAGCTATCATAAATATTTTCCTCGTAAAATATCCAAAAATAACTGATTTCTATTCTCTGCGTCGCAAATCAAAGAATTATAATCCATAAAATTAATAATCATATTTCTAGCTTCGTGATACTTGTAACAAATAGGATAATTGCTTGAGGTATATATCTTGTTGTATGATTTATCTTTTAATGCCTCTAATACTTCATCATCAAATTTCAAAAAAGCATAAGCCCAAATTCTAATATTATTTTGAATCAGATTAATATATCTACCATACCTTAACAACTGTTCTTCTGCTCCTGCTGGAGTAATATCCTCTTTTGGTCTTTTAAATTCTACTAACAATACATCGGTAATTCTTTCTTTCTCATAAGTATTTGAAATAATGCTTAAAATATCTGGTCTATCTAGCTCCGCAGATAACTCTGGAAAAATATCCTTAATCTGCATATCACTAAAAATTTTATCATAGCACATAAACCTATCATCAAATAACCAAACATTATTGCTCCTATAATCTTGCTTATTATCAGATGTTTTTTGGGGCATAAACAAATTATGAATTTCAGCCTCTATACTCTCTTTATTAATGGAGTCTTTGAGTTGCTGAATTAATTTATTTCTATCAAATACATATTCAGCTAATTCTGCTTGAGTTACTTTGGTTAGTTTTGTTTCATAGTTTCCTTTCGCCTTATTACTATTATCTCTCAAAAACTCCTTATCCTCATTAAATTCTTTCTTGGCATTTTCCAGCATATTATTTATATTTAATTCATTTCTATTTTCAAAATACACTCCAAGGTAAGGCAACTCCTTAATTGATTTTTTTCTATTTTCTTTAATTTTATTTTCTACATCAAAATTATGCTTTTTATAAATTTCTTTAAGCTGATTTTCTAATTCATCATATATTTCATTCCAATTCAAATCTTGAAACTCAAATGAATTTTTTCGTTTGGGATAAATCTGTAATTCATTTCTTTCGTCATTAACATTTTTATCAAAATAATCAGATTCTAGAATATAAAATATTCTTAAATCTTTTTCTTTAGGTAAGTTATATTTACTATCTTGGTCTAAATCTGAATTTTTTATTACAACTCTATGATTCGCAACATAAAATCCTTCATTTTTGAAATCATTTTCCCCAAATAAATATGATATAGCAAAAGAATATTTTTTAATTGTAAATTCCCTCTTTTCAAAATGTGGAATCTCATTACTTTTGACACTGCCTACACATTCATCATTTCTATAAATTTCTATTTGAATATTTCTACATTCCATTTTAAAATAAGCTAAAAAATGTTCTATAATCTGTTTCTTAATTTTAGAAAAATTGACTGAAATCTTATCTTTTGGACTTGATAAAATTACTCTCGTTTTATCATCAGAATCTATTTTTTTAGGTTCTGTTATTCCATTACAAGTAAAGTCAAATTCTTTGTTCTTGCTGACAACCTTGACATTCTTAAAAAGCTTAAGATACACAAATCTTCCCACACCCTTACAGCCAAATGATTTTTTATAATTACTACGATATTCTCTAAAAGACTTCAAATTTCCCTCATTAAATCCATCACCATTGTCAATTACTTCTATCGTGTCTATATAGGGGGTTTTGTCTTTTTCAGTTAAGCTAGAGGCTGTGATTTTAAGTTCAATATTGGTAGCACTTGCTTGTATTGCATTCATTATAGATTCAAATATCACATTTTCAACTTTAATATTCTTTAATTCTTCTACAACTGCTTCTATATTTACGTTCATACTCATTCCCTACTCCCACCATATTAGATTTTTCAGTTTTGGATATTTGGCTAGGTCTAGCGAATCTAGGCTTAGAATCTCTCCATTATCAAACTCGCAAGATTCTGTATTATTAGAATCCAAAAACAATCGCTTGATTTTCCACCCCATAAGGTTTGCTATGGTTTGGAAAATATCGAAGTCTTGGCGATACTCTGTGTGCATATCAAGACTTACAATCTCACCTTTATTTAGTCTATCAATCAGTTTGCGGGATTTACGATAATCAAGTATCGCTTCAGCTTTGATATAGTCTTTGCCTTTGTAGAGCTCATTACCATATTTAGGCGAAGCCGAAATATCTCTTTTATTGTCTCGTTGAGATTCTTCACCTGCTAAAGCAGGTTCAGAATGACAAAGGGAGGATTTGTAATAGCTAGAATCTTTTAGCACATATTCGCAATGGCTCAAAGCCTCTTCATAGGATTCTAACTCATAGTATCTAAATGCCCCGCCACCTTTATAATCGCATTCTTTAGAGATTCCACTTTGGAAACCTGCAATGACTTTCTTAAGGCGAGGAATGATGACATTATAAAAATGCTCGCCCATTTCTACCCCCAACCATTTACGTCCTAATTTTTGAGCTACTGCTAAGGTCGTGCCACTACCTACAAAGAAGTCAAGCACAAGACTAACATCTGACTTTTGATTTATGGAATTTTTCCTATTGGAGCTAGATTCTTGTTGCATGGAAAGATTTTCTGTTTTTCTTTCATCTATGGAATTCTCTTTAAATCCCCCTTCCCTTGCGGAGGGGGAATGAATCTTAGAGGGGAAAGCCCCCTCTCCTTGCTGGAGGGGTTGGGGAAAGGTAGCTCTATTACTTGCAATCTCTAAGATTCGTTTTAAAAAGGGTTCTGGTTTTGGAGTGTCAAATATAATAGAATCAAACAAATCTTTAAGCTCATCGGCAGCATTAGCGGCATTTGAAACATTTTCCCATATTGTTTCTAACACTTGCCCATCGTGCTCTGACAAAAATAACTTTCTATAAATGTTATCACCCTTAATAACTAGCCTCTCCTCATCGTCCATTCTTGTAAGATTTTCTTTAGAAAATAACCATAATCTTTCTGAAAAATATCTACCCATTTTAGTTGTAAAGTCATACTTTACTCCACCTTGAGTTCCCCTAGCCCAACAAGCAAGCAACCTGTAATCGCCTCTTAAATCAGAATCGGGATTCTTGTATTGTCTTTTTGTCTGCTCATCAATTTCTAAGAGATTAAAATATAAGTTATGTATATTTTTCCCATACACAACACAGTACTCATGTGTCTTGCTGAAATACTTCGCTGAATTATCTCTGCCCCTTTTTCTTTTCCATATAATATTATTTACAAAATTCTCCTCACCAAATACATCATCACATGCAAGCTTTAGTCTTGCATGCTCTTTATCATCAATGCTAATAAATATACTCCCCTTAAGATTGAGCAATGCTCTTGCAAGCTCTAAGCGATTATTCATCATGCTTAGCCACGAAGCATGATTAAAATTATCCGCATAGATAAAGCCATCGTTGCCTGTATTATAAGGCGGGTCAATATAAATCAAATCCACTTTGCCTTGATATTTTGGCATTAGAGTATTGAGGGCTTGAAAGTTGTCGGATTTTATTAATTCACCATTGAGTAAGGATTCTAAATTTTCAAAACTGCTTAGAATCTTGTATTTGGTCTCTTTGGTAAAATGCTTTGTATCTATGGGAAGATAGCGGTATTTGTCGCATTCTGTGAGGGCTTGCACCCACCCCCTAGCCCCCTCTGCAAGGGAGGGGGAATAAGGAATATCTCCATTCGCATTGAAAGGGGAGCATGAAGAAGTGATATTTATATTAAAAAGATTATCATCTTTAGCCCATGCGGAGGTTTGCTCGTTTTCAGCCCCTCCCCTTGCTGGAGTGGTTGGGGAGGGGAAAGTATCACGATAGATATTGCCTATCAAGAAATCTTCTTTCTTAAATCCCTCATCAATCAGCTTCAATTCTTGCCATTCTTTGATTTGGGCTTCAAAGCCTTTGTCGTTTGCAATGGATTCTATCAAGACATTTGCATGGTTTGCATACTGAAGTATTATATCCACACTAAAAACATATTCTGTCTTTTTAGCAAACTTTGGTTTTAGCCATATTGCTTTTAGTTCGTTTTCAAAGTCAGCAATGAGTTTAATGATTTCATGGGCGATATTTTTAATCTTTTGCAAATGTGCAATGATGTTTGGATTCCATTCTTGGATTGCACTATCTTTATAGAGATAGTGAAACATCCATAAATCAAATTGTTCTTGTAGAAAGGTTTTGGCGTTTTTATGGATAAAAAAATCTATTTCACTTTGTTTTTTGTAGCTTCTAAAGATTTTTTTGAGATTTTCTTCGTTGAATTTTAGTTTCTTTTGCTTCAAGCTTTTTAGAAAATCCTCGCTAAACTCATTTGAGTTCTGTTTAAATACACTATTGAGTTCTGGGAATAAATCTTTTTGGTTTAATACTTTAATGATGATTTGATTAGGTGCTTCTTCATCTGTGTTTGCAGATTTATTACAAGATACAGAATCTAGCTTGAATAGCACTTTATTTTTAGCATTACCCGCATTTTGTTGGTGCTCGCTTGTGTCAAAAACGACTTCATAGTTTTCTTGTTCATCGCTTAGGATAAGGCTTTGATAGAGAATGTCGGATTTGATATAGTAGAGATTTTGTGTTTTATAGAATAGGCTCGTGTCTTTGGAGTTGGTATAGACTTTGGCATAAATATTTTTATAGATAGGTGTATCGGTGAAAAAGGGCGTGCCGCTTTCATTAAGATAACTATCAAAGAAGGTAAAAAGCTTATTGTAAATATCGTGCGAGAGTGGTTCACTTTCAATTTGTGATTCTAAATAGGCTTTGATATGGGCAAAATATTGTTCTTTGATTTTCAGTAGATTGCTAAAGCCACTCTTGGCAATATTTCCTTTGTGGAAGTCTTTGATTTTCACCCCTAAGTAGCAATCTTCTAGTTTGCTGTAAAACGCTTTTTTGTAATTCATTAGTGTTTCCATTTCTCTACAAAATATTCTCAATTATTCTTTTGTTCCTTATATTGTTATGAAAATATTACTATCCTCTACTAGCTATTGCTTTTTATTCCTTCCTCATAGCCCATTTCATACGCACACATTGCATCTTTATGTCTAACAGCACCAGCTTGACTGCATGGTATATCTGACAAACTTTGTCGCTTCTCTAGTTTATTGCGTCCATCCTCAAATCCAAGTTCATAGGCACAGCCTGCGCATTTGTGCCTTTTATCACTTGTTGTTTCTTGAGAATCTGGTAAATCTCTAAATCTTTCATCATGTCTATGTTTTTTGCTACATATCTTATTATTCATGTTATTCTCTCCTAATCTTTTGATTTTGATACCATAGCATATTTTCGTTAACAATTCCTCAAATTCAATTTTTTATCATCGCGCCCCTCAACCACCCTAACTTCGCCATCATCTTCCACCTCCAACACCACATACGGCAGCCCTTGCTTGTTGAGTTCCTGCATGAAAAAGTCGGGGTCGTTTTGCTCCATATTCCACACGCCCGCACCATTCTTAGAATCCACGCCCTGCGCCTCGCCGCCCTGTGGCATATCGGTATTAATTTTAAGACGCTCGGCATTAAAAGATTCTACATTAGAATCCAAAGAATGTGTATCTTGCTTAAGATTTGCAGGTTGCGCCGAAAAATCCGATTGAGATAAGGCTGTGCGCCTATCGATTGAGGATTTTTCAAGCTCCTGCGAAGATTGCGCAAGAGACACATTCTTAGCCGCCCCAACGCCCCATTTGCCCTCGCAAATCAACTTCGCGCCAATCATCGCGGGCACTCCTGTCGTGTAGCTCACGCCTTGCGCATTCACTTCTTGATAGCATTTCTCGTGCTCGCATACATTATAAATATAAATCGTGCGCTCCTTGCCGTCCTTGAGCCCGCGAATGTAACAGCCAATATTCGTCTTACCCTTTGTGCGCGGCGCGAGGCTCGCCGGGTCGGGTAATAGCGTCTTGAGCACCTCAATAGGCACAACGCTCCCGCCCTTGTGTGGTACAGAATCTACGCGCAAAAGCCCGACATTCTCGAGGCATTTCATGTGCGTGAGATAGCTCTCGCCAAAGGTCATAAAAAAGCGGATTCTTTGCAAGCCCTTAATATTACGCACGAGCGATTCCAACTCCTCGTGATACAAAAGATACGAGTTTTTCGCGCCCACTTCGGGATAATCCCACTCTTTCATAAGTGCCAAAGGCGCAATGTCGCGCCATTCGCCGTTAAAATAGGGTTCATTTTTCAAATCTTGCGTATTGGATTCGAGCGCAAAATGCTTCTCCTCGCGCTCAAACTTGCGATAAATCGTGTCTTGTCGCAAGTCGGGGTTTAGATTCAAATCGGTTTGGGAGACGAGATTATGCGCATTAGAATCTTCACATTCTAAGATTGTAGATGAATCTTGCGGGTTGTGCGAAGTAAGCGAATGAGGCGTATTGGACATACGCCGCAATGAAGCGTCTGAAGCACTCCCGCGAGATTCGCTACAAGCTGAATGTGCAACCCAATACCGCGCTTTGCTGCTCACCTCGCGCAAGTTAATCTCGGGATTAAAGTTTGTCGCAAACGCATACCCGTGGTCGCCCGCGTTGCAATCCAAAATATCGATGCTATGAATTGCATCGAAATAATGCTTCTGCGCATACGCGCAAAACACATTCGTAACGCCCGGGTCAAAGCCACTGCCAAGTAACGCGAAGATTCCCGCGTCTTTGTAGCGCGCGTCATACGCCCATTGCTCTTTGTATTCAAAATGCGCAGAATCGGGGTGCTCGTAATTCGCGGTGTCGAGGTAATGTGTGCGTGTGCGCAAACACGCTTCCATAATCGCCAAATCCTGATAGGGCAACGCGACATTCACGACAAGCGCGGGGCGCACCTTGTGAATCAACGCGACAAGAGATTCCACATCGTCCGCGTCAACGGTCTCAATCTCAATTGCGCCAAAGCCCTTGGCGCGGATAGAATCCGCGATTGCTTGGCATTTGCTAAGCGTGCGCGAAGCAAGTACAATGCGTGAAAACACCTCGCGATTCATCGCCATTTTGTGCGCCACAACGCCACCAACGCCACCCGCTCCAATCTGTAAGACTACTGCCATTTTAGAATCCTTAATGAAAGAAAATAGGCAATTTTACAAAACATTAGTTTAAAATTTTCAAGGCATTGCAAGAATTGAATTATAGAAATCTTAGAATCTCTTTTAATTTAATCTTTGATTTTCTACGCTATAATTTCATCTCAAAACTTTATGTTTTAATTTATTTTAAGGAAAAACAATGTTTAAATTACGCACCTTACCATTTTCAGAAATTGCAGGCTTAGTGAGTAAAGAAACCTGTGAATATCATTATGGCAAACATCATCAAACCTACATTAACAACCTCAACAATCTGATTCAAGGCACAGAGTTTGAAAGCAAATCTTTGTTTGAGATTCTTACTCAAGCACAAGGCGGATTGTTTAATAACGCGGCACAAGTCTATAATCACGATTTTTATTGGGATTGCATTGCCCCTACAACAAGTGCGAAAAGCGCAGAGTTAGAGGAGGCTATCAAGGCTAGCTTTGGGGATTTGGCGAAATTTAAAGAAACATTCCTCAATGCCGCCACAACACTTTTTGGCTCTGGTTGGTGCTGGGTCGTCTATAATCCTGACACCAAGAAGCTAGAAATCAAACAAACTAGCAATGCACAAACTCCTGTAACCGATAAGCTAATTCCCGTGCTTGTCGTAGATGTATGGGAGCACGCCTATTATATTGACCATAGAAACGCACGCCCTGCGTATTTAGAGCAGTTTTTCAATCACATTAATTGGGAATTCGTCTCTCAGTCATTGGAAGCGGCTAAAAAAAATGGTTTAGAATCCGTCAAAGAATATACAAAATCTCTTCATTCTTAATTTTTAGATTCCAAGCCTTAGGATTCTATAAAGAATCCTACTTGGGATTTCATCTTTTAGCCTAGTATCAATCCATAGCACAGATTCTTATGTCTCCTTAAGCTTCTAATGTGAAACTTCGCTCTTTATTCAGATGATTAATTGTGTAGATATTATAGAGATTCTCTACTATCATTTCTTGCTTTTGTCCAGCAACAGAAATCACAAATCCTAAAAATTTATTATTATCCATTAGCTTATGAATCATTTGCACACCAATGTCTTGCAAGCTTACAATGTCATCACCTTGCTTGATTCCATATTCGCTTAAGTCAATCCTGCTTAGCTCCTCATCATTCATACTTTGCGCTGCTAAGCTTATACCTGCTCTATCGCCTTTTTTGGTGATATAAAGCTCTCCTGTTTCATTGTAAAGCCCCTCTACTAGAATCTCGCGTCCAGAATCAAAATGTAAAAGAATCCTGCCGTCCTTTTCTAATCGCATAGAGGTTACTGCATCGGTATCTTTCATCGTAGCAATCGCTTCTTTTGCCACTTGCGGATTCTCTAGCGCACTTTTAAGCTTCTCTAACCTATCCTCGCTAAACTCAATGCCTGTAATGTCATAAAACTGCTGTTTTATCGCACTGATTGCACTAGATTCCTCTAGTGCGTTAATCTTGTCTTTAAGCTCCTCATCAACAAACTCATTTTCTAGCAATCCTTGCTTGTTTTCTTCAAAGTTTGCTTTATAATGATAATAGCTATCATAGAGATAGTCAAAAGCCTCTTTGTAACGCTCCTCATAGCTTGGGCGTGTGTTTGGGTGGATACGATTCCACTTCTCTTCAAACTCTCTAATATTCGTCCCCTCATAAAAGGGCGATGGGCGTGAGCCATTATCTAGCCTATCTACGACATTAAACTCCTCTAGTACTTCTACTCCTGCTAGATTCGTCTTTTTGTAAGCAAAATTTGTGATGAAGTCTCCACTTGCAAAAAGGGCTTCATTGACTTCTTTGTCTTTTAAATTAATCCAACCCTCTTTATCGGCATAAGCCTCAAACATCGCCCGAATATCCTTATCATCTATTCTTTTATAGTGCTGTTCAGGAGGAAACAAACTCATCTCACCACTTCTAAAGGCGCGAATGTCTGTGTAGGGGTCTAGCTTCTTATCATCAGGAATCTTTTGGAAGTGATAGTTTGCGCGGTATTGCTTAATCTCTGCTAGAGTTAGCCCCTCATAGCCTATACTTTTATCATAGCCTTTGACAAAGTCATACAAATCTATCCCACTCACCACATCACTAAGGTTTGCGATTCTAAACTCGCCATTGCCTTTATCCACACGGATTTTAAGCTTGGAGAAAAGCTCATCTTTATAGTTTAAAAACCCATCTCCATTGCTATCGAAGCTAAAGAGATTCCCAAGCTTCCCCACTTCTCCAAGCCCCAAAGAATCGTTGTCCCCAAACATATCTAAGAAAACTTCCGCATCTCCTAGAGCAGTTTTTAGTTTCGTAGATTCGCCTAATGCGTTGATTTGGAGAGTGGTTTGATAAAGTCTATCATTGCTATTAGTGAAATAAGACGCATTTTCTTTTCTAAAAAGTGTCCAATTATTCGAACCATAATGCACGCCAAAAGTATATTGTTGCCTACTATTTGCCAACCAAAGATTTTGCCCTTGAAGTGTTGTGATATTATTTACACTCTTCGCGCCATAAGGAGCACTCAAGGAGTGTTTTAAAAAATTAGTCGCCGACTTGTTAGAGTGTTCCCTCACATACGCTTCCCTATCAGTAATTTGTATTTTGCCATTTTCTGATTGTCTAATATATTTTCCACTAAATTGGCTTTGACTAGAGGTTAAAGTTAAGTCAGACATGTTTAAAGACCTGTACTAGTGTAGCGGTTTTCCAGCCTATTGTGTATAAATTTGCTTGTTGGAATGCTTGAATATACACCCATTCATTGAGCGGATAAGGTTTTGTAGTATAAACTCTATCCACTGAATAATCCGTTAAGGCTGAAGTAATTTGTAATGTCCCATCTGCATTAATCACTGCGTGAAAGTAGTCTGCCCTAATTGGTCCATTCCCACTGTAATTGCGAGAAAAAATTATTGCATTTGCAAAATCTTTGTAAGATGTTGCATATATCCACATTCCCACGCTATTAGCTGCCACTCTTGGATCGCCTGTATTATCTGCATAAAATTTTCCATTATAAGCGTTAGCTATATTATCCCATTCTGAACTACCAGCAATCGGTAAAATCCACTCATTATTTGTTGTTATCTGAAAGCAAAAAGCTTGTGTATCCTTTTTTGCAGCCAAATAATACAAAACTTGCGAACCGCTAGCATCTGTAACTTCTACTAGAATATCTGTATCCGGATTAAAAGTAAAGAGGTCTAGCGGTAAAGCGGTAATTGTTCTTATAGCATTTTTCTCTGCTACTCCTTTTTTACTATTCTTTACTTTTTGTAACACTTCTTGAAGCTGTTTGCCCTCCAAAGTTTTGCCAATTTTGGCATTTTTAGGCAAACTTATTTCTCCTGCGCTTAAACCCAATGCCAATCCTACGCACAAAAATATAACCAAACAAGCCTTTTTCATCACCAATTCCTCCTTATTTTAAACTTGAGATTCTTTGATTATAGCATTAATATCGGTATTTTGACGCAAAACTTAAGGAGGGATTGTTCTTTTTTGGGATTCTGTATTATGGATTACCACGAAAGCTTAAAGGCTTATTTGCAGGGATTAGGAATATTTATAGTTACTATCTCAAGTCCCAGAACTACGCAAACATTCCACAAGAGATTCTAGCTTTAAGTGATTGCGTTGCTCTCCGCTCTCCATATCCTTAAGTGTATAGGTTTGCTTAGCCTGCTCCTCTTCTCCAAGCACAATGACATATTTATATCCTTTAGCATTCGCATAATTAAAAGATTTTTTGGGTTTCACAATTTCGGGATAAACTTCTATCTTTAAGCCCAATTCACGCAAATTTTGTGCGACAAAATAACCATATTGTAGATTCTGAAGTGGAATCAACAAGGCATTCGCGACATTTGCACTACTGCGCATCAAGCCTAACTCTTCCAATCCTGCTAGCATTCTATCTAGCCCGATACTCGCGCCCACGCCGCTTAAAGAATCGTTGGAAAAATTTTGCGTCAGATTATCGTAGCGTCCGCCCGAGCAAACAGAGCCCAAGCTTGGCAAATCGTCCAATGTCGTCTCATAAATGATTCCTGTATAATATCCAAGCCCACGCGCAATAGAAAGATTGATTTGATAAAATTCTTGAGGAATCAGAGGTTCTAATAGCTCACAAAGTGCAACAAGTTCATTGACACCCTCCGTTAAAGTGGCATTCAATTTCTTATAGGATTCTAACTTATGCAAAAATTCTAATGCGCTTCCTTGTTGTCTTTGTGCAATAAAATCCAAAAGCATTACGATATTTTCACTGCTTAGGGAAGTTTTGGCTTGCAGTTCCTCACACACACTCTCCCGCCCGATTTTGTCAATCTTATCAATGATTCTTAGCACTTCAATCGTTTGTGCCTCTGCACCTAAAGATTCCATTAAACCATTAAAGATTTTGCGGTTATTGAGATGAATCGTGAAATGCTCCACACCCAAATGACGCAAAGTCTGATAAATCACTTGGACAATCTCCGCGTCTGCTCCTATACTTCGCGTGCCGATAAAGTCAAAATCACATTGCGTAAATTCTCTATATCTTCCCTTTTGCGCCCTTTCACCACGAAACACATTGCCGATACAATACCGCTTAAAAGGCAAGCCCAATTCATTTTTGTATTGCGCAATAAAACGCGCTAGCGGAACGGTCAAATCAAACCGCAACGCCACTTCGCGTCCTCCGTGGTCTAAGAAATGATACATTTCTTTTTGGATTTCCTCACTGCCTTGTTTTTTGAGAATCTCTGCATATTCTAAATGTGGCGTTTCAATAGGAGAGAAGCCAAATTTTTCAAAGGATTCTACAATGCTTCTTAACATTTTTGACTTCGCATAAGATTCCTTAGGAAGCCTGTCTTTAAAACCGCTTAGAGTGCGTGGGGTAATCATTTTTGCTCCGATTTTATATCTCAAACTAAAGCAAAAAGTTTAACAAAAATATGCTAAAAATTTTTAAAATTTATGTTAAATCTTAGTATTTTTTAGATATGATTCGCATTTTATTTTGATTATTTTAAAGGCTTGTTTTATGAAAAAAGGAATCCACCCCGAATATGTCCCCTGCAAAGTAACTTGTGTTACAAGCGGAAAACAAATTGAAGTGATGAGTGTCAAACCAGAATTAAGAATTGATATTTCCTCTTTCTGCCACCCTTTCTACACAGGGTCTGATAAGGTTGTAGATACTGCGGGAAGAGTTGAAAAATTCAAACAAAGATACAATCTCAAATAATCCTTTATTGATTGGAATATGGTTACTTTCCTACCAACTCCAATTGGTAACCTACAAGACATTACATTACGTACATTAGAGGCTTTGAAGCAATGCGAAGTGCTTTTGTGCGAGGACACAAGAATAAGCAAAAAGCTCATTACACTACTAATGGAACGCGGACTTTTACCTGCTAAAGACTATCAATATTTCGCTTTTCATACGCATAACCAATCCCAGTTTTTAAGTCAGATGACATTAGATTTCTTTAACCAAAACATTGGTTTTCTAAGTGATGCAGGAATGCCTTGCATTAGCGACCCCGGAGTAGAACTTGTGAGATTTTTGCAATCTCATCACCTGCCTTATGAAGTTTTAGGAGGAATCAGTGCGGTAACTCTAGCAGTTGCCTTTAGTGGAATCATAGAGAAAGAGTTTAGTTTCTTGGGATTCTTACCACACAAGGTAAAAGAGCGTTTGCAATCTTTGCAACAAGCCTTTAAAAGTCTTTATCCTATTGTTTTTTACGAATCTCCACATAGATTATTAGAGACTTTAGAATTAATGACACAAATTGATTCCAAACGTGAAGTATTTTTGGCAAAAGAGCTCACCAAAAAATACCAACAAACTTTCAAGGGCACACTAATGCAAATCAAAGAATCCTTTTTGCAAAATTACGCCCGAGATTCTGCGTTTCTCAAGGGTGAATGGGTGATTGTCCTTGAAAAAACACCCCAAAATCTAGAAGAAAAAGTGCTAACACAAGAAATGCTACTCAACTTAGAGATTCCGCCCAAAATTAAAGCAAAAATTTTGGCAAAATTAAAAGGCGGAAATGCAAGTGAATATTATGCACAATTGACAAAATAAACAAAAATTTTAAGAAAAAATAGGATAAAATCAATGATTGTTTATGGGAAGCGCATTGCTGAACTTGTTCTTTTAAAACATCGCGAAAAAATACAAACCATTTACCTTGCAAAAGAGATTGATAAAAAGCAATTTAATGCTTTTGCAAAGCTTAATGTTCCTCTATTGCGTATAGATTCCAAAAAGGCACAAGCCTTAGCAAAAGGAGGCAATCATCAGGGCTATTTGCTGGAGATTTCCCCTCTTGAGCCATTGGAGTTTAACGCAATTAAAACGATGTCTTTTGTGCTTGTGCTGTGTGGCATTAATGATGTAGGGAATCTTGGGGCACTCTTTCGCAGTAGTTATGTGCTTGGGGTAGATGGAATCGTCATTTGCGGCTTAAAGGAATTGAAGCAAGAAGGGGCGTTGCGCACAAGCGCAGGCGCAATGCTAGATATGCCCTTTGCGGTGGTACATAATGCGCTAGATGTTGCCAATGAGCTTAAATTGGCTCATTTTACTCTTTATGGAACAAGTCCAAAGGGTGTGAATCTAACGCAAATACCAAAGGGTAGAAAAGCGTTATTTTTGGGCAACGAAATGGAGGGTTTAAGTCATAAAATCTTAAAAAAAATGGACACAAATTTAACCATTCCACAAAAAAGAGAATTTGATTCTCTCAATGTGAGCACAGCGGGGGCAATTTTAATAGATAGGATAATCAATGGAAGATATTGAAAAATTAAAAAAAATTGGGGCGAAAGAAATCTCCAAGCATACACATATGGCATTAAACAAAATCCAATTCATCTTGGATTCTAACTTTGAAGAATTACACGACCGCACAACTACAATCGGGCTAATCAAAATTTTAGAGCGAGAGTATAATGTAGATTTGCAAAAGTGGCAAGAAGAATACAATGAATTTTGTAACAACCACAAACAAAAAACAGAAGACTTAGAAGCCGTCATTAATTACAAGATTACACACGAAATGACGAAACAAAATAATTCCAAACAATATACTATTTTGGGTGCAATTGCAATTATTTTATTGGGGGTTGGATTCTATGTTTATACCAATTTCACCAACCTTACTCCAGCCAAAGATTCCACTGCTCAAAAATCAGCGCAAACAGAATCCCTAGTCGCTCAAAACGCAACAGAAAGCCAGATTGAAAACACAAGCGAGGCAGAAAATAACGCGACAACCAATACGATAAACGACACGCCTGCCCATACCGAACCATTACCAATGAATCATTCTTTAGACGCATCTGCTTCTGCTCCTATTAATGAATTGCCACAGACAACCAATACAGAACAAAGTCCTGAGCAAACCACACCAGCAGAACCAATCAAAGCCACCGCAGTGCGCAAGCTAGAAATTATCCCACGTTCCAATGTTTGGATTGGAATCGTTTATTTGGATACACGGAAAAAAAATTCGCTCCTTACAAATACTTCTGTCGAGATTGATTTAACGCGTCCGCAAACCATTGTTACAGGACACGGAATGCTAGATTTAAATCTAGATGGCGAACTTACCAACTATAATAAAGCAGAAAAAATGCTTTTTATGGTAGATGAAGCGGGAAATTTTAGCGAAATCACACTCGCCCAATACAACCAATACACGAGGGGATTAGGGTGGTAAAAATTCCCCAATGGTTTCTCCTTGCGATTCTTTTTGATTTACTTGCAATTCAGCTTTATGCGCAAACTCCTGCAATGCAAAATCCGATTGATTACAAGGTAATGCAACTCTTGGGCGTGCAAGAATACAAGACGAATCAAAAGTTTATCCAACGGCTTTTTAACAATCAAGGATATTTTTTAGATGATGCGGGACAACCAGATTTATATAAAATCTCTAATACTCTCAAACAAAATGGGCTTTTAAAACTAACTTTCAAGCAACCAATGGAGCTTGAAGTATCTTTCAGTATAAGCGAAAATCCAGCAACTTTTACGAGCGTGCTTTATCATATATTAAATGAAATGGGATATTATTATTTTTTGCTCAAAGAAAGTTTGCTAGAGGAGCAAAAATTTAAATTTATTCTTTCTATGAATACGGAATATGCAATTGACCCAACGCTTCTACAAGAAAAATTATACAACTATGGTTATAGAGTGCAGAGCATTGAACGAAGCAGTATTCATCAATGGAATTACACGATTACCAATAGCACATTTCAATATCCAAAAGCCACCAAATTGACAGCTAACGAAACGAATCACAAAGCAAATTTAAAGGGCGAGTATTGGTATCAAATTGAGCAAGGTAGTCGCCTAGAAGTCAAGTCAAGCAATGGAATCTTATGGTATCCCAAATTGATATTTTTTGATAAAAATCTAAATATTTTAGAAATCATAAGCAGTCAAAAATCTTCACAAACCATTCAAAAAGAGATTCCAAAGGGAGCAATGTTTGTGAAAATCACCGACACTTATTTACCCATTACAACCAAAAATGGCTTAGATGTTATGCTAAAATAAATCCAAACGAGGAGAAAAAATGTTTGAAGAAATTGAATTTGAAAAAATCAAAAGATTACCAAAGTATGTTTTCGCCGCCATTAATGAAATCAAATTAAAAATGCGCCAAGAGGGCGAAGATGTGATTGATTTTAGTATGGGAAATCCTGATGGCGCAACCCCAGACCATATCATTGATAAACTCTGCGAAGCGGCACATAAACCCAAAAATCACGGCTATTCCGCGAGTAAAGGAATCTATAAACTGCGTCTTGCGATTGCGGATACTTATCAGCGCAAATACGGAATCTCTCTCAATCCAGACACGCAAGTTTGCGTTTCTATGGGTTCTAAAGAGGGCTATGTGCATTTAGTTCAAGCAATCACAAATCCGGGCGATACTGCAGTGGTCGCAGAACCTGCCTATCCGATTCATTATTATGCTTTTATGTTAGCAGGCGCAAATGTGGCAACCTTTGGGCTAAAATGGAATGAAAACTACGAATTGGACGAAGAGGCTTATTTTGAATCCTTGCAAAAAGCTCTCAAAAACACAATGCCTAAACCAAAATTTGTTGTAACCAATTTCCCCCACAATCCTACCACAGTAGTAGTTTATAAGAGATTCTACGAAAGACTTGTCAAACTCGCCAAACAAGAGCGATTTTATATTTTAAACGACATTGCCTATGCAGATTTAAGCTTTGGAGGCTATGTCGCGCCCTCTATTTTTGAAGTAGAAGGTGCAGTAGATGTCGCAGTGGAAAGCTATACACTTTCTAAAAGCTATAATATGGCGGGTTGGAGGGTTGGCTGTATGGTGGGTAACGAAAAACTTATCGGCGCATTACAGAAAATCAAAAGTTGGCTAGATTATGGGCTCTATACTCCGATTCAAATCGCCTCTACGATTGCTCTCAATGGAGACCAAACTTGTGTCCAAGAAATCGTCCATAAATATGAACATCGTATGGAAGTGCTGATTGAAAGCTTTAGCGTGGCGGGCTGGAAAATGACCAAACCTAAAGCAAGTATGTTTATTTGGGCAGAGATTCCAGAATGCACCAAACATTTAGGCAGTATGGAGTTCTCTAAACGTCTACTACAAGAAGCAAAAATCGCAGTAAGTCCCGGCATTGGATTTGGCAATCACGGAGACAATTATGTGCGTATTGCTCTAATAGAAAATGAAAATAGAATTCGTCAAGCCGCAAGGAATCTCAAAAAATTCTTAAAGCAATTTGAAGCATAATTATCACCTCTATGAAACATATTTGCGACCATTGCCATTTAGAATTTGATGAAGCGGTGCTCATCAAAACGACGATAAAAGGGGTGGAGAGGTATTTTTGCTGTAAAGGTTGCGAGGGGGTTTATAGTCTTTTAAATAGCACAGGATTAGAGGATTTTTATAGCAAACTAGGCAACAATACATTAGAACCAGCCAATGAAGCATTGCAAAATGAAAGCTTAGAATCTTTTGATTCTCTGCCATTTTTTGAACGTTATGTTCATACTAAAGACAACCTGTGCGAAATTTCCCTTATTTTAGAAAGAATCCATTGCATTGCCTGTGTATGGCTAAATGAAAAAATCCTCGCCCAGACCGACGGAATCACAAAAGTCAATATTAATTATACCAACAACAAAGCCACGATTCTTTATGACCCCAAGCAAATAAAAATCTCTCAAATCATTCAAACGATTCGACAAATTGGCTATAACGCACACGCTTATGACCCTCGCTTACAGGAAGCTTATGCCCAAAAAGAAAAACGTGATTATTATATCAAAATGGTAGTTGGAATCTTTTGTGTGATGAATATTATGTGGATTGCTGTCGCACAATATGCAGGATATTTCAGCGGAATCTCAAATGAAATGCGCAATATCTTAAACTTCGCAGGGTTTGCACTCTCCACCCCTGTAATGTTCTTTAGCGGAATCATTTTTTGGCGTGGCGCGTGGATTGCACTCAAATACAAAACCCCTAATATGGATTTGCTTGTGATTAGTGGAGCGAGTTTAGCTTATCTTTATTCTATTTACGCAAGTTTTAATGGAGGTGAAACCTACTTTGAATCGGTAGCGATGATTATTACCTTTGTGCTGATTGGAAAGTTTTTGGAAGTGCGCGGCAAAAAAAGCGCAGTGGATAGCCTAGACAAACTCAATGCGCAAATGCCTCTAAGCGTACGCGTATTGCAGATTCCACAAAAGACAGAAGCAAACAATCAAACACAACAATCTACACAAGCGAAAAATGATTTAGACGCCTATTCTTCGCAGGCGCAAGAATCTTTCCAAGAAATCGCAATAGAATCTGTGCGCGTGGGGGATATTGTGCAAGTAAGACCCGGGGAGCGCGTTGCGCTAGATGGCATTTTGTTGAGTACAGAAGCACTCTGCAATGAAAGTGCGATGAGTGGGGAATCCTTGCCACGAATCAAAAAAACAGGAGATTCCATTTATTCTGGTTCTTTGGCTCTTAATTACCCTTTCAATTATCAAGTGAGCAAGGACTTCAAAGATTCTTTGATGATGAAAATCGTAGGATTAGTAGAAAATTCCCTCAATGCGCGTCCCAAGATTCAAGAAGCAGCCAATCATATTTCGCGCTATTTCTCGTTCGTCATTCTCTCCCTAGCCTTTAGCACCTTTTTAGTCTGGGAATATGTGCTCAATGCACCCTTTGAACGTTCTTTAATGGTAATGATTTCTGTGATAATCATTGCTTGCCCTTGCGCGCTTGCCCTTGCGACGCCTATCGCCTCCCTCATTGGGCTTAGTGAATCCTTAAAACACAAGATTCTTTTCAAAGAAGCGCGTTTTTTAGAGACCATTGCCAAAGCGAATGTCCTAGTATTAGACAAAACAGGCACATTAACAGAGGGTAAGCTAAAGGTGCTTGAAGTGCAATATTTCACACCTACAAACGCACTAGAAACTGCGGAATCTGAAATCTTACGCGCAATGCTCACACAAAACACTCACCCTGTAAGCAAAGCCGTGCTAGAGTTTATCGGTAAAGGCAGAGAAATCGCACTAGATTCAATGACGCAGATAAACGCACGTGGAATCGTAGCAAAAATGCAAGAAAATACCTATTTAGGGGGTAATCTAGCCCTTTTAAGAGAACACCAAGTTACGATTCCGTCTGCCTTAATAGACACGCAAGCAAGTGTATTTTATTTTGCCAAAGATTCTAAGATTCTCGCAAAATTCACCCTACAAGACACATTGAAGCAAGATGCAAAAGAGGCAATCCAAACACTCCAATCACAAGGCATTACCTGCATTCTCTTGAGTGGTGATAATGAGCACGTCTGTCGCAATGTAGCAGAAGCAGTTGGAATCACAGAATATTATGCGGCACAAAGCCCAGTTGATAAAGCGGACTTCATTGATAAACTACACCAACAAGGCAAAGTAGTCGTAATGGCGGGAGACGGGATTAACGATTCTATCGCGCTAGGTAAAAGCGACATTGCAATTGCAATGGGTGGAGGAATTGATTTAGCCATTAGCGTAAGTGATGTGGTTGTGCTTGATGATAACGTACAAGGAATCTCGGAATCTTTCCGCTTGGGACGCAAAACCTATCGTTTCATCTTACAAAATCTCATTCTTTCTTTGCTCTATAATACCCTAACAATTCCGCTTGCAATGGCTGGATTTGTGATTCCGCTCATTGCTGCACTCTCTATGTCGCTTAGCTCCTTGCTTGTCGTAGGCAATAGTATGCGAATCAAAGATTAAATCTAAAAGAAAGGTAAGTTTAATGATAGAATTTAAAAATAATCTAGCATTTCTCTGCGAAGAAATACAGAGAGAGAGAGAGAGAATAGCAGATTCTTAAAACAAGCTGAATATAGTAAAAGAGACTATATACTTATCGCAATTGATGGAAGATGTGGAAATGGCAAAAGTTTTTTAGGTAAAAGACTTCGTAAAGAAGGTTTTGGCGATTTTAAACCTTATCAAATCGTAACACTTGATGACAACACTCTTTCTCTTAATATTTTTATTGCACGCCCCAAAATAAGACTTTCACCTCATTTTGTAAGAAACAATTACAGCCTTATCTTTAAATTCCTCCCTCCCTATGTAAAAATTATCATTTTGATTGCTGGAAATCTAAAATACTTGCAAGAAACAGATATTTGGATACATACTACTTGTGATGAACAAGTGAGGATTCAAAGACTCTCAAAAAGACATGCCGCAGATCCATTACTCCTTAAAAAAATTTTAAGCTATAAGCCAATTTCCAACGATTCTATCAAATATTCTCACAAGATTGAGTTAGACTTAACCTGCCCAAAAACTTAATTTCATAAGATTTTTGTCGCAAAATTTGCTAAAATTTCAGCTTTAATACAAAGGAGAAATTATGCGAAGCGACATCATCAAAAAAGGTTACCAAAAAGCCCCCCATAGAAGCCTCTTGCGCGCTACAGGGTTGCAAGATAGCGACTTTGAAAAGCCCTTTATCGGCGTGGCAAATAGCTACATTGACATCATTCCCGGGCATTTTTTCTTGAACAAATACGCGCAAATCGTCAAGGACGAGATTCGCAAGGCGGGCGGCGTGCCGTTTGAGTTTAACACGATTGGCGTCGATGACGGCATCGCGATGGGGCACAGCGGCATGCTCTATTCGCTGCCAAGCCGCGAGCTGATTGCCGATAGTATCGAAACGATGATGAACGCGCACGCGCTAGACGCGATGATTTGCCTGCCCAATTGCGACAAAATCGTGCCGGGAATGCTGATGGGCGCACTACGTGTGAATGTGCCGACAATCTTTGTCAGCGGCGGACCGATGCGCGCGGGGCGGCTCGATGACGGGACGATTCTCGACCTCAACTCCACCTTTGAGGCTGTCGGCGCGTTTGGCGATGGCAAGATTGACGAAAAAAGACTACACGAAATCGAATGCAAATCTTGCCCAAGCGGCGGGAGTTGTAGCGGAATGTTTACCGCAAACTCGATGAACACGCTCTGCGAGGCAATGGGTGTCGCGCTGCCCGGAAACGGCACGATTCTCGCACTCACGCCCGAGCGCGAGGAGCTCTTGCGCAAAGCCGCGCGCAGAATCGTGGAAATTGCGCTCGATTCTGCCTTGAGCGAAAAATTCCGATTCCGCAATATCCTCAACGCCAAAGCCGTGCATAACGCGTTTGTCGTGGATATGGCAATGGGCGGTAGCACGAACACGATTTTGCACATGCTCGCAGTCGCCAAAGAAGCGGGTGTGGATTTCAACCTAGATTCGATTAATGCCATCGCCTCGCAAGTCGCGCATATCGCCAAGATTGCGCCCGCTTTAAGTAGCATTCACATGGAAGACATTCACCGCGCAGGTGGCGTCTCGGCGGTGATGAACGAGGTCGCGAAGCGCACCATGCCCCAAACAAAATCGCCAAAATGGCAAGATTTGCCTAAAAATGCGCCAAGCATTGTACGTTTTACAGAAGAAATGCAGCACTATCAAGACGATGCGATTGCGCTATTTGTAGGCAAAGAAAAGTCGTGGCGCAAACCTTTTTTTGAGTCATATCTGCAAAGGCTTGCAAGCCATGATGTTTCTAAAGAAGCATATTGGATTGCGCTTGATAATGATAAAGTTGTTGGTTGTATTGGTGTTTGTGAAACGCAAAAAGGCATTGGGATTCTTAATTGTTTCTTTGTCTTAAATCAATATCTCTCTGCTCCTCATCATCTCGAAGAAAGACTTTATGCAACACTGCTTGAATTTCTTAAAGAATCAGAATATACTATGCTGGTTACAGATAGTCCAAACAAAGGTTATATTCAAACCTATACAGAGGGTTTTAGCGAGCTCATTTTTGATATGTTTGAGGTTACCGAACAAACCCGCTTGTTTTTTGCGGAGCATGGATTCCGACAAGTCGCCTTTGAACAGCTGCCTATTCGCTATGAGTCGCTCTATCCGAAAGAAATTAGCGATTTTTTTGTGCTGCAACTTCATTCTACTCCCCACACGCTTTACCTCGACGCGCTCACGATTACGGGCGAGACGTTGGGCGAACGCATTGCTAGCGCGGAGATTGTGGATACGAACATCATTCGGCATAATGAGAATGCGTATTCACAGGTGGGCGGGCTCAAGATTCTCTATGGCAACCTCGCACGTGAGGGCGCTGTGCTCAAGGTCGCCGCTGTGGCGGAATCGATGAAAGAATTTGAGGGCAGCGCGGTGTGCTTCAACTCGCAAGACGAGGCGATTGCGGGCATTGCGGGCGGCAAGGTCAAGGCGGGGAATGTTGTTGTGATTCGCTACGAGGGACCAAAGGGCGGACCGGGAATGCAGGAAATGTTGAGCCCTACGAGCATGATTATGGGAATGGGGCTTGGCGAGTCGGTCGCGCTGATTACAGACGGGCGCTTTAGCGGCGCGACAAGGGGCGGCTGCATTGGGCATGTCAGCCCCGAAGCGGCAGAGGGCGGGCTGATTGCGCTGATTGAGGACGGCGATAGAATCGCGATTTCAGTCAGCAAGGGGACGCTCGAGCTACTCGTGGATTCCGATGTTTTAGAGACGCGGCGGGCGAAATGGAAGCCGATTAAGAAGGAGATTCCAAGCAAATGGCTACGCCGCTATGCGCTGCTTGTGAGCAACGCGGCAAATGGCGCGGTGTTGAAGACGGAGGTGTGAGGGGAATGTGAGGAATGGCAAAAATCAATAAAAAGCATTTAGTATTAGAAGCTTTATGGAATCATTGTAGGACTAAGAATGAGCTTAGATTTCATAATGATTTAGTTAAGGAATTGTCTAAAAAACATAGCTTTGGAAATCCATTTGATGCAACAAAGCTAGATTCAAGCGATAAATTACCCTATTCTTTTAAAGAACAAGACATTTGTTTGCTTCATTTGGGTGGAGGCTATCATCAATTTATTAAGGGCATAAAATTGCTTTATCACCCTCTTGAAGAAATGCAAAATTCTATAAGGTGGCAATATAAAAAGAGTCTGCTCAATGAATATAATGATAGCGAGAGTAATATTTTGAGTGTTGCAAATAATCAAAGAATCCTACACCATTTTTTGTTTGGAGAAGATTTAGAGTTTGAGAATGTAGGAATTGAAAATCGTCCTAAAACCTATTTTCCTCATCGCACAAAAACAACTCTAAAGTATGAATTTGGAGACATTTTAATTAATGCCGAAAATCAACAAATAGAAATTGATTTGACAATAGAATATAAAGGGCTTATTGGAATCTTTGAGGCAAAAAATGGAGAACCAAAAGACTTTAATATCTATCAAATTTACCACCCTTATCTTTATTATTATAATTCGGGCTTAGATTTTAAGCAAATTATTTGTGTGTATCTTGTGAGAAATAGGAATAGCCTAAAGCTTTGGTCATATACTTTTAATGAGCCTCTGTGTTTAGATTCTATAAAATTTTTAAAATCTTGTGAATATATCTTGATAAGGTAGTCAATATGGAATTTAAACTCTACAATGATGATGTTTTAAAGGTGCTTAAAAGCTTACCCGATTCTAGCATTGATATGGTTTATGGCGACCCCGATTATAATGTTGGCATAGACTATAATGGCTCAAAATACACGCAAAAATGGGAAGATTATATTGATTGGTATTGCGAATTGGCAACAGAATCAATGCGTGTGCTCAAGCCTAGCGGAAACCTTTTTATGATGAATTATCCCAAACAAAATGCCTATTTGCGCGTAAAATGTTTGGATTCTATAAGCTATGATGTGCAAGATTATGTTTGGGTCTATAATACAAATGTTGGACATAGCAAAAGGCGACTGACAACGGCACACAGAAGCATTTTGCATGCAACTAAAAGCAAGGAGAATCATTTCTATAAAGACAATATCGCAATGCCCTATCAAAATCCAACCGACAAGAGAATCATGCAAAGATTAGCAGAAGGACATAAGGGTAGAATGCCTTATTCATGGTTTTATTTTGATTTGGTCAAAAATGTGAGCAAGGATAAGACTTTTCATTCATGCCAAATTCCGCTTAAACTTGTCGAAATGCTTATTAAATCTTGCACGAATGAAGGAGATTCTGTATTTGTTCTTTTTGGTGGCAGCGGGGGCGAAATCATATTATGCGAACAACTCAAACGGCAATGGATTAGCTGCGAGCTGCATAAGCCCTATTATGAAATGATACTCGATAGATTGAAGAATCAAGGGAAAATTAGAGAGGAATTTAAATTATTAAGTTTTCAAAAATCTAATATCGAACAAAATAACTTATTTGGAATATTGAACGAAAATGATAAAAGCAACGCGGCAAATGGCGCGGTGTTGAAAACGGAATTATAAAAATAGAATTGCTATTATACTAAAAAGGCAAAATATTGAAAGATATTTACGAGAATCAAAACCATTTTACCTTTGTCGATTTGTTTGCTGGAATTGGTGGGATTCGGCTAGGATTTGAAAAGGTGGGTGGAATTTGCGTATTTTCATCAGAATGGAATAAAGAAGCAGCTAAAACCTACTTTGCAAATTTTGGCGAATACCCCAAAGGAGATATTACTAAAATTAATTCTAATGAAATTCCAAACTTTGACATACTTTTGGCAGGTTTTCCTTGCCAACCTTTTAGTATTATAGGAGACAAAGAGGGTTTTAAACACGAAACGCAGGGAACACTATTTTTTGAAATTGAAAGAATCTTAAAAGATAAACAACCCAAAGCTTTTATGTTAGAAAACGTACGTAACCTCACAGCTCATAATCAAGGACATACTTTTAAAACTATCCTGGCACATTTACAGTCTTTAGGCTATTCTGTTTATAGTAAAGTATTAAATGCGCTTGATTTTGGACTCCCACAAAAACGAGAAAGAATTATTATTTGTGGCTTTAAAGAACAAGTTGATTTTGTCTTTCCCTTCCCAATAAATCACAAAAGGACACTTGAATATGTTTTAGAATCCAATGTAGATAAAAAATATTATGTGAAAGATTCCATTAAGCAATCAAGGCAAAAACGAATGAAAAAAACTATTGCTAAACCTTATATTACTCACGAAAATGTAGGTGGTTCTATTACTCCTCATCATTTTTCTTGTGCTCTTAGAGCTGGTGCTTCAGCAAATTATCTTTTAGTAAATAACGAGAGAAGGCTAACAGAACGAGAAATGCTACGCTTGCAAGGATTTCCAGAAAGCTACAAAATTATAAGCTCTTATACACAAATCAAACAACAAGCAGGTAATAGTGTAGCCATACCTGTAATAGAAGCGGTAGCAAGAGAAATGCTAAAAGCATTACAAAACCGCCTTAAGGAAAAGTATGTTAATTAGAGAAGCAAAAAATGCTTTAGACAAAGTGATTACAAAATCAAGAATTCATTTATATAAACCCATTCAAATAGCAGAAATTCTTTATCGCGATAGAATTTTTGGCGATATAGATTTAGATGACCTTGAAACATACAGAACCAAAAGTAAATCTTGGAGAGATGAAGTTTGTATTGCGCTACTTGGTAGAATCTCTACAAGTTCAGCAAAATTCCAAGATGATTTATTTAATGCGATTCCGCCTAAATTCATAGCGGAATTAGGCAGATTTAATAAAAAATCCAATGGAACAGTTGAAAGTTATGTCTATAATAAATTTATTAGAAAATACACACAACTTAATAATGCACTCAATTATTGCTTGAATATAGATAAAGAAAATTTTGAAATCTCCCATTTTATTAACCTATTTTGGCGTGAAACTGGATTAAAACGTAGCTTGGATAAAATCTATGAGATTATTACACATTCTCTTTTTGATACATTAGCACAAAGTCTAGAATTAAGCGTTACTCTTTCAATCAATCAAGATAAATTAGAGCTTTTACAAGAATTTGAGGACTTTACTAAGTCTATAATGCGCCTTGATACTAATCATCTTTATCACACTCAAAGGGCTCGTATTTATAGGGTTGGGGTAACCAATGCCGCAGATAGAGGACTTGATATGTATGCAAATTGGGGAATTGCAATACAGATTAAACATTTAAGTTTAGACATAGAATTAGCAGAAAATATCGTAACCAACCTTAATAGCGATAGAATCGTAATAATGTGCAAAGAAGCAGAAAAGTCTGTCATTTTATCCTTGCTTACACAAATAGGTTGGAAAAATAAAATTCAAAGCATCATTACAGAATCTGATTTGATTGCTTGGTATGAAAAAGCAATGCGCGGTAAATATGCTAATTTACTTGGGAATAAGCTACTTGAAACACTTTGTTTGGAGATTACAGAGGAATTTCCCTCTGTAAAGGAACTACCAGACATTATTAAAAATAGACATTATGAAAATCTAAAAGATGACTTTGAGAGTTTGTAAAATTTAGGAAATTAGAAGAATGCAAAAACACCTAACCAAAGAACAAGCTGTTAATCTTGGTTCATTTTATACGCCCAAAAAAATTGTCCAAAAAGCCTATGAGTTGTTACAAAAAAGAGTAAATCTTAAGGACTTTTTACTCTTTGATAATGCTTGTGGCTATGGAGATTTTTTCATTGGTGATTATCACTATTTAGGTGCAGATATAGATGAGATTGCCTTACAAAAAGTCAATTCTAAAATCCGCACAATTGCAACAAATTCTCTTTTAAGTGTTTCTCGGCGTAAATTTAGAATCCCCGAAAATGAAAACCTCATTATCATTGGAAACCCTCCCTATAACGACAAAACCTCTATTATTAACAACAACATTAAACAGCAACTCTTTAACGTAGATGAAAATCTTGCTCACAGGGATTTAGGAATCTCATTTTTGCGTTCCTATGCCCTTTTAAAACCAGATTTTATCTGTGTGCTTCACCCACTCTCATATTTGATTAAGGAGAGTAATTTCAAAGCATTAAGATTTTTTAAAGAGCAATATGCTCTGCTTGATAGCCTTATCATTAGTTCGGAGGTTTTTACGCCCCATTCTAAAACCTTTTTCCCTATTATTATCGCTCTCTATGCAAGGAATCCTCAGGGAATGGATTATGATTTTATTAAAAATTACCAATTTAGCACAGATAGCGGGCAAAAGCTACGATTAAACGATTTTGATTTTATTGGTAATTATGTTGCCAAGTATCCAAACCCGAAAGATGAGCGTAAAGAAATCGCTTATTTCCACACCTTACGAGATATTAATGCGCTCAAACGCAATCAAACCTTTATGACAAAATGTAGCGCAAATTCTATTCGCGTATTTCAAGATAACATACAATACTACTATTACATTCATCACTTTAAGAAATTCGCCGACAAGCTTCCTTATTACTTTGGTAATTTAGATGTTTTTATTAATCACGAGGAATTTCTAAAAATTTCAGATGCCTTTATGGATTCCACACCCAATACGCACGTGCAAAAATATTTTGAAACCTTGTTTAAGGAATATGTATGAATAGCCTAAGATACTCCTTCCCCCTTAGCAAAGCTATGGGCAAAATTCGGATTAAAGAGAGATTTGCCTTTAGTGATTATGGTATCCCTGTCGCACCGACACAAACCATTATGACGCCCAAGCACTACATTGAATGGCAAATAGGCTATGACAAGGTTGTAAGCAAATGAAATTTATCATTTTATCGGCGCAAATGGAAAAACAAAACAAATTTATGAATTGAGTGAGTTTTTAGATTTTGCATTATATGAAAAATGGATAACTCATAAGAATATTGCGGAATTACAAACTAGCATAGCAAATTATCAAGATTTTATAGAGCAAAAAGAAAAAATAACAAGGACTAACTTTGTGAATGATAATCTCAACGGCATAGAATTTTTAAAAGCAAATGTAAGCTATCCTTTACTGATACACAGATTTCAAAATAATGATTTACTTTGTGAAATTATTGTGCGTGAGAAGCAATTTGCAGTGGGCACAATGCCAATGCTATATTTCTGTATTGCATTAAGCAGTCTAAAAGATGCTAACAACCAAAGCTTTATTGGCAGAAATATTCAAAGCAATGAATGTGGTTACTTAGAAATAACCAAAGAAAATATTATAATTTTCATACAAATATTTAGAATCTTTGGACTTTTGAGCAAAACACACCAATATGATTGCTTGCAAATTTTAGATTATTTACTCCATAAAGAATCATACAGAAAAATTCAAGATTCTTCCTCATCATCGTCTAAATCTGGCGGGAATTGAAAAAACGCACTTTCCATTTCTAGGATTCCGAAGCGATAGACGATATGTGCATTACTTCCATTATTGCGCAAACATTCTATTTCTGCATTCATAAATGCCTTTAATTTTGCAATCAACGTTACAATTTCTTTTTGCCACTCCGCACTTGTCGGGGTAAAGAGTAAATATTCTGGATTATTCAAATAGAGTTCTGGCTTATTTACAGCAAACTCTGCCCGCAACTTCGTCAAGATTGCCTCATAATCTTGCGTGCTTGCGTGATACAAACTATAACCAAAAAGCAACTTTGCCATTACTTTTTCTCTAGTGATTAATGTGATAGTTGGGTGCTTCTTTGGTAATCATCACATCATGCACATGAGATTCTCTAAGCCCACTCTGTGTGATTTCGACAAATTCTGCCTTCTCCCACAATGTCGGAATATCCTTTGAGCCCAAATAACCCATAGAGGAGCGCAAGCCACCTAACATTTGATGGATAATATCCGCAATTTTTCCTCTATAAGGCACACGTCCCTCAATGCCTTCTGGCACAAGTTTCTCTTGTACTGTTCCCTCTTGGAAATATCTATCCGCACTTCCCTTATTCATCGCACCCAAACTCCCCATACCACGATAAGTTTTGTATTGTCTGCCTTGATAGATAACCATTTCTCCCGGGGATTCTTCTGTGCCCGCTAAAATGCTTCCAATCATCACGCTAGAAGCTCCTGCAGCTAGAGCTTTAGCAATATCTCCGGAATATTTAATGCCTCCATCGGCAATCACTGGAATCCCTGCCTTTTGACAAGCCTTTGCTACCTCGTCAATTGCGGTGATTTGTGGCACACCCACGCCCGCAACAATTCTTGTAGTGCAAATACTTCCCGGTCCAATCCCTACCTTGACACCATCAGCCCCTGCGTCAATCAAGGCTTGCGCTCCCTCTGCTGTTGCGACATTTCCTGCAATAATATCCACCGCTAAATGCTTTTTGATTTCTTTGACCGTTTCTAAGATTCCTTTACTATGCCCGTGCGCAGAATCTAACACCAATACATCTACACCTGCTTCTACAAGGGCTTTGGCGCGGTCATATTGGAAAACACCAATCGCCGCCCCCACACGCAAGCGTCCGAAACCATCTTTATTAGAATTCGGATATTCAATGCGTTTTTGAATGTCTTTAATTGTAATCAATCCCTTTAAGATTCCTTTCTCATTCACCAAAGGGAGTTTTTCAATTTTGTGTTTATTCATAATGTTGCGTGCTTCCTCTAAACTCGTTCCAACCGCTGCGGTGATTAATGGAGCTTTCGTCATCACCTCTTGGACGCGACGATTCAGATCCGTTTCAAAGCGCATATCACGATTCGTTAAGATTCCAATTAAATTTCCACTATCATCTACAACCGGCACACCCGAGATTTTATAATTATCTGTGATAGCCTTGGCTTGAAACAAAGTAGAATCAGGACTAATATAAATGGGGTCAATAATCACGCCGCTTTCGCTTTTCTTAACCTTTTTAATCTGCGCTACTTGTGATTTTTCGTCCATATTCTTATGAATGATTCCAATCCCCCCTACTCTTGCCATAGCAATCGCAGTGCTGTATTCTGTAACGGTGTCCATTGCAGCAGAAACCAAAGGAGCATTCAAAACAATATTGCGGGAAAGCTTTGTCTGCAAAGAAACTTCTTTAGGCAGAATCTCTGAATAAGCAGGGACTAACAACACATCTTCAAATGTTAATGCACGCATTCTAATTCTCATCATTGCTCCTTTAATGTAATGTATTTTCTAAATTCAATGCCAAATCAAGCAAGGTTTGTTCGTCAAAGGCTTTACCGATTAGCTGCATACCAATAGGCAATCCCTCCTCCTCATCTACGGGGAGCGAAAGTGCGGGAAGCCCGGCAAGATTGATTCCAATCGTGTAAATATCCTCCAAATACATTTGCAAAGGTGTCTTGCAATCTTCAAAACCAAATGCCACACTCGGAGCGACAGGAGAAAGAATCGTATCACAATCTTGTAGGATTGCATTATATTGACGTGCAATCAGTGTGCGCACCTTTTGTGCCTTGATATAATAGGCATCATAATAACCACTGCTTAGCACAAAAGAACCAAGCAAGATTCTACGCTTGACTTCATCGCCAAAGCCAAGTGAGCGTGTTTTTAAGTATAATTCCTTGAGATTGCCAATTTCCTTTGCGCGATTTCCATAACGCACGCCATCAAAGCGCGCAAGATTGGAGCTTGCCTCCGCAGTGCAAATCACATAATAAGCGGAAATGATATAACTTGTATCTAGCATTTCCTTTTCTACAATTTTATGCCCATTTTTACTCAATGTTTCAATCGTTTTTTGATAAGCGTTTTGAATATTTGTGTCTGCGTCCTTTAAGAGACTTGGTAGAATCGCTATTGTCATTTTGCGATTGGGATTTAAGTTTTTAAAAGTGTTTTGAGATTCTAAATTCGCACTCGTAGAATCCATTTTGTCATAACCTGCAATCGCGTCATACAGAATTGCACAATCTGTAACATTCTGTGTAATTGGTCCAATTTGGTCTAGGCTCGAACTATAAGCCACTAATCCATAGCGGCTCACGCGTCCATAAGTAGGCTTCAATCCTACGCAACCACAAAAACTAGCAGGCTGTCGGATACTTCCGCCTGTATCACTTCCAAGCGCAGCAAGTGCGATTCCACCCGCTACGGCTGCAGCACTTCCACCACTGCTACCGCCGGGGACTTTATTAGGATTTTTGGGGTTGAGCGTCTTACCATAAAAACTACTTGCTGTCGTGCTTCCCATTGCAAATTCGTCCATATTCGTGCGTCCAAAGGGAGCAAAAGAAGACTTGAGGAGATTTTCTATCACCGTCGCGTTATAAGGAGCAATATAACCTTGCAAGATATTGCTTCCACAGGTGATTTCCCAACCTTTGACATTAATATTATCTTTAATAGCAATAGGCAAAAGTGCGCTATCATAATCCTGTAATTCTCCAATATAGGCATTCAAAGAGCTTACTTTGATTTTTTCCCTTAATGTGTTTTTGAGCTCCCTAATGCCCTCAATATCAAGCTTCAATGCGTCTTGTAGTGTTGGAATACTCATTCAAACCTCCCGCACAATGGATTATAAAAATTTTGGAATTATAGGGAAGTTTTGTTGAAAAGTGGTTAAATTTAAAGTCCTAGCAAAAACATTTAACTTTGTAGAATCTCTACTGATTGCGCACTTTAACACGAAAAATCGCTTC
The DNA here is from genome assembly GCA_964464895.1 of uncultured Helicobacter sp. Lineage (GTDB taxonomy): Bacteria > Campylobacterota > Campylobacteria > Campylobacterales > Helicobacteraceae > Helicobacter_D. The sequence goes on along the minus strand of CAYXGY010000005.1, from coordinate 58,906 downwards.
TTTTACTGCGTTAAGATAACTTGTAGAATCCGCTTTGTTTTGGTAGGCAATATCAAAGGCAGTACCGTGATCAACGGAGGTGCGAATAATGGGTAAATTGAGTGTTAAATTAATGCTTTCTTTAAAATACAATGTTTTAAGTGGAATCAAGCCTTGGTCGTGATACATTGCGACATAATAACGCAAATGTCTGCCGACAAATACAGTATCAGGCACAAGCGGTCCTACAAAAAGTGTTTGATTGAGCGTGGCATTGGCTTCTTTAATGGCTTGTGTAATCTGCTCTTCTTCATCACCTAATACGCCAAAATCTCCTGCGTGGGGGTTTAGTCCAAGCACGCCACAGGGGGATTTAGTGATATGGGGGGCGAGTTGAAGCAAAAATTTCTTTAGCGATTCTACCTCAATAGATTGCGGAACACATTTCAGTGGAATATGGTCAGTAAAAAGCGCGACATAAAGTTTAGGCGAACCTAACATCATTATGGCTTCCTGTGGCTTGTCTTTTGATTTTAATAAATCACGGAAAGCTTCTGTATGCCCCGCATAAGGAATCCCTGCTAATTGCCAAGCTTTTTTGTGGATTGGCAGAGTAACAAGTGCTTTTGTCTTTTTTTGAAGCGTTAGATTCAAAGCACTCAAAAAACTAGCATAAGAGTAAGTTCCGCTTTCTTGGGTAATTTTTGCAGGAGCGATGAGCGGAATCTTCGCATTTGGCGGAATACACCTTAAGTGTTTAGGTAACTTCCTCTTGAGTTTTTTGGCAACTTCTTGCAATAAAGGTTTATCCACACAATAAAGAGGAGTGCAAACTTTAGAAATTGTCTTGTGGTTTTTTAGTAGAATCTCTAATCCTATCCCGTTACAATCTCCGACACTGATTGCAATTTTCATCTCTAATAACACGCCCCTTTGGTTTCTAAAGTAAAATTCGCATTGGCTTGTGGCGAGGGAATAATCAATTTAAACTCCATAGATTCTAACTTTTTTAGTGGGGTTTTATAATTTTCTATATGAAGGAATTTGGGCTTGATTTTATATTTGAGAAGTTTTGCTTTCTTAAGTCCTGCGGGGATAAAATTCACACTCAATACACAACCTCTGAAGTCTAATAAACCCACATTAGTAAATTGTCCCTCAATAAAATATACATCATCGTATTGCAATTTCTCATTATGAAAAAGCGTGAGGTCTATTTGTTTGAGATAAGATTCCATCATCGTTTGATACAAGAAGGGAGAGCCAAAAAGCAAGATTCCACTAATCACAAAAGTCAAGCTTGCAACCAACGCATTAAACCGAAACGCAACACTTAAGAGAAAGAATAATAAAATTGCAAGAAAAATACAGCTAAGCACTAAATAATCAGGCAGAGAAAAATAATTTGCAGTATCCAATAATGCCATCAAATAATTTCTCATTTCATTCATAACCTAATTTGAAACCTTTTTATTTTCCTTGCGTGAATTTTTTTCCTCAATTCCACTCAAACCGAAGCGACGTGCAATCTCTTGTTTGACTAAATCAGGGGAAATCTCTCTAAAGCTAAGCCCTACAAGCGCGTGATAAAGCAAATCTGCCGCCTCATAAATAATTTCTTTGGAATCTTTATCTTTGATAGCAAACCCAAGTTCTGCAGCCTCTTCAACGATTTTTTTAGCAATCGTATTTTCTCCCTTAGCATAAAGTGAGGCGGTGTAAGAAGTCTTGGAATCAGCATTTTTGCGCATTTGTAAGGTATGATAGAGTGTATCTACTACTCCATAAACTGCACTCATATCTGTTTTGGGAGATGAAGCGGAATCCTCCACAATGCTTTCTTGTTCGATACAATTAAAAAAGCAACTTTTTGCACCTGTATGGCACGCTATACCCTTTTGCTCAACCTTTAAAAGCAAACTATCTTTATCACAATCTAACAAAATTTTATGAATCTTTTGTGTGTGTCCGCTTTGCTCACCCTTTTTCCAAATACGTTGTTTAGAACGTGAAAAGTAATGAGCAAATCCACTTTGCAAACTCAAATTTAAAGCTTCTTGATTCATAAAGGCAAGCATTAAAACTTCTTGTGTTTTGTAATCTTGCGCAATCACAGGAATCAAACCATTGAGTTTTTTCCACGCAATTTGCTTAAGAATTGCTTGCACTTAAGATTCCTTAGTTGCTCACAGAAGTTGCGCGTTGTGTATCTTTAGAATCTAACCAAATATTTGGTGTTGCTCCACCTGGTGTTAAAAAAATCTTCGCATCGCGATTGTTTTGCAAGGCTTCGTTAAATTTTCCTTGCACTTCAATCTGGCGCAATTGTAAAAGTGGGGAATTGAGACTTTGACTAATCAAGCGATTCGCTTTGGCTTGTGCATCTGCTTCAATAATCGTCGCATCGGCAACCCCTTTGGCAAGAGCAGCTTTTTTCTCTGCTTCTTGTTTCGCTCTCTCAACTTCATATCTCGCGCGTTCTGCTTCTTGACGCGCAACTTGCACGCGTTCAATCTGTTCTTTAATCGCAACAGGCAACACGATTTCGGTTAATTGGATAGAGACTAACTCTACGGGGCGATTTTCAAGTCCATTGATATTTTCACGGAATTTTTGGTCAATGAGTGTCGCAATTTCATTTCGTTTTGTAGGTAATTCCTCTGCTGGGAAACTTCCTACAACATTGCGCACGATTTCACGAATCACAGGTGTAATGATTCGCTCTTCCCAATTTTGTCCCCAAGTGGCAATGGTTTGAGGCACACTCAAAGGGTCTAAGCGATACTGCACCGCAAGTTCTACGGACACAGATAAACCCCTAGAATCCAACACGCTAATGGCTTGATTCCTTAAGCTCCCCTCATCACGGCTACGATAGTTTGAGGTCTCTACACTTGTAAATTCTGCAATTCTTACTTTTGTATTGACAGCAATAATTCTTTGAATACCCGGAATATAAAAATGAATGCCCGGCTGTAATGGAGTTGGGTCGAACTCCCCTGTGGTGATTTTTACACCCACTTCACCACTATTGATAATCGTAAAGGGCTTAAGCAAAAAGAGTAAAACTACAAAAATAACCAATACATATAATCCTGCCATTTTCTTATCATTCGGCATACTGAAGTTTGGCATTTTAGGGGTTTGGAATCCACGATTCCTATTTTTTCTATTGTCTCCCCCATCATTATTTAGGTTATTTTCATTATTTGAATTATTATAATTTCTATTTTTTTGTCTTAGATGTTCATTTAAATCAATTGGCATATACAACCTTTAGTGAATATAAGTTAGCCAATGAGCGTATTTTTCATTGCGCCCATAAACCACATCAAAAAACGCATCTTGAAGCTTATGTGTAATTTCTCCTCGTCTGCCACTTCCAATCACGCGTGCGTCTAATTCACAAATTGGTGTAACTTCTGCAGCCGTTCCTGTAAAGAACGCCTCCTCCGCAATATAGACTTCATCACGCGTAATATTGCGTCTTTCTACTTCAATTCCTAAATCTTTTGCAATTTGTATTACAGAATCTTGTGTGATAGATTCTAGGACGCTATCACTTGGAGGAGTAATCAAACGCCCATTGCGCACGATGAAAAAGCATTCGCCACTTCCCTCCGCAATCATTCCATTATCATCAAGCAACAAAGCCTCCTCATAGCCACACTCAATGGCTTCAAATTTTGCCATTTGGGAATTAAGATAGTTTCCACACGCTTTTGCCTTACCAAAAAGTGATTTGGCAGGATTTCTCACTATTGATGAGGTTTTGACGCGAATCCCTTTTTCTAAGCCATCATCTCCAAGATATGCACCCCATTCCCACGCGGCAATCGCTACTTTTACAGGGGCTTTTTTGTGATAAACTCCCATCACACCATAGCCTAAATAAATCAAAGGACGAATATAAGCATTGCTTGTGAAATGATTATCTTTTATCAGCTCAATTTGTGCTTTCTCAAGCTCTTCTTGACTATAAGGAATATCACTAATTGCGACAATTTTAGCAGAGTTGAAAAGTCGCTTCGTATGATCACGCAAACGAAAAACTGCCATACCTTTATCGGTTTTATAAGCTCTAGTGCCCTCAAATACACCATTTCCATAATGCAATGTATGGGTTAAAATATGGACATTTGCTTCTTTCCAAGGAACTAATTTTCCATCCATCCAAATTGATTTTGCTTCATTCATTATAAACTCCTAAATATTCAAACAAATTGCCTTTTTGGGTAAATAGCATAACAAAATCTTGCTTAAAAAAATGACAAGGCAATCCAATCTTGCAGAATCTCACTCTAAGATTCTTTCTTTGGAATCTTAGAGCATATAAAGCTACTCTCCTGCTTGTTCTTCTTGATAGGTTTCTTTGTCCCAACCACCACCAAAGGATTTATAGAGATTGATAGCAGCACTTAAAGTCTCTAACTTTGCACTTTGTTGGCTTAACTCTGCACCAAAAAGTGAGCTTTGTGTATTAAGCACCTCAAGATAATTCGTATATCCCTCCTCATAGCGCAAATTTGCAAGCTCTAATGTGCGTTTTAATGCCAAAACCTGTTCGTCCAAACTCACTAATTTTTCGCCTGTCATTTGATAGTTAAACAAGCTTTCTCTTACCTCACCAAACGCTATGCGCAAAGTCTGTCCATAATTCAAAATCATTTCTTCATATTGTGATTTGGCTAAATCTACATTTGCGCTTGTGCGTCCAAAATCAAGCAAATTCCCAACGAAATTTCCCCCAAAATTCCAAGTAGAATTAGAAGTTCTTATCAACTCATTCAACTGCGGACTAGCATAGCCAAACAATCCCGTTAATGAAATCGTTGGAAAATAAGCACTTCTAGCAATCCCAATATTAAAGTTGGCTGCCTTGAGATTCTGTTCTGCCGCTTCAATATCTGGTCGTTTTTCCAAAATAGTAGAGGGCAAGCCCGCCTCCACACTAGGGGAATTAGGTAAAGGGCGTGGTTCTGTTGGAATCTCATTAGCAAACACATCTGCGCCATCGCGTCCAAGTAGAATCAAAAATGCACTCTGCGCGGAATTTTGCTCCATTAAAAGACTTTGCAACTGCGCACGCACACTTGCCATTTCAGACTTGGCTTGCTGCATATCAATCTCTGAAATTTTACCTACATCAAACTCTTTTTTACGATATTCGTAATTTTCCTCTCGGCTTTTCAAAGTATTTTTGGAAATTTGTACTTGATTATTAAGTGTCAGGATTCCAAAATAACTTTCTGCGACATTGGCTACAAGGCTTAAACGCACCATATCACGATTTGCTTTGATTGCGAACAATTGCGCTAGGGCTCTTCTATCGGCATCCCTTGCCCTGCCCCACAAATCAATTTCATAATTAAGAATCGCACTCAAAGAAAAGTTATTATAATTTTCTAATTGCCCCTGCGCTGGGTTTTTACGATTCTTTAATCCTTGACCCTGCACACCAATGCTAGGATAACGGTCGCTCCTTGCATAGCTCCATTGACTACGCGCTTGTTCTACTCTTTGCATAGCGACAAGCAAATCATAATTGTTTCTTAATGCTTCTTCCACAAAACGATTGAGAGTATCATCTCCAAATTCTTCCCACCATTTCTGTGAAATTCTTATTTCTTCCGCAGATTCTATTACTTCTTTGGAATCTGGTAAGTTTGTCTGTGGCTGCACATAAGCAGGTGAAAGCGAACACCCACTCCCTAAAATACCAAGCACGATAAAATAAAAACAAATTTTAGAAACCCTAGTCATGTTTGCTCCTAAAAGTTGCGATAAATTCGCTAAGCCTCGCAAAATAAGTATAAAATAGCGGAATAAAGAAAGTCGCAATGAAAGTCGCCGCAAGCATTCCACCTACAACCCCTGTTCCAATTGCGTGGCGACTTGCTGCCCCCGCACCGCTACTAATCACGAGAGGAAAAACCCCTATCGTAAAGGCAAGTGAAGTCATTACAATCGGGCGGAATCTAAGTCTAGCCGCTTCCACAGCAGAATCGTAAATATCTTTTTCCTCGTGTTCTCTTGCCTGCATTGCAAACTCAATAATCAAAATTGCATTTTTTGCTGCTAAGGCAATTAGAGTAATTAATCCAACTTGGAAATAAATATCGTTATTTAACCCTCTAAGCCAAGTTGCAAAAATTGCACCAAATACCGCAAAAGGAACAGCAGTAACTACTGCTAATGGCATCAACCATCGTTCATACTGCGCAGCTAGAATCAAGAAAACGAAAACAAGTCCAAAAATAAAGGCAATCGTTCCTGTACCACTTGTCGCTTTCTCTTGATAAGAACTCCCTGAAAATGCCACAGAATACCCCTCCGGCAAAACTTCCTCTGCGACTTGTTCAATTGCAGCTAACGCATCACCTGAAGAATAACCCTGTGTCGCATCTCCCATAAGTTTCGCTGCTGGAAAAAGATTGAATCTCTCTAAAATATCAGGACCAATCACGCGTTCGTATCGCACAAGCGCACTAATAGGCACTAACTCTCCACTGTTAGAGCGCACAAAGACATTGCGCAAATCCTCTGGCTTTTCTCTAAAGGGGCTTTCTGACTGCACATTTACCTTATAAGTGCGCCCAAAGAGATTAAAATCATTGACATAATACGAACCAAAAGTTGCTTGCAGTGTCGTAAAGACATCGTTGATATTGATACCCATTGCTTTAGCTTTTTCTCTGTCTAAATTCACATGATATTGTGGCACATTCACACTCAAAGTCGTGCGCACACTTGTGAGTTCTGGACGCTTTGCAGCAGCTTCTAGCACAAGTTGTGTATTTTTTTGTAATTCTTCTACCGAAGCACCTGTACGATTCTGAATATACATTTCAAACCCGTCCGTCAAACTCAATCCCATAATGGGAGGGGGATTGAGCGCAAAAATAATCGCACTTGGATATTGCATTAATTGCCCTGTCATTGAACCTGCTAAGACTTGGGAATGCTGCTCGGCTTTTTTCCTTTCTCTCCAATCCTTTAGTTTGATAAAAGCTGTCCCCGCATTGCTTTTTACCGCACTAGAGAGAATATCATAACCCGCTAGTGTCATAATCCCCTCTATGTTTGGATTATCCATTGCGGTTTTACCTACGAAATCTGCCATTTGTGCCGTTTTGTTTAAAGCTGTTGCTGGCGGAAGCTGCATAGAAACTAACAACGTTCCTTTATCCTCTGATGGCACAAGCCCGCTTGGCACACGCGTAAAAAGTCCAACAGTGATAGCAAGAAGTCCCATAAAAAGAATCACATATAAGCTTCCTCGCCGAATCGTGTGTGCGACTTTATCTGTGAATTTATGTGTTAGCCAATCAAAGAAATCATTGAATCGTTTGACAATATAAAAAGGCTTGGGTTCTTTAGTTTTAAGAATCGAAACACAAAGTGCAGGCGTCAAAGTCAAAGCAACGAATCCGGAAATAACTACAGAAATAACAATCGTTACAGCAAATTGTTTATAAATTTCTCCCGAGAACCCCCCGATAAATGCCACAGGGATAAACACGGCAGAGAGCACCAATACAATCGCAACCACCGGACTTTGAATCTCCTCCATTGCCTTAATCGTAGCTTGTTTTACGGGAAGTTTCTCTGTATGAATCAATCGCTCCACATTCTCAATTACGATAATCGCATCATCTACTACGATTCCAATCGCAAGAATAAGCCCAAAAAGCGTAAGCAAATTGATAGAGAATCCTAACAAATACATTCCTGCAAAAGAACCGATAATAGAAACAGGCACTGCAATCACAGGAATAATCGTGGCTCTAAAGTTTTGCAAAAAGAAGTAAATTACAATCACAACAAGAAGAATTGCTTCTACGAAAGTTTTAATCACCTCACCAATAGATACTTTCACGAATTGGGTTGTATCATATGAAATCGCATATTGCAAACCATCGGGAAAATCTTTTGATAGCTCCTCTAATCTTTTTGAAACACCATCTGCAACATTGAGTGCGTTTGCTCCGGGTTGCAAAAAGACACCAAACGCAATAGCAGGCTTACCTTTATAATATTCACTTAAGCTATAATCCTCTGCTCCTAACTCAATCCGCGCAATATCTTTAAGACGCAAGGCAGAACCATCTTCGTTTGTCTTAATCAAAATCTCTTCAAACTCTTTTGCATCACTAAAACGTCCCTTTGTCGTTACACTATAAGTAAATTCCAAATTATTTTGCATTGGCTCTCGCCCAAAATACCCTGCGGCAAATTGCGAGTTTTGCTCTTGGATTAATCCAATTACCTCTGATGGCGTAAGATTGTATTTAAGCAATTTATCAGGCGCAAGCCAAATGCGCATAGAATATTCTTGCAAACCAAACAAAGTCGCGTCCCCTACACCAGGTACGCGTTTCAATTCATCTAAGATATTGATAGAAGCATAGTTTGCAATATAGACTTCATCTTGATTAGGCATATCAGAAAACAAAGCATACACCGCTAGAATCGTGGAACTTCTTTTATCTACGGTTACACCATATCTTTGCACCTCTTGAGGCAATTTGCTCAACACTGCTTGGACGCGGTTATTGACATTGATTGTAGCTTGGTCTGGGTCTGTCTCATTAGTAAAATATACATTAATACTCAAAGAGCCACTAGAAGTAGAAGAACTCTGCATATAAATCATATTTTCTACCCCATTGATGCTATTTTCAAGCACACTTGCAACACTGCTAGAAATAACCTCCGCACTTGCACCGGGATAAGTAGCCTGCACAACGACTTGTGGAGAAGTTACTTGAGGATATTCTTCTACTGCCAAAGAAAAAGCGGATAAAGCCCCAGAAATCACAATGATAATAGACATTACCATTGCCAAAACAGGACGCTCAATAAAAAATTTAGAAAACATTACAAAACCCTTTCTTTTAAGGCTTTGGTGCTTGATTCATTGGAGTTACAGGAGCACCTGGACGCAGCTTAATCAAATTGCTTGTAATGATTATATCCCCGTCATTTAAACCACTTTTAATAACAACATCATTACCAACATTATTACCCAAAACCACAGGAGTTGGCTGGGCTTTACCATCAACAACTTTAAACACAAAGCTCCCTTTGGCTTCTTGCATCAAAGCAACTTGTGGAATCACAATGCAATCTTTTGCGATGATTCCGTCTAAACGAATGCGCGAAAATTCTCCGGGCACTAACAAATGCTCGGGATTCTCTACAATCGCACGCGCTTTGATTGTCGCTGTGCTTGCCTCTAAGACGCTATCAATGAAATCCATTTTGCCAAGATTATCAAAGGGCGTTCCATCGGGAAGCAGATAAATCACCTTGACATTTTCATAATCCAAAGTGCGCAAGAAATAATAATCGTTGCTCGGAATAGAAAATTCTGCATGAATTGGGTCTAGTTGTGTAATCGTTGTGAGCAAATTATCCGCACCCGCTTTGCCCACCAAATCCCCAATGTCATAACGTTTCATACTGATTTTACCACTTGCAGTTGCGACAACATCAGTATAATTTAAATCAATGATGGCAGTATCTAGGCTCGCACGCGCATTTTCATACGCAGATTGCGCAGAATCATATTCTTTTGGACTAAGTGCTTTGTTTTTAAAAAGCTTTTGCGCCCTAATCCAATCACGTTGTGCAGCTTTAAAAGCTGCTTGCGCCATATTAACTGCTGCTTGATATTTGTCAGGTTCAATCTTAAAGAGTTTATCACCCTTTTGAACCAATCCACCTTCAACAAAATGCTGCTCTAATAAAACTCCCTCCACGCGCGCATAGATTCCGACACTTTGCAAGCTTGTTAGCTTTGCGGGATATTCAAAGTTAATAGGCACATCTTGCTTTTTTACACTATATGTATTGACAGGCATTGCCATATTTTGAGGCTGTGCATTATTATTGTTTTCTTTAGAGCAACCTGCTAGCAACACAACCGCACAAAACATACCAAAAGACAACTTGAAAAGTATTTTTAGATAATTTCTCATTTTCTCTCACTTAAACTTGACTCCAAAGCCATAGAATTTTACTCTACGCTTTGCTTTATTTGATGACTATTTCTGAAATATGTAATGAGTATTACACAATTATTGAGATGGCAATTCTAATCAAAAAAACTTAAAAAATAATAAAAAAACCAGAGTGTTTTTCCGCTAGCTTTTCTACTTACTTTCACCTGTTTATTTTCTTTTAAGTCGGTGTGTTCATAAACGATTCAAGAAAGAACTTATGTAATAAAAACTCTTATATGCAAAAATTTGTTTTCATCAAAAGAATAGAATCGTAGATTTTATGAGTTTTGAATCGTGCGTTAGGCTTTTCTCTAAAAAGCCTTGCCACAGAAATGTCTCCATTGTAGCTCATTGTTATTTTAATGGGAATTACAAACAGAAATTCTATCTCGGTTTGCTCAAATTCAAATATTTTATTTTCGCTATTTGACTTTATATTAATAAGCTTAAAAAATTATAGGCAAGAAAAGAGAGTGGTACGCCCGGAGGAATTCGAATCCCCGACCTACAGGACCGCAACCTGTTGCTCTATCCAGCTGAGCTACGGACGCACAATGGTGGAGTGTAGGAGGTTCGAACTCCTGACCTCAACGCTGCCAGCGTTGCGCTCTCCCAGCTGAGCTAACACCCCTACACTTGACTTAAAGGGCGCAATTATAACAAACAAAGCTTAAATTAAGTTTTAAGCTTCTGCAAAGAGTGCAGATACATTTCTACTGCGCTTTGCAATTCCTCTAAAGTGCCACAATTATCAATCACATAACTTGCCATTACGCGTTTATCCTCTAGTGGCATTTGCGATTCTATGCGGCTTAGTGCTTCTTGTGTGTTTAAACCATTGCGCACCTTAAGACGTTCAATCTGCAATTCCTTTGTTGCATAAATCAGCAAAGAATGAGAAATTGGATAATGTTTTGTTTCAAAGAATAAGGGAATGTCAATAAAATATGGAATCCCTTTATTCTCTTGTTTATGTGCTTGCAATGTGATTTCTTCTTTGATTTTTGGGTGCAAAATGGATTCTAATTTCGCTCTTTCTTGCTTATCTGCAAAGACAATCGCCCCTAACTTTTTGCGGTCAATTTTAACAAAATCCTTTGGATTAGAATTTAAGATTCCATCACCAAACACTTCGAGCACTTCTTCCGCGCTAGCCTCTAATACTTTATGCGCAATTTGGTCTGCACAAATCACGCAATATCCGTAGAGTTTAAGCAGGGAAGCCACCGTGCTTTTACCGCTTGCGATTCCACCACTTAGGGCAATAGCGTGCGTAAAACTCAATTTTTAGCCACTCCCAAGAGTGCCACTTTAACAGATTTTGGCAAGGTAAATGCACTCAAATGCAAATTTGCGTGATAATACTGCAAATCCTCTAGCATATCTGCGCGTTGTAACTGAATATCTGCTGTGGGGTGATAGACTTTAGAGGCAAAAATATAACAATCCTGCAAAAGAGACAAAGGCGCGAAGCACGGCATTTTCACCCTAAAGTCTCCTAAGGATTCTAATAATTTTTTAACTTCTAAAGTTTCTAATAAAATCTGTGGGGATTTCATCATCAAAATTCCTTTTTCATCTAAGAGCATTTGGTAGTCTTGAGCATTTTGCTTAGAATCCAAAAGCAAGACAATATCATAACTTGCCCTACTCTCCTTTGAGTTTTGCTCCAAAAATTCTTTGCTTTGTTGTGGAATCAGTGTGAAATATGGGGATTCCATTACTTCTTTATAATGCGGCAAAAAGCTAACCAATGATTCTAATACTTTCAAATCAAATTGCAAAAAATCCACATATAAATCTTTATGACGCAAAAATTCAAATGCAATTTCTAGGTTGAAACTCCCAGCAATTAGCACGCGTTTGGGGGATTTATGCGAACAAGCTAGAAGATGAGCCAAAAACTCACTTTGCACACAAAGCATATTCTGAAGCAACATTCCCTCATCTAATAAAGCAATCTCACCAAATGCTTCAGAATTAAAAAGCTCTAAGGTATGCCTTTCGCCCTTGATTTCGTGTAATTTGCGCTCTATTTTATATTCTTGTTGGAATTTATCATTATAGGATTTCGTAACCCACATACTTTGCCTTTTTCATTAATCTTAAAATCTAAAGCCTATTGTAATTTTGGTAAAAATATCTTTAAACTTATGCCTTTAATTTAAGACCATATAAAAATCTTTTCCTATAAAGAAAATTTTACTCATTCCCTCAACTTCTTCTACAATAAGAATTTTCGTAGGGGTATTTAAAAAATTACGTACCATAATGTCTTCGTGTTCCATTGTTTTTGGTTCGCACATTTTGCGCGTCATTCCAATATTAACAGGATTGAAATGATTACCCTCTATTAAATAGCCTCCAAAAAACTGATTGCAACCCAATGTGCCATTGATTTCTTGATTATGAAATCGCAAAATCGGGGGGTTCTCTATCTGTTTTTCTAAAATAATCGTATTGCCTTTAAAATGATAGGAATGGATTTTCCATTCTTTTTTAGATTCTAAAAGATTCTTAAAGTCCATTGCTTCACAATTTTTAGCCGTGTTGGTTTCTTGATTATAGCATTGGGAAAACTTCGGCTCATTAGGCGTGATAGAATCTCCTGCAGCACAACCTACGAACACACCTGCAACCGTACTCATCACCATACAAAAACTCCCTATTTGAAAAACCCTTTTCATCTTTAGCAACCTTGCCCCTTTAATTTAAACGCACAATATCTACTCTCGCATTAGAGCGCAATTTCTCAAAATACTCATAAATCAAATAATCCTCTTTTTGCTCCATAATTTTTTGCATTACAACATTACGCACGTTCTCATAAGGCAAAAGAGCGGGATTATTTTTAGCTTTAATCACAAACACGACAAATTCATCAGCAATCGGAAAAATTGGCGTAAATCTACCCACTGCCCCTTGTGTGAAAGCTTGGACAATTTGGGGATGCAATTCTATCGTCTGCAATACTTCATTTGTTTTTTTCACACCACTTGGAATCACTTTGCCATTGCTTTGAACGACTTTTTCAAGTGCTTGTGCATTGTTGCTAAAATACTTTACCACTTCAATGCTTTGAGGGATAGAAAATTCTTGCCTATGGGTAGAATAGTAATTTTCTAGCTCTTTTTCATCTACCATTCTTAAACCCTCTTGTGTAATAGACTGGTAAAGTTTTCTTTTTTGTAAATTGTGTTTGATTTCTTCCTTATAATGCTCCCAACTCCCGCCATTGCCTATAATATAGCTTTTGACTTGCTCTAATGTCGCTTTGTTTTGCCTTGCGATTCGTGCAATCTCATCTTGAATCTCAATCTCACTAATGACGATTTTTCTCTTGTCAATCTCTTCTTTATGCAAGCGGTCATTAATCAACAAATCCATTGCAACCTGTTGTGAAACTTTATCGCGTTGCTGTATCTTATACATTTCCATTAAAGTAACAGGATAATCATTCACAAAAAATGCAATCCCATTGACAAGAGAGGGAGCAGCAAATAAACTAGAATTAAACGACAAGATACTAAAGCAAATAAGCGGACAGAGAAGTTTTAAATTCCATTGATTTTTTATCATTGAGGATTTCCTAATCATCTAAATTTCGCATAATTTTAGCAGAATCTCTTTAGGATTTCACTAAAATGCTTGGAATCTTTTTAAGACCTCTTTTAAAATCCTATCAAATTGCACAAAACTTTCTAAATCCATTTCTTCTTTAACAGAATGCGGATGCGAAATCGTAGGACCAATGGAAACAAAACTGATTGCGGGATATTTTTGCTTTAAGATTCCACATTCAAGCCCTGCGTGAATGCTTTTTAGCTCCGCTTGAGGATTATGCGCACAAACAATCTCCCAAACCACTTTCAATAACTCACTTTCTTCTCTCTCCCAAGGCGCATAATAATCTAACAATTCCACATCAAAGCCCAACGTTTGCAATTTTGTTTTTTCTTTTGCGATGTTTTCTTGCATTAAAGATTCTTGATTGCCGCGTCCCATTGCGATAAAATGCACTTGTGTTTCTTCGCCTTTGGGTGTTTGTCGCAGGATTCCAAGACTGCTTGAAAGAATCGGCTCGCCTTTATCCGCAACGATGACGCCATTTTGTATGCTCAAAAGTGCCTCTAGCAACGGACAAATATCAAAATATCGTTGTTTTGCTGCATTGAGTTGCGTTAGATTGATTGACGTTATTTTAAAATATGCGGAATCTTTTCGCTTTTCTTTCTGGATTCTCTCTATCACTTCTTTACATTGTATGATTTGACTCTGTGGAATCGCAATTAATAAAGTCGCATTGACAGGAATAGAGTTTCTTTTCTCGCCTCCCAAAAATTCTATGACGAGTGCGCCACATTCTACTAGGGCTTGAGCCACTTGGGCTAATTCTATTACCGCATTAGGAATCCCTTTGTGGATTTCAATCCCGCTATGTCCGCCAATAAATCCCTGTGTATGAATTTCTATCAATTCACAATTCTGTGGGATTGGAAGAGTTTTAAAGTTTGCTCTACATTCTAAATCATATCCTCCCGCACACGAATACACTACTTCACTAATCTCCTCACTATCGCAATTTAGCATATAAGGAGACTTGAGAGTCAATGCAATCTCTCTTGCACCTAGCATTCCCACTTCCTCATCAATCGTAAATAAACATTCTATATGCTGACAATCTCTCAAAGCAAGCAACATACAGGCTAAAGCCGCTCCATTATCCGCTCCCAAACTAGAATCCTTAGCACACAAAAACTCTTTGCCCTTGCGTTTGATAAACTTTGGTTTGACTTGAAACTTCGCAGATTCTCCTACATAAACCATATCGTAATGCCCTTGTAAGCATAGTTTAGGAGAACCTTTCGTGCAAAGCACATTACCCGCATTATCACACTGCACATTTGCCCCAAATTTTTGCGCTTCTTGGATAATCCATTCTTTGAGCAACTCTGTTTTAAAGCTTGCGTGCGGAATCGCACAAATTTCCAAAAATACCTTTAGAGGTTCAAAATTTTCATATTTTTGCACAATCTTTCCTTAAATTTTATGATTTTTACAATATTCTACAATCTTTCCGTGAAATCTTGCAAATAGTAGATTTACAGGGATTTCAAAGCCATAAAGTGCGCAAACTTTATCATAATTTTGTATCACTCCACCCTGCAACCAATCCTGCAAATCCTCATAAGATTCTAAAGTGTAGCCATAAGTTTGGAGTAATTTATAAGCATAACGGTCTGCGACCATCACTTCTCTTCCCAAAGCATAGCACAAAATCGCATCGCAAGTTTCTAAGCCAATCCCTTTTTGACTTAAGAGCCATTGTCTTGAAACTTGCACACAAAAGCTTGCATAATCCCCAAAATCCTTTAAAATATTCTGACAAATCCTCTGGATTCTCACTGCTTTTTGACGATAAAATCCAATGTTTTGGATTGAATCTTGCAAAAGAACCAATGAAACTTCACTCAGAGATTCCAAATCCAACAAACCTTTGACTTTTAATCCCTCAAGTGCGACAAAAACTTGCTCCCAACGCGTATTTTGCACCAAAATCGCCCCAACAATTACTTCGAAGCTCAAAGCATTGGGCCACCACCAAATCTCTTTGAGAGATTCTAGCTTTGCTGTGGAAATGTTTTTGTCTATGTTTGGTAATAAATTTTGGGACTTAAGATACTCTAACAATTCATAACTATTCGTGATTCTCATTACTCTTCCGATTCTACCTTAGGGTTATTTGCTTTTCCCTTGATTTTGTCTAGCCATTCTTTCAAGGTTTTCTCAAAACCCTTAGGAAGCCATTGCACAAATTCTAAATCTTTATCCAAATATTTTTGCTCCACCCAACCCCCAAAATTATGAGGATAAAGGTAGTTTTTATGAAATTGTAAAATATGCGGTGGAATCGGCTCATTTGGGTGCTTCTTTACATAAGATATTGCATTATCAATTGCTTGATAGGCACTATTGGATTTAGGAGAGCAACTAAGATAAATGACACATTGTGCTAAAATAATTCTCGCCTCAGGATAGCCAATTTTTGCCACGCTTTGCATTGTAGAATTAGCCAAATTGAGCGCATTGGGGTTAGCATTACCAATATCTTCACTCGCTAAAATTACGAGGCGGCGCGCAATAAACTCTGGATTCTCTCCTCCTGCAATCAAACGCGCAAGATAATAAATGGCTGCATTTTCATCACTTCCCCGAATACTCTTAATCATCGCGGAAATAAGGTTATAATGCGTATCTAATTCACTCGTGCCGCTCAATGAAGTTTTGCGAAAAGACTCTAATAATTCCACATTTAAAGGTAGCTTTGTGGCTAATGCACAATCTAACAAATTCAACATTGCCCTAGCGTCTCCGCCACTCGTTTGAATCAGGAAGTCTTTCACCTCCGCATTGAGTGAATAGGATTCTAAAATTTTCTCTAAATCTTCTTTGCTTAAAGGATAAAATTCAAATACCATAGAGCGCGAACGAATCGCTTGAGTGAGTGCAAAATAGGGATTCTCTGTGGAAGCACCTAAAAATAAAGCCTGATGATTTTCCATAATGGGCAAAAGCATTTCTTGTTGTGTTTTATTTAAGCGATGCACTTCATCAATGAAAATTAGGGGTTTTTGTAGGGTATTTTGATAGTTTTTCAAAATTCCACGCAAATCCTCTGCCTTAAAACTCGTAGCATTCAAAGAATAAAAGGGAGAATCCATTGTTTTAGCAATCAGAATTGCCGCACTTGTCTTGCCACTTCCGGGAGGTCCGAAAAAAAAGCTATGCGGAATCTTATGTGTCAAAATAAGACGCATAAAAGGTGCATTTTCTCCAAAAAGATGTGATTGCCCAATAAAGTCTTGAAAACTTTTAGGTCTTTTATTGTATGCTAAATCTTTCATTTTCATTCTTTTAAGGAAAAATATGTCAAAGTTCATCCCTTTATTGCTTGGAATTTTTGCTGCATTTATGGTGCTTTTTATGATGTATGGCTTAAATAACCCTGTGTTTTAATACAGAATTATTTCTTTTGATAATTTCTTAAAATCTGTAAAACCTGTTTGGGTTTATTTGCAACTTGGATTAATTTTAATTCTTCTTTAGAGATTGCACCGACTTTCAACATTGCATTTTTTAACCATTGGATAAATCCTCTCCAATAATCTTTACCATAGAGAATTATCGGAATCTTTTTGTGCTTGCCTGTGGCAATCTGCACCAAAACTTCGCTTAGTTCATCTAAAGTTCCAAACCCTCCAACTGCCACAATAAATGCAGTAGAATTATAATTGAAAACTAATTTTCTGCTAAAGAAATTTTGAAATTCTAGTGGCACTTCCACATAAGGATTCATCTGCTGCTCAAAAGGCAGTCTGATATTTAAGCCAATAGAGACGATAGAATTGCTTGGAGGATTCGTCTTTGAATCTTCAGAATTGCAAGGCTGACTTTTGCCAAACTTACCACATTCTAAGTCTTTTTTATACTCTACAAGCCCACGATTCGCTGCCTCCATAATCCCGGGTCCGCCACCTGTCATAATAGAGTAACCCTCCGCTGCAAGTTTTCGTGCCAACTTCACAACCGACTGATAATCCTTGCTCGCTTTGCTAATACGCGCTCCACCAAAAATTGTAATGATATTTTCTAAATTTTCTAAAGTTTTTAAGCCCTCTTTGATTTCTATTTCTAATGCGCCTAAATCCATAATTTAGCCTTTTATATTGTTAGATTGATAAATGTTAAGAAGTTGTAGTGGTACGCTCAGAGGGAGTCGAACCCCCAACCCTCAGATCCGAAGTCTGATGCTCTATCCAATTGAGCTATGAACGCGCATTTGCAAAAAAAAATAATTAATATATAATAATATCCCAAAAAAATTTAATAATTACTAAAAGGATTGATAGTGAAAAATGTATTTTGGATTCTGCTACTCTTAAGTCAAATTGCATTTTGCAAAGAACCGGGACAAATTATTGTCGTAAGTATTCCTATGCAGCAAGAATTTGTGCAAAAAATTGCAGGGAATCAATATGAAGTGCTTTCCTTGATTCAATCTGGTATTAATCCTCACGATTTTGAGCCAAAATTTTCAGATATTGCAAGCCTTAATTCTGCGCTAGCCTATTTTGGTATTGGAATTGAATTTGAAAATATCTGGCTTCCACGATTTAAAGCACAAAACAAAACAATGGAAATTTATGATAATAGTTTAGGAATCCCAAAGATTCACTCCTCTCATTCGCACACAAAAAATGATAAGGATTTTGATGCGGAGGGGGACACGCATATTTGGCTCTCCACGCAAAATGCCAAACAAATTGCGAGCAATATTTATAAAGCTTTACAAACATTAGACCCAAAGGCAGACTATGCAAAGGGCTATCAAGATTTAATCACAGAAATCAACCAAACCGATACACAACTCAAGCAGATTTTAAGTTCCTTGGAAGAACACCAAAAGTTTGTAGTTTTCCACCCAATGCTCGGATATTTTGCTAGAGATTATCATTTAGAAGAAATTGCAATTGAGATTGAGGGGAAAAGCCCGAAAATACAGGAAATGGTATCTGTGATTGAAACAATCAAAAAAAATAAACTTAAGATAATTTTTGCCCAACCAGAGTTTTCTACCAAAGCCGCAGAATTTATCGCAAAAGAAAGCGGTGCGCAACTTGGATTCTTTTCGCCACTGCAAATCCCTTGGAGTGAGAATCTTTTAGAGTTTTCTAAAACATTAAGAGATAATACACTCAAGTAGTAAATCCCAATATTACAAGGGTAAGATTCTAAGTTTTATTTTATAAGTGCGGTGTGCATAGGCAACTCCCCCGCAAACCGCTTCGCAGTATCTGCCTAAAGCCCCAAGCGGTTCGCAAGTATAGAAATTGCTTTACAATGTGTGTTTAGCCTAAAATCTCACGAAAGTATTCCACTGCGTCATTGCGAGATTTCGTTAGAAGTCGTAGCAATCCATAACAATAGAATCTTAAAAGTTACTGACGCGATTCTGTATTATAGATTGCTTCGCTAACACTCACGATAATGCAAAACCAAAGAGCTTATTTGTGTGGTTGTAGGGAATCGCAAAAATAGCGATTCCTCATCACTCCCCATAACCAAAATTTTCTACGACAAAGTCTATATCTTTGTCTCCGCGACCGCTTAAATTCACTAGAATCTTTTTCCCTTTCAAATCTGGAGCAATTTTGAGAGCATAAGCTAATGCGTGGCTAGATTCAATGGCGGGAATAATCCCTTCATTTTTGCTAAGCATAAAAAACGCATCAATGGCTTCTTTATCACTAATTGTTGCGACTTTTGTGCGTCCAATGCTATACAAATACGCGTGTTCTGGTCCCACGCTTGGATAATCCAAACCACTTGCGACACTATACACAGGAGCTGGTTCTTCACCTTTATCCTTTAACATTATAGATTTAAATCCGTGCATAATGCCCTCACTTCCATAGCTTAAAGATGCCGCGTGTTCTCCTAACCCACTTCCCTTACCCAGAGGCTCAACACCCACAAGTTCTACTGCATCTTCAATAAAGCCGCTAAAGATTCCCATCGCATTGCTTCCACCTCCCACACAAGCACACACAATGTCAGGAAGTTCCCCCGTCATTTTTAAAAACTGCTCACGCGATTCCACACCTACAATTGCCTGAAAATCTCGCACCATTTTAGGAAAAGGGTGAGGACCTACGACAGAACCTATCGCATACATCGTATTTTTAGGGTCTTTTAAATAAGATTCAAAGGCGGAATCCACCGCTTCCTTAAGTGTTTTTGCACCAAAGGTAACCGGAATCACTTTTGCACCTAAGACCTTCATACGCACTACATTAGGGTGTTCTTTTTTAATATCCACTTCTCCCATATGGATTTCACACTCCAATCCAAAATATGCTGCTGCTGTCGCCAAAGCCACTCCGTGCTGCCCTGCTCCCGTTTCTGCAATCAGTTTCTTTTTACCCATAAACTTCGCAAGCAGTGCCTCCCCCATACAATGATTTAATTTGTGCGCACCGGTGTGATTTAAATCTTCTCTTTTCAAATAAATTCCTGCACCACCATATTTTTTTGTCAAATTATGTGCAAAGTAAATTGGCGTTGGACGTCCTTGGAAAGTTTCCCGAATCTTACGAAGCTCTACAATAAAATCACTATTTTGTGCAATCAAATTATAAGCTACATTGATTTCGTCCATTGCCTGCTTAATAGAATCTGGCACAAAACTTCCTCCAAATTTTCCAAAGAACCCATTTTCGTCTGGAAATTGCTTTAAATAAGGCTTGTTCATTAAATATCCTTTAAAATAAAAATGCGAAAGATGAGAAAGAAGAATAAAAATTAGGGGCGATTGCCCCACCAAATAGCGAAGATAAAAGAGAGAATAAATTTACAACTTGATTGCATTTATCCTCCTTTTTAAATTAATTTATTCTAACAAAGAAATTTTAAAATCAAACTTAACGCCGAATCGTAAGCTTCATCATCCACACGCTACACCAACCAAATAAAACTAACGCATAAAATGCCTTGCGCACCTCAAAATACGATTCGCCATCAACAAAACTATGAGAAGAAAACATAATAATAATTACACAGACCAAAAGCAAAAATAAGTTAAACAACTCATAAGAATCAACATATCTATTTCTCTTGACACAGCAATATAATATTAATCCAATTCCCAAAATCAATAAGACTAAATCAAAATATCCCATTACGCCACTTTTAAAAAAGGGTGAAACAGCAAAACCAAATAAAACGCTTACCATTACATTAAAGCTTGGTTGCGTGAGTTGCAAGATTTTGCCAAGCTTGATACTTTTATCAAAAGAAAGATTCAATAAATAAGTTGCTGCGGGACAAATCACAAAAAGAATATAGCAAGTATAATCCACAAACATTTGATACAAGCTTTTAGAAAAGGTATCTTCTTGCACGAGTTTCAAAGAATCCTCAAACGAAAAAGGTTCAAAATAAGTCCTGCGCATTACAAAAAGCTCGTAATAGAGCAAAAATACGAACACCAATAATGCCAAACCAATCATCAAGCTGTATAATTTTGGTAAATGACTATAATAAATGCGCACAATATTAAAAAGGCTCACAATGACGCCACAAGTGAGTAAGATTGCACTGATTCCAAAATATACGCCAAAGGGTTGCGTGGTTAGCCGAAACATATGCTTAAAGTCTGGAGCAAAACTCGTCAATGCCAACATTAAAATAGTAAAAAGTGCCAAGATGAAATAGAGAGAGGAAAATACTAAATGAGGAATCGTGATTTTTCGCATTATCAACCTTTAAGGATTTTTTTGAAAATAGCCATCTACGCCATCGGCAATACCTTTGGCAATAGTTTTCTGAAAAGTCGTTTGATTCAGTCGCTTTCCTTCATTTGGGTGTGTAATATAGCCCACTTCAAGCAAAACTGAAGGCATAACAGCCCCCACAAGCACCCAAAAGGGACCCTCACGCACACCCCCATCTACAATTTTATATTTAGAACGCAAGGATTGCAACATACCATACTGAATGTCAATTGCCAAACGATTAGAAGCTACGATTCGTTGTGTATTGAGGGTATTCAAAAAAGATTGTTTGGAAAAATAGTTCATTCCCTCCGTATCGTCTTTGTTTTCTAATGCGGCAACCTTTTTGGCTCGCTCACTTCTAGCAGTGGATAAAAAATAACTCTCCACACCCTCAAATTTTGCTCTATTTTCTGGAATCGCATTTGCGTGAATTGAAATAAATAAATCGGCATTTTTATTGTTGGCTAAATTTGTCCTTTGTCTCAATCCAATAAACACATCTTTATCGCGTGTCATATAAGTCCTATAACCGCGCTTTTTTAATTCGTCACGCAAATGCTTTCCGATATTAAGCACTATCTTTTTTTCGCACACTTTATCGACGCCCATTGCTCCACAATCCTTACCTCCATGTCCGGGGTCAATCACTATCATTTTGCTTTGATTATTTTTATTTTGATTGGAAGTGACTTTGATTGGTTGTGGTTTCTTTTCTTCTTTTTTAGTATTTGTTTTTTGGGATTCTATGGGCTTGGGACTTGATTTATTTTGCGATTCTAATGAAAGTTTTTTATCAGAAACTCGCGGTTCAAAAAGTGAAGCAATAGAAAAATCACTTTGAGGCAACTTTGCATTAGGAATCGTAAAGACTGCTTGTTTTTTATTCGTCTTTAAATCAATGCTTAATTTCTTGGAACTCGTGATGACTAAACGCACTTTTTCTTGAGAATTTTGTGCAACCTTAATCTGCACATCTCCTTGAAATTCAAAAACCCTAGCACTCCCTTGTAGTTGTGATTCTATATCATAAACATAGCGCAATTTTTCTTTGTTTTGCAACAAAAAGTACTTAAAATCTGTTTTCTTAATATTTTTATCAAAATTCAATGCAATACCATTTTGCAGTTGTTGAACCGAGAGAATTTTAACCTCTGCGAATAATCCGCCACAAAATAAGCAAAAAATAATAAAAACTCTAATCATTGGCTTAATTCGTCTAAGATTTCTTGAACGCTTTGGATTTTTTCAATCCGATAGCCATTAGAGCCTGTGAAATATAATCCATTCACGCAATCCCCCAAATAACCATCTCCCAAACCATCAGCAATACAATATCCTACCTTTTTGGCTTCTACACCTCTTTTACAAGGAGCTACGCAGTTACTTATACAAGCTATTTTTGGGAGACGTCCCTCACGCAATTCTTTAATGATACCTGTAATCACGGCACGTGCGGGATAACCAACAGGAGATTTTATCAGCTCAATATCTTCTTTTTTGACTCTTAACATTAGTTCATTATAATATCTAGCATCACATTCCTTAGCCCCCAAAAACCGTGTCCCCATTTGCACTCCACTTGCCCCTAAATCTAGCATTTTATCAATATCATTTCTATCCCAAATCCCACCTGCGGCAATCACAGGAATCTCTCCCCATTTTTTACTCTCCTCAAGCACTTCAGGAACAATAACTTCCAACTGATATTCGGGCTTAAAACAATCCTCATAACTAACCCCTTGATGCCCACCGCTAAGCGGTCCTTCTACAATAACTGCATCAGGAATACGTTTATAACGTCCCTCCCATCGCTTACAAAGAATCTTGAGGGCTTTGGCTGAAGAAACAATAGGAATCAAGGCAACATTAGGGAAGTTACTTGTAAATTCTGGCATATTTGTGGGTAATCCAGCACCTGTAATAATCATATTTGCACCTGCTTCACAAGCGTCTCGGACTACGCGCCCATATTCATTAATCGCATAAAGAATATTTGCTCCCAAAGGATTCTCGCCACAAATCTTACGCGCATTTTTAAAAATCTCCATCAAAGATTCTTTGGAATAAAAATTCAATGTATCAAAAGGTCTATGCTTAACTACTTTTTGCACAAATGCGCTCTTTTTGTAATATCCTGTGCCTACACACGAAACAATGCCAAGAGCACCGCATTTAGATACACTGCCCGCTAGATTATCCCAGCTGATTCCTACTCCCATTCCTCCTTGAATGATAGGTAAAGGAATAGTGTATTTTCCAATTTTAAGTGCTTTTAATGTGCGTGGCATATTTTTCCTTTTAAAATTTATTGAATAATAATTTTAGCGAATTTACGTTTGCCAACTTGCAAAATATATTCACCTTTGCTTAAATTTAACTTAGAATCCTCAATTCTCTTGCTATCCAACTTCACGCCACCTTGCTTGATTAATCGCAAGGCTTCCGAATTTGACGCACAAAGTTCGCATTCACTTAAAAGCTGAGCAATCCAGATTCCGTCGGGCTTATTAAATTGTGGCATAGTGCTTGGTAATTCTTCTTTGGCGAAGATTCTCGTAAATTCCTCTTTAGCATTTAATGCACGCTCTTCATCATAATAACGTGTAATAATCTCCACTGCTAAATCTTCTTTAACCGCCTTTGGATGCAAGCCGCCATTTGCTACACCTTGCTTTAAAGATTCTATTTCTTGTATGCTTTTTGCGCTAAGTAATTCATAATATCGCCACATTAACGCATCGGAAATACTCAAAAGTCGTCCAAACATTTCTTTGGGCTCTTGAGTGATTCCAATATAATTTCCCAAGCTTTTACTCATTTTATGCACCCCATCTAGTCCTTCAAGCAATGGTACCATTACGACAGACTGCTCTTTATCTAATCCATACGCGCGTTGTAGTTGTCTTCCCATTAACAAATTAAACTTTTGGTCTGTTCCACCAAATTCAATATCACAATTTAGTGCCACAGAATCGTAACCCTGCAATAAGGGATAAAAAAATTCCACAATACTAATGGGGCTTTGACTTTTGAAACGTTTTTCAAAATCATCACGTTCTAGCATTCTAGCAACTGAAAATTTTGCCGCTAGCTCAATCATTCCACGTGTGCCAAGCTTATCTAACCACGAAGAGTTAAAAACGATTTCCATTTTGTCTTTATCTAGTACTTTGGTAACTTGCTCTTGATAAGTTTTTGCATTAGCGAGCACTTGCTCTTTGCTTAAAGGCTTACGTGTTTCACTCTTGCCACTTGGGTCGCCAATCATTCCTGTAAAATCACCAATGAGAAAATAAACCTTTGCGCCATATTTTTGAAAAGTTGCAAGCTTTTGCAAAAGCACCGTATGCCCCAAATGCAAATCTGGTGCAGTCGGGTCAAAACCTGCCTTGATACTAAAAGTCTTTCCCTCTTTGAAATATGCACTGACTAAATCCTTGATATATTCAAATCCGATAATCTCTTGCGTACCGCGTTTAATTTCTTCTAAGGCAAGATTGATTTGTGATTCTGTGTTCATACATACTCCTATCCATTAATCTGCATACGCATCTTTGAGTGCCTGTACTTCTATGATTTTATAATTATTACCAAACAAACTTTTGAGTTCTTTAATATCCGCAATACTAGATTCAAAACGCAACTCACAATGGGTTGCATAAGTGCTTTTTTGCGAGCCTAGCTCCACACCCAAGACATTAATATCCTGCTTGGCTAGAAAAGTTAGGAAATTGGCTAACACACCCTTTTGATTTTCTAATGCAATAATGAGCTTATAAGTATGCAACTTATCCTCTAGCCAATCTATATAAAGCATCTTGACGCCCTTTTGAATCTCCAAATATGCCCGCTCACAAAGCTTATGATGCACAAAAGCCTTAGAACCACTCTTAAACGCAACAACAGAATCACCAAACTTTGGGTGGCAACAATAATCAAACACGGCTTGATTAATTGTGTGATTTGTCTCAATCACGAGATTATCAAAATGCAATTCCTTGAGTTTTAAAATTCTAAATTTGATTTGCTCTAAGAATCCTGCGTTGCGCTTATAATAATTTTTGATACGATTTTTGACATCTTTTAAGAATCCGATGTCTGTCGTTGCACGATAAATCGTGTCTTCTAAATCATTCTGTTGGATAAACCGCTCAATCTCTTCTGCGCTCTTGCCAAAAATAGTCGCAATAATATTAATTGCGCTTTTGCGTTCAATCTCCTTGATCCGAGTTGCACAATTCATTTTAATTTGGCTCTTTGCACGCGAAGTTTTAACTGCATCAATCCAAGAACATCGTAAAATCGTATCTTTTGCGGTGACGATTTTGACAATATCTCCGCTCTTTAATGTTGTTAGCAAGGAAGATTTTTGATTATTCACATACGCTTCTTTTGCACGATTTCCTACTTCTGTATGCACTGCATAGGCAAAATCCAATACCACTGCACCGATAGGCAGAGAATAATTATCTCCATCGGGTGAAAAAACAACAATATC
Source organism: uncultured Helicobacter sp. (assembly GCA_964464895.1). Lineage (GTDB taxonomy): Bacteria > Campylobacterota > Campylobacteria > Campylobacterales > Helicobacteraceae > Helicobacter_D. The sequence goes on along the minus strand of CAYXGY010000005.1, from coordinate 33,086 downwards.
CTCACGATACAAATCGTTTTTCACTAGTTCATAAAATTCCTCAATGGAATTATTTTGAAACTGCAATTTATTCAGCCAATCAAGGCTAGGACCGCTATTGCCACCGGTTTTATATTTCCAATGTGCTGCGATTCCATATTCTGCGCTTTTGTGCATATCTTCTGTGCGAATCTGCACTTCAAAAATAGCCGAATCATCAAACAAAGTGCTATGAATTGTTTGATAGCCATTTTCCTTAGGCAAGGCAATATAATCTTTGAAACGTGACATAATGGGCTTGAATCTCAAATGCAAAATTCCTAAAACCTTATAACAATCTAAAGGGGTTTTCACAATCACACGAATTGCCAACAAATCCAAGACTTCATCAATAGAAATCCCTTTGCGTTGCATTTTTAGATAAATAGAATAATGCCGCTTAATCCGACTTGCAATGGTGAAATCACCCTCTGGCACTCCCTCTTGCACAAGACTTTTTCTAACCTTTTGGATAAAGGCATTAAGCTTTAATTGAATCGTTTGCTTATGGCTTAAAAAATAGTCATCTATCTTGCGGTATTCTTGGGGGAAAATATAATAAAAACTGCGGTCTTCTAATTCGTTTTTCAAAGAAGAAATCCCCAAGCGATGAGCAATTGGTGCATAAACAACTAGAGTTTCTTCCGAGATTCTTCTTTGTTTGTTGGGAGGCAAAGCACCAAGTGTAAGCATATTGTGTAGCCTATCACACAGCTTCACGACAAGCACGCGCACATCTTTGACTGAAGTAATTAACATTTTGCGGAAACTCAACGCTGCGACAACAAGTTTTTCGTTAGAATGTGAGGCGGGCAATTCCTCCGCACGAATCGCTACAATCTTTGTAAGACCATCTACAAGCGAGGCAATATCTTCACCATAATCTCGCGTAATATCTGCCAATGTCCATTCTGTATCCTCTACGACATCGTGCAAAAGTGCTGCGCTCACCATTACCTCATCTCCACCAAAATGCGCTACAATGCACGCAACAAGTAAAGGATGCACGATATAAGGCTCTCCACTTCTACGCTTTTGGTCCTCGTGTGCCTGCGTGGCAAAAGCAACTGCATTTTGGATATTTGACGTTTCCTCTACCATAGAATACAATAATTCTAACGCTGCTTTAGGACTAGTGATTTCTGCAACTTGTTTTAAAAATTCCAAATTTTACCTTTTTGCCTGACTCTTAAAATCTTTAACTGCATTCCATTGCAAGACTAATTTTGTGATTCCTCAATTTTGTCTAGGCTGATTTTACCCTCTGCAACTTCAAGCAATGCAATATCGGAAAGTTTATCGATTTTGATGTCTTTATTTACAAGTGGCGTTGCCCCACGACTTAATTCATCAATTCTCATAAATAAAATATTTGACAATAAATATCTATCACCCTTAACTTGCTCTAGTGCTTTAGAAGCTATTTCTTCAATTCTCATTTTTTTCCTTTATTTGAATTAGTTATCAGTTGGATACTTTGGAATATACAGCGTTAGAATCGCCCTGAATAATCTTGAGTAAATTTCCCTCACGCAACATATTGCATACTACAATCGGAAGTGTGTTATCTTTAGCAAGTGCGATGGCTGTATCGTCCATTACTTTAATATTATCTTTTAAAGCTTGGTCATAACTGATTTGCTGCAACATTTTCGCATCTTCAAATTTTGCCGGGTCTTTGTCAAATACTCCATCAACTTTTGTTGCTTTGATAATCATTTCTGCACCAATTTCTACTGCACGCAAAGTTGCTGCGGTGTCTGTTGTGAAAAAAGGATTCCCTGTACCCGCTACAAAAATCACCACACGCCCTTTTTCCAAATGCCGAATCGCGCGTCTATTAATATAAGTTTCGCAAACCTCCTTAATCTCTAATGCGCTTTGCACGCGCACATCTAAACCATAATACTCTAATGCCTCTTGCATCGCAACCCCATTAATCACTGTGGCAAGCATTCCCATATAGTCTCCGCTTGTGCGCCGAATCAAACCTCCCTTGGACGCACTCACTCCACGAATAAAGTTCCCGCCTCCAATGACGATTCCAACTTCAATTCCAGCTTCCACAAGCGTCTTAAGTTCTCTTGAAAGATAATCCAAAATCCCGCTCTCAATCCCAAAACCACTCTCACCAGCCAATGCTTCACCAGAATATTTAACCAAAACGCGTTTTGCCATACACTAGCCTTTAATTGAATTTCAAAATTTGTAATTTTAATCAAAACTTACTTAATAATCTAGTAAATTTCGTGCTATTTGCTCATTTCATCATTTTTTTGACGCAATTCTTCAATCCTCTCTTGCTGCAAATGATAGGCTTTTTGTATTTTTTGATTTAAACTCTCTTGCGAAGAATTATTTTTAGGAATATCTTTGCGTCCGTGCAAACTCTCAAAATGCTCTATATGCTTTTGCATTCCTGTGTTTTGCTCCAATTGCAAATGATTTAAATTTTTATCTTGCAGTTCTTTACTCAAATCATTCAAATGGCTCTTGAGATTCTTTTTTAGTTGCTGCTGCAAAGGAGACTCTTGCGAAATCTCTTCCTCTTTTGTTTTGGAATTTAAAAAACTTGTCGCATTATTTTCTAATGTCGCATTTTTGTCTTTGTTTGTTTTTGACTTCTCGTTTTCCTTGCAACCTGTGAAACAAAAAAATGCAAAAAGGACGATATAGAAAGTTAAGAAAACGCTCTTAAAAATCATAAAAAATCTTTTATAAATATTTTTTAACATTGAATTTATAGCATATTTTGTTAAGATTCCAAAAGTTTTACACTTGTAAGGAATCCAAAATGAAAAATCTATTTTTCAACACACGCGAATTAGACCACTATGCGACAGAGCATTTCTATCTATCCCCAGAATTACTTATGGAAAATGCCGCAAGCGGAATGTGTGATTTTATCAAAAGCCGCTTTTTGACAGATTCCACAAAAAAACTAAAAATATTGTTTGTATGCGGGAGTGGCGATAATGGCGCAGATTGCTTGGCTCTTGCGAGAATGCTCTGCGGAATCTGTGAAGTCTCTCTTTTTTTGCCCAAAAACACAAAAAGTCCCTTATGCACAATGCAGCTCAAACGATTAGAGGCATTGAAGTCAAATTCCAAAGTAGATTTAAGATTCCTCAAATCCTTAAAGGCAACAGAAATGTTTGATATTGTGATTGATGGAATCTTCGGTGCAGGCTTTAAAGGACAGCTAGACTTAGAAACCACTAAAATTTTGCAGACTTTAAACGAACTTGATGCAATCAAAATCGCCTGTGATATTCCAAGTGGAATTTCACAATCTGGTGCGCTTGGTGGAAAAACCGCCTTCAAGGCTGACTTTACTTTGAGTATGGGGGCATTGAAATGCGCGCTTTTTTGCGATTTGGCAAAAGACTTTGTAGGCGAAGTGCATTTGATAGATTTGGGAGTGAGTGCGGAGGTTTTTGCTCCCAATTCTCCCTTGAAATTATTAGAAAAAAGTGATTTCAAAGCACCTCATAGAAACACACAAAACACCAACAAGGGAAATTTTGGACATTTATGCGTCTATGCGGGGGGGAAAACGGGAGCAGGGATTCTAAGTGCGCTAGCAGGACTTAGGAGCGGAGCTGGGCTTGTGAGTGTCATTTCTCAAGAGAAAATCCCCAATCTACCCTTTAGCCTAATGAATCCAAGAGAGATTCCCGACAATGCAAACGCAATTTTGCTTGGTATGGGATTAGGGGTTAAGAATCCATTACCGCATTTCCTCTCACATTTATCGCAAAATATTCCTTTATTGCTTGATGCGGATATTTTCTATCATTCTGCCTTTTTGGAGATTCTCTCAAACCACAAACAAATCATTCTCACGCCTCACCCCAAAGAATTTACACAGATTCTAAAAACATTAAAAATCGCCACTCTCTCCACGCAAGATTTGCAACAAGACAGAATCACTTATGCCTTAGAATTCTGCCGAGCCTATCCTCATATCGTTTTGGTGTTAAAAGGCGCAAATACGCTTATTTGCAAAGACAAAGAAGTCTATGTCAATCCCTTTGGTTCAAACATTTTAGCCAAAGGTGGCAGTGGCGATGTGCTAGCAGGAATCATTGGTGGATTTTTAGCGCAAAGGTATTCTTTACTAGATTCTGCAATTATGGGCGTTTTGTTACATAGCTTTTGCGCACAAGAGATTAAGAAAAATTGCAATGACTTTTCGCTTAATCCCCTTGATTTAATTGAGCAAATCCGCTATATTTAGGATTTTATACCACAAGGAATCCTTTATGAATGACAATCCTTTAAGAATCGGAAAGCAAACTTTTCAAAGTCGCCTTATCGTGGGTAGTGGCAAATACAAAGACTTTCAAACAACTTTTGATGCCACAAAAGCTTCGGAAGCAGAAATCATCACCGTTGCCATTAGACGCGTCAATATCACGAATCCCAAAGAGGAAAACTTATTAGATTATTTCAAAGGAAGCAAGATTCAATTTTTGCCAAACTCCGCTGGCTGTGTGAATGCGCAAGAAGCTATTACCCTCTTTCGCCTCACGCGTGAAGCCACAGGCATTGATTTCATTAAGCTAGAAATCATTGGAGATACACAAAAAACACTCTATCCTGATGTGCTAGAAACGCTCAAGGCTTGTGAGATTCTTGCGAAAGACGGCTTTTGTGTGTTGGCTTATAGCAATGATGACCCGATTATGGCAAAGCATTTGGAAAATGCTGGAGCAAGTGCAGTAATGCCACTTGCCGCCCCTATTGGTAGTGGGCTTGGCATACAGAATCGCTACAATATTGGTTTCATTAAAGAAGCTATTCAAGTGCCTGTGATTGTAGATGCAGGTGTAGGCTGCGCATCAGACGCCGCGGTTGCAATGGAACTTGGAGCAGATGCTGTGCTTACGAATACTGCCATTGCACAGGCAAGAAATCCGATTCTTATGGCACAGGCTATGCGTGATGCGGTGCGTGCAGGACGCGCAAGCTATCTTGCGGGCAGAATCCCCAAAAAACCTTATGCGACTGCAAGTTCTCCCACAGAGGGACTTGCAAACCTTTCTTAATCAATGGTTTCTTTAGAGATTCTCTTACTCGGGCTCACACTAGCAGTAGATGCGTGCGTTGTTGCATTCTCCTATGGATTATACGAAAAATGGCGTATTCAAAATGGGTTAAAAATTGCACTCGTTACCGCATTCTTCCAAACGCTAATGCCAATTCTTGGATGGGCTGGACTATGGCTTGCCAATGAGAGTTTCTCACATTTTGCAGATACATTTGACCATTGGATTACTTTTATCGTCTTTTTGGCTTTAGGGCTAAAAATCATTAAGGATTCTAGCTCCAATGAAGAGGAACAAACACGAAAAAGCCTTTCATCGTTGGTTTTGCTTATCATTGGAATCGCAACAAGCATAGACGCACTCGCAGCGGGCGTGCTGATATTTTCACAAAATATTCCCTTAATGAATAGTGCGTCTTGGATTGGGGTTGTTACCTTTATCTGTGTTTTTATCACCTATATCTTGAGCAAGACTTTTGCGACATTCCCCACACGCATTTTGGAAGTGAGTGCGGGATGTATTTTGATTCTGCTTGGATTTAAAGTGCTTTTAGAGCATACTTTATACACTTAAAATCATTAATTGAATCTTTTGATATGCTAGATTATGGATTGCTTCGGCTAAAACCTTGCAATCAATGATGTAGTGGATGCTCACAATAAAATAAAATCTGTTTGAATCTCATTGCAAAGTTATTTAAAGAATTCAATAATTTCTACTTCTAAAATTTGAGAAATCTTATACAAATGCTCCAAATTAAAATGAATGTTTTTATATCCTGCTTCAGCACCTGCCACCAAAGAAACAGATTGATAGCCCAAAGACAAGCTTAATTCAAGTTGAGAAATCTTTTTTGCTTTGCGGATTTTCGCAACATTTTTTGCGATTTTCTGATGAAATTGTCTAATTTCCTCATCTTTGAAATCATATATATTCTTAGCACTCACCTAAACACTCTACTATAATAGATTATTTAAGTTTAGTTTGTTTATAATTCTTTTTCACTCTATTATGATAGAGTATTTTATGAAAGGAGATAGATATGTGTTTTGGAATTATATTAGAACATTCTAATCCAAGACCGCCTAATGGTCCCAGCACAACTGGAAATCCATCAGGCGGAGGACGTGGAAACAATCCACCTAAAAAATAAAAAAACGAGAGTTATTATTCTCGTTTAGCAATAGGGAACTACGATGAAGATAATAAAATCTTTAAATTATAGCTTTTGTATTTTAATTGGGATTCTTTTTGCGGGTTGCGTAGCACCACGAACCATAGAAGCAACTCCAGAAGCTGAAAAAGTAACATTTTTACAAACAGCTCCAAATAATTGCAAATTTTTAGGAGAAATCCACGCAAAAAGTGGCATCCAAGAACTTGTAACTTTTAATGTTAATTCAGTTAATGAAAGCAGATTCAAGCAAGACGTTGATATTCAATTAAGGAATAGAGCAGCGAAGTTTGGAGAAAATGTAAAAATAGTCATAAAAGAGAAAAAAGAGATCTGCAAAATACAAAGGGTATTTACGTTTTTAGACCACAAAACCACATCAAACTGCGAATCTCTTAAAAATCTCTATCCTGATGAAGCCTTTTTGGTTTATTTGGAGGTTACTGCTAATCTTTATCAATGCCCATAAGAATAATTTATGCTAAGATTCTGCCAAAATTAAAGATAAAAAGGTAGATTTTGCAAGGCTATATTCTACACACCTTACGCGTGCGCGAGGAAGATTTGCTCGTTAGAATCCTTACACAAAGCCAACTTTATACGCTTTATAGATTCTATGGTGCGCGCCATAGTGTCGTGCATTTAGGACATAAAATTGACTTTACCATAGAACAAGATTTGCGTGAAATTGGACGCCTAAGAGAGCCAATCCATTTAAACTTTAATTGGGAGAGAGACGCACAAAAAAGATATTTTTGGCAACAATATTTAAACCTTTTAAATGCACATTTAAGAGATATTTCAAACTTGGATTCTTTCTACTTTGAACATTTAGAAGAAGGCGCAAAGCGACTAGAGAGGGAGAATCCCAAACGTGCGATTCTTAATTTATACTCTAAATTGTTGCACTTTGAGGGGAGGGACAACACACTACAAACCTGCTTGATTTGCGAACGTCCCTTGCAAAATGAAATAATCTTGGGTAGAGGATTAGTCTGCGGACATAAGGAATGTATGCAAGGCGCAGTATTTAGTCAAACACATATTGCGCAATGGCTTGCTTTTCAAGGAGAGTTTTTAGAAGAAACAGAAGTGGATAATCTATGGAATCTCTTAATGCAAGGAATGTAAAATGGGCATTTTTAGCTATAATTGCACATTAACAAAGGAATTAAAATGAAAAAATTATATTTTCTTATCTGTATTTTATTGACTTTTGGAGCGTGCGAGGGAGAGGTAGGCAAAGAAATTATCTCTAGTGGCACAAACAATACCAAAGAGCAATTATTGGCAATGGAAAACATAGATAGAAACTCTTATGCAGAAGTTTCTGATGTATTTTTAGAAACGAGCAAAATCACAAGCCAACAACTCCCTTATTTCTTAGTTTTTTCGGCAAATGGCTGTGTGTATTGCGACAGATTAAAAAAGCTCATTAAAGAGGATTACGAAATTAAAGAATTTTTAAAAGCCAATTATGCTCCCTATTATATTAACATTAGTTATACTAAAACACATCAGGTTGATTTCCTCAATCAAACTTTAAGCACGACAGATTTGGCTTTAAGATACAATATTAAACCTACTCCCACACTCGTTTTTTTGAGCAAGGAAGGCAAAGAATTGTTTATCTATCCCGGTTTTATGCCCAAGAATCGTTTTTTAGCGACTTTAGAATTTTTAACCAATCCAACACTACAAGACAAAGATTCTAAAACAATTGCGCAAGAATTGCAAATCTATTGGAAACAAATAGGAGTATAGGGTTAAAATCTCGCAATCTTAAGCATATATCCAACCCCCTGCCCCTCTAATCCCCCTTACATCCACTTTTTCTTTTTGAAATAAACAAAAGGAATAATCGTAGAAATAATCATTATGACTAAAACCACAGGATATGCGTAAGTCCATTCTAACTCTGGCATATATTTGAAGTTCATTCCATAAATCGTAGCAATCAATGTCGGTGGCATCATTCCCACGGTTACCATTGTAAAAATCTTGATAATTTTGTTTTGTTCAATGTTGATTTGGTTTGAGAAAAGCGTTTGGATATTGTCTAAAATATTCATATTGACATTGGCAAAATCTACAAGTGAATTAATGTCCTTTAGCACGATTCCTAAATCTTTTTTCACCTCTACATCTGTCTTGCGCGTACGCAATAATGCAGCAATCGCAAGCCTTTTATCAAACAAACTATCACGCAAGCTCAAGTGCATTTCTTGCAAAACGGACAAATTCTCTAAAATTTCATCGCCTAACTTCTTATCAAACACGACAGAGCGACGCAATAGACGCGTTTGCTTTGCGATACTCTCTAGCATATCCGCATCTTTTTCTACACGTAATTCAAAAATTTTAGAAATCAAGTCAAATCCATCTTCAAAGTTTTTAGGACTCGCGAGCACACGTTGTTGGATTTCATCAAACACCTTAAACTCACTATACCGCACGGTAAAAAGAATATTATGCGTTATCAAAAAGGTAATTGTTTCGTTATGTAAGATATTTCCCTCGCTTGGACGCGTCAGGAAGTAAGTGTTAATCGTTACCGTTTCACTATTTTCCCAATAACGTGAGGATTCCTCAATCTCTTCCCGCTCTTCTTTAGTTGGAATGTCCAACAAATATGTTTTAGAAATATAAGCTATTTCTTGCGCTGTTGGATGTAGCAAATCAATCCAAAGTATATCCGCATCTACTTGCACCGCTTCAACGGCTTGTATGCTTTCCCTTACCACCATACCATTACGTTTAATAAAAAGATTCATAATCTACCTCTAATTTCAACAACTAAAGGAGATTTAGAATCTCCTTTAGCGCATTCTTTTCGTAGGGGGTTCTCCCATTTTACACTCTCTTATCCAATACTTCAAATGCAGGCAATACTGCACCTTCAAGCAATTCTAGGCTTGCGCCCCCACCTGTGGAGGTGAAACTCATTCCGTCTTTATTCCCTGCTTTATCCACTGCATCTGCCGTATCACCTCCTCCAATCACGCTATACGAGTAAGTATCCGCAATTGTATGAGAGATACTGAAAGTCCCCCGAGAAAATTTCTGATTCTCATAAACACCCAATGGTCCATTCCAAATAATCGTTTCACAATCCCGAATTACCTCATTAAAGAGTTTCACTGTTGCAGGTCCAATATCTACTGCCATTAAACCATCGGGAATATCTTGTGCGGGGCTAATTTTGATTTCCTTAGATTCTTTTAAATCATTGGTTGAAACCACATCTACAGGCAAATAAATTTTCACACCTTTCTCTTTGGCATTTCTTAAAATACTCCGTGCTTCCTCTAATAAATTCTCTTCAATCAAGGAATTTTTCATATCATAGCCTACTGCTTTTAGAAAAGTATTGCTCATCGCTCCACCAATAATAATTTTATCCACTACATCTAAAATAGATTTCAAAAGTGTGAGTTTTGAAGAAACTTTCGAGCCACCAACGATAAGCAATAAAGGGCGCAAAGGGTTTGAGAGTGCGATTGCGAAAGAATCAATTTCTTTTTTAAGCAATAAGCCTGCTACTTTTTCTTTCGCATAATTAGCAATTCCATAAGTAGAAGAATGCTTGCGGTGCGCTGTTCCAAAGGCATCATTGACATAAATATCACAAAGATTAGCAAGCTTTTGTGATAATTCTAGGTCGTTTTTTTCCTCTCCCTCATAGAATCGGATATTTTCCAATAAAACAATACTGCCATCAACTAATGTATTTAGGGTAACTTGTGCATTGTCCAAATGATCCACAAAAACAACATCTTTAGACAAAAGTCTTTCTAATCTTTTTAAAATATGCTTCAACGAAAATTCATTGCTTCTGCCTTTTGGACGCCCTAAGTGACTAACTAAAATAATGGATTTTGCCCCATTATCAATGCAGTAATTAATTGTTGGGATTGCCTCACGGATTCTTGTATCATCGCTAATATTTAACTCACTATCCATTGGAACATTAAAATCTACACGAATCAAAACGCGTTTGTCTTTGACATTGACTTCACGCAAACTCTTTACATTCTGCATTTTTTGAATATTATTATCGCCCATCTTTGCCCTTTTGTTGGTGTGGTAGAGAATTTTACCTCAAAAAGCCTTAATTCCTATTGTATATCCGCGCGAAAATGTAACAAAAATTTAATTTTTCAATAAAGTGTGCAAATTTTACGCGTTTAAATTCTCTTAAGATTGTGGGATAATGATTTCAAATCCTTTTCTATCCCCCTCCATTAAAGAGATTCTACCCCCGTGTGCCTCAATGATTTGCAAGGATAATGCTAGCCCTAAACCATTCCCTTTTAATTTTGTGCTTTTAAAGGGTTCAAAAAGAATCTCTGGATTCTCGATTGGTTTGCCACTATCATAAATCTTAAAAATCGCATTTTGCGAATCTTTGACGCAACAAATCTCTATGGCTCCCTTTTCATCTTCGCTTTCTTCTATTGCGTCAATTGCATTAAATAAGAAGTTTTGAAGCACGATACAAAGCAAGTCAAAATCCGCCTCAAAGGAATCGCATTCAAAGTTAAAGAGGAAATTAATATTTTTAGAATAAGTATAATACCCTAATGCTTCGTTCAATTCGTCTTCAATATTTTGGGTATTGATTTTTGCCTTATTGCAATGCACGCCTTTAGAAAATAGCAGCGTTGCCTTAACAATGCGTTCCACTCTCCAAATAGATTTTTTAATCTCTAGCACAAGAGTCTTGTTTTTTAACTCCACACGATTGGCAAGCGTAGAAGCAAGGAGAGCCACAGAACCTACAGGATTCCTGATTTCGTGAGCTAAATGTGCAGAAATTTGCCCCATTGAAGCAAGCCTTTCACGACGTTTTTCGCTTGTAATATCTGTGGCAGAAATAATCAGTTTGTTTAATTTTTGATTGGATTGTACCAAATAAACTTTGGATTCACCGAAAGATTCTAACTCAATTTCTTGCCGATTGTTTTGCGATAAATCAAGTTTTTCTAATAATTCTGGAATCTCACTTGCAAGGCTGTTTTGATAAAAAATCTCGCCCTCTTGCTCTAATACCCAAACGGCTGTTGGCAAAACATCTAAAACTTCTTCAAAAAGAGCTTTTAACTCCACAAACTCTTTTTCTACCTCATAAGTTTGGGTGATAAGTTCTTTTAAGCCTTTCGCAAAGGATTCCTTATCGCTACTACTTAGAGATTCTAGCAGGTTTTGGTCTATCACATCTCGCCCTTAAAACCTTGTTTGCCTTGTAAATCTTTGAGATAATCATAAAGCAAATCGCTAAAACCAAAGCTTCCGCTTAGACTATCTGCCAAAGTATCACGATACATAGACTCATAAATATCGTGTCCGGGGGCTTTAGGAAAAAGAGATTCGTCCATTTTTAAAGCCGTATCAAGCATATTTTTGATAATCAATGCTTCAAAAGCATCAGTTTGTTCCCTAAGTCTTGAATCATCATCGGTTTTAATGATATTTGGCATTGATTTTGCTGCGTCCAATAACTCTTTAGAATATCCACCACCGATTCCATTAAAGTCAAAATTCATTTTAAACTCCTTATATAATCTCTAAATCCGCATTAAATGCGCCTGCTTTTTTCATTGTTTCTAAAATCGCAATCACATCTTTAGGCGTCGCTCCCATACGTTGCAACGCACGCGTTACGCTTGAAATTGTTGGGTTATTTTCACTCGTTACCATTGCGCCTTGCGCACTAAAGGTCGCTCCATTACCCATATCAACAGCCTCTGGGTCATTGTTTGGCTCATTACTGACCTTGATTGTAATATTATTATGCGTTACCACCACAGGGGAAACCTCTACGCTCATACCAGCAATAATCGTTCCTGTGCGCTCATTAATGATGATTCTATCTTCTTTGATTGTATCTACTTCAATCTCTTGCACACGAGCTAAAAATTCTACCATACTCATCTCTTGTGGGCGTTGCAATTTGATTGTGCGAGGATCTACTGCGGTTGCGATAGGAGATTGTTGGGATTCTTCTGTATTTTGCGGATTAGGAAAAGTCGCATTAATCCGCGTTTGAATGCGCACTGCATTTTGGAAATTAGATTCTTTCAAACTTAAAGTTGCGTGCGTTTTATTATAAAGGTCATAGCTTACTTCTCTCTCCACCGTAGCACCATTAGGTAACAAACCTGCTAGGGGATGGTTTGCACTCCCTCCTCTCTCACTTTTGCCCCCGATTCCAACAGCACCTTGCGCCACAGCATAGATTCTACCATCTAAACCACTAAGAGGCGTAAGCAAAAGAGTACCTCCTTCTAAAGATTTCGCATCTCCGATACTAGAGACAACAATATCAATCTTATCACCCTGTCTTGCAAAAGCTGGTAATTTTGCCGTTACCATTACTGCCGCGGCATTTTTTGAGCTAATATCATTAGGATCAACCTTAACATTGACACTTTCTAACATATTTGAAATGGATTGCATTGTAAAAGTAGAGGTGGTTTTATCTCCTGTTCCATTGAGACCTACGACCAAACCATAACCAATGAGTTGATTATCACGTACCCCCACAACATTCACCAAATCACCCACTTTTGCGCCCAAAGAGGGAATGGCAAAGAGTATTAATGCGCCCAAAATCATTGGAATCTTATGAAGTTGTTTCATTGCTTGAATATCCTTTTTCTCGCTTAAACTATCAAAAGATAAGCAAATTTTATTCCACAATTACTTTATGATTAATTTGTATTTTTTAGAATTATTATAAAGATTTGTCTTGCAACTTCAAGGATTCTCGTAACAGAATCCCAAAGTCTTATTTGAAGTTATTTTGTCTGACCACTGCGGTGGGAAGGGTGTTGATAGTCATTTCCTTTACACGCATTAAATGCAAACATTAAACCTAAAATTCCCAATAAAACTAAAAGCTTTTTCATTTTCTCTCCTTAATAAAGTTTCGCAATTATACAAGTTTTTTAAGGGATTGTCCATTGTAAATTATGTTAAAATGGCGCATTTTATTTCCTAAAAAAGACTATGCAAAACCATAAATTTTGCCCCTATCTTATCAATAATAATATAAAAATTTGGTAGCAGATTTAAATCTCAAATCAATAAAAAATGCGAGAAAAACAAAGCAATGCGTGTTTTATTTACTCCATTGACATATCACAAAGATAAAAAGAGAGAATGAATCACAAAATATTACTTGCTGCTGTCTCTAATATTTTGAAGCAGTTTTTGGCAATATTCACATCTCTAAAATTCAAAAACGCTCAAAAACTTTTTGGCTCTCTCACTGCTTGGATTCTTAAAAAACTCTTGTGGGCTTGCAATTTCAGCAATTCTACCGTGGTCAAAAAACACGATTCTATCTGCAACATTTTGAGCAAATTTCATCTCGTGGGTTACTAGTAGCATTGTCATTCCATCACTTGCTAGCTCTTTAATCACATCTAACACCTCTTTTACCATTTCTGGGTCTAACGAAGCTGTTACCTCATCAAAAAGCATAATCTCTGGATTCATACAAAGAGCACGTACAATCGCAACGCGTTGTTTTTGTCCTCCACTTAATTCTTTGGGATAGACATTCTTTTTTTGCTCCAAACCCACGCGTTTAAGCAACCCAAGAGCTTGAGAAATCGCCTCTTCTTTCTTGCGATTCTCCACTTTCATCGGTGCTAAAATAATGTTCTCTAATACAGTTAAATGCGGGAAAAGCTCGTAATTTTGAAACACCATACCAATTTTTTGCCGAATCTTCGTCCATTGCACTTTTATATTTTCTCCACCAATTTGCGTATCTTTAAAAAAAATCTTGCCGCCTTGAATGGATTCTAAGCCATTAATGCATCGCAAAAATGTGCTTTTCCCACAACCACTAGGTCCCAAAATCGCACAAACTTCACCCTTTGTAACATTCAAACTCACAGAATCCAAGACGAGATTTTCTCCATATTTTTTGGTAATATTTTCTAACCTCAAAAGAATCGGTTGATGGCTCATTTATTTCCTTAAATTTAAGTTAATTTCTTTTCTAAATTTCTACTCCAAAGTGAGAGAGGATAGCACAAGGCAAAGTATATCATAAAGATTCCTCCATAGACCCAAAAACTTGCTGTCGGATAAGCAATGAGATTCACTTCAATGATTTGTTGCCCGACTTTTAGCATATCACTCACCCCAATCAGTGCCGCGAGAGAAGTTGTTTTTATCATTCTTGTAAAAAGATTCACGAGACTAGGCAAAAGACGTTTGAAGCTCTGCGGAAATACGATGTAATATTGCACTGCAAATTCACTCAAGCCCAAAGCCCTAGCACTCTGTGCTTGATGTGGAGGCAAGCTTGAAATTGCTCCCCGCACCAAATCTCCCATTTCTGCGATTCCCCAAAGGCTAAAAACCAAGATACACGCACTCACTCCACTTAAATTTATTAGACTTGAGAAGCCAAAATAAACGATAAACAACCACGCAAGAATCGGAATAATACGGATAGATTCCAAATAAAGCCTGCAAATGCTACGCAAAATCCTAGAGCGCAGAGTCATCACATAGCCCAAAATAAAACCAAAAAGACAAGAAAATAGAATCGCTATGAGCGCAATCTGGAACGTTGTTAGCACCCCTTGCGCAATTCTTAAAATATTTTGAGGCAAAAAAAGTAATTCCATCTGTTTTTCCTAATTTAAAATACCTAATATTTCCTTATTCAGTCTCCAAAATTCTATGATTCACTAGCATTTCTTTTAGCATAAAAGGGTATCCCTTGACCTTTTTATCCCAACTTTTTATATAAATATCCAAAATATACCGCATAGCCTCAATCTCAGTCCTATTTGAAAACTCCCTATTTTTAGACCAATCACATTGGAAAGGTAAATTATTACCATTTGGCACGAGCGTTTGAATTCTTTTAAGCGATGTATAAAAGCAATCTTGTGTGTTATTTTTATTTATTACTAAAAAGTAGTAATCATGGCCTATTTTTAATTCGTCTACTAGCATACTATGAAACTTATCCCACGTCAAAGGCATATTTTTAACCCCGCTTAAAGCATAACCCATACCTAATTTTGATGAGCAGTTATCTGCCGAGCCATTGTTTAAATCTGAAATTTTAATATTAACAAAAATCTCTTCTTTATCGTAGATTCTAAAATCATACCATTCTCTAATACTTGGAATTTTGATTTCTTTGAACTTTTCAAACAATTTTTTTAAAATCATTTCTTCATTTGTAGCAGAATTCAATCTACCATCATCATTTTCGTTACTTAATACAAGTGGGTGATTTTTCAAAAAATCAACAATGTTTTCTAAATATTGTGTCATCTATCATTGCCTCTTTTAAGGATTTTTGAGCAAAAATATATCTACCCCCTGTTACAAACCCCATTTGCTCCCAATTCAATGTATTTAATTGCTCTGCCGCTCTTTCCAAATTTAAAGGAATCTTTGGAAAAAGTGCCAAAACAGAGCCGTCCCATTTTTTGCATTGGTGAATGAAAAATGGTTTTTTATTTCTTGTTTTGCAATTCACATAAATTCTAGGCTCATTTTCTCTAAAGTTTACCGAACGCCCCCAAGCCCACCAATTCTTCTCATTAAATTTTTTAATACCACGATTTAGCAAAATTTTTTTATATTTTTCAAGTTCTAAATCATATCTTTCATAAATCATTTTTTTCAGCTTGCCCGTTTTTGCTGTTTGTGAGCAGACAAACTCCTCTCCACATTCACTAATAAAAACTTCATCTCTACCACTAACTGCTCCTACTTTTATATCAAAAAGTTCCCCGAGTGATTTTACCTTGAGACTTTGGCTAAAGGAAATAATACCATCTTGAATTAACAAATGCTTCTTACCACTAAAAGTTTGGGTTTGGTAAGAAAAATTACCTTTTTCGTATCGGAAAATACAGACATTGGGACAAGATTCGCGGAATAGTTTTTTATCACCATAGTCAAAGAAATGCGTAATCGTCCCATTATTCAAAAGTAACTGATTAGTATGTCTTGCAGAAGTAAGCTTAATAAAATCTCGTGGGACAATAAAAATCAACTCACCACCTTCTTTTAAATGATAAAAGCATTTCTCAATAAAATAAAGATATAAGTTTGCTTCTACATTGATATTTGTTTGGTGCGTAATGTTTAAAAACTTATTATCCACATAAGGAGGGTTGCCTATAATTGTGTCAAATTTCTCTTCCATAGAATAATCAAAAAAATCCATATTTGAAACTCTTTTATCCTCTATCAAACTTTTATCAATCTCAATAAAAACTGCATTTTCTTTCAAACATTCTTTAAAGGCTAAATTCCCACAACTTGGCTCTAAAAGTCTCCCATTTTTGTTTTGTATCAAAGAAATACATTTTTCTACAAGAATCTTGGGACTAAAAAACTGCCCTAGATTTCTTTTGAGACCCGATTGCATAATGCTATTTTTGCTTTTTGCAGATTGTTTTTGCCCGCTTCCCATATCTTCCCCTAAACAAACCGCTTATAATGTCGTTCTAGCAACGAAAATGCCACAGACAGAGGCAAAAGCACAACCAAATAACAAAGCACAAGAAGCAATAAAGTCTCATTGGTTTTGTAATAACTACCGATTAAATCTTTGGTTACATACAGCACATCTGCAAGCGCAATCGCACTCACTACCGAAGTTTCTTTAAGTAAAAAAATCGCATTTGCGCCAATGTAGGGCAGGCTCACCATTAGACTTTGAGGCAACACGACAAAAAGCACGAGTTGTAGCTCATTAAGCCCCAAACTCCGCCCCGATTCTAGTTGAATCTTGCCAACAGATTCCAATCCCGCACGAAAAGATTCCGCCATATAACTCCCACCCAAGAATACAACCCCTAAAAGAGCACAAGTATAGCCCTCCAATCTCAATCCTACTTGCGTCAATCCATAATACAAAAAGAAAAGTTGAATGAGCAAGGGAGTATTGCGCGAAAGCTCAATATAACCTTGCGTAAGTGTAGTCAAAAAGCGCAGTTTATAGTATTGCACCAAAGCAATCAAGAATCCCAAAATCACAGAAAATACGATTCCAAAGAATGACAAGTGCAATGTGAGCCACAAAGCCTTGATAAAAGTCGGAATCGCATTTTTAATAAAAACAAAATCAAGATTCAAAAACAACGCGTGCAAACCAAATCCTCATTTAACCATAGAAATCTTTTTTAGAGTTTTGTGTGGATTATACAAAAAAGACAATTAATTTTTCGCACAACTTTAAGTCTGTTTTGCTACAATTTTGAGTTTTATAACTTCAAAAAGGGCAATCTATGACTTATTTATATGTGAAGATTTTTCATATTGTGGCGTTTGTATCGTGGATGGCGATGCTATTTTATCTCCCGCGCTTGTATGTGTATCACGCAGAGCATTTAGAGAATGCTGGGTTTGTAGAAGTTGTCAAGATTCAAGAAGAAAAACTCTTCAAATTCATTGGCTATCCTGCGATTCTTTGCACTCTCATCTCTGGTATATGGCTCATCGCATTAGAACCCTCTTGGCTTACAGGAGGTTGGCTACACGCTAAGATTCTTATTATCGTGCTCTTGGTAGCTTATCATTATAGTTTGTATCATTTTTTGATTGCTTTTAGAGAAAATCGCTGCTTTAAAAGTGGCAAATTTTTCCGCGCCTATAATGAAGTGCCAACCCTTGCAATTATCGCAATTTCAATTTTAGTAATTCTCAAACCTTTCTAAAGGCAAATAATGGAAAACAAAAAACTTTGGGGTGGGAGGTTTAGTGTCAGTGCAGCAGAAATTTTAGACCAATTTAACGCTTCCTTGCCCTTTGATAAAAAACTCTACAAGCAAGATATTTTAGGCTCGCAAGTCCATGCCAAAATGCTCGCAACCTGTGGAATCCTAACCGAAGAGGAAGCCGAAAAAATTTGCGAGGGATTAGAGCGAGTAAAAGCCGAGATAGAGCAAGGGGCTTTTGCATTTGTATTGCGTGATGAGGATATTCATATGGCAGTGGAATCGCGCCTAACGCAACTCATCGGTGAAGTGGGCAAGAAACTCCACACTGCACGTAGTCGGAATGACCAAGTTGCACTTGATTTTAGGCTTTTTGTGCTAGATTCCAATCGCACGATTCGCGTGCTTCTTTTGGAATTAATGACGACATTATTAGGAATCGCAACGCACCATACACGCACCATTTTGCCGGGTATGACCCATTTACAACACGCACAGCCTGTCAATTTTGGCTTTCTAATGTGTGCCTATGTGAGTATGTTTGTGCGAGATTTTGAGAGGCTAGAATCCTCTTTTAAGCGCAATAACTTTTGTCCTTTAGGTGCAGCTGCGCTTGCGGGCACTCCTTACAAGACGGACAGATTCTTTAGCGCAAAGTCTTTAGGCTTCCTTGCTCCGACTTTAAATGCAACGGATTCCGTAAGTGATAGGGATTTCGCGCTAGATTTTCTCTATGATTGCAGTATGATTGCAATGCACATTTCAAGGCTTGCAGAAGAGCTTGTGCTCTGGAGCAGTTATGAATTTAGATTCATCACTCTAAGTGATGCGTATTCTACGGGAAGCTCTATTATGCCACAGAAAAAGAACCCCGATGTCCCTGAACTTTTGCGTGGTAAAAGTGGGCGCATCTATGGTAATCTCGTCTCTCTTTTAGTTGTAATGAAAGGCTTGCCACTCGCTTACAATAAGGACACACAAGAGGATAAGGAGGGGGTGTTTGATAGTTTTGAGACTTTAGAAATTTGCCTAAGAATCCTTAATGATGCTCTCAAAACGATGACAATCCACACAGATTCTATGTTGCAAGCCTGCAAAAAAGGGCATTTGAGCGCAACAGACCTTGCGGATTTTTTGGTGCAAAATTGCGGGATTCCTTTCAGGGAGGCACACCATATTACAGGCAAGGCAGTCGCCTATGCAGAATCTTTGGGCAAAGACTTAAGCGAATTGACACAACAGGAATTATGCAGTGTGGATTCTAGCATTCCACCAAATGCACACCAAAGTTTAGATTTGGAAAAATCTATGAATAGCCGCAATTCTTATGGAGGCACTTCCACACAAGCAACCCACACGCAAATTGAAAGCCTAGAGGCTTGGTTAAAGCTTGCAAAAGCCTCTTTACAAGAGAGTAGCAAGGAATCCTAAATGCAAAACAAGCAACAAGAAATCATTGCAATGTTTGATGACATTGCAGGAAGTTATGATTTAGCCAATCGCGTAATGAGTTGCGGGATAGACATTGCTTGGAGACAAAAAGCCTGCAAACTCGCTTTTAATAATTTACCCAAAGAAGCCTTAAATAATTTGCAAATTGCCGATGTTGCCTGTGGTACAGGAGATATGATAAACCATTGGTATAAAAACGCACAAAAAGAAAATGTGCAAATCCAAAGCATTGTGGGGCTTGACCCAAGTGAAGGTATGCTCAATGTCGCACGCAAAAAACTTCCTAAGGTTGAATTTGTGCAATGCGAGGCAACCAAGCTTCCCTTAGACAATACGAGCAAGGATATTTTGAGTATCGCCTATGGAATCCGCAATGTAGTAGAAAGGAAAGACGCATTGATAGAATTTGCAAGAGTGATTAGACAAGGTGGAATCTTAGTTGTTTTAGAATTTACCAAATGTGAGAATCCCTCATTTGCAGAGCGACTAATGGGATTTTATACCAAAAACATTTTACCCTTTATTGGCGGACTTGTTTCAAAAAATTATCGTGCCTATCGTTATTTGCCTGATTCCATTGAAGAATTTTTAACCGCTGACAAACTCAATGCAGAGCTACGAGAAGCAGGATTTATGCCTCTTTATACCAAAGCATTTTCTGCAAATGTCTGCACTCTTTTTATTGCTAAAAGATTATAAATTCTCTTTATGGGCTTAAGATTCCATTAGGGTTTGGGTGCGTATTTAAAAGTTGGCAAGCCGAGATGATAACGAATCGCAACCAAACGCGCAATAAAGCCAACAGACAAGCAAGCAATAATGATAAGATTAGGGTTGAGCTCAAAATATTTCGTATGAATCCAATCACAAAGAACATACAGGCTACCCACAAGCAAAGAGATACTAGCATAAAGCTCTTTTTGAAACACTAAGGGAATCCGCGCACAAAAAATATCCCGCAAAATGCCCCCAAAAACACCTGTAATCACTGCGCCTGTTACTGCCATTGCTCCACTTGGATGCAAATCCAATCCCACGCGCGCACCAATCACACTAAAAACTGCAAGCCCCATTGCGTCTAGCACTAAAAAGGTTCGCTCGAATCTAGCGACAAAATAAGGAATCTTTGTCGTTAAAATTGCCACAAAACACACAATCGCTAAGTATTCTGGGTGTGCTACCCAAGTCAAGGGATAATGCCCAAAGAGTACATCACGGATTGAACCTCCGCCAATAGCAGTTACGCAAGCAATAAATACCACGCCAAACCAATCCATATTATGCCTCCCCGCTGCCAATGCCCCACTCATTCCCTCTGCGGTGATTCCTATAATATACAAACTCGTCAAAAGCATTTTAATCCTAGAGATGATTTCAATAGGGATTCCCTCAATCTGTCTTGCATTATACCAAAAGTTCTTTTGCGTCTTTGGTAAGAAGCCACTTGCAAACTTTCTTGATGATTTATTCCCATAGATTTCATAACCCCTACTCACTCAATGTTTCTTTCGCGATTTCTTGCAAGGTTTTCTTCAGGCATTCCATTTCCTTGCCCCACTCTTTCCACAATCCGCGTTTCTCGGCTTTGGCAATACTCTCTAAAACCTCCAAATCTGCCAATACCGCAGATTCTGTAATATCAAAATACTGCACGACTGCATAACCATCACGTACAAGCTCGGCATTAAAGAGATTCCCTCCGCGCTGCAAAAAACACCAACCACTTTTATACCCTAAACGATATTGTTCTTCTAGAAAAATCTTATTGCGCGTGTATTGCATTGCAAAATGACGCATTTCTTTTACCGCTCTTTTATCCACTTCGCAAGTGTCGTTTTTGAAGCTCTTGCTCACACCTGCTATACCATAAAGTTGGCAATAAAGCATACCATAATCCTTGCTATATACGCTAAAGAGCGTAGGGGCGAAAATATGCTTCACAATCGCTTGTCTGTTAATTGGAGGGGTCGCAAAGGCAAAAAGTTCCAAACCAACTAAGCACACGCCTAAGCTAACTATAAAAAGATTTTTGAATGGCTTTTCTGATACCCAAACTTTGTCAAAAACCTGCCTAATCAATTCTATCAGTTTGGTACTCATATTTATTCCTTATACGACGAATCTCCTCATATGCGCAAATTCTAGCAAGACATCTTTTTCCATTATTATTGCCATTGGCTACTCCCTTTTATTTAACATAGTGCATGCCTACTTTTTCTTTTTGGTTTTCGTTGTGGATTTGAAATTTTTTTCCAATCACACACATTCTCTCTTTTGATTTCTGCCTGAAATTGTAGCAAACTTCTGCTTTTTATCAAATTTTAACCCAATAAAAAACGCAACAATCTTGACACAATCACACAAAACGCGTTAAGATTCTGCAAATTTTGAGTTTAAGGAAAAATATGCCAACAAATCAACTAAGTCAAGAACAAAAAAAAATTCTGCTTAACTCTATTCGCACGATTCCAGATTATCCACAACAAGGAATCTTGTTTTATGACATTACAACGCTTCTGAACAATTCACAGGCTTTTGCGCTGACTATCTCTCATCTCAAAGCGCATTACGAACCTTTAAGCGTTGATTTTATCGCTGGAATCGAAAGTCGCGGCTTCATCTTTGGTGCTGCTCTAGCTTTTGCATTAGGTGTCGGATTCGTTCCTATTCGCAAAAAGGGCAAACTCCCTTATACAACTATTTCCGAAAAATATTCTTTGGAATATGGCTTTAGCGAAATTGAAATCCATATTGATGCCTTTAAAAATTCTAGCAAATCAACACCAAATGTGCTTTTAGTAGATGATTTGATTGCCACAGGCGGCACTGCAATCGCCGCAGCCAATCTTATCAAACAAGCAGGAGCAAACTGCATAGAGGCTTGCTTTATCTTAAATCTTGAATCTCTAAAGGGTGCAGAAAATTTACGCAAAGTCACTCCACTTTATGCACTTTTGGATTTATAAGAATCCAAAATTCTTGGTAAGGAAGTTTTATTTTGCGTAAAATGTGTTAAAATTCTTAAAATTTACAAAGGCTTAAAATTTTGAAAATTCTTTAAGGATAGCTAGATTGAATTTAACAATGTTATACAGCAAAATCCACCGCGCAAGCGTGAGTGATGCCAATCTAAATTATGTAGGCTCTATCACGATTGATATTGAACTTATCAAAGCCGCCGAGCTTAGGGAGGGACAAAAAGTAGATATTGTCAATATCAATAATGGAGAGCGATTCTCTACCTATGTGATAGAAGGCAAAAATGGCGAAATCTGTTTAAATGGCGCAGCGGCACGCAAAGTGCAAGTAGGAGACAAAATCATCATTATGGCTTATGCACAATACAATCAAGAAGAACTCTTAAACTACACACCCAAGGTTGTATTAGTAGATGAAAAAAATCAAATCATTGCAATCAAAAAGGAGTTAAAAAATGTTTGACCCACAAGAGCTTGCCAAAACACTCGGCAGCTTACAAGAAAAATTAAAAGAAGCGCAAGAAGAGAACAAAAACTTGACTTTTAACGCCAAAAGCGGTGGAGGGCTAGTCAGTATCAGTGCCAATGGCGAGGGAGAAGTCATTGATATTAACATTGATGATTCCTTGCTAGAAGATAAGGAATCTTTACAAATTTTACTTATGAGTGCGTTTAACGATGTCTCTAAAAGCATAGAAGCAAACCGCAAAAATATGGCAATGGGTATGTTGGGTAATTTAGGAGATTTTCCATTTAAGGGGATATAATGTTTGATTTGGCGAAATTTAAAAAGCTCTGTTTTGGGTGTGGAATAATATTTTTTAGTTTGCCTCTTTTTGCTTATGATTTTGAAGCTTGCAGACAAAAGGCAAATCTCTCAATGGAGCGCGTGGGCAATACTTATGGAATCGCTATCAAACGTCTAGGAGATTCCATAAAAGAATCCGAAAACACTTTAACACCCTCCAAAGTCGCCCTCTTTGTCTATTCTCCACAATCCACACCTAAGGGTTATAAAATCCTCAAGCACGACCCCTTTGTGGGAATGTATTTGCTAGAATCCAAAAGCAAATTATTGCCAATTTCCTTGCGTTCCATTAACCAAGAAATCCTAGAAGATGAAATGGCGAGTATCCTCCCAACAGAGGGTGTAAGTGGCAAAATCCAAACACGAATGCAAAGTCCAATTGATTTTGCAACACTCAACACCCCAACATTTCAAAATAGCCTTATTAGCACGATTTGCGACCACATTTATGGAATCGGAATCGGCAAAAATGCATTTATTGAAAAGGCTTACCTAGAACGTTTCATTCAAAGTGATTCCATTTATTATGGCGACATTGGTGTGCGCGTTTTTCAAAACAACAATGACAGAGTGGAAGTAAATCTCATTGACCCCTTTTTCACTGCCAATCCCTTTAGGTATGGCGACATTATTATGATGGTTAATGGCGAAGCGATTCCAAATGTGGCACATTTTAATCGTGTCGTATTTGATTTAAAAGAGGGAGAAATCGTGCCTGTGCGTGTATTGCGGAATGGTGCTGTCATAGAACTGCAAGTGCGCGTAGATAGAAGACGCGGAGGAATGCTCTTAAAAGAAGATTTCTTGGGGCGCGTTGGGATTGAAGTCAATAGCGACTTCGTGGTTACCTCTGTTGCACCTTATGCCAAAGACGGATTTGAACGTTTGAGGGTTGGGGATAAGGTTTTGCGTGTCAATCAACACACCGTGCCTAAGGGCTATGATGCAATTATCCGCTTGCTCGGTCAATATCCAGACAAAACGCAAAAATGGCTAATTTCTCGTGATGATTTCCAATTCTTTATCAATGTCAATCAAAAATCACGTCCGCAAACGACACAAGATAGCCTAATGCGAGGACTTTTAAATGAACTCACTACCTTTAGTTTTTGATAGATTTGAGCATTACCTCATCAAACAAGCCCCAAAGGTTACTAGCTTTCACCCCTACTTTGAAACTGCACTATGGGAAATGGTGCAAAATGGAGGCAAGAGATTCCGCCCAAAACTACTGCTAAGCATTGTCGCAAGCTATAAACCCAGAATGCTAGAAAAATCTTTCGCCCCTGCACTTGCCTTAGAGATTCTGCATACCTATTCACTCATTCACGATGATTTACCTGCAATGGATAACGCTTCCTTGCGCAGAGGCTGCCAAACACTCCATACAAAATACGATGAAGTGGGCGCGATTCTAGTAGGTGATGGACTCAACACGCAAGCATTTTATCTCATTACGAAGGCGAAATTAAAGCCAAAAACCAAAGTCAAGTTGATTCAATGCTTAAGCTATAATGGCGGAATCTATGGTATGGTGTTAGGACAGGCGTTGGATTGCTATTTTGAAAACCAACAACTTCCGTTAAAAAAGCTAAAAGTTATCCATTTAAACAAAACGGCTAAACTCATTGCAGCAAGCTTACAAATGGGTGGAATCCTTGCAGAATGCGACAAGAAAACCCGCAAGGCTCTTTACCAATTAGGATTGGATTTGGGATTGTTTTTTCAAATCCGAGATGATATGATTGACGCGACACAAAGCAGCCAAGAAGCTGGCAAGCCCACACATCAAGACAGCGCGAAAAATAGCTATGTCAATTTATTGGGACTAGAAAACGCAAAAAGGGAAGCAAAAATCTTAGCAGATTCTATTTTAGAACAATTTAAAGGCTTAAATCCTAGAGCAAACAAAATCTTAAATGAGCTTTTGAGCCATTACCTTACTTTTTAAAGGGATAAAGTGAAACGTATTTTACTTACCAATGACGATGGTTACCAATCTCCAGGTCTTTTGGCATTAAAAGAATCTCTAAGCACATTGGGACACTTAATGATTGTTGCTCCTGCAAGCGAAAAATCTGCCTGTGGGCACGGAATGACTTTGACGCGTCCTTTGCGCTTTGTAAAGCTAGAAGATGACTTCTATAAGCTAGAGGATGGCAGCCCCACAGATTGCATTTATCTCGCCTTAAATGCACTCTATCAAGAAGGATTTATGCCCGATTTAATCGTGAGTGGTATTAATATCGGCTCTAATATGGGCGAAGATATAAGCTATTCTGGTACAGCAAGTGCAGCAATGGAAGGCGTGTTGCACGGGATTCCCTCCATTGCTATCTCACAAGTCTTGCGGGATAAAAATCATTTTGGATTTGACTTTGCTCTAGCAAAACAAAGCATTTATAAATTAGCACAAGCAATCCTAGAAAATGCCTATCCCTTACAAACGCGTGAATTTTTGAATGTCAATATTCCACAACTTCCCTCCAAAGATTGCAAGGGTTTCAAAATCACAGAGCTTGGAATCCGAAACTATGGCAATGACGCACATGTGCATCGCAATCCACGTGGAGAAGAATATTATTGGCTCGGACTTCATCCACTTGCTTGGAGTGAGCGCGAAAACAACGAAACTTCAGACTTTGAAGCAACAAAAAATGGTTATGTTTCTATCACTCCTATTACTTTAGATTTTACCGCAAGGAATCGCTTACGCACTTTAGAAAACTGGGTGAATGCAAACTTTGAGAATGGGGGATTAGCTTGATAAATCAAAAACGTTTCGCTAGAACTCTGCCCTTATTCAAAGAAGAGGGTTTCTCTAAACTCCAAAATGCCAAAGTTTTAATACTTGGCGTAGGGGGAGTGGGAGGATTCGCGCTAGATTGTTTATACCGCACAGGAATTGGTGAAATTTGCATTGTGGATTATGATTGTTTTGAACCAAGCAATCAAAACCGCCAAATTGGTTCATTGAATGGGGTTGGACGCAAAAAAGTTGAAGTCTTGGCTGATACATATAAAGGAGTGATTGCGATAGATTCTAAAGTTACGCAAGATTTTATAGATACCTTTGACTTTAGCTCTTATGACATTGTGCTTGATGCGATTGACGATATAGAGGCTAAAATCGCGCTTGCGCTCAAAATCGCAAGCAAATCAGGAGATTCCAACTCTATCAAACCCCTTTTACTCTCCTCTATGGGAAGTGCCAAAAAGCTAGACCCCTCACAAATCCAATTTGCTCCTATTTGGAAAAGCTATGGAGATAAGTTTGCTAGAAAATTTCGTGAGGGACTAAAAAAACAGAATTTCAAAGGAAATTTTATGGTGGCTTTTAGCCCAGAAGAACCAAAATGCAAGGAACTTGGAAGTTTTAGCGGGGTAACGGCTAGCTTTGGGTTGCGTCTTGCGAGCGAAGCAATTGCGATTATTTTAAACAAGGAGTAACAATGCAAATTTATTCAAAACCCTTTGATAGTGAAGAAGAATGCGAAGAGTTTGAGGACGAAGAATACGATGGTTATAGTTCCGACTATGAGGACAGCGATAAATTCCTCTATGACGAAGATGATTATGACAATAGCGATAGCGACTATGAGGAAGATTACTAGGAGCTGAAATGGAATCCAAAATCAAAGTAGCCTTAATCCAGCAATCCTACAAAGGCAATAAGCCTGCCACACAACAAGCCAGTGCAAGAATGATAAAAGAATCAGCCAAAAATGGGGCGCAATTAGTTCTCTTGCAAGAGCTCCACACCAATGAATATTTTTGTCAAAGCGAAAAAGTGGATTTTTTTGATTATGCCTTGAGCTTTGAAGCGGATTGTGAGTATTTCAGTCAAATTGCGAAAAACAACAAAATCGTACTCGTAACCTCGCTTTTTGAGCGCAGGAGTGCGGGATTGTATCATAATACTGCGGTAGTCTTTGAACGTGATGGAAGCATTGCAGGAAAATATCGCAAAATGCACATTCCAGATGACCCGGGATTCTATGAGAAATTTTATTTTACACCCGGGGATTTAGACTTCACCCCCATTCATACAAGTCTAGGCAAACTTGGTGTGCTTGTATGTTGGGACCAATGGTATCCTGAAGCGGCGCGCATTATGGCATTAAAAGGCGCAGAGATTCTCATCTATCCCACCGCGATTGGTTGGTTTAATAGTGATAAGCAAGACGAAAAAGAACGACAAAGAGAGGCGTGGATGGCGGTACAGCGCGGACACAGTGTAGCCAATGGAATCCCTGTTGTTGCCATTAATCGTGTGGGTTTTGAGAGGGATAGTAGCGGAGTGCTGGAGGGGATTAACTTTTGGGGCTCTAGCTTTGCTTATGGAGCACAAGGCGAATTATTGGCACTTGGAAGCATAGAAAAAGAAGAGATTCTATACTTTGAATGGGACAAGCAAAGAAGCGAAGAAGTGCGCAGGATTTGGCCCTTTTTGCGTGATAGGCGCATTGATTCTTATCAAGACATTCTCAAAAGATATTGCGACTAATGCAGAGCGACCAAGTCAAGTGGGACATTAGACATCAAGAAAATCCAGTCGTTGGAGAGCCTTTAGAGATTCTAAAGAAACACATCACGCACATCACACCACGAGAAAATCCCAAAGCCCTAGATATTGCGTGTGGTATGGGACGCAATTCTCTCTTTATGCGGGATTGCGGATTCTGTGTAGAGAGCGTAGATATTTCGGATTTCGCTATTGCTTCTTTGCAAAATGAACACAATATCCACGCTTTTTGTGCAGATTTGGATACCTTTAAGATTCCGCCACGAAGTTTTGATTTGATTTGCAATAGTTATTTTTTAGAGCGCAGGCTTTTTCCCTTGATACGCGAAGGACTTAAAAAGGGCGGAATTCTAGTATTTGAAACCTTTGCCAAAAGCGAGAAAGAATCCCAAAATGCCTTTGCGAGTGATTCTAGTCATCTACTGCACAAAAACGAGCTTTTACACGTCTTCTTGGATTTAGAGATTCTATTCTATGAAGAGACGCTAATCCAGCACACCAAAGATTCTTTGGCTTTAGTGGCTAGATTAGTTGGCAAAGCAAGGGAATGATAGCTACTTAACGCACCAAACGCCAAATTCACAAAGCAATCAACCTAAAAGTTCGTGCCTTCCGTGAGGACTTTTAAAGCAAATATCACCTGCAAAATTTGGGCTAGAACTTTGTCGCCCACAATATTTACAAGTATAAGTTGTCATTTGATTTCTCCTTAAAAATAAAATAGGTTCATATTATGCCCCCCCCCCCGCTGAATAATTGCTTAAAAAATATCTTGAAAGATGCGATAAGGAATCCTTAAATTGAGAGTGAGGGAATCAATACGAATTTAAGATTCTATCTTGAAATTAAACTTAAGAAGTGCATAAAAACTAAGCAAAGAGGTTACGCTTAGTTTTTTTGATTTAAGAAAGATTTTTACCGCCAAAGGTAAGAATCGCAGAGCCCCAAGTCAAACCACCCCCAAAAGCGTCCAAAAGCAATCTTGAGCCTTGCTGAATCCTACCACTTTCATACAAATCATTCATCGCCATAGGAATAGAGGCGGCAGAAGTGTTGCCATATTTTTGCACCACAAGAGCAATTTTTTCATTTGAGAAACCCAATGTTTCACCCACTGCTGAAATAATACGCAAATTGGCTTGGTGCGGGATAAAAAAATCAATGTCATCTTTGGATAAATGATTCTTTTCCAAAATTTCTATGACATCTTTTGTCAAGGTTTTGACTGCGATTTTAAAGGTTTCATTCCCTTTCATTTTGATAAATTGCAAATGTTCTTGTAGCACCTTTGAGCTTGCGGGACAGCGACTTCCACAGCCCGGCGTCATCAAAAGGTCTTGGTATTGTCCATTTGAAGCACAATGCACATCTAGGACACTAAGACTTTTA
Source organism: uncultured Helicobacter sp. (assembly GCA_964464895.1). GTDB lineage: Bacteria > Campylobacterota > Campylobacteria > Campylobacterales > Helicobacteraceae > Helicobacter_D. Next base: position 3,980 of record CAYXGY010000005.1, on the reverse strand, counting down.
TCCTCTGTCGCACTAATAATTGCAGCTCCTGCCCCATCACCAAATAAAACACAGGTACTTCTATCTTGCATATCCAAGATACTTGAAATCTTTTCTGCCCCGATAATTAAAATGTTCTGATGAGTTTTAGATTCTATTAGAGATTTTGCAAGAGAAAGCAAGTAAATGAATCCACTACAAGCCGCTGAAATGTCAAAGGCTGGCTTATTAAGAATCCCTAAATTATTCGCAACCACACACGCGGTAGAGGGCATACAAAGAAAATCCGGGGAAATCGTTGCGACAATCACCGCATCAATCGCATTAACATCAATATTTGCCCTTTCTATCGCAACCCTTGCCGCTTTCGTTGCCAAATCACTTGTCGCTTCGTGATCCTCTGCAAATCGCCTTTCTTTAATGCCTGTGCGCTTGGTAATCCATTCATCACTTGTTTCAACTATTTGGGACAAGTCATCATTTGTAATGATTCTGCTAGGAACATATGCGCCAATAGAACTTAAAGTTGCGTAGATTGGTGTTTCCATTAATTCTCTTTAAATTTTATATTTCTCCAAAGCGGCTAGGATTCTGTTATTAACATTATTTTCAACTGCTGAAATCGCTTGGAATACTGCATTCTTCATCGCTTTTGCATTACTTTTACCATGACAAATAATGACATTGCCATCTACGCCTAGAAGTGGTGCTCCACCATATTCAGCATAATCAATTTGCTTTTTAAGTTTTTTAAACACATTTTTCATAAACAACGAGCCAAAGATTCCAATCGGAGAGGATTTAATATATTTTTTCAACAAAAACACAATAGAATCTGCCACTCCCTCACTTGTTTTTAACACAACATTACCCACAAACCCATCACACACAATCACTTCTACATTGGCATCAAAGATATTATTGCCCTCAATATTGCCAATGAAACTTGGGTGTTTTTTCAGAAGATCAAAGGCAACCTTTGTCATTTCATTGCCTTTGCACTCTTCCTCACCATTTGCTAGCAAACCAATGCGTGCCTTAGGATAATTGAGAATCGCAGTCGCATATTCGTGTCCCATAATCCCAAATTCAAAGAGATTCTCAGGCTTGCAATCCACATTTGCCCCCGCATCTACAACGAGGCTTTTTTGTGCGTCAATACGTGGCATAAGCGTGCAAATTGCAGGACGAGAAACACCCTTTAATCGCCCGATTTTTAAAGTTGCAAGGCTCATCGTTGCCCCACTATGCCCCGCAGAAACTACGGCGTCTATTTGTTTGGCTTTAAGCATTTCAATTGCAATATAAATAGAACTTTCTTTACGTTTTAAAGCGGAGGTTGCCCCCTCCTCCATTGTAATAAAGTCCATGCAATGCACGATTTCTATTTTTTGCTTATATTCCGCAGGGACAAGTGGAGCAATCACCTGCTCATCTCCCACAAGCACAAGCGTAAAATCACGTTCTTTTAATGCTTGTAAAGCACCCTGCACAAGTGGAGAAGAACCAAAATCTCCCCCCATTGCATCAACAGCAATTCTCATTTTAATATTCCAAGTTAATTATTTTTATATTTTCCAGTAAATTTATTTACACGATGAGGCATTTTCCAAGTTCCATCTTTATCTTTTACAGGAACTGCCAATGTGATTTTATAATGCGTTCTTCTTTTTGCTGCTCTTGTTTTACTCACGCGTCTTTTTGGTACTGCCATTTTTAACTCCTTTTATTCTTTAGTATGATAATCACAGCGAATCATTTCTAATTCACTAAGCAAAATTTCATCAAAATCAATTACACCCTTTTCGCATTCTACTATTTCTTCAAAATGCTCATTATCCAAATTCACTATCACATCACTAAGATAAAACTCCAAAGCTTCCTCTAGCGTCTTGACATATTCTTCTCCGCTAGAATCACAAACAAGAACTATCGTTCCGCTTAAGATTCCTTTTAGCTTCAATAGATTAGGGTAATTTTTATTATAGGACAAAGTCCCTTTGAGCTCCGCTTCATCTTTTTCAATACAAAACGGAATCTCCTCTCCATTTTTGCAAGATTGAAAAGCCTTTGCAAAAGCTATTTTACGCATTAATTAGCAAATTTCTTTTGTCGCAAAGAAAAATGCAATTTCTTTTTTTGCATTTTCTAGACTATCACTTCCATGTACTGCATTTGCGTCAATACTTTCTGCAAAGTCTGCGCGAATTGTGCCCGGTGCTGCTTCTTTGGGATTTGTCGAACCCATTAATTCGCGGTTTTTTGCTACTGCATTTAATCCCTCAAGCACCATTACAACCACAGGTCCGCTTACCATAAAATCTACCAACTCACCAAAAAAGGGGCGGTCTTTATGCACAGCATAAAAGTCTTTCGCATCGCATCGGCTAAGCCTAATCTTTTTCATCGCTGCGATTCTTAAGCCATTGCTCTCAAAACGTTCAATGATTTTCCCAATGACATTTTTTTTCACTGCATCAGGTTTAATAATGGATAATGTTTGCTCCATTGCTACTCCTAAAGCCCAATTCTTTGGGCAAAAAATATAAGGGAAGTATTATATTCAAAATAACCTGCATTTTTTATTAAATGATATTTAATTTATTCCCAATGCGTCATTACCAGCTGATTTATCGGTGTGGCAATCTATAATCTTACAACATAGCAAACCAAACAACAGAATCTACAAGGCTAATAACAAGACTTTGGATTATAGATTACTTTCGTTTATCGCGTGTGTCTCACAAGTACGAAAATAAATGTATAACATCTATTCTCCTAACACCTCTTTGGCAATTTTTACCAAAGGCTCTATGTCGTATTCTTGAATCTTGGATTCCATAGTCTTAAGATACTCCTCAATATTTTCTGAAGTCAAAATATGCGTATTCTCTCTAATTGCGTCTAGCCCCATTGAATTCATATCCACATTATAATGCGTCAAGTCTTTATAATTTGCAATCTTGTCGGCATAATCCAAATCATCAAACCCATAAAGCGTAGCATTAGGAAGTTTATCAATCTCCAAAACCAACCACAACAAAGTGGATTGGAATTGTGAGAAACTAGATTTTAACTTATAATTTAAACGACTATAAGTAGGAATCACAAAATAAAATTGTATCTGTGGATTCTGCTCTACAAATCTTAAGATATTCTTGCTGATATACTCTTGTATTTGCGTGCTGGAATCCTCTGCAATAAGATTTTCTTTAGGATTCTGTGCTTCATATTGGGATAATGATTCCAAAACCCCTTCCAATTGTTTGTTATTTCTGAATTTTATCCAATTCTCAATTCCCCCAAATCTTTCACTGTGGCTTTTCTCTTGAATCCAACGCACAATGGAATCCTCCCTAAGCTGTGTATAACTACTATCACCTACGCAAGATTTGTTTTTGGACCACACTATAGAGCATAAAACAAACCAATCGCTTATATAAAAACTAAAATCATCGGCACTAGAATCATTATACAGTTTCATTGGCATATTATTTCTACTATGCAAACCACTAAGATAATCCAAACTATATAAAATCTGTTTGGGTGGATTGTGTTTTAATAAATACTCTAGCACCACCGCTCTCTCCTCAAAAGTAGAACCACTCAATGAAATATTCACCCATTCCCCACCCAATTTCTCCTTCGCCTCTTTGGCTGAAGTATTTTCTAGCATAGAAGTGCCCAAAATATATGCATCAAAGCCATAATGGTCTATGATGCCTTTAGCACTCACGCGCATATCATCAAAAAAAGTATTTGGTCGCCAATAGGGCTTATGAAAAAGCTGTGCAGGATCATACAAATAGAGATTAATCGCAAGAAGCATAATGCAGGGCAAAGGAATCACAAAGGAGAAAATTAAAAATTTCTTATACGCATTATCTTGCGTCCCGAGATTCCTACTGAACATCTCTTTTAGATTTTTAAAGTTTATATTCCTCATCTCTTTCCCCTTAAAAATTAAAATAAATAAATTCTGTATAGGGCGTGGAAGCAAG
>CAYXGY010000004.1:0-120202 GCA_964464895.1 uncultured Helicobacter sp. | reverse complement strand
GTGCTTATTCTAACCAAACCATTAGAGCAAGCATTGGTGCTACAAGCTCTGATAAGATTGGACATGTAAGAACAGAGAGCTACAACTTCTCTGTTTCTGGACAAGCAGCCGAAACAAATACAGTAGGTAGTGAAGTTACAATAACAGTAACCAATGGAAGCAGAAAGTTAGGCTTAGAATCTGTTGTCATTAGCTCTAGTGCCGGAACAGGTCTAGGACAACTTGCCGAAGCTATCAACCGCTATTCTGATGAACTCGGTGGTGTGCGTGCAACAGCAGATGTGCAAGCAACAGGTGGAGATTTCGCCGTAGCCTCTGGAACTATCATCGGTCTTACTATCAATGGTGTAGAGATTGGTAATGTTGTAGATATTAAAGCAAATGATAGAGACAACAGACTTGTCCAATCTATCAATGCTTGGAAAGACACCACAGGTGTAGAAGCCTCTATTGATAGAAGTGGTGCATTGCGACTTACTTCAACCGATGGTAGAGCGATTTCTATCCAAGGTCAATTTACTACTCATAGTGCAGGTGCAAATGCTGCTGCTGCGAATATTGTTGCTCTTAGTGGTGCAACAGGCTTCAAAGCTGGTCTTTATGTCGGTAGATTGAATGTTACAAAGCTTGGTTCTGCAGACATTATAATTGAAGGTTTGGGACTATCTGGTGCTGGTAATAATGTAGGTCTAGGAAAAGCAAGTGTAGCAGAGTCTATTACAACTCTAAGACAACTTAAAGGTAACTACTCTGTTAATACTATGTGTTCTATCGGTATAGAACCTGCTAAACAAAAAGAAATGGGTTCAGGTGTTACCACTCTTCAAGGTGCAATGCTTGTAATGGATATTGCAGAATCTGCGATTAAACAACTAGACACCATTCGTTCAGACTTGGGTTCTGTGCAACAACAAATGCAATCCACAGTCAATAACATCACAATTACTCAAGTGAATGTGAAATCTGCTGAAAGTGGAATCAGAGAAGTTGATTTCGCAAGTGAATCTGCAAACTACTCTAACCTAAACATTCTAGCTCAAGCTGGAAGTTATGCAATGAGCCAAGCCAATGCAGTGCAACAAAATATCTTAAGACTACTTCAATAGTCTTTTTAAGATACTTAAAGCAAGGGATAAACCCTTGCTTTTCTTTTTATTCTTTCTTTACTTTAAATTATTTTCTTTCATTTTTCTTTGCTTTAAATTATTGTTTGGAGATGCTTTATTAAGTTTTAATTTATTGCTTATTTGCTTCTTAGATATTGGGACTCTATGCAATAAAATCGTAGCACACAAATAAGGGCAAAAGAGTAAATTTACCACATTCGCAAAGTGAATTTCTCAATTAATTTTTATTTTGTAGTGCTTTTTAAGGCAAAAAAAGATAAATTTCACTTAACTTCAAATCTCAAAATAAAGGAAGGTAATGGAAAGAGAACAAACGCTACTACAACAGGCTCAAGATAGGCTTGCAAATATCGCTAAAATCCCGAGCCTCAAAGAGGGCAATAGCATTAGAAAAATGCTAAAAGAAAAAGGAATCTCAAGAAGAGACTTTATGAAATGGGCAGGAGCAATGACAGCAATGTTATCCTTGCCTGCGAGTTTCACGCCATTAACTGCAAAAGCAGCAGAGATTGCAGACCGCTTACCTGTGATCTGGTTGCATATGGCAGAATGCACAGGTTGTAGCGAGAGCCTACTTAGAAGCGATGGACCTGGCATTGCGAGTTTGATTTTTGATTATATCTCTTTAGAATACCACGAAACCATTATGGCTGCGGCGGGCTATCAAGCAGAAGAAAACTTGGAATCTGCGATAGAACGTTACAAGGGACGTTATGTCTTAATGGTAGAGGGAGGCATACCCACTGCATTAGAGGGACAATACCTTACGATTGGAGCATTTGGGAAAACAGGCTTAGAAAGCGCGAAAGAAGCAAGCGCAAATGCTGCGGCAATCTTTGCGATTGGTTCTTGCTCAAGCTTTGGTGGAATCCAAGCTGCTAATCCAAACCCAACCGCTGCAAAACCACTTAGTGCAATCACCAACAAACCCGTGATTAATGTGCCCGGCTGTCCTCCAAGCGAAAAAAATATCGTAGGAAATGTAATCCATTTCTTGCTTTTTGGCACTTTACCACAACTAGATGCATTCAATCGTCCAAAATGGGCTTATGGCTTGAGAATCCACGATTTATGCGAGAGACGCGGGCATTTTGACGCGGGTGAATTTGTGCAAAGATTCGGCGATGAGGGCGCGAAAAATGGTTACTGCCTTTACAAAGTTGGCTGTAAAGGACCTTACACCTTTAACAACTGCTCCAAACTTCGCTTCAACTCTCATATTAGCTGGCCTATCCAAGCAGGACACGGCTGTATCGGTTGTAGTGAGCCAAACTTCTGGGATACAATGGGACCTTTTGAAGAACCACTTGCGAGCAAACTTTATAATGCACCATTCTTTGAGGGGGCAGACCGCACCGCAGATAATATCGGAATCACCTTGCTTGGTGTAGCAGCAATCGGTATGGCGGCACACGCAGTATTAAGCAATTTCAAAAAAGACTAAGCATAAGGAGAATTTATGACAAAAAGAATCATTGTAGATCCTATTACAAGGATTGAAGGACATTTAAGGATTGAAGTAATTGTAGATGAAAACAATGTCATTACTGATGCTTATTCTACCTCTACTTTATGGCGTGGTTTGGAAGTGATTGTCAAAAATCGCGACCCTAGAGATGTAGGCTTTATGGTTCAAAGAATCTGTGGAGTTTGCACATTTTCTCATTACAAAGCAGGAATTACTGCAGTAGAAAACGCACTAGGGATTCAGATTCCATTTAATGCGCAAATGGTGCGAAGCTTGATGAATGTTTCACTCGTAATGCACGACCACTTAGTGCATTTCTATCACCTACACGGGCTAGATTGGTGCGATATTACAGAAGCACTCAAAGCAGACCCCAAAAAGGCTTCCGAACTTGCATTTAAATATTCTAAAAATCCGATTGCAACAGGTGCAGACGAGCTAGCCGCTGTGCAAGAAAAAGTCAAAGCCTTTGCAAGTGCGAAACAAGGCTTAGGACCTTTTGCCAATGCGTATTGGGGACACAAAACCTACAAATTCTCGCCAGAACAAAACCTCATCGTACTTTCTCACTATCTCAAAGCTCTTGAGGTGCAAAGAGTTGCGGCGCAAATGATGGCGATTTTTGGTGCAAAACAACCACACCCACAAAGCTTGACCGTTGGGGGAGTAACTTGTGTCGCGGATATTTTAGACCCAAGCAGATTGGGTGATTGGCTCACAAAATATAAAGAAGTGGGCGATTTCATCAATCGCGCTTATTATGCCGATGTTGTAATGGCAGCTGAAATGTTCAAAAACGAACCAAGCGTGCTTAAAGGTTGCGGAGTGCGTAACTTTATCTCTCATGCTGAAATTCCTGTCAATCATAACGAAACACTTTATAGTAGCGGTGTCGTGCGAGGTGGGGATATTTCTAAGCTCTTAGAAATCAATGAGGACTTAATCACCGAAGAAGCGACACATTCTTGGTATCAAAACGACAAAGCCCTACACCCTTACGATGGAGAAACAGAACCAAATTACACAGGCTTCACAGATGCAGAGACTATCGGACCTGATGGCAACCCAATCAAAACAAAAGCAATTAATATGAGCGGAAAATACAGCTGGATTAAATCTCCTCGCTATAATGGTGAGCCAATGGAAGTAGGACCACTTGCAACGGTAGTAGTAGGCTTGGCGGCAAAAAATCCTCGTATTACCAAAATTGCGACACAATTCTTACAAGATACAGGATTACCCCTTGAAGCACTCTTTAGCACATTAGGTAGAACCGCTGCGCGATTATTAGAATGCAAACTCTCTACGGATTATGGTATTGAGGCATTCAATTCTTTGGTAGAGAATCTCAAAACAGGCGACCAAACGACTTGCGCACCTTATAAAATTGACAACAAAAAAGAATACAAGGGGCGTTACATTGGCAATGTGCCACGCGGTATGTTAAGCCATTGGGTGAGAATCAAAGACGGCGTGGTTTCTAATTATCAAGCAGTTGTGCCAAGCACTTGGAATGCAGGACCAAAAGACGCCAAAAACCAAATGGGACCTTATGAGGCTTCACTTGTTGGAATCAAAGTGCAAGACATTACCCAACCATTAGAAATCGTGCGCACCATTCATTCATTTGACCCTTGTATCGCTTGTGCGGTGCATTTAATGGATACAAAAGGGAATGAAATTAGCCAATATAGACTTGACCCTATTGCTATGAATTGTAAAATTTAAGGAGAAAATATGGAAACAAAATACAAAGCTGTGCTTGAGTTTTCTAAACTCACACGGATTTTCCATTGGATTAGAGCCTTGACAATCTTTGGGCTTATTGCAACAGGATTCTATCTTGCTTATCCCTTTTTAGCACCCAATAATTTCACGGGCGAACCCACAGGATTCCTCTATGCTTTAATGCGAAGCTGGCATTTGATTCTTGGGTTTTTACTCATTGCGGTAACGATTTTTCGTCTCTACTTACTTTTAACGCGTGAATGTGCGTTCGAACGCCGCTCAATCTTGGATTTTTTCAATCCTTTTGTATGGTTTGGCGTCCTAAAAAGCTACTTGCTACTAGGCGGACACCCCCATTTAAAAGGCGCTTACAATCCTCTACAACTTGCGACTTATTTAGGAGTCTTTTTCCTTATTATTGCAATTTCTTTAAGCGGACTTGTCTTGTATGCACACGTTTATCACGAAGGATTGGGCGGATTGATTGCCCCTTTGATGAAACCCTTAGAAGTGTTTTGCGGTGGCATCGCAAATGTGCGCTTGATTCACCACATTTTAACTTGGGCATTCATTCTCTTTATCCCAATCCACATTTATATGGCAAGTTGGAATAGTGCGAAATTCCCCGGTGCTGGTGTGGATACAATCTTTAGTGGTGTAAAATTTGAAAAAGACGAACACGTATAATTTCTCTAGCGATTCCTTGTGAATCGCTTTTCTCGCGCAAGACAAATGAAAATCTTAGTTTTAGGCATTGGCAATATTCTCTTTGGGGACGAGGGTATTGGCGTGCATTTATCCAATTTATTAAAACTCAATTATACTTTTAGTGGGGAGCATAACGTAGAGATTGTAGATGGTGGGACAATGGCGCAGCATTTGATTCCACTCATTACACAATACGATTCCGTACTGATTATAGATTCTATTGACGCCAAAGACGCTAAAATAGGCGATGTTTATTTCTTTGATTTTCGTGCGATTCCTAATCAAATCACTTGGGCTGGAAGTGCGCACGAAGTGGAAATGCTGCAAACCCTACGAATGATTGAAATGCTAGGGGACTTGCCCCCAACCAAAATTCTAGGCATTAAGCCCTTTATTATTGGTGAAAACCCAACCTTTGAACTCACAAATGAAGTCAAAGAGGGAGCAAAATTAATGGAATCCCAAGCAATCACCTATCTAAAATCACTCGGCGTTCAAGTCTCTAAAACCTCTCATCAGGATTTACAAGAAATCGCCCGCTTCTCATACAAAGGATATTAAAATGGCTTCTCAAACGACAAAGTCGGAATCCCAACTGATTGTTGCTTTTGTTTTCCAACAAATTGCCAAACTTTATATGCCACAAAATATTCAAATTTTTCTTCTCAAAGCCTTATATTCTGCGCTTAAAAAAGCAAATTTGCAAGGGCAGTTTATGCAAAACTCTCAAGATTCCTTTAGGCTAGAGGTGCAAGGAGAACAACAAGAAATTTTGGACTTCAGTGATTCTTTACAAAACTATATTCCGCTCTCTTTGCAATGGGCATTTAAGGAATTAATAGTCTTAGAATCCTTTAGCCAAAATAATCTCATCAATTTAAATCATCTCTCTTTAACCAATTTCCTCACACCTTTAGAATTGCAACAACTTTGCACGAAAGAATCTTCAGACTTTTGCAACCTATGGGGCAAGTTTATAGATTTTGAACCAACGAAAATAACACTTTTAAACAAGGGAAGAAAGAGTGAGATTCAAAATGCACAAGATTTAATAGAATCCCTACAAACCATTGCCACCTATTTAAAGCAAAATGAACGTGTATTTGTCAAAACAATTTTTGGCAAGAGAGAATTAGCACTTTTTGATGAAAAGAATCCGCCAAAACAAGAAGAAATTGCTAATGATTTCTGCTTTATGCCCAACTCTTTAGAAAATGTTAAATTGCTTTTCAGAGTAGAAAATGAGGAATTGCAAGCACTCGCGACATTAGAAAAGCCTATCTTAAAACTTGCCCCCAAAAGTATTTTTAGCAATTTTTTCCCAAACTCACTTGTAAAAGTCATTCTGCCTTTTGAGCCCTATTTAGTTCTTTTGGGCAAATTTTTAGAATCTTATGCGGGTTTGTATTTGCTACCATTAAACCAAAAAAGAGAAAATGGAATCTGTGAATTTGTCTCTCAAGATTCTAAGCCGTTTACTTTGAGTGTTGCTCAAAATTCCATTGTCTTGCCTCATCGTTTCGAGACATATCAACCCAATTCTTTAACGCGCAACTTCAAACAAACAATCCTTAATGTATCGTTAGAACGCGTAAATATGCTCTATATTGGAAGACACCAGACATTTTTTTGGGTCTATTTCAATCAGAGTTTCAAGGAAACACTTGAATTTACCTTTGAAAGCAATCTAGGAGCAATACTTGAAATCCTCAAAACCCTAAACCATACAACAAAAAATTTGCTAAAAAACTTCTCCTCCCATCATTCTCATTTAACGCAAACTTTGGAATCCTTACCCAAAGATTCTATTCTTTCGCATAATTTATTGGATTTGGTAGGAATGTGTGGTGTTTTATTGGGTTTAGGCAATGCTGGCAATCTCAAGGCTTGCGCTTCTGCTGTGATAGAATGCGCTTGGAAATTTTTGGGCAAGAAAGGTCCGCGTATAGACTTCAAATTGGAACGCAATCAAGAAGGCAAAATCGCACTTGATACTTTGCAAACCTTGCGTTCTGTGATGAGTTTTAAGCTAGCAGGCGTAGAAAATGAATTACTTTGTTATGGAATCTTGGATTCCTTAGCAGAGTTTTTTGCTAATTTCAGTCGTGATATGGAGGAAAATTACCAAACAAAAGGAATCATCATCTGTGGTGAATTATTCCTCAATACACAATTTTTAAATCAATTTGTGCATTATCTACCCAAAACTTCTGAAATCTATCCTTGCGAGACAATGGAGTTTGAATGATTTAGGCTTTGGCTCTTAATTGAAAATAGTTTGTTTTGCAACGCGATAAGTTAGAATCACATTTACTTAAACAATACACTTCCTAATCGCACACAATTACTCCCACACGCAATAGCCAATTCAAAGTCATCACTCATTCCCATACTTAGCATTGTTGCTCCTTGAGTTTGCAGTTTTTCAAAAATTTTATATGTTGTTTCAAAACTCTTTTTAATCACTGCATTTTCATTTGTATGTGCTCCAATGCTCATTAATCCACAAAGCTGGATATTAGAACAAGATTCTTGAATCTTAAGATACATTTCTTGCGCTATTTCTGGCATAAAACCGCTTTTGCTTTCTTCTTTGGCACTATTGACTTGTAGCAAAGTGCGCAAGGTCTTGTTTTCTCGTTGCAAACGCATTTGTAATTGCTCTGCTAATTCCCAAGAATGCAAGCTCTGAAACATAAAAGGATTCAAACTCAAAAGCGCATTGATTTTATTGCTTTGTAAAGAACCGATGAAATGCCACTCTAGCGGGAGAGATTCCAAAGATTGCGACTTTGTCTTCAAATCTTGCACTTTGTTTTCCCCAAAGGCACGTTGCCCACACGCATAAAGTGCAGCAATTTCCTCTTGTGTAGAGTATTTGCTCACTGCCACTAAGCGCACGATTCTATGCCTATCTACCGTGATTCTTGCTTTTTCTATTCTCTCTATCACTTGGATTAAATTTTGATTGAGTTTCTCTTGCATTCATTTCCTTTAAAAAGGCATTGTGCCATTGATGATACGCAATATATCATTATACAGCCCAAGTCCCATAAGTCCTAATAGTGCAATCCACCCTGCCACACTCAAACGATAAAAAGTGTTTTGTGTCGGGATTTTTTTGGTGAGCATTTCATAAAGCGTAAAAAGAATATGCCCTCCATCTAAAGCAGGAATCGGAAGCAAATTCAAGATTCCAAGATTCACCGAAATCAAGGCAGTAAAGGCAAAAAGCGTAATGATTCCAAGCTCGCTTGCTTTCTTAGTAATGCTCACAATAGAAACTACGCCCCCTACTTCACTAAGTGGTACAACACCGGAAAAAATCTTTTCAATGCTTTGCAAAATCAACTTGCTAGATTCCAAAGTCTGATATAAAGCATAGGAAAAAGAATCTAGCAACGAGTAAGAAATAACACGCGTCTCACCACTAGAAATAATCCCAATCAAAGGGCGTGAAATACTTTCACCAAAAATATTTTTGGATTCTCCTATCTTTGGCGTTAATGTTGTTTGATATTCTTTTGAATTGCGTAAAAAGACGATTTCTAATGTACCTTTAGATTTTGCTATTCTCTGGCTTAAGGCTTCCCAAGTTTGGATTCTTTGTCCATTAATCTTAAGAATCTCATCTCCACTGCGCAATCCCGCAATCTCTGCTGGCATATTGGCTTCTACCTTACCCACCACAGGAGCTAACTCGTTTTTACCCATTAATCCAATTGTAACAAAAAGCAAAAATGCGAGCAACAAATTAAAAAACGAACCTGCTGCTAAAATGATGAGTCGCTTATAGGCTTGGATTCCATACAGACTATCACGCTCCCTATCCCGCAAAGAGGGGTCAAAGTCATTCTGCCCTTTGAGTTGGACAAACCCTCCTAAAGGAATCGGACGCAAAGAATATTCTGTCTCTCCAACTTGTTTTTTCAAAATTCTTGTTTTGCCAAAGCCGATGCTAAAGGCTTCTACACGTACACCAAAAAACTTTGCCACCAAAAAATGCCCCAATTCGTGAAAAAATACCAAAAAAGAGAGCACTAAGATTGAACTAATCATTCCCATTTAACGAGCCTTTGCATACATTTTAACATAGTCATAACCAGAATAAAGCGTCAGTGCCACTGCGAGCCACAAAGTCGCATTCCCAAAAGAATAATCCATTAGTAAAAACGCAATGGCGGTAATCTGCAAGCCTGTTTTGTATTTACCAAGATTAGAGGCTGCAACTTTGATTCCTTTGCTTGCAGCAACGACACGTAACCCTGTAATAAAAAATTCACGTCCAAGAATCAAAAACACTGCCCATACTTCCGTCCGATTCCATACCACAAGCCCAATTAATGCTGCCAACATTAAGAGCTTATCCGCCAATGGGTCAAAAATCTCTCCAAAAACACTCGTTACATTAAATGTACGCGCAATAAAACCATCAAAAAAATCTGTAATGCTTGCGACACAAAAAATCAAACACGCAAAATAATTAATCCAACTTGGGTGAATCGGAGGAGGCAATATCCACTGACCATACAAAATCAATGCAAGCAGAAGAAATGCAAGCACGATACGAAAAATCGTCAAACAATTAGGTAGGGATTCTAATTTCATACTTTTAAGCTTATTTAAAGCTTGTTCCTCCGTCAATGACAATGGTTTGCCCCGTTAGCCAAGCACTCGCAGTATCATCACACAAAAACAAACAAGCCCCTGCAATATCCTCTGGTGCTCCCATACGACTAAGCGGACTTTGCTCCACAACCTTTGCTTTAATCTCGGCAAAGTCTGGAAATGCTCTAAGCGCATCGGTTTCAATCGGACCACCACTCACAGCATTGACGCGAATATTATAAACTCCTAACTCCATTGCGGCATATTTTACCATTGTTTCTACTGCATTTTTAGAATTGCCGTGCCCTGCATAATTTGGCATATACACAAGATTCCCTGTGGAACTTAGCGAGATAATGCTCCCTCCCCCGACTTTTTGCATTCTCTTGGCTGCTTCTTGTGCGCCCACAACAAACGCAAGCACTGTGGCGGTATAGATATTATTCAATCCTTTAGGTTTCAATCGCATAAAAGGCGCGAAACCTCCTACAACACTTTTTCCATAAATAATTGCATTGCTTACAAAAAAATCTACACGGGTAAAATCCTCGTCAATTTTAGCAAACAAATCTTTATAAGTTTCAGGTTCTAAAACATCAAGAGGATAGGCTTTTGCTTGGATAGAAAATTGTGATTCCACTTCTGCAATGATTTTTTTTGCTTCTTCTTCATTTTTGTTATAAGTAAATGCAATATTGACACCATTTTGCGCAAAGCGATAGAGGATTGCCTTACCAATTCCACGCGTTGCACCACTAATAACTAAGGTTTTACCTTTAAAATTTTCTCTCATTTTACTACCTCATATTGATTTAAAATTTTTTCAAGATATTCCATATTTTGCGGACTTGGAGCGACTAATGGCAAACGATATTCTAAGGTTTTCAAAAGCCCACTTAAATACATTGCCGCCTTAATTGGAATCGGATTACTTTCTATAAATAATGCTTTATTAATCGCATAGAGCTCATTGTTAAGCTCTCTTGCGCGGTCATAATTATGCGATTTCAATAAAACATGTGTTAATTCAGAAATCTTATCTGGCAGGAGATTAGAAGTAACAGAAATCACACCTACCCCACCACAGCTTAGAATCGGATAATTGATTGCATCTTCTCCGCTTGCAATACTCAAGTCTTTGGCATTCATATTCAAATCAATAACCTTTTCAATGCTTCCGCTTGCTTCTTTGACGCCATAAATATTTGGAATCTCATTGAAAAGCCTTAAGATTGTTTTAGTTTCAAGATTCACTCCTGTGCGTCCGGGCACATTATAGAGCATTAGAGGAATGCTCACAGCATTTGCAACTTCTTTATAGTGCAAAAACAAGCCCTCTTGGGTTGGCTTATTATAATAAGGCGTAACGCACAAAATAGCGTCTGCTCCGCAACTTTGGGCGAATTTTGCAAGCTCAATGGCTTCTTGCGTGGAATTGCTCCCTGCCCCCGCTAACACTTTGACATTACTTCCCTCTTTTTGACTTGCTTTACAAACACTCACGGCAACCTCTATGCACTCTTTGTGTTCTTCGTGGCTAAGTGTCGCACTCTCTCCTGTTGTGCCAACAGGCACAATGACATCTATGCCGTATTTGATTTGTCTTTTAATCAAAGACTCATAACTTTCCAAATCCAACGCGCCCTTTTTAAAAGGGGTTATCAATGCGGTCATTGCGCCTTTGACTTGATTTTCTACTTGCATTGTTTTCCTTACTTCGTTAGAGTTAAAATAGTGGCGTTGGAGGGGACAAAATATTTTTGTGCCACTGCAACAATATCTTCTAGGCTTAGATTATCAAAATCTTGTTCAAAATGCAATAATGATTCCAAATCACCGCGCACGAGATAGCTTCCAAACAGGTTTGCCACTCCGCTACTAGATTCTAACTCATACAAAAAATTTGTGCGCAAATTAGTTTTTGCTTTCTTGAGTTCTGCAATCTTTAATTTGCCTTGTTTGATTTTTTCAATTTCTAATAAAATTGCTTTTTCTAACTTCTCCAAACTCACACCAACATTTGCCAATCCCATAAAAATAAACAACCCATCGTCTATTAAATCCATATTATAAGCATAAATTTCTGTCGCGAGCCGCTTTTTATCCACAATCTCACTTATTAAGGGACTACTTCTACCACCGCTTAAAATTTCGCTTAATGCGTTAAGAGCAATTTGGTCTTTATGATTAAAAGGAGGGATTCTAAAGGCAAGTGTCAAAATTTCAACTTCACTTGGCTTATGCACACTCACCCTACGCTCACCCTCTTGCTTTGGTTCTTTGGTATGGATTTTAGAAGGAATCTCGCCTTTATTTTTAATCTTTTCAAAATGCTTTTTTACTTCTTTTAACGCTTCTTTCTCGTCTATATCCCCTGCAATCACAATCACAGCGTTTTGTGGCTGATAATAAAGATGATGAAAAGCACGAATGTCCTCAATGCTCCAATTTCTAATATCGTCCATAAAGCCAATAGGCGTCCAATGATAGGAATGATAAACAAAGGCGGTATTAAAAAGCCTAAAATATAAATAACCCATTGGATTATTATCGGTTCGCCATAATCGTTCCTCTGCTACGACATTGCGTTCTGGCTGAAACTCCTCATCTTTTAAGCTCAAATTCTGCATTAATTCACTAAACAACTCCAAAGACTTACTAAGATTCTGTGTGCTAGACTTGATATAATAATGCGTATAATCAAAACTTGTTGCGGCATTGGTAGAACCGCCAAAACTCTTGACAATTTGGTCAAACTCCCCTGCTTTTAAATTTTTGGTGGATTTGAAATTCAAATGCTCTAGCATATGTGCGATTCCGCTTTTGCCCATTACCTCATTACGACTACCAACTTTATAAAATATATCTGTTGTGATAACATCACTTTGATTTTTGAGTGGGATAATCACAACCTCCAAACCATTCTTGAGTTTTGTTTGATAATGTTTTGGAAGCACAGATTGTATAGGGCTATTCCCTGCCATTAAAACTCCTAATAAAAATAAATTAATGCAAACAATCTTTAAAACGATATGTATTAATCTCATAAATCTACGCCTATTGCTTCACCTATATGATTAAATCCATCACGTTCTAAATAGTTTTTTAACTCTAAGTTGATTTTTCTTACTAAGCTTGGTCCTTCAAAAATCAATGCGCTAAAGACTTGCACAAGGTTTGCTCCCAAACGAATCCTTGTATAAGCCTCTTGTGCATTTGCAATTCCACCGACACTAATTAATGTAGTTTTTTGATTTTTGCCTTTTAGCATTAAAGCAATTTGCTTCAACATTTCACGACTTTTTGGAGCTAACACTTTTCCGCTGATTCCTCCTTTGTCTTGAGGCTGCGCCACAAGGCTATAATCCAAAGTGGTATTGGTAGCGATGACACCCTTTGCTCCACTACCTATTGCAACTTCAATCAAACCCAATGCAGAATCTATTTCTAAATCTGGGGCAATTTTCAAATAAATTGGTTTGGGATAAACTTCACAAATCTTACCCAAAAGCTCTTTGATAAAATCATTGTTTTGCAATTCGCGCAAATTGGGCGTATTGGGAGAGGAGAGATTCACACTCAAATAATCGCTCGTTTGTGCGAAATTTTGCGCTAAAGTCAAATAATCTTTTAATGCCTCTTCTTGAGGTGTGGCTTTATTTTTGCCAATATTAATTCCTAATGGAATCGCGAAAGGGGAAAGGGTTTTCAATCTTGCATTGACTGCATTCATACCCTCATTATTAAACCCCATCGCATTTTGGATAGATTCCTCTTGAATATGTCGCCAAAGACGCGGTTTGTCATTACCGCTTTGTGCAAGAGGCGTTACTGCACCCAACTCTAAATGTGAAAACCCGAAAGCACAAAGAGATTCTATCATTGTGGCATTTTTATCAAAGCCAGCCGCCAATCCAACAGGATTATAAAATTGCATTCCATCAATCTCTTGATTCAAAATAGAATCATTGATGCAATTTCTATAAGACAATAAAGGTAACAAAGTTGGAATCTTTGGGGCAATTTTGCCTAAAGTTTCTATCATTGTGTGGGCAGTTTCTGGATTAGTTTTGAAAAGAAAAGGACGTAGAGTCTGATAGCCTAGCATTTCCACCTCATTTAAAAAATTCTAAAATTATAACATTTTTTAATCAAGTTTAAAAACTTTTCTTCAATCCCTTACATATCTTCCTCTTTTAGCATAGCGCGAGATTCTTCGCGTACGCGGTCCATACCGATATAAAATTCTTTCATCATAGATAAAAAGAGATATTTTCCCTTTTGTGTCGGATAATACGCATTACCTTGCTTAAAAATATTGCCACTTAGACGCAAAAAGGTAATTTCCTTAAATAAATCTTTTTCTAAATCTGCTCCATAGAGTGTTTGGAATCGCTCTATACTTGCCTTGCCACCAAAAAGCTCCACCATTAAACGATATTGTAGTTGCGCCTTTTTGGAATATTTACGCTCTCTTACTACGCCCATTTGCCCATTTTGGATTCTTTGTGCATAAGTCTTGAGTGAAAAAGTATTGATATATAATGCACCATTTAAAAAGCTAAAAGAACCCGAGCCAATGCCAACATATTCTGCATTATCTACGACATATTCGTCAAAGATTTCACTTCCTTTGTGTGAAAATGCCCAACTAGATAAGGGGATAAAATCTGAAGCAAGAGTATTGAGAATCTGCGCATAAAGTCGCGCTTCATTCTGCAAATCTACTTCCCCAATGGAACGTTTAAGAATGCTTTTAACAGAAGGTGAAGACATCAAAGGATAAGTCGTAAGCTGATTTGGCTTTAAGGCTTGAATGATTTCCAAATCCCTTGCAAGCATTTCTTGTGTTTGATTGGGAAAATTAAAGATTAAATCTATGTTTAAGATAGGCAAGATTCCTATTGCTTGCTTTAGTTTTTGACTGATTTCCTCTCCACTTCCAAATTTCTCATAGCGTCCAATCTTGCGCAAAATTTCATCATCAAAACTTTGCACGCCAACAGAAAACCTATCTATCCTACCTTTAAATTTCTCTAAAGTCTCTCTTTGCAAATGATTAGGGTCAGACTCACAGGAAACTTCTTGAATATGAAAAAGTGATTTTGCTAAATCAAGCGTCTCACATAATTCATCGGGCAAAATAGAAGTTGTCCCTCCTCCAACATAAATTGCGCTAAAATCATAACCCAAATCTTTTACCATTTGCATTTCTTTGCGCAAATTCATAAAATAATTATGCGCCTTTTCTTCTTGAAACAAAAAACGATTAAAAGAACAATAAGTGCAGAGCGTGGCACAAAAGGGTATATGAATATAAAGTAGATAATTTTTATTTTTTTGCGGATTGGGTGCAGGAAGCTGGTTAAGCTCACTTTTTTGCAGACACAAATAATGTTTCGTGGCATAACGCATTACATTATTTACAAACTTGGTTGAAAAATTTTGTTGTATCATCAAGAATCTATACTCTATCAATTGAAAATTTTAAAAATAAAATCGGCGATTATAGAAAATGTTTTGTAAATAAAAGATAAATTTAAGATTTTTAAATGAAAGATTAGTTAAAGCACAAAAGTGCTCTAACTTTATGCCATAATGTCTAACTTATTTGCACTTGTCTGTGGAGCTTGTGTAGATTCTACTGGGGCTTGAGTTTGTAAATTTGCTTGTGTATTTTGCAATCCATTGATGAGAGAACCCATTAAAGCCTCCTCACTTTCCATTACCTTTTTTAAAACATTTAAATTACCACTTGCTACCACAGAACCGCTATCAATTCCTGAAATCATAACAGACTCCTTTCTGTTTATTTGTAATTCTTATATAAGAATTACAAATTATATATCGGCAATTTTTACGATTCTATAAAGAATAAAAACTTTATTTTATCTTTTTTGTTTCGTTTTTATTAATTTAATTTTGCTAAAATTGCGCCATAAATATTTATATTTCTACAAAAAAGGCAAATCTAATGAAAAAAATTTTAAAAATTTTTGGAATCTTAATAGTCTTACTTTTGCTCCTTGTAGGTGGCGTTGTAGCTTGGCTATTCTCAAGCAGTGGAAATGAATTTTTGAAAAACAAAATCACACAAATCGCAAACGAACAAGCTCCTATTGGCTTGGAATTTACACATTTTAAACTAGGGTTTAATCAATATGCTTTCAGTCTAACAGACAAACAAAAATCCCAAATTGCACTCAGCGGAGATTATTCGCTTTTCACTCTCAATACTAATGCGCAAATCCACGCAGTCATCAAAGATTTAAAACTTTATGAGCCACTTATTGGCATTAATCTCAATGGTGGAATCGGTTTAAACGGAGATGTAGTAAAAAAGGGAGGAAATATTGATGTAAAAGCTGATATAACTGCATTTAATAGTCTTATTAACGCGGATATAACACTCAAGGATTATAACCCAAAAAGGTTATTTATCACAAGTAAAAATGGTCTTAATGTAGAATCTTTGCTTGCCTTTTTAAATCAGCCTAAATACGCGAGTGGCAAAGTCTTACTCAATGCGGATTTGGACATTTCTGACTTAAGTGCGCCAACTGGGGGATTCCAAATCGCCTCTAATGCACTCTCTCCAAATACCTCACTCTTAAATAAAACCTATGGAATCCTCTTGCCTAATGAACCCATCAAGCTTGCGATTAATGGCAAAACACAAAAAGATTCCATTATCACAACCCTACTTGCTTCCTCTAGCTATCTCAATCTTAATTCTAACAATCTGCGCGTGGGCTTGAGTGATTACGCAAGCAATGGCGATATTCAAATAAAACTTGAGAAAATTGGCGTAAGCGGAATCACACTCCAATCCCCTATGCTTGCAAACATTAATCTAAAATCAAGCAAAATCACCGACCAAGAAGCAACACTTGCCTTAAATATTCTTACAAATCCTATTTTAGCGCATACAAGCCTACCAAACTACACACCAAAAGACTTGACAATCAGTGCGCAAAATCTAAGCTTACAAGAAATTTTAAATCTTGTTGCACAATACACTAACACCACATCTTATGATGCGAGTGGCGTAATGAATCTCAATGCTAAAGTGGATAAAATTGATTTGGAAAATCTTCATTATAATTTAACTGCAAAATTAAATAGCACCATTACAAGCTTGAAGTACCAAGGAATGCAACTTGCAAACAATAATACCCTTAATGCCGAAGTAAGTGGAGATTCTAAAAAACTCAAAGCACACGCACAGAGTGATTTGTTTGATTCTAAACTGCTCACCAATGTTACTTTAAATAACTATGCGCCAGAAAATGTCGCGTTGGACATTAGCAATTTAAATCTACAAAAGCTTGCTAAATTATTTAACTACAATGCAGAGGGACAGCTTAACGTAAAAGCAAATCTTAAGAACTTCAAAGATTCTAGCTTTGATGGAGATTTTGATATAAATTCCCAACAAATCACTCTTGCTAAAGCCACACTCAACACATTAAGTGGAATGAATTTCAAACAAGATATTTCCTTAGCACTCAATGGAAGCGGAAGCCTCAAAAATGGAAATGGAAGTGCGCAAATCAAAGCCAATGGAAAAGATTTGAATCTTGAAATCAGTAATACAAAAATCAACCTGCCCAACAATGCTTATAGTGCGGACTTCAATCTAAGCACACCGGAAATCGCAAATATTAATCCGCTAGAAATGGTGCTCAAAGGTGCGCTTTCTCTTAAGGGAAGTGTGGCACTTGAAAATGAGATTCCGAGTTTCAGCTTGCAAAATAAAGACTTTGGCACTTTGGACATTCAACTTGCAAACGAAAAACTTACCTTAAATGGTGCAAATTTGGATATGAAAAAAATAGCCCATTTCACCAATAACGAAAAACTAGTCAAAGGAGGAATCCTCAATGCAAATGCAGATTTAACTATTAAAGGAAATGATGCTCAAACGATTTTGAAAAACTTGAATGGAATTGCAGAACTAAATGGTAAAAATTTAGAAATTTATACCGTAGATATTGATGCACTCGCAAGCAACTTTGAAAATACAAATAATATCAATTTGCTAGACGTGGGTGCATTCGTGCTTGCAGGTCCTCTAGGTCTTGCGGCGACAAAAGGCACAAATGTCGGTATGCTAGGGTTTAGTGCAGCAACCAATTCTAAAAGTGTCGTCAAGGAGTTAGAGGCGAAATTTAATCTCAATAATGGAATCGCAACAGCACAAGATGTAGCGTTTTCCACAGGAAAAACTAGATTGGCTGCAATTGGGGCTATCAATCTCAATAACAATGCTTTTCAAAATTTTACCATTGGCTTATTAGATAACAAGGATTGTGCAAAATATTCTCAAAAAATCAAAGGCACGCTAGATAAGCCCAAAATTGAAATCACGCAAACCACCATTGAAACAGCAGTGAATCTTGCCACTTCAATTTTAGGAAAAATCAAAAAGGGAGCACAGAGTGTTGCCAAACCCGTAATTGGTGAAATAGACCAATGTGAGCCCTTTTATCGTGGAAGTGTCAAACACCCACAATAATGAAAAATTCTGCACTCTATCGCTTCATTCTAACTCAACCCCAGAGTGCAGAAACTAAACTATTCTTATTTGGAATCACATTACTTGTTTTCTATGTGATTGCCATTTTGATTTGCCTATTGCTTCAAAATGGCATAGGAGATGAACTCCTAAGCATTGGCTTAAGCTCGCTGATTTTTGGGCGAGCCGCTGGAATCTCTCTGTCTCTAGCATTAGGATTTAATACTTTTTGGGCTACAATTTTAAATATTTATATTGAAAATGCGATGGTGATAATTCTTTATCCGCTTTTCGTATGGAGCATTCAAGGAATGAGCACTTTTAAAAGGGCAGAAAAAGTCTTTAGCTCTATCTATGAAATGGCGCAAAAATACGAAAAATCACTGAAGCATTATGGAATCATTGGGCTATTCGTATTTGTATGGTTGCCTTTTTGGATGACAGGACCGATTGTAGGCGCAGCAATTGGATATTTTATGCGTTTAAATGTTTGGCTTAATCTCTTGGTGGTTTTAAGCGGAACAAATCTTGCGATTCTTTGCTGGGCATATTTGCTTGAATGTTTGGATTCTGAACTCAAATATTTTGGACAAAACACAATGTGGGTTTTGCTTGGCATATTCATCAGCCTTGCAATCTTTGGCACATTATTTGCAAAATTTAAGCAAAAAGGAAAAAAATGAAATTAATTTCTTGGAATGTCAATGGCTTACGCGCTTGTATGAATAAGGGTTTTATGGATTTTTTTCATCGCATTAATGCCGATATATTTTGTATCCAAGAATCCAAAATGCAACAAGACCAAGCCGATTTTACCTTTCCAAATTACCAAGAATATTGGAATAGCGCGGAGAAAAAGGGGTATTCTGGTGTGGTAATTTTAAGCAAAACCAAACCCCTTAGCATTCAGTATGATATGGGGATTGCCCACCACGACAAAGAGGGGAGAATCATTACCGCACAATACAATAATTTTTATCTCGTTAATGTTTATACACCAAATTCTAAGCGAGAATTAGAAAGACTAGATTACCGAATGCAATGGGAAGATGATTTCCTAAAATTCTTAAAAAACTTAGAACAAAACAAGCCTGTGATTGTCTGCGGAGATTTAAATGTCGCACACCAAGAAATAGACTTAAAAAATCCTAAAAACAATCGTAGAAATGCAGGATTTACCGATGAAGAAAGAGGAAAAATGACTGCTTTGCTTAATGCAGGATTCACTGATACTTTCCGCTATTTTTATCCCACTTTAGAGGGGGCATATAGTTGGTGGAGCTATATGGGAAAGGCGCGCACCAATAACACGGGGTGGCGGATTGATTATTTCCTATGCTCCAAAGCACTAGATTCCAAACTCATTGACGCAAAAATTTATTCTGAAATTCTAGGAAGCGACCATTGTCCTGTGGGGTTAGAAATTGAGGCACATTGATATAGATAATCAAAGCAATTTTACGCCGACAAAGGCACTTTTAGCACTTTTGGATTCTATCTTGCAAACCCTCTTGCAAGACTTGAACCTACCCTCAAAATCTTGTGAATTGCTTTTCGTAGATAACGCAAAGATTGCGAGTATTAATGCGGAATTTCGCGGCGTCCAATCTCCTACTGATGTGCTCTCTTTCCCATTAGAATCCGAGTTTAGCCCGATTTTGGGCAGTATCATTATCTCGGTAGAATACGCACAAGAAGTGAGCCAACAGCTAAAGCATACCCTAGAAGAAGAGATTGCCCTACTTTTCATTCACGGAATCTTGCATCTAGTAGGCTTTGACCACGAAATAGACAATGGGGAACAAAGAGCAAAAGAGGAGGAATTAGTCATCAAATTTCATCTCCCCTCAAGCTTAATTGTTCGCACACAACCGCAGATTTAAAGGCTTTGTATGTTAGGTAAAACACATGTTAGTTTCGGACTTGGACTTGGTGCGTGCGGAATCGCAAGCTTCAATACACTTTCTAGCACACCCTTAAGCGGTGCGGATTTGGGAATCTTTTATGGCGCAGTTATGCTTGGTTCGCTCTTGCCCGATATTGATGAGCCCAACTCTCTACTTGGTAAAAAAACCTTAGGGATTTCTAATTTCATTAAATCCATTTGCGGACATCGCGGCTTTACACATAGTCTTTGTTTCATTGCCCTGCTTGGAATCTTGCTCTTTCTCTTAAGTCTTTTAGACGCAAAAGTTTGGAAT
The DNA here is from genome assembly GCA_964464895.1 of uncultured Helicobacter sp. Lineage (GTDB taxonomy): Bacteria > Campylobacterota > Campylobacteria > Campylobacterales > Helicobacteraceae > Helicobacter_D. The sequence goes on along the minus strand of CAYXGY010000004.1, from coordinate 99,844 downwards.
GAGATTCCTCTTGTAGCAGATTTTACCAAAGCATTTGGGAGCACAATAGAATCGCAAAGCATAGCAATTTTTTGCATTGGCTTATTACTGGGTTGCATTTTTCACCTCATCGGCGATATGATGACATTAAGCGGCGTGCCTCTCCTTCTACCTTTTAACCATCGCAATTATCACATTACCCCAAGTTTTATGCGCTTTAAGACAGGGGGAATCCCGGACAAACTCATCACTGCATTGAGTTTAGCAGTATTTGGATATTTAAACTTAGAACTATTGGGCTTTAGCACGAATCTCAAAGGATATTTTCCTTTGTAAATCACTTTGTTTTCTCACACAAGACGTTGCGCATGCAACAAGAAAACAGAATCTAATCCGCAATCCTTAAAGAGTATATCACGCAATTTTGCTTGAGATTCCAATGTCTCCTCATTTGATTTTCAAGCACTTTAAAAGTTTTTTGAGTTATAATTCAGCCTTAAATTAATTTAATTTTAAGAAATTTTCGGGGACTTTTATGCTTAAAAACTCAAAATTTATTGAACCTACGCGTCTTTATACTGCATTTTTTATGTTGATTGCTCTTATCTTGGTGATTATTTTTCATCACCCCCTTCTTTTGTGGGCGGTGCTTGGAATCGCGTTTATTATCGGTTTTTACGAGGCTTACAAACTCTACAATCAAGCCACTCCCAACACCCTACTCTTTATCTTTGCTTTCTTAGTATGGTGCAGTGTTTATCTTTTGGAATCCCCTTTGGGTGTTTTTATCGCATTGGTTTTCTTGGGCGCATACCAAAGCTATACTAAAAAGGGCAAAATAGAACAAATGCTCCCTTTTATTTACCCTACGATTCCATTTATCTTTTTATATTTGCTTTATTTAGACGATTCTATCAATGCACTGATTTGGTTGATTGTCATCGTGGGGCTTACCGATAGTTTTGCGTATTTTGGAGGCAAGACTTTAGGAGGCAAACTCTTTAGCAATCCTGCATTCTGCCCTACTTCACCCAATAAAACCAAAGAGGGAGTTTTAGTCGGCATTGGAATCGCAACTTTAGTCGGCTCATTGGTAGGGCTTGGGGTCTGTGGATTTTTCACTTCTTTAATCCTCACATTCTTTACGAGCCTTTCAAGTGTATTTGGTGATTTATACGAAAGCTATCTTAAGCGTCAAGCAGGCGTCAAAGATAGTGGCTCTATTTTGCCCGGACACGGGGGAATCCTTGACCGCTTAGATGGTTATTTTTTTGCCGTCATTATTCTCTATGCTCTCTTGCGGATAATTAAAGAATGATTGTTCTTGGCTCTAGTGGTTCTATCGGCGTTAATACTTTAGAAATCGCCAAACGTTTTAAACTAGAAGTTGAAGTGCTGGGCGTAGGAAAAAATATCACGCTCTTAAATACACAGATTTTAGAGCACCACCCAAAAGCAGTCGTGATTGCCAATCCTCAAGATATTTCCAAAATCACGTCAGAATTTCAGGGAGAAATTTATATCGGCAAGGAGGGAATCCTAAAGGCAATCAAAGATTCCAAATCTACTTTAGTTGTCAATGCACTTACAGGATTCTTGGGCTTAGAACCGACACTCTATGCAATTTCTTGTGGTAAAACTATCGCATTGGCAAACAAAGAAAGCCTAGTTGTAGGGGGAGAATTGATTGATATTTCAAAAATCATTCCCATTGATAGTGAGCATTTTAGTCTAAGCTATCTCTTGGGATTCCGTAACTCCTTGCGTCCTTTTAAGAATCTCTACATCACCGCAAGCGGCGGGGCATTTCGTGAGTTGGATTTAGATGCGATTCCATTGCAAAACGCAGCCAATGCGCTTAAACACCCCAATTGGAAAATGGGCAAAAAAATCACGATTGATTCTGCTACAATGGCAAATAAACTCTTTGAAATCTTGGAAGCTTATTGGCTCTTTAAAAATAAAAATATTGACGCATTCATAGAACGTAACTCACACATTCACGCTCTCGTAGAATTTTGGGACGGCAGTGTCGTAGCGCATTTTGCCAATGCAAATATGCAATTACCTATTGCCTATGCAATCATTCTTGGACTTGGATTGCCAGAATCCTTTTTGCACCAATTCAACACGTCACAAGAAACCTTGCCCAACCCCATTATAGAGCCTCTAAGTTTTCAAAATAGAAACTACACTTTCCAAAATATTTCAACCGCTCGCTATCCATTATGGAATCTTAAAAATGCGTTACTAGAAAACCCCAAGCTTGGCTTGGTGCTCAATGCTGCTAATGAAATAGCTGTGGAAGCATTTTTGCAAGACTCTATTCCCTTTGGTGCAATCACGCAAATCGTGCAAGATTCTATGCAAGCTTTTGACAAAATCACCTTTAAGAGCAAAGAAGAAATCATTGCCCTAGACCAAGAAGTGAGAATCTATGCGAAGCACAAACTCTAATTCCTAATTTAATATTTTTTCTCATTATTTATTGATTTACATTTTTTTGAAATAATATCAACAAAATTTTAAGGAGCAACAATGAAAGCTAAAACTTTATTTTTAAGCGCGTTACTCGCTGGCAATGTTTTTGCCTTTGAAGTCGCCGAATTACCAAATATTAAAGAAAGAGAAACCCCAGATGTTTCACAAACCAAAATCTATTCTTATTACAATTCTATTAAAGAAGCTAAAAATGCAGTTGTGAATATCTCTACACAAAAGAAAATTAAAGCACCCAATCTCCAAGCGCACCCTTTATTGAATGATCCATTTTTCAAGCAATTCTTTGGAGATGCCTTTGGTGCGATGATTCCAAAAGACCGCATAGAAAGAAGTCTTGGTAGTGGAGTGATTATTTCTAATGATGGTTATATTGTAACAAACAATCACGTCATTGATGGAGCAGACAAAATCCTCGTCTCTTTGCCTGAAAGCAACAAAGAATTTGAGGCTAAAGTCATCGGTAAAGATTCCAAAAGTGACTTGGCTATCATTAAAATCAATGCCAACAATCTACCTTTCTTGAAATTTTCTTCTAGCAACGACTTGCAAGTCGGCGATGTCGTATTTGCGATTGGTAATCCTTTTGGCGTAGGCGAGAGTATTACACAAGGCATTATTTCTGCCCTTGATAAAAGCGGAATCGGAATTAATGACTATGAAAACTTTATCCAAACTGACGCTTCTATCAATCCGGGCAATAGCGGAGGCGCACTTGTAGATAGTCGAGGGGGATTGATTGGAATCAATACAGCGATTCTTTCTCGCACAGGTGGAAATCACGGAATTGGATTTGCGATTCCATCAGAAATGGTCAAACGAATCTCTAAAGCACTGATTGAAGATGGCGTGATTGAACGCGGATATTTGGGTGTTAGCATTCAAGATGTCAGTGGAGACTTGCAAGAAGTATATAAAAACCAAAAGGGTGCAGTAGTCATTGGGATTGAAAAGGACTCTCCTGCGGATAAAAGTGGCTTAAAAGTCTGGGACTTGATTATCAAGGTGAATAATAAAGAAATCAAAGGTGCAGCAGATTTAAAAAATATCATTGGTACTTTTAATCCAAAAGAAAAAGTAATGCTAACGATTCTTAGAGACAAAAAGGAGCAAACTCTTAGTCTATCACTTGCTAAAGCACCTAATGAAGCACAAAAAACAAGCACAAAAGAAAATAGTGGGATTGCGGGACTTGAAATTAGCGCATTAAGTGCAGACATTAAGTCAAAATATGGAATCCCAAACAATATTCAAGGAGTATTCGTTGCCAATGTCCAAGCCAATAGCAAGGCAGAAGAATTGGGCTTCAATAACGGAGATATTATTATTCAAATTGAAAGCTTTATGATTAGCGATATTAAGAGCTTCCAAGATGCAATGAATCGTTATAAGGGACAAACTAAACGTATGCTCATTAATCGCAATGGAAGAATCTTTAGCATTGTAGCAAAATAATAGAATCCCGATGTGGGATTCTTGGTTTAAAGTCTATCTTATCCTCTCCAGACTTTTCACAAGGATATGACTTTTTCTTTTTAGGATTCCAATACAGAATCCCTTTAATTATTAAATAAATTTATTTAGAAAATCTTAGTAATTTATCATTATGAAACTTGACAATATATGACTAAAGTTATATAATTTTGAGAAATTTAACCTCAACTCAAAAGGAGTCTTTTATGAATATTTTAGAAAAATTAACCAATACTCTACAAGAAACTTTAGAGCAAGGAGCTTCTCTGGCTCTACATAATAAAAACCAAGAAATTGAACCTATCCATCTTTTTTGGGCAATGCTAACAAACACAAACTCTTTGCTCAATCAAGCTCTCAATCGTTTAAATTGCGACAAAATTGCAGTTGAACTTGAGGCAAAAAGCCTTGCGGGCAATTTGCCAAAAAGCAGCCAAGTGGTGAAAGAAAATCTAAAAATCTCACGCAATCTTAGCGACATTCTGAATCTCGCGGATGGCTTAGCAACTAGCAATGGAGATTCTTATATCGCGTTGGACACTTTCATTTTGGCTTCTTTGCAAAAGGATTCCATTAAACAACTCTTTAGCAAATATTTAGATATTAACGAACTCAAAAAAACTTTTGAAACAATGCGTGCAGGAGCTAAAATTGATTCACAAAGCGGAGATGAAAATTTAGAAAGCTTAGAAAAATTTGGTATTGATTTGACCAAAAAAGCCTTAGAGGGTAAGCTAGACCCTGTGATTGGAAGAGACGAGGAAATCACCCATATGATGCAAATCCTCATTCGCAAGACCAAAAACAATCCGATTCTATTAGGAGAGCCGGGCGTGGGTAAAACAGCCGTAGTGGAGGGACTTGCACAAAGAATCGTCAAAAAAGAAGTGCCAACCTCCTTGCAAAACAAACGCGTCATTGCTTTGGATATGAGTGCTTTGATTGCAGGTGCAAAATATCGCGGAGAGTTTGAAGATAGACTAAAAAAGATCATAGATGAAGTCAAAAAAAGTGGCAATGTGATTTTATTTATTGATGAAATCCATACGATTGTAGGAGCGGGCGCGAGTGAGGGCAGTATGGACGCCGCCAATATTCTTAAACCCGCACTTGCGAGGGGAGAATTACATACGATTGGTGCAACCACTCTTAAGGAATATCGTAAATACTTTGAAAAAGACGCTGCCTTACAACGTAGATTCCAACCTGTAACCCTCAATGAACCCAATGTCAATGAGGCTTTACAAATTTTACGCGGAATCAAAGAACGATTGGAAGCGCACCATAATGTTACAATCACTGATGGCGCACTTGTCGCAGCCGCAAAACTCTCAAACCGCTACATTACGGATAGATTTTTGCCGGATAAGGCGATTGACCTGATTGATGAAGCAGCTGCAGAACTCAAAATGCAGATTGAATCTGAACCGAGTGAGCTAGCAAAAGTCAAACGCGAGATAGAATCGCTACAAGTAGAAAAAGAAGCACTTTTAATGGAAAAAAGCGACAAAAACAATACACGCATTGAAGAAATCAAAAAAGAAATTGAAAACAAAAATGAGAAGAAAAAAGGCTTGGAGGCGCAATTTGAAAGCGAAAAACAAGTCTTTAATGACATCGCAAACATTAAAATTAAAATTGATTCCCTAAGGACAGAAAGCTCCCTCGCCAAACGCAATAGTGATTTTAATAAAGCCGCCGAAATTGACTATGGAAAGATTCCAGAATTAGAAAAAGAATTAGAATCACAAAATGAAAAATGGAGGAAAATGCAAGAGGCGGGAACTCTGCTCAAAAATGCAGTTCTACCCGAATCTATTGCCGCAGTAATTAGCCGATGGACACAGATTCCAATCAAAAAAATGCTTCAAGATGAAAAAGATAAAATTCTAGGCATTGAAGAGGAGTTAAAAAAAGATGTTGTAGGACAAGATAAGGCACTGCACGCAATTGCAAGGGCAATTAAACGCAACAAGGCAGGCTTGAGTGAGCTTAATCGCCCAATCGGGAGCTTTTTGTTTCTAGGACCCACAGGAGTGGGCAAAACAGAATCCGCTAAGACGCTCGCAAGATTCTTGTTTGATAGCGAAAAGAATCTCATACGCATTGATATGAGTGAATATATGGAAAAACACGCGGCAAGTCGCCTTGTGGGCGCGCCTCCGGGATATGTAGGCTATGAAGAGGGCGGGCAACTCACAGAGGCAGTGCGCCGCAAACCTTATAGTGTCGTGCTTTTTGATGAGATAGAAAAGGCTCACCCTGATGTTTTTAATATGCTTTTGCAAGTCCTTGATGACGGACGCTTGACTGACAACAAGGGAGTTACAATTGATTTTAGAAATACAATTATTATTTTGACAAGCAATATCGCAAGTAGCGCAATTATGGAGTTAAAAGAGGAAAAGGAACGCGAAAATGCGGTTAAGGACGCATTAAAAAACTATTTCAAACCAGAATTTTTGAATCGCTTAGATGATATTGTCATCTTTAATCCACTTGGATTAGAGCAAATCACACATATTGTGGATATTTTGTTTAAAGCAATAGAGAAAAAAGTGCAGGAGCGAGAGATTCGCATTACACTTGAGCCAAGCGCAAAAGAACTAATTGCCAAAGTAGGCTTTGACCCAACTTATGGAGCAAGACCTCTTAAACGCGCGCTTTATGAAGAAATAGAAGACCGCTTGGCAGATTTGATTTTGGAGGGCAAAATCAAAGAGGGAAATCAAGTGATTTTTTATGCGCAAAACGATTCTATTCAAACACGCATAGAATAATTAACGATTCCACTCCACCAATTTTAAAATTGGGGGTGGAATCTTGATTGTTTTCATTTTAATTTTAATATTTTTTAGATACCATAGCGACTTTATTTATCTTTCTTGTCGGAGTATAGCGCAGCCTGGCTAGCGCACACCCTTGGGGTGGGTGAGGTCGTGGGTTCAAATCCCGCTACTCCGACCATTCTTGTATCAAACTTTCACATTTTACTTTTATCTTTTAAATATTCTTATACAAAATTCTATTATCGCGACAGTTTGGTTTATGTCTTTACAAGCCTTTGCAAAAGATTGTGGCATTCATAATGCAGAATCTCGCATTTATTTCATTAACAACGATAAGAAGTTTTACTCTTGCATAAATGACTTAAAAAACATTCAGTACATTTTGGATTCATTGCCTTGCAAATATATCTCCCAAAAAGCACCATTGCTTGATGCAGTGTCGCAAGATTTTCTTTGTAGGCTTTTGTCAAATCCTCTTCTGTGGCGATTGGTGTGCTAGCACTACTCAAACCCAAACGATGAGACACGCGAAACACGTGCGTATCAACGGCGATAAAATTTGCCTCTTTGGATTCTATGAGCACAACATTTGCTGTTTTCTGCCCCACTCCGGGCAAGGATTTCAATGCTTCACGTTCTAGCGGAATCTCTCCACCAAATCGCTCACAGACTTCTTTTGCCATTGCTTTAAGATTCTTTGCTTTGTTGTTGAAAAAACTACAAGTTTTAATACACTCTTGAATTTCCTCTAAAGGTGCATTTTGCAAATCCTCTGGCGTGGGATATTTTGTAAAAAGTGTAGGCGTAATAAGATTCACGCGCTTATCTGTACATTGGGCTGATAACATCACTGCAATCAATAGTTCAAAATCATTACGATAATTTAATTCCGTCTTGGCGTTTTTATAATGCTCTAAAAACAAAGCCTTAATCTGTGCAATTTCTGCTTTAGTGGCTTTTTTGGGTTTTTTAGAAGTTTGATTGGATTTTGGATTTGACATTTTTATCCTTATTAATTAAAAATTTCAAAAGGCGAAGTAACGACACGTTTTAATACATTAAAAGGCGAGAGGAGAAAATCTTGCACTGCTTGGGTATGTACTTGCGAATTCTCTAGTGTGCCATCTACTTTAAAAGCTGTCGAAATTACCCCATTTTCGCCTAACAAAATATAATTAACCAATGGTATTTTATTAATAATTCCGCTAAACGCTTTTGCGGTGATTAATTCTGCATTGAAGTCAATCACTTGGGATTCTATTTGCATAATTCCACGCCCTTTAATGTCCATACTTGAACCTTTCAAATCAAGGGATTCAATAGCCAAAAAATTATCATTCAAACCAAAATTCACTACGCCTTCATTCACATAATAGCCCTCTTGATTGAATCCGGGCAATTTAAAGCTTAGCAAGGAGGGAATTGTATCAATAAAAGCCATAATATTTTGCAAAATATTCAACTCATTCAAAGAAGTATTCAATAAAGTGATTTTACCAATCAAGACACCCTTTTCATTCGTATTTGCATTGATAAAAAAACGTCCCTTATGCACACCTTTCTTTTGGATAATCGTATTCACAAAATCATCTCCAAACTCTCTTGCGTCCAAAGTAATAGAATCCCCTCGTATATAGAGGTCAGCTTGTCCATTTTTATGTTTTAAGTCTGCCTTGATTTCTCCATTGGTCATAGTAATCCTAAAAAAATCTCCCAAAATAAGACGATTCTTAATAAACAAGTTAGAATCTTTCCCCTCTACGAGGATTGTAGATTTATTATCGGCATTTTCGTGAGAAAAATATTCCAAATCTAAACCCAAGTTAAGATGATTTAAATTAACTTTTGTAATATCCTCACGACTTTGCAAAACAAAAAATCCATCTTTAGAGCGCAAAATAAATTCCTCTGGAGTATAATCAAAAGTTAAATCTATGATTTCAATAGGCGTATTGTCTTGTTTGTTTCGTAGAATCTCTTGCCCTGTATGCAAAGAAATATCAGCAGAATAATTTTCAAAATTCTGTGTATTAATTTGCATTTTTCCCTCTTTGACTTTATAATCTTGTAAAATCTTAGAAAATGGCAAGATTGCGCCTACACTCTCAAGATTGAATGTGTAGTTTTGCCCAAAAATAGCATTAAAACTAAGGGTTGGTAAGGCAAAAATAATCTTTTCGCTTTCGCTAAAATCTACATTAAAGGGCAAGGATTGGTTAGTGATTTGCAAAACTTCAGGGGCACTTTTGGAAAGCCAAAGCGATTGTACGAGCAAATCCCCGCTGATAGATTTGCCTTGCGTATCAATGATAAAATCGGAATTGCATTTAAGCATTTCCTGATAGCGAGTATTTTGAGATTCTACTTTCACAAGATAGTTATTCAATTGGACATTTAAAGAATCTGAAATCAAGGGAACACCATTTAACAAAACCTCAATATCTTTTGCCTTAAAGATTCCTTTTGTCGTCAAATCCAATGTATCTAAATCTACACCGATATATAAATCTGCCGCAATTTTCGCATTAGGCGCGCGTAGAGGCAAAGTAATCTCGTAAGCTTCCAATAACTTGAGAATTGCAGAATCCAAAGCCGTATTAGTCTTGATATTGACCTGTAACAAGGGGTTATTACTCGTAATCGCCTTTAAAACAACATGACTTCCACTAGCATAATGTCCTTGATAAGTCGGATTGAGTGGATAAAACGCTAAAGAATCATTTTGGAATACTAACTTTACCGATTCCGCGTGAGCTGGGGGAAGTTTGGGATGAAAAATCACCTCTGCATTGTGCGCCTCTCCTAATACATATAAAGAGGCAATCGTATCTTCTATTATCTTTTTGCTTTTTAATGGTATCGTGATTCCAAACTCATCAATACGCGCAGATTCTACACTATAATTATCAAAAATCCATTCCTTAACGAGTTTATTTTCAATTTTAGGTAACAAGTCTTGCAAAAATTTAATATCCACAAAGGTATCACTTGAACCCTTGATAACGATATTTTTTAAATCACTTAATAATTTCAAATGGAGACGCATATAGGAATAATAACTGCTACGATTGACAAAGCTCAAATCTCCCTCTATCTGCACATTTTGGTGACGCAAATCATATTCTCCACTTCCTTGATAATAGATTCCATAGGATTTTATGTATAAATCTTGAATCTGAATAAGAACTTTAGAAGCATTTTCTTTTAAATTTATTTTGGCATAAATCTCTGGTAAATTTAAAGTAAAATGCCTACCATCATAATGTAGGCTTGCTTGATAGTCTTGAAAATCAATGCGTTGGATGTCTATTTTTTGAAAATATTGTAAAATGGAGTGAATATTTTTAGCATAGAAAATCTGCATATTAATATTAAAATCATTAGAATTGGTGGATTCCATTTTATTTAGATTCAAAGAATCTATTTCTAAAATGAGTTTTTTATCTAATCTTAGATAAAATCCTTGAATTTGTGTTCCGGCTAGCCCGAACTGCTCAATTCTAATCCCACGATATAAAAAGGCGTGAAGAATAATGAACATTCCAATAAAAAAGACAAAAAATAAAGCGATTCTAAATGTTTTCGTAGATGGTTTTTTCATTTTACTCATTATTTTATGTTTTTATTTGCAAATTCCAATGAATTCAAGCCGAGTGGTTTATATCCCCAAAGGTGGAACAAATGAAATTATAACATACTTAAAGCAAAATAACTTTGACCTTTTAGGTATTGATAAGCAAATAATGCGTTTTTTTGGTTATCCACAGAGTGGTTGGCTAAATATTGGATACACGCGTCTTAGCAAAGGGGATTTTCTCTACGCACTTGCCAATGCAAAAGCAGCATTAGAAGAAATCACTTTGATTCCGGGTGAAACTCTATACTTTTTTATCAAAAACATCAGTCGGCAATTAAATTTAAATGAAGAGGCTCTACACCTCGCTTACGCAAGCTATGCACCGATGATTGAAGGAATCATCTTAGCAAACACCTATAAAGTGCCCAAAGGCATTAGTGAAAAACATTTAATGTATTACTTGGTGAATACTTCGCTAAAAGAGCACGAAAAATGGGCAATTAAGTTTTTAGGACAATACGACCAAAACCAATGGTTTCGATATATTATCATCGCCTCCATTATTCAAAAAGAATCGGCAAACGAGGAAGAAATGCCCCTTGTCTCTGCGGTAATTCGGAATCGCTTAGAGAAAAAAATGCGCTTACAAATGGACGGTGCTTTAAACTATGGACAATATTCTCATACTAAAGTTACTCCCGAAATGATACGAAATGATACAACTAGTTACAACACTTATCGCTACAATGGAATCCCTAAAGCACCTGTTGGGAGTGTTAGCTTTAAGGCAATTCAAGCAGCAATATTTCCCGCAAATGTTGATTATCTTTACTTTGTAAGAAACAAAAATGGTGTGCATTCTTTTACAAAAAACTACAATGAACATTTAAAGAATTTTTCAAAATAAGAAAAAGCACGCATAAAAACACAAAATATAAGATTAATTTAAGAAAAAATACTTAAAAATACTTTTGAAAAGTTGTGCAAAAAAGTTAAATAAAATTTTGCTTTTTGCGTAGTCGTTCTTATTAATGATATAGATTACAAAAATTGTTGCTAAGACTACTTTAAGGAAAAAGTATGGAAAGAGTTAAAAAAGTTGGAATCATTGGTGCGGGCAATGTAGGCTCTACTTTAGCTTACATTCTCTCCGCTACAACACCTTATGAAATTGTGTTGCAAGATAAAGATAAAGACAGAGCAAGGGGAATGTTACTGGATATGTTTCAAGCTTCTTGTGTGGGCACAAAATTTACCAAATTAGACGTGATTGCATCTCCTAAAGACTTGGAAGGTTGTGATGTCATCGTGATTGCCGCAGGCTCACCACGTCTACCGGGTATGAGCCGCAATGACTTACTTTTCGCAAATGCTAAAGTTATCAGCGAAATTGCCCAAAATATCAAAGAAAATTCGCCAGAAGCTATCGTAGTTTTGATTACGAATCCGCTAGATGCTATGGTATATACTGCTTTAAAAGAGACAGGATTCAATCCAAAACAAATTATGGGAATGGCAGGAGTGCTAGATAGCGCAAGAATGGTAAGTTTCATTTATGAAAAACTACAATGTGCTCCCGGTCAGATTATGGCACCCGTTATGGGAGGTCACGGAGATGATATGGTGCCTCTTGCACGTTTTTCTATGGTTAATGGCGTACCACTCTCTGAACTTTTAAACCAAGAAGAAATAGAAGAAATTGTGCAACGTACAAGAAACGCTGGAGCCGAAATTGTGAATTGCCTCAAAAAAGGTTCTGCTTATTTTGCACCTGCACGAGCAGCAGCGGAAATGGTAAGAGCAATTATGAGTGATAGTCACAAGATTTTGCCTTGTTCTGTATTGCTACAAGGAGAATATGGTTATCACGATGTCGTGGGAGGTGTCCCTGTAGAGCTTGGAATCCACGGGATTGAACGCATTGTAGAGCTAAAATTAAATGCGGAAGAAAAAGCACAATTTGAACGTTCTATTAATTCCGTTAAAAGCTTGATTGAAGCACTAAAAAAAGATTATTTTTAAATCTATTTCTAAGGAGGCAGACATTATAAAAACTTTATTACAGATTGCAGTTACACGAAATAGGTTTAAAATTTAGAAAATTAAGGAGTTCAAAATGGGATTATTACAAACCCCTAATAACACACCGGTTTGGGTGAATGAAAATCGCTGTAAAGCATGTGATTTGTGTGTTTCTGTATGCCCAACAGGCACACTTGCAATGCGTTTAGATGAGCATAAAGTTTTAGGCAAAATGGTAGAAGTGCTTCACCCAGAAAGCTGTATTGGTTGTCAAGAATGTGAGTTGCATTGTCCTGATTTTGCTATTGCAGTCGCAGATAGAAAAGAATTTAAATTTGCCAAATTGACAGAAGAAGCAAAACAAAGAGCGCAAGCCATTAAAGCAAATGGCTATATGGCTGTATCATAAGGGAGTAAGAGATGAGTAGAGAATTAATTTCAAGCGGAAATGAGTTAGTCGCACACGCAGCGATTGATGCAGGCTGCAAGTTTTTTGGTGGTTACCCTATCACACCTTCTAGCGAAGTAGCACACGAAATGAGTGTATTACTGCCACGAGAAAATGGAAGTTTTATCCAAATGGAAGATGAGATTGCCGGAATTTCAGTTGCATTAGGTGCTTCTATGAGCGGTGTTAAAGCTATGACTGCAACTTCAGGACCGGGAATTTCACTCAAATCCGAGCAAATTGGACTTAGCTTTATGGCTGAAATCCCTCTCGTCATCGTCAATGTTATGCGTGGCGGACCATCTACGGGACTTCCAACACGTGTTGCACAAGGCGATGTCGCACAAGCAGCACACCCAACACACGGCGATTTTCAATCCATTGCTTTATGTCCGGGTAGTCTAGAAGAAGCTTATACAGAAACTTGTCGCGCGTTTAACTTAGCAGAAAAATTTATGACACCTGTATTCTTGCTCCTAGATGAAACTTTAGGACATATGCACGGCAAAGCAATTGTTCCAGATTTAAATGAGATACAAGGCAAAATTGTCAATCGTCGCAAGTTTAATGGGGATAAAAATTCTTATAAACCTTATGATGTACCACAAGATGAACCTGCGATTCTTAATCCATTCTTTCAAGGTTATCGCTACCATATTACAGGACTTCATCACGGACCAACAGGTTTCCCGACAGAAGACGCTGTGCTCTCTCAAAAACTAATTGATAGACTTTTTAATAAGATTTTGAGTAAAAAACAAGAAATCGTAACTTATGAGGAATACAAACTAGAAGATGCCGAGATTTTGTTAATCGCTTATGGTTCGACTTCAAGAAGTGCGAAAGAAGCAGTAGATAGATTAAGAGAGGAAGGCAAAAAAGTTGGTTTATTTAGACCTATTACGCTTTGGCCTTCACCCTCTGAAGAACTTGCAAAATTGGGTAAAAAATTCAACAAAGTCTTAGTTGCGGAACTCAATAAAGGACAATATGTCAAAGAAGTAGAACTCGCAATGAAAAAAGAAGTGGCACTACTTGCAAAAGCAAATGGTCGCCCTCTCTCTCCATTAGAAATTATAAGCAAAATTAAGGAGTTATAAAATGGCATTTAACTATGATGAATACTTAAGAGTTGATAAAATGCCAACACTTTGGTGTTGGGGCTGTGGTGATGGTGTGATTTTAAAGTCAATTGTACGCGCAATTGACAAATTAGGCTGGAATATGGACGATGTTTGCCTTGTAAGTGGAATCGGTTGCAGTGGACGTGTTTCTTCTTATGTTAATTGTAATACTGTTCACACTACACACGGAAGGACGCTTGCCTATGCGACAGGCATCAAACTTGCCAATCCCAACAAAAAGGTAATCGTAGTAGGTGGCGATGGTGACGGTTTGGCGATTGGAGGAAACCATACAATTCACGCTTGCAGAAGAAATATTGATATTAATTATGTCTTGATTAATAATTTTATTTATGGCTTAACCAATTCCCAAACCTCACCCACTACACCTAAAGGAATGTGGACCGTAACAGCACAATATGGCAACATAGACCCAGAATTTGACCCGTGCAAGCTTGCCACAGCAGCGGGAGCTAGCTTTGTTGCTAGGGAATCTGTGCTAGACCCTAAAAAACTAGAAAAAGTCTTGGTAGAGGGATTTTCAAATGAAGGTTTTAGCTTCTTTGATATTTTTAGTAACTGCCATGTTAATTTAGGCAGAAAAAATAAAATGGGTGAAGCGGTTGATACTCTAAAATGGATTGAAAGTCGCATTATTTCTAAGAAAAAATACGATGAATTGAGCGAGGAAGAAAGAGTAGGCAAATATCCAACAGGAATCTTACACCACGATACTAACAAAATAGAATATTGCAAAGCCTATAAACAAGTGCAAGAAAAGGCACAAGCAAAAAAAGGAGGTGCAAAATGAGAAAACAACTCCGTTTTACAGGTGTCGGCGGACAAGGTGTTTTATTGGCTGGCGAAATCCTTGCGGAAGCACAAATCAAAACAGGTGGCTATGGTGTCAAAGCAGCAACTTACACTTCTCAAGTGCGCGGCGGACCAACAAAAGTGGATATTCTGCTAGATGAAAATGAAATTTTGTATCCCTATGCCAATGATGGTGAGGTAGAATATATGCTCTCCACCGCACAAGTAAGCTATGACCAATTTAAAAGTGGATTAAAAGAAGGTGCGATTATTGTGGTAGAGCCGAATCTTGTAACACCTAGTGCAGAGGATAAAAAGAAATTTAAAATTTATCCGATTCCAATCATTACTATTGCCAAAAACGAAGTCGGTAATGTTGTAACGCAGTCCGTTGTTGCTTTAGCAGTAACTGTAACCCTTACCCAATGTGTCAATCGTGATTTAGTTTATGATACAATGATTAGCAAAGTGCCTGCAAAGGTTGTGGAACTCAACAAAAAAGCTTTCGAACTTGGGGAAAAATACGCTAAAGAGGCATTGGCAAAAGGTTCTCTATAATTTTAAGTTATTTGGGTTAAAACACATAGCCAAAATTATAGGGGGGGGGGGCATAAACCAAAAATAAAAAACTTTTGCCTTATTTGCCACTCACAAGATTACAAAAGAGAAAAGACAATAATAGCTAATGTATAAGCTTTAGAAGAGACTTGCAAATAGCTCCGTATCACAAATTTGGCTTACTCTTAAAAACTTCTTTTACTTCTGCTTTGATAGTCGCGCTTTTATCTTGTAATTCCAAGATTGTATGTGGTGTAAGTTCGGCTAAATGCTTAATTCTCTTGCCATTGCTTAAGGCGCAAACATAGCCATTTTTTTGATAATTTTCAGGATTTTTGGCATTTAATTGCGCTTTAAACAACTCTAATTGCATAGATTTTGTGGTTAAAAATTGTTGGGCTTTTAGATGAATCTGAAAGTTTGGATTCTGTAGCTTTAATGCACACAAGGAAATTTTATGCTGGATTGCTTGTTCTAAAAGCAAAGAAAGATTGTCAAATGTTTGTCTTGCCTGTTCTATTTTGTTGAAAAACAAATTTTTGTCTAATAAAAATGCGCTATTTTGGAGTTTGTTAGATTTTTTTTGTATCATCTGCATTACTCTTTCATTTAGCATATTTCGCATTGCGTCTAAATTTAACAGCCATTCATTTTTATCAGGCAATAAAGATTCCATTGCTGCTGAAGGAGTTGGGGCACGCAAATCCGCGACAAAATCACTTAGAGTAATATCTGGCTCATGACCGATAGCCGAGACAATAGGAGTTTTTGCCTTGAAAATACTTTCAATCACCAAAGGCTCATTAAAAGCCCACAAATCCTCTAAACTTCCTCCCCCACGAGCTAACACGATGCAATCTACCCCTAAATCGTCCGCAATTTGGATATTATTTGCGATACTTTCTTTTGCTTCCTCCCCTTGCACAAGTGTGTCAAGCAAAACAAATTCTACAAGATTCCATCGCTTTTGCGCAATTCTTAGCATATCGTGCAAAACTGCCCCTGTGCTAGAAGTGAGCAAGGCGATTTTTTGAGGAAATTTTGGTAATGGTTTTTTATTATCAAAATATCCTTTATTCTTATAGGATTCTTTTAATTGTTCAAAGGCTAATGTCAATTCCCCGATTCCACTTGGCAGCGCACTAATGCAATTTAACTGATACTCACCTCGTGGAGAATAGACGCTAATTGCACCTTGAAGCACAAGATTCATACCCTCTTGGATTTGGAATTTCAAACGCACAGCATTCCCCCGAAACATTACGCATTTTAGGCTAGAATCTTTATCTTTTAGCGTAAAATAAAGATGTCCGCTTGAATGATGTGTAAAATTACTCACTTCTCCGCTGACACTTACATATAAAAAAGTAGCCTCTAGCAAGCTCTTTATCTGTGCATTAAGCTCACTAACGCTTAAAGGCTTCATTATTCTACAAGCATAATCGCAAGATTTGCACTGATTTGCTGTCCTTCTTTGGCATAGATTTCTTTAATTTCTCCTCCAATCGTTGCCAAAACTTGATTTTCCATTTTCATTGCTTCTACAATAGCCAAAACATCACCCTCTTTGATTTTATCTCCTACGCGCACTTTCAGCTTAGTTAAATTGCCCGGCATTGGCGAAATAATATGACCCGGAAGATTCGCTTGTGGCAAAGAATCAGTTTTTTTATTGGTTGTTTTACTAGAAGAATCTTTATCATTAGATTCTATTAAAACTTCTTTCAAATCTCCATCAACACGTACGAAAAATGGTCGCACATTTTCATCTTTTGCACCACTTCCTTCAATTTTGATATTATAAGTCTCACCATGCAAGTTAATTGTAAATTCTTTTGGCATTGGAGCATTGACTCCCTCAAAAGTCGTGAGAGCCTCTGGGCTTAGACGATTTTCATTTCTCTCACACAAAAACTTCTTTGCAATGTCACCAAAAATTGCATAAGAAATAATATCTGTCTCGCTTTTGGCAAAACTCTGGGATTCTTCACTTGCTTTTTGCAACTCCGGTTCTAACTTGTCTGCTGGACGCCCGACAATCACCTCTTTCCCTTCTGCCTGAATGCGCTCAATTAATTCTTTGGCAATAGGAGCTGGAGTTTTACCATAATAACCCTTAATGATATTTTTGGATTCCGTTGTAAGAGTTTTGTAACGCGTTTGCGCTAGGACATTTAATACTGCTTGCGTGCCGACAATTTGACTAGAGGGCGTAACAAGAGGAGGGTAGCCAAAATCCTTACGCACATTGGGAATCTCTTGTAACACTTCGTCCATTTTGTCTAGTGCGTTTTGTTCTTTGAGCTGGTTTGCCATATTAGAAATCATACCACCGGGAATTTGATTCACCAAAACACGAGTATCAATTTGATTGTATTCAGATTCAAATTTTTTATATTTTCGGCGATTCCTCTTCAAAATTTCAGCGGCTTTTTCCATTATTTCCAAATCAAGTTTTGTATCCCATTGTGTGCCTTGCAAAGCTGCTACGATAGATTGCGTGCAAGGATGGCTTGTGCCTTCAGCCAAAGCAGAATTAGCAACATCTACAATATCCACCCCTGCTTCAATTGCCTTTAAATGTGAGCCAAAAGCAAATCCAGCAGTAGAGTGTGTGTGCAATGCTAAAGGCAAATCAATTTCGCTTTTTAAGGCTTTCACAAGCTCAAAGGTTGCATTAGGAGTAATCAGCCCCGCCATATCTTTAATAGACAAAGAATCACAACCACGTTTTGCTAATTCTTTGCCATATTCTACGAAGCTTTTGATTGTATGCACGGGTGAAGTAGTATAACAGATTGCGCCCTGTGCGTGTTTGCCTTGCTTTTTAACCTCTTGTATGGAAACTTCTAGGTTGCGAATATCATTCAATGCATCAAAGATTCTAAAAATATCTACCCCATTTTGAGCAGAAAGCCTCACAAATTCACGCACAACATCATCAGCATAATGCCGATAACCAATAAGATTCTGCCCACGCAAGAGCATTTGTATTGGAGTTTTTTTGAAAATTTCTTTAAAAATTGCCAAACGTTCAAAAGGGTCTTCTTTTAAATATCGCAAGCAAGTGTCATAAGTCGCTCCGCCCCACACTTCTACGCTATGAAACCCTATTTGTTCAAAAAGCTGTGCCGCTTCTACCATATCTTCTGTGCGCATACGCGTTGCGAGTAACGATTGGTGTCCATCTCTTAAACTATTTTCAGTAATTTTTATCATTATAAACTCCAAATTTAAATTTTTGAGTTTATATTATAACAACAAATTGCAATGTTTTAAGCGTATTATGAGAATTTCATACAAATTTTACACTTCAATGGTTCTTTTGGTAAAATTCTGCTTCCAAATTCTCCTTTGTCTTATCAAGAATTACAAGAGATTATCGCTAGAAACCCTTAGAATATAAAATCATTAATTTTTCATTTTGTTCTGTGCTACTCAAATGAATTGCATTGCAATGCTCATCTTTTTTATCTTGGTTAGCTTGTTTATTAGCCTCCAATTCTACTACTTCAAAAAAACTACAAAAACTAAGTCCCTCATCAAGAAATTCCATTTTTTACTCCTTATATTTGACTTACCAAATATAAAGCAAATTGCATTCCTCTTTTGATATTATTTTGAAATCTTAATAAGATTCTGTCAATAAATTTACAATATTGATTTATTTTTGTTTTTTGGTGTGAATTTGGTATTGAATTTTAAATAAATCCAATATTTATTAAGACGCATTTATTAGAAAAGGTTATTGAAGACTTGTATTGCATGATATAAAATTAATAGATTAAGAACTATCGCGCTTGTGTATTTAGTAATAATTCAACTTCTGAAATATCTTGAAATTCTGTGGCATTATTTTCAAGATTGGCAACCATTTCATTTTTAACATCTGCGAGCCAATAAAATTTTGCAACTTTATCTGAAGCAGGCTTGACAATAGCAACTTGGTAACCTTGTTGTAGCTCAACTTCTTCTACCACACCAACTAAGATACCAGAATAAAAAATATTATCATAACCGCTTGTTCGCACGATTGCGCCTACTTCAACTTTTGGGTGTAAGGGAATAAAATCTACAATAAAACCTCTATTAGCATCATATTTTGCAATTCCTTGTGATTTTTCATTGCCCACAATTACACTATAACTACATTTTTCATCACCATTTAAAAATCCTTCTAACCGATGATTTTGTAGAATCGCGATTCCTGCTGCCTTATTATCATTAATTAGTCCAAAAATAGTGCCATTTTGATGTGCGTTGCTATTTTTATACTCTAACCAAATTTTCCCATAATCATTCATACGTACAAATGATAACATACGTACAAATGAAAGTTCTGGAAGATTTAAACGCAAAGGAGAATTAATAGAATCCAACAAATCATTATATTCAACCTTTAAAGCTTCCAATAAATACTCTATTTGTTGTTTATCTCTTAAGGAATCTGAAAGCTGTTTAATCTGCTCTGCTTGATGAAAATGACGTTGAATCGTGTGTAACATATTGCTATTGAGATTTAAGAAGCCTCTCTTAATATTATCGCTAACGAATAATATTTTACTTTGCACTTCGGTAGAAATTTGCATAGAAACAAAAAATACAATGAATACAAAGATAGTCCACAACAAAACTTTTTTCACTTATTTTTTACTCTCACTATTTCTTTCGCATTTTATAAAATATTTTTACCTTAAAAAACCCTACCCTTAAAATTACTCATAAGAAAGTTGCTGCAAAACATCAATCTCTTCTAATGCCTGACCCGTTCCCTTTGCAACGCATAATAGAGGTTCATCACCTACATACACAGGAAGTTTTACAACGTCAGACAAGTATTTATCAAGCCCACGAATCAGTGCCCCACCACCTGTTAGGACGATTCCATTTTCTACAATATCTCCAGCTAAATCCGGTGGCATTTGTTCCAAGACATCTTTTAGGGCATTAGAAATTTCTTTTAAGGGCTCTTTCATCGCCTCACGCACATCTTCACTTGTAAGTTCAATAGTATTTAATAATCCACTGACTTGGTCACGCCCTTTAACTTGCATTACAAGTGGCTCATCAAGACTGACAGCAGAGCCAATTTGGATTTTGATTTCTTCTCCTGTGCGCTCACCAATAAGCAAGCTATATTTCCTACGCACATAATCTACTACGGCTAAATCAAGCTTATCACCCGCAACGCGCAAAGACTTTGAAATCACCAATCCACCTAAAGAAATCACACCAATTTCTGTTGTTCCCCCACCAATATCCACAACCAAGCTTCCTTTGGGTTCTTTGACAGGTAAGCCTGCACCAATCGCAGCCGCCATTGGCTCTTCAATTAAAAACACTTCTCTTGCTCCCGCACTGATAGCAGATTCTCTGACGGCTTTACGCTCAACTCCTGTTAATCCATAAGGCACGCAAACAATAATTCTAGGGCGCATTAAAGCTTTTCTTCTATGTGCCTTTTCAATAAAGTAACGAATCATCTTCTCTGTCATATCAAAATCTGCAATGACACCATCTTTCATTGGACGCACTGCCAAAATACTTCCCGGTGTCTTACCCACCATATCTTTTGCCTCGTGTCCTACTGCTAGAATCTTATTTTTACCATAACGATCGTTTTGTACAGCCACGACAGAAGGTTCATTAATAATAACACCCTGCCCTTTTACTAAAACAATCGTATTTGCTGTTCCAAGGTCAATTGAAATATCATGTGAAAACCATCCAATCACTCTATCTAATACCATATTCTCTCTCTTTATCGTGGATTCAAGCACTCTTTTTGCTTGTTTTTTTCTGTTTTACTAACATAGGTTTTGCCTGCTTTAAAACCGCCTCCTTAGTGATAACCACCTCATAACCTCTCAATTCTGGTAATTCATACATAATATCTAACATAATTTCCTCCATAATTGAGCGCAACCCTCTTGCACCTGTCTTTCGTGCAATAGCAAGATTCGCAATTTCCTCTAATGCTTCCTCTTTGAAAGTTAAACTCACTCCGTCAAAAGCAAAAAGTTTTTTATATTGCTTTGTCAAGGCATTTTTTGGCTTTTGTAGAATCTCAATCATCGCTTCTTTGGTAATTTCTTCCAAAGTTGCAATCATATGCAAACGTCCAATTAATTCTGGAATCAAACCAAAACTTACCAAATCATCTGGTTCTACTTGTTCTAAAATATTTTCTTGGGCGACTTTTTCATTCACCTTATGATGAAATCCCAAACTATTCCCTCCGATTCTGCGCTCAATAATATCCTTTAACCCATCAAATGCTCCCCCACAGATGAATAAAATATCTTTGGTGTCAATTTGGATAAATTCTTGATTAGGATGTTTTCTACCACCCTTTGGAGGAACATTAACGACACTGCCCTCTATAATCTTTAACAATGCTTGCTGCACACCCTCTCCTGACACATCACGCGTAATAGAGCGGTTTTCTGAAAGTCTTGAAATCTTGTCAATCTCATCAATAAATACAATGCCTTTTTGCGCTTTTTGCGCATCACCATTTGCCTCTTGAAGCAAACGCGTTAGGATATTCTCTACATCTTCGCCCACATAGCCCGCCTCTGTCAAACTCGTCGCATCACAAATCGCAATAGGAATATTCAAAAATTTTGCCAATGTCTGTGCCATTAATGTTTTTCCACTTCCTGTTGGACCAATGAGCAAAATATTAGATTTTGCAATCTCTGTCTCTTCCTCCTCTTGCCCTTTAGATTGCAACACGCGCTTATAGTGATTATACACCGCTACACTAAAGACTTTTTTAGCCTTTTCTTGACCAATAACATATTCATCTAATACCGCCTTGAGTTCTTTAGGAGGAACAATATTCAATTCTTCACTTTTAAGAGATTCTAATTCTTCATCAAAATGCTGCTCACCTCCAACAAGCAAACTATACGAAGCAATAATACAATTTTTACAAATGCAAACATTATTTCCCGCAATTAGTGGATTCTTGTGAGATTCTTTAGATTTGCAAAAATCACAAACTTTTTCACTCATTATTTTTCCTTGTAAAAGGGATTCCCCTCGTAGATTGAATAATAAATTCGCACATCTTTTGGACATTAGAATCTTTTACGCCCTCATCAAGAATTTCTCTTGCGATTTCTTTAATGGGAGCATTACCAAAAAAAAGACGTTTATAAGCATTATGAATCTTATCTACTTGATGATGTTCGAAATTCTTACGCAAACGATGTAAGTTCAATCCTCTAACGACTGCACGATTCCCCTCTGCCATACAAAAAGGAGGAATATCTTGCGAAAGTGCACTTGCTCCTGCAATCATTGCATAGTCTCCTACTTTCACAAATTGATGAATTGGGGTTAAACCTCCGATATTGATATAATTACCCAACACAATATGCCCCCCAAGCGTTGCGCCATTTGCCAAAATACAAGAATCTCCGACAATACAATCGTGTGCAATATGCACATACGCCATTAGTAAATTATTGCTTCCGATGATTGTCTTACCGCCCCCACCTTCCGTTCCGGGATTTATCATCGTGAATTCGCGTATTTTATTATAATTGCCGAAAATGAGCTCATTGGGTTCATCGTGGTATT
Organism: uncultured Helicobacter sp.; assembly: GCA_964464895.1. Classification (GTDB taxonomy): domain Bacteria; phylum Campylobacterota; class Campylobacteria; order Campylobacterales; family Helicobacteraceae; genus Helicobacter_D. The sequence continues at coordinate 76,972 of CAYXGY010000004.1, read as the reverse complement.
TTAAATCTTGTGGCTTTGTGCCCAAAGTCGCATTAGGGAAAACCTCATTTCCCTCTCCCAAAGTCGTATTACCGAGAATCGTTACATTGTTATAGAGTTTGCAACCTCTGCCAATTTTCACCTCTTTGCCAATAACACAATAATGCCCAATCTCTACATTCTCACCAATCACTACGCCTTCCTCAATGATAGCAGTTTGTGCGATTTTTGCTGATGTTGCGATGCTCACTTTTATGCCTTTTTTTCTGTATTATCTACTACCATTGCTTTCAGTTCTGCTTCAGCGACTAATTTATCCTCCACATAGGCATAGCCTTGTAATACCCAAATTCCACCTTTGTGCTTCAAAACCTCTAACTTATACACAAGTCTATCACCGGGAACAACGGGATTCCTGAATTTTGCTTTATCAATACTCATAAAATATACGATTTTATCACCTGTGTTTTGCGCATTATCTCCAAACATACTCACAAAGGCTAATACACCTCCCGCTTGTGCCATACCTTCAATAATATATACACCGGGATAAATGGGCTGTATAGGAAAATGTCCATTGAAAACTTCCTCATTAATCGTAACATTTTTATATGCCTCAATTTTTTCATTGGGCGATAGAGAAATAACCCTATCTACAAGCAGCAAAGGATAGCGGTGTGGTAGAATCTCACGAATTTTTTGCACATCATAAATCATACGAAATCCTTAAAACTAAAATCAAATTTTAACATAAAAATAAAATAAATTAACCCAAATAATTCCCATTTTATCATAACGCCATTTTTCCCGGATTTAAAATATTATTAGGGTCAAAGGCTTTTTTAATGGAACGGAATAAATCCATTTCCTCTTGACTAAAAGCCAAGTGCATAAAAGGTGCTTTTGAGATTCCGATTCCGTGCTCTCCACTCAATGTGCCGCCGAGTTCCACAGTAATTTTAAAAATCTCTTCTATTGCTTGATGTCCTTTTTCTAATTCTTCTTGCTTGCTCCCATCTACCATAACATTTGTATGTACATTTCCATCGCCTGTGTGTCCAAAACACGGAATCACAACATCATATTTTTTAGAAACTTCTGCGATTCTTTCTAATAATTGAGGTAATTTAGAACGTGGAACCGTAATATCCTCATTTAACTTTTTGCTTCCATAAATCGTAATGCTTGGGCTTGCATTTTTACGCGCAAACCACAAATCCGCTGCTTCTTGTTCATTATTTGCCTTGATAAACCGACTTGCCCCATTTTCGAGAAATTTCTCCTCTATTTTGCTCATTTGATATGTAATTTCTTCTGGCAAGTTCCCATCTACTTCAGTAATCAGAATCGCTCCTGCTTCTTTGGGTAAGCCTTTATGGAACTTTTCCTCAACTGCTCTAATGCTAAGATTATCCAAAAACTCCATTGCCACAGGGGAGATTCCACTTGCCATTGTTTTATACACAGCATTCATTGCTGCTTGAATACTAGGAAAAACTCCCATTGCACTTTGCTTATATTTTGGCTTACTAAGCAATTTAAACGTGATTTCTGTAATCACAGCCAATGTCCCCTCACTTGCAATCAGAATCCCTGCCACATTATAGCCTGCCACATCTTTAATTGTTTTTTTGCCTGCTCGGATAATATCTCCATTAGGCAGCACTGCGCGCAATGCCATTACGAAGTCTTTTGTAATTCCATATTTTGCCGCACGCATTCCTCCAGCATTTTCACTCACATTTCCACCCAAAGTAGAATAATGTTCGCTTGCGGGGTCTGGTGGATAAAACAAACCTACTGCTTCTGCTGCCTTTTGTAACTGCATATTCACAACGCCGGGCTGCACTCTAGCCACCATATTTTCCATATCAATTTCTAAAATCTGATTCATATGTTTTTCTAGTGCCAAAATCACCCCACCCTGCACTGCAAGGGCTCCGCCTGTAAATCCACTTCCTGCACCGCGTGGAATGATTGGAATCAAATGCTCATTGCAGTATTTCAATACACGACTGACTTCTTCCTCATTATGAGGAAATACCACACATTCAGGATATTTTCTTTCTTTGGTTGCATCATAACAATAAGCAGCCAAATGCGCTTTATCGCTAAAGCATTCACTCTCTCCTACGATTGCTTTTAAGTCTCTGATATTTTGTTCTGTCATTCTGAGCCTTTAGGTTTCAAAGTATCAAGGAAATAATTTGTGATTCTTCCAAAAAATGTTGCATCTTCGTCGCGAATCTCACCTTTAACCAACGCGTCAAAATAAACATAATAATCCTGTGTTTTCACATCATTAAAAAGATAAGAAAACCACTCTTGATTATTACTTCCAATACGCGAAAAAAACGGCAACATACGCTCTTCTATTGGTGCGCGTCCTGTAATATAGTCTTTCTTCACAACGCTAAAAGTCTGACAATCCAATGCCTGCCCCTCATTTAGATTCACCATATAGACAATTCCTACCGCATATTGCGCACATATTTTACGAAAATCTCCCTTTACAGGTGCAGTATGCCCCACATCCATCAAATAAGCTGCAAACAAATCCGGATGTAACCAAGTGATTTCTGGATATACAGCTTTAATTTTCTCATAAATATCTTGCGTTGGGGCAATCAAAAGGGCACGGTCGTTAAAACTGCGGAAAATCACTTCATCGTTTTTTTGTGGCATTAAAATAGGTGTTGGGAATGCACTTTGCTCTAGTCCCTCAAAAGGCTCAAAAGCAATCTTTGCAAGATTTTCTTGAATCTCTATCACCGCGGCTTTAGCCACAATACCAGAATGTTCTCTATCAAACCAACGAATAATCTCTCCACTCTCGCCAACTCTTAAATCAAATGCTGGCACATACGCATAATGCTTAGAATCTTTATCCATCTCTACAATAGGAACAATAATCTTGTTGCCAAATGGAGAAGAAAAGAGAAGCGTGCTAAAAAAGCAGAAAAAAACGTAGTATTTAAAAAGTCTTAAATCTTTCATTACAAAATAAACCTTAAATTTCATTGATACTTCAATAAAAAATCTTAATATTAAAAAATTCTGAAATTATAATTTATTTTTGCTTAAAGCGTAGCAAGATTTTAAGGAATTTATACAAAATTTTTATAAATTTTCAACCGATATTTTTGCGTTTATCTAAAAAGTTGGAATCCTTTTTGCTTAGAAATTTGTAATCTTTAATTTCAAAACTTAACTTCAGAACTTGAAAGGATTTTGTTTTACGATGATTATCAATCAAAATTTAAATTCTTTAGGTGGAATCTATAATGAAGCAAATCGCCTCCTTAGCGAAAATGTGCAATCCACAAACAAAACACAAAACAAAGAGTTACAAGAGCAAGAGAAAGAAAGTTTTAGCATAGAACGTATCACCTATGGTATGATTAGTTTAGAACTTATGAATGATGAGCAATACAAAGCTTTTGAGAGAGTAACTGCTGGTATGTCACCTAATGAAAAAATCTCTGTTGCACAAATGCTCACAAGGGCAGGCAATCTAAGTGCAAGCGTGGAACGCGTGGAACAACGCGAAAAGGAATCCAAAGATTCCGATACAGAAGAAAACGAGCTTGGATTCTTGGGTATCACAAAAAATGGCTGGCAAGAGGTAGCAAAAGAATTTCAAGAAAGCCTGAATCATTTAGAGGGACTCTATACCAAAAACTACAATAGGAATCTTACGAGTAACTACAATGATATTCTACGCAAAAATACCGAAGCCAAAACCCAAAGAATTTTAAGAGAATTTAGTCACGCTATTTATAGTGGTAATGTGCAAATTGATACAATAAGCTAAACAGGAAACAAACAAGAAGCAACTGTCTTTGCAGGATTCTATTTAAGGAATCGCAAATCTTACTATTGAATATTCTTTAATAAATTAAACTTATGGATTATTCCTTGCACTGCATAGATTTTGCAAGAATATTAACAATATTCAAGTTGCTAAAATTGTGGAAGTGATTTTAAGTGGCGGACAGAGAGAGATTCGAACTCTCGGTAATCTTGCGACTACGCATCCTTAGCAGGGATGTGGTTTCAGCCAACTCACCCATCTGTCCTTGTTTAAAAAGAGGTGTAATTATATCTTTTTTAAGTAAAATAAAACTTAAATTAAGCTTTCCACCGCACATAGATTTGGTGTCATCTCAACTTGACTTAGGCAATTCCGCTATTTTGTAAAGCCTCTGCTTGAAAATACGCCACAATAGGGTCAATCACCATATCCAAATTACCGCTTAACATAATCTCTTCTAGGCTATACAATGTCAAGCCCACGCGATGGTCTGTCAAACGATTCTGTGGATAATTGTAAGTCCTGATACGTTCACTTCTATCGCCACTTCCTACTTGAGATTTTCTCTCTTGGGCATTTTGTTCTATTTGTGCTTCTAATTCTGCTTCATAGATTCTAGCTTTTAGAATCTTTAATGCCTTGTCTTTGTTTTTGTGCTGGGATTTTTCATCTTGCATAGATACGCTAATGCCTGTAGGAATATGTGTAATCCTCACTGCAGAATCCGTAGTATTTACACATTGCCCTCCGTGCCCACCAGCACGAAAGACTTCAATTTTTAAATCATTGGGATTAATCGTAACTTCTACATCATCAACTTCTGGCATAATTGCAACCGTTATGGCAGAAGTATGAATGCGTCCTTGCGATTCCGTTTCTGGCACGCGTTGCACGCGGTGTGTGCCCCCCTCATATTTGAGCCTAGAATACGCTCCTTTGCCTTTGATGAGCGCAATCACTTCCTTATATCCTCCAACATTGTTTTCACTAGAGCTAATGATTTCTACTTTCCACGATTTCAGTTCGGCATAACGCACATAGGTGCGAAACAGGTCGCCCACAAAAATCCCTGCCTCATCACCTCCTGTTCCTGCGCGTAATTCCAAATAGATATTTTTATCATCATTAGGGTCTTTGGGAAGCAAGAGAATCTTAATTTCCGATTCTAAAATTTCATTACACGACTCTGCTTCTTTAATTTCTTCTTTTGCCAATTCCCCTAAATCTTTATCGTCCAATAAAGATTTGTTATCCTCAATGGTTTGGAGATTCTTTAGATATTCGCGCGATTTTTGCACGAGCTCTTCTAAATCACTCTGCTCTTTACTAAGTTCTGTAATGCGTTTAATATCTTTTAGAATTTCCGGTTGGACAAGCAGTTTGCTAATTTCATCATAATGATTGATAAAAGGTTGGAGTTTAGAGGCTAACATTTAAAAACTTGAAATTAAAATAGAAAACCAAACTTGCTTCTCGAAGTAGGCTTTAGCAAGAATCACAAACGCAAATTTAAGCGTTTGCTAAAGTAAGTTTTTTAACTGAAGCATTTAGACGACTAACTTTTCTCGCTGCGGTATTTTTTGTCAAAATTCCTTTACTAACATAGCTATGAAAATTTTGATTAATTTGCTTAAAGATTTCTTGAGCTTTGCTAATATCTTTTGCCGCAACTGCTTCACTTAAGGCTCTCGTCATATTTTTGACTCTTGTTTTATAGTAACGATTGCGTTCGGTGCGCACTTTTGTCTGACGAATACGTTTTTGTGCAGATTTATGATTTGCCATAGTAGATGTTAATCCTTTTATAAAATTTTTAAGCTATAATTTTATCTATTTTTTTATTAAAAGCAAATAAAAGGTATTCTAATGAAACTTTTTGGGACTGATGGCGTAAGAGGCGAAGCTGGAGTGAAACTTGACGCATTTTGCGCCCTAAAGCTTGGAATCGCAGCAGGAATTTATTACCGCGAACACTCTAAAACCAATAGAATCTTGGTGGGTAAGGACACAAGACGCAGTGGATATATGCTTGAAAATGCCCTTGTGAGTGGGCTTACAGCGGTTGGATATGAAGTAATACAAATTGGTCCAATGCCAACCCCCGCAATTGCTTATCTCACAGAAGATATGCGTTGTGATGGTGGAATTATGGTAAGCGCAAGCCATAACCCTTTTATGGATAATGGTATCAAATTTTTTGGACGCAGTGGATACAAACTCGACGAAAAAGACGAAGAGAGAATTGAAGCCATTTACAATGATTCGCATCAACTTGAAAATGCGCAAAAACGTGGAAAAGAAGTTGGTTCTAGCAAGCGAATTGATGATGTCGTGGGACGTTACATTGTGCATATTAAAAATTCCTTTCCCAAAGACTTATCCTTACACGGAATCCGTGTTGTATTAGACTGCGCCAATGGTGCAGCCTATAAAGTCGCACCAACGATTTTTAGCGAGCTTGGCGCAGAAGTCTTTGTCATCAATGATGAACCCAATGGTTTCAATATCAATGAAAATTGCGGTGCAACACAACCCCTTATGCTCCAAGAAGAAGTGCGTAAAGTGCGTGCGGATATTGGATTTGCCCTAGATGGAGACGCGGATAGGCTTGTTGTCGTAGATGAGAAAGGAGAGGTGGTGCATGGCGACAAACTCATCGGGACTTTAGCACTTGCCGCAAAAGAAAACAAAACACTCAAAAACGACACTGCTGTCGCAACAATTATGAGCAATTACGCCCTCGAAGAGTTTTTAAAGGAGCATAAAATCGGATTAATACGTTCCAATGTAGGTGATAAATATGTCTTAGAATCTATGCTTGCACAAGATTTAAATTTCGGTGGAGAGCAAAGCGGACACATTATCTTTAGCGATTTTGCAAAAACAGGCGATGGCTTAGTCAGTGCCTTGCAAACTATCGCCTATATTTTAAAATCCAAACAACCTGCTTCTAAAGCCCTAGATTGCTTCAAACTCTATCCACAAATTTTAAAAAACTTAAATGTAGATTCCAAGCCCGCATTAGAATCCCTAGAAGATTATAATGCTTTGCTAAAAACCATAGAATCCTGCAATATTAGACATTTAATCCGATATAGTGGCACAGAAAACAAGCTACGGATTCTACTAGAGGGCAAAGAGATTAAAAAACTAGAAAAAATGATGCAAGAGTGCGAAGCATATTTTAAGGGTAAAATTTGTTAGCCAATCGTAAAGAATGGCTTGATTTCATACTAGCATTTCTTGCTATCTTTGCATTAGACCAAGCTATCAAGTGGTACTTTATTTTGCAAGGTTACCAAGCGGGCGATACAATTTATCACACAGATTTTATTTCGCTTCTTTTGGTCTATAACAAAGGTGTGGCATTTTCTATGTTTGCATTTTTGGGAGATTGGCTCAAATTCTTGCAGATTTTACTTCTGGGGGGAATCTTGGTTTATTTATGGAGACATCAAGAAATTATCATATTGCATTCTCTCGCACTTGGAATCATCTTTGGAGCAGGATTCTCTAATGTCCTAGACCGCTTCATTCATAGTGGAGTGGTAGATTATATTTTTTGGCATTACAAATTTGAGTTTGCTATTTTCAATTTCGCAGATGTAATGATTGATTTAGGAATCCTTTTGATTCTTTATCAAACTTTTTTAAGAAAAGATAAAAGTGTGTCGTGATAGAATCGCATTTTTATTCGCTTGCTTTGGTCTTTGGTCGCGTAGCTCAGTTGGTAGAGCACTACCTTGACATGGTAGTGGTCGCTGGTTCAAGTCCAGTCGTGGCCACCATTAAAATGACTCCAAATTACCTTAACGATTAAACAAAATCCCAATGCCGAAACGATTAATAGAATTATTATAATCCCGCAAACTCTCCCCATATCCATTAAAGAATTGCAAATACAAATAGAGATTCTTGTAAATCGGATAAGAATAATCTAACAAAATCGCACCTTTGTTATCTTGTCGTAAATTATTGCGCAAAGTCGCGCTAAAAAGATGTTTATCCCATAAATATGCGAAGGATAATTCACCATATCCTAGATATTTGGCAATATCTGGATTGTCATCTTGTTCAGCATTTTCCGGGATTCTATACCAAGTCTTTAAAGTCATAATCAAATTTTCATAACTATAAATTCCTTCGGCAAAGAGCCTATCCCAACTGCGTGAAATTGTTGAATCTCCTCCGTTACTTTGATGCAAATAACCAAAATTGATATGGTCAAAAAACCATTGACTATCTTTTGGAAAATAACTGAAATACAAACTTGGCTCATAGTTGCTTTCGCGAAAAGGTCGTGAATCATAATTATCATAAAGTTGCCAAAAACTCTGCTGCGTATAAGCAAAATATACATCCAGATTGCGCACGAACAAATCTTCTACTAACATTTTTTTGATACTAATTTGGAATTTTGTCTCTACCTGCTTGCGCTCTCCTGGTTCTTTAGCAGTGCTCATATTTGCAGGGATAATATAGTTAAATCTATAAGGTTCAAAGCCCAACAATCCACCCATAAATTTATTGCGTTCAAATCTTCCCTCATAGGGTATTTTTTTGTCAGAAGAAATCGTTTGTGTATCTTTTAAATCTGCATTGGAATCTTGACTTAAAGATTCTTGTTTTAAAGAAGAGACAAGCTGACTTTGAGAGATTCCATCTAATGGGTTAGTATGTGCATCAACGGATTCCTCCTCTTCTTGTGGTATGATAAAAGTAACATAAACCTTTTTGTCTTTTGGAATCTTTAGTGTTAGTTGATTTGTCTCTATTGGATTGACTTCTATTACTTCTAATGTTTGCATCTTTTCGTCCAAAATCAGCACTTTAAGATTCTTGCCCTCTTTAAATTCTAAAGAATCTAGCGGATGATTTATAGAACTATCTCCCCATAAATTAGAGTTTAAGACTATCATAAAAATAATGATTTGTAGAATCTTATTTGCAGTCATACCATACCAAAAAATCAATAAAATCGTGGTTTGCATTATTATAACAAATTTTATTTTTTTGTCAATTTATACTTAATCAAGCAAACTTCTTTTATAATTAGTGATTCTATTTACAATTTAAGGTTTTTTAGCTAATGACACATATTGTGCAAGCATTATTTTTGCGAGAATTAAAAACGCGCTTCGGCAAGAATAAGCGACTAGGGTATTTTTGGGTTATAGGAGAACCGATGTCGCATATTATTTTTTTCTTGATTATCTTTACAATGATTCGCGCAAAGTCTATCCCGCAAGTACCTGTAGAGATGTTTTTGGTTACAGGGTTTGTGCCATTTTTTATGTTTAGAAATATCGTTACACAAATTATGGCTGGAGTGCAAGCTAATCGTGGCTTGATTGCTTATAAACCCGTCAAGCCTATCCATATTTTCATTGCACGCGCATTGCTTGAAGTTTGCATCTATTTCTCTGTCTTTATAATCTTTATGGTTGGATTTGGCTGGTTTTTAGACTTGCCAATTTTACCCGTCAATTTTTTGGAAGTTCTTATTGCATTTATAGGTTTAGCATTCTTGGGATTCGCTTTAGGAGTTTGTTTGGCATTTATAGATAGTGAGCTAGACTATGCACAATTATTTATTAGATATGGAATCAATATTTTATATTTTGCCTCTGCGGTTTTATATCCGCTTTGGATTTTGCCTAACCACATTGTAGAAGTTTTAATCTATAATCCTGTTTTACAATTTCTGGAAATGTTAAGGAGAAATTACTTTATCAACTATCCTTTGACGCAAGGGATTAGTTTCCTCTATCCTTTTGTTTTTTCAGTTAGTTTGCTTTTTGTTGGGCTTTGGTATTATTATTATCGTTATAAATACTTAGGACAAATCAAATGATAAAGCTTGACCATATCACCAAGTCTTATCCACTCAACAAAGGCAGGCATTATGTCTTTAAAGATTTTACCTTTGAATTTCCCGATAATTGTAGCATTGGGCTTATGGGGCGCAATGGAGCAGGCAAATCTACTCTAATGCGAATCTTAGGAGGAATGGATATGCCAGATAAGGGCAGAGTCATCACAGATAAAAAAATCTCTTTCCCTATCGGGCTTGGTTCATTTTTCCAAGGAACACTTAGCGCGAAAGACAATATCAAATTTCTTGCGCGCATTTATGGTTACAAAGGAGATGCCCTAAGAGAAAAAATTGCTTTTGTGGAAGAATTTGCCGAGATTGGTAAATTCTTCGATGAGCCAAGCGGTATTTTGTCATCAGGAATGCGCTCACGCGTTTTGTTTGGAATGAGTATGGCGTTTGATTTTGATTATTATTTAATTGATGAGGCAGGAGCAGTAGGGGACCCTGCTTTTAAAAAGAAAAGTGAAAAATTATATCAAGAAAAACTAAGCACTTCTAAAGTTATTTTAGTCTCTCATAGTATTTCAGAAATCAAAAGGTGGTGTCATAAAATCATTCATATTCAAGACGGCGTAGCAAAAGTTTATGACGATGTCGATGAAGGCATCAAAGCATATCAAGGAAAATAATATGGCTTCCTTAAAATCACTTATGCAACTGCAACAATCTAACCTTCAAAAGATTTCACCATTTTTAAAGAGCTTTAAAATCATTTATTTATTGATGTTTTTTGTGATTTGCTATTACTTAGGTGTTGCGGCAGACCGCTATGTCAGCTCCATTACCTTAAGTGTCCGCTCTATGAGTAATGATGTCGCACCAATAAGCGGTTTAGCCTCTTTGATTGGAGTCAATTCTAACTCCAGAGAAGATGTATTATTTCTCAAACAATACATTCATTCTCTTGATATGCTAAACATTCTTGATAGAGAAATTCAGCTTAGAACACTTTATGAATCCCAAAAGAAAGACCCATTTTATATGTTGCTAAGCAATGCAAGTCAAGAGAGTTTTTTAAAATTTTATCAAAACAGAGTAAAAATCACTCTTGATGACACTTCAGGCTTATTGCAAGTCGATGTAGAAGGATTCTCGCCACAAGACGCAAAGACAATTGCCCAAGCAATCTTAAAAGAATCAGAACGTTTCATTAACGCGATTTCACAAAACGCAGCAAGAGAACAAATGGCATTTGCCGAGCAAGAACTTCTCAAAGCAAAAACGCGTTTGCAAACTGCCAAAAACGAGCTTCTAGCTTTCCAGAGTCGTTATGGCGTCTTTGACCCAATGAAACAAGCCGAAGCTAAAGCTAATTTAACCACCGGAATTGAAAGCAAAATCGCCGAAAAAGAGACGCAATTGACGACTATGCGCACTTATCTCAACGAGAGTGCGCCACAAATTGTGATGTTAAAATCCGAAATCAATGCCTTAAAACAACAATTAGCCAAAGAAACTTCCAAAATTATTGCTTCTAGCAACTCTAAACAGCTCAATGATTTAGCAGCAAAATTTCAAGATTTGACAATTGAAGCGCAATTCGCGCAAGATACATATACTGTGGCACTCACTTCTATTGAAACAACAAGAATAGAGTCTAGTCGTAAAATCAAGCAACTTGTAGTGATTCAAAATGCAAATGAACCCCAATCGCCAGAATATCCAAAGAAACTATATAACATTATTACCATTTTTGTGATTCTGTCTATGGTTTATGGCATCATCAAACTCATCGTAATGATTATAGAGGAGCATAAATACTAATGAAAAAATCTATTCAAACACTATTCATTTGCCTTTTTTTCACATATTTTGCACAGGCGGTTGATGTTTCATCTATTTCAACCAATATACAAACACCTAGTCCAACACAAGAAACCCCAACGCAAGAGATGAATGCTGTGCAAATGGAACAAAATCAAACCCAGCAACCCAATATTGATATGGCTACAAACACACAAAATCCTATGCTACCTCAATTGCCTCTAGTTTTTGGTGCGCATTTGTTTAATGGCAATTTCACACAAGCCTCTCAATCCCTCTACAATCCAGACTATAAAATTGCTGTGGGCGATAAAATTAATTTCAGAATGTGGGGAGCAGTAGAATTCCAACAAGAGCTTATGGTAGATTCACAAGGCAATGTATTTGTGCCAAGTGTGGGTGCAATCAATCTGCTAGGCGTCAAAAATGGGGATTTAGTCAAGGTTTTAAAATCAAGCATCGCCAAAATTTACAAACAAAATGTTTTTGTTTATGCGGATATGAACGTCTATCAGAATGTTTCTGTTTTTGTTACTGGAAATGTCAATCGTCCCGGACTCTATCAGGGATTAAGCTCGGATTCCGTTGTGCAATATTTAGATAAAGCAGGTGGCATTAACTTAGAATATGGAAGCTTTAGAGATATTGAAATCTTGCGTAACAATAAAATCGTTTTAAATGTTGATTTATATGATTTTCTCCTTAATGGCAAAATACAATTATTCCCTTTTAGAACCGGTGATGTTATCTTGGTTAAAAATGTTGAAAGCTATGCTTTTGCGGAGGGTGATGTGCAAAAACCCTTTAGATTTGAGCTAAAAGACAGCATTAAAACACTGCAAGATTTAGCCATCACAGCAGGAGCAAAACCTATCGTAACCAATGCAGTTGTACGTTCTTATTTGCCTAATCACACAATAGATATAGCCTCTTATAGCAAAAAAGACTTCCAATCTGTGCTTTTAAGAGTGGGTGATGAAGTGGAATTTCGCCCAGATTATAGTGCAGATAATATCCATATTACCATAGAGGGAGAACATAGTGGCTTACACTCTATGGTTGTCAAAAAGGGAACGAGCTTAGCTGAAGTTGTCTTGAAACTTAAGCCCAACACACAATCCAATATCGATGCGATTCAACTCTACCGCACAAGTGTAGCACAAACACAAAAAAAACTCATAGAAGCACAACTCAAAGAGCTTGAAACACTTGCCCTAACCTCCTCTTCGGTTACTGCACAAGAAGCAAGTATGCGTGCAAGCCACTCCAAAATGGTATTAGAATTTATTGAACGCGCAAAAAATGTTCAGCCAAAAGGTCAGGTTGTTTTGGAAAACAAACGCGCTTTTACAAAAACAATCCTTGAAGAAGGCGATATTATCAATATTCCTGCACGAACGAATCTTATATTGGTGCAAGGAGAAGTAGCAGTGCCTGGAGCTTTCACTTATGAGCCAAATAAAAGCTTACAAGACTACATTAAGTTAGCAGGAGATTTCACAGAACGTGCGAACAAAAAGAGGATTCTACTCATAAGAGCCAATGGCAAAGCCGAACGTTACAGCAGATATTCTAGCGCGACAATGCAGCCGGGAGATTCTTTGCTTGTATTACCAGAGATAGAAACAGGACGCGGATTGCAAGTTACAAGTATCTTGACACAAATCTTGTATCAAGTTGCCATTGCTACAAAAGTCATTTTAGACCTTTAAAAAACGCAAAAGCAGGGTCCTAAATGCAATTAGAGGAAGCTATTTCACAATTTAAAGATTCTAATATTCTACTTTTGCAAGGACCCGTGGGACCATTTTTTTATCATTTAGCGCAAAAACTTAAAAAAAATAAGAATCAAATCTTTAAACTCAATTTCAATGGGGGGGATTTGTTCTTTTTTCCTTTTGGCGCACAAAGCTATCGTGGAGAGCTAAAAGGCTTCAAAGACTTTATCAAACAATTCTATCTTACAAATAATATCCAAAAAGTCTTGATGTTTAATGATTGTCGTCCCTTGCATAAAATTGCGATTGAGGTTGCCAAAACCCTCAAAATTCCTTGCTTTATTTTTGAAGAGGGTTATATCCGCCCAAATTTTATTACTTTGGAGGTTGAAGGTGTCAATGCCAATTCCACACTCCCCAAAGACCCAAGAACCTTTCTTAACTACTGTCCCAAACAAAAAGACGAAAATTACAAAGAATATAATGTCATCCATTCCTTTGGTAGTATGGCTTGGTTTTCTTTTCTTTATTGGTTTGCTGCCTTTTGGTGTGGATTTTACTTCAATAATAAGCTACACCATCGTAGTTTAAGTGGCTTAGAAATGTTCCCTTGGTTTCTTTCGCTCTTGAGAAAACAACTCTACAAATTGAGCGAAAAAGACGATATTGAATTTGTTTTAGAATCTAAAAAGCAATATTTCGCCCTCATTCTACAAGTACATAATGATACGCAAATTAAAAACCACTTTAAGCCTAAAAGAATTGAAAATTTCATCAAAAACTCTATTCGTTCGTTTGCGCAATATTCAAAACCTCAACATTTTCTAGTCATCAAGCACCACCCAATGGATAGAGGATATAAAAATTACAAAATTTTTATCAAGCGATGCGCAAGAAAGTTCAATGTAAGTCAAAGAGTGATTTATCTACACGATATTCACTTGCCAAGCCTCCTACACAACGCACTAGGCTGTATTGTAATCAATAGCACTACCGGACTTTCAAGTATTTTGCACAAATGTCCAACAAAAGTATGCGGTAGAGCATTTTATAATATTGAGGGGCTAACTTTTCAAGAGCCTTTACATCAATTTTGGAGAGGTGCAAAAAAATTTAAAATCAACCATCAACTTTTTGCAAATTTTAGAAAATATCTTATAGACCACAACCAAATCAATGGTAGTTTTTATGGCACATTATCTAAAAATCCCCCCCCCCGCACTAAAACTAAATCACTGCCAAATCAAATAAGCTTCCCATTATGTCTCTACACGCAGAGTAAATTGTAAATTTTTATAATTGCTTGCCAATCGTTTGCTCGTTCAAATGTTTTTTCAATACCAAATCAATCACTGCTTGTTCCCTTGCATTCGCACGTTTGCAATGGTCTTTTTGAAAATAATCTGTAATTCTTATCACAATTTTCGCCCATTTTTTCTCACGTTCGCGCCACGCATGCGAAGAAACAGATTCCCAAGCATAACCATTAAATAAAGTTGCATTGACAAAATGGTCTAAAGCCCTCACTCCCTGCCGCACGCGCGAAACTTTGCCAAAAATTCCTACAATAACAATGAGCAAATAGCCAATAATCATCAAAGGAACGAGTGCGCATAGCAATAAAGTCCCTGCTAGCTTTTCTCTCATTAAGCTTTTCTCTTGGTAAAATGAATTTGCATTCCATTTGCCGAACGAATCGTCAACCGTCCTACGACATCAGGCACAAAATCTTCTCGTAATTTCAGCTGATAGATTCTTAAAATATTAGCTAAAATCAAAATCGCCTCTTGCATTGCAAATCCCTGCCCAATACAAATGCGCTCACCCATTCCAAAGGGCAAATAAGTATCCTTTTGAATTGCACTCTTATCTTCAAAACGACTAGGATCAAACGTATGAGGATTTTTCCAATAACTCTCGTGTCTTTGAATGAGCCAAGGAGCAACCACCACACCATCTCCTGCTTGGAGTAATTTATTTTGAATCTTAACTTCCTCTTTTGCCGTCCTTGCAAAAAAACCAACAGGTGGATAAAGACGCAAAGATTCCTTAAAGATATTAGAAACATATTTTAATTTGCGAAGATGCTGCAAAGTTAGAATCTCCTCACCTGCAACTTCGCAAATTTCTTGATAAGCTTTTTCCTGTTCTTTTGGAGAAATGCTCAAAATATATAAAGTCCAAGTCAAAGCACTTGCAGAAGTCTCGTGTCCTGCCAAAAATAGCATTGCAACTTGGTCTAAAATCTCCTCAAAGCTAAAACGTTTGCCACTTTGTGGATCTACTACTTCTAGTAATGAAGCTAAAATATCCCCATATTCACCCTTATCTCCTGCGCTCACTGCATCATAACGCGGTTGGATAATTTCTGCTAAGACCCTACGAATCGTCTCCCCTGCTCTCTTGCGTTTGTGTTCTCCTAGCAGATAGGAAATCCACTCTGGAATACAAAACATTTTACGAATTGCGGTTCGCACAGTCTGCTCTTGAAACACCACAAAAGCGTCTAATACTTCTTTGCCTCGCACTTCATCTAATTTTTGTGATAGAATCGTGCGAAAAATCACATCTGCGGTTACAAAAGTCATCACTTCATCTACTTCTACGATTCCATTATTGGGATAAAGTGCGAGCTTTTTCATCATATCCTCTACGGCTTCACTCATCAAGCCAAAAACCTTTGTAATGCGTGCCTGCTCAAAACTCGGACGCAAAAGCTCTCTTTGCTTCTGCCACACCACACCATTAGTTGTAAAGATACTCTCCCCAAGCAAGGGCTTTAAAAGTTGGTGTAACCAATTACTTTTGGGGAATTTTCGCACCTCCTCCACCATTACACGATGCACATCTTTAGGGTGATTAACGATATAAAGATTGAATCCTGGCATTTGAACTTGTCCTGATTTCATCTTATAACTTTTTTCATACAATCCATCAAGCCAAGAGCGACGTTTGAGAAAAAATGTTGTAAGTAAGCTTGCTTTATTTTTATGTGGTTTAGGAAAAAACGGACATTGCCCCATTAGATGGCTCCTATCTTGGATTCTAAAGTATTTTTACCACCAACAAAATTAAAAAAATCGTATGTACCTAAAATCTCATTGGCGTATAAATATAAAAAGTGTGCTAGATACCAATTATAACGTATTTTTTTGTAAGTTTTAGGAGTAAAAAGCCGATGAAATCTAGGAGATAGGAAGTGTGGCTTGAATTTTGCAGGGATTCCAGAAGCGCGAAAAAAATCAAGCAAGGGGAAGCAAGCCCCATCAATCTTAGCGGTAAAATCAAACCATACAAGAGGCACATTCCCGAGAAGTTGCAAATCCTCCCTAAACTGCCTGCAATCCTTTTGAAAACTCGCAAGGGGGATACATTGCCCAAGCGTGAGAATCTTAAGAGCACGCAAATCAATCTTTTGCTCCTGCGCGATTCTAACGACTTTTGCCGCAACGCTAATCGCTAAAATCGTCCCAACACTATGGGAACAAAAAATCAATTCATAATTTTTAGTCTCTTGATTTTTTTGTAATGTTTTCACAATCACATCACCAAACTCATCAACTAAAGTCTGCGCTTCTGCAATCTCGCCTGTCGCGTATTTGGCACAAAAGGTATAAATATTTGACAGCCAAAAGACCGCAAACTTTTGTCCCAAATACAAAATCATCTTTGTCGCAACCCATACACAGAGAATTGCACAGGCAATCGCAGCAAAAAGATTCCACGATTGAATGGCTCTAAACAAATAAAAGATTCCGACAAAACTCAATGTATAGCTCAAGCAAAAATATAAAATCGGATACAATCCTGCAATTAATTGTGTCCTAGATTCCCTAGCGACATTCCTCACCGTCCCTAAAAGAACATAGCGTCTAAAAGAAAATGCAAAATCATAGATAAAATCAAACAGGCTTTTTGCCCAATATTTCTTTACAATCTCGTCCCATTGCAAAAAATGATAATTGGCTTGTGATTGTTTGCCAAAAATTACACAATAGGGAATCTTGCCCTCTTGAGTGCAAGGAGAAAGACTCAAATCCAATCCATTGAGATGGTTTTGCTTATAGAGATTCCGCTTCAAAAGCATATAATAGTAGCGATAACTGCGTGGGTCATAACCTGCTAGATAAAATACATCTTTTCTATATTCCATTCTGATTCTACTTTTTTAAATTAACCTTAACTCTATGCTACAATCTCTTATTGAAACACCGCTTCCTAATCCTTGACAAAGCCGCAAACTTCAACTCCTAATCCCTTAAGATTCCTCTTTGTATTGTGAAATATCGGGTTGGAATTTGTAAATCTTGTTTTTCAAGCGCACAAGCAAACCTGTATCAATCAGTTGGTGAAATGTTTTGACCACTGTGGGCTTGCTCACACCCACTTCCTGCACAATATCCTCATAAGAACCATAAAAAATATTTTCACTATCACTATGCTCAATGAGATATTTAATAATCTCAATTTTCTTACCACCGACAAATACAGAAATCGCATTCAAAAGAGCGTTTTTAGCACGCAACTCATTCGCCTGATATTTGGGTAAAGTTGCGCGAAAAATCGTTTTTAGTAATTCCTCTACATCAATTGGTTTTAAGATATATCCCTCCACTCTTAGCTCAATACAATCTAGCAAATAACGCGTTTCTGTGTGGGCGGTTACCACAATGACGGATAAATCCCAAAGCGGATTCTTGCGAATCTCTCGGATTAACTCTATCCCATTAAGCTTAGGCATTAAAATATCTGTAATAATCAAATCAACATTTTCATTTTTTAGAATCTCTAAAGCCTCTTTTCCATTACGCGCAATCAAAAGCTTATCCACATAATCCTCAAGCACCATAGAAGCAAATTTCAATATATCTTCTTCGTCTTCAACATAGAGAACTTTTAAATTTTTTAAAATTTTCTCATCATTTTTTGACAACATACTTTCTCCTTACTCTTCACTTCTAAGCGGAATCGTGATGATAAATTGCGCCCCACAAGTGCCATCTTTGACAGGACAATCTAGCATACATACTTTTTCTTTACACAAATTCAATTTATCATTATAGCGCACATTCTGCACTTCAATGCTACCTTGCATTTGTTTTTCTATAATTTGTTTGGACATATAAAGCCCGATTCCTGTGCCAACCGATTTATGCTTGGTTGTGAAATAGGGTTCAAAAATCTTTTGAATATCCTCTAATTTCACGCCTCCCCCATTATCTGTAAAGAGAATCTTGACACAACCTTTAGATGAAAATTCTTTCATTGTCCCATCGTTTTCCATACTTACGACAATATAAATCCTAGCAGGAGAAATCAAGCGGTCTTTTAATACATCTTCAGAGTTTTTAATAAGATTCAAGATTACTTGCGAAAAGGCATTTTTATAACCATAAAGCTCAATATGCTCTGGACAATCCACCATAACACTAATTTCGTTTTGTTTCAAAAACGCATTGACAAGCGAAAGAGAATCTTGGATATTTTCTTTTAGGTTGAAGACTTCCTTGTTGCTAGAAGAATGGAAGAAATTACGAAAATCCTCAATCGTTTGAGACATTGCCTTAGCAATCTTCAAACCATCATTGACTTGCAAATCAATAAACTCTTGTGTTAGTTTTCCATTCTGAGACTTCACCTTAAATGTCTGAATTAACAACATCAGTGCATTTAAGGGCTGCCTCCACTGATGCGCAATATTGCCAATCATCTCCCCCATACTTGCAAGCCGTGCTTGCTGGTACATAATTTGGTCTTTTTTACGACTCTCAAGCACTTCTTGTTCTATTTTTTCTTGTAGAGAATTGTTGAGATTCTGCAATTCTTTCGTCTTTTCTTGCACTCTTTTTTCTGACATTGCATATAAACTTTTAATATTACGCAAAATCAAAAAACTAAGCAAAATTGTCGTGAGCATAATCAAACACATCATCACCAAAACGACTTTATGCACGACACTAAAGAGCGTATTATTGCGCTCTTTTTTAATCTCTATGAAACGCGAACTCGCATCAATCATTCGTGAAATCTCTTGATTAAGATTCTCCGCACTCTGCTTGGAGATTTCCCATTGAATAGGGAGTTCTTGTATGACATTTTGCAACAAAACAAGATATTCATTAATCACATCATTGAGATGATTGAGATTCTCTTTAAAATTAGATTTCTCATATAAGTTTAGGTTTTCTTTCCCAAAAAGATAGTAGATTTTTAATAAAAAATGCGTGAAATAGCTTTCACTCAAAAGATTACTTTGTAAATTTTGATAATTTGCCCATTGCGTGATAATGGCTTCTTGCGTCTTTACAATTTCTCTTTCCCCACTTGCCTTCATCAATAATTCTTGGGTATCATTGACGCTTTTACGCAATCCCTCCAAACTAATGAGAGATTGGCTATATTCAGCAAAAAGAACATCATAATCATATTTTAAACTAAAATAATAGACATAGGAAACAACTGCTAAAGAAAGCAATCCTGAAGCAATATTAAACACCAATACGCGCGCTTTTGCTTCTAGTGTTGTCCCAAAAATCTTAAATATTTTCAAATATCTAATCCTAAAATCTTAAAGAAATAATTTGTGCGACATTGTAACACTAATTTTTAGGATTCCACATAAAACGCTAAGTAAAAACCATTAAAAACTCACAATTTGCAAAAAATTTCTAAAAATCTTGCAAGATTTTTAGAATGGTTTTATATTAAAAAGATATGATTACAAATATCTTAATCATAAAGGAGTTTAACTATGAAAAAGATTTTACTAGGAATTGTATTGGCAGCTGGCTGTTTAATGGCAAGTGATGGTGCGGCAATTTACAAAAAATGTGTTGCGTGTCACGGAGCAAATGCTGAAAAAGTAGCTCCAGGAAGTAAAGGCGGTGTAACCATCGCTGGAATGCCAAAAGAAAGATTGGTAGAGCAACTCAACGGCTATGCAGCAGGAACTGCGGACAATGGTGGCGCAAAAGCAATAATGTATGCAAATATGAAAAACTTTAAACTCACCGACGCAGATATTGATGCAGTAGCAGACTACATTTCTAAGCTTCCTGAAGCTAGCAAGTAACCCTTTCCCTCTTGGAGAAGGGGATTTTCTTAGATGCCTTATCTACAAATAGATTCTAAAAAGTTTCTACATAATTATCAAGTTATTTTAAATACTATCACCCCGAAAAATCCTGAAAAAATTGCTATTGTTCTAAAAGACAATGCCTATGGACATGGAATCAAGGAAATTGCCGAGCTCTCTAAACGCATCAATATCGCAAGTGCATTTGTCAAAAACGCTCACGAGGCTTTATGTGTTGCGTCCTTTTTCCATCATATTACGATTCTATATCCCTATTCATTGCCTTACGATTCCTCTTTCAAAGAAGCACTACAATCTCCTAAAATTTATTTCTCTGTATCAAGCTTAGAATCCCTGCAAAACTATCCCAAAAATACCAATATTGAACTCAAAGTTAATAGTGGAATGCACCGCAATGGAATCGCAAAAGAAGAGTTGAATCAAGCATTTCAAATCATTAGCAAAAATCATTTGAATCTCAAGGGAATTTTTACACATAATGGATTCGGTGATGATTTAGGTAGCGAATTTTACACACAAAATATGGAATTTTTGGCAATCAAGCAAGAATCTCTGCGGCTTTGTGCGCATTATAAAATCCCCAAGCCACGATTCCATTCTTTAAATTCCTCTGGTGCTTTTCGCTCTAAAGAAACACAAAACCATTTACCGCAAGAATTACAAGACGACCTCTTTCGCATTGGAATCGCATTCTATGGCTATTTATGTCAAGATTCTGTTTTTTTCGCTCCAAACCTCCAACCCATTGCGGCACTTTTTGCACAAAAAATCTCTACTTTGAATCTCAAGGCAGGAGCAAGAATTGGTTATAGTGGCACAAGCACTTTAGAAGACGACAAGATGGTTTCCACTTATGATATTGGCTATGGCGATGGATTATTCCGAATCCACGAAGAAATGAATATTTTCAGCGCAGAAGGATTCAAAGTCCTGCCCCGTTCTTCTATGGATTGTATCAGTATAGAATCAGTGCAGGAAGAAGTTTGTATTTTCAATGATGTGCGTCCATTAGCCCAAGCATTTCGGACGATTCCTTATGAGATTCTAGTGCATTTGCACGCTTATATTCCAAAAGTCGTTATCTAACAAACTTGGCACAACCAAATAAGATTATTTGAAAACTTCTAAAAGCACTTGCTTCTCTAAATTATAAAGCCTATAACGAATCCCTTTAAACTTCTCACTCTCTTGAATGGAATCTAACTTCAAAATCTCTTCAAGCACACGGGCGGATTCTTGCGCGCGTTTAAAATTCGCAATAAAAACGCTTTGGAGATTTTCACGATTTTGCTCTTCTTTGGTAGAGGGCTTTAAAACATCATTTTCAGAATCACGTGTATTGAGCAACTCCAAATAACATTCTAAATAGCATTGATGACGAAGAGTTTTGAGGGTAAGAGCAAAGGATTGGTGATTGAACCCATAACGCAAAATATCCTCAATCACGCGAATCCCTTCACGCAAACGATTGAGGTTGGCATCTATAATGCGCAGACTGCGCAAAGGATAGCCTAGATTAGTCTCGGGAACTAAAGATTCCAAGAAGTTGAAGCAAAGAAATGAATAAATTTAGAAAATCTAAATACAAGCTAACAGCCGCCATTACAGGGCTGTCATATAAGCCACGCACGATATTTTGCGTATCATAAGCGATAAAAATACTAAACAAAATTGCCCCCACTCCCGCTAAAGCGACTTGTAGAATCGGACTCCCTAAAAAGAGATTAATCAAAGAACCCACAACCACTACAATGAGTGCAATAAATAGCATTTTACCCATACTTGCCAAATCTTTTTTTGTGCGCAACGCAAAAATACTCATCACTCCAAAAATCGCAGTCGTAAGCAAAAACGCCTGCGCTACAATCGCCGCTCCACCGGGTAAGCCCAAGATTCTGCTAAGAATCGGGGTTAAGGTTAAACCTGTCGTGAAAGTAAAAGCAAAAAGCAAGAGTAGATTAATGCCTTGTTTTGCTCTAGCAAACATCAAGCCAAACAATAAAGCAAACTCCAAAATCACAAAGCCAATGTAGTATTGTGAAACCAAATCTCCGAATGCAGAGATTCCGACATACGCTCCAACCGTTGCCGCAAGCAAAGAACCTGCAAAAAGCTGATAAGTTTGTTTGACGAAACTAACAAGCGCAGTATCACTTTGTGCAAAAGCTTGATTATTTGTATCTACCTGATAACCATCATAATTGTTTAGGGGTTTTCTATCATATAATGACATTGTGTACTCCTTGTATTTTAAATTAAACGCGGAATTGTATCTAAAATTTATTGAGAATTGCATTAAATATGCTACAATTTTGCCTTTATTAAATAATTATGGAAACAAAATGAAAAAAATTAAAATTTTCATTAATGGGTTTGGCAGAATCGGACGTTGCATTGCACGCGTTGCGCTCTGTGAAATGCAAGACAAGATTGAAATTGTTGGCATTAATGATCTTGCAAATCCTGAAATTCTAAGCTATCTCTTGACACACGATTCCGTGCATCACAACACACAAATCCAATGCAAAGAAGGAAATCATTTGATTTTTAATGACACAAAGATTCCTTTTTCGCAGAGCAAAACACCAAAAGAAATTGATATTTTAGATGCAGAGATTGTCATAGAAGCAAGTGGCTTATTTTTAACGCAAAAAGAAGTGGAATCGCATTTGCAAAAGGGAGCTAAACGCGTGATTTTCTCTGCTCCTGCCAAAGATGACACCAAGACTTTTGTGCTAGGCGTGAATCACCAAGACTATCAGGGCGAGCAGATTATCTCTAATGCGAGCTGCACTACCAATGCACTTGCTCCTGTGATGATGCTGCTTGATGAGGCTTTCGGCGTAGAAAAAGGAATCTTAACTACTATTCATAGTTATACCAATGACCAAAATCTCATTGATGCAGCCCATCGTAAAAACGATTTTCGCCGCTCCCGTGCAGCCGCAGTCAATATCATTCCAACCACAACCGGAGCAGCCAAAGCATTACATTTAGTCTTGCCCCAAATGAAAGACAAATTACACGGACATAGCGTACGTGTGCCTGTGCCCGATGTCTCTATGGTAGATTTAAATATCAATCTACTCAAAAACACTACCAAAGAAGAAATCAATGCAATTTTTAAAGAAGCGGCTACTAATAAACTTCAAGGGATTTTGGGAATAGATACACATTTCGGCGTTTCGCAAGACTTTATTGGTTGCCCTTTGAGTGGTATTGTAGCACTTGATTTAACCTTTGTAGTTGGGGGAAATATGGCAAAAATTATGACTTGGTATGATAATGAATGGGGCTATTCTCACAGAATGTTAGAAATGGCACACTACATTCTTCAAGGATAGAATTTGAAAAGCATAAAAACTTTAATTTGTCTTTTGCTTAGTGTATGCTTATTAAGCGGAATCGCAATGGCAGAAAAAACAAAAGCCAACACAACGACAAAGGAAACTCCTAAAAAAAATACCCCTTTTGATATTTACGAATTAAAAGGCAAACAAGATGGAATCACATTATTGGTCATTGGAGGAATTCACGGAGATGAGCCGGGTGGATTCTTCGCCCCCGCATTATTAATGGACTTTTACCAAATCACAAAGGGTAAAGTGATTGTCGTGCCAAATTTGAATCCAGATAGTATTTTAGCCTTTAGACGCGGAATTTATAAAGATATGAATCGTAAATTTGCAGTCATTAAACGCAATGACCCAGACTTTGACAATGTTCAAGCCATCAAAGAATTGATTACCAATAAAGAAGTGGATTTTATCATCAATCTGCACGATGGGCACGGATTCTATCGGGAAAAATGGGAAAACTCTATTTTTAATCCTAAAGCTTGGGGACAAACCTATGTGATTGACCAAAAGACTTTAGATAATGTGCCCTTTGGAGATTTAGATTTCATTGCCAAACAAATAGAATCCAAGCTAAACCAACGTTTGCATTATGATTTCCATACCTTTGGTGTGCGCAACACAGAAACAAGAATCAAAGACGAGGAGCAGCAAAACTCTCTTACATTTTTTGCTATCACACATTTAAAACCTGCTTTAGCAATTGAAACGAGCAAAAATATCACAGAATTACCCCTTAAAACGCTCTATCAGTTGAGTTCCATTGAAGCATTAATGGAGATTTTGGGCATTGAGTTTGAGAAAAAAATTGAATTAAATTTAGAAAATGTCGCACAAAAGGTTAATGACTTTGGCAGTTTGAAAATTAATCATAATGTTACGCTAGATTTAAGCGGAATCCGAAATATTATCAATTTTGCACCACTTTTATCACAGAATAATGTCTTTGACTTCACCCACCCATTAGGACGTGTCAAAAAAGTCAAAGAAGGATATGAGGTTTATATCGGACACAAACGAATCAGCCTCTTAAAACCCGATGTTTTTCCTATGCAATGTAGTTTGCAAACTACAGAAATAGAACTAGATGGCAAGAAAGTAGAAGCAAACTTCAGCGAGACTTTGGACTTCCAACAAGATTTCTTGGTGCGCAAACAAGAGGGAGTGCGCATTAATGTTATTGGCTATTCCAAAAAGGGTATCATTAGTGAGCACGATATTTTAATCAACAAAGCAAACATTGACAAAAGATATTCCCTAGACAAAGCGCGTAGCATCTTCCGCGTAGAAGTCTATCAGGGTAAAAATTTCTGTGGTATGATTAACTTACGCACCAAAGAATAAATCTGCATTGGAGAATCACAAATGCTAGAATCCAATACAAAACAGGATTTACAATCCAACGATACTTCGTTAGAACCTCATCATCAAACCGCTATCGTCCTTCTGAATATGGGCGGACCTAATTCGCTTTTTGAAGTCAAAACATTTTTGCAAAATATGTTTGCCGACCCCTATATTCTGCCCATTAAAAGTGATTTTTTGCGCAAAATCATTGGAAGTTTTATTGTCCATAAACGTTTAGAGGAATCCCAAAGCAACTATCAAAAAATCGGTGGGAAGTCTCCGCTTGTCGCACATACCTTTGCGCTTTGCGAGCAATTAAAACAACACTATCCTCAATACTATTATACTTATGCTATGCGCTATACTCCGCCTTTTGCCACTACAATCGTGCAAGAACTTAAACAAAAAAATATTAATGAAATTGTGCTTTTTAGTATGTATCCGCATTTTAGTCATACAACAACAACTTCTTCTATTCAAGATTTTTTATCTGCACTAAAGAAACATCGTTTCACGCCAAAAATCAGAATAGTCCAACATTATTATCAGAAAGAATCCTACAATAAAGTTGTGTTAAACAAAATCTTAGAAGCATTAAAGGGTGAAGAATCTCGGGAATTTCATCTTGTATTTTCTGCACACTCTCTGCCACAAAGGAATATAGATAATGGCGATCCTTACCAAAAAGAAATTTTAGAGAATGTGGAGATTTTAAAATTGCTTTTTCAAAAACTTGGACTGGGATTTGCAAGTATAAAAGTGGCTTACCAATCTAAAATTGGTCCAGTCAAATGGCTAGAACCAAGTTTGCAAGACATTTTACCAAATTATCAAAACAAAAAACTGCTGATTTGCCCCATTGCCTTTACAATAGACAATTCTGAAACAGATTTTGAACTTTCTTATCAATATAAGTTTGAGGCACAAAAATACAATATTCAAGACTATCGTGTCGCAAAATGTCCTAATGATTCCAAAGATTTTGCGTCTTGTATTTTAGAATTAATTCAAAATGCAGAATCCCTCACCTATTAAATTTTCCTGAACAGAAGATAATAATTGTATAAAAATAATAAATAAACTAATGTTAAATTATTACTAAAATTAGTAGTGCGAAAGAAAGATGAGATATTCATTCTACAAAAGTGTGAGAAACTCACACTTTTGCTTCTTCACGCCGTTGTAAGTATTCCCAATATTCATTTACATTTTTTTGCCATTGTTCAATGATATGCTCATTCTCTGGCTTAAACAAATGTTTAAATCTTGCTTGAGCACCCAAATAATCACGTACAGGCACAATGTTCTTAGGACGATAAGTGATTTTCAATTCTCTTCCATTGATAATTTCAAAAAGTGGAAACACGAGGGAATCTACTGCTAAATCACTCATTTCAATCGTTTGATTGGAAGGGAATCTCCACTCTGTGGTGCAAGCACTCATTGCATTAATGAAAGTTGGTCCTTCTGTTTCAATGGCAGTTTTGATTTTTTTGCTCATATCTTTCCATTTATTGGGAGCAACTTGCGCAACATAAGGGGCTCCGTGTGCTGCCATAATGAAAAGCAAGTCTTTTTTCTTGTCTTTTTTGCCATAACTCACGCGTCCCGCTGGAGTCGTTGTCGTAGAAGCACCAAAAGGAGTGGAGCTACTTCTTTGTCCTCCTGTGTTTGCATACACTTCATTATCTAAACACACATAGGTAAAATTATGCCCACGTTCAAAGCAACCACTAATAAATTGGAATCCAATATCATAAGTAGAACCATCTCCACCAAAAGCTACGAATTTAGGTTCTTTATCACTATAAAGTCTATTTTTGCGTTTCAATGCCTTATACATTGCCTCTGCACCCGCAATTGCCGTAGAGCTATTTTCAAATCCAATATGAATCCAAGGTGTATCCCACGAGGTATAAGGATAAACTGCTGTGCTTACCTCCAAACAGCCTGTAGAAGTTGCAATCAATAAGGGGTGATTTGTGGCATTTAAAACTTCACGCACAATCATTCCGTGCGCACAACCCGGACACAAAAGATGCGCACCCTCAAACCGCTCACTTGCTTTTGAATATTGTTTCAAATTTTTAATTTCACTCATTTCGCACTCCTTAATTAAATCCGAGTTTTGGACCTCTAAGTCCAATAAATTGTTGCGTTGCGTGTGTTAGTTTGCCCGCTTTTGCATCTGCTTGCAATTCTTTGAATATTTCTTGCAAGTGGCTTTGCGTTAAATCTCTTCCACCTAATCCATAAATATAATTACTGACAACAGGTTTATTAGAACTATGATAGAGAGAAGCAACACCCTCGTTATAAAGCATTCCCATCGCGCCTGCTGGCAAACTTCTATCTAAGAATGCTACTGCTTTGACTTTGTTTAGACTTTCACAAAAAGCTAAATAAGGGAATGGTCTAAGCGAACGAATACTCACAACCCCTGCTTTAATACCATTTTTTCTTGCTTCTTTTGCAGCAATTCTTGCAGATTCCACTGTTGTGCCAAGTGCCACAATCGCAACTTCTGCATCTTCCATATCATATTTTTCTACGATATTATATTTGCGCCCTGTTAATTTAGCAAACTCTTCAAAAGTCCTTTCGATGACTTTAGTGGAATTCATAATTGCGTGATGCAATTGTGCTTTATGCTCAAAATGCCAATCTTCCTCTGTTTGTGCGCCATAAGTTGCCGGGCGGTCGAAGTCTAACATAGCATTTTTAGGCTTATAATCGCCAATAAATTTATAAGCCTCTGCGTCTTTTAATGGGCGCACACTTTGTGCTGTATGAGAACAAATAAATCCATCTTGATGCACCATCACAGGCAGTCGGACATCATAATCTTCTGCGATTTTGAAAGCCATAAGATTAAAGTCATATGCTTCTTGTGGATTATAGGTGCATAAATTTATCCACCCGGCATCACGTCCTAAATACATATCTGAATGATCTCCATTGACATTTAATGGACTTGCAAGGGCACGATTGACAACATTCAATACAATAGGCAAACGCATACCGGAAGCTTGGTAAAGCACTTCAACCATCAAGGCAAATCCTTGAGAACTCGTTGCAGTTGCTACACGTCCGCCGGCTGCTGCTGCGCCTACACAACCGCTCATTGCTGCGTGCTCGGATTCCACCATTACAAACTCACCATCAATATAACCATTAGATAAAAAAGTTGCATAATTTTGCACAATAGGTGTAGAGGGTGTAATAGGATAGGCAGAGACAACATCAATCTGTGCTTGTCTCATTGCGTGGCTTGCTGCCATATTGCCGTCCCAAACTTCTACTTCTTGTAATTCATAAACTTCTGCCATTATTAATCCTTTTTCTTTTCTTCTTTGAGAGGCCATTTTGCAAGCGCATTTTCATTGCTCTCATAATCACTAAACATTAAAAGTGATTTTGGATTAGTTGGACATACATCTACGCACACACCACAGCCTTTACAATGCACATAATCTACCCCGCTCATTTTTTCATCTCGCACTAAGATTGAAGAATCTGGGCAATATACCCAACAAAAATAACAATTAATACAATGCTCTACATTATACACAGGCTTTTCTACGCGCCAATGCGCCACACTCGCAACATAGGAACTATCTTGACGATATTTCCTAGAATCCGCGTGCTTTTCTACCATTTCATTTCCGCTTTTGTCAAAAGGAAACAACACTGAACCTGCTTCAAATTCGTTCCAGCCCTTATAATCCATTTTTACTCCTATTTTACTTCATTGTATGCTTTTCTAATCACTTCCATATTGGCATCAATAATTTTTTGTGGAAGTTTTTTGCCTAATACCTTTTTAAAAGCCTCTAAGAAAAACTCTAATTCAAGCGCACCTGAAATTTTTAAAAACGCTCCAAGCATCGGTGCATTGGGAATTGATTTACCAAAAGCCTCTAGTGAAAGCCCAATACAATCCAAAATATAAACCTCTTTACTCTTAAGCTCTGGCTTAGATTTTAAAAATTCTTCTTTACTTAAATGCGTTGTGATAATATATTTTGTAGAATCTTTTTCATTCGCACAAATATCTGTAATATACACCAAACCCGGGTCAATGACTAAAATATAATCTGGATTCATAAATTTTTCGTGATTCAAGATTGGATTTTCATCAATTCGGTTATACGCTGTCATCGCTGCACCTCTTTTTGCTGAACCATAAAATGCAAAAGCCTGCACTTCCTTGCCTGTTCCTGCAATCACATCTGCTAGACCTTTTGCTCCGGTTACTGCGCCTTGTCCTGCACGGCTATGCCATCTAATCTCAAGCATAATGCCTCCTAAAATTTAATTTTAAAGTTACGATTTAATTGTAAAGAAATCGCGCTTAAAAACTTTACTTTTAAAGTGATAAAATTATAAAAAACCTCTCAATGTGTAAAAATAACCCACATTGGTATTAAAGGAGAAAAATTAAGAATAAAAATCCGCTAGAATCTTTTAATAAATCAAGAAGTTAAGTAGAAGATTGAAGCCCTTATTCAAAGGGCTTTGGATTATTTTTTATTTTCTTTGATGTATTCCATCACCATTGCATACGCTTCATCTTTGAGCTCTAATTTTTTGCGTTTGAGTTCCGCTAGCTCCATACTTGTTGCGTGCTCTCTACCCTCTGAAATGTCTTGAATCTTTTGGTCTAAATCATTGTGCTCATCAAAAATTTTAGCAAAATGCGCATTTTCTTGCTTTAGAACACTAATCTCATCGCGGTATTCGTGTAACATAAGCTCTCCTTAAAGATAAATTGTTATCAAATTATAGACAAAATTGCCTTAATAGTTGCCACTTTTATAAAATTTTAGGCAATCTTGCTTAAATTCTTTTTAAGAACGATAATCTGCATTGATTTTAACATATTCGTGCCCTAAATCACAGCCATAAGCGACAAAAGATTCTGTGCCTTTACCAATTTCACAAATAATTCTAAAAGAATCTTGCCTCAAGACTTCTGCAGCCTTGTGTTCATTCTCACTATCAAAGCAAATCACACCCCGCTTATAGACGCAAACTTCACCGAAGCAAATTTCTAATGTCTTAGGGTTGCATTCTATTCCACTTGCTCCAATAGTAGATGCGATTCTACCCCAATTAGGGTCGCAACCAAACAATGCAGTTTTGACTAATAGAGATTGGCTTAGGGCTTTGGCTGCTTTCTGCGCTTCTTGAGCCGTTTTTGCACCCCTAACCTCAAAAGCAACGAGTTTGGTTGCACCCTCGCCATCACGCACAATATCCGTTGCCAACTTGTGCATAAGTTTTTCTAAAACAAAACCGAATGCTTCCTTGTTGTATGCTCCACTCTTGCCATTACTCAAAAGCAAAATTGTGTCATTTGTAGAAGTATCACCATCTACACTAATCGCATTAAAAGTTTTCTGTGCCGCTTGCCTTAAAAGTTCTTTCATATCGGATTTTGGAATCTGTGCATCAGTGGTGATAAAACAAAGCATTGTTGCTAGAGAGGGATTAATCATTCCAGCTCCCTTACACATTGCTCCAATCTTAAAACTCGTTTTATCTTCCAATACAACCTCAAAAGCAATCGTTTTACTAAAACGATCTGTTGTCATAATTGCCTTTGCAGCCTGCATATCTTCTTGTTTTTTTAAATCAAACTTCGCAAAAGATTCCATAATTTTGGCTTTTGGGAGTTGGACACCAATGACTCCGGTAGAACTCATAATCGGATTTTGAATAATAGGAAATTGAGATTGAAGATTCTTTAGCACTTCCTTAACATTCGTAACCCCTTCATCGCCTGTAAGTGCGTTAGCATTTTTAGAATTGATTAAGACAAAATTGGTTTTGAAATTTTTATCATATTCTTGATAATGCAAAATAGGCGCGGCACAAAATTTGTTTTGAGTGAAAATCGCTTCTACTTCGCACAAGGAATCTGCGTAAATAAAAGCCACATCGGGCTCTCCATTACCTTTCAACCCGGCGCAAACTCCATCACAATAAAAGCCCTCTGCGGCTGCGATTCCGCCTTGTATTGGAAAAAAACTAAACATATTTTAACTCCTCTGGTTTGTCTTTTTTAGATATGAGTTGTTTGGTTAAACGCACACCATGCGAAGTGCCAATCACGAGCAATTTACATTCACTTGTTACGAGAGTATCGCCATTGGGCATAGAAATAAACTTACCATCTTTTTGTGTAATCCCCACAATAGAAGTTTGTGTAATCTCGCGCACGTGCGCTTCTTTGAGTTTTTTTAGCACAAGCCACGAATAACGTGGTACGACAATTTCCTCTAAATCTAGCGGCGTGTCTTTTTGATAGGCAAAACGTTCTAACAAATTCTCCATATCTGGACGCGTTGCCATCGCATTCACTCTTTGGGCAAATAACTTTGAGGGTGAAACAGCACAATCTGCGCCAAGTTTTTTTAGCTTTTCTTCATCTTCATTATTGTCTGCATTGCCAATAATAAAATAAGGTTTCCTTCCCAATTCGCGCTCATAAAGTCTAACAGAAGCGATTTGTGCAATATTATCTGCAATATTATTAGACAATGTAATCACGCCACGCGCACTAGATAAATGACATTTTAACATTGCAATTTCTGTATGGGGGTCTTCATTGATAAAAAAGGGGTAATGGTATTTCTGCGCAATATCTTCCAAAGAATCATTACGATCTACCACCACAAAAGGAATATGTGCCTCACGAAATTGTTGCGAAAGTTGTATTGTATATTCATTGTGATAGCAAATCACAAAATGATTCTTTAAGCGCGCAATTTTATAAATCATATTACGTTCCTTAATGATTGGAATGAGTTTTCCACGACTAAGTATATCAATCACACTAACAACACAAAAACTTAAAACCAGCGAGCCTGCCAACATAACAAATGCAGTATAAAATACTGACAAACCATCAAACTCATTTTCTTTTAATGCGCCAAAACCCGTTGTAGTAAAAGTGTAGGAAGCCTGAAAAAATGCGTCAATGAGGCTATAATCCGTAACTACTAGATAGCCTAGTGTGCTAAGTATTAAACCTGAAAAAATAAATAAAAAAGATGCACGAAAAGGTTTTAGTTGCTCATACAGCAAACCAGACATATCAATATCTGGCTTTTGAGCACCCTCCCAATGGAGAAATTTTTTGAGCCTATCAAAAGCCACAGCCCAACCCTAACAAAGGATTAAGAGTGCTTTTTCATCGTGCGCAATGTAGAAGCTGCGATTCTAACTTTCATTGTCCTGCCATCTTCTAATTTGATTCTTACAGTTCTTAGATTAGGCAAAGAACGTCTTCTCGTTTTATTATTTGCGTGGCTTACATTGTTACCAACCATTGGACCTTTACCTGTAAAAAAACATTTTCTTGCCATTTCTTAATCCTTAAAAATTACTCATAAAATAAGCTTGAGATTCTATCCCAAACTAGATAATAGAAAGTTTAAATACTCTCTAACCAAGCTTTTTTTTGATTTCTTGCACAATGTCAAACCCGTGATTGAGCGCAGCTGCAATAGAGCCGCCATTTTTGTATAAAATGTCTCCCGCGACATAAACACCTGCAACAGAACTCTGATGATTTGCATCTATTCGTGGCACGCCATCAGCATCTAATTCTACACCGCATTTGCGCAGAAAATCCACTGGTGCCATTCCTCCAATTGCATAAATCACGCGCTCATACACTGCACTTGTGCCATCGGTGAAATTCACTTGGACTTTATTATCTTTTTCCTCTAAACTCTCAATATCAATACCAAGCTTAGGCTGAATTTTTCCACTTTTGAAACACGAATCTAAATTTTCTTGATTGGCTTCGTTAATTCTCGTAAATTCCTTTCTGCGATAGTTTAAAGTTACAGGATTTGTTTCACTCAATACACACGCATACTCTACCGCAGAATTTCCCCCACCTACGACCAAAATACTTTCGCCATCTACACAACTATTTGCATTAAAATTTACACGATTTTTAATGCTATTTGGAATCGCATAGCTTGGTTTATTAGGTTGTCCCATTTTACCAATGGAGATGACGACGAATTTTGCTTTGAATGTTGTATTTTTGGCTGTGTGGATAATGAAAATATCCCCCTCTTTTTCAATGGATTCCACTTCTGTTTGGAATTGTGCTTCAAAGCCATTTTCTTGAATAATCTTGTCAAATAAATCTAAAGTGCTTTCTTTTGTACCATCACAAAAATAAATATTCCCATTCAATTCAACTTTTTGTCCTTTATAATCTTTATCTACACGTTTTTTGTCTTTATAAAACTTACGAATCGTTGTAGAATGCCCCTCACCTTTTTCAAACAAAATGACATCTTTAATACCTAAAATCATTGACTCTACCGCAGATGCAATTCCACCTGGACCCCCGCCAACAATAGCAATATCATAAATTTCTTTCATTGATTCTCCTTTGCACTATTTTTTGATTTATCCTTTGCTGCAAGACGCAAATCTTCTTCACTATCAAACAAAACCCCTTGCATCATTTTTTTTTCATCATCAAACTGTCCATTTTTCAAACCCCACAAAAACGCAACAAGACCAATTAATCCAATCACAATAGAAGTTGCAAGCATTACGGCAACCATTGTTGTATTCATACTATATTCCTTAAAAAAGGCAAAAGAGATTCTATATTTAATCCCATTGCATTAGAGGTTGTGCCTATTTGACACTTGATATAATTCTGATGAAATCCCTCCACCATTACTGCACCCGCTTTATTTTCCCACAGATTGCTTTTTAAATAGGATTCTAAATCCTGTGAGGCAAAAGGTAAAAGCTCAAAATAAGTTTGGCTTAAATCCAAATAAAAAAACTGCTTGCAATGCAGAATCGCACAGGTTAAAATCTTGAATGTTTTGCCACTTTGAGATTCCAAAAATGCACGCGCCTCTGCTTCACTTTTGGCTTTGCGTTGCAAAACTCCACCACAATCAATCACACTATCCGTGATTAAAAGTGGTAATTCTAGTCCATATTGCTTAAATGCGCTTCTGTGTTTGCCAAGTGCTGCCTGATAGACAAAACTTTTGGGCTTATCTAAAGGCAATTGCTCTTCATCAAACCCATTATCACATTGAATAAAAGGGATTCTATGCTCTTCTAAAATTTGCTTGCGTGATTTTGAAGTAGAACATAAACGCAACATAAAATTCCTTAAGATTTCAGGATAAACTTAAAATTATAGTCTTATTAAAATTATATTTTAATAAGTTATTTATTTTTTAGGCTAACTGCCACCACCGCAATAGCGAATCCGCCATCGTGTGAAATAGAAAGACTAAGAGAATGAATCTTAAAATACACTAATTTTTCAGCACTTAAATGGAGGATTGGTGCGCCCTTTGTGTCTTTAGAAATCCACATATCACGGAATCGCAATTCTTTTCCAATTCCGCATTTTAAAGCCTTAGCGCACGCCTCCTTTGCCGCCCAGAATCCCGCGAGGCTTTGGGCATTCTTGGCAATTTCCACTTCAGAATTATTTAAGAATCTTGCGATTCCTTTGTCTCCAAACCTCGCAAGCAAGGATTCCATACGCGCAATTCTAACAATATCCACACCTATTTCAAACATAGTTTGTCGGTTATTGCACTACAAACTCGGTAAAAAACATATTAGCGATTCTACCATCTACCAAAAATTCATTCAAACGTTCCATAATTTCTTCTTTTAACTTTTGCTTGCCCTTAGCAGTCTGCACTTCCTCAAAAGTCTTTGAACTAAGAATTGAAATAATCACATCACGCAAAACACCTCGCTTAGTATCTAACTCTGTTTGCATTTCTGCGATACTAAGCTCTAGCGAAATAGAGGTTTTAAGATAACGTTTGCCACCTCCTGAAGTCATTAGATTTACGATAAATTGGTCTAAAGGATACATTGGTCCAATACTCAAAAGATTGCTATTAGGATTTGCTGCACTTCCTTTATTTGCCGCACTTTGCTGTTGCGGAGCAGCCGCTGGTCCCGCTTCTGCTTCATCGCCCCCGCTAAAAATCAGAATCGCAACAACAATCAAAATAATCAATAATAATGCAACTACACCAATAATGATGAAAAGCAACATTTTGTTTTGCTTCAAACCCTCAAGTTTGGATTCTTTTTTGGTTTCTTCCTCTGCCATCTCTACTCCTTAATAAAAATTTTATTATATAAATCTTTTTTTAAATTTTCAAGTAGCTACCAAGCCATTTTAGCTCATTTGGATAACGTCTTAATAATTCACTCACATTAGCATCATCAATATGTCCAACAATATCAATAAAAAAACAATAGTCAAAATCTTCCCCTGCGTGTTTTGGGCGCGACTGAAAAAAAGTCATATTGATATTGAGCTCTTTTACATCATAAAGCAGACGATGTACTGCTCCGGGTTTATCATCGTTTGCCAAAATCGCAAACAAAGAAGTCTTGTCCTTGCCACAAGGTTGGTTTTTGAAATTACTAATCACAATAAAACGCGTTTTATTATTTGGATTATTCTCAATATTTTCAAACAAAATAGGAGTATTATAAAGTTTTGCCGCAATTGGGGAGCAAATTGCTGCACACTTTGGATTCTCCTTTGCAAGTTGCACAGCACGAGCGGTAGAATCTACCGAGATTCTTTGAATATGGTCTAAAGAATGCTCACTCAAAAAATAAGAGCACTGTCCAAAAGCAATGTCTTTAGAATAAATAATTTCAATTTCTTCTAGTTTGCGTGTTTGACTTGCAAAGCAATGATGAATCGGCATATAGATTTCTGCAACAATTTTTAATTCTGTGCTTCTAAGCAAGTCTAATGTTTCGCCCACTACGCCGTTTTGACTATTTTCAATCGGAATCACTGCATAGCTTGCGCTCTGATTCTCTACGCTTTTGACTGCTTGCGTAATGGTGTTGTGAGAAAAATACTCGCACATTGCGCCAAATCTACTCTCCGCCGCTTGATGCGTATAACTTCCAAGGGGACCAAGATACGCCACGCGTTCAGGTAATTCAAGATTACGACTTACTGCAAAAATTTCTGAATAAATTGCTTTAATTGCAGACCTGCTTAACAACAAAGAATCTTTAGAACTCAATCTATCTATTATCTCTTTTTCCCTCTCGGGACGATAGATTGGCATATTACTTTGCAATTTTACTTTGCCAACTTTCTTGACAATCTCCATACGTCTTTCTAATAACTCTAAAATCTCATCATCAATGCTATCAATTTCTGCTCTAAAATTTTGTAAATTCATTTAAGATTCCTTTATAAATAGTCTTTCTCTAATGCAATCAAATCCTCCAGTCTTTCACGTCTGCGAATCAATCGTGCTTTTCCTTTCTCAAGTGCAACTTCTGCACAACGCAAACGCGAATTATAATTGCTAGACATACTAAAGCCGTATGCTCCAGCACTAAGAACTGCCAATACATCACCCTTTTGCAAAAGAGGCAAAGAAATATTCTTACCCAAATAATCACTGCTTTCACAGATTGGACCCACTACATCTGCTACACTTATGTCTTGCGATTCTGCACTTAGAGGGACAATCTGATGATAAGCACTATAAAGACTCGGACGGACTAAATCATTCATTGCCCCATCTACAATCACAAATCGCTTGTTTTGGTGAGTTTTTTGATAAAGGACTTTGGTTAAAAATACTCCACTATTACCCACGATAAACCTGCCCGGCTCACAAATAATAGTTAAATCCAATCCACGCAATTCCTCTAAAATTGCTTGCGCATAATCATAAGGATTAATTGCGACTTCATCACTATAAGTAATCCCTATCCCTCCGCCAATATCAAAAAACTTAATATCGATCTTCAACGCCAATAAACTATGCGTAAGTTGCGCAATCTTGCGTGCAGATTCAGCAATAGGATTGAGTTTCGTTAATTGGCTACCGATATGAAAATGGATTCCGACAGGCTCTAAATGCTTAGAATTATGTGCATATAAATAAATACTTTTAGCTTCTTCAATACTCACACCAAATTTATTTTCTTTTAAACCTGTGGAAATATAGGGGTGGGTTTGTGGGTCAATATCTGGATTGACACGTACAGAAATCCTAGCAGGGATTCCTAGCTCCTTTGCACAAGCCTCCACACACAACATTTCTTCTCTGCTTTCTATATTGATAAACAAGATTCCAATCTTCAAGGATTCTTTGATTTCAAATTCTTGCTTACCCACGCCACTATAAATAATTTTATATTTTGGAATCCCAGCCAAAATTGCACGTTGAATTTCACCCAAAGAGACGCAATCTGCCCCACTTTCTAAACCTGCAAGTTTTTGAATCACGTTTAGATTAGAATTCGCCTTTAGAGCATAACAAATCATTGCCTTTCTTCCCGCAAAGGCTAATTTAAACTGCTCATATTTTTCTGCGATTCTGTCAAAATCATAAACATATAAAGGTGTGCCAAATTGTGCCACCACTTCTTGTAATAAAGCTTTATCAAAATTGCCACTAAGTTCAGGGATATTTTGGGACTGCGTGTTTTTCATTCTCTGCTCTTTTGTTTTGGTTGAAGCTGTAATTATATTCAAAAATGCCTTAATCTTTAAACTAAAATTCGCTACACTTTCAAATCTCAACAAGGTTAAGAAAGAATGAAAGACAAAATTATTTTATTTGACTTAGACGGCACATTGATTGATTCCACAGAAGCTGTTTATAAGGGATTTTGCGAGGCTTTTAGACATTTTCATAGACCACTACCAAGTCGCCAAGCCATTGTTTCACAGATTGGCAATACCTTAGAGAATATGTTTAGCACCTTGAATGTAGAATCTAGTGCGCTATCGGACTTTATTAGTGTTTATAGGGCGCATTATGGCAAAATATGCAATGAGAAAACTTATCTGCTAGAGAGCGCAAAAGACGCAATTCTACAAGCACAAGAATTTGCATATCTAGGTGTCGTAACGACAAAACTAGGCAAATTTTCTAAGATTCTTTTGGATAATTTTGGTGTTTTAAACTATTTTCATTGCGTCATCGGGAGAGAAGATGTCAAAGAAGCGAAGCCAAGCGCAGAGCCGATTCTACTTGCATTGGAATCTATGCCTAAGGAAATCTCAAGAAACAATATCTATATGGTAGGCGATACACCTTTGGATATTCAAGCCGCAAATAATGCAAATATCAAGAGCATAGGTATCCTAAGCGGCTATGCGAGTTTAGAATTATTGCAACAATACACAAACCATATCGTAAAAGACGCATTAGAGGCAGTTTTATTCATCAAGGATTCATTAGAATCTCATTAATAAGGAATTTTATGTATAATATAGCTAAAAAATGGGGGGGGGGGGCAAAAAAAGCTAAAGTCTTTTATTAAAAATAAAAAGCTTTGGGTTCTCTCTCTTTTTAAAAATGCCAAACAACACCAAAAAATTAAAGCAAGATTAGAGATTTTAGAAAATCAAAATGCGAATCTTGTAGCTTACAACGCAAGCTTGAAAAAATCTATCCAAGATTTGAAGAATCAAAATATCACTACTAGAAATTTTTTATATAAGCTCACTCCGCAAGCCTATTTGAAGCTTATAGAGATTCACCTTGCAGAGCACTGCAATCTTAATTGCTTTAGTTGCGCACATTTTTCACAACTCTCTCCTGTGCAATTCCCATCTTTTGAGAAATTTAGTAAGGACATTGAGCAATTAAGCTTCCTTACAAATGGATTAGTCAGCAAGTTTCACTTAATGGGTGGCGAACCTTTGTTGAATCCCAACTGCAAGGATTTTTTTGCTATTACACGCAAACACTTCCCAAATAGTGCGATTTGGCTCGTTACTAATGCAATCCTGCTAGACAAACAGCCAAAGGAATTTTGGGAATCTTGCAGAGAAAATAACATAGAGATTCACCCTACTAAATACCCCATTAAAGTTGATTGGAAATGGATAGAGGCACAATGTAAATTCTATGAAATTCCTTTGAGATTCTTTAACAATGCACAAATGGAAAAGACTTCTTTGAAATTTGTCCTAGAGCCAGCAGGAAATTGCAACCCACTAGAGAGTTTCACCAAATGCGGAATGGCAAATAATTGTGTGCAATTAAAAGAGGGCAAGCTCTATCCGTGTAACATTGCCGCAAACATTGACATCTTTAATGCCGCTTTTAAACAGAATCTGCCCCTAAGCAATTTAGACTTCATTGATATTTACAAGGCAAAAGACTATCACGAGATTCTACAATTCTTAGCCAAACCTATTCCCTTTTGTCGCTTTTGCAATCTTGCAAAATGGCAAAGTATTGGGAAATGGAAAACTTCTAAAAAAGAAATTTCAGAATATTTGGAATAATTGAATGTCATTGTGAGCAATCTTTTCAACTTGTGAGAGCACTAATGCAAGCCAAATAAATTTTCAATGAATCCCTAAGGCAAGATTCAAAGCTATGGATTGCTTCGGGAATTGTCCTCATAAGGAGACATTTCCACCACTTCATCGCAAAAAGTTGTAACGCTCTAGGCAATCTATAAGTTAAAATTAAAGACTAGATTTCAACGACAACTAAAGATAACCTTACCTTGTGCTGTTTTTTGTGTATTTCTAGCAGTTGGCAGGCTCACATTTTCTAGCTCCCCCTCTACTGCCATATCCCTTGTAGCATTTAAAGAGGCTTTCATTAAAGTGGGCATTGCTCTTTCTTGTTGCGCTAGCGCACCTAGATTGATTTCTTTAATACTGCATTTTTGTCTCGCAAGACTAGAGTATTCCTTGGCTTTCTGCAAAGCAATCTCTAATAACTTAACATTTAATTGTTCATCAATTTTTGCGAGCATTTTTTCATCTAATACTTTCTGAACACTTGGAAACGTAAATAGCAAATATTGATTTTTTCTTACTTCACTTTCAATTTTACGAAGAATCTTATCATAATCACCCTTTTGCTCCTCATTAAATTCGCAATTCAAATTATAATGACTTTCAAATCCATTTTGGATTCTCTTGCCATTTCTATATTCATAAATTGGCTCAATCTTGAAGCTCCCACCCTTGCAAATACTCTCTTTGCCTAAAGATTCGTTGATATTATTGTAAGTTTTAATGATGGCATTCTTATTATCTAAGCTCAAATCTTTAAGTTTTCTTAAAGCCTCACTCCCTCTAATCATAATAGAACTCGTATATTTCGTGGCTTCCACTTCTACACTGACGCTCAAATCCTGTTTGATTAGCATTTCTGCACTCGCATTTATACCCACGAAACTAGCCCACACCACAGAGACAAAAGCGATTTTCTTTAACATAAAAGAATCCTTTAAAATTAACATTTTATATTAATTCCAAAAAATTCAAGGATTCCAAATTTGGAATCCTTAAGGTTTAAAGTGCCTTTTTTGCACTCTCAACAATTTTTGCAAATGCAGTTGGCTCATTCATCGCAATATCTGCTAAGATTTTTCTATCTAGTTCAATACCTGCCTTTTTAAGCCCAAACATAAATCTTGAATAGCTAATTGCATTGATTCTACAAGCTGCATTAATTCTTACAATCCAAAGCTTCCTGAAGTCTCTTTTCTTTTGTTTTCTATCACGGAATGCGTAACATAAACTTCTCTCTAATTGTTCTTTAGCTTTCCTGAAATGCTTATGTCTCGCACTATAAAATCCACGTGCTAACTTTAAAACTTTTTTATGTCGTCGTCTTCGCACAACACCTGTTTTGACTCTTGCCATTTTAATCCTTTACCATATTGTGGTGTGGTATTTTTACCAAACTTGCCCAAACACATTGGGGAATGACATACTTATATGTATGAAACTTCTAAACCTATCGCATACAAAGCAGTTTTTTTACCGATTCAATGTTTGCGTCATGAACATATTTTGGCGCATTCAAATTCGCAATTTTTCTTGGACGCTTTTTAGTCAAAATATGACTTTTAAAAGCAGAACCGCGTTTGATAAGATTCTTTTTAAGCTTGAATCTTTTGGCTGCGCCACGATTTGTTTTCATCTTTGGCATTGCTTTCTCCTTTCATAAGATAAATTACTTTTTAGGCGTTACAAGCATATTGACATAACGACCTTCTACTTTGTAATCTCTGTCAATATTCGCAACTTCTTCAAGCATTGAAGCGACTTTATCAAGCACTTCAAAACCCGCTTGCGGCTCACTAACTTCACGTCCGCGCAAAAATACGCGGAATCGCACATGTTTATTTTCCTTTAAAAACTCTCTTGCGTGTTTGACTTTATAATTAATGTCATTGCTCGCAATCTTTATGGAAAGTTTAATTTCTTTGATTTCAATTTGTTTTTGTTTTTTCTTGGCTTCTTTTTGCTTTTTTTCTTGTTGATAGCGGAATTTTCCATAGTCCATTATCTT
Organism: uncultured Helicobacter sp.; assembly: GCA_964464895.1. GTDB lineage: Bacteria > Campylobacterota > Campylobacteria > Campylobacterales > Helicobacteraceae > Helicobacter_D. Next base: position 35,665 of record CAYXGY010000004.1, on the reverse strand, counting down.
GCATACTGGAGGCTTCGCATCTGGTGCAATCAACACCAAATCCAAGCCTTTACTATCAGCAATCCTCAAAGCCTCTTCTGAACTTATGAGCCCATATTGCTCACCATCATCTCCTACACAACGAATTTCTGGAAAATCTATCTCCTCATTGAGGATTATCTCATCATTTTTACTCAAAAGCTAACCTCACGCATTTTCTCCTTGCTAAATTTAATAAAATCATCAAAATTTACATTTGATTGTTCTTTCGTGCGACGGTTACGCACCGCTATTTTTCTTTCCTCCATCTCCTTAGCACCCAATACTGCAATAATGGGAACTCTTTGCTTTTCTGCATTACGAATCCTCTTATTAAGCGTCTCGTTTTTATCTTCAATTTCTGCATATACACCATATTTTAAGAGTGCATTACGTAATTCTTGTGCATAAATATTCTGTGCTTCGCTAATAGGAATAATAATGATTTGTGTCGGGGCAACAAAAAATGGAAATTCTCCGCCGAAATGTTCTGTCAAAATTGCGACAAAACGTTCAAAACTCCCCAAAATCGCACGATGAATCATTACAGGCTGCTGTGCGGTATTGTTTTCATCAGTATAAGTCAAATCAAAACGTTCGGGCAAATTCATATCAATTTGCACTGTGCCACATTGCCATTTGCGACCAATCGCATCAGTGATTTTAATATCAATCTTAGGACCATAAAACGCTCCGCCTCCTTCGTCAATCTTATAGGCGATTCCACATTGACTTAATGCACTTTTAAGTGCATCCGTTGCTTGCTCCCATACTTCCTCACTACCAATGGATTTTAAAGGACGCGTAGAAATTTCCATTTCATAGCTAAACCCAAAAGCATTCATAATTTTTTGAGTAAAATCAATGATATTTTTCACTTCTGTTGCAATCTGACTTGGACGACAAAAAATATGTGCATCGTCTTGCGTAAATTCGCGCACACGCAATAGCCCGTGTAATACGCCACTTTTCTCGTGACGATGCACGACACCATATTCATAGAATCGCAAAGGCAACTCACGATAACTGCGCAATGCACTTTGATACACCTTAATGTGTCCCACGCAATTCATAGGCTTAATGCCGTATTCCACCTCATCAATGATTGTAAAATACATATTTTCACCATAATTTGCATAATGCCCGCTTGTTTTCCAAACAGCACTCTTAAGGATTTCAGGACCGCGTACAGGCTCATATCCCCTCTCAATTAACGCTTGCGTTAAGAGATTTTCAAGATTTCTTCTCAATCTCGCCCCTTTGGGTAACCAAATCGGAAGCCCCGCGCCAATCTCCTCATCAAAGGTAAAGAGCTCCATTTCTACGCCCACTTTCCTATGATCACGTTTTTTGGCTTCCTCTAATTGTCTTACATATTGATTGAGAGATTCTTTATCTGCAAAAGCAATCCCATAGATTCTTGTGAGCATTTCAGCGTTTTCATCACCCCCAAGATACGCACCTGCGATCTTTGTGAGTTTAAAAGCATTTAATAATTTTAAAGTTGGCAAATGCGGACCGCGACATAAATCCTCAAAATCTCCTTGAGCATAAATACTCAAAGTCCCATCGCCTAATGGAATCTTACTAATTACCGCTTGCTTTAAATCATCATTTTGAAATTTTGTAATTGCTTCTTCACGTTTAAGATGATATTTGATGATTTTTTCGCCTTTTTTAGCGATTTCTTTCATCTTAGATTCTATCTTGCTTAAATCTTCCTCGCTAATCTTTTGATTCACGCGAAAATCGTAATAAAACCCCTCTTCTACCACAGGACCTACGAAAAATTGCGCCTCTGGATAGAGCGCTTTAATTGCTTCTGCCATTAAATGTGCGCAAGTATGACGCATAATAGCAAGCGAATATTCAGAATTATCAAAATAAATTGGTTCGCCTTTCAAGCCTAATTCTTCCGCACTTTGTGTATCATAAATGGTGTTGTTTGCTCTGATACCAATGATTTCAGACATAAAATATTGCCCTTATTATTTAAAAAATGAGGTAGATTATAGCAAAAAAATTAGAAATTAACACTTAAAAGACAAGAATCTATCCCCATAAAGACAAATGTAAGTTCTTAGACTGCTTTGAGAGATTTTCTCACAAAAAATTTGGCTTCCTTTATGGAAGTTTTGGGGAAGCTAAATCTCCTTTACGCGCAGCCAAGATAATAAGTAAAAGCGTCCCACCCACGAAATAATACAAAAACACAGGAATCGGTAATGGGTCTCCTGCGGCATAAGAATGCAAGCCAGAGAGATAAAAATTCACACCAAAATAAGTCATTAAGATAGAATAAAACGCTATCACACTAAGTGCAGCAAAGACATAGGGATTATCTCCTTTGGGGATAAACCTTGCATGCAAGACAATAATATACACAACAATAGAAATTAAAGCCCAAGTTTCTTTTGGATCCCACCCCCAATATCTTCCCCAAGATTCATTTGCCCATACACCCCCTAAAAAATTCCCGATTGTTAGCATTGCAAGTCCTAGAATCATTGCCATTTCATTAATGGTATGCAGAGTCAAAATCGTGCGGTCTAATTCGGGGTATTTTGCACTTCTAAAAATAAACAATAGCAGGGTGAGCGCACCAAGCATAAAGCAAAGCCCCAAAAATCCATAACTTGCAGTGATGACAGAGACGTGGATATTCAGCCAATAAGACTTTAATACAGGCACTAGATTGCCAATTTGCGGGTCCATAAACCCTAAATGCGCCACAAAGAGTGCAATTCCAGCCAAAAAGCTTGCGAGACTTTGGGCTAAATAACTTTTCTTGAAGAAAACTACACCCGCAATTCCCGCTGCAAAGGCAATATAAATCATAGATTCATAGGCATTGCTCCAAGGTGCGTGCCCTCCCACATACCAGCGCATACCCAAAGCAACTGCGTGGAGCAACACCAAAAGTGAAATCACCCAATAAAGCGCACGACTTGCCAGAATATCTACCGCTTTGCGTCTAAAGATTTGCACAAGCACTACCGCAAAAAGCGCGATTCCACAGATTAAATAAAGTGGCATAAAATTTTTAAAAAGATTGTAATGATTCAAAAATATCTCTAAGTCAATTTGCGTTTGTGGTGGAATCAAGTTTGTACCAAATTTTTGTTGGATTTTCTCTAGTGCATCAAGGGCTAAATCTGCATTTTCCCATTTGTTTTCAACCAACCCATAATGAAAACTATTAAAATACGCACCAAAGAGCTTTTGAAGCTGACTTGCACTCTCTTTATCAAAGCTAGCAATCGCATCACTTGGGGCAAACCACTTTTCCTCTCCACCGCTAAAGTCGGGTAAGATTCTCAAAGCCTGTGCGGTATAGATGAGATAGGCAGCATTCACGCGTTCATCTACGCCAATGACATCCTTGTCAAACTTATCTCGCATAGCAGGCTTTTTGCGATTCGCTTCTTCTAAATAATTTGTAAGTTTGTAGGTTTCTCCCACAAACAAATCTTCAAAGGCAATATATTTTTCGTCTTTGCTAACCCCAATGACTTCTTTGAGTTTTGGGGTAGAGAGTGCTAGCATTTTCACCTTTTTAAATTCATTAGGATAAACCATCATTCCTAAGAATAATTCCATATTGCTAAGTCCTAAAAAGCCGTCCTTTTTCGTCATCTTATGCACATATTCCATTGCCAAAGTATCCACAGGCTTCATACGCCCACCGAAGTCTTGTACTAACAATTTTCCAAACTTTTTAGAATGTTCTGCACTCTTTTCTTTGAGATTCTTAATCAAATCTAAAATACTCTCATTAGTAATCGGCGGAATTGCGGCTTCTATTTCCTCTAATGTGTGTGGATTTGGAATCTGTACATTTTGCTCTTGTGCAGTATCAACGCTAGGCGTGGCATAGAGTGGCACACTCAAGCTAATCCCCAGCCCAAGAGCCAAGGCGACTGCTAGATTTTGAGATTTCAAATAAGCACTTAAACGCGCAAATCTTCCATTTTTGGCAAAAAATTCCCATAAAAGTCCGATTACTAGCATTGTATAACCAATGTAGGTTGGAATCTTGCCTGGGTCACGATTGACGGAAAGAATCGTGCCTCCCTCATCTAAATCATAAGAGGATTGAAAAAAGCGGAATCCCCCATAATCTAAAACATTATTCATAAAGATTTTATAAGGCATTTCCACTTGTTTCATCGGGTCAATCACTACCACTTCCGAAGCATACGAAGAGGGACTCATAGAGCCAGCATAGCGGTCAAGTTGAAAATCTTTTAATTCAATAGAAAAAGGCAACGCTACGATTCTACTACCCCAATCTAGTGCGAATCTTATCCCGCCTAAGGAAAATGGAATCGTATGTTCTTTGTCAGTATTTTTTGTTACTTCTATTTCTTGACTTTCTCCTCTAAAACTCACCTTAACTTTGAGTCTATCCATTTCCATTTTATCTTTTGCGGGAATATAATCCAAATACTGCATAGAGAGATGACTATCTTCAAAAGGCAAAGTTTGATTAAATTTCTTTTGCACTAAGGGCGTGATAGTCGTTGGGAAAAAGGCTCTGTAGAGTTTGTCATCTATTTTTGCCAAAATTGTCATAAATTCCTCTTGGGATTCTATCGTGCTGCTTCTCTCTCCCTCTCTAATGTGCATCACGCCTTCAAACCCATAATAACGCGTAATTGCTGCACCAATAAAAATTACCACTAAAGAGCTATGAAATAAAAACGAAGCGTATTTTTTCCTCTGCCACGCACGAGATAGAATCAATACGCCAATGAGATTCAACACCAACAATAAATGCAATAAATCAAACCATTCAGTATTATAAACTAACGCTTTCGCACTAGGAGTGCCAAAATCATTCTCTACAAATGTCGCTACTGCACAGGCACTTCCATAGACAACTAATAAAATAAATGTAACAAAAAAACTACAAAATCCTTTGACAATACCATTTACAAATCTTTGCATTTGGTTTATTCCTTTTTCTAACAAGTCAAAATCAAATCGCCATTTTACCCAAAGGTTTTTTAGGTTTGATTAACAAAAAGCAAATGAACTGAAAAATTAACAAAAATGAGAGAAATTTAAGAATCACAAAACCAAAAGATTTTATGATTCTTAATTGCAGAGAAAAATTAGCCTAAAAATTCGCGTTTAAAGTATTCGCGTGAAGCCTTACAAAGCGGGCACGCACCGGGAGCTTTTTTGCCTCTGTGAATATGTCCGCAGATTTCACAAACCCAAACTTCTTCATTGCCACTTTCAAAGAATCCCTCTTCTTCTAACATTTTTTTGAGTTCTAAATATTCTCTTTCGTGCTCTACTTCTACCTTACCAATTGCAGTAAAAAGTCTTGCAATGTCTTTTTTGCCCTCTTCTTCAGCAATTTTTGAGAAATTTGGATACATCGTTGTATGTTCGTAATTTTCTCCCTCTGCGGCGGTGAGTAAATTTTTCGCAGTGATTTCTAACTCTTTGCCATCTACAATTTTGTGATAAGCCTTAAACTCTGCCCTTGCGTGCCATTTTTCATTTTCTGCCGCTTCTTTAAAATGTGCGGCAACTCTATGCCACCCCTCTTCTTGTGCTATATCGGCAAACAAATCATATTTGTTGCGCGCCATAGACTCACCGGCAAAGGCTTTCATAAGATTAACTGCTGTTAAGTCAGTGGTGATACAGGTCATCTCCGCTCCACAACAACTAAGAGTGCCTCCACCGACATTTTGTATTTCTACTTCGTTACCACATTTTTGACATTTATAGGTTTCGTATTGCCTCATCAATCAATCCTTTAAAATAAATTTAGAGTGAAATGATAGCATAAAATTTTTAATTAATAAAGTTTATCCATTAATTTTATAGCGATTCTATTACGATTTAGTTTGTAGCGTTGCGAGTAAGTTTTTAAATCCGCGTGGTAATCTATAATGTTATAAAGATTAAATCTTATGAAATTGCAATCTTATCATCACAAAGCCTTTATAAAAATGCTATGGCAATCCATAATCTTAAATCTTGCTGTTAAGCATTACAACGAGGATTTTTACAATTCCCTTAGAATCTGCTCCACTACTACTTTAGGATTCTGTGCCTTATAAATCGGACGCCCTACAACGATAAAATCACTCTGTGCCTCTTTGGCATCCTCTAAGCTTGCTACGCGCTTCTGGTCGCCACTACTCTCACCAAAAGGACGAATTGCGGGAGTAAGCGTTAAAAACTCTGTCCCCAATTGTTCTTTGATTGTTCTAGATTCCGCACAAGAGCAAACAACACCATTGAGTTTGCATTCTTTTGCAAGTTTCGCAAACTCCAAGACTTGCGTCTGCAATCCCGTGTGATAAATTTCAAAAAAACTTTTTTCATCAAAGCTTGTCAGTGCAGTTACTGCCATTACCAAAGGGGGATTGGGGATTTTTTTCAGACGCTCTACTACCTCCTTCATCGCTTCTGCGCCACTGCTTGCGTGAATCGTAATCATATCCACCCCGAGATTGGCTATCTCATCAATACTATCCCCCATCGTATTAGGAATATCATAAAGCTTCAAATCCAAAAAAATACGAAAAAGCGGGTTAATGGCTTTGATTTGTTCCAAGAATGCCCTACCATCTCGGATAAAACTACGCAACCCAACCTTTACCCATAGATAATCCTTGTCCTTTAACGATTCCAATAAAGCCAAATTTTCTTCCGCACTTGGCAAATCTAAGGCGACACAAAGCTTCATAAAGACTCCTTGAGGTTTTTAAATCATTGATTGCAATCATAGCCTTAAAAGAATAAAAAAGATTTAAACCTCCGAATGTTTTTCGCTACTTACGATTCTAGCACTTAAAATGATTTTGGGATTTTTGTTATTGCTTTTATTTTTTTAACCTCTTTAAAAAACTTAATATATCCACCTTTATACCAAGTTTTATGCGCCTCAAGGAGTGCGACACCCAACCGATAGCTTAGATGATTTTTGCTTCTTAGAATCGCAGGGTCATTTTGGCAAATCTCTAAAATCAATGCAATATTATCTAGTTTAGGAGCATAAGAGCTAAGAAGTTGGTAGAATTTTTTAGCAATCTTGTATTTCAAAGCTTCCTTTAGCAACATAAAAGGCAGAATAAAATAATCTCGCTTCGTGTGGAATCTTGTTACCATAAGGAATCCTAGCCGATATTCTAATGATGTGCGCTGGAATAATTCTCCACAATTTCGCGCAGGAGACAGAAGAGCACAGGCTAATTCCTCTACTTCTTTTTCTTTTAAAGATTTAAAAATCTCTAAGAGTTCCTCCTGAAATAGAGGAGTTTTTAGGGCATTTTGCCACCATTCTCCTCTAAAGCAAGAGAGGCAAATTTTTCCGAATATAAGTTGAAATTGAGAATGCCAAGGCTTCGCACATTCTAGGAAATGGACGATTTTTACTTCATTCTTTATCATTTCATATTCTTTTCTTGTAATGCATAATGAAGGGCTTTCACCCTCTCCTTGAAAAACACCAAGAACTAGATTTTTGTGATATGGAAAAAAATTATAAGTTGCGGGCAGAAGCAAACGCTTATCCTTTGGAATCATTGCATTCAAAGTGTCTTGGTCTGGGCATTTAGGATTGTTTGCTTGCAAAAAGGCAATAGATTTGGCTTGTAGATTCTGCGTTCTCCATTCTTGAACATTAAATAAAACAAATCCAGAATTAAAGCCTGTTGCGTGAATATGCAAATTTTCTGCAACTGCTGCGATTTTATCTTGCAAAGAGAGCAAAAAAAGTTCCCTTAAATCACACAACACAAACATATCCAAATCCAAGCACAATGCCTTTTCTGCTTCATCGGGCAAAACTTCGGCAAACTTTAAAATAAAATTCGCGACATAATTTCCTTTCCATTTCAAAGTATTATGAAATTCTTTATCACTCAATTCGTGGATTTGGATTTTTGTAGGATATTTAAAATTTAAGATTTCTTGTAATTTTGCAAATTTTTCCCTAGATTCTCCACTGATAGAATCGCAAAGAATATGGAAATCATACCCCCCTCCGCTAGAATCTTGTTTGCAATTTGTGTTTTCTCTAAGATGTTATGTATCATTACCCCAGCAAATTTCATATAACTTTCATTCGCACAGAAACAAATAGAATACATAAATCCTCTTATTTAGCCCTCTTAAAAGACTTGCGGTGCGTTACAAAATCTTTTTTGGATTCTCTCTTTTTGAGGTTGGAATCTCTTTTGGGTTTGGATTTCATCTGATTTTTGGCTTGTTTAGAATGCTTGGGAACGTTCGATTTAAGAGCCTCGCTAGATTGCGAAACTTCGGAATCTTTAAGGCTTTTTTGGTTTGTTTCTTGGGCTAGTCTTTGTTGCTCTAATGCGATTCTAATCTCCTCTAAGGGCAGCTCATTGTTCTTTGCGATTCCGTCTAACACACCGTTGATAAACTTCGCCGATAGCTCATAACTAAAACTCTTGGCAATCTCCAAAGCTTCATTAATTACGATTGCCTTGTCTGTCTTGCTAAACACAATCTCATAAGCCCCTAGTCGCAAAATCGCGCGCTCTATCTCTCCAATGCGCCCAAAATCCCAATCTTTAAGCTGATGTGTAATGCGCAAATCTAAGGATTCCAGATTCTCAACCGCACCAGAAAATAGCTTTAATGCAAAATCCTTTTGCGCATTTTTTATTTTTTGTTCCTCTAAAATTTCCTCAACAAATTTTGAGATTCCCTCATTACCGCTACCATAGGCATACAAAAGTTGCACTACTACTTCACGCACTTGGCTTCTTGTCGCCATTTATGCCCCTATCTTGCGATAAAGATTAATCAACTCAATCAAGCTCGCCATAGATTCAAAGCCTTTATTTCCAGCCTTTGTGCCTGCACGTTCAATAGCTTGTTCAATAGAATCTGTTGTCAGCACACCAAAGGTTACTGCTGCACCATAACGAATCGTAACATTTGCGATTCCTTTAGTCGCCTCTGCACTCACATAATCAAAATGGGGTGTAGCCCCACGAATGACTGCACCCAAGCAGCATACACCATCATAATCCCCTTGTGAAAGGACTTTTTCTAATGCGAAAGGAATCTCAAAAGCCCCGGGAACTAAAATATGCGCAAGATTCTCCTCTCTCCCTCCGTGACGCAAAAAACAATCCTTTGCACCCTCCACTAGCCTATCCGTAATCAAATGATTGAACCGACTAGAAATAATAGCGATTTTCTCATCGCCCAAAAGCGATAAATTTCCCTCAATGACTTGCATAATTTTCCTTTGTTAAAAGAGATTGAATCTCCAAAAGTTGCTCACAAAGCCCCAAAAGTTGCTTTGGAGTAAGCATATTTGGACCATCGCTCAAAGCTTTTTGCGGATAAAGATGTGTCTCGGCAAACAATCCATCAATCCCTACTGCAGTTGCGGCGCGCGCAAGCAAAGGAGCATAACGACTATCTCCCCCGCTTTTGCCATTCAAACCACCGGGCATTTGCACCGCGTGCGTTGCATCAAAAATCACAGGTGCAAACTCTCTCATAATTGCTAGCGAGCGCATATCCACCACCAAATTCCCATAGCCAAAACTGCTTCCACGTTCTGTTAAGCAAACCTTGTATTTTAAGGAATTTTCAAGATTCGCTTCCTCTACAACTTCATTTCGCGCCTTTGCACGCACTTTTAGAGCCTTTAACACAGAATATTTCATATCGGAGGGATTCATAAATTGCCCCTTTTTGATATTCACCATTGCATCTGTTTGCGCTGCTGCAACAATCAAATCTGTTTGCCGACACAAAAAAGCCGGAATCTGTAAAATATCCACAACCTTTGCTGCAGGGACTGCTTGATGTGTTTCGTGAATATCTGTAAGCAATTTGTAGCCAAATTTTGCCTTGATTTTCGCTAAAGATTCTAACCCCTTTTCAAGTCCCGGTCCGCGATAAGATTCTAAACTCGTCCGATTAGCTTTATCAAAACTCGCTTTGAAATAAAAATCAATATTTTGATTTTCATAAAGTGGCTTCAGCGATTCTGCAATTTCCTCCAAAATTTCATCATTTTCTATTACACACGGACCTGCGATGATTATCATTTCTTATCCTTTCAATAAATTAAATTCGTGTCTTTTGAAGTCATAATTATACACTTCCCCACTCTCTATAATATAGTGCCAGCCATAGAGATTCAATGTGCGCGCAAGATATTTTTCCTTGACTTTTGGATAGGTAAAAAGATTCATAATCTGCCGTTCAATATTGATTTGTTCTGTCAAATAAGCACGCATTGCGGTTGTTTTTGGGTTTAGTGAAAGTACTTGCGTCTTGACAGGTTCAATAAGTTTGAGCCAATTTCTGACATTAGGCATATTGACAAAATGCGATTCCTCATAAAGTGCCGCGCAGCCTCCACAATGCGAATGCCCACAAATGATGATATTCTCCACCTTTAATTCCTCTAAGGCATATTCAATCGCCGAAGTTGTCGCCAAATATTCATCAGTCGCGCGATAAGGGGGCACGATATTCGCAATATTGCGCACGACAAAAAGTTCTCCGGGCAGGGTATTTGTAATCAGATTTGGCACGACACGAGAATCTGCACAGCCCACAAAAAGCGTGTGAGGATTCTGCCCACTTTTAAGGTTTTCAAATAATTCTTTATAGGCTAAAAAATTCTCTTCTTTGAATTTAATCACACCCTCAAAGAGCAAATCAATCGTATTTTGAGGATTAGAAGCGACTTTAGAATCACTAGATATATTTTTGGGCTTTTTTGCTTTCTCTTTTGTCTGATTCTCTTGAGACATTATAATCCTTACATTGCACTTAAGGTGTAACTTTCGTCAGGCTTTCCATTGCGGTAGATAAATCCTCACCTACGCTATAAACATACAAATCTACGCGTCTATTTTTGGCGCGCATTGAGGGAATCTCGTTATTAGCAATAGGAGAAAATTCCCCCTCTCCTCCCCCTAACACGCGTGCTTTTGCGACACCTTGTGTAATAATAAGGTCTGCAACATTTACCCCGCGCGCAATAGATAATTCCAAATTATCCGCAAAGACAGAATCCTCACGCACAGGAATATTATCGGTGTGTCCTATGGCTTTAATCAACACCGCATTAGGAAGCTTAGCAAATTCCATTGAGAGACGTTTAAGAAACGCAATACCGCTTGGATTCTCCAAAGTCGCACTTCCGCTCTTGAAAAGTAGCTCATCTGGGATTCTAATCACGATTCCTTTTTCTGCTTCCTCTAACTCTACCGATGGTCCATTAGAAATGCGATTCACTTCATTATAGTCTGTAATCAAGCTTGCAAAAATATTGACGACATTGTCCATTTCTACTTCTGTTTCCATTGGAGTGGCTTTAATGAGTGCTGGGGGGTTGATTTGCGTTTGCGAACCCTTTTCAAGAACTGCCAAAGAACCCTCCAAAGAACCGATAGCTAATGCGATTCTTTGTGTATCAAAAGTCGCCATTGAGAGCAACAAAATAAAAAATGTCAGAATCAGAGTAACCATATCTCCGTAAGTTCCAAGCCATAATGGAACGCCTTGAGGGCAGTCGCAAGCTGGACATTTGTTTTTCGCCACTTTTTCCCCTTAAACTCGCAAGTTTAGTTTAAAATTTTGCGATTATAGCTTGATTTTGGTTATAATCTTATTTAATTTTTAAATTTGTGAGGAAAATTTGCAGGCGATTGTGGATTTATTGCTAGAATCAATCCATTCCTTTGGGTATTTTGGAATCTTTTTTCTAATGTTCTTAGAGAGTAGCTTTATCCCCTTTCCAAGCGAAGTTGTAATGATACCTGCGGGAGTTTTGGCACATCTTGGCAAGATGAATTTCTTTATCGTGATTCTTTGCGGTATTTTAGGCTCGCTCACAGGCGCACTCCTGAACTATTATTTGGCATTCTTTTTTGGGCGTGAGATTCTGATAAAATTCGGCAAATATGTATTGTTTGATGAAAAAACGATGATAAAAATGGAAAATTTCTTCGCCAAACACGGACATATCTCTACTTTTAGCGGACGCTTGATTCCTGTCGTAAGACAGTATATTTCACTCCCTGCGGGGCTTGGCAAAATGCCCCTTGTGCGCTTTTGCCTCTATACTTCTCTAGGCGCGGGTATTTGGACGACTATTCTAACCGCACTTGGCTATTTTCTAGGGCAAAATGAAACACTCCTAAAGGAATATTTGCATTGGATTACTTTGGCTTTAGTTGGGATTGTGTGTTGCCTCGTTGCTTCATATGTTTATTTCCAACAGCACAAAAAGAAAAATAATATTTGAGGTTATAGATTTGTCATTGCGAGAAAATTTGTAAAACTTGCGCAACAATCCATTCAACATTGGCTCACATCTCAATTCTTTCTAGGATTCTAAGGTTAAAGCCGCTTAAAGCACTATATTCTAGCTCGCTTCCTTGTGAGACGCTCAAAAGCTTGAAATCCACGACTTCAAGGGCTTTAAGAATCTGTGCGCCAATTCCTAATCCCTTAATGTCTTTGCTACCACAAGTTTTTAAAAATACCAAATAACCCCCCTCACTTTTGAGCCTCTCTATCGCATTCAATAGCCCCCTAAATGTACTTTCATTTTCTAAAAGCTCCAAATCCTCTTTAATAGTATGGAATTTTACAAGTGGAACTTGGGGCTTACCAAATGCAAAGGCGGTGTGGATTCTATTCAAATGGTCTTGGAATTGGATTTTTTCTACCTGCGCGCCTAGAAATTGAGTATTTTTGCGCTCAAGAGGTTGGATTAATTGTTCAAACTGCAAACGATATTCAATCAAATCAGAAACATAAAGAATCTTAAGGCAATGCTTTTGTGCAAACTCACTCAAAAACTTATCCCCTCGCCCTGCCATTAATCCATCTTCGCGCATAATTTCACAAATCACGCTAATGGGCTTCAGCCCTGCAAGCTGACAAATGTCAATACTCGCCTCTGTATGCCCTGTGCGCTCCAACACACCTCCCTCTTTGGCAATCAATGGAAAAATATGTCCCGGTCGCACAAAATCTTCTGGCTTGGCATTGGGCTTGCACATTAGGCTAATAGTCATATCGCGTTCATACGCAGAAATTCCTGTTTTGGCTTCCTTAGCGTCAATAGAAACCGTGAAAGCAGTCTCGTGATTGGAGCTATTCTGACTTACCATTGGGGGCAAATCAAGCTTATTTGCAATCTCTTTGGTGATAGACACGCAAACTAATCCGCGCGCTTCTTGCGCCATAAAATTAATTTTTTCTGGTGTGCTAAAGATTCCCGATATTACCAAATCCCCCTCATTCTCGCGGTCTTCATCGTCCATAATGATAATCATTTCTCCATTTTTAATTGCCTTGATTGCTTCTTCTACGCGCAAAAATACTTCACTTTTCATTACTTAAGCCTCTATTAATGTTTAAATTTAAGTATATCACAAACTTAGCAAAGAAATCTTTAAAACATATTGACAAATCAAACCAAAAGGGATATAATTTCGCTTTTTATTGGGGTATCGCCAAGCGGTAAGGCAGTTGGTTTTGGTCCAACCATTCCGAGGTTCGAATCCTTGTACCCCAGCCACTTATTTTATTTCACACATTAGATAATCTTGTTATAAATTTTATCGCGGGGTAGAGCAGCCAGGTAGCTCGTTGGGCTCATAACCCAAAGGTCGGTGGTTCAAATCCGCCCCCCGCTACCAACACAAATTGCAATAAATTCACGAAAACTTAACGATTCCAAGTCATTTGTAGATGATTTTCAACTTTTCAAACAATAGATTCAATTAAAGCTGAAGTTGAAGCCGGCATACAAATAGACGGCTTCATTTTCGTTTATCCACTTTGGTTTCTTCAAGACATTAGCATAGCTAATGGAACTATCAAAATAACGATATTTAAATGAAATCTTGCCACCCGCACCAGAAAGAATTTCGGAGTTGATGTCTTTATGATTGCTACGCACATAACCATAATCTATAAAAGGTCCGAAGTCTATGCCTTTTAAGATTCTATTGTTGCTTTTGGCAAGGGTTGCTACATTGAAACTTATATCATTACGCCACGAATAACCGCTATCGCCTTGCATACCCTCGTTTCTAAACCCACGCACAGAATATTCACCCCCAAGGTAATACGCCTCTGTGCCATATAGTTCGTCTTTGGTGTATTGTCCGTCAAAAATAGTATGATAGGTAGCGACATCAAACAAATTTAGCGATCCATAGATATAGAGTTTCCAAGCCTCATATTGGGCGGATTGGTCATAAATGCCGTGATTATCCTTTAACGCACCGAACCATTTCGTGCCTTTATTGTAGGTTGGGTTTAAGTATAACACACCGTGTTCAAAGTAAAATGTTGAGGAAAGCCCAAGGTTTGCTATGGCTAAATCACGGCTTGAAACCTCGTTTTTCATCGTCAAATCAAGGACACGAGTGTAGTTTTGATTGCGTTTATAGGTTACGCCAGCATTAGCGGAAATCTTATAACTTTGTCCGCGCGCTAATAAGCGGTCTAAGTTTAGATTATTGTTGATACTATTGCCATAAAAATAAAGTCGGTCGCCATTATAGAGCAAAAAGCTTGTGCGATAATCAGACCAAGAGAAGTTATTGTTCAAAGTCCAATAACCAAAAGGGATTGAAGCACCTATTGTTAAATAATCTGCATTGCGTTGGCTTGGGCTTTTGCTTGGGGCTTTCGCAAAACTCATATTGATTTGCTCATTTAAACCCAACAGGTTATCTTGTGTGGCACGCACACCAAAACGGGTTTCGCCAGTGGATTTTGAACCTGCGTTATCGGTAAAAAATGTCGTGCGGGTCGTGTCTTTAGGCTCATTTAAGATTTCTATTTTGCTATATTCGTTTTTATCATCGGGTTTGATTTCCATTGTTGCAGAGTTTGAAGCAAGGCGATTGAGCTGGTCTATGCCCTGTTCAATATCGCGCAAATTCAGAACTGAATCAGTCAAAAACGGAAATGCGGTTATGGTTTGTCGTTTGCTCAAGCCCTCAAACTTTGAAATTTTGCCCTCCACGATTCTAATTTCCAAGATACCTTTTTTGATGTGAGTTTGTGGCATTGGCAGAAACGCACGCGAAGTGATGTAGCCTTTTTTAATGTATATATCGGTGATTTCATTGAGTATTTGGTTAATCTGTGGAAAGCCCATACAAGTATTTTGATATTTCTTTGTAACCCTTTTAATTGCCCAATCGCTGACTTTGTCATTTCCTGTTACAAGGATTTTGTGGATATTGATACAGGAGGACACCAAATCCGCCTCTTTCTCTTCTGTTGTCGTGGCAGTTGTCGCAGTCTGCGGGCGTTGCAGAGCGTTTTTAAGTTTCTGTTGGAGAAACTCCTCATTCATCAGACGTTGTTGCTCTTGCTGGATATGGTTTTGATTCTGCACAGCAGATAGTGTCTGCGCCCAAGTTGCCGTGAAAAAAGAAGTGGTGGCAACCATCACAAATAAAGCGCGTCTCCTCATTGTATGTTTGTCCAAAATTTAATCTCTGTGATTTACAACAATGCCACTACAATCCAAATGGGGGTAGACCACACAAGCAACATCAGCAACAAGCCAGCATAACCACTCACCATCTTTTCCATATCTTCAGTTTTATATTTATATAAAGATATCTGAAATTTAATCGGTGGGAGTTCTACACCATTTTTATAAATGCCCGAGATTTCAAAAGAAGCTCCCTCTAATTCTTCGCGAATTAGAGGCAAACGATAAAAAATATACTTACTATGGTTTATATTGTTATTGTTACCCTTAATCATACTATAATCAATTGGCTCTCCCGTATCATAATCAATTGCCTTTAAATGATATTTTTGAGAAGAGGTTATTAAATAAACTTTAGCAGTATCAAATTGATATTTGTCCGTTAGGTTCCAAAATCTTATATACATAATATCCATCTTATGCTCTTTTGCATACTGATGATACTCTTTTCCATATTGATATTTTTTAATCCGTATGGGCTCGTCAAGTGCTTTTCCTAAGCCAATTTCAACTCCGAATCTATCATTCTCTTCGCCTACATCCATCTTTGTAAATGGTATATCTGCAACCATCCTGTTATATCCCATGTTGAACGTTGACCACTCTTCATCGTTTGAAACTATTTTTAAACCCTCTCTTGTGGTAGCGCAACCTGTCAAAAACAAGCTAAAAATTAAAGCCATAAATACAAATTTCTCCATTCTTCAGTCTCCTTTTCTAGTGATGTGATTGTTCTCTTTATCCAAGAGGGCATTTTACCATAAATGATGGATAAATATGTTCCTATAAAAGACGAAGGAATGCTATATCGTAGCACCTTAGCCTCAGTTTCCTCATTCAATGATTCTACGTTCTCTTTCCTAAACTGTGTATCATGCACATTCGCACTACTATGTAGCCCCGGTATTATAGCATCTAATATCTTAAACACTGGATTTATATCATATGCAGATGTTAGTTTTTCCCAAAGGGAGAGTTCATCTGGTGTTTTTCCATTGTATTTGTCTTTAAAATCTTTTGATAATTCATTAGTTTTAGGGTTGTATGTTTCTCTTCCTGTATGCGATTCTCGCAACCCAAAAGTCGGTATCAAAGTAAGTTTTTCATCTTTTTCAGGTTTAAAATAATCATTTGCCTCTTTTGTTTTCCTAGTATAATGTTTAACATTCTCACCAAACACTGCATTTATCCATTCCTCGATTTGATTAACTAATAAGCGATTATCAATGCTTACAGTAACACCTAATGCTCCTGTGATTTTATCTTTTGTTGTTGTTTCTGCTTTATGAACCTCTCTGTTGATTCCTAATAAATCACTTCTATCGGCTATTTCAATCTTGCCTTGTCCAATAGTCGCGTGGGTAATGCTCTGATGAATACTTCCCTTATCGACTAGATTCATTGATGTTGAGCCTGCTTGTTTGCTTTCATTTCTTTCATCTTTTTCATCATTAGACAAACTAGTAGAAATACCAAATCCCAAACCTTTTTCTGAATTGTTATTGAAGTTCAAGAAATCGTTAGTTTCTAATGCACCTGCTTTGATATTAAGATTGCCTTTATCGTTTCCGATTAAATCTGTATTGGCTATCAGAGAACCCTCCATTTTGAGCTTACCGTCAATGTCAATCTTAACAGATTCTGTGCCAATGATTGATGCTTGGTTATCTACCCATTGCCGATTATGGTGCTGCGAATTGACAGATAAATTTCCATTCATCCTTGTCCCACTACCAAAACCTAAAGATTGTCCCTTTGCATAACTACTGCCACTATTCTGTTGAGAGGCGAGTAGCATATCTCCCCCTACTTTAATCTCTATGTCTTTGGCTAACGCATTGTATCCTCTCGCATTCATATCATTGCCTGCATCAATCGCAATCTTTCCCTCTGTTGCGATTGTGGTAGAGTTATTGTGTTGTTCCCCATTGGCTTTGTTGGCGGAATTAGATGTTGCAAAATCTCCATATATTTCTTTTTTGCTTGTAATGCCTGCCGAAATTGAATTTTTGCTTGTTTGGCTACGAGAGTAGTAAGAATCTGTGCTAGAAGTTAGATTGAAGTCATTTCCTGCAATATAATCAATATTTCCACTTGTAGAAATCACAAATGATCCGAGTTGATTCAAATCGCTACCCGCATTGAGTCTAATGTCTTTGTCCGCAATGATTGCCGATTCTGTATTTACAACTTGAGTTGAACTTGTTGTTGTTTCTGTCGTGTCATATTTGAATCCTATCCCACCATAAAAGCCGAGTGCTTGCACCGTTGCTATTCCTCCTTGCATCACTTGAATTATTTCATCACTTGCTCTTATCGCTTCTGATACTAATATTGCTCCTACACCATAAGTATTCACCGATGACAATGCAGATGCCACCAAATTTACTGTTCCTCCTGCAAATGCTCTATCATTAGCTTTCCCCTCACTCTGCAATCTTCTAATATTATCTAATTCCTCAAAAGATTGTTTGACATCTTCAGCCGTCTTTACAGTCTTTGAAATCGCATGAACCGTATCTACGAAAACATGCCCACCTGTGAGTGTAGCAGAGATTTTGCTTTTGCTATGCGTTTTCTCGTCGTATTCGGTGCTTTGAGAGGATACGATATTGATATTTTCTTTGGCTGTTATATTGATATTATCGTCAGAAATAACATTAGAACCTTTGATATTGACATCTTTGGTTGCTCCGATATTGATGTCGCCTCCGGCTGTGATGTTTGAAGAAACTGCGGTTTTTTGAACATTATCCCAAGTGTCTTTTGTCTTTTCGTGAATATTTATATCTACATTCAATTTACCGCTTTGGAATCCAATACGACCACCTAAACTCACACCTGTTTTTTCGTGAATTTCGCTGTGTTTAATCGTTTCTTCTCCATTGAGGAGATTAACAGAGCCTTGTTTGCCAGATTTTTCTAGTTTGCCTTCAGCTCCCGCTCTGTAACCCGCTAGAATATTTACATCTGCGCCCGCTTCTATATCGGAGGCAACAAATGTCGTGTCTTTACCCGAAACGATTGTGAGCCCCTCTGTTGTTTTGATATTAGAACCACGAAGCTTATTTTCTTCGTGGCTAATTTCATCTAATGACTTTTTCAATCCTCCCCAAGAGGATTTTTGAGTTTTGGAGTAGGAATATTCTCTATTTATGGCGGCTACGGCTGTAATATTGCCATTGGCCGTGAGTTGGGCGTCTTGTCCTGCTTCGACTTTTGAACCTTTGGAAAAGATGTCTCCAACTGCTTCTACAAGAGCATTACCACCCGCAACAATAGTTGAGCCAAAGTTCTCAAGCTTGTCTTGAACGCTTGTGGTTGTTTTTTTGCTAGCAAATCCTGAATTGGTTCTTCTACGCTCTTTGCGATTATGTAACTCCAATGTATCAAGGACGATATTTTCGGCTTTAAGCAAAACATTTCCCTCTTTACTTTCTAATTTTGCACCCTTACTAGCATAAATGCCGCTTGTTTGAATCTGCAAGTCTTTATCACCGAAGATAACAGCTTCTTGCCCGCTTTTTTCAATCAAATCATAATTCGCGCCACGGCGAGTTTCTTCGGTGTATTTCTTGGTTTCATTTAAGAGGTTATTTGCTTTGATTGTTACAAATGCTCCGCCAATGTTACCGCTCTTATTTATCAGCGTATCGGCTTCAATATTCGTTCTACCACCAATGATACGGGCAGTTTTGCCGAAATTACTTTCGTTTAATATGTCTTGAGCCTTGAGCATAAGCTCGTTTTGGGCAAACATATCACTAGAATTACTGATATTATCTGCATTGATGGCAATATTTTTACCAACCATTTTTGCGCCATATCCGCCGATTTTGATATTATCAAGCGTAGCTTGACTAAGGTAAAGCTCCGGAACAAGCACTTTTTCGCCATTCACTTCTTTTTCTACATACCATATTACATCGGAATTTAACTGGGCTATCTGCTCGGCAGTCAAAGCAATACCGATTTTTAAACCTAGACGCTCGTATTCCTTAGTAGCGTTATTATATAGAGCTTTCATTTGGTCTAAATCACTAGAGATTTCGCCATTGCCAAGATAATGTCCATAGGTTGCTTGGCGGATAGCGTCCATAATGATACGCGTTTCATAAGCAGAATCGCCCAACATTTTACGCGTATTATATTCGTTTGAAAGTGGTGTGATTCTATCAAAGAAGTAATCCGAACCAGCAAATGGAATATCGTTGAAAAAATCAACATTCGTCCGAATCATATATTTCGGGTCGCCATTTGACACAGCAAACATTCCATTATCACCGCGTGGCAGGGTTAAATTTACCGCAACTTGTCCTGATTTCAAATCTGGCATTTTATCTCTACCAAAACGAAATGAACCGATTGCCGCCTCGACTTGATCATTCACTACATTACCGCCTGCTGCATTAATCACAAGATTATTGCCGGCAGTTATCAGTGAAACTTCGTTAGAGTAAATTCTCTCATTGTAATATTCCGTTGCATTATAGGTTCTCTTTTTCTTGCGTAAAAGTTTTCTCTTTTTGGTGCGACTTTGTGTTTTTATGGCTAACTTCACAATCTCACTATAAGTCTGATTCTTTAGTTGAGCGGTATTTATCGTTGCGTTGTTTTTCGCCGAAAAGGTTGCGCTTTGGTTTAATATCTCACGACTATGAATATTTAAATCGTGTCCGGCAAGAATCGTGGCTGCTTCTGCGTCTAAATGCACTTCACTGATTTTATAACGTCCCAATTCCAACCAACCCGCATTATATGGAGCAGAATCTCTGATTTTATGGTAATATGTGCTGTATGCATCTGAACCAATATTATGATTTAACCCCATATTATAAAGCTTATCGGATTGAATCGTTATATCATTTAGGCTTTCAATCCGACCACCAAGATTAACTAAAGCATTAAATTGGTCTTGACTTGCAACAAACGGTGTGTTAATGACTCGCTCTTTAACCGCTTCTGATGTTCTCTCTTCGGTTTTATCGCTGTTATCAATGATTTCACCCCCACTTTCAATCTCGTCCCATAGAGTATAGGCAACCTCATTGCCATCCGCGTCTAAAATTGTCAATTTATCTATATTTTGAAATGTAATCGTTGGTTCGCTATCTGGCTCGGCTGTTACAATTCGCTCGCCAATATAGATTGTATAGTCATCAAGTATGTAACTATCGCCAAGATTGGGTTCTTCAGCAAATGCTTCGGCGGGAATTGTCAAGACTTTACCCGAATCGGTTAATGTGATTTCCAAACTCTCCTCATCTTCTTCATCAAACTCGCCATTTTGTATTTCTTGGTTATTCTTTGCAGGAGACGATGCGGTATGATGATTCTCAACATTTGGATTATCATAAACTGTGTTTGGATTTACTGTGCTAATTTTGGCATTTTTGCCTTTCAATTCTATGTTATTACCAGCAAAAATTTCGGCTAAATAATTAATAATATCTTTGCCCGATTCAATGATGATATCCACCCCGGCAAACAAACCACTATCGCGGTGGTTGATATAATCGTTTTGAGTGGAAATATTTATCGTGTCATTGGAGGCAATCTGCCCCAAATTATGAATATTATTCGCAGAAAGAGCAGCATTTGTTCCAGCAGTGATTTTACTATGATTTGTAATGTCATCAGTCGTATTTAACGTTAAGGTTTCATCGGTTGTGATTTGAGCATTATTGGTGAGCGTCTTCGCATGAATCGTCAGATTCGTTGCGGAAACCGAGCCTTGATTTAACAGGCTATCACCGCCAACTTCAAACATTGCCGTATTTTTGGCTAAAATTATGTTGTTATTGGTAAGGGTTTTTCCGACATTAACGGTCAAATCTGTATCTGCGACTAATTTTCCATTATTAGTCAAATGCCTTGCAACCTCAATATTGATTGTATCCGCGTTGATAAACTCTTTTTTAAGATTGAAGTCGTTACCTGCCATTATGTCTGCGCTCTTCGCTGCAGCTACTTGCATAGCCAAATTTAAATTTTGTCCAGCTTTGACATTCAATGTATCAGATAAAACAAACTCTCCCTCAAGGGCGATATTCTGCTGCGCGGTTAAATTGATATTGTTGCTAGCAAATACAATCCCTTGAATGTTTAAATTTTCTTTTGCCTCTGTTAAGATGTCGTTAGAGGCATAAGAAGTGCCATTAAGCGCAATATCTTTGCTAGCAATTATAGTCAAATCTTGTTCAGTATGTGCTATGCCGCCTTTTTTATGTTCAACAGAACCCGACGCTGAAGCCACTTTAATATCATTTTTTGCCGCAACATTCCTAAACGCAATATCGCCGTCTGCGGTAATCTCCAGATTATCCATATCAGACACAAGATTACCATCTATTTTAACGCCCATACCGCTTTGAGTTGCTTCAATCTTAATTGTTCCGGCATACATTCCACCCAAAGCAGAACTATCTAATGCCAATATAGACTGCGCTGCTGTGTCGCTTTTTGAAGTTACCTGCTTGGTATTGTAGTCATATTGATGATTACCGGTCTTAATATTTAATTCTTGGTCATTATCAACATAAATATTACCTGCGATTTTCACCGCATTAGAAACCAATTCGGCAGGACTTTCTGGAATGTGCAGACCAAAAGCCTGCTCACCTTTCCCCTCAATCCTAATCGTCCCAATTGGTGAGATTGCAAAATCTTGAAGCTTGCCCTCAACCATATTTGGCTTGCCGGTTACCATAGTCAAACGAGAGAGGTTTATAAAACCCGCTCCAGCCGCTGTTATTCCGTTTGGATTGGCAATCACTAATGCCGCTCTCTGCCCAAAAATCTCCGTATATCCCTCTAAAGCAGTGGTGGAATTTGATGTTACCTCATTTAAAATAATGCGTGCGGCATTTCCTGTGCCAAAGTTCGGATTAAACGCAACTGTGTCGCCAAGCGTGCTTTTCCCTTGCAGAATCCCGGTTTTATAAGTATGATTGTTTAAGATGAGATTTTGTTCCGATACATTGTATTCTAAAAATTTATTATGTGATACGCCGCCTGCTGTGGGTTTAACGATATTTAAAACATCTGTTCCATTAGAGGATTGGACGATATGAGGCGCACCCCCCTTGCCTTGATGTGCCACTTGATCAACCACAATAGGATTGCTTTGTGCAAAGGCAAATGCAACAAAAGAAACCGAAGAAAGCGGTAAATAAGTGGATAATCTAACGCGCTTCCTAGATAAATAGCTTTTATGGTTCATCATCACTCTATAATTTAAAATAAACTTAAGTTACATTCTATGCTATACCATATTAAAATTCTTTAAAAAACGAGAATCAAAACTAGACAAATGTGTATTCTTTGTAGGAAATTTACCCATTTTTCAAATCAAGCCTCAACTTAAGTAAGATTCTAGGCTAGTTTGCATTGCGCACAAATCCTTGTTCTAATGGTATCAATCAAAAAGTGGAACGCTAGTTGCTTTACCCTTTGCAAAATACTTTTTGATAAAGGATTGCAAATGTTACGTTCATTATGGTCAGGTGTAAGCGGTATGCAAGCGCATCAAGTCGCCCTTGATGTAGAATCCAACAATATCGCCAATGTCAATACAAATGGTTTTAAATATTCTCGTGCGGATTTTTCTACAATGGTAAGTCAAACTCGCCGTTCTGCTACGATTCCTTATGCAGGATATGGTGGGGTGAATGATTACTCCGTAGGACTTGGAACGAGTATCAACACTACAACAAAAGTCTTTTCACAAGGTTCTATGCAAAATACTGATAGGAAAGCGGACTTGGCTCTAAGTGGAAATGGTATGTTTGTCGTGAGCAACAACGCAGGATATACAAGAATGTATACTCGTGATGGTGCATTTTCTTTTGACGCGGTAGGGAATCTCGTTACCACAAGTGGCTTTATCGTGCAAGGTTGGGTGCGAGACCTTTCTAAGTTGGGTTGTTCTTGCGGTAGCGGAGAAATCAACCGCGTAGATTCCACAGGTCCTATCAAAAATATTACGATTGACCCACGTATGACAATCCCTGCCAAAGCGACAACAATGGTAACAGGTAACATTAACCTTACAAGCGGAAGAAAAACCGAAAACATCACTTGCCCAAGCCCATTAGATAGCACTGCGGCAAACAACTATATCTCTGGTGGATTGGATAGAATCTATGATACCAATGATAGACAACTTGAAGTAGAACAAGATATGGGAGTAATGTTTGACGCAAGCGGAGAAGCTTTAATGCTCCAAGAAGGGCAAGGAATCTGGGTAAGCTATCAGACAGCGACTTCTGCTAGAATCGCCTTAGGCACTCCTGTAGCAGGACCTGTTTCAACCACCGTTACAATTAATGGACAAACCATTACTTGGACAAATGATGCGGCAATTTCTGGTTCTTCTCATTTGTTAGCCGCACAAGTGGCAATCAACAATGTAAAAAACAAAACAGGTGTGGAAGCCCTCACACAAAACGGAATGTTGATTTTACAGAACCTTAACCAACTAGATGGCGATGGAAGCAACAAAAACATTATCGCCACAGGCTTTGATAATGGAATCTTCGGCGGCGGCGGCGGCTTCGAAGATGGAGTAGGTGGTTTTACTGCAAGCCAAACCGTAACCACAGCGTTTAAATATATTTACACAACACAAACCGATGCGGATTCCACTTCTGGACAATTCAGAACCACAGAAGACTTGCGCGCAATAATCCAACAAGACGCAAACAAAGTCAAAGCATTTGGTGGAGATTCTGCGGCGGCGGAAGCAGGAATCGCGGCTGGCTTTGGGCAATCCAATTACACCGTAAGTGTGATTTTGAATAATTCAGGACAGTTTGAAATCAACAACAAACAAGACGGATTAGTTCCCGGAACAGACCCTTGGGCTGCTTATGATAACTTAAATATCTTTGTCTCTGGCTATAATGATACGCTCAACACTACTAATGTGCTTTTCAAAAATCAAATGAAAGGAATGAACACAGGTGTTTTGGTAGAGGGTGGAAATGTAACAAGCACAGGTGGCTTTAGAATGGCGAATTACGGGCAAACTGTGGAGATTTTTGATAGTCTTGGAAACAAACACGAATTCCAAATTGAATTTGTCAAAGTTCAAGGCAACCAATGGAATTGGCGTATTATTGTGCCCGAACCTGCGGAATTGCTTGGCGCAACAGCACAGCGTCCAAATGTCCTTGAGGGCGGAAATGTAACCTTTGGTGAGCAAGGCGAATTGATAGGATTCAACCCTTCTACAATCCAATTCAAGCCAAACAATGGGGCAAGATTCCCACAGGCAATCAACCTAGACTTTGGAACAGGCGGTGGTTATGATGGGCTTACAAGCACAGCGAAAGAATCTCAAGCCAATGAAGTGGGAGGCAATGGTTATGCCTCTGGAATCCTAAAAGATTTCTACTTTGATGCAACTGGAACGATGATTGGCGTCTTTGACAATGGACAAAACCTAGCCCTTGCGCAAGTGGCGGTAGCGACTTTTGCAAACTACGAGGGCTTGCAAGAACAAGGCAACAATCTCTATTCAGAATCTCCAAACTCTGGTAATGCAACCATTGGGGCAGCAGGCACAGGAGGAAGAGCAAGCATTGAAGCCTCCAAGTTAGAAATGAGTAATACTGACTTAAGTAGGGGCTTGACACAACTCATCGTGGTGCAACGTGGATTCCAAGCAAGCTCTAAGTCTATCACGACTTCCGACCAAATCCTTAACACTCTCTTGCAGCTAAAACAATAATTTAGCAACTTCCTAGCGCAAGCTTTGCGCTTGGTTAGGAAGATACTTTCTACCTTTTTAAGATTCCAAATAAAACAACTACGACACAATAAAAATGAATTTGTAAATTTACCTCTTCTTAAGTGTTTCTTAAGTATGATTCTAAGCTTTTTATTTATTTTTCAGAAGGAATTAAAATATGTGGAATAAACTCTCTGTGGGAAAAAAGTTTTCCTTTATTCAAGTCGTTATTGCCTTAGTAATTGCTGTACCTTTCGTATTACTGATTCAAATTGTTATGGATAGATTTACTCAAAGTCAGCTAGAATTGCAAATCAACCAAATAGGGCATATCATTGAGGGAAACTTTGAAGTCATTTCTGACCAAATCATCAAAGAGGCGGATAATTCACTAAACTTTTTTGAAAACGACTTCTCCACTCGTTATGGTGAAATGGGGGCTAATAGTTATAGACTAGGGAGCTTTACGACAATTAATCAAAAAAGTGTGCCTAGCCTAATGTTTAATGGAATCAATCTCGTAGGTGACACGGACTTGGTAGATAATTTTTCAAAACTCACAGGGGGAGTAGCGACCATTTTTGTCCGCAATGATAAGAATGAATTTGTGCGCATTTCTACTTCCCTAAAAGATGAAGCAGGCAATAGAATGGTTGGAACTTCCATTAATGCCTCCCACCCTGCGTATGCTGAAATGACAAAAAGTAATCCGAGCATCTTTCGTGGGAAAGTGCGCCTTGTAGGCAGGGATTATATGTCTATCTATAAACCCATTTTAGATGGAAACAAGCAAACCATTGGGATTCTCTTTGTTGCGTATAACTTAAAAGACTGTTATGACTTGATTACGCAAAAACTAAGCAATATACACATTGGGAAAGAAGGAAAAATCGCAATTTTGGACAAAAAGAATGATTCCTTTATCTTTGGCAAATCTGGCAAACCGAGTGATTATTCCTATTTGCAAGATTTAAAGACAGGGGAAATTGATTATACGATGAATGGAAACCAATACAAATCCTATGTAGATTATAATGAAACTTTGGATTTATATATTTTAACAGAAGTGCTTCTCAAGGATTTCACAGAAACCAATGAAAAGATTCAATTTCTCATTACAGCAAGCATTATCATCATTCTCTTGGCACTTTTGCTTGGGTCTTTCTTGATTATCAAATTCTCTTTTCTTGGTCGTATCAATGATATTTCTAAATTGCTCATTGATTTCTTAAAATACATTAATTACGAAACGCCCAACCCACCATTACTTACTAAACCCAAAGCGGAAGATGAACTTGGGACGATGAGAATTGCGATTAATAAAAATATTGAAAAAATCCAACACAGCTTAGAAAAAGATAAAATCGCCATTGCCCAATCTACACAAACTGCTAAGGCGATAGAGGAAGGAGACTTAACCGCAAGGATTGTAGAGAATCCTCATAACCCACAACTCATAGAACTGAAAAATGTACTTAACAGTATGCTAGATATTCTACAACACAAAATCGGTAGCAATATGAATGAGATTTCACGCGTCTTTAAAAGCTACATTGATTTAGACTTCACCACAGAAATACCAAACGCAAAAGGAAGTGTAGAGACCACAACGAATCATTTAGGAGAAAATATCAAAGAAATGCTACGCACTTCTTCAAGATTTGCACAGGAGCTAGAAACAAGTGCGAATGACTTGAATCAAGCGGTGATTCATCTTAACGAGGGCTCACATAGTCAAGCGGCTTCATTGCAACAAACCTCTTCCGCATTGGAGGAAATCAGCTCCTCTATGGAAAATGTCTCTAGTCGCGCAAACGATGTTAGCAATCAAGCAAACGATATTCGTAATATCATAGGCATAATTCGTGATATTGCAGACCAAACAAACTTACTTGCTTTGAATGCTGCGATTGAAGCTGCAAGGGCTGGAGAACACGGAAGAGGCTTTGCTGTTGTTGCCGATGAAGTCAGAAAGCTAGCAGAGAGAACAGGAAAATCACTAAGTGAGATTGAGGCAAATATCAATGTCTTAGTGCAAGGCATCAATGATATGAGCGAATCTATCAAAGAACAAACCTTAGGAATCGGACAGATTAATGGGGCAGTCGCACAGTTAGAACACACCAACTCACAAAATGTAGAGGTTGCGAGTCGTGCGCAAGATATTAGTAATTCCGTAGATGACATTGCCCGTAAGATTTTTGACGATGTCAATAAAAAGAAATTTTAAACGCTCTTTAGCTTCTTATAACTCTTTTGATTCTTAATTGCAAAGCCCTTGGGGGCTGTTGCAACTCTTAAGAGATGGAATCTCTGTCATTGTGCATTGCTTCTTATCATCGCGGGCAAATTTTAAACTTGCGTAGCAATCTATCATCTAATCTCATTTAATTTTGCATCCTCACAAGACAGACGCTACTCATCACAACGAAGCAATGATAATTTTAAGCCTCACTTTTTAAGATTCCATTGTTTCTTGCAATTCATTATTGATAGATTACCACGATTCATAAGGTGGGAATTTTTGGGGTTTGCAGTAGGTAAAAATGGCTAAAAATTAGCGTTTTTGCCACAAAAACATAAAATTGCCACAAAAATTTAAGAACTTTTGGAGGGCTTTTGGCAACTCCAAACTAAAAAACGATTGAAATTATAAACTCAATTTTTGCATTTTGTCAAGTGCGAGTGCAAGAAATCTACTTCCTCTTGTTTTGGTGATTCTTTGGAGGTTTATTTAGTGCATAGGCTAAAGAATCGTGCAATTTTCCCAAGAAAGATTCTACCTCTAAAATCTCCCAACAGACCATTACCAAATCTCATATTTACTGCAACTTTAGCGTTTTTTTGTTTTGGGCTTGGTGAATTTCATTTTTGCATTTTACAATCTGTCCTAGAATTTGCAATTTGTGCGCACATTTTGCGAGGATTTGAGAAAAATAATTTATTTTATTTGCCTCTTGTAAATCTTAAAATACTTTAAGTTTAAAATTTTCGCGCTCTCGTGTGGGGGGTGGAATTGGAATCGTGAAATGAGGCGCAGTAACAAGCTGGTGAGTCGTATGGTGTTAGCTATCGGGTGAGTAATTTGCGAGCAGGAAAAGGTGTGAGGGTATTGTTTAATTTTATCGCCTTTTTTCTTTTTGCATTTTTTGTTTTAATTTTGCAAATTTAACGACCAAAGTAAATTTGTATAAGGAGATAAAAAATGAAATCCATTCTTGATGTGTGTTGCGGATTTAGACATTTTTATGCTGATAAACAAAATCCAAATGTGCTATTTTGCGACAAAAGAGCAGAAGTTAATCCAAATCAAGTTTTAGATTTTACTAACTTACCCTTTGAAAATGAAAGTTTTTCTTGAGTTGTCTTTGACCCTCCACATATTGCGCCAAATCGGGGGAGTGAAAAATCATTTATGGTTAAAAAATATGGAAAACTAAGCCCAAACTATAAAGAGGATTTGACAAAAGGATTTTTAGAATGTATGCGTGTGCTAAAACCAAATGGCACATTAATCTTTAAATGGAGTGAAGCGCATATTAGCCTAAAAAGTATTTTAGAGTGTTTCCCGCAATCCCCAATTTTAATGCAAAAAAGCAGTAGGACTTCACATTTTTGTGTATTTTTTAAGGAATAAATAATAAGGGGGTAAAATGACTTTTGCAAATCTTAGCGGTGGGAGAGATTCTACTGCAATGGTAATTAGATGGTTAGAAATAGGTAAAGAGCTAGATTACATTTTGTTTTGCGATACTGAAATGGAATATCCCGCAATGTATGATTATATCAACAAGCTAGATTCCTATTTGAAAGAGCGGTTCAATAAAGAAATTATTGTTTTAAATGCTAAAAAATGCTTTTGGGATATGGCATTTAAAACACCTATTGCAAGAGGTGAGAGGCAAGGAAAGTTTAGAGGAATACCTAGAAAACTTGGAATGGATTATTGCACAAGAGATTTAAAGATTAATCCTAGCAAAGAGTTTGTGTGCTCCATTAGCCCAAATAAATTTAGAAATGTCTTGCTTATAGGATATACTTTTAATGAAGTGCAAAGGGGACGCACGAGTAACCTAACCTATGCTACTGCGCAATATCCTTTGCACGAGTGGCATTGGAATGAGGAACAATGCGAAAGTTTTTTGCGGCAAAGAGGAATCGCAAATCCTCTTTATCGCGATTTTAATCGCACAGGCTGCTTTTTGTGTCCCAAACAAAGCCTAAAGAGCCTTTACACTCTTTATAGCAAATATCCTAAGGAATGGCTTGTAATGAAAACTTGGGAAATAGAGGCTAAAAGGCTAGATTGTGTTAATCAAACCTTTATGATTAAAGAAAGCTTAGAGGAGCTAGAAGCAAAATTCAGGGAAAAGGATAAACGACCCTCTTTGGATTTAGGCGATGAGTATGCACCAAGTGAAACTTGTTTTTGTAAGGGGTAAAATAAAAAATGTTACAATCAGGATTGCAATCAACTCTCCTCATTCTCTTCCTCCTCATCTAGCCTTTCCCATTTAAAGTTTTCTAAATCTTTATGTTTTGGCAAATCATATCCTAAAGGCGCGAAGTCTTTTGCACTCAACTCCAAAATCCCGATACATTCCTCCTCAAAATCAAGCACGAGGACATTCTTACCCTCTAAGCGCACACTTCTAGCTTTTAAATGTCTATCATAATACTCTACTGCCTCTTTTATGTTCATCTCTCCTATATCTTTAATGACTTCTGTAATTTCTAGCTCTTGTAGAGGCGTTTTAGGGATTGTGGTTGTGGTTTGCGTGATAGAATTATAGCTTGTAGTTGTCGTCTCTAAGCGCACTTTTAAGCTAACTTGTGGAATCTCAATATTGGGCAAAATCTTGCTAAATCCCCCAATTAACTCCATTTTACCTGTG
Organism: uncultured Helicobacter sp.; assembly: GCA_964464895.1. GTDB lineage: Bacteria > Campylobacterota > Campylobacteria > Campylobacterales > Helicobacteraceae > Helicobacter_D. Next base: position 5,514 of record CAYXGY010000004.1, on the reverse strand, counting down.
CTAGCATTCCATTGATAGCTAGGTTTAATCTTGCTTAGCTCGGATTCTATCACGCTTTGTTTTGCATTGTATTGCACTATTTTCTCCCTTGCTTCTTGTGTGCTGGTAGCCTTATAATATTCGTCCCAAAGATTCCTTTGCTCTTGGCGCAAATCTTTAATACTTTCCCCGCTGTAAGTCTCTATCTTATAGACTTTTACTTTTGCCTTAATTTCGCAAAGGCATTCGTAAATCCAAAGCACACTATCGTGATAATGCGAAGCTCTCTCCTCTAGCGTGTAGTTTTCGTTTGTTTGAAACTCATTCCACACAGCAGAGATTCTCTCCAGCATTTCTATTTCCTGCGCTTCTGTCTTTTTTGTTTTCTTGCGCTTAAAATCCTTTTTAGTGAGCCATTGCGTATCAGCTCTTAAACCTTTATTGTAATTTTTTAGCCTCTCTAAAAAATCACTTTGAATCATATAGTTTTCTATGGGTTCTATTTGCTCTTTTATTACGCGCTCATAGATTCTTTGTGCTGTGCCCAAGAGATTAAAATAGAGTTTGTTTAGCTCTAAAAAGCCCTCTGTAATGCGTTGGTTATTAATGCGTCTTTTGTTCTCTAAGCCATCTAAGATGGCTTCAAGGGGCAAACTCGCGCTCTTTAGTGGGACTTCGTGCTGCAATGTGTGGCTGAAATACTCCATATTTCCAGCCTCTATCGTGTGCGCTCGTGTGGTGATTAGCTCATCGCTTTCTATTTTTTTGTATGCTCCTAAGATTCCTTTAGCAGGGTCGTATTCAAGAGTAGGCGAATAGCTCTGCGAGCCTGCATTTTGTGCCTTGTAAATCTCTCCATTGGCAAAGATTTCATAAGGATTAAAGATTAGCATATGCGTGAGTGCGTCTTTTTGCATTTTAGCGTCTAAATGTGCTTTTAATGCGCTTGTGCTACTTGCATACTTTTGCGATTCTAAGCTTAAACCTACCATTTTATCATACGCATATACACTATAAAGCGTTGCGCCTAATCCCACAATCGCTCCAACGCCTACAAGTGCCATAAGCGCACTACTACTTGCAACACTAAGTGGAGGAAATACTACCGAAATCACCGCTAAAGCCACGCTAAGCAAGGTTTTAAAGATATTCCCCCCACTGAAAAGACTTCCCAAAAATCCCCTCTCACTCCGCGCCTTATCATCTGCATATTTCCACGCAATCGGGTCATATTCCTCATATTTTAGCCCCAAGCCATACTTATTGCTTATGGCTTGATATTGTCGCTTTTTCTCTTTGTAGTATCTATCACGATTCTTTTTCCAGCGATTAAACAAGCTCATTGTTGAATCTTAGAATATTTTAGAGAGAATCCAAATCGTAAAAACACCCAAAACAAATCCAACGAAAAACATTTACACTCCTTAAAACAAAATGCGCTATTTTGCTATAATCGCAGAAATTTTTAAAGGCGTGAAGTTACAAGGAGTTATGAATGGTTACAATAGATATAAGCGCGGTTTTGCAAAATCCTTATTTTTTAAGTGGCTTTACGCTGGGACTTTTATGCGGTATTATCGCAATGTTAATCTTTAGAGATAAAAACTACAAAAGAATGAGTGAAGAATTGGATAAAACAATAGAAAGAAAAAATGCTGAAATTGATAGGCTAAACAGAGAAATTACTAAAATGGCAATCAACAATTCCGCGCAACTCTACAAACCGCCAAAAAATTAAATCTCCATAAAGATTTTTTGGTAAGGCTCGTTTTCTTTGAAGTTTCTTAATGCTTCAAGGCGGTTTTCTTCTGTTTGAATATCGCTCAGTGCGCTTAGGATTTTTGACAGACTTCCTAACTCCCCTAAGAGACATAATGCACCTAATTGCAATCCAGCTAAAAAGCGTTTTTCTATTAAATCCTGATAGCCCAAAGCCTTTTCAAACACATTGATTGCTTCAGATTCAAGCAATTTTTGAATCTCCTCTTGAATCAAGCTAAAGCTTATGCGCTCTTTGGCGATTCTTAGTGCTTCTTTGTTGATGGTTTCTAAAAGCATAGGATTAGCATTAAAATATTCTACAATTCCGCCTTTAATGCTCTCTTCACTCATATTTTCAAACACTGCATTGGGATTCTCGTGCAAGTAGTCATAAATGAGGCAATCGGCGGAGATTAAAATGTCTTGCTTTTTATTCTCTATGGTATTTTGGAAGTCAGTAGTTGCGATGCGGAGGGTTTTCTCACAATCACTGATGGCTTTTTTTAGGTTGGAGTCTGTGTTACCGATTGCCTCGTTTATGGCTACTGCTAGGTTTTTTTGGTTTTGCTCGGCAAACTCTTTAGCGATAGCATTAGAGAGGGATTCCAAAGGAAGTCTCCCTACCGCTTCTTTGATGATTTCACTTTTTTGCGATTCAAAGAGGCTTAGCATTTCTTGTTTATTCTGTGTGCTTAGTTCGTTTGCTTTGCTTCCTAAAATCTCATTTGAAACTTCGTTCAAGCGACTTTCCAAGCCTTTAAGTTCTACATTAAAAGATTCTTCAAAAACTCTTTGCAATGTGCTTTGGCTTGTCGCGTCTTTGGCTTCTTTTAGGGCATCTTTTGCCTCATTTTGCATTGCTTTTAGGTCTTGTATCGCTTCAAAAAGTTTCATTTGCTATTTCCTTTAAAATTCCGTCATAATTTGACTAGGCAAAAAGTAGAATACTCTAACTTTAATTGCGCCCTTAGCACTTTTACCACTTGCCTTAACATTAATTGTTCCTGTGCTTTGCATTGTATGCGTTTTTGCGCTAGTGTAGTTGCCATTAGTTGCGATATTAAGGTCGTTTGCAAAAAACTCAATATCACTTGACAATCCTACTTTCAAGGTAGTTCCAACATCTGCTTCCTCTTGCACTTCTACGCTAACACTTTGCACTTCTGCACCATTTGGCAAAGCCACAGCGGGATAGGATTCATTACCTATGGTTGGAAGCAGCAGTGTAGTAACTGCGAGATAACTTACATTATGAACCATTTGTCTCATATTCTCTCCTTATTCTTTAGAATGTGCAATTCCGATAACCGCAAAATCGGTATCCGCATAAATATTTGGTGTGCCTTGTGATTCAAAGCGTCCTTTAGCAATACTCAAAATCGTATCAATCCCACAAATTGTTTTTCTACCAATGTCTTGATTATCATCAATATAGAATGTAGGCGTTTTTGTTCCGCCGATGATTAGCCCACAAGCTCCAACTAAAAATCCCATTCCATAAGGTGTTTTATCATTATAAAAACTAGGCGGAGTAATAGTTTTGTGGTTTTCAACGCATAGATTTTTGCGATAAGCTTCATCACTAACCTCATTGCTTACAAGTCCTGTTTGTGTCATACTCCATGAGCCAATCTCAATTACAGGACAACCATCAATCACACCCAAAAATCCAGTGAAGAGATTGTTTAACTCGCCTCGTTTGTCCATTTTTTGTAATTCTTTCCACTCAAAGTCTTCTCTAAGCTGTGCGGCTGCATAGGAATCAAGTAAGATTGCGTAGTTATAGACTCGTGTTGGCAATCCATTGTTGGTTTTTTTCTCTACTCTTAGGGGCTTAATGGGAAATGCCTTTGTGCCATTAAACCGCTCACCTGTTCGCGCCATAAAAATTGCGCGTTTGATTGCTTTTACATTGCACACATCACCTTTTACAAGGTCTCTTGTGCAATCTTGCACACTTGGCTTTGTGGTCGTGTCTTTGTATCCATTGACATTATCGCATACTACGATATTTGTGCAGTCGTTAAAAAGGGCTGTGGCAATATGCTTATCTCTTGTTTCTCTAATCCAAGTTTTTAGGGCTTCAGTTCCCTCTCTGACAAACGCGATTTCTTTCATACTTTGATATTGTTTGACTTCAGATTTTACGCTGTTTCCTAAAAGCTTAGGATACATTGTTTGGCTTAGAATCTCAAAGTTATCCAAGTTTGTCTCAAAGTCTGCATTGCCCTCTACACCATCACCGATTAGCTTTGGTCTAAGACGCGGTCTAAAAGGATTTGTCCCCTCAATAATATGTGCTTTTAGCCCTCTATCATAACCTTGTCCCACTAAAGGTTCAAAAGGCGATTCGTCCCAACTTGTATTTTGAATCTTTTTTGCAATTTCAACCGCGACATTTGGGTCGTTTCTCCAATTTTCTACTGCAATCTTGTTTAAATCTAGTGGCATATTTTCTCCTTATATTCTATCTATTGGATTTTCGTCATCAAATCCTGTTGCTTCATTAGTAGCGTCATTAGCTACACCTTCTACTTGTTGTGGTAATGGCTCTTGTTGCGAAGCATTATTGTTATTTTGTTGTGCTTCATAAAGCTCATAAACCTTTTTAAAAAACTCATTAGGCGGTAGTTGCTCTAACTCTTTTTGTGTGCGTGGAGGCAAGTCGTTTTGATAGAAATCCATCATCGCATTAAAACCATTGTCATCTAGTTTTGATTCGCCTTTAAACGCATTGACGCTATCATCAAAGCTTTTTCTGTTTTTCTTTTGGTTGATACTTTTTTGTAGCTCTTCTTCGCGATTGCGCTTGGCTGTGATTCTTTCATTATAAAACTTGTTCTGCATTGGCAAAACAACTTCCCTAATAAACGCCTCTTTGTTGTCAAGCATTAGCATTTCTTGCGATTCAGTTAGATTCTCACTTAGCCATTTGGCGAAGTCTCCCTCCAAACTCTTTTCGTTTTGCTCTAGCTCTTGTTTTAGCAAACCTAACTCATATTCCTCTTGTCCTGTATCGTAAGGATTTGTTTCCTTTTGCATATTTCTCCTTTAAAAAATTTGTTCCAATTTTAGTAATTTTAAATTTTGAATTAAAGGCGTGAAATTTACTGCCTTTACCAACAAGCTACAATGTCTTTAACTCCTTATGTTTTAAAATTTCTTGTTTTATATTCTTTAGCTTCAATCTCAATAGCTCTCTTTTTCCTAAGAGGATATAGATTTCATCGTTTAGCTCTAATTTTTCTTGGATTTTTTTATTAATTTCCTCCTTTAGCTTTCTAATTTGCTCCCTTAATCCCTCCAAATCAAAAGAATCCATTAAGGATTCCAATCTTGTAAGCTCTGCTTGTAAATCCTCTTTTAATCTTGTTAAATTTTTATATTCTTGCTCTAAATCTTGTGCGTTGTTTTCCTCATTTTTAGCATTTAAAGAATCTCTTAAAGATTCCACTTCTAAATTCAAAGACTCAATATCTTTTTTAAGGTTTTGGTCTGCCTCTTGCTTTAGAGAGATTTCTGCATTTAGATTTTGGATTTGTTCTAAAATTTCAGATTTCCTTATCGTTTCATTTTGTATTTCTTGTAATTTTTGTCTTAAGAGATTTTCTTGATTCTCTTTTTGTGTGTTTAGAATATCCATTTCTTCTTGCAATAATCCCAATTCTTGCCCTTTAGCTTCAATCTGTGCTTTAAGCTCCTCTCCTTGTGATTCCTTTTGCTCTTTAAGCTCAGTGAGCTCTAGGATTTGTGCTTCAAGTGCAGCAATTTGTG
>CAYXGY010000003.1:0-150626 GCA_964464895.1 uncultured Helicobacter sp. | reverse complement strand
GTTAGAGTTTTAAATGATGAAGAAATGAGTAAGGTTGTGGGTGGGGCGTATGTAAGTAGTAATTTTATTAAACATTACGGAGTAGTTAATAATTCTGGACAAAATATTTATTATACTGCGTATTACAAGGTTGAGCTAGAATCTGGAGATTCTGCATATTTTAATCTGGGCTCTAATTATTATGCAGCAGTTGCTACAACTTATAATTTTCAAACCAATACAATCACAGATAAAGTTGTAAAGATTAATGTGAATAATTCAAGTGATGTGCAAACAATAAATCTTCAAAGCAATGTGCAGGGAAGAATCACGAATTATAGTGCAGTAAGAAGTTGGATTCAACAAGACAAGATAAACATTAAATACTTCAAATAATTAAATTATCTTGGAATAAATTTTGCTTATCCTAAAGTTGAATATCACTTTCAGGATAAGCAAATGTTACTTTCTCACCTTTATAACTCCATTCATCTAGGCACTTACAATGCTATTGCGAACCAAAATAAAAACATTAATGAAAATACCAATAATGCAAATCTGGTTGCACAAGAATCCCAAACAACACAACTAAGCAATGAAGAGGCTAGACAAAAGATTAATGAATTGCTTACAAATCCTGAAAATAGCTCTCTTGAAATTAATTTTAGCCTTATCACCAATGATTCATTTGTTGCTAAACGCATAGAATACGAAAATAAGATAATAAAACAAAGCACAAATAAGATAATTCCTAATGATTCGGATTTCCAAACAAGCTTTGAATATTTATTAACTCAAATGGATGAAATTTTGATTCAAGGGCTTAAGGAAAATCCAAATAATTTGGAATTTCAAAATCTTTTAGCAGTCTATAAGACCAATGAAACAAGTTCAAAAGATTGGGAGGGCGCAACCCAACATTATCTAAACTGCAAACAAAATGCACAAGAGGCTCTCTCTGCAATCAAATCTGGCTCACATAATGAAGACTTCAATCAAATTATGTCTGAATATATGAGTGCTTCTTTCGTGCTAGAAAGCGCAATTAGTAATTTTTTCTATTGCGCAAATCAATTTGGAATGCTATCCCAAAATCAGCAAAATAGAATTGCAGATGCTTTAGATACAGTTCAAGTTTATTTGCTAAATCAGAGTGGATTTTCAGAAAATAAATCTTTCCAATTAGGCAATGCAGTCATTACTTGGAATGGAAACGAATCGCCATTTAGAGATTATTCAGATGGAATAGTGCAAATAGCTTTTTTTGAATCCGATGACATTCTTGCTTCCCTCTCCTCCAACTTTGATTCCTCTCAAACTTTCTTTGAAGTCTTAGAGCAAAGAGATAAACTAGAAAAAGAAAACCAAGAATTAAAAACTAAACAAGCTTATAATGCTTATGGAATCTCTAAGAATACTTTAATCCAAACAGATTCTTTAAATGATTCTATTTTACAAACATTACTTAAAGAATCTAAAGAGAGTGAGGGTTAAGATATTTAAGATTTTAGTTTGTGATGTGAGACTATATCTTTTTAAGCTTATTTAAGATTTTAGAAATTATAATGTAGATATGTCAAACAATTAAATCATTCTTGGGATATTTGCTTGGTAAAAATTCTTTTAGTTTGTGTGCTTGCTCTGAATGTCGCTCTTGCTTTTGCGGTAGAATCTTTACAAGAAATCCATAATCAGAATGTGATTCGGCAAAAGTTTGAAGAATCCTGTGGTGCGGCGTCTTTAGCGACTTTGCTTAATCTGTTTGGAATCCAACAATACCAAGAGCAAGAGATTTTGAAACTATTAAATCAAAAGACAGATATGTTAAGCTTCCAAGAGTTACAAAAGGTGGCTATGACTTTGGGATATGATACAAGAGGATTTCAGCTTTCAAGAGAAGTCTTACAGCGCACCACTTATCCTCTACTTGTAAGGATAGAAAACGACCCTAGATTCCCTCATTTTGTCGTAATTATAAATTTCAAAGGAGATTTTCTTAAAGTCTTTGACCCAAATTTCGGGGAATACATTAGCACGAAAAAGGAATTTTATTCTGTTTGGGATAGAAATCACACAGGCGGTTATGCGCTTTTGGTTGCCAATAAGGATAAGGCAAGACCATTGATTACGCCCCTACAATTTCCTAGCCGAAACTTTTTTGAATCCATTAAATAGCTTAATTGTGATAAAGAATGCCTTTTTGTCCTTGCGAGACTTGATTTATCAAGTCGTGGCAATTTGCAATGGAATCTTTTAGAAAGGATTTGGTATTGATTGCTTTGTTTCTTGTTTTGTTTATTCCTCACAAGAACGCGTTTTGCTACCTTGAAACTTCTCCATTGTCGCACTTGTGCTAGAGTGAATGTCTTTGCGTTTGAGAACTTTATAAAAAGTCCCCCATAGAATCTTACAATCTAGCCAAAAGCTAAGATGATTCACATACCATACATCTAATGCGAATTTTTCCTCCCAAGAAATCGCATTGCGTCCATTGATTTGTGCCCAACCTGTGATGCCGGGTTTGACTTCGTGGCGACGCGCTTGTTCTGTGGAATATAGTGGCAAATATTCCACCAAGAGCGGACGCGGACCCACAAAACTCATTTCGCCTTTTAAGACATTTAGGAGTTGGGGTAGCTCATCTAGGCTGCTTTTGCGAATCAGCTTGCCAAAACGTGTAAGCCTCACTTCATCAGGTAGCAATTCTCCCTTTTCGTTGCGTGCATTGTTCATCGTGCGAAACTTATAAATCTTAAAAATCTTACCCTCTTTGCCCGGACGCTCTTGTGTAAAAAATACAGGCGAACCGAGTTTGATGCGGATAAGCAAGGCAGTTAGAAGCAAAATAGGGGAAAAGAGCACGAGCAAAATAGTCCCAAGTGAAATATCTAAAACAGGCTTGACAAAGTCTTTGTAGATTCTATGGGGCGAGGATTGCTTAGAATCCAAGACCGAGTGATACAAAGATAAATAGCTCTGAACAATAGTCTCTGTGCTAAACTCGGCACAGACTTTTTCTCTGCTTGCTTGCCCAAAATGCACGCGCAAATCTTTATCCTCACTAAGTTGCGCAATTCTTTGTGCTAATGCGTCTGCGTCCCCAATAGGAACTAAGAAGCCGTTTTTGCCATTTTCTACCACTTCACGACAGCCTACCGCATTGGTTGTGATGAGTGGTTTTGCCATACTTCCAGCCTCCAAAAGCGTACGTGGAATCCCCTCGCGATAACTTGGCAAAACGAATAAATCACATGCCCCTATAAGCTCGCGTATATCATTGCGTTGTCCTAGATAGATGACTGCCGACGAGTTTCTTAAAAACTCCTCGCGCATAGGTGCAAGATTGCCTAAATCCACTCCGCCCACATATAAAAAGAGAGAATTGGGATTCTTCATCTTAAGCATTTCTGCGGCTTTGTAATATTCCTTGACTCCTTTATGTGCAATTGCGCGCGCAATCATCAGTGTAAGAATGGAATCTTTTGTGATAGGCAGATGTAATTCCTCACTTAATTTTTGGCGCATTATGTGATAAGATTCTTGATTTGCGGGCGCAAAGGCTTGTGTGTCAATGCCAGAGCCTTTAATCAATACAGCCTTTTCTTGCGTGAGGATTCCTTTTTGTAGATACAATTCCAAGTCATCACGATTTTGAAAAAGCACTTTTTTGGCAATTTTAAAGGCAATGCGGTTGAGGGATTCTATAACGAATCGTAAAATAAGCGATTTTGGGCTCTCATCAATATAAAAGCTTCCTAAGCCTGTGAGGCTGTTAATCACACATTCTCTACCCGCGAAATAAGCTGCAAACGAACCATAAATATTTGGCTTTAGCATAAAGGTATGCACAATGTCTGGCTTGGTTTGTCGCAGGATTCTTGTAATCTCTTGAATCGTTTTAAGAGCACCTAGTGGATTGAGGCTTCCCCTATTGATAGAATATTCTATCGCCTGTATGCCAAGTGGGGCAAATTTATCAAAGTCTGCTCCTTTGGGTATTAGCGCAATGACTTCGTTTCCTTGCGCTTTGAGAGCTAGCATAATGGGCAGGCGAAAAAGATAGAGATTAGAATCCGTGTGTGAGAGAAATAAAACTTTCATTAAAACCCTTGAAATTGCAAAATATTAGAATTATAGCATTAATAAAGACGACAGATTCGTTTGCGATATGTTATAATTTACGATATGGTAAGGAGAATGAATGGACGAGGATTTTATAAAGCCTGAAGAAGAGGATTTTTTAAACAAACCAGACGCTGATGCGGTCTTGCAAAAAGCGTGTTTGAATATTGACTTGAATAATGGCACAATCAAGGAACAAAAATATGGTAAATCTTCTGTTTTGTTAGAAACAAGCGGCAAAATGGTGGTGGATAAAAATGGATTGATTCATTCAGGCAATTTATTTTCAAGTGCTGCATATAGCGCGCTTTTGGCTGTGAATAATCCTAATGGAGTGGTCATCGGTGCGGAAGTAAAGTTTTTAGCACCCATTGAGCTAGGCAATGAGGTATTGTTTCGCGCAGAAACCTTACAAGAGGACACTAAGAAACGCGAGGTAAAAGTAGAAGGTTTTGTGCTTGACATTAAGATTTTTGATGCAATGTTTTATATTGCAGTGTTTGATAAGCATGTTTTGAGTTTGCATATCACCAAAGAAATGGAAAAGAAAATGGGTTAAGCCCAATCTTGGTTTAAGGATTTTAAATGAGGGTGGATTTGCACAATCACACAAGCCTTTGCAAGCACGCAAGTGGCACAATGGAAGAATATGTCTTGCAGGCAATCAAGGAGAAAATTGATACTTTTGGATTTTCTTGCCATAATCCGATGAATTTTGATACGCAATATCGTATGGACTTTAAAGATTTGCCTTTTTATCTGAATGAAATTGCAAGACTCAAAGAAAAATATACTAATCAAATTGAGATTCTAACGGCACTTGAAATTGATTTTTTACCCCCTTTGATAGAGGAAAGATTGTTTGATTTACCATTAGATTATAGAATCGGGGCGGTGCATTTCCTAGGTGATTGGGGGTTTGACAATCCGGAATTTATCCGAGAATATGCCAAGCGTGATATTAATGATTGTTGGGTGGAATATTTCAAAGCCACAGAAATGTTAGCAAAGAGTGGAAAATTTGATATTTTGGCGCATATGGATTTGTTAAAAATCTTTAATTATCGTCCGACAAAGGATTTGCGTCCGCAAATAGAATCGGTGCTCAAAGCCGTAAAAAAAGCCAATATGTGCGTAGAAATCAATGCAGCGGGATTCCGCAAAGAAGTCAAAGAACAATATCCAAGCATAGAAATCTTGCAAATGGCGTTTGCACTAGAGATTCCTATTAGTTTTGGGAGTGATGCGCACGCAGTAGAACAAATCGGCTTCCAACGTTTGGAGTTAGAATCACTCGCCAAACAAATAGGCTATACAAAATGCGCAGTGTATCGCAAGAGAGAGCGAGAATTGGTAGAATTTTAATTTCAAAATTTAAATAAACTCAATGAAAATTAAGTAAAATTGCGCTAAATTCTCATCTCTTTTTACTTAATAGAATGCTTTTGAATTTGTGAGCTTGTGGAGGGTGTATGTCTCTGGTGGGCATCGTGGGCTTCAAACCCATTTGAGTGAATAGGTGTCTATTTGCTGGGGAGTTCGATTCTCTCACCCTCTCGCCACTTTATAGATATTTTTAAGGAATTACTATTAAAACAAATTTTTTAAAAACTTCATTAGAACGATTCTTAAAGCAAAAAACTTCCTATAAGACATTTATCATTTCTGCATTATTAATCTTAGAAATTTTTACAATTTTTGGTGCTTTGAATATTCTTGGGTTTGCTAATGTTGCACAAATCCAATTTTGGTTATTTGGTTATTTGGGCTATATTTGGCTATTGGTTGCAGCCTTTTTTATCTATCACACCAAAACTCCATTGAATTTTAAAAGTAGCCGATTCTTAGAAAAAACGCTTGGTGTGATGATTGGCATTTTTGCTCTGCTTGTATTACAGGGTTTGTTTTTTGAACAAGCAGGTATTTTAGGGATTGCCTTTAATAGCGTGCTTGCTCCGATTATTACACATTTGGGCGTATTTATTTTAGTATTGTTTTGTTTCGCCTTTAGCATTGTTTTATATAGTGGAAAATCTTTCAAAGAGCTAGGAAAAATGCTCTTAAGAGATTTGAAAGAAGACTTAAAGCAAAGCCAAATCCCAAGAGAAAAGGTTGCCGAAAATAAACAAAATCTAAGAAATCTTTTGTTGCGCATTCAAGCCTTTTTTTCTCTCCCAAGCCCAACAAATCAGCAGGAATCTGAAAATTTTAAGGAAAATTCTTCGCAAAGTGGGGATTTGCAAAAGGTTTCATCAAGCCACAAAAGACAAGAATCCCATTCCCGCGCTTCTTCGTTGTTTTCTTTTACAAAAGCACCCAATGCTCCCCGCGCATTGACTTTGGAAGAATTGATTGAACAAAGCAAAAATAATCCACCTCCAACCAACTTTGCCTTTAATCTCCGAAATGACACAGAAGAGGAATCAGAGGATTCTACACAGGAAGTTTCACAAGACGAAACACAAGAAGATTTTAGCGGAGAACAACCTTTTGAAACCGAAATTGATGCACTAAGGCAAGAGATTGAGCTACCCACAAGAGAGGATAATCCTTTAGAAAATACCGCTAAGGAACAAAATAATACACCACAGATTCGGATTGTGAGTCCGCAAGAAGTCCAGCAACAAGATTTTGATGCGACACGATTCCAATTAGAATCCATAGCAAATTTAGAGAATTTTAAACGATTTGAGCAAAACCTCCTCTATCGCGATCAGACGCCAGAAGAGGAAGTGATTCGGCTGATAAAAAAAGAAGAATATGAGGAGATACAAAAGTCGGTCTTGCAAGCTCCTATGCCAACTTTTGCATCAAAGGATTCTCTTGCAGAGTCGCAAGATTTGCCACAAGAGAGTGAAACTGCACGGGAGACTCTTGCAGTAGAATCTACTAAGCCAAAACCTATTAAAGCCTATCCTAAAAATCTTTATGCCGCGACGCCCTTTAGTGCGTATTATGATAAAGAACCTGTGGGCACTCACGATTGCCTCGTGCAAGATAATCCTATCAATAAAGATTCTTTCCAAGAATCCAAACCCAAAGAATCACAATCTAATACCGCTCCTAGCACGATTTTTTATTATGGTAAGATTAAAAGCACGCGTCCAATCCAACCCCAAGAAATGCAAAAGATTGCTCAAGAATCCTTATCCAATGAAGATTCCAAGACAAATTCTAATGAGCCTCCATTGCAAACAGAGCCTGCTGCACTCAATCATATCATTAAGCAAGTCATTCAAGAGTTTATGGAATCCCAATCTTCACAGACATCGGCACTCTCCAATGTGGCACAAGAAGTTATCAAAGAATCTCCAAAGCTACCCAATCCGCCACAAGGGAAAACTGAAATTCCCTTTCATTATACATCGTCTTTTGCAGCCAATAGGATTCCAAGTTATGGCTATGGGCTTGAAAAAGAATCAGAGAAAAAAGCCAATACAATAGAATCACGAAATTCTAATGAGGCGGGTTTGTTACCAAAAGAGACATTGCTTCAAGAATCTTCCCAAGAAATTGAAACTCCTGTCGCAGAAGTGATTAGCTTATTTGATTCTAAAAAACGCAATGCGCTTCCCAAACAAAATGTTTCCTCTAATATCCCAATGCAATCTGTTCAAGCAGAATCCTGTGTGCCCTTTTCCAAGCAAACACTCGTGCAATCATCGCAAAATCAGGATTCTAGTACATTAGTGAAGCGGATTCCAGAAAATGAAGAAATCTTAAGCACATTGGAGATTTCTAGCACACCACAAAATGTGGAATCCAAAGATTTTGTTTTGCCTAAACTAGAGTTTTTACAAGCTCCTAAAGAGGAGCATATAGAGATTGACGAGGGCGAGATTGACCGCAAAATCAATGATTTATTAAGCAAGTTGCGAATGTTTAAGATTGAGGGGGATATTGTCAGAACTTATTCTGGACCCATTGTTACGACCTTTGAGTTTCGTCCAAGCCCAAATGTCAAAGTCTCGCGGATTCTGACTTTGCAAGACGATTTGGCAATGGCATTGCGTGCGAAAACTATCAGGATTCAAGCTCCTGTACCGGGCAAAGATGTGGTGGGAATTGAGATTCCAAACATTCAGATTGAAACGATTTACTTGCGTGAGATTTTAGAGAATCCTTTGTTTATAAATTCTGCCTCGCCTTTGACGCTTGCTTTGGGTAAAGACATTGTAGGGAATCCTTTTGTAACAGACCTCAAAAAACTTCCGCATTTATTGATTGCAGGAACAACAGGGAGCGGTAAAAGCGTGGGAATTAATGCGATGATTTTGTCATTACTCTATAAAAATTCCCCAAAACAGCTTAAGCTGATTATGATTGACCCCAAAATGCTAGAATTTAGTATTTATAATGAGATTCCGCATTTGCTCACTCCTGTCATCACGCAGCCTAAAAAGGCGATTATTGCGTTAGACAATACAGTAAAAGAAATGGAGCGAAGATATACTTTGATGAGTGAGGCAAGAATCAAGAATATTGAAGGCTATAATCAAAAGGCTGAAATTGAGGGTTTTGAGCCTTTCCCTTATATTGTAGTGATTATTGATGAGCTAGCGGATTTGATGATGAGTGGGGGCAAAGAGGCGGAAGTCTCTATTTCGCGTCTTGCGCAAATGGCGCGGGCGAGTGGGATTCATTTGATTGTTGCAACGCAACGTCCAAGTGTAGATGTTGTAACTGGACTCATTAAGGCGAATCTACCTTCACGCATTAGTTATAAAGTGGGGCAAAAAATTGATTCCAAAGTTATTTTGGATAGTTTTGGCGCGGAATCACTGCTTGGAAGAGGGGATATGCTTTTCACGCCTCCAGGCGGAGGAATCGTGCGCCTACACGCTCCTTGGAGTATGGAAACAGAGATTGAAAAAATTGTGGAATTTATCAAATCCCAATGCCCTCCACAATATGATGAAAACTTTATGCCTAATGAAGATGAAATCTTGGGCTTACGCGTAGAGGGAGAGACTGATGAGCTGTATGAAGAGGCAAAACGTATTATTCTTAACGATGGGAAAACTTCTATTAGTTACATTCAGCGAAGGCTTGGGATTGGATATAATAAGGCAGCAAATATTATTGAACAAATGCAGGCGCGTGGATTCTTAAGTGAGCCTAATTCCAAAGGTGTGCGTGAAATCTTGGGTGATTAATTTCTTATGGATTTTGTAGTTTAAGACAAATTTTGATAGAATAAAAGCCATAACATATTAAATTAAATTTTTGGAGCAGGCAAAGAATGAATTCAAGTCTAAAAGTAACAAGCATTAATAGTGCAAATGCAGTCGCGCAAGCTACGATTCCTATGGATACACTCAACCAAAAATTAGACAAGGTAACTAAGGCGGCGGGTAAGAATTTCAAAATTGATGGATTTCGTAAGGGGCATGTGCCTGCAAGTGCAATCAAGCAACGTTATGGCAAGCAATTAGAAGAAGACGCGCAAAGAGAATGTGTGCAAGAGATTTTGCGAGATATTTTAACAGAATTAAAGGTTGAGGCAAGTGCGCTCATCGGTGACCCACGCATTACAAAGTTTGACAAAAAGGACACAGGAATTGAGCTTGAAATCCAAGTGAGTTTGACTCCAACGATTTCGCTTGATAATCTTGATGATTGTATTCCAGAAGTCAAAATCCCTGAAGTTATGCAAGAGGATATAACCAAACGGCTTGAAGAGATTGCAAATGCGAGGGCACCGCTCGTAGGCATTGAAGATGGCAGACGTAAGTTAAAAGACGGAGAATATGCGAAAATCAATTTTGAGGGCTTTATTGATGAGAAGCCCTTTGAGGGAGGTAAGGCGGAGAATTATTTGCTAAAAATTGGTAGCAAGTCCTTTATTGAGGGTTTTGAAGACCAATTAATTGGTATGAAAAAAGGCGAAGAAAAAGAAATCAATGTAACTTTCCCAGAAAATTATCAGGCTGCACATCTAGCGGGCAAGCCAGCAGTCTTTAAAGTGAAGTTATTGGAGATTCAAACAAAAGGGAAAATTGAGATTGATGATAATTTCGCTAAAACACTTTTACCAGAAGAAAAAGATGCAAGCGTCGAAACATTGAGGGAAAAAATCAAAACACAACTCCAAAGTGAGAAAAAGCAAGAGCTCTATAATAATCAATTAAAAGAAATTTTGATTGAGAATCTCAATAAGAATATTTTATTTGATTTACCAGAATCTATTGTGCATCAGGAAATAGATTTGCTCTTTAGAAATAGTTTAATGTCTCTTTCTCAAGAAGAGCAAACAAATCTCGCCAAAGAACCTGAAACGCTTAAAGCTAAACGTGAAGAGCAAAGAGAAAATGCAGAAAAAAGTGTGCGTGTAACTTTTATCATTGATGCAATCGCAAAACGTGATAAGATAGATATTCCAGACAATGAAGTTGTGAATACAGTTTATTATGAAGCAATGGCAATGCGCCAAGATCCAAAAGCAATGTTTGAATATTATAAAAATAATAATTTACTTCCAGCTGTTAAAATGGCAATGCTTGAAGATAGAGTGCTAACAGCTCTATTAGATAAGAGGGCGTGATGAGCTATTATGTGCCAACGGTCATTGAGAAATCAGGGCGAGGTGAGCGGGCGTATGATATTTATTCTCGGCTTTTAAAAGATAGAATTATTTTATTAAGCGGACAAATTGATGATGGAGTGGCTTCCTCTATCGTCGCACAGCTTTTATTCTTAGAAGCAGAAGATCCAGAAAAGGATATTTATTTATATATCAATTCACCCGGTGGAGTGGTAACAAGCGGTCTTAGCATCTATGATACAATGAATTATGTCAAACCAGATATTAGCACGATTTGTATCGGGCAAGCTGCAAGTATGGGTGCGTTTTTGTTGAGTTGTGGAACGAGGGGTAAACGTTATTCTCTGCCCAATTCTCGCATTATGATTCATCAGCCAATGGGAGGTGCGCAAGGGCAAGCCACAGAGATTGAAATCCAAGCAAAAGAGATTTTGCGTCTCAAGGCTAGTTTAAATGAAATTTTGGCGGCTAACACGAATCAGCCACTAGAAAAAATTGCCAAAGATACGGATAGAGATTTCTATCTAAGTGCCCACGAAGCACAAGAATATGGATTGATTGATAATGTTTTAACTAAAAGCTTGAAGTAAAGGGGTCAATAATGAAAGATGATTTTGATTCGTTTGAAGGGTTACAAAGTTTTGAAACAGATGGAATAGAAGAAGCTTCATCTAATGGTTCGTCCTCTTTTTCGTCTTTCGGATTGGATTCTAATTCAACGCCGGGAGATTCAGTAGAAACAGCTTCGTCAGAAGTCAATACACTAGAAGACTACGGTACACAAGTTATTCGCGCATTGAGTGCCAATGGGATTTCCCCTACACCTTATAATTATAGAATCTATTTTGAAAAATTGCTTGAGAATAAAACACAGCAATTCAAAGACAATGCAACACAATTTATCAGTCTTGATTTGACGCCCACAGAAAGACAGGCTTTATTGGAGGATAAAGTATTAAAAGCAAAAAATCATATGGTGAGCACTTTGCAGCAAGTAGGCACAACTTATAAGAATCTCCAACTTTTGCAAAATATTCTTAAAAAACACGAGCGTGAAGTGAGTGCGATTAATAACACCATTGCGTTGCAAAACATCATCACCGTCTTTGAAAAAGAACTCAATCAGCTAGAAGAAGCGACAAGAGCACAACTCCAAAACATTAAAATTTCCTACGATAGAAGTATCCAAGCGGTTGAGGATATTGCAAACAATATCATCTGCGATGTGAAATATGGGCTTTATAACCGAAATTTCTTAGATATTAGAATCCTTGCTGAATTAGAATCTATCCATGTAGAAAATTACAAATCCTCCTTGATTTTGATTCAAATCACTAAGAATCTTGCGCGTCTCATTACTTCAGAAAAGAACACAATGCTCATTAATCGGGCGATTTCAAAAATCTTGCAAAAAATTGCAAACAAAAGCGATGTGCTTGCTTATTGCGGGTCGGAAATTTTTGGTATTTTACTTAGTCATAGCGATAAAGATTCTGCTAAACGATTTGCAAATCGTTTGATTGAAAAGGTTGCAACGACAAATATCTTTCTAGGCGAGGAAGAGATTTCTCTTAGCGTTTGTACCGGAATTGTTGAGATTGATTCAAACTCCAAAAGCAAGGAAGTTTTTAAAAATGCCTTAGAGGCACTCAAAAAGGCTTCTAGTAGCAATGTTTCTTTTGTTGTCGCAGGGGAAAAGTAAAAGGAAAAGTGGTAATGCTGGAGGTAATCACTTATCCTAATGCAATGTTGCGACAGATTTCAAAGCCTGTGGAATCTTTTGATGCAGAACTTCATACTTTATTAGATGAAATGTATGAGGTGATGTTGGCTAAAAATGGTGTAGGCATTTCAGCGATTCAGGTCGCTAAGCCGATTCGTGCATTGCTTATTTGCATTCCAGATGAAGAGGGCAACCAGCATAAAGAGGATTTACTAGAAGTCATCAATCCAGAAATCATAGAAAAAGATGGCGAAGTCGTATTTAGTGAGGGGTGTTTGAGTGTGCCGGAATTTTACGAAGACATCAAACGCGCTAACACTATCAAGGTTGTTTATCAAAATCGCTTGGGTGAAAGGCAAGAAATCATTGCTCAAGATTATCTAGCGGTGGCTTTTCAACACGAAATTGACCATTTAAATGGAATTTTATTTATTGATAAGCTTTCTATTATTAAGCGCAAAAAGTTTGAAAAAGGCTTGAAACAAAAGCATAAATTTTAGATTCTTAATGTCATTAGTGTGGTTTGACTTGATAGCTTTCAATGAACTTAATGCAAATCGTTAAGAATATCCCCTCTAAGAGTGCAGCAAGAATAAAGGCGTAGTATTCGTGTGTGTTAATAGCATTAAATTGTAAGCCAAGCTGTGCAGTTGCGACGAGGAAAGTCAGAGGCATAGAATGACTAAAGGCAAAGAGAATCGTTCGTTTTGCGTTGCCAAAATATTTATAATATGCCACAAATGCCCCAAGCAAACGCAAGATTACCATTACAAGGATAATCGTAAAGGTGAGCGAAAAGAGTTGCTGGTTTTGTGTAATCAGATTTAAATCTAGTGTAGAACCAACATAGATAAAAAACAATGGAATAAAGAATCCAAACCCAAAATCATTGAGTTTTTCTGTCAAGCCTTTTTGGTGATGAAAATAAGTTGCCAAAATCATACCGGCTAAAAATGCCCCAAGCACGCGCTCTAGTCCTAAAATCTGCGTGATTCCAATCAGGATTAAAAACAACATTGTGCTAAAGCGAACATCTTGATTTTTGCTTGCGTCTTTGGGGATAAGGAAAAACTTCAGAGTGGGAAACCACCAAAACAGAATATCCGCTACCTTAAAGATTCCAACAATCGCAGTTAAAAACAAGAATAAGACAAGCAATGTCCTCCATAATTCCCAATTCAATCCATAAGAA
Organism: uncultured Helicobacter sp.; assembly: GCA_964464895.1. Classification (GTDB taxonomy): domain Bacteria; phylum Campylobacterota; class Campylobacteria; order Campylobacterales; family Helicobacteraceae; genus Helicobacter_D. Next base: position 137,066 of record CAYXGY010000003.1, on the reverse strand, counting down.
TATGCTCCATTGAGCACCACTAACACAACAATGCTAATAAGTTCGCCCAAGATTCCGACATTTAGTGCTAGTAGCAACCACGGCGTGTTTTTTGGGTATTCTTTGAGCAATGCCATAATCATACCCAAGCTCATTACAGGCAGGGCGGCAATGTAGAAATTTGATAAACCAGCATTGAATACATAGAAACAAGCTGCACCATAAAGAATAGAGAAATATAAAAAAGCCGATTTTAAGAAGTCTGTCCCAAGCCTTGTAAAAGTCTTTAAATCCACCTCCAAACCGCATAAAAACATCAAAAACAAAAATCCAATATGTGCAATAAAGCTTAGCGATTCTGAATGTGAAAATAACCCGAAGTGAAAGGCGAGTGCGCCAAGCAAAATCTCTGTAACGACAAGGGGCAAACGTAGAAGCGAGCTTAAAAAAGGTGCGATGACGATTAAAATGGCAATAATGCCAAAAGTGATAATGCTTTCCATAAAGGGCTAAAACTCCAAAATTAAAGCTAAAAGTATAACTTACTTTAGAGTAATTTGCCCTAAATCTGTGGTAAAATGTGCGCCCAAAACAAAAATATTTAGGAATCCAAATATGATTCAAGATTTTTTTACTCCGCTTTTGCGCACTTTACCAAATATTAGAGAGCATAAACAGGATATTTTGCGTCAAGAGTGTATTTTGCAAAGAGGATTCCACCATTTTGATTGGACTGCAAGCGGGTTAGCAGCGAAATGTGTAGAATCTCGGATAAGAGAGATTCTACCCTTTTATGCCAACACACATTCAGAGAGCAATTCTCATTCTGAAATCACAAGTTCTTTGTATGAGAATGCAAAGGAAAGATTAAAAGATATTTTCGGGTTGGATTCTCACTTTGCATTGATTTCTTGCGGTTTTGGTTCAACGGCTGCAATCAAAAAGTTTCAAGAGCTCTTGGGGCTTTATATTCCACCTAAGACAAAGCAGACTTTGGGTTTGGATTCTATGAGTGATAAATCCTCTTTCCCACTTGTGATTATTGGACCTTATGAGCACCATAGCAATGAGTTAAGCTTCCGAGAGGGGCTGTGTGAAGTTGTGCGCATAGGGCTCAATGCGCAAGGATTAATGGACTTAGAAGTATTGAAGTCTGTTTTGCAAGCAAATGCGGGGCGCAAAATCATCGGTTCTTTTGCATTGGGTTCTAATGTGAGCGGAATCCTAGCACCCTTTGCAGAAATTTCTCATTGGATTCGCTCCTTTGGTGGAATCGTGTGTTTTGATTGCGCAAGCACTTCGGCTTATTTGGACATTCCGCCAAGCTTTTATGATGTCGCCTTTCTCTCCCCCCACAAGCTTTTAGGCGGTGTAGGGGGAAGCGGAATCTTAATTATTTCTAAGGCTTTGATTGACAAAACCTTGCCCCCAACCTTTTGCGGAGGTGGCGTAGTGGGTTATGTTTCCCGCACGAGTGCGCAATATTATGCACAGGAGCAGAGACGCGAGGAAGCAGGAACGCCCGGAATTTTAGAGTTTTTGCGCAGTTATTTTGGTTATGCGTTGCGAGAAGAGATTGGGCGCGAGTGGATACACGAAACAAAGATTCCTCATATTTGCACACTCAAAGAATTTTTAGAAAATGAGCCAAAAATTACTGTTTATGGCAATTTAGCGCATAACGCTTTAGGTATTTTTTCTTTTAATATTCGTGGAATCTCGCCTTTTGAAGTGGCGCATCGGCTATCAGAGGAGTATGGAATCCTGACGCGTGCGGGTTGTGCGTGTGCTGGACCTTATGGGCACGATTTGCTAGGTTTGGAGGATAATGCTTCATTTGTCCAAAAGCCCGGTTGGGTGCGTCTTAGTGTGCATTATACCCATACACAAGAGCAAATCAACCGGCTTTTAGAAGCATTAAAACAAATCATTCTAAAAACAAAATGAAAAGATTTCTTTCGTTTCTTTTATGGGTTTTCATTGGAATATCAGGCACTTTTTTGGGTAATTTGTTTGACAATCCTCACTTAATGCTCCAAATCTTGAATCAATTTCTTATTTTATTGATTGCAATGAAAGTTTTATCAAAGATTTGTTTAAGAGGTTAGAGCTTTCATTGTGCGCGTCTTTTTGTCATTGCGAGGATAGTTTAAAGCAATCCATAATCTAAAATCTTGTCTTTAGATTCCATTGAATATTTTTCTTTGATGGGTTGCCATAGAAATTTTGCAAATTTTCTCACAATGACGCAAAGGTAAATTATTCTTAAACCCCTAAAAGACCTTTAGTGAAAGCACAGAGCTTGTCAGCAATCCCGCTTAGCTCCACTCTTTCTTGTTTGCATATCTCTTCGATATGGCGCACAAAAGCACTTCCGACAATCGCAATTGGCACGATTCCACGTAAGGCGTTGATTTGTGCTTTGTTTTGGATTCCAAATCCTAGTGCAATGGGTTTTTGGCAATGCATTTTAACTTTTTTGATATATTGCATCAGGGATTCGTTAATTTGTGTCGTGTCTCCTGTGATTCCATTGCGTGCAACAACATAAACAAATGCACCACTTGCTTCACTTAGTTTTTCTATGCGTTTAGGCTTGGTTAAAGGCGCAATTAGAGCAATGTTTTCTAAGCCAAATTTCTTAGCAGTCTTGAATAGCTTTTCATCGTGTTCTAAAGATAAGTCTGGAACGATTAACCCATAGATTCCGCATTGTTTTGCCTTTTGTAAAAATCGTTCTATGCCATAGCAAAACAAAATATTACCATAAGTCATAATCAGTAATTTGGTTGTCAGCCCATTTTGTGCAAGTTTTTGTTGTAGTTGCTTGATAAATTCAAATCCCAAATCAGTGTTAAAACCATTTTTAAGCGCGACTTCGCACGCATTCGCAATTGCGATTCCATCGGCATTTGGGTCTGAAAAGGGAAATTGCACTTCCAAATATTCTGCTCCGCCTAGAGAGATTCCAAACGCTGCTTCTAGGCTTTGTTCAAAGCTGGGAAAGCCCGCAACAATATGTCCCATAAGGGAAATCTTTTCCATTTAGATTCCTTTAGTTGTGTGAGATTGTCTGTTTTGCATTGTCTTGATTTCTTGTTCTAAAAATTCCGTCCAACGTTCCTTTTGCAAGGCTTTTGCAGTGATAAAAATATCCTTGTCTCCCCTACCAGAAATATTCACAATGATGTTTTTGTTTTTCACATTTCTAGCAATCTTTAAAGCCCCTGCTAATGCGTGGCTAGATTCTAATGCGGCGAGGATTCCCTCGTGTTTGGCGAAAAATTGCAAGGCTTCTAATGCCTCACGATCTAAAGCACTCAAAAACTCTATACGACCAATTTCTTTTAAGTGTGCTAATTGCGGACCAATTCCTGCATAGTCAAGCCCTGCAGAGATAGAATAAGTTTCTAACAGATTCCCATATTTATCGCTTAAAAAGTAACTTTTATAACCTTGTGCAATACAAAGATGTGCATTTTCATTGCCGATACGCGTAGCATTTTCTCCGATTGCCTTGCCAAGCCCTCCGGCTTCTACGCCGATAAGACGCACCTTGCTTTTGAGGTAATGGTTAAAGAATCCCATAGAATTGCTTCCACCCCCTACGCACGCAATCATAATGTCTGGATTGCCTTTGAAAAATTTTCTTGTCTGTTTTTTAATCTCTTGGCTGATAACGCTTTGAAACTCACGCACAATATCGGGATAAGGATAAGGACCAAGCGTGCTTCCGAGCACATAAAAGGTGTTTTTACTCTCTTTGCTCCATTCCCTTAGAGCTTCATTCACCGCGTCTTTGAGTGTTTGGCTGCCACTTTCTACGCTAACAACTTTCGCGCCAAGCAGTTCCATATTAAACACATTGGGAAATTGTCGCTTAATATCACGTGCGCCCATAAAGACAACGCATTCCATTCCGAGTTTTGCACACGCTGCACTTGTGGCTAGCCCGTGCTGCCCCGCTCCCGTTTCTGCTATAATGCGTGTTTTACCCATTTTTTTTGCAAGCAAAACTTGCCCAATGGCATTGTTGATTTTGTGCGCACCTGTGTTTGCCAAGCCTTCAAATTTTAAGTAGATTTTATTACCTAGAATCTTACTAGCATTTTTGGCATAAATTAGAGGCGTGGGACGCCCTACAAATTCTTGATACAGAGCACGCAATTCTTGCTTAAATTCTTTGGATTTCAAAACATATTTTTCATAACCCTCTTCTAGCTCTTTTAGGGCAGGATAAAGAATCTCTGGCATATATTGCCCACCAAATGCGTGTCCATTGCCTCTAGGAATCCCAAAAAATCCCTTTTTGGATTTTAAAAACATTTTGTGTTTCATTTCTCTACTTTGTGTTGTGAATTTGGGCGCATATTTTAACAAAAATTTTATGAAATTCTGCAATTTTCACGCATTTGGATTGTGTTTGTGGAATCCTAAATCTTAAAAAGATTTCATAAGATTAATTTTCTATTAACTTTTCATAAAAAAATCCAATATAATGGAATAACTTTAAATAACAAAAGGAGGGATAATGTTAAGAAAATGTCTTTTGAGTTTAGTCTTGTGTGGTGCATTAGGCACTCTATCTATTGCACAAACACAATCCAAAATGCAAATCAGTTAAGTGGAATGGGAGCCAAAAAAGCGTTGCAAAACTTCCCAAAGGAAAGCAAAGTAGCATTAAGAGTTTCAAAGGGTGCAAAAGGAGGACAATTTCCTTATGAAAATGATGTCGTCCCACAAACTTTGGATATTGTTCTAATAGATTGGCGCGTAAATCGTAGAGGATCAAACAAATGAATATCAACAATAAAATACCGACTTTTCATATAAACTTTAATACAAACGAGAATGTAAGCAATAAGAAACTAAACCTCAAGAACCTTGACTTAAGCAATTACAAACAAATGGCAGATGGCAGTATGATAAGCAAGGATACATTGCGCCAAAATGCAGCGGAGAGAGAGCCTCTAATATCCTTGATAATCGCGCCCATTGGCTAACCTCTGATAAACTTAACTATTTTCATAGAAATGCACATGAGCTTGTCATGGGTAGCCCAATTATCAATGGAAAAGCACTTAGGGAGGATTATACGACTTTAGTTACTGCTTCCGATTATTCTAACCTTTACCCCTATCTCAACGCCAAAGGAGCAGACAAATACTTAAACACTCCTTTTGGTCAAATGGAAGTCTTTTTGGATTTGGACGATGATAATGACCAATATGGTGTAGGGACATTAGACTATGTAGGACAGCTGATAAACCTAGATGTTAATCAAGACGGAATCCTAAATTCTGAAGATGATTTCTTTGATAAGCTGAAACTTAGAGGTTATAACTCTAATGGTGAAGAAGTAGTTTTGAAACTTAGTGATGTGTATAATTCACTAGATTTAACGCAGTTTGTCCATACACAAAAAGACACCAAAGGAGATGCGGTAAGTGGCACTTCGCTTTTCCGCCCTGAAGAGAGCTACAAAAGGCTTGATGATAGCCAAAGAGTAGCTTCAAAGAAATGTTTCAAAACAACGCGGATGAAAATGGCTGGATAGATTTTACCAAAACAAGAACCGATGAATATGGGCAAAAGCAATATGTCTTTAAAGATTTAGCAAACTCTTTAAACTTAGCTTATAATAAAGTCGGATTAAATGGAGATACAAGACTAGAGCGCATAACATTTGGGTTTTTTGATAAAAGCGATAAAAACTATTTAGCTGATGTGCAATCTAGGTTTAATATAATGTATGCCGATTATTATCGTGATAGCACCAATAGAGGCAACAAACTCGCCATAGAGCGTGAGTTTCAAGTTATTACCGGAATGAAGTTTAGCGAGGAGAAGTTTAAAGAGTTTTATGAGGGATTAAACAATCCAAAAACCGCAAATAAATATGCCAATGCCCTAAAAGATGTAGATTCTGTCGTGGGAATGAAGCTAAATGATAATGGAATGCTCACACTCGCTTTTGATTCGGGAAGGACAATGTACATTAGTTTGGACGACCTTTGGAGTAGTGATGGCGAGTTTAATCTCACAAGCGAAGGTGAGCGCGCAAGTGCGATGAGTGGAGCTTCCTCTATGAGCGAAGAAAGCTTAAACCAACTAGATTTTAGCCAAATCGGAGCAGATGCTAATGGTGGTATTTTCTCTCTAGCAGAACTCGGAGTAGAGTTTATCCGCAAGGAAGCTTTCTCTAATGGACGCTTTGCTTTCGTCCTTACCACAGGTGATGGCAAAGAAATCATTGCTTCCACGCTTTATAAAATCCGAAGCGTAGAAGATATGGTAAAGTTTGCAGAATTAGAAGAAAAAGACAAACTTAGAGCGACAAAGTTTGAAAAAGAAGCATAAGGGGCAATCTCCTTGCGTCATTGCGCAAGGTTTTAGCCTATGGCTGTAATTTAACTACCAAAGTTTAAGCCTAAGATTCTGCAATCAAACTTGCGTATTTAATAAAATCTTTAATATTAAAATGTATAATCCACGAAAATCATTACACAAAGGAGTTTTTATGTTTGAATTTCTAAAAAATTCCAAAAGTCAAGGAATCAAGGCGAGTTTCAATATCCAAAAAATCCCAGCTTCTAAACTCACACCCTTAATGGTGTGTGAAGCATTAAACGCCCCCGTTTTGCTAGAATCGGCATTTTTAAAGACAGGCAAAGGGAGATTCTCTATTCTTGTGCTCAAAGAAGCGTTTAGGATTATCAAAGAAAAAAATATGCTCTTTTTGCTAGAAAATTTTCAAAAGCACGCATTGGAGGGATTGCAACAAATTGGAGAGTTTGTTTTGCCCCCACAACCAAAGTTTCTTGATTATCTTAGCGCGTTTGCTTCGCTCGCTCCAGAAGCAAAAGTAGAGAGAGAATCTCAAGAGATTTCTAATGCAGAAATAGAATCTTTGCCTTTACCACTTGGTGGGGTAGGGTATTTGGGCTATGAGTTTTTTAGTGAGATTGAAGAGGTGGAGTTTCGTAAGCCCGCCCTCTATGAAGCAAGCGAAAATGCCTTTATTTTTGGGAGAGATTTTATTGTTTTTGACCATTTTTTTGAATCCCTTTATATCGTGAGTGTTACTTACAAGTGTGAATCGCAAAAACAAGATACAAAAAAAAGGATTCAAGAGTTAGTGCATACATTAGAGCATTTGAGCCCAAAAGATAAACCTATGCTAACTTATCAAGCAACAATCACTTCTAAAGATAAGGAATCTTATTATACGCAAATCGTCAAGACTTTAAAGAATGAAATTTACAAAGGGAATTTGCTGCAATGTGTGCCAAGTCAGAGTTTAGAGATTACAAGTGATTTGCCGCCTTTGCAAGCCTATATAAATTTGCGCACAAACAATCCAAGCCCCTATATGTATTATTTTGATTTTTGGGATTTTCAAGTTATTGGAAGTTCTCCTGAAGTATTGATAAAGGTTAAGACTACTGCACCAAATTGCGCGACACTGACAATTCGTCCTATTGCAGGAACGCGTCCAAGAGGCAAAAATGCACTAGAGGATTCTAAATTAGAAGAAGAGTTAAAGCATAATGTCAAAGAAAATGCAGAACACTTGATGTTGCTTGATTTGGGGCGCAATGATGTGGGCAAAGTCGCCCAACCTAAAAGCGTGCAAGTTATACAAGAAAAAGTGATTGAAAAATACGCAAGAGTAATGCACTTAGTCTCTGAAGTGCAGGGTGTAATGGATTTGCAAAAGCACCAAAAGAGTGAGGCACTTTATGCTGCGTTTCCTGCTGGAACTGTGAGCGGTGCGCCCAAAATCCAAGCAATTAAAACCATAGAATCCCTAGAATCACACAAACGCGCAATCTATTCGGGCGCGATTGGATATTTTTCTCGCAATGGAGATATGGACTTTGCGATTGCAATTCGCACAGCAGTTTATCAAAAGGGCGTGTATTATCTCCAAGCTGGAGGCGGAATCGTCTATGATTCAGACCCCAAAGAAGAATATATTGAGACACAAAACAAAATGCGCTCTTTGGTAGAGGCTATTCTTGGAGATAAAATATGATTTTATTGATTGATAATTACGATTCTTTTACTTACAATATTTATCAGGCTTTTAGCAATCTAGGCTATCCAATTAAAGTTTTGCGCCACGATAAGACGACTTTAGAAGAGATAGAATCCCTCAAGCCAAGCTATATCGTGCTAGGTCCGGGACCTAAAACACCCAAGGATTCTATCTTGAATATTCAAATCGTGCAGAAGTTTAAGGGAATCTATCCGATTTTAGGCATTTGTTTGGGGCATCAAGCAATCTTAAGTGCCTTTGGAGTGGAAATAAAAAATGCTAAAAACATTGTGCATGGCAAAGTAGAACCCTTAATTCATAATCAAAAAGGAATCTTCCGACATATCAGCTCCAAAACGCCGATTGTGCGTTACCATTCTTTAGTGGGCAAACGCGAGGAGATTCCGGAATGCTTCATCATAAGCGGAATGAGTGAAGATGGTGAAGTGATGGCAGTAGAGCACAAGCAATACCATTTAATAGGATTGCAGTTTCACCCAGAATCTATTGGCACAAAAGAAGGTGAGAAAATGCTACAAAACTTCTTGCATTATGCGCGTGAGCCAATTCCTGTGAAAGATTATCTTAAAAAATGTCTGAAGTTAGAATCACTCAATTTTCAAGAAAGTTACAATCTAATGGACGAATTAACAGAGGGTAATTTAACAGATGCACAAATTGGTAGCATTCTCACAAGCCTAGAAATCAAAGGCGTAGATGAATATGAGCTTGCGGGATTTGCTTCTGTGCTCAAACAAAAGGCGGTGCGCTTCGAAGCAAAAGACACGAATACAATTCGTTTAGATATAGTAGGCACGGGAGGAAGCAATGCGAAGACTTTTAATGTCTCTACCACTTGTGCTTTGTTGCTTGCCACACTTGCAAAAAAGGCAAATTTTGGGATTATCAAACACGGGAATCGGGCAATTACTTCCAAGAGCGGTTCGGCAGATTTGTTGAGTGCGCTCGGGATTAATCCAAATATGGAATTGCAAAATGCACAAAAAGCCTATGAGGAGTTGAATCTCACTTTTCTTTTTGCTCAAAAATTCCATTCCGCTATGCGTTTTGCCGCGCCAGCACGAGGGAGCTTGGGCTTTAAGACTGCCTTTAATCTGATTGGTCCTTTAAGCAATCCCGCGTCCGTCACGCACCAACTCATTGGCGTGTTTGACAAAGCCTATACAGAAATTATGGCAAAGGCTTTGGCGATTTTGGGTATTAAGCGTGCAATGGTTGTCAGTGGATTAGATGGTTATGATGAGATTTCACTTTGTGCGCCGACACAAATTACAGAATTGCGTGAGGGGACAATCAAGACTTATATTTTTAATCCTGTGGAAGTTGGGCTTTCGTTTGCGAGTTATTCTATGTTAAGAGGCGGAGATGCGAAAGAGAATGCACAAATTACAATGGATATTTTTGAAGCCAAACCCTCACCTAAACTAGACTTGGTTGCATTGAATCTCGGGGCTGCACTTTGTGTATGTGAGCAAGCAGATTCTTTGAAGGAGGGATTCTTTAAAGCAAAACAAATCATAGAATCCAAAGAAGTTTTTGAAGTATTAAGAGGATTCCAAAGCATTAGTAATATGCGTTTAGAGGGTTTATAATGGAATCTTATAATAATGTGCCAACGATTCTAAAGGAAATTTTAAAAAAAAAGCAAGAAGTTCCTTTGCGCAGTAGTATCCGAGAAGTCCCACTCAATCCGCCTCCTCTTGACTTTCCCTTTATCATTGCAGAAATCAAACGCGCAAGTCCGAGTGCAGGAAAAATCGGTGCGATTCCAAATCCGAATGCGCTTGCCAAAGAATATCTACAAGGTGGGGCGAGTGCGGTTTCTGTGCTGTGCGAGGGAGACTATTTCAAGGGAGATTTGGAGGATTTAAAAGAAGTCAAATCCGCAAACCCAAATGCTTGCATATTGCGTAAGGATTTTATTACAAGACAAGAACAAATTATAGAATCGCGAGATTTTGGCGCGGATATGGTGCTACTCATTGCCGCAGTTTTTATTGGGCAAGAGAATCAATATGGTGGATTTTCACAGCTTAAGGCACTCTATGAGGAATGTTTGAATCTTGGTTTAACCCCATTGGTGGAAGTGCATAATGCGGGAGAAATAGACTTTATTACGCCTTTGGGGGCGAAATTCATCGGCATTAATTCGCGCAATTTGCATACTTTTATGATTGATAGAATCCAAGCTTACAATCTTTTGGGGAAAATCCAATCCCAAAATCCACAAAGTAGAGTGATTTTTGAATCTTCGTTAAATTGTAACTTTGATGGTTTTGTCGTAGGCAATTTGGGGTTTAATGGGGTTTTATGTGGAAGTTATTTAGTCAAGAATCTTGAGCCAAAAGGTGCGGTAAAACACTTAAGCAATGCAATCAAATGTGGCAGCAAGGATTCTAGCGTCTTTTATCGGAATGTTTTTAGGCTGCTAGAATCTCCGCTTGGATTGATAAAAATTTGTGGAATTACCAATGTGCAAGATGCCTTGATGTGCGCAGAATCTCTACAAGAATTAAATTGCACACAAAACATTCAAAAAGATTCTAAGTTTGCTATTTTGGGCTTCATTATAGAGCCAAATTCCCCACGTTTTGTGGAAATGGAATATATTAGAGAAATCGCAAAAGCATTAGAGAAATTCCCCAATATTTTAAAGGTTATTGTCTTAAAGGACGACATAGGACAAATGGAATCCGCACTCAAGCTTTACCAAGAAGGTATCATTGATGCGCTTCAATTGCACGGAGTCAGTAAGGCGGGCGTGTTTGGTGGAGTGGAGCTAAAGGAAGCGAATTTTGCCTTTTATGAGGCTTGGAATGTGGAGAGTGTGGAAGATTTGGGGGAATTTGTCAGTCCTTTTGTCCTGTTAGATTCTAAAAGTGCCTTAGGTGGTGGCAGTGGGCGAGAAATTGATTTGGAAATTTTGCGTCAATTAAAAGCAAAGGTGCAAGCCTTGTGTGTCGCAGGTGGAGTGGGTGTAGAAAATATAGAATCCTTAAGACAAATAGGGGCAAAAATGTTAGATATTAACTCTAGCATAGAATCTAAGCCGGGTAAAAAAGATTTTCATAAGCTCCAAACTCTTATTGCTTGTTTGAAAAAGGGGGTAAATTGCGATTAAAAGGGCTTTTTGTGGGGCAAATTGCCTCTTATGCCTGTGGAGAAACTCTTTTTGAAAGTGCAATGAAAGGAAAGGAAGCATCGTCTTTGGAAGTTACCCAAAATGGCATTATAGGCAATGAAATCGCTGATAAGATGCACCACGGTGGAGAAAACAAAGCAGTATTTGCCTATGGAATAGAGGCTTATGCGCAATGGGAAAAGGAATTGGGCTTGAAAATTCCTTATGGTGGAATGGGAGAGAATCTCTTGCTAGAGGGGGTAAAAGAGAGTGATTTGAGGGTAGGGGATAGATTGGTTTTTGATGAGAAAGTAATATTGGAAATTTCTATGCCACGCGTGCAATGTTTCAAGATTCCAAGTTTATATCCGACGAAAGAAGATAAAAATGCGTTGGCGAAATTTTTGTTTGCAAAAGGTTGTGTGGGATTTTATTTGCGCGTTTTGCAGAGTGGCGTGATTAGCAAAAATGCTAGCCTTGCAATCCAACCCTTGAAAGATTCTATTAGCTTGCAATATGCACATCAAGTTTATCAAAATCCAAGTGCCAATGAAGAGGGAGTGAGAGTCCTGCTCTCTACTCCAAAATTAGCACAGGAATTTAAAAGAAATGTTACAGAGCGACTAAGAACAAAAGAGTCTGATTTGCTTAATTGGCAAGTGTTTAAGTAGAATGTTGTCTAAAGAATTTTTTATTTTCTCGTTTCTTTTATAAATTGTCGTGCATTGTTTTGCAATCTTCGTAAGAACAAGCCAAATATCACTACGATTCCTTGTAGAATTTTGCAATAGCAGGGAATCTCTTTGCAGAAGAAATTGTTAGCCTAAAAAATACCGAATGGAAGCGAAGTTTTTGATTTTTGTTGTGGAGAGCTTTTGGATTTGTGTTTGGCTGATGATTCCCCCGAGCGCAAAGATTTCGGCTGAAAACTCTTGGGGTTCTAAAGTGTTCAGGAAGTCAATCCCTAGTGGAGTGCCCTTATTTGGGGTTTCAAAGATTGGGCTAATGGTGATTCCATTCGCTCCTTGCTGATTGGCTTCTTGAATCTCTTGAAGGCTATGCGCACTAAAGAATACATAGGGCAATTTTTCTTTCGCGATTCTAATTTGCTGCATTTGTGAGCCATTGCAATGCACGCCATCAAAGCCGAAGTGGATAGCCAAATCCAAATTAGAGTTGAGCAAACTTATAATTCTATGCTTTTGATTGAGATTTAAAAAGACTTCTATTAGCGCAGGATTGAAATTGGAATCTTTGTCGCGATAAGTGGCGAAATGGATAGAATGTCGCTCTAGGATTCTTGCGTAAAAGTCGTAAAATTTTAAGGGAGTTTTGGGGTAAAGTGTAGGCTCGGTGATGAGGTAAGCCTTAATGGGCTTCCTCACTTGCTAAAACAGCACCTGCTAAGAATACATAAGTTAGAATCATAAAAATGAAAGCTTGTAAGAATGCCATAAAGGTTAGAATCAAATAGGCAGGAAGTGGTGCAACCCAAGGAGCAAGCATTAGCATAACAAGCAAAAACATATCGTCCCCTTTGATATTTCCAAAAAGACGGAAAGAGAGAGAAACCAATCGTGAGCAGTGGGAAATGATTTCAATAGGGAACATCAAGGGAGCAAGTGCTTTGACAGGTCCAGCGAAGTGTGCAAAGTATTTCACTACACCAAAGGTGCGAATTCCCTCAAAATTGTAAAATACAAAGACAACCATCGCCAAAGTCAGTGTGAAGCTAAGGCTAGAAGAAGGTGCTTCAAAGCCCGGAATAACCCCAATCGCGTTTGCTAAGAAAACAAAAATAGCAATCGTTGCAGTCAGTGGCAGATATTGGCGCGCTTTCTCCTCTCCAATCACATCTTTTGCCATAAAAATCACTCCGCCCAAAAAGGCTTCAAAAACATTTTGCATTGCGCCGGGCACGACTTGTAATTTTGAGGTGGCAAGCTTAGCCAAAACAATCGCAATGATTGCGACTAAAATCGTATGAAATGCGATAATAAAGTCGTGGTCGTGGTTGAATAACCCCACAAAAGTAAATAATCTTCCGTCCATTCAAAACTCCTTTGTCAAAGTTAGTAATTATGCCAAAAATAAATTTAATAGAAAATTAACCTTTTTGTAACACGATTGTTCTAAGTAAAATATCGTGGAGCGTTTTTTTGTCCTTGCGCCATAGGGGCATAAACAATCCTAGCACACTAACGCCAGAGAGTAGAAAAGCGCAAAAGCGCAAAAGCGCAAAAAGAAATGTTACATTTTTACCATTTTCTCGCACAATCCATAGACTATAAGCTTTTTTGCCCGGTGTTTGTCCGCTTTTGGCGGTAAAAATTGCTGCAATGATTCCATAGAACAAGACGGCTGCATTCGGTGCCCACAAGGATTCCCATAGGGCTTCTTTGCTTCCTAAAACTCCATAAGTGATGAGATACATAATGGGCAAGTAAATCATAAAAGTATCAATGATTTGTGCTTTTCCACGATTTAAAAACCCTGCAATTTGTAGAGAATCCGAGGGATTTTGCGCTAATTCCTGCTCTAATTGGTGGGGCAATTTAGAGAGTTTGTTGCATAGAGAATCTACTTGATTATTTTTAGTTTGCACGGGAGATTTTGGGTTTTGTTTGACTTTTCTCCAGCGCATTGATATTCCAAATTTTAATTTCCACGACTTCCGGGCTTAATTGCCACACTACCTTGTTGGCATAAAGGACAACTTTCGGCTTCAAAGGTTTCAAAGACAAAATCTTCTAATGCAAAGAGTGGCAGGCTTGGATTGAGTTTGCATTCTTTGGCTTCAAAATGATTGGGGCTTTGGTAACGATTGCAAATGCCACGATTTGCCAAAGCAGCATATCCTACGACTTTTGCTCCAAGATTTTCTATGACTTTTGCCGATTCCATTGCCGAACCGCCTGTGGTGATAATGTCTTCACAGATAAGAATTTTCTCGCTCTCTTTAACTTCAAATCCTCGCCTTAAAGTCATTACTCCATTGACACGTTCTGTAAAGATAAAGCGTACTTCAAGTGCGCGTGCGAGTTCGTAGCCCGCCAAGATTCCTCCAAGTGCCGGGGAGCACACGCAATCCACTTGCAATGCAGAATCTTTGATGATTTGTGTCAAAGCAATAGCTAGTTTTTGCGCAACTTTTGGATTTTCTAACACTTTTGCAGATTGCAGATAAAAGGGTGAATGTCTCCCACTACTAAGCAAAAAATGCCCCTCTAAAAGTGCATTGGCATTCTTATAGATTTGTGTGATATTCATTGTGGATTCCTTAAATAGTGCGAAACTAGATTTTGAGTAATTCTTCTTCTTTGTGTTTGACAAGCTCATCAATCTTTTTAACGGCTTCATCAGTAAATTTTTGAATCTCATCTTGCCCTTTTTTGGATTCGTCTTCGCTAATTGCCTTGTCTTTCTCTAGTTTTTTGATTTTGTCATTGGAGTCTTTGCGAATATTCCGAATCGCAACTTTTGATTTTTCGCCGATATTTTTAGCTTCCTTTGCGATTTCTTTACGTTGTTCGCTTGTCATTGGGGGGAAAAAGAGCTTAATTACTTCGCCATCATTATTGGGATTGACACCAATATTTGCCTCTTGAATTGCACGTTCAATGTCTTTGAGTAAATTTTTTTCCCAAGGAGTAATGACAATTGTGCTTGCATCTTGTGCAATCACAGAACCCACTTGATTGAGTGGAGTAGGAGTATCATAATAATCAATGCGGATATGGTCTAAAATCGCAACAGAAACTTTCCCGCTGCGCAGAGTGCCAAACTCTTTTTTCATAGATTCAATGCTCTTTGCCATTGTTTCTTTTGTGTGTTTGTAGATTTCTTGCAAATCCATAAGATTTCCCTTTAATTAGATTCTGTATTACTAGGTGCAGCAGGAGCTGCAGGAACACTTGGAGTTGTAGAGCCTTGTGGCAAGATAGGCGTTGGAATCTCGGGAATAGTTGCTTCATCAATAATGGAGCTTTTAGAATCTTGAACATAAAGATAACTTAATGCAATCGTATTGATGACAAACAATAATCCGAGCCCAAAAGTAAGCTTGGCTAGGAATCCCGCAGGTCCTTTAGCACCAAATAAGCTTTCGTTGCTCCCGCTATATGCGCCAAGCCCAATGCTTGAACTTTTTTGCAATAACACAATTGTAGTAATGAAAATTGCCAATACAAACTGCAATATCAATAAAATTCCACTCATAGGTTTCCTTAAATTCGTTTATAAAACTCAAAAATCCCGCATATTTTAGCGCAATTTATCTAATAGCTTGCTAAATGCTAACAAATTGTTTTATTCGTGATAAGCTCACGCATAGATAAATAGCTATTGAGTGCTCCAAGATAAGCTTTTGCAGTTGCCTGCATTGTGTCTAAATGTAATCCGTGCCCAATCACAGCAGGTTTGGTAGGGTCAAATTCTACCTTGACGACTACTTTTGCAAGGGCGTCTTTACCCTCACTGACGGCTTCTACTTTATAATCTTTCAAGATTCCTTGATGCCCGCTGATTCTATCAATGGTTTTAAGAATTGCATCTACACTTCCATTGCCAATGGCTGCATCTATTTTCGTTTTTCCGTCTTTTTGGATAGAAATTGCCGCGTGAGGCACGCCCTTAGAACAACTACTAATCTGCATTCCCAAAAGCTCAAAGACTTGAGGAATCTTAGTTGCTTCCTCTGTCATAATGGAGCGAATATCCTCATCATACACCTCTTTTTTACGGTCGCATAGGATTTTGAATCTTTCAAATGCCTTGTCTAGTGTTTCTTGTGGAATCTCGCCAAATCCCATATTGGCAAGTTTATCTTTGAATGCTGCACGTCCGCTATGCTTGCCAAGAACCAAGCCATTATCCTCTGGAATTCCAATATCACTTGCACGCATAATCTCGTAAGTTTCACGATTCTTTAACATACCATCTTGGTGGATTCCACTCTCGTGCGCAAAGGCATTTTTACCAACAATTGCTTTATTGGGTTGCGGACGGATTCCTGTAATATCGGAGACTAATTTGCTACACGCATAAATTTCTTTCGTGTTAATGCGCGTATCTAGCCCCTCAAATTTGTCTTTGCGTGTTTTTAGAATCATTACTATTTCTTCTAATGCGGTATTTCCTGCACGCTCACCCAAGCCATTGATGGTGCATTCCACTTGTCTTGCACCATTTTCAATTCCTGCAATAGAGTTTGCTACGGCAAGCCCTAAATCATTATGGCAATGCACAGAGAGAATCGCACGATTCCCTACAAAAGTCTTTAATTCACGAATCATTGCTCCTAATTCTTGGGGTAATCTATAACCTACCGTATCGGGCAAATTTAATGTTTGCGCACCCGCTTCAATGACTGCGTGCGTGATTTCTTTTAAGAATCCTAAATCACTCCTGCTTGCGTCTTCGCAACTAAACTCCACATCTTCGCATAAGCTTTTTGCTAAACTCACCGCTTCTATCGCGCGTTTGATGACTTCGTTAGGTTGCATTTTGAGCTTAAACTCCATATGGATTGGGCTTGTGGCGATAAAGGTATGGATTCGTTTTGATTTCGCCTTTTCTAAAGCCTTTGCCGCACTCTCAATGTCTTTTAGTACGGCTCTTGCAAGAGAACAAATCGTGCTATTATGGACGGCTTCAGAGATTCTATTGATTGCTTCAAAGTCTCCCGGACTTGCTGCTGCAAATCCAGCCTCAATAATATCTACACCCAAACGTTCCAACGCCAAAGCGAGTTTGATTTTTTCCTCCGTATTCATTGAAGCACCGGGGCTTTGCTCGCCGTCTCTTAAAGTAGTATCAAAAATTTTAATCATTTCCACTAGTTAATCCTTAATATAAATTTATTGTTAAAGTGAGATTCTAAAATACTCCCAGTGGAGAGAGCATAGAAAGGGTTAAAAGGTTTTTTGTCCGACTATAATAAGTGTGGAATCGCATACGCATTTTTATTCCTTATGGGATTCTTTGCTGAAATATTTGAGGTAAAGATAATAAGTTGCACGCGCAGGACCAAAGCAAACATAGCCACTAATTAAAGTTACAATCGTATAAATGGGGTAAATAAATAAAATCGCTAAGATAATCATCATTAGCACGATAATTTTACCAAAACTAATTTTTTTAAAGCTCATTTTCTTGAAGCTAGGATAGCGCACATTACTCACCATTAAAAATGCAATAATCAAGCTCGTAACCATTAAAGGGAGCAAAAAAATGCTTTCAGGATATTGCGGGTATTGCTTGCTAAGCTCCATTTCAAAGAGTAACCAACTAACTACAAAAACCGCCGCAGAGGGAATCGGAAGCCCAATAAAAACATTGGGTTCATTGTTGTTAGTAGTTACATTAAAACGAGCCAAACGAATCGCCCCAAAGACAACATACAACCCTGCAACCACTACACCAAATTTTCCATAATGGAATCCGCCATAGAAAAACAAAATCATTGCAGGGGCTACACCAAAAGCAACAACATCTGCTAGGGAGTCAAACTCTACACCAAATTTGCTTGTCGTGCCTGTTAAACGTGCAACACGCCCATCTAATCCATCAAAAATGAGGCTGACAAGCACAAGCCAACACGCAAGCTCAAAACGTCCAACAAAAGCATAGGCGACTGCTAGGATTCCTATATAAATGCTAGCACCCGTAAAGAGGTTGGGTAAAATATATAATGGATTAATTTTCATTTATTTTTTGCTCCATTTTGAAGTTTGCCTAATCAACTTTGCTTAAACCTCATTGGCTTGGTATTGATTTTGTCTTACCAAGCAATGTTTTGCCACCTAACACTTTATCATTAATATTGACTCTTACTTCAGAATTTAGTGGGATTTTTAAAATTGCACTACCATTGAGAAAAAACCCAATACGTTCTCCTAATCTAAAGTGAGAATCCCAAAGATACAAAGAAGTTTGACCAAAATATTTAGGGAAAAGCGTTAAAGTAAATGTTGCATTAGAGTCTAAATCTTTGTCAATTGCACGATGAAAAGTAATTGTAATCCGCTCTCCTGTGGTTTTATCGCCATTTTTTAATCCTTTGATATGTTCGGTTTTTAAAGCCTCTCCGTATTTTCCGAGATTGGCTAAAGGCATTCTAAGCATACCACAAAAACAAATGGGCTTGTTGATTTGCAAGTAGATTCCATCGGATTTGTTTTCTATATTTTTAATGATTCCGTCTATGGGAGATAAAATAGAATCACTCGCATTATCCTCTAGCATTCGTTCAGTGTTTCTGTAAAAATAGATCAAACAAGCAAGTGCAATCAAACAAAGAAATCCAAGAATCTCCCAGTCCAACAACCAACAAAGCAACAATAGGAACGCTCCTATGCCAATAGGTTTCCAACCTTCTCTTGCAATAAATTCTGTGGTTGTTTTCATCAATTCTCCTTAGGCTTCTTCTTTTTCTTCCGCAACGATTCTGCTCTCTAAATGATGTGTCTTTTCATATTCACTAATAATCTCACGCACCTTTTGCCCATCAATATTTTCTTTTTCAAACAATTCTTGCACGATATTTTCAATTGCTTCTTTATAGGTTTCTAATGATTCTTTAACAATATTAAAACGTTCGTTTAAAATGGCTTTAATGTATGCGTCCATTTTTTGCGCCATTTCTTCACTATATTCTCTACTGCTTCCTAAACCGCCATTCAAAAAGACATTGCGTTGTTTTTCTAGCACCATAAGCCCTGCTACATCTGTCATTCCATAATAGCTTACCATTGCCTTAATGATGTCCGTAGCACGTTCTAAATCATTGCTTGCCCCTGTTGAGATTTCACCCAAAAAGACATCTTCTGCCGCTCTACCGCCTAAAAGCACATCTACTTCAGCTAAGAGCTCGTGTTTTTGCATAAGATATTTGTTTTCTTCTGGCGTATTGAGCGTATAACCAAGTGCAGCAAGCCCACGTGGAATGATAGAAACTTTTGTTACCTTTTTCGCTCCTTTAGTGATTTCTGCAATGAGTGCGTGTCCGCTCTCGTGATAAGCAACGATTTTTTTCTCTTTGGGAGAGATTCTACGTGATTTTTTTTCTAATCCCGCAATGCCTCGTTCTACCGCTTCTAAGAAATCACTTTGTTCCACTTCTTTTTTATTGCCCCTTCCGGCGAGCAATGCGGCTTCATTGACGATATTTGCTAAATCTGCTCCCGCAAGTCCCGCAGTAAGCTTTGCTACCTCAAAGAGATCTACATTTCTTGCCAATTTGATATTTTTAATATGCACCTTAAGAATCTCTACGCGCCCTTCAAAATCTGGCTTATCTACTAGCACTTGTCTATCAAATCTACCCGGACGCAAAAGTGCAGGGTCTAGCACTTCGGGTCGATTGGTTGCCGCTAGGACAATTACAGGAGAGGAATCGGAGTTAAATCCGTCCATTTCGGCTAAGAGTTGGTTTAAGGTTTGCTCTCTCTCGTCATTGCCGCTAATCATACCACCTGCTGCACGACTTTTACCAATTGCATCAATTTCATCAATAAAGATAATACTTGGAGCTTCTTTTTTGGCATTTTCAAACAAATCCCGAACGCGACTTGCACCTACACCAACAAACATTTCTATGAAACTGCTTCCACTAACTGAGAAAAATGGCACATTTGCTTCGCCCGCTACGGCTTTGGCGAGTAGGGTTTTACCTGTGCCCGGAGGTCCTACAAGTAAAACTCCTTTTGGAATCTTAGCACCGAGTGCGGCGTAACGTTCGGGATTTTTTAAAAAATCTACAATTTCTACCACTTCGTCTTTCGCTTCTGCATTGCCCGCCATATCCTCAAATTTTACATTGGGTTTTTCCGCATTGACAAGCTTTTTAGAACTTCCAATTCCCAAGATGCCACTTCCCATATTTTTTTGCATTCTGCTTGCTAAAAACATCCAAATGGCAAAGAAAATAAAGATAGGTAAAACCCAACCAAACAGCATATCGCTTAACCAATTGCTCTCGTTGTATCCTGTGTATTCTACGCCTTTTTCATCAAGGAGGGGAATCAATGTGCTGTCTGGATTGACTCTTTGGGCATTATAGGCAATCTTGTTACCTCCCCTTTCCGATGTTGCTTTGATATTGGTTTGTCCAATGGCTACGAAATCTACTTCTTTGTTTTCAATGAGTTTTTTGAGTTCATAATAATTAATTGTTTTGGTTGTTGTCGCTCCGCTTAATTTGCTCACTTCTCCACTTGCTGGAGATACCATACGAAAGATAACAATTGCGATGATTGCAAAGATAACAAACATTAGAAGAGGATTTTGGTTGAAAAAATTGTTTGGCTTTTTATCTTGCGGATCGGGATTATTGTTTGGTTTTTGCATGATTATCCTTTGTTTTGCAAAACTAAAGTCGCCCATTCTTGGTCGATTTCTTGGGAAACTATTGTAAATCGTTTGAATTTATCAAGAACTTTTGACACATATTTATCTAAAATTCCTGATAAAATCAAGTATCCCTTTGGCTTCACATAGGATTCCAATGGTAATGCGACAATAATATCTGCTAAAATATTTGCGATGACAATATCAAACTTACCTTTTTCATTGGGGATTGTATGGAGTGAGCCTAAAAAAACTTTGTCTAATACAAGGTTGTTTTGAATCATATTTTCTTGTGTTGCTTGAATTGCAAGTTCGTCTGTATCACACGCCCAAACTTTCGCCCCGCTTTTTTTAGCACAAAGGCTCAAGATTCCACTTCCACAACCAACATCTAAAATCCATTGATTCTTTAGTGTATTTGAGGAGTCTTTTTGAGAGAGGGTAGCCTCTAATGAGACATTTTTAGGGGTATTGCTATTTTCTTTTTTATTTGGAGGTTTTATCTCTTGAAGTGTCTGCTCTAGGATACCTAATGCTTTCAAGCAACCAAAGGTTGTTTCGTGATGTCCGCTTCCAAAGGCAAGGGCGGGGTCAATAATCACATTGATTTTGTCGTCTTTTCCTTGAAACCACGAAGGGTGAATATAATATTTGCCACATTCTATGGGCTTGATGGAATCGCGATAGGTTGCAATCCAATCTTGATTTTTCAAAATTTCTTCAGAAAACTTTAGAGTTATGGGTTCTGCCATAATGGCTTCCAATTCTTTTGCGTATGCAAGTAATTGCATTTTTATTGGTTCTATGGCATTTTCTGTGCGGATAATGAATCCCTTGTCAATTTCTTCAATTGCCTCGCCCGTAATTTCTAATACTTTGTTTTGTAAGAGCCATAGAAAATTATCCGCTTCGACGCTTAGACAATTGTAGTAGGATTCCATAATTAGTCATTCACGCCTAAAACAACTTCTAATTTTTCTTTTAAAACTTGTGGGGTAAAAGGCTTCACGATATAGTTATTTACGCCTGCCTTTAATGCAGTGATAACTTCCGCCTTACCACCTTCTGTGGTAACCATAATGATTGGAATATCTTTAAAACGTTCGTCCGCACGCACTTTTTTGACTAAATCCAATCCATTCATTTCGGGCATATTCCAATCCGTGATAAGCACTTTAGTGTCGGGATTAGAATCCATTTTTTCCCAGCCCTCGACTCCATTCTCACCTTCTAAAATATCCTCGTAGCCAAGTCTCGCAAGAGTATTTTTGATAATTCTTCGCATAGTGGAACTATCATCTACAACGACCATTTTCACTGCAAACTCCTTAAATAAAATTTATTAAAAATTTTAAAAATAACAATAACTGAATATAATAGCATAATTTCACACAAATAAGCATAAAATTAAATAAAATAAGAATCCAAGCCATAAAATTTATTTGCAATTAAACTGCTTAAAGACTTTTTGCAAATCAATCTTATTTTCATAAAATGCCTTACCTACAATTACGCCATCAATTTCCGCTTCTTTGAGTGCTTCAAAATCCGCTTCAGAGGATAATCCACCACTTGCGATAGTGAAAATTCCGCTCTTGTCTTGGATTTTTTTTGTAAATTCTATATTTAACCCGCCGAGCATTCCATCGCGTGCAATATCGGTGCAAATAATAGCCTGCACCTTGCTCCCTTTGAATCGCTCTGCGAAATCCCAAGCCAAAGTGTTTTCGCTTGTAGCCCAACCCTCTGTTGCAACTTTGCCATCTTTTGCGTCAATTCCAATAACAATAGCATACTTTTCTGCCATATTGAGCGCAAATTGCGGATTTTTTAGCGCAATAGAACCCAAAATTACTCGGGAGACGCCTAAGTTTAAGTAAGTCTTAATCGTTTCTTCCTCACGAATTCCACCGCCCACTTCAATTTTGAGCTTGGAATTTTTGCAGATTTTTTCAATCGCCGCAAGATTTTTTGGCTTTCCTGCGAATGCACCATCTAAATCCACAATGTGTAAAAATTCTGCTCCTAAATATTCAAAATGTTTGGCAAGTACATCGGGCTTGTCAGCATAAACTTTCGCGCTTTCCATTAAGCCCTGTTTTAAACGCACTGCGCAACCCTCTTTTAAGTCTATTGCAGGAATAATTTGCATACAACTCCTTATAGATTCGTAAAGTTTTGTAGAATCCTAAGCCCCACATTATGAGATTTTTCAGGGTGTGGCTGGATTCCAAAGACATTGTCCTTTTGCACTATGGAGGCAAATTTCATTCCATATTGACTAATTCCAATAGCATTTTGCAAATTTTTGACATAATAACTATGCACAAAATACAAGTAAAAGGGTGATTCTAGCCCTTTTAAAAGTGATGAGGTTTGGTGAATGGTTACGCGATTCCAACCCATTTGTGGAATCTTTTGATTTGCGTCCAAATCTTTTGCTTCAAATGGAATCACTTCCCCCTTGATTAATCCTAAGCCTAAATGTTCGCCAAATTCATAACTCTTATCAAAGAGTAGCTGCATACCTAAGCAGATTCCAAGTAGTGGTTTGCCGCTTTTGGCAAACTCTAGCACGGCTTCTCGCATTCCATTGTGTTTTAAATGTTGCATTGCATCGCCAAATGCTCCCACTCCGGGTAAAATTAAATGGTCATAGGTTTTAAGACTCTCTGGGTCTTGCGTGATAATGGCTGTTGCACCAATCTTGCAAAGTGCATTTTGAACACTCGCAAGATTACCGATTCCATAATTGACAATGCCAAGCATATTTAATCTTGTTTGAGGCTTGCGGTGAGTTTGACATATGAGGCTAAGCCCACGAGCAAACAAGTAACCGCCCCAATCAAATAAACCGCATAGAGTAGTTTTTCTGGCGCAGTGATGGCAAATTTGAAGACAAGCATTAGGGATTCAATTGCTAAGGCAATCACAATAGAGCCTAAGAATCGCGTCATTGTTTTATGCACGACTTTAGAATCTTGAGATTTATGACGTCCCAAAACTTCCTCCTCAAAGATTGCGCGCACGAGGTCAAAGATAGCCAAGCTGAGAGTAATTAGAATCGTAGCCTCAAAGACATCTTTAATGTCCAAAACTTCCAAGCCTTTAAAGCGGCATAAGGCTTCCCATAGGCTAATACTTCCCTTAACAAGCAATAAGGAGCAAACCAAAAAGAGCGACAAAGCCATTAGGAAATAGACGCATTTGCCAATCGCAAAAGAGATTCCAAACAAAGGTGTAGGGCGCACGAGCTCCAAACTACGTTCCAAACGCACGTCCATACAAACGACATAAGCAAGTTCGCCTTTGTCATTATAGAGCGGGTAAGACACGGTGATGACGAGATTTCCGCTTGCCAAAGAGGGATAAGGGTCAGTTAAGATACATTTTTTTTCTTTGATTGCGCGATAAAAGTAGGCACGCTCATTGTGATTTTCTCCTTTTTTGCATTCTATTTTGGAATCCTTAGAGATTCCATCTAGCACTAAAGCCCCACTTGCGTCTAACACATAGATTAATTCAAAAATCCCTACTTCTTTTTCTATTTTTTGCACCCCATCTACAATTTTGTTTAGTTCAATATGGGGTAAATAGTTTTTGATATTGCGCTGCATCAAAAAGCACAGATATGCGCGAATCTCATAACGCATTTCGCTAAAATTTGCAATGTCTTTGGATAACATTTATCATTCCTTAAGTTTAAGATTCTATTTGGGCACTAATTGTATCAAAAAATACAGAATAATAACCCTTATCTTGTGGCAAATTTTCTTTCCAAGCATTCAAAATGCTTTGATAATCCTCCAAAGTCAAATTTCCCTTGAGCAATTCGTAATTAAGATATAAACCATAGGTGTTTAAAGCATCGCTTTGACAATATTCATCAATTTTGTCTTGCTGTCTTGCATAATACATTTGGAGCACTTGTTTGCCATTCGTGTCATATTTACCCGGAAATCCAACTAAATTGGCTAATATATCTAGTTTAAGATTCCGCACACTGCCATAGTTCCCTAAGCTTTCTAGCAAATCCGTATGGAATCGTTCGCAATACCGCTGCCGATAATTTTCCCATTTGCTTTTGTTGAATTGGGGATTATTTTCTTCAAAATAAGCATTAGCATTGAGTTTGTATTTCATTGCGCGCAAAAGTAGCATTGGCAAATCAAATCCCCTCCCATTGTAACTAACGAGCTTTGGTTGGTGTTTGTTGAGGTAATCCAAAAAGGCTTGAATGAGTGATTTTTCTCTTTCTTCTTTTGAAGTCCCATTGCTTGGAAAGTTTCCTACTTTAATGAAGCGTCCAAAGTCATCACAAAAGACTGCCGCAATGCTCACAACTTGATGATAGCAAACAGGCAAAAATTCTGTACCGCTTAATTCTTCTTGGATTGCCATTGCTGTTTGACTTATCTCCAAATCATCTAGGGATTCTATGTCAATATTGCGTACTTTAAATTCTTGTCGGAATCCTTTTTGGATTAAAGCAGTATCTAAAATCGTCTCACAATCAAATACCATAATCATTTTGTGTTCCTTTTAAATTTTGAATTTATTATTTTAAAGTAATTTTGGTTAGAATCCAAATTTATACCTAAACAATTTAAAGGCACGATAATGCTACTTGGAGTAAATATTGACCATATTGCGACTTTGAGGCAAGCGCGCAAAATTAATGACCCTGACCCACTAGAGGCAGTCTTTATCGCAAAACGTTCTGGCGCAGACCAAATTACCTTGCATTTGCGAGAAGACCGCAGACATATGCACGATTTAGATGTCAAACGCGTATGTGAAAATTCCTTTTTGCCCGTCAATGTGGAATGTTCTATCAATCCACAAATTATTGATTATTTGTTAGAATTGACACCCCATCGCATTACACTTGTGCCTGAAAATCGTGCGGAGGTTACGACAGAGGGAGGATTGGACATTTTAAACAATCAAAAGAGAATCGCAGAAATTACGCGCAATTTTAAAGAAAAGGGCGTAGAAGTTTCGCTCTTTATTGATACACACCTTGAGCAAATCCGTGCTTCCAAAGAAGTAGGCGCACAAATGGTAGAGCTACATACCGGCTCTTATGCCAATTTGCATTTGATGTTAAATTCCAATCTGCCCTCTATGCACAATGCAATAGAATCGCTAAAGTTACCACGACAAGAACTAAAGAGGCAATTGCAAGATTCCATAGAAAGTTTGCATAATGCCGCAAGAGAGGCGCAATCTTTAGGATTGGAAGTTGCTGCAGGGCACGGACTAAACTACATTAATCTTGCCCCGATTCTGTCTATACCTGAAATCATTGAGCTTAACATTGGACAAAGCATTATTGCACGCGCAATCTTTAGTGGGCTTGAAAATGCAATTAAAGAAATGGTGCAATTAATTAAGAGCTAAAACCTTTGCATTTCACTTAAATTTGTGGCATATCAATCGGGCTAGGATTCATAGGTTTAGGATTTTCTGGCGGTATAAATTGCGTTTGTGTATTTTGTGCGGTTCTTTCATAAACGATTTCAAGTGTGGGGTTAGAATCTGCCAAATCCACAAAACGCGTGCAGTGTTTATGAAAGGTTAATTTCACGACGCCGGTAGGACCATTGCGCTGCTTACCGATGATGATTTCCGCTTCCTCCTCATTGCGAGGGACATAAGTGCTCTTGTATTCTTTGTTTTCTTTCTTCGCTGCTTCTTCTTTTTCTTTTTCATCTTTTTGTTTATAGACTGCATCGCGATAGACAAATAAAATAATATCCGCGTCTTGTTCAATAGAGCCTGATTCTCGTAAGTCTGAAAGCATTGGACGGCGGTCGCTTCTGCTTTCTAGGCTACGGTTTAGTTGTGAAAGTGCAATAATAGGAATCTCTAATTCGCGTGCAATCATCTTAAGTCCGCGACTGATTTCGCTGACTTCTTGGTGTCTGTCTTTGTTGCTTGCACTGCTCATAAGCTGTAAGTAGTCAATCACGGCGAGCCCGATTTCTGGGTGTTTGGATTTGATTTTTCTAAGCTTACTTCTTAATTGATGAATTGTAAGCAAACTATTGTCATCAATAAACAAAGGGGATTGGCTCATTATTTCTGCTGCTCGCGTAAGATTGCTCCATTCCTCATCTTGCAAATTTCCTACACGCAAGTTTTGTAAGGCGATAGAAGTCTTCGCCGCAAGCATTCTTAGCATTAATTGTTCTGCAGGCATTTCAAGACTAAAAAATGCTACGCCCCTGCCTGTATCTAGTGCTTTTTGCGCCATATTTAATACAAGCGTTGTTTTGCCCATTGCAGGACGCGCCGCGACAATGATTAAATCACCTTTGCCAAAGCCTGTCGTCATTTTGTTTAAACCCGCAAAGCCTGTATCTACACCAATGAGAAGATTATTCCCGCGTCTTTTCATCTCATCCACATATTTTAAAGTGGATTCAATGATTGTTTTGGAATCCCGAAACCCTCGCACATCGTGGATATTAGTAATCTTGTAAAGCTCACTTTGGAGATAGTCTATAATTTCTTTAGAACTTGTTTCCTCATCGGTTACACTTTGATTGATTTTCATTGCAAAGGAATGCAGTTTGCGTTTGGTGGAGGATTCTAAGACTTCATTGACATAAGACTTCAAATCACTAATGGGACTTGTAGTGAGGATATTTAAAATCTCTTCTTGTGTGATAGGACGCGTTTTGGTTGAAAGCTTGAGGATAAACTCTTCATCAATAGGGCGGTCAGTATGGCGGAGTTCTAGCATTGCGGCAAAGATATTTTGGTGTGGAGTGTAGGCAAAATCCTCTGCTACTAGGGATTCCGCAATTAAATCTAACTGCTCTGGGTCAAATAAAATGGAGCTTAGAATCGCCCGCTCAATCTGTAATTGCATTTCCATTAGCATTCCTTAGAAATCATTGCTTTTAAGATGAAAAAACAAATGTGTTAGGGTTGTGAGTGCAAACACAGGCA
Source organism: uncultured Helicobacter sp. (assembly GCA_964464895.1). Taxonomy (GTDB): domain Bacteria; phylum Campylobacterota; class Campylobacteria; order Campylobacterales; family Helicobacteraceae; genus Helicobacter_D. The sequence continues at coordinate 109,596 of CAYXGY010000003.1, read as the reverse complement.
TAAAGAATCCCAAAATTGGAATCAAGCTTAATCCATATAGGGGCAAAGTTACATTGCGGATTTGGCTTTTTTGCTCCGACTTAATGCGCTTCAACTCGTGTTTTTCAAAAATTCCTTCCCCTACATCGGCAACTAATGTTTTAGAAAATAGCCAAAAATTTGGCAATAAAATCACAAAAGAACCCACAAAAGGCACGAAATAAAAGGGCAACAAAAGCACTAAAAAAAGAAAATACAAGAAATAAATCCCAAGCAAGGATAAAAGAGAAACCATTGCATTAGTATTACCATCAAGTGAGGCGGTGGGATAATGTTGGTTGCGCACAAAATTAACGACAAAAGGTGCTAAAAAGGAGCAAATTATCAGTGTGAGCAAGAGTGATAACACCAAAAACGCAAAAGCCAAAAAAATAAAAATAGTTGTTTTGATGATATAGTCCAAACTATTTTGAATCCAAGCAAGCCATACGATAGAAATATTTAAATCTAGGTGGAAGTAATGATAAAGCATTGCATACCAATTACTACCGAAAAAATAAAGAATCGCACCCCAAAAGGCAAGAGCAATCAACAAAGGCAAAAAGGTAAGCCCCAATAAATAGGGTGTGAAAATGTCCTTTTTGGCAAGCATAAAATAGTGTTTAGTATGGGCGAATTGTTCTTGCATTTTTGATTGCATTCTTTTCCTTAAGTCAAGTCTTGCGAGATTCTTACCAAGTGAGGACTTCTCTTTTGATTTTGTTGAGTGTATCAATCGCTTCTTTGAGGCGGGATACTTCGTTATCAATCTGTTGGAGATTCCACGCGCCAAGCTCCTCTGGCATATCTTGCGAGCCACGTTTAATCATAATATAATCCACGAAAGAAATCTTTGCGATTCCTAAAAGTAGCTGAATCTCCGCTTGTGCTTCCTCAATCTCACGCAAAATTCCGTCAATGCGTTCAAACATTTTTATTCCTTTGCCGAATTTTAAGCCAAAATTTTAGCATTTTTGACAATTTTTTACAAAGGGAGGAAATCCTCTAGCATTTCTTCTTGCATTATAGAGGAAATCTCAAGCATAAAGTCTTGAATGGATTGTTCTATAATGAGAATCGGAGAAGTCAAAAAGCCATAAGGATAGAGTTTTTGCCGTAGCAAGAGTTGCACTTCCTCGCTCAATCCCTCCCGCAAAAGCGTTGCAAAATCAGGTTTTTTTAGAATTGCCTTGAAGTCATCAAAAAGGAGTAATAAAATCCCCTCTTTGTTGGCGTATCCGATTCCATTTTGCCAAAATTCTATCCGTGCTTTGGTAGGCTTTGTGAGTAGAGAATAACTGCAAATGAAACTAGGAATCGTGCGCTCTTGGCAAGTGAGTTTGCCTTGAAGAAGCACATAGCGGGAAACTTTGCGTTTGATGATTTGGTAGGGTTGGCATTGCTTCTCTAGTTTTGTACGTGTTTGGAAATTGTGGAATCGCAAAGAGGGAAGATTTCTGATTCCTTGCGGTGCGCTTAAAGATGAGAGGAGTTCTAACGCGCCTCTTTGGGATTTGTTGCGTTGGGCTTTGAGGGCAAAAATGCAGCCACAATAATTTTGGCGGTAGAGTTTTGCGCTTTTGGCAAGTTCATTTTGCACTTTTGTGCCTCCTTTGCTACGCACATCAAGGGGCAAGAAGTCAAGATTCCAATTTCTTGCAATCGTCTCTCCTTGCGCAAAAAGTTCTGATTGAGATTTCATCGGGCTTGCGAGTAGGGTGGTGGTAAATTCTGTGCAATGTATTTTTTGCGCAATTTGTGCTGTTTTGCTTAAACGAAAGTCGAAGCAGAAGCTACACCGCTCTCCCTTTTCTGGTGCATTTTCTAATCCTTTGGTATTTTCTAGCCATTCTTTGTCGTCATATTCTTCGATGATAAGCGGAATCCCAAGTATTTCACAACTACGTTTCACATCTTCTAGGCGCAGTTGATACTCTTCATAAGGGTGGATATTGGGATTATAGAAAAATCCGCAAAAATGCTTATTGGGATAGATTTGTTGTAGTTGGGTTAGGAAATGATGACTATCAACACTGCAACAAATATGCACCAAAGTGGTGTTTTGACAACTAAAATCATAAGGAATAGACGACATTTTTCTCTCTTTTTGAAATTTTAGATAGACGAAATTTTAGCATACAAACTTTATACAAGTTGCAAGAAATATGTTAAAATTCGCACGACCCTTTCATCTAGTGGCCAAGGATAATGCTCTTTCACGGCATATACGGAAGTTCAAATCTTCCAAGGGTCGCCAATATTTTTAATTTAGTTTTATCTCCCAAGATGACAGCTTGCTTCACCTTAAATTCAAAGATAACTTTCTCTTAACTTTTTCTCAAAGAATCCGATATAATAAAAATAATTTATAATTACAAGGAGGAGTAAATGCCAAGAAAAGCAATGTTTGGTTTAGTATTTGCTAGTGTTTTTAGTGTGTTACTCTATGCACAAACAGAATCCAAAATGCAAATCAGTGAGCCTTTAAGCGGAGTAGAAGCGAAAAAAGCGTTACAAAATTTCCCAAAAGAAAGCAAAAGTGCGCTTGAAGTGAAAAAAGGTGCAAAAGGAGGGAATCTATACCCTTGGAGTAGTTTAGTATTTAATGAAAATACAGAATCGTATTTAACTTTAAGTGATAGTGCGGGAAATCCTATTTTGATAGTTTTATACACCAACGATAGCCCGGGAATTATAAAAGAAGACAATCTTGTCATTAACAATGATGAATTGAAAATGAGTTGTGATGAACCTGAATGTGAAACTGAATGTCGCAATGACCCTGAATGCAAGGCTAAATGCAAAACTGAATGTTGCCCAAAATATAAAACTTATGTAGTTAGCAAATACGACCCAACCACAAAGACTTTTAAGACAGAAAAGGTTTGTCCCTATGTATATTACAATGGTGGGCGCAATGCAAATGCTGAGTATTCCGAATGGGGTATACCTTATACTAATAGCTTTGGACTATGGATAAAGCTCGGGGGATATTTTACGACACCCATTACATTATTTAATAGAAATGAGGTGCATAGCGAAGCGGGTGGTTATAGAACCGATTTTTTCAATTTTCAAGTATTAGAATCAGGAAAGCTTTCCGTTAAAACCAAGCTTACAAATACCTCTTTTGACAACATCATAACAACTAAACCAATTCCGCTTAATAAATGGGTGTATGTCCAAGCCATTCAAAATGTAAAGAAATATCAGGTAGGCTGGAAAACAGAAGATGGTAGTGATGAGGATTTGGTTGAAAAGACTTTTTCGCCAAGTGTAGCATTAGATGATGCACAACTAAAATCAAGGCAATATAATATCAAAAGCTTACAAAATTATATTGAAGCAGGGGATAACAAATACTATCTCAATGTCAAAGAGGTTTTTTATGAGCCAACTATTCAAACAATGTTTGCTTTAATGAATAATTACAACACTAAAGAGAAGTTGATTTTCTCCACAGGAGAGGTTAATAGTATCCCTATTAGTATTCTAGGCTTGGAAGCTTATAAAATACTAGCTGGGATAGGTTCATCTATCATTACAATTAATGATTTTGATATTTATTATGACGATACCACAGGCAATATTCTTGCAGTGGATTTTAGAGTGAAAAAATAAAGGAGAAATTATGATAGGCAAAGTTGCGACACCAATCCCTACAAAAATAGAAGTAGAAAATGCTAGAGTGGTGAATCTCAATGATTCAGAATATCAAACAGTGCGCAAAGAATGGGAGGCTAACGCACCACAACGTGAGAGGGAAGCTGCTGAAGCTAGAGCAAAAGCAGCAGAAGCGCAAGCAAACGCAGAACGCGAAGCTAAGGCTACACAAGTTAGAGTGCGTGTTGAAAATATTTTAGGTTTAAATTCTAGTTATGGACTAACCGCCCAAAAGCTAAACTATTTCACTCCGAATTTGTATTCTACTAGCGTTAGACATCACCCGAACACAAATGAAATGGAATATAACTTCTCTGGATATGCTATATATTCCGCAGATAGGAAGCTTGACAATAGTGCTGGAGTAGCAGCTAGTTACCTTAACGCCAAAGGAGCAGACAAATACTTAAACACTCCTTTTGGACAAATGGAAGTCTTTTTGGATTTGGACGATGATAATGACCAATATGGTGTAGGGACATTAGACTATGTAGGACAGCTGATAAACCTAGATGTTAATCAAGACGGAATCCTAAATTCTGAAGATGATTTCTTTGATAAGCTGAAACTTAGAGGCTATAACTCTAGTGGTGAAGAAGTGATTTTAAAACTCACTGATGTGTATAATTCATTAGATTTAACAAAGTTTGTCAATACACAAAAAGATATAGATGAATGGAACAAAAACAATCCCACAAAACAAGGCAAAATAACAAATGGCACTTCACTTTTTCGTCCCGAAGAAAGTTATAAAAGACTAGATGATGACCAAATAGCAAGTTTTAAAAAAATGATTGAAAACAATGCCGATGAAAATGGCTGGATAGACTTTAGAAAAACTTACAAAGATAAGAGTGGGCTAGAACAATTAGTCTATGGCGACCTTATGAACTCTTTAAACCTTGCTTATAACAAAATCGGCGCAAATGGAGTCAAAAGATTAGAATTGCTAAGGTTTAATGCTTATGATGGGCGCAATGGAGATTTGAGCAAAGCTTATGTTCCAGACAAAAAAGAGCGATTCTTGGCTATGTATAAAGACTATTATAATGGAGGCAACAAACTAGCTATTGAGCGTGAGTTTCAAGTCATCACCGGAATGAAGTTTAGTGAGGAGAAGTTTAGGGAATTTTATAGTGGATTAAACGATTGGACTACTGCAGAAAAATATGCTAATCTCTTAAAGGATACGGATTCTGTAATAGGTATGAAGCTAAATAATAATGGAATGCTTATGCTCAAGTTTGATTCTGGTAGGACATTAGAACTTAGCTTTGAGGATTTATTCTTTAGTGATGGAGAGTTTAACCTAACAGAAAAAGGCGGACAAGCAAGCCTAATGAGTGAAGCTGAAAACCTTAATGATGAAGAACTAAACGCGCTTGATTTCACACAAATAGGAACACAAAGTGATGATAGAATCGTATCTTTAGCGGATTTGGGCATAGAGTTTATCCAAAAAGAAATGCTTAAAAATGGCAAAATCGCATTTGTCCTAACAAAGGGAAATGACTCTACGCTAATAGCTTCAAGTTTATACAAAATCCGAAGCATAGAAGATATGGTAAAATTTGCAGAACTAGAAGAAAAAGACAAACTAAGAGCAACGAAGTTTGAGAAAGAGGCGTAAGGAATCGTATGTAGAAAATCCACGATTCTACCGATACCACATTCTTAGCTTGTCATCTAGGGGCGCAAGTAGGCGGTAAAAGGCAGGTGCAATTAGTAAGCTTAGAATCATAGAGACGAGCAATCCGCCTATCATTGCAATCCCCATTGGGGATTTGATTCCGCTTCCAGCACCTCCTGCAAATGCAAGGGGTAACATACCAAACACCATTGCAATAGTTGTCATCAAAATAGGGCGCAACCTAAGCTCGCCCGCTTGCAAAATAGAATCCTCTAACGAAGCACCCTCTGCGCGTTTTTCATTTGCTACATCAATAATCAAAGTCGCATTTTTACCCACGAGCCCCATTAAAAGCATTAATCCCATAATGCTAAATAGGCTCAAGGCTTCTCCACTGATAAAAAGTGCCAAAAATGCCCCCGTGAAGCTCAATGGCAAGGTTACCATAATAATCAAGGGCTGTAAGAGTGATTCATACAAAGAGGCTAAAATGAAATAAATGAGAAACAGAGCCGTTACCATAGCGATAATAAATTCTATATTTGTTTCTTTCATAAACTTTGCTTGTCCCTCAACCTTATACCGCACGTCATTTTCTAACCATTCTTCTTTATGAGATTCCAAATAATTTGTCGCCTCGCCAAGACTGATTCCCTCACTCAAATTAGCGTAAATCATTACGCTTCTTTGTCTATCATAACGTTTAATATTCGTTGTCGCTCCTACTTCCTCTATCTCTACTAAGCCATCCAAAAACACATTTTCTCCACGCGCATTTCTAAGACTTAAATAGCTCAAATCTATTAGAGAATCTTTTTGGGGGCTTAGTAAGACAATATCATACTCTTTGCCTCCCTCACGATAATATGAAATCTCTTGTGAGCCACTAAACGCATTGTTTAATGCCATAGCGACTTCTTGCGCATTAAAGCCGTATTGCGCCAAAGCAATACGATTAATTCGCAAGCGAATCTGTGGTGTCTTGGCTTTAATATCGGTATGAATATCCCGATACTTGCCACTCTGAAGCATTAAATTTTGGATTTTTTCTACACTCCTTTCTAGGGATTCTATCTTTTGGGCATAGAGTGCAAACTGAAAAGGCGAATCATCTTCGCCAAAGCTAATCCTTGGAACTTCAATCAGAGTAATTTCTAAATTAAACTTTTCCGCATAGGGCTGATAGGCTTTGCGCAAACTTTCCATTATTTCATTTTGGGTGCGTTTGCGTTCCTTATAGGCATTCAAGCGCGCATAGATTTTGGCTTCATAGACTTTTTGTTCCGCGGTATAGCCAATATTTAAAATGCTGTATTCCATTTCGCTTTCTTGGTGCAAACGTTCTTGGATTGCGAGCGTTTGATGTTGCATTTCCTGCATAGAGATTCCGGGTTTGCTGACAAGCTTAATGTCAAATTCTGCCTTGTCTTCGGAGGGCATAAACTCAACACCCAAACGCGTAATCAAAAAGAGTGAAAGCACAAAAAATCCAAAAATCGCCCCAATCACGATTGCTTTATGTTTCAAAACCCATTGTAAAGTTTGGACATAAAACTTCTCCAAGCCTTTAAAGTATTTCTCGCTCCAATCATAAAACTTTTGTTGGAATCCCGCGGAATCCTTAGAGGCAGAATCCGCAATGCGTGCGCTAAGCATAGGAATAAAAGTAATGACAACAAAATAAGAAATCACGATAGAGCCTGCAAGTGTGATTCCAAAGGAATAAAAAAATCTCCCGGGCACCCCATTCATATTTGCAATGGGAATAAACACTGCAAGCAGCATACAAGAAATCGCAACAAGGGCGAATCCTATCTCACGCACACCTTGATATGCCGCTTCTTTGCGCCCCATTCCATTTTCTAGCTTTTTATAAATATTCTCAATTACCACGATTGCATCATCAATAATGATTCCGATTGCGAGCGTAATCGCAATCATTGTTGCGAGATTCAAAGTCATACCAAAAATCTGTATAAAGGCAAATGTACCCATAATAGAAGTTGGGATACTCAAGCTAGAAATAAAGGTAATGCGCCCATTTCTTAGGAAAAATAATACGACAAAGATTGCCAAAAATGCTCCCAAAATCAAGTCAAACTCAACCGCCCTAATCGTGTCCTTAATATAATGCGTGGTGTCTCGCACAATGTTTAAGTGATACTGCGGGCTAATCTCTTGCAAATAGGGCAAGATTTCTTTGATGGAATCTGCGATTTCAATCTCATTTGCCCCTGTGATTTTTTGCACTTCTAATAAGATTCCACTTCCGCTTGTCTCCTTGGTTGCTAGATTAGAAAAGCTACGTTGCTCTTTTGTAGAATCCACAATGAGTGCAATATCGCTTAGCTTAATGCCCTCTCCAATCAAAAGATTACCCAAATCCTGCACACTGCTTGCGTCTGCTTTGGTTAAGATTTTCCATTCTCTTTTTTCGCCAATCAATCGTCCGCCATCAATTTCAATGTTTTGCGCACGAATTGCACGCGCAATATCGCTAAAGGTAAGGTCATATTTGTTGAGTGCGCTAGGATAGGGACGAATCTTAATCTCACGTTCTAAATATCCCACAAGATTCACTTTGCCCACTCCCTTGATTCTTTGCAAAAGTGGCTTAATGTTTAAATCTGCATGTATGTTAAGTTCTAATAAGCTTTGGGTATCTTGAATCTCTGTTTTAGGGCTTACAAAAAGCGAAATAATGGGCGCACCACCCACATTGAATTTTTCAATAATGGGGTGTTTGATTTCGCTACCAAAGCTAATCGTCGAGACTTTGTCTCGCACATCATTTGCAGCGACTTCAATATCTTTTTCTAACTCAAATTCTACGATGACAACACTGACGCTATCCGCACTCGTAGAAGTGATTTTCTTTAGAGATTCTATCCCGCTGACTGCTTCTTCAATCTTATCGGTTACTTTCCCCTCTACTACTTCTGGATTTGCTCCGGGATAGAGAGTCGTAATCGTAATGATAGGTATATCTACATTTGGGTATAAAGCAACGCTAAGCTTTTTAAGTGCCAATATGCCAAAAAACACAAGGACTAACACAAACATCAAAGTCGTAATGGGACGAAGAATGGCAAATTTAGACATTAGAGATTCAAGCCTTGCGAAGTCTGCTTAGAGCTTTCATTGGGCTTTTTAGATACATTTTGCGAATCCCCAAAAGAAAGATTCTGTAAGGGCTTGGTTGCTTGAGGTTTCGTAGGTTTTAAAACAATCACACCATCACCAAAAATGCCCGATGGAATTTGGGGATTGCTTATAGGTGCTTCAGCCATTGCTTTTTTGTTGTGTTTATCAATGCTTGGATAGATTTTATTTAAAATTAATTTGGAATCCTGTGCCACATTATCAATCTTATAAATAAATTCATCTCCAACTTTCACCGCATTAAAGTATTTGGAATCAAAAACAATCAAGGCTTTTTTATGCAAAGATTCCAAGACAAAAAGCTTGCTTGAAATCGCACCGACACCATCGCCTACTTCTACAAATTTTTGACTAATAATTCCGTCAAAAGGAGCGTATAAGATAGTATTGTCCAATAATTCCTTTTGTAAAGCAAAGTTCGCTTCCGCACGTTTTAATTCAAAAAAGTTTGCCTTATACTCGGCTTTGATTTTTTCAAAAGTATTTAAATCTATCGCATCTTTAGATTGCTCATAACGTTTATATTGGCTTGCAATAAAGGCATATTTTGCCCTCAAGGATTCCAAGCCCGCCTTAGTCGCTTGCACATTTTCTTTTAAATCTTTTGCTCTTAATGCCAATAATTTATCGCCTTTTTTGACTTGTGCGCCCACTTCTACAAAAATTTCATCTACGACACCATTGGCACTAAGGGCTAGAGTGGCACTTTGGAGTGCTTGAACTTCAAAAGTAGCATAAACTTCATTGGGCTGTGCAAAAACTTGAGAAAAACACAACAGGATTCCACAAAGATTTGCGATGAATTTTGAGACTCCGTCTTTGTCGTGATTTCTCCTCATAAGCATTCCTTTAGTCTTTGATGAAAGGCTCAAAACTCTCGCCACTTTTGTAAAGAAATTCCGCTTTTTTTATCTCGTAATCAAAACGGGATTCATCATAAAAACTCTGTGCATTGAGCAATGTGCTTAAGGCATTGAGATATTGCGTGTAATCTATTAATTGTGCGTTAAACTTTTCCTTTGCATAAGAATAGGCAATAGAAGCAGATTGGTAGCCAGAATTCGCCCATTTGATTTTTTCTTTGGCACTCTTTAATGCCTCTTTCGCTATTGTGAGTTCGCGTTGGTGAGAATCCTTGAGATAAATATATTCAAAGTTTGCTGCCATTGCATTAAGACGCGCGCTTTCACGCGCCCTATAAGTCGCAAAAGAATCAAAGAGTGTGAGGCTGATAGATAATCCAAAGATATTTTGATAGTCTGGGTCTTCTATCGGAATAGCAAAAGGCAAATTAGGCAAGGCGCGGTTATGGTAATTGTAATTTGTCCAACGATTGCTTAGAGAAATCGTAGGCAAATAAGTATATTGAGACTTGACGCTTTCTTGTGCTTTGGTGGCATAAAAACTTGATTGCAAATCCTCTCGTTCTTTTGAAGGGAGATTCCAAGAAACTTCTTGCAAGCTTGCGCGTTCGTCCAATGCATAAATCTCTATTCCACTCAAAAGCGAAAGTTGTTCTAAATGCGCTTTAAGGGCGGTTTTTGTGGATTCTATTGTATAGATATTTTGATAACTCCGTGCCTTGATTGCCTCTAGGGTATCCAATGAGGCGAGTCCTGCTTGATAGAATTTGTCATATTTGAAAATACTTTCTTCTAATTCTTCTTGTTGGCTAATGAGAGCATTTAGCCTACTTTGCACACGCAATGCACCAAAATATTCTTGAATAATTTTTAATTGTAATTGTTCCTTAGTGCTTCTACTCTCGTGTTCCTTTGCTTTGAGTTTATAGCGGGCGATGTCAAATTTTCCCTCCCGTGCTAATCCATCAAAAATTAACCACCGTGTCTCTACAAAAGCACCCTCTAATCTTCTAGGATAGAAAATATTAGGATTTTGTGTCTCTTGATAATCATACCCCACAAGCACTTTTGGTAAGTATTCTGCATAGAGGGCATTTTTTTCTTCCTTTAGGGCTTCTGTTTGTGCTTCTTTGCTCTGCAAAAGTGGATTGCGTCCAACATTGTAGAGGAGTTGTTTGAGATTTTGAAATTCTATCTGTTCTCTATCGGCATTTTTTGGAATCTCTATTGGGGATTCTCTAATGATACTAAAACCCTGATTCTCGGATTGTGCATTTGCCAATACAACAAGCAAAACTAAACCCAAAGATTTTTTCATTTGTAAAGCCTCACCTAGCACAGAGATAAAAAACTTGAATCCCTAACGCACTTGCCCATTGCCATAAACTTTATACTTATAAATCGTTAAGGATTCTACACCCATTGGACCGCGTGCGTGGATTTTTGTTGTAGAGATGCCAACCTCCGCCCCATAACCAAATTCTCCCCCGTCGCTAAAACGGGTAGAAGCATTTGCATACACACACGCAGAATCCACTGCATTTAAAAAATGCTCTATTGTGCTATAATCCTCACTTAAAATTGCTTCGCTATGCCCGCTGCCAAATTTCTCAATATGCTCTAATGCTTCTTCAAGCCCCTTAACAATGCGTAGATTTAGAATATTCTCTCCATATTCTTTATGGTAATCCTCTAATGAAATTGCCTCACATACGATTCCGCAAGACTTTAGAATTGCGCAAGATTCTCTATCACCTTTTAGAATCGTTCCCTTTTGTTTCAAGGCTTGCGCGACTTGTGGCAAAAATTCTTTTGCAAACACAGCATCTATCAGCAGAGTTTCACACGCATTACAAGTGCTTGGACGCGAAGTCTTGGCATTGACAATCACCGCAATGGATTCAGGAATCTTGCAAGTATGGTGTGCAAAAATATGACAAACACCCTTATCGTGCTTAATCACAGGCACTTTCGCATATTCTGTTACAAAGCGAATCAAGCCCTCACCCCCGCGTGGAATTACCAAATCAATGGAATCCTTCGCACCTAAAAGCTCTTTTAGCTCCTCCCTATCTTGCATAAAGGGAAGCAAAACCATACAATCCAAAGGCAAATTGTATTTTTTCAAAGTTTGATGAAAGACTTGCATAATGGCTTCGTTGCTTCTTTGTGCTTCTTTTCCGCCTTTTAATATGCAGGCGTTGCCACTCTTAAAGCACAATGCAGCGACATCACTCGTTACATTAGGACGCGATTCGTAGATTGTAGCAATCACCCCTAAAGGCACGCTTACCTTTTCAATCCTCAATCCACAATGATTTGTAAATCCACTCATAATTCTATTCAGTGGGTCAGGAAAATCTGCAATTTGGTGCAAAGATTCTGCCATACCCATAATTTTCTTGGGATTTAATTCCAAACGTTCCATCATTGCACTGCTTAGATTGAAGTCTTTTGCCGCATTTAAATCCTCTTGATTGGCTTTTAGAATCGCACTTTGGGATTCCAGTAGCAATTCTGCGCAATTGTGCAAAACACTCACGCGCACATTGTGAGGCAAAGTCGCCAAAACACCTCTACTTGCTTTTGTTTTCTGTAACTGCTCTTGTAAATTCATCACTTCTCTTTTATGTGGAATTGAATTAGAATCCAAATGTTAATTTCTATTTGGTAGTTAAAATTTTAGCATAAATAATAAGGGAATGGGATAAAAAAGGAAAGATTCGTAAATGGTGCGCTGAGCGAGACTTGAACTCGCACGGGTCGCCCCGCCACCCCCTCAAGATGGTGTGTCTACCATTCCACCACCAGCGCACACCTTAGGGAAACCCCTAAGGTAAAAGTATCAATTAACCTAAGAATGGGTTTGCATAAAGTAGAATCAAAGCAACAACGAGAGTATAAATAACTTGTGCTTCAATCATCGCCAATGCGATAAACATTGTTGTCATTAATTTACCGCCAACACCGGGATTTCTAGCCATACCAGAAATTGTAGCAGCTGCTGTACTACCCATACCAATGGCTCCACCAAGTGCGGCAATACCCAAACCTACGCCTGCTGCAATCGCAGAATAAGACAATAACATTTCACTACCTTCAGCAGCAAATGCTACGCTCGCTAATGCAAAAAACACTAGAAGTAATTTTTTCATTTTCTCTCCTTAAAATTTCAAAGCCCTTTCGGATCTGTCCCCTACTCATTGCTTTGTGAGGCGCAATTATAAACGCGTTTAGCTAAAATTTCGTTTAATTTAAGATTCTACAAGCCCTAACTCTACTTTATTTTTATTAAGTGAGAGCACTTCCACACGCACCTCATCGCCTTCTTTGAGATAATCACCAATGCGTTCGTTTCTATTATTGGTAACTTTAGAAACATGCAATAATCCGTCATAATTATGGGGCAATTCCACAAATGCACCAAACTCTACGACCTTTTTTACTTTACCTGTGTAAATATCTCCCACTTGATAGAGCTCGTAAATATTTGGTTTGTTTTCTTTGGCATTTGCAATATTGATAATATGTTCTTTCGCCGCATCTACTTTCTGCTTATTTCCACCGCTGACTTTGACTTCTCCATTGTCGCGATTCAAATCAATCGCAACTTCAAATTTTTCTATGATTTCTTTGATAGTTTTGCCCGCTTGACCGATGACTTCCACGATTTTACTAGGGTGGATTGCGAACACTTGCGAGCTAGGTAAAGATTCTGTATTTAAAACAATCTTACTTTTGGCTTCTTCCATCAATTTTAGAATCTGCAAACGCGCTTCTTTTGCCTGCAAAAGTGCGTTTTTTAAGATTTCTGTGTTTAATCCTCCCAGTTTAATGTCCATTTGTAATGCAGTGATTCCCTCTGTGCTTCCTGCAACCTTGAAATCCATATCTCCATCGTGGTCTTCTAAGCCCATAATGTCTGTTAGAATCGCGTATCTTTCTCCTTCGCACACAAGTCCCATTGCCACTCCTGCAATCAAAGAGGTGCATTCAATATCCGCAGCAGCCAATGCCAAAGAGCCCCCACACACGGTCGCCATAGAAGAAGAGCCATTGGATTCCAAAATTTCAGAAACTAAACGAATCGTTTTAGAATCGCCATTAATCAAACTGCATTCCAATGCGCGTTTGGCAAGATTGCCGTGCCCTAACTCTCTCCTGCTTGTCGCACCGATACTGCTTGCTTCTCCGACGCTAAAAGGAGGAAAATTATAATGCACCATAAAACGTTCCTTGGAGGTTGTTTTTTCTGTCAGTAGTTCATAATTTTGTGCGTCCATATCGCCTCCTAAGGTGCAAACTACGAGTGCTTGCGTTTGTCCCCTCGTAAAAAGTGCGCTTGAATGGGCTTTAGGCAAAATATTTGTCTCTATGCTAATGGGGCGAATCTCTTTCAATCCTCTACCATCTGCGCGTTTGCCCTCGTCTAGTATCATTTGACGAATCAGCATACGTTTGACTTTGTCAAGCGTCTCTTGAACGCGCTGTTCTAGGGATTCTATATCATTTGGATTTTGCAATTTCCAATCTTCCATAATCTCTTGAGCAAAAGCTTTGAGGCGACTATGACGTTCTGTTTTGGATAAAAATTCAATGATATTGCGTAAAGGCTCTAAATATTTTTGACAAATAAATGCCGCAATTCTCTCGCATATAAAGCTTTTTCTCCCTCCTAATTCTAAAGTCGGTTTGATAAAGGGTGCGAAAGATTCTTGCATTAGCTGACTTTTGGCACAAATTTGCTTGCGCGCAATCTCTAAAGCCTCTATGAGTTGGTTCTCCTCTAGCTCATTTGCGCTAAAGGAAGTGGCTTCTTCCTCTTTTAAGGTTGCCATAAGACTTAAGGGATTGCTTGGAGATTGGATTTTTGTTCCACCAAAAGTGCGCATCTCAATCATTAATAAATCCTCATTGACGCCACTGACAAGTAAATCTAATGTGCTTTGTTCTTGTGCGCTTGGACTTGGATTGATGATAAATTCCTCTCCGATTCTGCCAATACGCACACCATTAACGGGAAAGGTGAGCGGAATCTCTGAAACATATAAGGCTGCACTTGCGGCATTTAAAGCAAGAATTTGCAAATCTGAATCACTATCGGCACTCAATACCATAATGGTAATTTGTGTGGGATAGCAATAATTCTTGGGAAACAAGGGACGCAAACTGCGATCTATGATTCTTGCTGTGAGTGTTTCAAAATCGCTAGGCTTTGCCTCTCTCTTGACATAACCACCGGGAAATTTCCCTGCGGCATAGGCTTTTTCAATGTATTGCACCGTCAAGGGCAAAAAATCTTCTTCTACGACACTATTGCAATCTACCGCAATAGTTGCGAGCAAGATATTATTACCGCTTTGGTAATACACGCTCCCATTTGCTTGCTTGGCAAATTTATCAAAAATATATTTTTCTTCTTTCCCCAAAAACATTAGCTTTGCTTCACCCATTCTCTCTCCTTGAATTATGGTTGTATCTTATCAAAAATCTCCTCTATCACAGAAGATTCTATGGCGGGATAATCCTTATAATAATATCCAATATCTACAAAATTTTTAGACCGATAAAGACAAAAGATTCCATCTGTCGCTTCGTCCATTACTTCGGCTACATCTATGGGCGCAACAGGACAAGCGAAATACACCGTTTTGGCTTGTGAAGTAATGGCGGATTTGATAGAGGCAAGTGCTGTCAATCCACTATCAATCCCCTCATCTACAAGCAATACACGCTTGTCTTTAAAGGAAATGAGCGGGTTGCCTTTGCGGTATTGATAAATCAGAGGCAACATCTTGTCCTCGTATTGCCTCTGTACTTCACCATAAATATAGTCTAAACTAATCCCAAAAGACCGCACTAAAGGCTCATTTATCACAACATCGTGCGTTTCAGTTGCCATTGCGATTTCACATTCTGGGTTATTAGGGGCTAAAATAGGAGAGGTGAAGAGAAAGGCAAGAGGTGCTTTAATCGTTTGCGCTAGACGATGAGCAAAAAAAACTCCAGCAAAAGAAATGCCAACCACTACACAATCTTGCTTTTCAAAGAAATTTAAAGGCATATTGTGCAGCAACTTTTGTAGCGCATCTTCACGATTTTCAAAAAGAATTTTACGTCGCATAGAGTGCATTGTGTTGCCTACGAAATTACCCCCAATCGCATTGGCGATTCCATTATTTAAACTACCCATTTTAATGTCCTAATTACCCACTTTAATATCACTACTCAAGAGAGGAATAAATTTAATGGTGAATAATACATATTTATCATCTTGTGCTTCCACCCCATGCGTAGTGAGTCTTGAATAGATTTCACTGACATATTTCAGCCCAAAAGAAAAACAACGAATAGAGGTTTCAAAGCCTATTTGCCATGTCTTAAAGTAACGTTCCTTATAATCATAGCCTGCGCTTGCAAAAATGTCAATAGATTCAAATTCCTTATTGAATCCGGCAATCAAATAATTTGCTTCATTAAATCTTCCGCGACTCCAATCTGCATCTGCAAAGGATTCGCGAAAAAAGTGCCCAATATTTGCACCAAAATATTCCCCATTATAATTGATTTGGTGCGTAGCTTCAGCAAGTTTAGATTCTTGGTGAGAATAAAAAATACTGCTTAAAAAGCTCCATTCATAATTGTAGAAATATTGGATTTCATTTTCTAATTCACCTATTTCGTGAGTATCCTCAAAGTAAAAAGGCTGCTGGACACGATGAGAAAGCAAAAGCCTATCGTTGGAATCGTAGAAATATTGCGAGCCATTAAGTCGGAACTCTTGTCTGTTACCGGGCAATGTAAATAAATTTTGAAAATCGCCTTCTTCTTTATCAAAACCGGGCAAAATATACAAGGCTTCAAGACTAATCGTGTGTCCAAAATCTTGATACTGCTTGACTAAGTCAGAATTTGCCTTGAATTGATAATGCTGTGTCATATAGCGTCCATTTTCCAAGTGTCCTTGCCGAACATTGCTATAATTCACTTGTGTGCCATAGAAAACAGAAGCAGCAGAGAGATTAACAAAATCGTTTAAAATGTTTTGGGTGTAGATGACAGGCAATTCTGCCTCTTGCTGTATTGCGCGGAAGCCAATAGGACGCGTAAAATTTTTGGCTTGATAGTCAAAGCTATAATATAAATTATCCAAAAATAAATTATCAATTTGTCGGTGATACTGCACTTGTGGCAAGGTTTGGAATGTTTCCGCATTACTCGTTTTTTCTAAGTCTGAATAATAACGTCCATAGATGCCCACATAATCTGCTTCGCTTTTTAAGAAATAATTTAAACGTGAAGTCAAAAGACTACCTTGCAAATCTGCTTGTTTTCTTGCGTCTTCATCGGTTAATCTAAAGTAATCAATATCCGTGATTTGTGCAATATCTACTTGGATTCCATCCTCATAAAAGTAATTTTGTGTTTTTGCGAGCAAATCTTTGCGCTCATATTTTAGTTGGAATCCAAAATGGTCTCTATTTTCCAAATCATAATCTTTTTGGTAGCTACTTCTATCTCCAAAATAACCAAAATTTGCCCATAAGATTTGATTCTTGTCATCTATCATTCGAAATTCATCATAGAATCCCACACCTCTCTTGGTTCTTACTTGGGGAGCAAGTGTCATATCCCACCAATCTTGTGGAGCAATAAAAATGGGTTGAGAGTATAAAAACCCATCATCTTGCGAACTGCCGATTTCAGGATAAAGCAAGCCACTTTTGCGCTTATAACCTAATGAAAAGGACAGATAAGGGAGATAAAGCACAGGCATTTCATAAATGCAAAGACGAGGATTCCATACGCTTAACCATTCTTGGTTCACATCATATTGACTTTTGCTTGCTTTGAGCTGCCAAATCGGATTATTCACACTACAAGTTGAAATCGTTGTCTCTTCTGTTTGATAGATATTCTTGTCATATTGTGCGTTTTTAGCATTCACCCATAAACCACTCATAGAATCTTGCAGATAGAAGGGTTCTAAAAAAGAATAATCCTGCTGCATTTTAATCTTTACATTTTGTGCTTTTAAATAAAGCGCATTGCCTTTATAGGCATTGACGTTTCCACGCAACACAATTTCACCGCTTTGTGTATCATAAATTGCTTCGTTTGCTGTTACAAAATAGTCCAAATTAATAACGACTGCGTGTCCTTTACCAATCACTTTGGATTGACTATATTCCATATCATCGGCTAAAAATTCAAAAATAGCTTCTTGGTTGGAATTAAACTGCTGTACTGAAGGACGCGCATAGAAAAGATGAGGTATTAGCAAAACTACAAAACCTAATGCGATTCTAAAGCTTTTAAGTGAATCAAGCATTATAGTTTTTTAACTCCACCACGAGTGTGTTTGTCGCTATATCGTGCAAACCCCTCTTTAAATTATTTGTCAAAATATACAAAAATGGCAAATACATTAAAACTTCACTCAATAGACGCAATAACGAGCGTATTAAAGCCTGCTGAAAGCTTGGATTATCCAATAATCCTAATTCAATGATGCGAATCTTAACGACAATCTTGCCAATGGTTGCGCCATAGAATTGCACAAAGAGCCAATGATATAAAATGCGGATTCCATACAAAATAAGAAAGGAGCTAGAAATAATTTGTAAAAGGGCTTCTATATCACTTGCATTTTGCATAATGCTATCCCAATAAATCCCAATAATCATCATACTAAGCAGTAAATCATCAATTACATGAGCGATGATTCGTTTCCAATAAGGTGCGACTTCAATTTCCTCACGTGCTAAAATTTCTTCAATTCTATCTTGATTCATTCTTTTCCCAATGCCTGATAAGCAATGTCTTTGCGGTATTGCATACCATTGAATTTCACAGAATCTACTCTTTGGTAAGCATATTTTAGTGCTTCTTGCACATTGTCTCCCTTGCCTACACACACGAGCACGCGTCCGCCACTTGCGAACAAATCTTCCCCCTCTTTGCTAACGCCCGCAAAGCTAATGTGGGATTGTGCATTTTCATTGAAATTTTCTAATGTAATTTTCTCTTTTTTAGAATTTTTATAAGGATAGTCTTTAGAGGCAATCACGACTCCCACACACATTTTGGATTCCAATTCAAAATGCGTATTTTTTAAATTCCCGCTTGCACACGCCAAGAAGCAATCCAATAAACCACTTTTAAAAAGCGGCATAAGCACTTCACATTCTGGGTCTCCAAAACGAACATTAAATTCCAATAAATAGGGTTTGTTTTTGACAACCATAATCCCACAAAACAAAGCACCGCTAAAGGGATTCCCTTCTTTTGCCATACCATCAAGTGTTGGTACAATAATGCTTGATTTGACTTCCTCAATTATCTGTGAGGTTGCCAAAGGAGCAGGCGCATACGCTCCCATTCCGCCTGTATTTGGACCTTTGTCTTGTTCTAAAAGTCGCTTATGGTCTTGCGCGGCAGGTAATACAATAAAATCCTTTCCATCACACATTGCAAAGATAGATAATTCAAATCCATCTAAAAATTCTTCAATGACGATGGTTTTGCCCGAATCGCCAAAGCTTTTCCCCTCCAACATTTCCTTTACCGCTACTTTTGCCTCTTCATAGCTTTGGGCGATAATCACACCTTTGCCTGCGCATAAGCCATCTGCCTTGACAACAATTGGCAGATTTAAACTCTCAATAAACTTGCAGGATTCCTCATAGTCTTGTGTTTGAATAAATCTAGCAGTAGGAATATCATAACGTTTTGCAAATTCTTTCATATAAGCCTTAGAGCCCTCAAGACGTGCGGCTTTTGCACCAGGACCAAAAACCAAGATTCCATTCTCTCGCAATACATCTGCCAAACCCTCTACCAATGGAGCTTCAGGACCAATAATCACGAGCCCGATTCTATGCGTTAAAGCGAAGTCAATCAATTCCTGCTGGCTTGCAAAATCAATATTTTTCCCAAGCTTGCTTGTTGCACCATTTCCGGGATAAAAGTAAATTCCCTCAATCCTGCATTCATTTTGTAATGCAAGCCCTATTGAATACTCGCGCCCACCACTGCCGACAATGATTATTTCCATTTTGCAACCTTAAAATATTTTAGTTTTTAAAATCCTTATAAGATTTTCATAAAACTTTAAAAACCAAAATCATTTGACAAAACCCGAGTGAGCGTTACTTATTTGTGTAGCCCTAAAATAGGCAACGATTCTAGTCATAAGCAACTCTTTAGGCGGCAGATTCTCGTCTCAACTTAAGAGACTAATAGCGAAAACACCATCACACAAAGCCAACTATACAACCAGCAATACTTTATTCTGTTGGACTTCAAAATCAAAGAAATGCGCTTCACTTAGGCGAGGTGAATTATAAACTATCCTAGCTAAAGCGGCTTTTAACTTTAACCAAAAATTAATAAATTTTAGGCAAAATTGCGTAATGGAATCACAATAAAAGGAATCTTAAAGATGAAGAAATTTTTATCCACTCTTATTTATATCACAATTTTAAGCAGTGCGTTAAATGCAGAGGAGTGCGTATGTTTTGAACTCAAAGGAGAGTTTGGAGAAGAAATTAAAGCAATTTTGCAAAAATATTCCAAAAACTTAGGTTCAAAAGACATTAAAGTCGTGCGTGAAGATGCGGATTTGACAGCCCAAGAGCGAAGTTTTTTGGATAGTTTTTTGGGCACAAGCACAGAACCTACGGCAAGCAAAACTAAAACATCAAATTTAGAAAGAAGTAAAAAATTTTATGAGCGAGATTGTGCAAGTTGCCACGGAAAAAGGGGTGAAATTTCTGTGGCAGGCAAAGCCCCTATTAATACTTGGAAAGCAAGTGATATTGCAGAGGAGATTAGAACTTACCAAAATCAAAGCTTTAATGGGCAATCACGTTTTGTAAAAAACCAAGTTGCCCAACGTTATACCAAACGAGATATGGAAGAGATTGGGGTTTATGTTGAATCCTTAAAGACAGCTCCTTAAAGCAAAAATTTCAGCAATCTTAAGCTAAGATTCTACAATATCATATATTTTTAAGGAATAAAATGAGCAAGATTATCACAAGATTTGCACCTTCTCCTACGGGTTATTTGCATATTGGCGGCTTACGCACCGCACTTTTTAACTATCTTTATGCGAGAGCAAATGGAGGGAAATTTCTACTTCGCATTGAGGATACAGATTTGGCACGCAATTCAACAGATGCCAAAGAAGCAATTATCCAAGCCTTTAATTGGGTTGGTATGGATTACGATGGCGAAGTCGTGTATCAAAGTCAAAGATTTCCTCTCTATCAAGAATATATTGACCGCCTGTTAAAAGAGGGCAAGGCGTATTATTGCTATATGCAAAAAGAAGAATTGGAAAAAAACCGCAAAGAAGCCGAAGCAAAAGGGCAAATATGGAAATACGACAACCGCTATCGTGATTTTGTCGGCACGCCTCCTGCCGATGTTAAGCCTGTCGTGCGTATCAAAGCACCCACAGAAGGTGAGATTTGTTTCCTTGATGGCGTCAAAGGTGAAATCAGAATTGCCGCAAAAGAAATAGATGACTTTATCATTGCACGCAGTGATGGCACACCTACTTATAACTTTGTCGTAACCATTGATGATGCGTTAATGGGGGTAACTGATGTGATTCGTGGCGATGACCACCTAAGCAATACCCCCAAGCAAATTATCCTCTATCAAGCATTGGGTTTTGTGATTCCGCGATTCTATCATGTGCCTATGATTCTCAATCCACAAGGGCAAAAACTTAGCAAACGTGATGGTGCAATGAGTGTAATGGAATACAAAAATTTAGGCTACTTGCCACAAGCTCTATTAAATTTCCTTGTGCGCTTGGGTTGGAGTCATGGAGACCAAGAAATCTTTTCTATGAAAGAAATGCTAGACTTTTTTAATCCTAATAGTTTAAATAGCGCGCCTTCTGCTTATAATAAAGAAAAATTGTTGTGGCTTAATTCACATTATCTAAACCAAATGGATAGCGAACAAATCAATACGCTTTTGCCTTTTTATGGGGCAGAGATTCCCAATGTGCGCGTGCAAGAAATTTTATATCCAGAAATCCAAGAACGTTCCAAAACTCTAGTAGAGTTTGTTGAAATCTTGAAAACCTGCTTGGCTTCAGTGGTTACCTATGATGAAAAAATGGCACAAAAAGTCCGCAATGACGAAAATATTCATCACTTAAAAGAATTTTTAATTTACCTAGAATCCTTAAAAAAGCCATTGGAAAATGTGCAGGATACGGAATCCGAGATTGCAACTTTTGCGGATTTTCAAGGAATCAAGGCAAAACATCTTTTTATGCCTTTGCGCTATGCTTTGCTTGGCTCTTCTGGAGGGGTTGGAATCGCACATCTGATGACTGCATTAGGCATTGAAATCGTCCAAGAACGTATCAAGCAGGCACTAAAGAATTTAGAGGAAACAACAGAGCAGAATCAGGATTAATTAACAAATGATAATTTTTAGAAATAGCCTAAGCTATGAAATTTCAAAGTTTTCACTGCTTTGAAAGTCATACGATTTACCCTCAAAGTTAAATCGCAAACGATAGGCGTGCAACATCAAACGCGTAGCTCCAAAATAAGCCTTTCGTTTTGCATTGCTTAACCCCTCGCCCTTATATTGCGATTCCAGAGGCGCAAAAATAAACTCTTTATCCAAATATTCGCGGCTATGCTCCTCTTGTACTCCATAGAGAGGGTCGCCTAGAATCGGGAAATGCAGTGCGTATAAATGCAATCGGATTTGATGGGTGCGTCCTGTTTTGGGGCGCACTTTAAGCAAGGTGCAAGGCGTATCTTTTGTCTTAGAATCTTGCATTGCACTCAAAGATTTTATAGAATCCTCTGTCTTGAGAGTTTTTCTTGGATATATCAGAGGGTTAAACTCCCATAGTCCGAGCACTTCAAATTCGCTTTTTGCTTCTTTAAATCGTAGCGATTCTGTATTTGGTTCTCCGAAATATTTAGAACGCACGCACAAATCCCCTCCTTTGGGTTGCGTGGCAAGGGGCAAAGTGAGGCAAAAGTCTCGCGCCTTACAAACACTTTCGCGAAAATCCCCGCGCACGAGTGCTAAATATTCCTTTTCAATTTCATTCTTTATAAACATTGCGCCAAGTTTTGCAATACTTTCTTTGTGTTTGCCTACAAGCACAAGCCCGCTTGTTTCTTTGTCAATGCGATGAATCAAGCTTGCCTCGTCTCCATAGAGTGCGCGCACTTCATCTATCAAACTATGGTGCGCAAATCTACCTTTGGGGTGGATTAGCATTTTGGCAGGTTTGTTAAAAAGGGCGAAATCTTGATTTTCATAAATTGGCTTTAGTCCCATAGAATCTGGTTCAAACATAACGATACAGACGCGATTCTTGAGCATCTTTGCCTTTTCATTATTTCCAAGAATCTTACCCTCATAAATCACCCTGCCTTTATTGATATACCTTTGTGATTGTGCCATATTCAAATGTAAAGATTGCATTAAAAACTGATAGGCTTTTATGGGTATTGGAATCGGAAATTCTTTCAAGACAAAAGGCATCGGGTAACTTTTAAGTAGGATTATGTTAGGATATTTTAACATAAACATCAATGAAGTGATGCGTATATTTCAAATCTATGATTGCCTTGTAGGATTGCGAAAATGAAGTAGAAAATCATATTTTAATTTAAAGTTGTTATAATTTTGCGAAACAACTTAAAGGCAATCCATTGACACAACAGCAGTCTTTATTTGATTTTAATCCTTTGCAACAAGATTTAAGATATACAAGACAAAATTGCACTCTCAAAAATCATTTTTTGCAGAATCTCAAGGGCAAATCCCTTGCCTATAAGCGTTACACCAAAAGCCCTTTGCGCTATGGTGGGGGGAAGTCGTTAGCCGTTGGGCTCATTATGGAACATTTTCCCAATGACATCAAAAGGTTGATTTCACCCTTTATGGGCGGGGGCAGCGTAGAGATTGCAAGTGCGATTGAGCTAGATTTAGAGGTTAAAGCCTTTGATGTCTTTGATATTTTGGTGAATTTTTGGCAGGTTTTGATTGCAGATTCTGAAAAGCTCTATGACGCATTGCTTCAACTCGAGCCGACAAAAGAGACATACGCAGAGATAAAAGAGGAGCTCAAAGCCTTTTGGAATGAGCGACATAAGGATTCGCAAAATATTGCTCAAATCAAGCTCGATTCTCTCACGCTTGCTCGGGATTATTATTTTAATTTTAATCTCTCTTATGGACCCGGATTCTTGGGTTGGTTGAGCAAGATTTATGAGGACAAAACCCGCTATTTGAATGCTTTGCAAAAACTAAAAGAATTGGGGCAAGATTCTCGGTTGCAAAACCTAAGCGTAGAATGTGAAAGCTTTGAGAAAGTGTTTGAAAAATATCCCAATGACTTTTTCTATTGCGACCCGCCTTATTTTTTGGAGGGAGATTCGAAGATGTTTAAGGGAATCTATCCAATGCGGAATTTCCCAATTCATCATAATAGCTTCCAACACGAGCTGTTGGCAGAGTGTCTGAAAAACCATAAGGGCAAGTTTATCCTAAGCTATAACGATTGTGCGTTTGTGCGCGAAGCCTATAAAGACTTTAGAATCTTGGAGCCCAAATGGCAATACACAATGGGGCAAGGCGAAACACGCATTGGCAAAAATCGCGTGGAGAGGGGCGATACAGATAATATCAAGCAAAGCCACGAATTGTTGATTATCAAGGAGTGAGAATGGATAAACAAACATTTAAAGAGAATTTTAGAATATTCCTTAACACTTTAAAAGATAGAATTTGCGAAAAAGACGAATGGAAAATTAAGGGTTTTATTGATAGCGATAAAACAATTTTTAGTATCTCTAATGATACTAAAATTATTTCTAAAATTTTGGAAATTCATATCTTTCCATTTATACAAGACTTTGCTATTCAATATAATTTCGATATTGTTTTACCAAATCATCAAAATTATTATCCTGATTTATCGTTTATTTCAAAAATAGATTCCCATATCAAATTTGCGGTAGATTTAAAAACAACCTACCGTATTGAAAATAATCCTACGCTTTGCAATGGCTTTACATTGGGTTCTCATGGAGAATATTTTAAGAACAGAGAATCTAATAAAAATATTCAATTCCCCTATAAAGAGTATTTGGGGCATTTCTGTTTGGGTATAATTTATGACAGAGTTATTATGAATGAATTACAAAGATATACATTACAAGACTTAAAAACTATTCAATCTGTTATTAAAAATCTCGACTTATTTTTTGTTGAAAAATACAAAATCGCGAGCGATTCTAGCGGCAGTGGAAATACAGCAAACATAGGGAGTATTAAAAATATTAACGATATTCTTAATGAAAAAGGTATTTTTGCTGGATTGGGTGAAGAGATTTTTGATGATTATTGGATTAACTATGGGCAAATCAGTATTGCAGATGTCAAAGGAAATATAAAGAAAATTACCAAACTTAAAGAGTATCTTGCATATAGGGGCAAATATGAATAAGGTATTTATTCCTCCACTTAAAATTCAAGGTATCAAGAGTAAGCTTGTTACAGACATTAAAAAACTTTTACAATGGGATAAAAACAATGGCATTTATTTTGAGCCATTCATGGGAAGTGGTGTTGTAGGATTCAATATTGCCCCCAAAAGGGCTATATTTAGTGATAATAATCCACATATTATCGAGTTTTATCAAAATATTCAAAATGGAATTATCACTAAAAATTCTATGAGAAACTATCTCGGTGAAGAGGGTTCTAATCTGCAAAAATATGGACAAGAACATTATCTTAGAATACGAGAAAGGTTCAACAAAACACACAACTCTTTTGATTTTTTATTTTTAAATCGTAGCTGCTTTAATGGGCTTATGCGCTTTAATGCAAAGGGGGGATTTAACGTGCCTTTTTGTAAGAAAGAAAATAGATTTTCACAGGGCTATATTACAAAAATTACAAACCAAATTGAGTGGGTTAGTCAATTGCTAAAAACCAATGATTATGAATTTAGAGTCTGTGATTTTATAGATAGTTTAAAACTTGCCAAACAAGACGATTTTATCTATTGCGACCCGCCGTACATTGATAGACATTCGGATTATTTTAATGCTTGGAGTGAGGATAAAGAACAAGCACTTTATGATATTTTGTCTAAAACACGAGCAAAATTTATGTTATCTACATGGCATAGCAATCAATATAGGCAGAATATTTATATATCGACATTATGGGGGCAGTTTAATATTGATATAATTGAACATTTCTATCATTTGGGTGCAAGTGAAAACAACAGAAATGCCATAAAAGAATCATTAGTTAAAAATTATGCAGTAGCACAAGTATGTGATACACAACATGCTCAACAATCATTATTTGGAGATTTTTGAAATGAAAATATCAGAGGTCAAAACTGCCTTTAAGATTGCCGATGTGGAGTTTGTAGAGGGAAGCACGAAATTAAATTTTAATTATCTTAAAGACTTGAAAGATGAAAAGGGTAAAGATTTGCCCCAAAAGATTCTCAGCGAAAATATTGCGAGGGTTTATTTGATTGTCGTTAATGGCGAGATTAAAAAGATTGGGGGAAGTCAGAGTGAGGGCGGAATCAAAAATACCTTATCTATCTACCGAGATGGTGGCATAAAGGGGCGACCGAGCATACGAAGTTTTGGGATATGGTATTTCCTCTATCATACGATTCTAAGCGGTGCAAAAATAGAGTTTTATATGATTTACCAAGAGAATTTTGAGAAGAACATCAAGGGACTTTTGGCACTAAAAAGATAAAAAATGCCTATATTTCTTATAAGCTTATTGAGCAGTGTTGCGTAGAGGATTATTTGAATGCAGAAAATGGCAATTTTCCTGATTGGAATGTGCAAGAGCAAGGGAAAGATTAATTAATGGACATTAAAAACAAACACACAGAGATTCTTAAAAATAGCTCTACGCGAGAGAAAGTCATTAAAAGGAAAGAGGTGAAAAGGTAAGCAATAATTTATTGATTTTTCCAAAGATTTTCTTTGTAAAATTTTGAAAAGCAATTTTTACAATTTGCGTATAGGGATTTGCATTCAAGCTTGAATTTAGGGCAAGAAATTGTTAAGATTCATTTCATTTTAAGGAGACAATTATGGTAGAGAGATACGCGCGCGAAGAGATGAAAAAACTTTGGGACTTGAACGCAAAATATTCTGCTTGGTTAGAAGTAGAAAAGGCACTCGTGAAAGGTTGGAATAAACTTGGGTTAATCCCTGATGCTGATTGCGAGAAAATTTGCAAAAATGCGAAGTTTGATATTGCAAGGATTGATGCAATTGAAGCCATTACTAAACACGATTTAATTGCCTTTACTACAAGTGTAGCGGAATCTTTGGGAGAAGAATCGCGCTGGTTTCACTATGGTATTACTTCTAGTGATTGTATTGATACTGCGGTGGCATTGCAAATGCGGGATTCTTTGAAAATCATTATTCGAGATGTAAAGCACTTGCGCGAAGTAATTAAAGTGCGTGCAATGGAACACAAAAATACTCTAATGGTAGGACGTAGTCACGGAATCCACGGCGAACCCATTACCTTTGGGCTTGTTTGTGCAATTTGGTATGACGAAATAGGGAGACATTTAAAGGCATTGGAAGCGACTTTGGAAGTGATTTCCGTAGGGCAACTTAGTGGCGCAATGGGGAATCTCGCACACACGCCCATTGAACTAGAGGAGCTCGTATGCGAGAATCTTGGGTTAAAAGCCGCTCCCGCAAGCAATCAAGTCATTCAAAGAGACCGTTATGCAAGATTGATGAGTGATTTGGCATTGCTTGCAAGCAGTTGTGAAAAAATTGCCGTAGAGATTCGGCATTTGCAGCGCACGGAAGTGTATGAGGCGGAGGAATACTTCAGTGAGGGACAAAAGGGAAGTAGTGCAATGCCCCACAAGCGCAATCCCGTGTTAAGCGAGAATATCACAGGACTTTGTCGCGTGATTCGCTCTTTCGCGTTTCCTGCGATGGAGAATGTCGCCCTTTGGCACGAGCGCGACATTAGTCATTCTAGTGTGGAGCGATTTATCCTGCCCGATAGCTTCATCACTACGGATTTTATGCTCACTCGCTTGAGTGGTTTGATAGAAAAACTTGTCGTGTATCCTAAAAATATGATGAAAAATCTTAATTTAACCGGTGGGCTTGTCTTCTCCCAACGCATTTTATTGGAGCTTCCCAAAAAGGGTGTGAGCCGTGAAAATGCCTACAAAGTCGTGCAACGCAATGCGATGAAAGTTTGGGCGGATTTGCAAGAGGGCAAAGCGGCGGTGAATGCGCAAGGAGAAAGTTTATATCTGCAATATTTGTTAGCAGATTCCGAGCTTGTAGGGCTAATCGGCAAGGAAGCAATCCAAGAATGCTTTGAGTTTAGCTACTATACGAAAAATGTAGAGGCGATATTTAAGAGGGTATTTGGGGAGTAGAGAATCTATAATTGAGCAAAGTTAGGAACAATGCGCTACAATGAGATTGACTTAAAAAATTGGAAAAATGCTAATATCAATGTAGATAGCCTGTGGATAATCCCACAGAGGGATAAAAGCGGTAAGCATAAGAATGTTTATCATGGTAATTTTATCCCGCAGATTCCGCGTGAATTGTTTTCGCGCTATACCAAAAGAGGCGAAATCGTGCTTGATGCTTTTTTGGGAAGTGGCACGAGCCTCTATGAAGCTCAAAGTTTGGGGCGCAAGTGTATTGGTATGGATATAAATCCTAAAATCTTAGAATATGTCAAATCGCAAATGGGAGAGAAAAATCACTCTAGTGCATATTATTTTGGATTCTGCGATAATACAGATTCTTTTAGCGTGGATTGCTTTATGCAAGAGGCATTGAAGGCTTTGAATGGCAAAAGTGTGCAGTTTGTGATATTGCACCCTCCTTATATGGATATTGTCCTCTTTAGTAAAAATCCAAAGGATTTAAGTCGTTTAGATACTCTTACGGATTTTGTCCAAGCCTTTGTAAGAAGCACTCAAAATGTGATAAAATTCCTAGATATTGGACGCTATTTTGCAGTCGTGATTGGCGATGTGTATCAACAAAGCGAAGTGAAGCCTTTGGGATTCTATGTAATGGATAGTATTAAAAGAAATTTCAATGTGAAACTGAAAGGAATAGTGGTAAAAAATATAGAGGGAAATCGCGGAAAGCTAAAAACACAAAATATTTGGCAATATCGCGCAATAAGCAGTGATTACTATTTGTTTAAACATGAATATATTTTTGTATTTAAGAAGGGGTTTTGAGGTGAGCAAAAAAGATAATTTCTTGAATATTTTAAAAGATAACGAATGGCATTGTGCTATTTGTGATTTGGGAAACTCTAGCCAACATGCTGCGATTATTAGAGATTTGGCAAAAGATGGCTGTGAATTTGATAATAATTCAGAAGAGGCAACACAAACATACTCTTATGGTGTGAAGAAGTGGTGTAATAAATGTCAAAAACAAACAACACATAGACGACTAAAGGAGGAGAAATAATGACAACACATGTGTTTATTGTAGATGTTATAACCTTCAAATATCATTTAGAATATATGTTTGTTGGGACAGGAATGAGAGATGTGGTTATTGATTTTAACAATACTGAAACGACAAAACTTGCAACACAAACAGAAAATACTATCTTGGGTTTGATTGCGGATTTTTCAAGAGTTAATATTGGTGATTTGGTAATTTTTTATTTACAACAAAATTTTCAATGTGGAATTAGAGAGGGTAAGTTTTTTGGCGTTTTTAAAGTGAAAGAGAAATTCTTCTTAGACAATAATGATGAGCAACAATATCTCAAAAAAGAATTGAATAAATCCCTTACTTTTAGAGCTTTGATTGAACCAGAAATAGTTTATACTAAAGGTGTTACAGAATGGGAAGCGTTAGATGAAATCAAAAATATACGATCCCCGAATCAAATGTTATGGAGTCTAATTTATAGAAAATTAAAAGGCAATCGTGGTAATACAATGATTACTATTTATGAGAGCGAACGACTCATTTCACTAATTAGGGATAAAAATTCAAAACAAAACATTAATGGAAATTGTTTTAGTTTCAATTCTGATAAACAAGAGGTTGTTCCTATTTCTGATTATTTTAATTATAGCGGGAGACAAGAACAATTCAATATTTTGCCTAGAATAATTTATAAATACTCAAGAAATAATCAATTTGAAGCACATTTGCAAGCGTATATTCTACAACATATTTATACGACTAAGTTGTTTGGGATTTTAGAAAATCAACAAATTGAATGGTTGGGAAATGAAATAAGTTGTGGTGTTGGTATGCAACGCATTGATATTATGCTATCTATTGCTGAAAATCCAAGAAAAATTATACCCATAGAACTGAAATCAACATATGTCTATGTTGAAATTTTAATGCAGATTCAACGCTATATTGATTGGTTGGAGCAGTATTATATCCCTAATCGACCGTCTGATATTCAACCAATGATAATATGTAGAGAAATTGATAAAAAATCCCCTATATATAATGAATTTTATCAACAAGCACAAATTTTTAATCAGATAAATAATATTTTACCTCTTATATATGTAGAATTTAAAATTGAAAACAATTCAATAATTTTTAACAGGATTTTTTAATGAATTACATCGGCTCTAAATTTAAACTCTCCTCTTTTTTGCAAACAAGCATAGAATCTACACTTCAAAAAGCGACTGCAAAACCCCTTAAAGATTCTATCTTTTGTGATATATTTGCTGGAACTTCAGCCGTAGGAAAACTATTTAAAAACAAAGTGAAGCAAATTATCAGTAATGACAAAGAATATTATAGCTTTGTTTTAAGCCAAAATTATATTGGCAATCACCGAAATTTATCTCGTGCACAAGAATTATTAGGGATTCTAAATTGCGCACAAAAAACTCCGCTTATCAAAAACAAAATTTACACACATTATACACTTGGTGGGGGCAGTAAGCGACAATATTTTAGCGATGAAAATGCAATGAAAATTGATGCAATACGCACGAGGATTCAAGAATGGAAAGAAACAAATTTCATCAATACAAAAGAGTATTATTTCTTGCTTGCCTCGCTTTTAGAATCTGCTGATAAAGTCGCAAATACCGCTTCTGTTTATGGGGCATTTCTTAAACATCTTAAGAAATCTGCACAAAAGTCCCTTACGCTAACCCCTGCAACTTTTGAATGCAATAAAAATGAACATTTAGTGTTTAATAAAGATTCTAATATATTGATTCAAGAAATTGAAGGTGATATTCTCTATCTTGACCCTCCCTACAATACGCGTGAATATGGTGCAAATTATCATCTTTTAAACACCATCGCGCTTTATGATGACTTTATCCCAAAAGGCAAAACAGGTTTAAGAGAATATGAAAAATCAAATTGGTGCAAAAAGGCAAAAGTCGCAAATGAGCTAGAATCCCTTATCCAAAACGCGCATTTTGAATGGATTTTCTTAAGCTACAATGATGAAGGATTGTTGAGCTTAGAACAAATTGCGGAGATTTTGAAAAAATATGGGAAATATTGCTTTGCTACACAAAAACACCAACGTTTCAAAGCAGATTCTCATAGAATCCAAAAACAAGATTCTACCATAGAATATTTGCATATTTTGCATAAAGTTTAAAAGAAATTGCTATAATTATAATTCATTCCACCAAATAAGGCACAAAATGTTTAATGACAAGAGTATTTTAATCACTGGTGGCACAGGGAGTTTTGGCAAATGTTATACCCAAACACTCCTCAAGCGATATAAACCCAAAAAAATCGTAATTTTCTCTCGCGATGAGCTCAAACAATATGAAATGGCACAAATTTATAATGCGCCTTGTATGCGATATTTTCTAGGCGATGTGCGCGATGAAAGCAGGCTCAAAGAGGCAACGATTGGGATTGATTACATTATCCACGCCGCGGCACTCAAACAAGTTCCCGCCGCAGAATATAATCCCACAGAATGTATCAAAACTAACATTTATGGGGCGCAAAATGTGATTAGTGCAGCCCTTAGCAATGGAATCTCAAAAGTCATCGCACTTTCTACTGATAAAGCTGCTAACCCCATTAATCTCTATGGGGCAACAAAATTAGCAAGTGATAAGCTTTTTGTCGCGGCAAATAACATTGCAGGGACGCGTAAAACTCGCTTTTCTGTCGTGCGTTATGGCAATGTGATTGGCTCGCGCGGTTCGGTTGTGCCATTTTTCCAAAAACTCCTTCGTGAGGGTGCGAAGGAGTTGCCCATTACCGATGCAGAAATGACACGTTTTATGATTACCCTGCAACAAGGTGTGGATTTTGTCTTGAAAAATTTTGAACGAATGAAAGGAGGCGAGACTTTCGTCCCTAAAATCCCCTCTATGAAAATGACAGAGGTTGCCAAAGCCTTAGCTCCCAATCTCCCACATAAAATCATCGGAATTCGTCCGGGTGAGAAAATCCACGAAACAATGTGCCCAAGTGATGATAGCCACATTACCTATGAATTTAAAGATTACTATGTTATCGCCCCTACGATTCAATTTAGCTTCATTACAGACTTTAGCACCAATGCTTTAGGAGAGAGTGGCAAACTCGTGCCGCGCGGGTTTTCTTACGATTCTGGCACAAACACACAATGGTTAAGCAATCAAGATTTTTTGGAGCTTTTAAAATGATTCCTTATGGCAAACAAGAAATTATAGAATCCGATATTCAAGCAGTTGTAGAAGCCCTCAAGTCGCCTTTGATTACACAAGGACCTAAAGCACAAGAATTAGAACAAAAAATAGCCCAAAAGGTAGGGGCAGAATTTGGCGTAAGCTTCAATAGTGCGACTTCCGCTCTCCATTGTGCCGCACTCGCCTTAGGATTGAAGAGGGGAGATTGGCTATGGACAACTCCTAATAGCTTTGTCGCAAGTGCAAATTGTGGAATCTATTGTGGTGCAAAGGTAGATTTTGTGGATATTAATCCACGAACTTATAACCTTGATGTGAAAAAATTAGAAAAAAAACTAAACCGCACTCCCAAACACAAACGACCAAAAGTGCTTGTAGCAGTACATTTTGCAGGGCAAAGCTGCGATATGGAATCCCTCTACCATCTAAGCAAGATTTATAAATTTAAAATCATAGAGGACGCCTCACACGCACTCGGTGGGAGCTACTATAAGTTTCCTATTGGGAGTTGCAAATTTAGCGAGATTACGATTTTTAGCTTCCACCCTGTGAAAATTATCACTTGTGCGGAGGGTGGAATCGCCACCACGAAGAATGAAAAATACGCTAGCAAAATGCAACAATTCAAAAGTCACGGAATTACTAAGAATATAGAAGATTTTAAGGGCAAAAGTGCGGGGGCTTGGTATTATGAGCAGCAGACATTAGGGTTTAATTACCGTCTAAGTGAATTGCACGCAGCACTTGGAATCTCCCAATTAGAACGTTTGGAATCCTATGTCTCCAAACGCAATGAGCTCGTTAAAATTTATAATGAAGCCTTGTGCGATTTGGAGCTCACTTTGCCCTATGTCGCTTCTTATAATTACAGCGCATTTCATCTTTATGTGATTTTGTTAAACAAAAAAAGTGGAATCAAACGCAAGGAATTATTCACCAAACTTCAAGAGGCTGGAATCGGTGCGCAAGTGCATTATATCCCGATTCATTTACAGCCTTTTTATCGGCAATTTGGATTTAAAAAGGGGGATTTTAAAGAAGCAGAATCTTATTATAAACGCGCGATTTCTTTGCCTCTTTTCCCCACACTCACACCGCAAGAGCAACAAAAAGTCATTACGATTTTGAGAGAATCTGTGCGCCAAAAGGCATAAAATGGAATCTTGTGTGTGTATTATCCCCGCACGCGGAGGGAGCAAGCGAATCAAAAGAAAGAATCTCAAAAGCTTTTGTGGCAAGCCTATTTTATCTTATAGCATACAAAATGCCCAAAAAAGCGGAGTTTTTGACGCAATCATCGTTTCAAGTGATGATGAGGAGATTTTAGAATTTGCTAGGAATCTCGGCGCACGCACCCTGAAGCGTCCGGAGGATTTAAGCAATGATTATGCGGGCACACGAGAGGTAATTTTACATGCAATTGATTCTCTTGCACAAAGTCAAGCAATTAAGGATTTATGGGTGTGTTGCTTGTATGCCACCGCACCTTTATTGGATTATCACACTTTGCAAGGTGCTTTTGAAACGGCAAAACAAGAGGCACAGGAGTGCTATTGCTTTGGAGCGGTAGAGTATGATTATTCCCCTTATCGTGCCTTTAGCATACAAAAGGGCAAGAATGTTATGCTCTTTAAAGATTACTTCACCAAACGTTCGCAAGATTTGGAAAAAGTCTATCACGATGCGGGACAATTTTATTTTGCCAAAGCAGAAGTTTGGCTAAGTCGTGAAAATATCTTTGAAGATTCTTTGAGCTTGTTACTTCCGCCCTCTCGCGTGCAAGACATTGATACGCTAGAGGATTGGGAGCTTGCAGAGTTGAAATTTAAGCTTTTGAATCCTCAATGAGAAATGTGGCATTATGGATTGCCACACAGATAAATCGGCTTGCGATGGCGAAAGTCAGGGAGTTTTATCCTGCTTTTCCCTCAAATTTAGCAACCGATAGCGCAACTGCATATCAAGAAATTCGGTATAAAGTTTATAGAATCGCAAATGCTCCTCATCGGGTGCAAAACTCTCATCAGTGCTTAAGAGACTTTCATTGTTTAAATACCTAAAGCCAACATT
Source organism: uncultured Helicobacter sp. (assembly GCA_964464895.1). Taxonomy (GTDB): domain Bacteria; phylum Campylobacterota; class Campylobacteria; order Campylobacterales; family Helicobacteraceae; genus Helicobacter_D. The sequence goes on along the minus strand of CAYXGY010000003.1, from coordinate 75,473 downwards.
AGAATATGCAGGATAAATCCCCTCTTCGTCAATCCATACCGCTGGATTATAACCAAATACAAATTTTTCATTTTGTTCTTCGCCTAATAGATTGCGTCCGCCAAGATTCAAGTATTTGACTTCACTTAAAGAGAGGGCATAGAGTGTGGGGAAAATGTCTTTATGTGAGCCAATGCGCGTCTTATCATATACGATTCCTTTTTGATAAGCCTTTGGCACATAGAGATAAAAGGGCACGGCATAGGCAAGGGCTTTTTCTGTCTTGGAATCCATACTCAAATCCCTTACCCTATGGTCTCCTGTGGCGGCAATAATTACGCGGTCTTTTAATTCGCTCTGTTTGATTTGCGTCAAAAATTTCCCAAATTCATCGTTGGCATAGACATAAGTATTAAGGATTGCAGAAGCGTTTCTAGGTATTTTGTTAAAAATCTCTAATGGAATTTGCTCTTTAGAAAAAGAAATCGGCACTTCAGGATAAGGGGGGTGATTTGAAACACTTAAAGTAAGAATCAAAAGCGGCTCTTTTGCACTAGATAAAAGCTCCAATGCCTTTTGATACATAAACTCATCACCTACACCATAATGATAATGGTAATGTGTCTTGATTGAACTTGGATAATCTTGAAGCAAAGTAACTTCATCAATGGCATCAGCACCTTGCGCTTTTATAAAAAATCCCAAATTAGACCAAGTTGAATTGCCAGCTGTAAGAAAAATTACTCTATAACCTTGCTGTTTATAAACTTCTATTGGGCTAAATGGTAAATAATGTTTCTTATAATTTGATTTTGAAAGCACAATAGGACTTTGAAAAAATAAACAAAAGAAACTTGAGGCTGTGTCATTTTGGCAGGGTAAAAAACGCGTCCATACAAAATCCTCTTCAAAATGTTGCTGAAGTTCGCCTAGCAGATTCAAGTTTCCCTCTTGCAAAGACAGCATTTGTGTGCCAAAACTTTCCATAAGATTGACCATAATATGTGGTGGATTCGTAAGCGCAAAATCATTTTTGGAGCTTGTGTCAAAAAGTGGAAAGATTTTGCTAATTTCTCTTAGTCTCTCAATATTAGAGGGTTTTAAATCTAAAGTGTCTTTTTGATAATCTCTTAATGCAAAACTAAAACTCGTCAAAGGATTGAGGGCAAGAGCATTAAAGCTTTCTGTTTTGGAGAAACGATAATTTCCAGCTCTCATTGCAACATAGCTAAAATGTCCCCTGAGTGCCAACACATAAAGAGCGCAAAAAGCCAAAAATAAGGCAAATTTAATTAGAGGTGTCATTTTAATAAAGGGGAGAGATAAATGCAAGATTTTTGTATTGAGCCAAGCACAAAAGAGGCTAAAGGCAACTGCTAAAAATAACAAAGCAAACACGGGATAATCCGCAAAGATTATCTTAAAGATTGCTTCGGTATTGTCGTCTTTTAAGCCAAAGATAAAAATATCAATGTTGGTTTTGTAGAGCTCATAATAATAAAAGTTAATAAAGACAGAGAGTAGAAAACAAAAGGCGCATAAGGCAAGGAAAGAGCTTGAGAGGGAGGCATAGAATCTTTTAAATAATTCTACCCCCCCCCCCCGCTAATAGCCTAAGCCATAGAGGCTTAAAAAGCATTAAGAACATTGCGCCCAAAAGGGGTAAAAATACAGCAGAAATCAGCCTCAAATCACTCACAACACCAAGCAAAAAGAGCAAAAGAGTATCTTTGGGATTTTCTTGCATTAATTCAATGCCCAAAAATTCCACACCCATCACAACCCGCATCAAAGAAAAGAGCAAGAGAAAAATGAAAGCAAAGCTTAAAATTTGTAGTAGAATAAGGCGCATTCGCCACTCCTTTATGAAGTCTTAGAAATTAAAAGGTAAAATTATATCTAAATTTCATTGCGCTTGTGTTGATTGGAGAGTAAGTGCTTGACTTTGACACACTTGACATTTAAGGTTCTAAAAAAATATAATTGACGCTAGAGGATTGGGAGCTTGCAGAGTTGAAATTTAAGCTTTTGAATCCCTAATGGAGAATGAATTGCTATCAACTTATCTTGTAGAGATTATGGACTAAAGATTTGTAAATGGAATTGAAAAATTTTGTTGATTTAAATGAGGTAGAAAAAATCTTGGTATTTGGTTGGCGCAATCACCTAAAAATCGCCCCTCTAATGAAAACGCAAACGATTCCCCTAAAAGAACATTTGCATTTCTTGGAATCCCTGAAGCAAGATGCAACCAAGCAATATTTTTTGGTTTTAGAAAACGATGAAATCTTAGGCGTGATTTGCTTTGTGGATATAAAGCTTGGAATCTCTTGCGAATTTGGGATTTATCAGAATCCCGATTTACAAGGATATGGCGCAAAGCTAATGGAGGCTATGCTAAAATATGCTTTTGAAGTTTTGAATGTCGCGACACTCTATGCTTGCGCCTTTAATGATAACACCAAAGCCCTTGCGCTTTATACTAAGTTTGGCTTCAATCTCACAAACAAGGACGAAACAATGAGCTATTTTACATTATCTGCGGGGGGGGGGGCATTTAGAGGTTTAATTGTTGCCACTTCAAATCAATATTTTGATTTGCCCAAAAGGCTTGTTGCGTGAAAATCATTATTGCAACATCAAAAGATTGGAATCTCAAAAATTGTAAAAAGCTCCAAAAATTATATCCATCTTTTAAAATCATTATTATTAAAGACAAACAAAAGCTTAATTTGTCTTTTGTAAAATCTATTGAGCCTAAATGGATATTTTTTCCACATTGGTCGTATAGAATTCCACAAGAGATTTATGAGAATTATGAGTGCATAGTGTTTCATATGACGGATTTGCCATTTGGAAGAGGTGGAAGCCCATTGCAAAATTTAATTTTGCAAGGCATCAAAAAGACAAAAATTTCTGCATTAAAAGTGTGTGAAGTTTTAGATGGCGGGGATATTTATTTAAAAAAACCACTGAATATTTCTAAAGGCAGTGCTGAAGAGATTTATAAAAAATCTTCCAAAATAATTTTTTTCAAAATGATTCCCTATCTTTTAAAAAATAAGCTAATCCCACAATGTCAAAAAGGGAAAATCACGCATTTTAAAAGAAGAAAATCAGAGCAAAGCAATTTGGAAAGCTTAAGGAATCCAACTTTGCTTCAAATCTATGATTTCATAAGAATGCTAGATGCCCCTAGTTATCCAAAAGCTTTTTTGAGTTGTAATGGATTTAGAATAGAGTTTAGTGATGTCAAACTTAAAGGCAAGAATTTAAAAGGGAGATTTAAAATATGCAAAGGATCTTGATTGTAGCTGCACATCCAGATGATGAGGTTTTGGGTTGTTTTGGGAGTGTTGCAAGGCTGATTAAAGAAGGCGCAGAAGCCTATACTCTAATACTTGGCGAGGGTAAAACTAGCAGAGATATAATAAATAAAGAAGAGTTGGAAGTCTTGAATCAAGAGTTTGAAATGGCAAATAAAAGCATAGGAATCAAAGAGGTTTTTAGAGAATATTTCCCGGATAATCGTTTTGATTCTGTTGATTTGTTGGAGATTGTAAAAACAATAGAAAAAATCAAAAACAAAGTAAAGCCAAATGTTATTTTTACTCATTTTGAAAAGGATTTAAACATAGACCACAAAGTCACATTTCAAGCTGTTTTGACTGCGACTCGCCCATTGCCTAGCGAATATGTTAAACGAATTTATAGTTTTGAAATATTATCTTCTACGGAATGGAATTTTGGGGCAAGTTTCTGCGGTAATGTATTTTTTGATATTAGTGGGACGATAGAGGATAAAATCAAAGCAATGAGTTATTATCGTTCGGAGTTATGCCAATATCCTCACCCAAGAAGCCTTGAAGGAATCCGACTTAATGCTAAATTGCAAGGAATGCGTGTCGGTATAGAATATGCGGAATCTTTTGTTCTTGTGCGTGATGTGCATAAAAGCGTTGAGTTAATAGATTTTGTGGATTTTAATGATGCGCAAAAACAGCTTGTATTTCTATGGAGAAATGATGAAAGTGTTGCTAAATATATGCACACAAAAAATATCACACAAGATGAACATTTAAGGTTTTTTGAAAACCTAAAAGAATCCACCAATAAAAAATATTTTTTATTACTAAAAGATGAAGAGCCCTTGGGTGTGATTTATTTCACAAATATTACAGCGGATTCTTGCGAGTTTGGATTATATTCTAAGCCAAAACTTAAAGGAATTGGAAGGATTTTGCTTCATCATATTAAGCTTTATGCCTTTAATGTGCTTGGCGTTTCCAAGTTATGTGCTTGTGCTCTAAATTGCAATGCAAAGGCAATTGCGCTTTATACTAAGTTTGGCTTCAATCTCACAAACAAGGACGAAACAATGAGCTATTTTACATTATCTGCGGGGGGGGGGGACAAATAATTACCTAGTTATCTGCCTTTGGAATCTCACAAGCAAACAATATACAATCAAAAAGACAAAATCTCCCTTTGTCTTACAATTTCTAAAATCGCAAATCCCTAGCTTTTCACTTTCGCATAGGAGTGCTTTATGCAAAGTGGGTTAAAAGTCGCGATTCTTACTTCTGCTAATCAGTGGTTTATCCCCTATGCTAAGGAGTTGCAAGACAAGATTGTCGGGGCGCAACTTTATTTTTCTCACCAAGACATCAAAGAATCTTATGATATTGTTTTTATTCTATCGTATCATCAGCTCATAGAACAGGAATTTTTAGAACAACACAAGATTAATTGCGTCATTCATGCTTCAAACTTGCCTAAGGGCAAGGGTTGGTCGCCTCTCTTTTGGCAAGTGTTAGAGGGTAAGGATTCTATTGTTTTCACTCTTTTTAGGGCAGATACGAAGGCGGATAGTGGAATGATTTATTTGCAAAAAACTTTGCATCTAAGCGGTTTGGAGCTCTATGAAGAATTGCGAGAGAAGCAGGCGAAAATGTGCCAGCAAATGTGTTTAGAGTTTTTGCGTCAATTACCGACTTTAGAGCCAAAAGTTCAAAGTGGGGAGGAAAGTTTCTATCCCAAAAGAAGCCCAAAAGATAGCGAATTGGATATTACAAAAAGCATAGAGGCGCAATTTAATTTGTTGCGCATTGTAAGCAATGAGGAGTTTCCTGCGTTTTTTTATAAAAATGGCAAGAAATTTATTATAAAGATTTATCAGGATTCTATTATCAGCGGGGGGGGGGGATAATTCCTAGTCTTTGTTTGGAGCTAGAAAATTACATTGATTTGGGAGTTACGGCACAAGAAGAAATTTTGCAATATCGCAATGATGTGCGTGTGAAGTCAAACTTATACCATCAGCATCATATCTCTTCACAAGAGCATTTTGCTTTTATAGAATCTTTGAAAAACAATCCCAAGAAGCAGTATTTTGTCGTTTCTCTCTGTGGGCAAATGCTTGGAAGTCTTAACTTTTCCTTTCAAGATAGAAAGGTGGTGGAATTTGGATTCTTTGCGAATCCTTGTTTGAATGTCGGCGGAATCGGGCGGGTATTGGAGCAAATTAGCTTGTTTTATGTTTTTGAGATTCTAGGGGCAGAGCAATTATGTCTAGAAGTGTTTAAGTCCAACAAGCAAGTAATCAATCTGCATAAGAAGTTTGGTTTCCAAAAGAATGGAAAGAAGCAAATCAATGGTAAAGAAGTGCTAGAAATGTCGTTAAAGAATCCAAGGCGCATATTGAAGTAACTAGCAATACCGCCAACTTAGCGGAATTGCATTTAGATTTTATTTGCTTCCTTGCCTGATTCTTTGGCGGATTCTTTATTTACTACTTCTTTTTCGTATTTTTTAGGAATTTCCATCCAAGTTTTTGCTGCGCGTTTTGTAACTTCCAAAGTCGCATTCATTCCGCCCGCAAGGGAAAAAAGCCAAAATTTATGTGCATAGAGCCAATCAATTTGTTTGACTTGTTTTTCAATGAGTGTTCGCACAGGACGCACGGCAATTTTTGCAAACTCTAGCTCTTGATGCACGATGTAAGATTGTACCGCGTCAATGAAGCATTTAATGAAAATATCCTCTTGGAATAAATTTTTGACATCATCAATTTCTTCTAGCAATTTGTCCATTTTGGCAAAGTTGATTTTTTCTAATTTGTTAGCACGATTCAGCCGCTCTAATTCTTCTGTCATCTTGACGACTCGCAAGAAGAGTTTTTCTACTATTTTTTTTCTTTTGTAGCCATAATCTAAAAATTCTTTAACTTTTGCCTTAATGAGCTTTTGATTAGCGGCAATTTGTGCTTTAGTAGGTGGTGTAAGCTGGATAGGAGACTTTTTCACTTTTGGTAGAGATTCTAGCACCTCTTGGAATGGAATCTCTTTTGTTCCTGTGATTCTTGCCCCTCCTTCTGTGGCATTGATAACTTCTATTGGGTAAGGTGTTTCTGCAATGTCCTTTTCAAAGAAGTTCAGAAACATTCTCCATATATGACTTGTTTCTACGACACCTTCTCCGCCATAGGCAGGCACTAGAATCTTATCTTTTGCATTTTCTTTTGGTTTGTATTGCGATTCGTTTTCGCCAAAGATTGCGTCTTTGGAGTGTGTTTTGCCATCGGGAGAAAACGCCAAGTCTTGCCCGATGAAAATACAACGTTCAAATTGGCTATACACAATGAGTTCGTATGCCATATTTGCAGCACTCATTCCGATTCCGGCATAACCATATTCTTTTAAATCAAAGAATCTTGTATAACCAAAGGGGCGCATACTATAAGTTTTGATTCCTTTTGTAATTGCCTTGCTTGTCGCTTGATGCACAATGCTAGTGATTGCAAAAATCACATTTTTTTGCGCTTCTTTGGAGGTTTTGATATAGAAATCTGCTGTGGGCTCTACACGTTCTAATGTTACAACAATGTCGGGTTTAATCTTGTGTTTCACAAGAATTGGGAAAGAAGCATCAACGCAGAAAATCGTAAGATATGGGGCGTATTTTTTCAATAAAGGCAATTGCTTATAGAGTGAAGGTCCTGTGGAGACAATCACGGCAGTTTCTGTGTTTTTGGCAGATTTAATAAAATCTAGCATAGAGGGTGTGGTAATCATTTCGGGGAGATTTTGCAAATGGTGTTCTAAGCCAGTCAAGGCGTCAATGGCGTCATTGCCCACAGAGATGACATGGTGTTCTAGCGAGCGGACAATAAGGGTGTTTAAATTCAAGCATTCTTGTGTGTATCGTCCATAATAACTATTGTAAAGATGTAAATTATAAATACGAGAATAAATCCATTGTCCCTCTCTAGATAAATAAGGGTTTAAGTTTCCGAAATCTGTTGTTTGCGTCCAAAAAATCAAAAGCTTTTGCTGCTCAATTTCTTCGCTAAAATCCGCGAAGTTTAATGCGATGTAAATCAATTCCAATTCAGGTTCAAAAATGAAGATTTTTTTCAAAGATTTTGCGTTTTGATTCAGCAATAAACGATAAAAAATGCCATTTCCAAAGCCGAAAAAATATAAGAATGGATAGAGCACAAAGGGTTCAAATTCTTTTATTTTTTCCAATGTCTGCATTAGGGGTTCGTTTTCATAAAGTGCAATCTTGTTTTCTTTGTCATAAATATTAATATTTAAAGGGTCATTTCCAATATAGACTTCATATTTTTGATTGGGGACTAGGATTTTGAGTTGCGCTGCTAAGAGTGGATTAACTTTGGAAAGGGCTTCAATGTTTTTATCCAAGCGAGAATTGAGAGATGAAGACATAGGGATTCCTTATAATGTAAGAAGAAATTATAGCAGAAAAAGCCCAAGAGGGCTTAAAACTATTGTAAAAGTCTCAAAACATTTTGTTGCACTTGGTTGGCTTGTGCCATTGCAAAGCTTCCAGATTGTGCCAAAATGTTTGTTTTGGAGAAGTTTGCTGATTCGCTTGCGAAATCCACATCACGGATTTGAGATTCTGCGGATTTGACATTGACTTGTGTTACGGTAATGTTGTTAATTGTTACAACAAGTTGTTGTTGCACAGAACCCAAGTCTGCACGGATTCTATCTAGGTGTTCTTGTGCGGATTGTGCCATATCCATAACCGCCATTGCACCTTCCATACTCGTTACACCTGCTCCGATTCCATTTCGATTAATATAGGCGGTGGCAGTGTTGTAGTTTGCACCAATGGCTGAAGCAACATTGGCGTTAAACTCTCCATTAATGCTACGAAGATTGACGGTGTATTGTGCAAGTCCAGAACCCGCTTGAATATTTGTTGCTCCAGAGTGCAAGCCGACTTGAGAATAATTGACACCAGAGACGAGAATATCTCTTGCATTAAGGCGAATCAAAGTTAAGCGTCCAATGATTGCGTGTGTGCTTCCTGAAACTCCAGCAAATGAACCACCTTCTGTTATTGGAGCATTGGCACTATTGACACCATTGAGCACGTGAGAGCCATCATCTACATGGACAGAGATTGCTCTTCCATCGTTGCTTGTGAGCTGTAATGCCCCAGAGATACTAAGAGAAGCATGCACGCCTGTGCGTTCCTTTTGTGCGTTGATTGCCGCAATCAATCTGCCATCATAGTCATTTTTCATTACATCATTGACATCTCCGATTTGGATTCCATTAATCGTAAGCCCGCGCACAGTTCCAGAACCAATTGCCCCTACACCTTGCCCCATAACGACATAAGTCGCACGCACGCCAAGTGTATCAGAGTTTTTGTTAATTGCTTCTGCTAGCGCACCAATTCCTGTTCCCGCAGTAGTAGAGATTTTGATAGATTCAATAGCATAGTTGGCTGTTCCATCGGTATTTAAGAATCTAAGCGTAACTTCTGAAAGACTATCTGTCCCAGCACTAACAGACATTTCTGCACCGGTTTCGTAGCGAACATGTCCGATTTTCAAAGAAGTTGTTGGTTGAATTGAGGCTTTCACTGTTGTATTAGAATAAGCACCAATTTGAAACTCTTTATTAGTAAATGCGCCAGAGAGCATTTGTTGTCCGTTGAAGCTCGTAGTATTTGCGATGTTGTCTAGCTCTTCCATTAGTCTTAAAATATCACTTTGGAGTGCGTTTCTTGTTGTTTTGGTTTGTCCATCTTGTGCGGCTTGGACGGCTTTAGTTTTGATGATGTCCAAGATTTTGATTTGCTCGTCCATTGCCTTGTCTGCTGTTTGAATCATACCGATTGCGTCATTGGCATTGGCTGTCGCTTGACCAAGAGCGGAGGCTTGAGAGCGCAAACTATCGGCGATTGCCATACCTGAAGCGTCATCTGCTGCCTTATTGATTCGCAAACCAGAGCTTAATTTCTCTAGCGATTCTGCCATATTGCGATTATTCACAATTCCTGAAGTGTGTGCGTTTAACGCATTCACATTGGTGTATATCCTATAACTCATTATGCATCCTTTGCAAAAATAAAATTTCAAGTGGTAAAGCAAATGGTGTTCCACTTTTTATTTTTGATTCTCTATGGAAGTTTTTATGCAGGATTATGGATTGCTCTAACGAAGCTTCGCAATGATATTTATAATTATCGTAAGTATTTTTAACTAAAGTTTTGCTAAAATTTGCCGATATTATAGAATCCTAAAACGCAAAGATAAAATGATGCACATAATTGTAGAAGAGATTTTTACTAGACTTAAAAGTGCTAGTAGCAAACAGGCTTTCAATGAAGTAGTAATGTTGATTCGCTCCTTAGGGCAGCAAGAGCAAGAGAATTTGGAGTTTGAAACAAGGGTAGAACTCATTATCTTATTGCGCCAAAAGTGCCTAGAGCTGATTTATCAAAAGGGCGACATTCCAGATTATAATGTTTTGTGGATTTATGGAATCTTTGGAGATTCTAGCACCAATTATGCAGACAAGATTCCACAAGATACGCGATTTGATACTTATATTGACTTACTAAGCTATGTCAAAAGCACGGAATCCGATTATGAACGTTTGTTGTTGATTCACTGCATTAGTGTAGCAATGATGCTTAAGGGAGAGGGTGAAAAGGCGGTTAAGTTTTTCTTTCGTCATATCATTTATTTGGATTTGATAGAAACCTATATGGACGGGCTAAATTCCTTTGTGCAAGACTTTTTGTTCTATTATCATATTCCGATTGAATGGATTTTAGAGATTCAAAAGGAAGCCTTAGAGGAAGAGTATTTCAATCAAATAAACGATAGGAGAAAAAAATCCATTTTTTTGTGGAGTATGCACATTTTTTGGAATGTCAAACATTATTTCAATAATTTAAAATGGCGTGATAATTTTCCTGTATGGCTTGGGGTATTGGATAGGCTCTTGAAAGCAGGAAATTTGGATTTGGCAATGTATGTGAGCTTTTATATCTATCATAAATTTGGCAATTCTGCGCAAACACAAGAGGATTGGCAGGAATACAATGATAAGGTTGTGAAGCTTGTAGAGCCCTATTATGTGAAATATGGTAAAACACTGCCCCAATGCAAAGGCAAAATTGACAGGAGGGAGGGGCGCAAGGTCAAAATTGGAATTTTAAAAGACAGAATCGTAGAAAATTCGCCTTACAAGGTGGAATATTCTTTGATTAAGTCATTGCTAAATGATGAGGAATTTACGAAAAAATACGAGATTGTTGTCTATTCTATGGCTTATATTCAAAAAAGCATTGATGATATGCAGGCAATGCAGGCTTTAGTAAAGATTGGCGCACAAGTGATAAGCCCTGCATACGGGTTAATCCAACAATATAGTTATTATGTCCCACACTTGCAAAAGGCAATGTTGCTTAGGAATAAAATCTTGGAGGACGAGATAGATATTTTGATTTCCACAGGTACGATTGATGCGAGTGATTTCCTTTTTGCCACAAGAAGTGCGCCAAAACAAGTTTTGTGGAGTCATGGAAATGGGCGATACGATATTGTCGGGATTGACGAAAGAATCAGTCATTTTGCCCAACAATCGCCACAGTATGTTTTCAAGGATTTTAAAGTCTCTATGGACGCAGAAAAATTCTACAATCCCCCAATAAATCCTGAAGCAATCAAGGCAGAAAAAGGCAAATATCCTATTAAAGAAGATACAGTAGTGCTCGGTGTGATTGGGAGGCTTGTAAAAGTAGATAGTGAGGAGTATTTGGAGTGCATTGCAGAAGTGATGAAAAAACATCAAAATACAATTTTTATTGCTGCTGGGACTGGGAATATCCCTGTGATTCGCCAAAAAGTTGAGAAGCTTGGAATCTCGGAGAGATTCTTTATGCCGGGATTTGTGAATGCACATCTCTATGGGCATTTGATTGATATATTTTGTGATACTTTTCCGCTAACTCAAGGAGAGTCTAGGTCGGAATTTGCAGCAAAAAATAAACCTTTTGTGCGAAAGCTTGATGATTATGAAGGTTATAAGTATCTGCTATTTAACGAAGTGGAATATTTTCATAGTATGATTGTTGCTTTATTTGGGGAGAATAAAGTTAATGAGATTAGAGAAAGTATATCAAATCTCCACATTACTGAACCCTATTTTGTGCCTAATGTGATGCAGTATAAACAATATTTGGAGTTATGTATTCTAGGAAAAGATAATTTTAGAAAAACTTATGAAAATACAAAAAATACTATAATGGTTTTAAATACTTGTAAGGTTAAAGAATCTTTTCAAATATTCGACAGGATAGCATTATGATAAAGATTTGCTTTTATACAGATTTGGAGGAAACTTTACCTAGAAGCTTAGTCAATACAATGCTAAAAGATTCTTATTTTGAAGTTAGTATTTTGGTTATTCCTTATTTGTCTAGAAATGAAATTAAGTTAGATATGCTCTTTGAGAATTATAATAAGTTGAAAAATGAATTTGGTGAGATTGTATCGTGTTCTTATTGTGATGGAAATTTTATAGAATTTAATGGATTTGATTTTGTGTGTAAAACTTCTCTCTATGAAAATGCAACTCTCCCATATTATACGATTCGTTATATTGCAGAGCAAAAGATGAAGCCATTTTTTATTATTTATGGCTATGTAGTATCCAATTGGTATGAGCATATTTATCAAAGCTTTAATTTTTCATATTTGTGGAGATATTTTGTAGAAAGTAATTTTTCTTATGAGGAACTTTCTAATAAGGCAAAAATAAATAAAAAACAATTGATTCTTAGTGGATATGCCAAAATGGACGCGTTGTATGATGTTGTTAAAAGAAATAGAATTAGAAAATGTATCCTTGTAGCTTTTCATCATACTATTTTTAATAAGGGTGTGTATTTTTCTAATTTTTTAGAATATGCCGATTTTTTTCTTGAGATTCCCAAAATGTATTCCGAGATAGATTTCGTCTTTAGACCCCATCCTTTACTTTTGGCGAATTTGTATAGAGATGAAGTTTGGGGTAGAGATAAAACCGAACAGTATTTTTCCAAACTCACTAATATGACAAATGTGATTTATCAAAGGGGTGGTGATTATTTAGAATCTTTTGTTAATTCTGATGCTTTAATCCACGATTGTGGCTCTTTTATGGTAGAATACTTATATACAGACCATCCTGCTTGTTATATGTTAAAGGACAATGAAACAAACGAGAGTAACTTTAATAGTTTTGCCAAAGAATGCATTGCTAAACATTATCACGCTTTTAATCAGGTGGATATTTTAGATTTTATTGAGAAAGTCGTTATATTAGAAGAAGACATAATGAGAGAAGAAAGATTAGAATTTAGGAAGTCGTTAATGATTAATTACCCTAATGTATGTGATTTTATTTGCGACAATATTAAAGAAGAATTTGAAAGCTCCCAATATGAGGCTAACATATGAAAAGATTTATCTTTGATTTAGATGGAACAATTACCAAAGAAGAAACTTTGCCTAAAATTGCAAATTATTTTAATGTAAAAGCAGAAATTGATAAACTAACACAAGAAACTATTGCTGGCAATGTTCCTTTTATAGAATCCTTTATTATGCGAGTACATATTCTAGGAAAATTTCCTGTTAATGAAATAGCGACTTTACTCAGTGATGTTGGGATTTATGAGAATCTTTGTGCTTTCATTCAAAATCATAAAATGCAATGCAGTATTGCTACTGGGAATTTAGAGTGTTGGGTAGAATCTTTGATTAAAAGGGTAGGTTGTGAGTCTTTTGCTTCAAGCGGTATCATTAAAGGCAATAATCTCTTAAAACTCACAGATATTTTGAAAAAAGAAAGAATCGTTCAAAAATATCAAAAACAAGGAGATGAAGTAGTATTTGTTGGCGATGGAAACAATGATGTAGAGGCAATGAGATTGGCAGATGTTTCTATTGCTTCAGGATTAATACATAAGCCTAGCGTGGGGGTTTTATCTGTCGCAGATTATGCTGTTTTTAGTGAGGAGGCATTATGCAGGCTGCTTTATCAGTTGTTATAAGCTGTGCAGGGATTGGCTCGAGGCTTGGATTAAATTCCACAAAGGCATTGATAAATATTTATGGTAAATCTTTGATTGGTTGGCAATTAGAGCTTTTTAAAGAAATTGAAGATGTGAGGGTGGTAGTAGGATTTCAAAGCTCTTTGGTGATAGAGGAAGTGTTAAGACATAGAAAAGATGTTATTTTTGTCTATAATCATAATTACTTTGAGACTAAAACTGGAGCAAGTTTTTATTTGGGTGCAAAAGATGCTAATGAATATGTCATTGAATACGATGGTGATTTGCTTGTAAATCCAAAAGACATGCAAATGTTATTGAGGGAGGAGGGGGAATGGATTGGATATTCAAATATTTCTTCTAGTGATCCTGTGTTTGTCAATATAGATTCTGCAGGAGATGTCGTATCTTTTTCTCTCGCACAAGGAGATTATGAATGGGTTGGACCTTGTTGTGTGAAAAAAGAGCGTCTAGTCTATACTTCGGCAAATGTTTATAATCAACTTGAATCAATTTTGCCAATTAGAGGCATAAAAGTTAGGGCTGTGGATATAGATACTTACGATGATTATCAAAATGCTTTAAAGATTTTAGGAGGTTGGATAAATGGTTAATGTGATTGAGACAGAAAAAGGTTTGCAGACAGAGTCGGGATTAATAATTCCTAAGGGGTGTTATCAATGGGGAAAAGGGGTATTTACTACTTCTTATGAAGCTATTTGTGCCATAATTAAAGAAAACTCCAATAATGTTCTATATTATAACAATGTAGAATCATGGCGATTAGAAGTTATTTTACCATTGCGCTATCAGCAACAGAAAGCATTTATAGAATCCTTTTTTTTTCCATTGTTAGATAAAGAGGATACTCTTTTAGAGATTGGTTGTGCAGAAGGAGAATGGACATTTTTAATATCTCCTTATGTCAAAGCAATTCAAGCTTATGATTTTTCACACAGATTGATTCAAAATGCGCGACATAAACTCGCAGATTCTGATATTACCAATATCACCTTTATGGAAGGAGACATTTGCACTATGGAAATTCAAGATACTTACCGCGTGATTTCTTTTATGGGTGTTTTAAGTTGTATTATAGATTGGGAGCAGACAAAACTTATTGTAAAAAAGCTTTATAAAGCACTTGCGGGGGGGGGGTATATGATTTGGAAGGATAATACAAATCCTACAAAAGAAGATTATTATTTTTTTGGGGGGAGGATTGATTATTGGATGGTGGCAAGAAGTAGAGAAAAATATATTGCATTATTTAAAGAAGTTGGCTTTCAAATAGTGCATGAAAAAGTCATTCATCAAGAATTACAAAAAGTTGAGGGTATGAAGGTGGAAAGTGAATCTTATATGTGTATTTTGCAAAAAATTAGAGAGTGATAAGAATGGATAAAAAATTTCTTGACAAAATTTTACGTAGCATGCAGACACCCCCCATTATTGATTTTTTGGTTTTTTGGTGTGGAACAAAGTGCAATTTACATTGCAAAAATTGTTGTAATCTTATTCCCTATATGAGACAAGAATCTTTTGATGTTAATGAAATATTAGGTGATTTTCACTTTTTGTCTGAAAAAACGAAAATTAAACATGTGCAGATTCAAGGTGGAGAGATTTTCACACACCCAAATACGGCACAAATCATTAATGTCTTGGGCTCTTGTAAGAATATAGACAAAATCTCTTTAACGACCAATGGGAGCATTGTTCCAAAATCCGAAGTCATAGAAGCATTGAAAAGCAATCCGCAGATACTCGTAACAATTTCATATTATCAGTGTGTAGATATTGCCAAGCGACAAAAACTCATTGACCTTTTTGAACAAAATCATATCGCCTATCATCTGTATAAATTTTTATATAATGATGGGCAATGGTTTGATTATGGAAATGTGTATCAAAAAAGAGTAAGCAAGAAGCAAGCAATCACAAATTACAGAGATTGCGAAGAAAAATACTGCCTCACTTTTGCTGACGGGTTTTTATATGCATGCGGAAAAATCAGAGGCATTAATGAAGTCTATGGGGAAGATATTACTGCAAATAAGAGCGACTATAACGGATATTCAAAAATAAATATCAGACAATTAAGATTAGCGGGGGGGGGGGGCATAAATGCCCTTTATCAGTTTTTTAAAGCAAGAAATCAATACAAAGAAGAGTGTCATTATTGCATAGTAAGAAAAGAATCTCGTGTGCCTGCAGGTATTCAACTAACGTGTGAGGAATTGAAAGAATGGAAACAAAACCGACAAAAATTATAGGAATCATTGGTGGCGCAGGAGTAGCAGCGACTAATAAGCTAAATGAGCTTATAGAAATAGAGCTTACACAACAAGGTGCGTTTAGGGACGCACATCACCCGCAGATTATTACATATCAGGCGACACAAGTTCCATCAAGAAGTATGTTTTTAGAAGGCAGGGGAGAAGACTTCACCGACGACTATATTGAAGTGGGCAAGAAATTGCAACAAATAGGCGCACAAGTGTTGTGTATGTGTTGCAATACTGCACATTATAGCTTTGATACGATACAAAAATCTTTGCAAGTCAAAATGCTCAATATGATAGAAGAAATAGCACATATTGTGAAAAATAGCGGAGTGGATTCTATTGGACTTGTCGCAAGCGATGGGTGTTTAAGAGGACGCGTGTATGAGCGATATTTGGAGCGCATTTGCCCAAATCTTAAGATTATCTATCCCACTACATCATTGCAAAAACGCGTTACACAAGGAATTTGCAATATAAAAAATATTCATCGTTTTGACAGAGAAGATTCTAAAGAGCGTCCCAAAAATATCTTTAAAGAAGTTAAAGAACACTTAATAGCAAATGGAGCGCAAAGGGTCATTATGGGTTGTACAGACATATGCGTAGATTATAGCGCGCGCGGGGGGGGGGGGGACATTATATGTTCTTTAGAGGTTTTAAAAGATTTGATTATCAAAGAGGTGCAAAATGAATGAAAAGGCATTAGGATTCTTTAAGGAATTAGCAAAATCTCCCAAGCAGGAATCCGTTAAGTTAGCTGCCAACACAGATTATTCTGATTTAGATAGTAAGTTTATATTAAAATATGCCAATCAGCAATCTTCTCTTTTGGATTTGGGTAGTGGGAGTGGCTTGATTGTGAATAGACTTTATCCTTTTGTGAATTCTATCACTTGTATAGAGTGTATAGAGCCTTTCACGCAATTTATCCACAAAAGCAAAAACATTACAATTGAACATTGCGATTTGTTGAAGTTTGAGAGTGATAGAAAATTTGACATTATTACCGCTTTTGGAGTGATGCACTATATGAATGAGCAAGAGTCTATTAAGATTTATTCTAAATACAGAGAGTTTCTCAAGCCAAATGGTAAATTTATCATCAAAAATCAGTTTGGCATTAAGGAGACTATTAATGTATCAGGTTATTCAGAGGAGCAAAAGCGAGACTATTATTCCCAATATCGTTATATCGAATGGGAAAAGCAAACATTGCAAGATTTAGACTTTCAATCAATAGAGATTTGTGATTATTATCCTAAGGAGGCGAATCGTTGGGAAAATACACATTTTTATGCTATTGTGGCTTGTGTTGGCGACAAAACAATATCAGAGGAGTAAGATATGGAAATCAGTTATCTTTTAGCAAGGTGAGGAAATGATTTGGATTGATGTTGATACACCTAAATATGCAATGTTTTTCACGACAATGATTGGAGAGTTGCAAAAGAGGGGTTATGAGGTCTTAGTAACTACAAGATATGCTCCAAACTATACGGAAGCAAAAGAGATTTTGGAGTTGCATAAGATTCCGCATATCGTGCTTGGAGAATATGGCGGGGCAACTTTGCTAGAGAAATTTCAAGCAAGAATCTTTCGTCAAAAAGAAATTTTAGATTTATTTAAAGTGCGTGGTGTGCCAAAGGTGTTATTAAGCGGTTGTGTTGTGGATTCTGTGCAGCTTGCTTTTGGAATTGGAATCCCTATTGTAAATTTTAGCGATACCCCTGCTTTTGATGAGGTAAATTATTTTGGAGTCCCAAGAAATTTAAGTATCGTTACAAGACTTACTTCACCTTTTGCCAAGATTTGTTTTTATCCTTTTATCTTGCCCAAAGAGCTTATGCTTCGTTTTGTGCTTGATGATTCGCAAAAGATTATTCCACATCCCTTTATTGATGTGGCATTATGGATAAACAAAATCGAAAAAGATTCCAAAAATGACTTTAGATTGCGTTATGGCTTGGATACCACGAAACCTACGATTGTGATAAGGGAGGAGGAGTATAAGGCGCACTATGTCAAAGAACAAATCCCTACCATTTATCAAGTGATTCCACTTTTAAAAAAGGAAATTGAGGCAAATATTGTCGTAATGCCAAGATACGAAAAAGATAGATTAAAAAGGGATTTTAAGGAAGTTGCAATTATTTTGGACGAAAAATTAAAACCAGAGGAATTTTACCCCTTTATTGATTTATTCATCGGCGGGGGAGGAACGATGAATCTTGAAGCAGTTTGCTATGGGATTCCAACAATTTCTACTCGCTCTATTTGGTTAATTCACGACCAATATCTGATTAAACATAAATTAATGTTTTGGAGTCAAAACTACAAAGAAATCTTAGAGATTGCCAAAAAAATGTTGGGTAAAAGAATTGAATCGCAAAATTATTTTGTGCAAGGAGAATGCAACTTTAATACGATTATTGATACAATAGAATCTCAAATTTTAAAGGAGGCAAAATGTTAGGTGTGGCATTGTTGAAGAGTCAGATTAAAGATGTAAAAATGGGCGATAATGTTAAAATTGTAGAACCTTGCAATCTCTATGAGTGCGAGCTTGGAGATGAGGTGTTTGTTGGTCCTTTTGTTGAGATTCAAAAAGATGTGAGAGTGGGGGCAAAAAGCAGAATCCAAAGCCATAGCTTCCTCTGCTCACTCGTGGAGATTGGGGAATCTTGCTTTATTGGGCATGGGGTAATGTTTGTTAATGATTTATTTGAGTTTGGGGGACCGGGTAGGGATTCTACATTTTGGAAAGCAACAAAAATCGGCAATTGTGTGAGCATTGGTTCTAATGCCACGATTCTGCCCGTAACAATCTGTGATGGTGTGGTGATTGGCGCAGGAAGTGTAGTAACAAAAAATATCACCAAAAAGGGCGTGTATGCGGGGAATCCCGCGAGATTAATTCGGGAGTTATGAGGGAAAAATATGGAAAAAATGAAAGTTGCTTTAATTGGTTATGGTTATTGGGGGATTAATCTTGCAAGGACGATTGTGGCTAATGATGGATTAGAACTTTATAGTATTTTTGATTTGAGTTTAGAGCGATTAGAAGAAGCACGCAAGCTGTATCATTTCAAAGAATTTAGAAGTTTCAAGGATTTGTTAAGTGATCATGAGATTCAAGCAGTGTTTATTGCTACTCCGCCACAAACTCATTTTGACTTAGGATTTCAAGCGTTAAGTGCAAGAAAGCATACTTTTATTGAAAAGCCTTATACAACGAATCTCAATGAAACATATCAATTATTGGAATTGGCGGATAGGAATCATTTGATTACAATGGCAGACCATGTGTTTGTGTATTCAGAACCTGTAAAATATCTTAAGAGAAATTTATCAAAATTTGGGGATATTATTTATATTAATGCGCGCAGAATCAATCTTGGGTTGTTTCAGAGTGCGATTGATGTTCTTTGGGATTTAGCTGTTCATGATTTATCTATTATAGAATATTTAGTTGGGCTTGATATTAAGAGGGCTTCAGCCTTTATTAAAAAATATGGCACTTTTCCCAATAATGCTTTTGGAGATGTTAATTTGGAGTTGGCTAATGGAGTCTTAATTGGTATTAATGTTTCGTGGCTTAGTCCTGTCAAAATTCGTGAGATGATTATTGGTGGGACAAATCTCACAGCACTTTATGATGATACCAAACAAGATAAGATTAAACTTTATAATGCTGGTGTGATTCTTAATGAAGAATTTGGGAGGGCTAAATTGTATGAAAAAATGGTGCAATATCGCTATGGCGAGGAAGAGATTCCAACATTGCCAATGCGAATGTCTTTGAGTAATTCTATTGAGTTTTTTCATCAATGTATCCTTAATAAGCAGAATCCAAAAGAAAATCATCAAGGGATTATTTCTGTTATTAAGGCATTAGAGCTTATTTCAAAAATAGGATAAGGATAGGGTATGGTAAAATTTTTGGATTTAAAAAAGCAATATTTGGGCATCAAAGAGGAAATAAATGACGCAATTGCTCGGGTGTTAGAGAGTAGCGCGTTTGTTGGTGGCGAGGAAGTGAGCGCATTTGAAAGAGAGTTTGGGGAGTTTTTAGGTAAAGGCAGCAAAGCAGTGCAAGCTTTGAGTGTCGCTAATGGCACTGATGCGCTTGAGATTGCGGTAGAATCGCTAGACTTGCCAAAAGATTCTGTGGTGCTTGTGCCCGCAAATACCTTTGCTGCAAGCGCAGAAGCCGTTGTGCGCAATGGGCTTAGAGTGCAGTTTGTGGATTGTGGGAGTGACTACACTTTGGATTTGGTAGATTTACGCGCAAAAATCACAGAGCAGACGAGTGCGATTCTTGCCGTGCATTTGTATGGGCAAAGCGCAAGGATGGATGAGATTTTGGAGTTGGCGAAATCACATCATTTGCGCGTGATTGAGGACTGCGCCCAAGCGCACGGGGCGAAGTTTAATGGGCAGTGTGTCGGGAGTTTTGGAGACATTGCGACTTTTAGCTTCTATCCGGGCAAAAATTTGGGTGCGTATGGCGATGGGGGTGCGATTGTGAGCCGTGATTCTGCGCTTTTACAAAAATGCGAGGAAATTGCGCATCACGGAGGATTGAAAAAATATGAGCATAGAATCGTGGGGAGAAATTCCCGCCTAGATTCTTTACAAGCGGCGGTTTTGCGCGTGAAATTGCGACATTTAGAATCTTGGAATGCTAGACGCAATGAAGTTGCTAAGCTGTATTTACAAGGGTTTGCCGATAGCAAAGGGGTTATTTTGCCAGAGGTGAAAGAATCTTGTGCGTGTGTGTGGCATTTGTTTGTGATTCGTCTTAAGAATCGTACCGCGGTCCTAGAGAAGTTGAAGCAAAAGGGCATTGAATATGGATTGCATTATCCTGTGGCTTTGTCCAATACACTAGCTTTTAGCAAGCAGCCTTATGTGGTGGAATCAGAGTGTAAAAACGCCTCCTTGTGGGAAAATGAGATTCTCTCTTTGCCAATGGGTGAGCATTTGAGTGATGAGGAGGTTGCACGCGTGATTGAAGCGGTAAAGGAGGCGGTATATGTGTAAAAGATGATAAAGGGCTTGTGCTTGTGGCTTTGTGGATTGACTGGAAGTGGAAAAAGCACGAGTTGTAGGTGTGGATATTTCTTTTCTTAAGCCAAATAAGGAAAAGAGATTTAGAATATAAAGCTAAAGTATCTTGCGACAAATTAAAGAAAAAGGAAACAAATGAGCTGACTATAAAAAGTCTCCGACTGAATTTGCAAGAATCCTTAAGGATTCTAATACTTCAAGTATTTGCTAGGGGGGGGGTGATGCTTTTTGATGACATTACTTGGAGTGAGGGAATGAAAGAGGCGTGGAGAGAGATTCTAGCGAGCAAAGCTTATACAAGCTATGAAAATTTTGAGAGAATGGGAGCATTATGGATATAAAATTTTTGGATTTTCTAAAAAATCTTTAGAGGATTAAAATGCATTATTATATTTATCCAGCTGGGAAAAGTGGTAAGACATTTGGCAGAATGTTGGATTTTATCAAAGCCGATGTGAGTTATAGCTTTATTGATGATGGGAAACTAGGCATTACACTGCAAGAACAGGCAACAGAAATTAAGGATAGAATTTCCAACAAAGAAGCAGAAGTTGTGATTGTCCTGACTCAAGGAATTGAAGCTACAAAGGAGAGACAGAAACAACTCGTTAATAATTTAACCAATGCTGGTATTCCTATATGGAAAGGAGCTGAGTTTGTTGAAAAAATTGCTTTGCAAGTTTGCATAGAGGCTAAAAATAGAATTTCTACATTTAATAGGGGGGGGGGTGCTTATTGGAGTTGTTTTGTATGGTTTTGCAGATGAAAAACACTTGGGAAATGTAGATTATGAGTTGCTAAAGAGGGGCTGTAAGGTTGTTTATTTGGATAATTCAGGAGAGGATTTTGTAAGAATGAGTGATAATAATGTGATGGTAATTCCTTATTTGATGGACTATTTTAAATATATAGATTTTATCAAATATATTTTTTCCACCGCAAGCACTTATACGCGCAATGAAACGCAAGTTTATTTCGTGCAACACCATAGCTTCAGTGTTTTAGAAGCAATTATGGAAGATAAGATTGATTATTTAAAAGAAATTTACAGAAATAATATTGATTATTTATTTGCTGCTTGTGAGCGAGTTGCAAAAGCGGCAGAAGCTTTGATTGAGGAATTACCCCAAAAAAATCAGCCTTTTTTGATAAAAAGTGGTTATGCGGCTTTTGATAATATAAGAGAGATACAAGAGTATTCTAGGGATTCGGTATTATTTGCCTTGCACGATGAGGAAGAAGTTTTAGAAATTTATGAAGCAATTAAAATGCTCTTAGAGAAAGGTTATAAAGTTGGGTTACGTTATCGTTACGAATGGGCTGGTAAGAGCAAAGACATAATAGAATTACTGAAGTCTTTTCCTAATTTTTTCGTAAATTATCATAATAGGGATTTTGAAACCATTTTAGCAAAAACATTTGTTTTAATTACGAGTGCTTCAGGTGTAGCCTATACTTTTCCTATCAAACATTTGTGTCCCGCCATTTTATATTTCAAAGATAAAAGTTTGTTTGAGAAAACCTTAGGCGGTGTTAATTTTTTTGATGAAAGAATACATTTAATGGCGAATTCTAGTATGGAAATTTTCCTCAAGGTGCAAGAAGTTCAAAAAATAAATTATAAAGAGAAAATTTTATCCTATCGTGATACAGAAGTGATTCATTTTAAGGAAGCAAGTCGGGTGATAGCAGATAAGATTTTGGAAGTCATACAAAAAGGGTAGAATCATTGGTTTCAAACATTGGAGAACACAAAATTGCTCAATATGAAAAAGTTTGCAAGATTTTAGGATTTGAAATCCCTTCAAAAGCTGTTTTGGATTATCAAAGCAATAATGAATGTGTTTTAGGGCTTTTGGTAGAGCATATGAATAAAATATTAAGAGAGCAAATACCAAAAGTAGAATTTTTGGAAAAGACATTAAGAGTTTCTTTTGAAGAATATCAACGAGGCTTAACTCTTCTTTTGGCTCATTTTCAAGATTATTTGTTAGAAGAGAGTTTAAGTTCTCTTCAAGATAGCTTAAGAGTTCATTTGAATAATACATATCAGATGATTGCAAGATTTGAGAATTTGATTAAAGAATACAATATTGGAATCACGATGATTGGCTATACAAAAGATAATAAGCATATTGGAGAGATTGATAAAAATTATCCTAATTCTCTTGTGTATTGCTGTGATTCTGAAATGGCTTATGAATTAGCAAAGATGAGGGTAGGGAAAAACTATGCTTTCATTTCTCATCCAATGTATTATGTCATTTTCCCCAAAATGAAAGTTTTGCTGTCTGTAAATACGCCTTTGCCTTTAGTGAAGTTGGAATCTGTTGAGCCAACTATTGTGCATTTGGGGCATAATTTTAATGAATCTTTACAATACACATTGCATCGCACAGGAGCGAAATATGTTTTTGAAAGCTTGAATAGAGAGCGCATACAGCGATGTCATTATGCGATTGCGCATACGATGAATGACTTTAAGCTTTTGGAGCAAGCTTGCGAATATTTTCATTTGCCAAAAGAAAAAATTATCAAAGGCGGTAATCCGAGTTTGGATTGGGTATTGCAAAAAATAAATGGCAAAAAATCTCAAAATCATTATTTACTTTTTGCTCCTTCGTATTTGGAAAATTTTATGTGTGATGCATTTATCCAATCTATTAATGAATTATTGGATAATGGAATCAAGATTGTTTTTCGCCTGCATCCTGCATTGAGAGAAGAGCAAAAAGCAAAATATGCAAGAAGCATCACGCAATGGTGCAAGAATAAAAATTTTATTTTTGATGAAACTCCAAGTTTTTTAAATGAATATCTCTTAAATAGTTTTGTTCTTTTGACTGATGAAAGTTCTATGGGAGCTTCTTATCCCTTTTGGTCTCTTAAGCCCTCTGTTATTTATATGCCCAATAAGAGAAAATATGGGGTGAAGATTAATGATATTCACCTATACCATACGAGTGCAAATATTATCTTAAAAGATTTAAAAAATTTAAAAAAAGTCATTATGGAGATTAGGGATTCTAAAATGCAGCAAACATTTGAAAAAGAAATCAAACAATTCAGAGACGAGCAAGTATATAACCTCTACCACTCTAGCGAGTTTTTAAGTGAGTTTATAATGAATATTTATAGGAGAAAATGATGCAACAGGGCGCGGTTATTTGGTTATGTGGATTAGCGGGGGCAGGAAAAACAACTTTTGCCCAAGACCTCTTTTTGTTTTTAAAAAAGCAAAGGGACAATATTGTCTTACTTGATGGAGATGTTTTTCGTAGCATTTTTCAGGAGCAACCAGATTTTAGCAAAGAGGGGCGGTTAAGAGTTGCTAAAAAAATTTCCGCTCTCTGTTCATTCTTGTCGGCTAATGGTATGATTGTTGTATGCGCGACAATTTCACTTTTTGAAGAGATTTATATGATGAATCGTCAAAATATCCCTCATTATTTAGAAGTTTTCATTAAATGCGAAATGGAGGAATTGAAAAAACGCGATAAAAAGGGGCTTTATAGTGCAGCTCTTAGAGGGGAAATCAGTAATGTTATGGGCGTGGATATTGCTTTTACAGAACCTGAAGCACATTTGGTTATAGATAATTCTTGTTTGGAAAATTTAATTAAAAATCAAAAAAAACTGCAAGAGAGAGTCAATATATTTCTATCTAGTCTCACAAAAATAGATGATAGAATGTATTGGGAGAAATATTATACGATGCATCATAAAATAGGAGAATCCTCTTTGTTTGCTAAAACTTGTATGAAAGAATACTTCAAAAAAGGACAAACTCTTGTTGAATTAGGTTGTGGAAATGGTAGAGACAGCGTATATTTTGCCCATAATGGAATTCAAGTTTTAGGAATTGACCAATGCCAAAATATCATTGATTTTCTCCAACAACATACTAATGCAAACTTAAATTTTCAATGTGCTGATTTTACGAATCTTCCAGCTAAAGCGCAGTATGATATAATTTATTCGCGTTTTACTCTGCATTCTATTACGCAGAGGCAGCAAGATAAGGTGATTTTATGGGCTAAAGAATCTTTGAAGAGAGACGGGATTTTTGCCATAGAGGTTAGAGGGTATAAGAATTCTCTTTATAAAATGGGAATCCCTGTTGAGGGTGAAAAAGATGCATTTATCTTTGAAAATCATTATAGAAGATTTTTAAGCCTTGAAGATCTGCTGCAACAATTACAAGATTTTAATATCATTTATGCCGAGGAGAAAAAGGGGTTCGCGCCTTTTAAAGAGGAAGATGACTATTTTATCCGCGTAATAGCAAAGATTTAAAATGGTATTGATATATATTTGGAGAATAGGTGTTGGCAATTTATCTACAAGAAGAGTCTTTTTATGATTTAAAATACATTGCTAGCGGGGTTTTTTTTCCGTTAGATGGCTTTATGTGCTATGAAGAATATAGAAGTGTTGTCGAAAATATGCAGTTGTTAAATGGTGATGTATGGACAATTCCTATTACTTTGGAAATTGATGATTTAAGTTGTTGCGAAATAGGTGAGTCGGTAGATTTAGTTTATGATTCTAAAAAGATAGGAAACATAAAGGTTGCCGATAAATTTCAAATAACCGATGCGGAGATTTTAAGAGTTTTTGGAACGTTTGATGATAAACACCCGGGAGTTAAAAAAGAAAAGGAACGTTCGCCTTATCGCGTTGGAGGCAAAATCACTTTAAACGAAGAAATCTTAAAAAATACCCTATATAAAGGCTATATCAAAGAGATATTTAGAAGGGAGAATCCAAATATTACGACAATAGCGGGTTTCCAGACACGGAATCCAATCCATAGAGCGCACGAACATTTGCAGAGAGTTGCACTAGAGATTTGCGATTTGAGCAATTTTAAGTAGGGACACTTTGGGAGTGTTTAGTTTAATGAATATAGTTTGGAAAACAGCAATTCAAGAGTGATTTGGAGATTTGAGAGATGAGTAAGATTTCTGTAATAATACCTGTGCATAATGTAGAAAATTTTATAGCAGAAGCACTCCAGAGTTGTCTTAAGCAAAGCCTACAAGAGATAGAAATTATTGTGGTAGATGATTGCGGGAGCGACAAGAGTATGGAGATTGTCGAAGAATTTGCCAATAAAGATGAAAGAATCAAAATTGTTCATAACCAAAAGAATCTTGGATTGTTAAAGGCTAGATTTGAGGGAGTAAAGTCTGCAAGTAGTGAAATTATTATGTTTTGCGATGGAGACGATTTGTTGGAGATGCAAGGTTGTGAAAAGATTTATCAAGAGTTTTTGGATAATGATTTGCTTTGTTTTCATTATAAGGATTTAAAGCAAGGAATATTGACAAAATCTCCAAATTTTTTTACCCAAACTCAAGTTTTAACACTAGAGGAACTTCAAGAACTCGTTGTGCGGGGGGGGCTAAATATGTTTAATTCTGTGGTGCTTAAAGCATTCAGAAAAGATTTATACCTCAAAAATATTGAGTTGCATCTAAAAAATCTTGAGAGAAATATTACACTAGCAGAGGACGCATTGTTTAGTATTTCTTATTTAATGCTGTGTGATAAAGTCAAACTTCTAAACGAGTTTCTTTATATTTATCGTTATAATGAAAGCTCATCAACCAAGCAAAAGGATTTATCAAAAATCAAAATTAATTTAGAGGACCTCTTGTTTGTGGTGAATAAATTGCAAGAATTAGCTTCAGCTTATCCGCAATATTCTAAAATCATTCAAATCATTATTTGTAACTTAAAGATTCATTACTTGGATTTGAAAAAGATGAATAAAAATTTCTTTTATCGCTTGGGATTGAAAATCAAAAGAAAACGCGTGAAGATTCAAAAAAACAAATTGATTCACTCTTCATCTTAAAGGCTTGCAAATGTTTCACATTGTTTTTAGTGCTGATGAAAATTATATTAAATACACCGCTGTGTTGATTGCAAGTATAGTAAAAAATACAGATAGCCAACAGAGTTTTAAAGATTTTTGCGACACGCAAGTTATCAAGGGGATTTTCTCCCATTTTGGAGACTATGATTTGTCTGTCGTTTCTAACCAATCAAATGCACAAGAGGGCTATGTTTTTCACATTTTAAGTAATTCTGTGAGCGAGGAGACAAAAGACAAACTTAATCAACTTGAAAAGGCTTTGAGCAAAGATTATCCTTGTCAAATCATCGTGCATATTATGCAAGAAAGCGAGTTTAAGGTTTTTCCTGCAAGTGGCGCGGCCCATAGTAATTATTTGCCTTATTATAGGCTTAAGTTAGGCGCATTTTTAGAGGAATCCATTGAAAAATGCCTCTATCTTGATTCGGATATGTTATGTTTGTTTGATATAAGAGAGCTTTTTGCGATTGATTTGAAGGGTAAAGTTGTCGCTGTTGTTGGGGATTGTGGCACGAAACGTAGAAAGATTAGATATGTAGAATCCCAAGTCAAACATACGCATTATTTTGATGCAAATTATTTCAATTCGGGATTTTTGCTCATTAATACAAAGGAATATCAACAGCAAAACATATGGCAAAAATGTGAAAATTTGGCTTCCCTTTGCACCTACATCACCGCAGCCGACCAAGATTTGCTAAATGCTACGATTCCGCAAGATATGATTTTGAAACTGCCCCTTGCCTATAATTTCCAGACGATTAATTTTTGCTATGCTATTTGTAAGGACGAGCAGAAAAACAGGCTAAATTACACGAGAGAGGAATTTACAAAAAGCTTCAAGAATCCTAAAATCTTGCACTATGGGGAAAAACCTTGGAAGTATTTAAAATCTTATTTGGATAGTGGGGGCAAGAATATCAGTGCGATTTGGTGGGAATATGTGAAAATCACTCCTGCGTTTGGAGAGGAGTTGCTAGCTGAAAGGGAAAGCATTAAAGATTATTCCATTCAAGCAAGGCTTGGGTGGGAGATTTTAGAGGCTCTGAAATCGCCATTGGGATTTTTTGCGATTCGTTCTCTCTTAAAGGATTATGAGAATAGGAATCTCAAAGAAACAAATATGATTCCCAATGAGCTGTTTGGGCTTTGCTTGATTTTGGGTGAAATGATATTTTTTGCAAGGAACAGAAAGAGAGGTGCGCTTAGCGTGATTTTAAAAGCCTATAAAGTCAAAAACGCCTTTTGGAAATATTCTAAGCTTTCAAGAGCGGGGCAATAGCATTTTTATCAAACAGCAAATATTATCATCTCGTCATTGTAAGGACTGCAAAGGGATTCTGCCGCCTTGTCATAGGTGAGATGTTATTTAGAATCAAACAGCGCGCACCATTGCTCCATTATCTTTTCTTTAGAAAACTTTTCTTTCACAATCTGTTTGGCGCATTTCCCCATTTGAAGCCTTAAGGGTTCATCATTCATTAGGAGTTTAAGCTTGTTGGCATAGTCTTGCAAATTGTCATCTTGAATCAAAAATCCGCTTTTATTGTCCTCTATAATATCGCTAGGACCTGTGAGAATGTCAAAAGCAATACAAGGGATTCCATAAGAGCTAGCCTCTAAAAGCACTGTGGGTAATCCCTCATATTTGCTTGTCATTGCGTATATACTCGCATTTAAATATTCTTTTTCTATTGATTTAGTGAAAGGTTTAATTTGAATAGATTTCTCTAAGTTTTTGCTTTTAATCTCGCTTTCTAAAGTAGCTTTAAACTCTCCCTCTCCTACAATGTGGAGTTTCCATTCTTTGAAGTTTTTATCTTGCTGGATAAGTTGCCAAATGCTGATTAAACGCAAAAAACCTTTCTGCTCATCTTTTGCCATTCTTCCAACGGATAAGACAATTTTCTGCTCAAGAGTAGAATTTATTTGAGGAATTACAGGGATAAAATTAGGAATCATTGTAGTATTATTAAATTTTCTCCTCCAAAGATTAAGTTCTTTTGAAGCAATTAAAACCAGAGTATCAAAGTATTTATTCTTATAGGTATAGGTATTTTTAAAATGTAAATGTATAATCTTAAAATACTTCGTCCTTTTATTCTTAAAATAAGGAAAAGAATAGCAATTATAAATCATAATGTCCTTATCTTTAAACATTTGCTTCATTTTCCAAGCGACAAAAAGCCGATAGATTGTTTTGTTGAAAAGCCTTTTTAAGGGTTGTTTGGTATGAATATCAAGTGTATTTGGAAAGAATGTTAATTTGACATTGGGATTGAGGGTAAAGGGTAGATTCTCATTTGCGTGATAAAAGCTTAGGATTTCCACTTCAAAACCAAGCGTATCAAAGGCATTTGCAAGGTTGCAAACGACTCTTTCTATTCCTCCACCAATTGTAATGTCATTAGCGGTGATGAGAAGATTCATTGATTTTTCCAATCTTTTGTTTTGTTTCTCAAAACTTCAAGATACATTGCGTGGTTTTCGGATAAGGTAGCTTTGTCGTTTTCTTTGTGATAGAGATGATAGGCGATTCCTTTAAACTTCAGCCTCCTCAATTCTCCACCATTAAAGAGGAATCTCGCGACAAACTCACTATCGTCTCGCCCCCAACTCTTAAAGTTTTCATTAAATCCATTAATATTTTGCCAATCTTGTTTAAAGAAACTCATATTGCAACCCCTAACGCCTCTAATTAAGTCTTTTTTGTCAAAAACGCAAGCGGTAGTTTTTGAGATTTTGTAAAGAAACTTTGAGAGAATAGGCAAGCGCATAGATTTAAACGTGCGAGGTAGCAATTTCTCTTTGCATTGCTTCTCCTCCATTATTTTTTTACTAAGATTCTCACTTAAAATATTGCGAGAGCCTTGCAAAAATACCTTGCGTTTAGCAAAATCCAAATGGTCTTTGATAAAATGAGATTCTAAAATCATATCCCCATCAACAATGATAATATACTCTCCCTTTGCCGCATTTATCGCCTTGTTGCGAATGGTGTTCAATCTAAATCCCTCATCTTCTTGCCAAATATGCTTTAAAGGACAAGGGAAAGTCTTTTGAAATTCTTTGATGCACAAGGCGGTTTCTTCCGTGCTTCCATCATTGGCGATTAAAACTTCATCTGGCAGGTAATCAAGATTCTTGACGCTTTGGAGCACGGAGCGCAAATAATTTTCGCTATTATAAGTAGTGATAATCAAGGAGCAAGTGGGTATCTTGCGCGTAAGTTCATAGAGCTTGGCATATTTGAAAAATACCCCCAACGCATTGCAAAAACTTATCACAAAACCCTTATAGCCATATAAAAAACCTTTTTTTAAAAAATAATCCCTAAAGAACTTCCATAGGCTGCGAATAATGCTTCGTCCCATAGAGCTTTTTTTGTGTAGATTCTGTTGCGCCCAAAGATTAGAGTATTTTTGCATTTTTTCAAGCAGGGTATAAATGCTCTCGTAGGCATAGTGTTTCAAGCCATTTTGCGTTTTGATAATTTCCGCATTAGGCTGGATAAGGAGGCTTTCATGCACTGCGTTATCATTGAAGCGAGTGAAAGATTTATTGAATACCCTTAAAACATAGTCTGGATACCAACCGCACGCTTTAATCCATTCTCCCTTATAGAGATTCTTTCTAGGCAAGGCAAGGATATTTTCTTGTTTTAAATGGATAGTTTTGAACTCCTCTAGGCAATCTTTCTCCAAAACCTCGTCCGCGTCAATCAAAAAAATCCATTCATTTTTTGCATAAGAGACTGCGAGATTCTTTAAAGCCCCAAAGCCTATA
The DNA here is from genome assembly GCA_964464895.1 of uncultured Helicobacter sp. Classification (GTDB taxonomy): domain Bacteria; phylum Campylobacterota; class Campylobacteria; order Campylobacterales; family Helicobacteraceae; genus Helicobacter_D. The sequence goes on along the minus strand of CAYXGY010000003.1, from coordinate 45,095 downwards.
AATTCGCTATGATGAATCGCAAGATTTGGGAAAGTTTTTTTAAAAGTTGTTGCGATTTCTAAAGTATTATCGCTGCTTTGGTTGTCAAGCAAAACGATTTCATCAAAGCAGTTTAAGGATTCTAGGCATTCTTGTAGAGTTTGCCCGCCATTTTTGACAAGAATCACAGCAGAAGTTTTTGAGAAATCCATAGGAAATGCAACCTTGTTTTTACGCGCTATTGTATCAGAATTTCTTTAATTTTAATCGTTAAGTGAGGAATTGCGAAATTTGTTTGCTTTAAGGATAATTTGGATACAAATCTAAGATTTGTTGAAATTTAAGGAAATGTATGCAAAATTTACTCTATGAATGCGCTATGATTGCGATTAAAGCCGGGAAAGTAGCCTTGCAATACTATGGGTTGGAGGATTTTAAGCTCAAAAGTGATTCCTCACCTATCACGCAAGCGGATTTAGAATCTAATGCGTTGATTATGCGAGAATTGCAGGCAAATTCTCCTTATAAGGTTTGTTCTGAAGAGGCGATTTTGGATTATGAGGAGCGCAAAGATTTAGAATATTATTGGTTGATTGACCCGCTTGATGGCACAAAGGATTTTTTGGCTCAAAATGGCGGTTGGACGATTAATATCGCCTTAATCCACAAAAAGCGTCCGATTCTAGGTGTCGTCTATGCACCGGTATTTCATCAGCTTTTCATTGCTTTAAAGGGCTTTGGGAGTTTCACTTATGAGGTGGAAAAACTCCAAGGCGCATTAGAATCCCAAACTCTTAATGCGTTATGGTTAGAGAAAAATAAACATAAGTTAAGTGGTGATAGAATCGTTCAGGATACGCAACTTATCGCTTGTGATTCTATATTTCACAGCACACAAGAGGTGCAAGAATTTTTCCAAAAATATCATCTTAAAGCGCAAAAGTGTGGTTCATCACTCAAGATTTGCGCGCTTGCAGAGGGCAAAGCGGACTTATATCCGCGCTTCAATGGCACGAGCGAATGGGATATGGCAGCGTGTGAAATCGTGCTAGAGGAAGCGGGCGGAGTGATACTAGATTGCAAAACCAAACAGCCTTTGGAATACAACAAGCCAAACGTGCGCAATCATTATTTCATTGCCTTTGCAAAATCACAAATCGGCGGGGAAATTTATAGGGATTTTATGAATGGATTATAGATTGCCACGCAAATTTAAAACTTGCGCGCAAGGACAAAATCTAAACTGCAATCCCGCAAGGACAAAATTTGCAAGCTTTTTAAAGAATCTTGAAATTTTAGTGCAAATTTTTGTATGATTAGCAAAATTTAAATTATAAATTCTAAGGTAGAAATTTGAAAAGTTTAATCATTGTAGAATCTCCGACAAAGGCACGAACGATTAAGAATTTCTTGGGAAACAAATACGAAGTGATTGCTTCTAAAGGGCATATTCGCGACTTGCCCAAACACACCTTTGGTATCAAGATTGAAAACCAAACCTTTATTCCAGAATATAAAATTGACGCGTCGCATAAAGCGGTGGTGAATGAGCTAAAAAAACTAGCAAAAGATTCCAAAGAAATTTATATCGCAACCGATGAGGATAGAGAGGGGGAGGCGATTGGCTATCATATCGCCACGGCTATTGACAAAGACCCGCAAAAGCTCCCTAGAATCGTTTTTCACGAAATCACACAAAAGGCGATTGAGGATTCTTTGAAAAATCCGCGTCTCATTGATATGGACAAAGTCAATGCACAGCAAGCAAGACGATTGCTAGATAGAATCGTAGGCTATCGTTTAAGCCCTTTGATTGCCTCTAAAATCCAGCGGGGTTTGAGTGCGGGTAGGGTGCAGAGTAGTGCGTTAAAGATTATCGTAGATAGAGAGAAAGAGATTTTAAATTTCAAGCCCATTACTTATTATGTGATTGAAAGTAGCTTCGCCGTGCCTGATAAAAAAATCAAGGGCATAGAAGCGGAGCTCGTAGAGTTTGGAGGGAAAAAGATAGAAAAGCTTAGCCTGCAAGAGCGAAAAGAGGCAAAAGACATTGTGGAATCCCTTAAAAAATCAAGCTTTAAGATTCAAAAGATTGACAATAAGAGGCGCAAGACAGCCACTCCACCGCCTTTTATGACTTCTACTCTGCAACAAAGTGCAAGCTCACTGCTTGGATTCTCTCCCTCACGCACGATGAAAGCAGCGCAAAATCTCTATGAGGGGGTAATGACGCATCAAGGCTCTATGGGTGTGATTACCTATATGAGAACCGATAGCCTAAACATCGCTAAAATTGCGCAAGAGGAGGCGCGCAAACTCATTGCTAAAACCTATGGTAAAGAATATGTGCCAGCCAAGCCAAAAGTCTATGCCACTAAGGCAAAGGGAGCACAAGAGGCACACGAAGCAATTCGTCCTACCTTAATGGACTTCACACCACAGATTGCTGCGCAGTATTTAAAAGGCGATGAGCTCAAACTCTATTCCTTGATTTATAAGCGATTCTTTGCTTCCCAAATGAGTGATGCGGAATTTGAATCGCAAAGTTTGTGGATTAGCAGCGGCACAGCACTCTTAAAGGCAAGCGGAAGCAAACTCGTTTTTGATGGTTTCTATCGTGTGCTTGGAAATGAGGGCAAAGATAAATTGTTGCCACTCTTAGAAGTTGGAAGCGCAATGCAGTTAGAAAAATGTAAAGAGCAAGAGCACGAAACAGAGCCACCCGCAAGGTTTTCTGAAGCAAGCCTCATCAAAACTTTGGAATCTCTTGGCATTGGACGCCCAAGCACCTATGCGCCTACGATTTCTCTGCTAACTTCACGCAATTATATTGCGATAGAAAAAAAGCAAATCAAGCCTCAAGAAGTTGCCTTTAAAGTAGTGGAGTTGCTAGAGCAACATTTCAATGAGATTGTGGATTCTAAATTTACCGCGCATTTAGAGGAAAAATTAGATGAAGTGGCGGAATCCAAACAAGATTGGCAGCAGTTATTATGGCATTTTTATGAGCCCTTTATCCAAAAGATTAGCGAGGGTAAAACCAACATTCAGAGTCAAAAACTCGTGATTCCAACAGGCGAAACTTGCCCGCTTTGTGGCAAGGAATTAGTGCGCAGAAATGGGAGATATGGAGAGTTTGTCGGTTGCAGTGGTTATCCTAAATGCAAGTATATTCAAAAAGAATCCAACCCATCAGGTGAGGAAACCCAAAGCTTTGGTGTATGTGAAAAATGTGGCAGAGAAATGGTAAAAAAACACGGTAGAAATGGAGAATTTCTCGCGTGTAGTGGTTATCCAGAATGCAAAAATACAAAATCCTTAAATCCCTCCCAAAAATCCGCCCCACAAGCCTTAGAGGGTGTGAAATGTCCAAAATGTGGCGGGGAGATTTTGGAGAGAAGCAGTAGGCGCGGGAAGTTTTATGGCTGTGCAAATTATCCTAAATGCAATTTTATCGCGAACTTTCCCCCAACAAATCATCACTGCCCCAAATGCCAATCCCTAATGGCAAGGCGCACATTCCGCAATAAGCCTGTGTTGGAATGTATTGCGTGTAAAGAGCGGATAGAGGACACAGAGGCTTGATTGGCACTTGAATAGAGATTAATTTGACAAAAGGAATCAAATGACACAAGAAGTTTTGGATTTGTTAGATAAGAATGTAGGATTTTTGGCGACTAAGGGCACTTGTGGTAATCCGCGCGTGCGCCCGATTCAGTCTCCTTTGTTTCATCAGGGTAAGCTTTATTATTGCACTTCTAAAACCAAAGGAATGGTGAAGCATATACAGAATTTTTCTAATGTAGAGCTTTGCGCTTTTGATTCTAAGGAAACTTGGGTGAGAATCCGTGCGGAAGTGGTGTTTGAGGATAATGCAGAAGTCAAAGAGGCAATGTTTGCAAAATATCCTTGTATCCTAAAAGAAATTTATGGAAGCCCTACAAATGCGGATTTTGCTGTCTTTTATTTCAAGAATCCTAGTATCAAAATCCAAAGCCTAAGCGGACGCGAAGAAGTAATCTAAGGAATCTTAAATGAGCGAAATTTTTTTATGCACGATTTGTAATGTTTCTAGTGGGAGTTGCGCAGAGGATTGCGCGTATTGCACTCAAAGTGCGAAGTATAACGCGGACATTGAACGTTATAAATACAAGCCGATTCCGCAAATCCTAGAGGAGGCAAAAAGAGCAAGCGAAAATGGTGCGTTGGGATTCTGTCTTGTTACGAGTGGGCGCAATTTAGACTCCAAACGAACAGAATATATTGCAGAGGCTGCACGTGCAATCTCTAAAGAGGGCTTACACCTGCATTTGATTGGTTGTAATGGAATCGCAAGTATGGAATCCTTGATAGAGCTAAAAAACGCTGGAATCGCAAGCTACAATCATAACCTTGAAACAAGCCAAAATTTCTTTCCAAAAATTTGCACAACCCACGACTTTAAAGAGCGGTATGCGACTTGTGAAAATACATTAAAAGCAGGGCTTGGGCTATGCAGTGGCGGAATCTTTGGCTTGGGGGAGAGTTGGCAAGATAGAATAGACTTATTGTCTGCTTTGCGCACCTTAAATCCTCATAGTGCGCCGATTAATTTTTTTATCCCCAATCCTGCTTTGCCACTTAGTCAAGAGATTCTAAGCCAAGAAGAAGCATTAGAATGCGTGAAGCTTGCGCGAGAATATTTGCCTAATGCGCGTTTGATGATTGCAGGAGGGCGCGAACGCGTCTTTGGAGAAAATCAAGAAATGCTTTTTGAATGTGGCATTAATGCGGTGGTATTGGGGGATTATCTGACTACCAAAGGCAATACGCCAAAAGAAGAAGTGGAACGTATCAAAGCTTATGGATATGGAATTGCGACAAGTTGCGCGTAGGATACGATAAATGGAATCGCCTAAGAAACAAGATTTAGAATCGCAAGAGATGAATGTGTTCAAGGCTGATGAGAGTCTTTCGCGATTCCAATCTCTTTTCAGTGTGGATTTGTTAAAAACAATTTGCAAAAAATTGTGGTTGCTTGTGCGTTATTTGTATGTGTTTTTAAAGGGCGATTTGCTTTATTTCGCCTCAAGCCTTAGCTTTTACACGATTTTCGCACTTTTGCCTATGCTCTTGATTGTCTTTTCGCTTGTCGCGGCAATGCCAGAGTTTAAAGAATATCTGGAGAGTTTTAAGAATCTGATTATCACAAATTTCATTCCTACGCATTCCGATGTTTTTTTAAGCTATATGGATAGCTTTTTAAAAAATTCTACAAAACTCGGTGGAATGGGGTTTATCTATGCGTTTATTACTTCTATTTTGTTTTTTAAGAATTATCAAGATATTGCAGGAAAGATTTTCCATTCCAAAGCACGAGGATTTTGGGATTCTATCTCGGTATATTGGACTTGTATGACACTTTTTCCTTTGGGGATTTTATTTTCAATCTATTTGAGTACTCAAGTATATGTGTATTTGCAAGAATTGGGTTATAGCACTTATATCGCTTGGTTTTTTCAACTGATACCCTATTTTGTAGTGTGGGCAGTGTTTTTTATACTCTTTAAAATCTCTGCTAACACAAATATTAGCAATAAAAATACCTTGATAAGCTCACTCATTACCGCGCTTTTGTGGTCAATTTGCAAATGGGGCTTTGTGTATTATGTGTTTTATAATAAAGCCTATTTGACACTCTATGGTTCTTTTAGTATTTTGCTTTTTTTGTTCATTTGGGTGTATCTCTCGTGGGCGATTTTACTCTTTGGAATGAGCCTTAGTCGCGGGATTGATGAGATGTTTATCCGTGAATTAGAATCCCAAAGTGAGTAAGGTACGCAATTCATAAGCTTGCCATTGCTTACTTGTGAAGCTTGATTTATCCTTGTGATTCTATTTCTTGTTATTGTAAGACTTCGTAGAGTCGTGGATTCAAACAATGGAATTAAAATTAAAAGATGAAATTTTGTGTTTTAGCTAAATGGAGCAATGGAGCTTAAAGTGAGATTCCATATTTTGTAAGTGCGAGCAAAATCCTTGCAGGTTGTGCGCTTCCTCGCAAGGACAAAGCCAACAACGAAAATTTTTAAAATTTTAATATAAAATTATGCTAAAATTACAAAATTTTTCTATTTTTGAGTAAGGAGATTTTTTGGAAACCGAGTCGTTTCTCTTGGCTATTTTTGCATTATTTTTGGTAATGCTAAATGGTTTTTTTGTGCTTTCTGAATTTGCAATCGTCAAAATTCGCCGCTCTCGTTTAGAGGAATTAACCAAGCGGGAAGTGCCGAGTGCAAAGCTAGCACTTAAGATTACAGGTAAGTTAGATTCTTATCTTTCTGCGACACAGCTTGGTATTACGCTTTCCTCTTTAGGTTTAGGTTGGGTGGGTGAGCCAGCAATTGCGCGTTTGCTTGAAACGCCTTTTCAATATTTCATCGGCAAGAATCCCGTATTATTGCATTCTGTTAGCTTTGTCGTTGCCTTTAGTTTCATTACGCTTCTGCACGTTGTGGCAGGGGAATTAATCCCTAAATCCGTTGCGATTGCCAAAGCCGAAAAGGCAGTGTTATTTGTCGCTAAACCTTTGCATATGTTTTGGATTCTTTTCTTCCCGCTCATTCGTATTTTTGATTATTTAGCGGTATTTTCTTTGCGTAGAATGGGAATTAAACCCGCAAGCGAGGGAGAGGAAAATGCACATTCTGAAGAGGAATTAAAAATCATTGTAGGCGAGAGTTTGAAAGGTGGCTTTTTGGATACGATTGAAAATGAGATTATCCAAAATGCCGTAAGCTTTTCAGACACGATGGCAAAAGAAATTATGACGCCTAGAAAAGATATGATTTGTTTGTATGATGATAACACTTATGAGGAAAATATAAAAATCGTCAAATCCACAAAGCATACACGTTATCCTTATTGTAAAGAGGGCAAAGATAATATTATTGGAATGGTGCATTTGCGGGATTTACTTGAGACAATGTTGGGTGAGAATCCTCCCAAAGAATTAGGAAGCCTCGTAAGAGAGATTATTATCGTGCCTGAAAGTGCTTCTATTTCAAAGATTCTAATCCAAATGAATCGCCGCCAAATCCACACCGCACTTGTCGTAGATGAGTATGGAGGGACTGCTGGATTGCTCACAATGGAGGATATTTTAGAGGAAGTCATTGGGGATATTAGCGATGAACACGATAAGAAAAATGATGATTACCACAAGATAGACGAGGATTCTTATTCTTTTGATGGTATGCTAGATTTAGAACGTGTCGCCGATGTACTGGGGATTGAATTTGAGAAAGACACAGAGCAAGTAACGATTGGTGGCTATGTGTTTAATCTGTTAGGACGTATGCCTGTGGTAGGGGATAGAATTAGTGATGAATATTGCGATTATGAGGTTTTGATAACGCAAGGAGCTAGAATCGTGCGCTTAAAAGCTACAAAAAAATCTTTTGAAAAGGAAGGATAATTTGCTTTCGTGGTTTTTAATGCTCTTGCAACTTTTGTTTATCGGATTAAAGCTTGCAGATAAGATTCAGTGGTCGTGGTGGCTTGTGCTATTGCCGACTTTTATTTATCTCTTTTTTTACTTTTTCCTCTTTACCTTAGTGGGTGGATTTTTAGTTGGACTTGGTTTGTCGTTATCAGCAATGTAAAGGAGAGAAAATGGGATTTGTAGCAATTTTAATGGGAAGCAAGAGCGATTATGAGGTGATGAGCAAGTGCATTGAAGTCCTAAAAAAATTTGATGTTGCTTATGAAGTGATTGTCAGTTCGGCACACCGCAGTCCAAATCGCACGAAAGAATATGTCCAAACTGCGGAGCAAAAGGGCGCAAAGGTATTTATTGCCGCAGCGGGTATGGCGGCACATTTAGCGGGCGCAGTGGCTTCTATGACGACGAAGCCCGTGATTGGCGTGCCACTTAAAGGGGGGGCTTTGGAGGGTCTTGACGCGTTGCTCTCCACCGTGCAAATGCCCTCTGGTATGCCTGTTGCCACAGTGGCTTTAGGTAAAACAGGTGCGGTAAATAGTGCTTATCTTGCAATGCAAATCTTGGCACTAAGCGATGCAGAATTAGGCGGAAAACTCAAAGAAGACCGCGTGATGAAAGCAAAAAATGTAGAATTAGATTCTAGCGAGATTGAAGTAATTTTGTAAGGCTGATAATGGAAACTTGGGTTGTAATTGATGAATTTGTAAAACTTGCACAACTAGAAAAAGAAAAAGTATTAGAAATGGTGGCAAAAGGGGAGCTAAAAAGCAAACAAGAAAATGAGCAATTTTATATTGATGCAGGGAGTGGCACACAGGCTCTTGTCAAAAGTGGTAATGCGGTAATGGTGCAAGGGGATACCGCAGTAAGTGGCGCAGTAGATAGTGGATTTGTAGAAAAAACGATTGGCACGATTCTAAGTTTGCACGAAAAAGTCGTAAGTTCTAAAGAAGAAACGATTTCAAGCGTCAAAAATGAAAACCAATTCCTAAAAGACGCGCTTTTTAATACGCAAGAAGTTTATGAGGACGATAAAAAAACCATTGCGATTCTAAGGGAACAATTGCGAGCAGCACAAGAGGAGATTGAGTTTTTGAAGCGCAAGTATCGTTTGATGTGGGGTAGGGCAATTGACGCAAAAGCAAAAGAAAACAATGAAGAGCAGGACGATACACAAGCACCGAAAGATTCTTAGTATCAAAAAACCTTTAAAGAAGGATTGAGCAATTAATTTAACATACGAATGCCTAGAGTGCTTATTGAAGCAAGCAGAATGCACCGCAGGAGTGCAAAGCCTCAAGTCTTTTCAAGATTCTAAAGAATCAGAAAAAAACAAACAAAAAGCGTGTGGTGCGGTGGAGGAAATCTTTATGGCATTGGAGGGCTTCCAAGAGTTTGTTTCTAAGAATCTAAAACACAAGAATCAGAAATTAACCCCCAAAGACAAAGCAAAATTACAAGCCTTATTAAAAGAGTTTTTTCAAAACCAATATCCCTTTATCACCCCTTTAGAAAACAACTTCGAGATTCCGCCTACTTTGCTAGCCGTTCTTGTGTATGACAAGATTTGTCAAGCCCTCAATGATGTTTCACCTTATGCGCAAATCAAGTTTCAAAGCATTCAAAGAGCAAGGAATTATAAACAGAGATTCTTAGAACTTTTGTGCGAAAAATTGTCCCACAAGATAAGCGCAAAAGAAGTTTTGGAGTTTGCGATTCGTGTTTGTGTGCTGGGGAATGTATTAGATTATGGCGCGCAAAAGCAATTTGATTTAGAAGAGCAAGCGCAAAAGATTCTACAATCCCCCTTTGCCTATTTTGATTTGGAAGCCTTTATGTCGCTATTGGAATCCGCAAAGAATTTGGTAGTGATAGGAGATAATGCAGGAGAGAATGAGTTTGATGAAGTTTTGATTTGCGCCCTCAAAGCCCTTTATCCGAATTTAGAAATCTTTTATTTCGTTAGAGGAGCAGAAATCATTAATGATATTACTCTATCTGATTTGAACAAGACGGATTTTGCAATGTTGCATCTTGCCGAGGTGGTAGATAGTGGCGTGATGAGTCCGGGGTTTCTTGAATCTCTTGCGTGCAAAAAGGCAAGGAAAATTTATCAAGAAGCCGATTTGATTCTAGCAAAGGGTATGGGGAATTTTGAATCTATGGAAAATGTAGCCAAGCAAGATAAAAGAATCTTTTTGCTTTTCAAAATTAAATGCAATGTGGTAAGGGATTATTTGCAACAAAATTTAGGGGATTTTGTGTTTTTTAGTCCAATTTTGCACCCTATTCCACAATAAAGCAAAAATTCCTATCAATTCTAATTTTATATTAGGTAAAATATCGTTTTATTTTTCAACAAAGGCTACCAATGCTAACCAACCCTGTTGTAGTGTCTATTTTTATAATGGGTGTGCTATGTTTAGGGCGTTTAAATGTGCTTTTAGCAATTTTGATTTCTGCTTTGAGTGCAGGAATTTTAGGGGGATTAGGTGTAGAAAAAAGCATTAGTTTATTGATTGCTGGTATGGCAGGGAATCTTGAAACCGCATTGAGCTATGTTTTGCTTGGCGCACTTGCAAGTGCGATTGCTCGCACGAATCTCACATTAATCTTGATTTATTATATTGCGAATTTCGTGCAGAATAGACGTTTGATGTTTTGCCTCTCCATCGCCCTTTTTGCCTGTTTTTCTCAGAATCTCATTCCTGTGCATATTGCTTTTATTCCCATTTTGATTCCGCCTTTGTTGCCACTAATGAATCGCCTAAAAATTGATAGGCGCGCCGTAGCTTGCGCACTTACTTTTGGTCTAAAAGCCCCTTATGTGAGTTTTAGCGTGGGGTTTGGACTGATTTTTCATACTATTTTGCGTGACCAATTAAATCAAAATGGCGTAAATGTTAGTTTAGGCGATGTTTCAAGTGTGATGTGGATTGGTGGATTAAGTATGTTAGTCGGTTTGCTGCTTGCTATTTTTGTATTTTATCGCAAACCTCGTGAATACCAAAATACTTACTTAAGTGAAGAATCTATGGAGGTGCTAGAGCGTCCTAATATGCAGCGAAAAGATTTCGCTGTTTTGCTTGGCGCAATCGTAGCCTTTGGTGTGCAGCTATGGGTGGGTTCATTGCCTTTAGGAGGGCTATGCGGAATCCTCGTAATGGTGCTACTCGGTGGAATCTTATGGAATGAGATTGATGAGGTGATGGAAGAGGGCTTTAAGATGATGGCATTCATTGCATTTGTGATGTTGGTTGCCGCAGGATTTGGTGCAGTTTTGAAAGAAACAGGAGCGATTCTTTCGCTTGTGCATTATGTTGCCTCACTTGCTGGAGGTAAATTTGTTGGGGCTTTTATGATGTTGCTTGTGGGGCTGTTAATCACTATGGGCATTGGGACTTCTTTTGGAACGATTCCAATTATCGCGGCAATTTATTGTCCTTTGGGGTTGGAGCTTGGTTTCTCGCCCTCTGCAATTATTTTATTAGTTGGAATCGCAGGCGCGTTAGGGGACGCTGGAAGCCCTGCAAGTGATAGCACATTAGGACCAACGGCTGGTTTAAACGCAGATAAGCAACATAATCATATTTGGGATACTTGTGTGCCAACTTTTTTGATGTATAACACTACACTGATTATGGGCGGGACGATAGGGGCGATTTTATTATAAGGAACAAGAATGCAAGATTTTACAAGAGTAGCGAAAGAAGTTTTTGATTTGGAATCCAACGCGATTTTGGGATTAAAATCTTTTGTAGGCGAGGAATTTAATGCAGTAGTTGCGAAGATTTTGAACCTTAAAGGACGTTTAGTGATTAGCGGTATGGGGAAGTCTGGGCATATTGGAGCAAAAATTGCTGCAACTTTGGCGAGTACGGGGACACCTAGTTTTTTTATGCATCCTGCTGAAGCATTGCACGGAGATTTGGGTATGCTAACCTGTGAAGACGCATTGCTAGCAATTTCAAATTCGGGAGAAAGTGAAGAGATTTTGCGATTAATCCCCTCTGTTAAAATGCGTAAGATTCCTTTAATTGCAATGAGTGGCAAGGTAAATTCTACACTTGCAAAAGAGGGTGATTATTTTTTGAATGTTAGTGTTGCGCAAGAAGCTTGTCCTTTACAACTTGCCCCTACAAGTTCAACGACTGCAACACTCGCAATGGGTGATGCAATCGCCATCGCTTTAATGCGAGCACGCAACTTTAAGTCAGAAGATTTCGCATTATTTCACCCTGGTGGTAGTTTGGGACGCAAGTTACTAACCCGCGTCAAAGATGTGATGATAAAGGAAGACTTACCGCTCGTTACACCGCATACGCCCTTTAAAGAACTGATTGCAGAAATGACTTCTAAAAAACTCGGAATATGTTTAGTAGTAGAAAATAATAAATTATCGGGCATTATTACCGATGGGGATTTGCGCAGGGCTTTGAATGCAGAGAAATTTGACGCATTAGCATATCAGATTATGACAAAGAATCCAAAGACGATTCCAAGTAGTGCAATGGCAACAGAAGCGGAATCGCTAATGCTGGAATATAAAATCAAAGAATTGATTGTTCAAGATGAAGAATGTCTTATGGGTATCGTGCAACTTTATGAGATTGGTAGGGTTTAAAGCGCAATTTTAATCCCCTCCAATGGATTCTATATTTTAGGGAAATCTTAAAATTTCTTGAATCTAAACATTCATTTTCCATTTCATTTACTATTTGTTGTTAATTTTAAGCTAGCAATTATGCTTTATTTTATAAAATATCGGGATTCTCTATAAAATTATGTAAGGGAAATCTTAGAGGAAGGAGCAAATATGCAATCAAATCCTGCGTTAGAGTATGATTACTCCATTGCAAAATTATTTCTTTTTGCAACGATCGCATTTGGTATTGTTGGATTGTTGTTGGGTGTTGTGATAGCTTGTCAAATGGCGTTCCCAGACCTTAATTATTTAGCCGGTGAGTTCGGAACATTCGGACGCTTGCGACCTTTACACACTAATGGAATCATTTATGGATTCACATTAAGTGGTATTTGGACAGCCTGGTATTACTTAGGACAAAGAGTTCTAAAAATTTCTTATAATGAACATCCATTTTTAAAAGTGGTTGGACATTTACACTTTTGGATTTATATTGTGCTAATGGCACTAGCGGTTGTAAGTTTGTTTGCTGGTATGAGCCAATCAAAAGAATATTCTGAATTGGTATGGCCGCTAGACTTATTAGTCGTTGTTGTATGGGTATTGTGGGGTGTTAGCCTCTTTGGTTCAATGGGTGTAAGACGTGAGCAAACACTTTATATTACATTGTGGTATTTTATTGCGACATTTGTAGCAATTAGTGCGCTTTATATCTTTAACAACCTCTCAATTCCAACTTATTTAGTTTCAGGTGTAGGTTCTATTTGGCATTCTATTTCTTTGTATGCAGGGACAAATGATGCGATGGTGCAATGGTGGTTTGGACACAATGCGGTTGCTTTCGTCTTCACATCAGCCATTATTGGTGTCATCTATTATTTCCTACCAAAAGAATCTGGGCAACCAGTTTTTTCTTATAAATTGACTTTATTCTCATTTTGGGGCTTAATGTTTGTTTATATTTGGGCAGGTAGCCACCACCTTATTTATTCTACGGTTCCTGATTGGATGCAAACAATGGGTTCAATTTTCTCTGTTGTGTTGATTTTACCATCGTGGGGAACAGCGGTGAATATGCTATTGACAATGAAAGGGCAATGGCATCAATTAAAAGAATCTCCGCTTATTAAGTTCTTGCTTTTAGCTTCTACATGGTATATGCTTACAACTTTGGAGGGACCAATTCAATCTATTAAATCTGTTAATGCCTTGGCACACTTTACAGATTGGATTATCGGACACGTTCATGATGCGGCATTAGGTTGGGTTTCATTTACAATTATTGCAGCTTGTTATCATATGACACCAAGATTGTTTAAACGTGAAATTTATTCTAAAAAATTAATGGATATTCAATTCTGGGTTCAAACTGTTGCGATTATTCTTTATTTCTCAAGTATGTGGATTGCGGGTATTACACAAGGTATGATGTGGAGAGCAACAGATGAGTTTGGAAGCTTAGCTTATTCATTTATTGATACTGTAACCGTGTTAATGCCATATTATACAATTAGAGCAATTGGTGGAATATTGTATTTCTTGGGCTTTATTATTTTTGTTTATAATATTATTATGACCATTGTTGCTAGTAGGGAGCTTGAGAGCGAACCTAAATACGCAACTCCAATGGCAGCGTAAAGGAGGCTTGTGATGTTTCATTGGTTGGAAAAAAATCCGTTTTTCTTTACGGTAGTCTTTTTAGTGGTTTTTTCAATTGCGGGATTGGTTGAGATTCTGCCTGATTTTGCTAAGGCTTCACGCCCAACAGAGAATCTTAAACCCTATACGCTTTTGGAAGTAGCAGGGCGTCAAGTGTATATTAGTGAGAGTTGTAATGCGTGCCATTCACAATTGATTCGTCCATTCAAAGCAGAAACAGACCGCTATGGTGCTTATAGTTTGAGTGGGGAATATGCTTATGATAGACCATTTTTGTGGGGTTCTAAAAGAACAGGACCAGATTTGCATCGTGTAGGTGATGTGCGAACCACAGATTGGCATGAAGAGCATATGCTAGACCCAACTGCAGTTGTTCCGGGTTCTATTATGCCAGCATATAAACATTTATACAATAAAAATGTAGATATGGAAACTGCTTATGCTGAAGCTTACACACAAAAAGTTGTTTTTTCAGTTCCTTATGATACTGCAAACAATCCTAAATTGGGTGATTTAGAAGCAGCAAAAGCAGAAATCTTGGCAGAGGCAAAACTTCTAGCAGAAGATATGAAAGATCCAGCGATAAAAGCTGCTCTTGAAAGAGGCGAGATTAAACAAATTGTAGCATTGATTGCTTATTTAAACAGCTTAGGACAAAAAAGAAGGGCTAACTAATCGTGGAATATGAAACGATAAGAATTATTCAAGGCTATGCGTATTGGTTTATCACGGTTCTATTGGTGTTTTTATTGTATGGATATATTTATCATCTCTACAAAAGCCAAAGAAGTGGAAAGATTGATTACGAAAAATATGCAAGGCTTGCATTAGATGATGACTTGAATGATGCCTTAGTGGAAAAGCGAAACAACAAAGACGAAAAGAAGGAGAGCTAAATGGAATGGTTTAACTTAGGCGACAGTGTAAATCAACTTGGATTGCTTGGCGCCGTAGCAATTTTAGCTTTGACTATTTTCATTGTTGGTGGTTACATCAAAAAGATGAAAGATAGCAAGGCAGAAGGTGAATTAACAAGCGAAGATTGGGATGGTATTAAAGAATTTAAAAACGATATTCCAATTGGATGGGGTGCAACTTATCTCGTATTGTTAATTTGGGGTTTGTGGTATTGGTTTGTAGGTTATCCTCTCAATACTTATTCACAAATTGGAGAATATAACGAAGAAGTCAAAGCGTATAATGCAAAATTTGAAGCACAATGGCAAAACATTGATGCTCCAACTTTGACTAAAATGGGGCAAAATCTATTTCTAGTGCAATGCTCACAATGTCATGGAATCACCACAGAGGGAATGAATGGCACGGCAGCAAATTTGACAGAATGGGGTAGAGAAGAGGGTATTATTACGACAATCAAGAATGGTAGCAAAGGCTTAGGCTATATGCTTGGAGATATGTTGCCAATTAGCGAAGTTGCTCCCGGCGTATTAGAGAGCGAAGAATCTCAAAAAGCAGTTGCTGCTTATGTAATGGCGCAAATTTCTGTAGTCAAAAATACAAAATATCCAGACTTAGTAGCAAAAGGTAAAGAGCTTTATGCTGCTGCTACTTGTAATGCTTGTCATGGTGAAGATGGCACAGGTATGGGTGGTATGGCACCAGACCTTACAAAATACGGAACGCCTGCGTTTGTAGCTGAAGTGCTTGAAAAAGGCAAAAAAGGACACATCGGTATTATGCCAACTTTCAAAACTCAAATGCTCACTGATAAGCAAAAAGAAGCTTTGGCGCATTTTATCTATTCAGAGAAAAACTAAGGAGGTTTGAGTATGAATGGTTTATTTGGAGTTAATGGACTTTTGGGTTTTATCGTAGCAGTTGTCTTATTACTTAGCATTGTTTTTTGTTTGGGCTATACAGCAGTGGTAACACAAAGTGCGCAGGCAAATAATCATTATACAATTGAAAATGCTAACACTTTGCAAATGAGAAGTGCTGATAATGTGCAGCATTATAAAGAATTAGGAGCAAAATGATGAAATATAGTGGATTAGAAAAAATTCTTTTTGCAGCCCATATTGTAGTGATTATTGCGTCTATCGCAGTGGCTTTCATTCCCAATATGCTTCTTTATGTTGGTTAATGAATGTTAAAATTGCTTAAAATAGGGATTCTTTCCCTATTTTTTTGCACATTGGCGTTAGGGAAGTCTTATGTGCTAGAAAATCAAAATCAACTCATTGATAAAACCATTGATTATATGGAAATATTATCAGACGAGGTGTTTGAAAAAACAGGCGTGTCTATGTATGTTGTTGCTCTTGAGGGTTTAGGAGAAAGGAATCTTGAAGAGCAAGAGCAGAAGTATTTAAGAGATTTAAAAGCACCTTTTGTCGTTCTCTTTTTTGTGCGCAAAGAAAAGAAAATAAACATTATTACAAGCCCAGAAGCCGAAAAGTTGTTTGATAAAAAGGCAGTTTATTGGGATTATATTGTGCCCTTGATTCCAAAATCTGACAAGGAGCTAACACCACAAAGTATATCTGCTTTTTTGCTCAATGGCTTCGTGGATATTGCCGATAGAATCGCTAAATCACAAGATGTTACACTTGAGCATAGCTTTCCCAAACAAAATAAAGGTGTGCAGATTGCGGTGCGCACTGCACTTTATATAATGTTATTTGTTTTGCTTCTACTTTTCTTGTTCGTGTATCTAAGGAGAAATAAATGAAAAATTATTGGCCTTTTGGAATCTTTTTGCTTGCAATGGTTGTCGTTGGGCTTATCATTCTAACCATTAAGACTGCGATTACGAATCCTGTGGAATTGCAAAGTATGTGCCAACGCAAGGCGCAAGAGATTGACGCAAACATTAATGAGATTACTCAAAAACGTGAAGTATTTTTACGAAAATATAATGTTGGCTTTGAGGGTGCATTGCAACAAGATACAAAAACTTTTCGTCAGGTTTTTATACGTTTAAGTGATAAGATGAATGACAAAATAGAAACAAATGCCAAAGTAAGCTTTTTTCTTACGCGTCCAAATACTACAAGAGAAGACCAAAATTTAGGAGAGGGTGAATTAGTAGATGGATTATGGCAAAGCAAAACTTTCGCAGTGCAGAGCCCCGGACGTTATCAGAGTGAAGCATTAGTAGAAGTTGGTGAGGATTCTATTTGCATTTCACAAGAGTATTTTATCCAATCAAAAAATAAGGAGACAAGATGAGTTTTTTAAAATTTTTGGGAAGCAAAACGAAGGATTCTGCGAAATATAATTCTGTAATTTTGGATTCCGAGAGGGACTCTAGCATTACTTCAAATGGTGATTATCCTAGCTTTTGTGAATTAGCGGCTACAAATGAAGAAGTTTTTAATACTTTTAGGACAAATCCGATTTATATGAGAATTTTAGAGCATGTGAGTCAATCACTAGGGCAGAGATATTTAGATGTGGTTTTAAGTCGCAATCAGTTAAGCTTAGAAGATTTTAAAAAAATATCTGCTAATGATTTGCGGGGGGGGGGGCATTATATAATTATTTCTTAATTGGTAGTTTCTGTCCTTCCACCTTAAGGTATGTTAAGGTTTTATCTGACTTAATGCTTGGTCTAAAGAGTTTGGATAATCTTAGAATCTGCGAAGTAGGTGTGGGATATGGGGGGCAATCAAGAGTAATCAATGCTATTTTTACTCCCAAATCTTATGATTTTGTAGATTTAAGTCCGGTTTTGAAACTGACTAAAAAATACCTAAGCTATTACAAATTAGAGTGTGAATTGAACTTTATTGATATTGAGCATTTAGAGCATAAGGAATATGATTTGTTTATTAGTAATTATGCCTTTTCTGAATTAAATCGCAAGATTCAAGAAATATATACGAATGTTCTTATCAAGCATTCAAAATATGGCTATATCACTTATAATGATATTTCTCCTGATTCATTGAAAAGTTACAAGGTGCAAGAATACGCTACGCTTTTTGACAAAGAGATAAAAGTTTATGAGGAAATTCCAAATACACATTTTAGAAATAAAATCATACTTTGGTGATTTTTGGATTTGTAAATGTTTTTAAAAAGATAGTCCTTTTGACTAATGCCATTTTAAACACTTTTTAAGTATTATCGCTTCCTTAATCCAAAGAAGAGGATTCTAATGTCGAAAACAAACGCATTAAAAATGTGGTTGGCAGTTATTACGATTGCTCTTGTAGCATTTATTTTTAATACTTCGGAGTTTGTGCCGATAGGTCTTTTAAGCCTCATTGCGAATGATTTTGGTATCAATGAGGCAAAAGTCGGATTCTTGATTAGCGTATATGCGTGGGTAGTCGCTCTCACATCATTGCCCCTGATGCTAGCTTGTTCGCGTTTTGAAATGAGACGACTTTTACTAGCGGTAGTTGCTCTTTTTGTGTTAAGCCATATGGGTTCTGCTCTAGCAGAGGGGTATTGGACGCTTATGTTTTCTCGTCTTGGAGTGGCGTGTGCGCACGCATTATTTTGGTCTATTGCTGCTCCGATGGCAGTTCGTATTGTCCCTAAAGGCAAAGAAAGTTTAGCACTTGGCTTGATTGCAACAGGTTCTAGTATTGCATTGATAGCCGGATTACCTTTAGGAAGAGTGATTGGATTGCATTTGGGGTGGAGGATTAGTTTTTTAACGATTGGAATCATTGCTTTTTTGCTTCTTTTGGTATTGCTTAAAAGTCTGCCAAAAATACCAAGTGGAGGTGCAATTTCTCCAAGAAGCTTGCCAAAATTACTTAAAACTCCTCAATTACTTGGTGTATATGGAATCACACTTTGTCTCGTTAGTGCTCATTTCATTGCTTATAGTTATATTGAACCCTTTTTGGCGCAATATGCTAATTTCAAAGAAAATGCGGTTACAATGGTGCTAATTGTTTTTGGAAGTGTTGGGTTTCTAGGGAGTTTTTTATTCTCTAAATATTATGATAAACATAAGGGATTTTTTGTAAATTGTGCAATTTTTGGGATTTTTGTTGCTCTTGCAAGTTTGGTTGGAGCTAGGTTTGGTTTGTTGAATACACTATTGATTTGCGTGCTTTGGGGCTTGTGTATCACACTATTTAATCTTACTTTCCAATCCCAAATTTTAAATCTTGTGCCATTTGGGACTTCAGTCGCAATGTCAATGTTTTCTGGAATCTATAATGTCGGAATTGGTAGCGGAGCATTTATCGGTGGAATCATTATTCAGTATTTAGGGATTGCAAATATTGGTTATGTTGGTGCGGCAGTTGCGCTGTGTGTTTGTGTTTATTATAGGGGTTGGTTTGCAAAACAATGAGGCAAAGCTACTTTATGCTGTGGAATCATAAAGTAGCTTTTATCTGGAAGCTTAAATGTGCTCTGCAATCACACTGCCCATACGTTCGCAAGAGCAGATTTCTTTTGCGCCAAAATTTGCAATGTCTTTGGTGCGGTAGCCTTCTTTTAATACTCTTTCAATCGCATTTTCTATTGCTTCTGCGGCTTCTTGTTCTCCTAGAGAATAACGAAGCATCATTGCAGCACTTGCAATCGTGGCAATTGGGTTTGCAATTCCAAGTCCCGCAATGTCGGGGGCACTGCCGTGAATTGGCTCATAAATTGCTGCCTTTCCTCCAATGGAGGCAGAGGGAAGCAAGCCGATAGAGCCACTTAACATACTCGCCTCATCACTTAGAATGTCTCCAAATAGATTTCCTGTGAGAATCACATCAAACTGCTTAGGATTTCTAATGAGCTGCATTGCCGCATTATCTATATACATATGGCTTAGCTCTACATCGGGATATTCTTGTGCAACTTCACTCACCACTTCACGCCATAGTTGGCTGACATCTAACACATTTGCTTTATCCACAGAACAGACTTTTTTGTTGCGTTTGAGTGCTGCTTGAAAAGCAGTGTGGGCAATGCGTTTGACTTCCTCCACACTATATACCATCGTATTATAGCCACGATTTTTATCGCGTCCTTTTGGAGTGCCAAAGTAGATTCCACCAATCAGCTCACGCACGACTAAAATATCTACACCTTGCACAACTTCGGGCTTTAATGTACTAGCTTCAAGGAGTTCATTATAGACTTTTGCGGGGCGGAAATTTGCAAAAACTTCTAAACTCTTTCTTAGGCGTAAAAGCCCGCTTTCTGGTCGTAGTTCGCGTGGCAAATTATCCCATTTTTCCCCGCCAATAGCACCAAAGAGTGTTGCATTAGAGGCTAAACAACCCGCAATAGTTTCCTCTGGAAGTGGATTTTGTGTCAAATCATATGCAATCCCTCCCATTAAAAAGTCTTCAAACTCCAATGAGAAGTTAAATTTCTGTGCGGTTGTTTTTAAAACTTTAATTGCCTCATTGATGATTTCTGGTCCGATTCCATCTCCCTTGATAACGGCGATTTTATAAGTTTTCATTGTTTGCCTTTCATAAAATTATTTTGTAATATTTTGTGCTTTAGCGTAGGGAATTAATCCACCACTTTCTAAAAGTTCAAGCATAAAAGTCGGAATCGGAGCAAAAGGATAAGTGCAGTTTTGGGTAAGATTTTTGATGATACCAGCTCCTAAATCTACTTCTAGTGTATCCCCCTCACAAATAGAATCTGCTTCTTGAATCTCTAAAATAGGCAAACCTGTATTAAAGGCATTGCGGTAAAAAATGCGCGCATAGCTTTTAGCAATCACTGCACTAATGCCTGCCTCTTTAATCGCCACAGGTGCGTGCTCTCGGCTAGAACCACAGCCGAAATTTTCACCCGCTACGATAAAATCTCCTTTGCTGATATGATTCACGAATCCTACGCGTGCATCTTCCATTAGATGAGAAGCCAAAAACGCTTTATCACTTGTGTTAAGATACCTTGCAGCAATGATTAAATCTGTGTCAATATTATCACCAAATTTCCATACTTTTCCACTCAAGTTTTTTTGCATAAAATCCCCTTAAATTTTAAAAATTTGTAATCAAATTATAACAAAGTGAATATAAAATTTAGGTATTGACAATCGTTATATATTAAAATATAATTTGCTAGTTTTGTTTTTAATATTAAGACAAAATTTAAGTTTTGGAGGTAAGAAGTGCAAGTACAAGGAAGACTTTGGATTAAGGAGCAAGATAAAAATTTCTTAGGACACGGCAAGGTTGAATTGTTAGAACGTATTGCCAAAACAGGTTCTATCTCCAAAGCCGCTAAAGAAATGAAAATGAGTTACAAAGCCGCGTGGGATAGTATTGACTTGATGAATAAAATCACAAGTGAGCCCTTAGTAGTGCGTGTAACGGGCGGTAAAGGTGGCGGTGGCACGCAGATTACGCAGAAAGGAATAGAAGCAATCAGAATCTTTCGCGAAATGGAACGTGTCCAAGAGGAACTCTTCACACTTTTTGAGGGCAATTTAAACGAATGGGATTCTGTAATGGATTACTCTCAATGGAATGATTGTGCGAAAAGGAGATTTATGATTAAAACAAGTGCAAGAAATCAATTATTTGGTGAAATTATTTCTATCAAAGAGGGCAAAGTCAATGCGGAAGTTGTATTAAAAATCAATGATAAAACCCAAATTTCTAGCACGATTACCTTGCATTCCGCAAAAGAATTGGGCTTAAAGGTTGGCTTAAATGCCTATGCGCTCATTAAGGCAAATTGGATTGTGGTTTTTCAAGAGAAGCCCAAAGGGGTTTCATTGAAAAATTGCATTGGCGGGGTGGTGAAAAATATCGTTGATGGTGTTGTAAATTGCGAGATTGTAATGGAGAGTGATGGGGTTTGTTTTAGCGCAATTATCACAGAGGATTCTAAAGAGAATCTCGCATTAAAAGCAGGACAAGAAGTGTGGTTTGGATTCAAATCCAATAATGTGATTTTAGGTATCTAAGGAGAAAATAATGAATTTTGCAAAAAAATTTTTAGCTGTTGGAGTCTGTGGGTTAATTTTGTCTTTGAGTGCGCAAGCAGAGGAAATTAAAGTCTTGGGTGCGGCTTCCTTGAAGTATGTGCTAGAAGAAATCAAGGACGATTTTCTAAAAAACAAGCCAGAAGATAAAATTGAAATTTCTTACATTTCAAGTGGCAAGGCTTATGCACAGATTAAAAATGGCACACCTGTGCATTTGTTTGTTGCTGCCGATGTGGGCTATCCTGCAAAACTCTATGAAGAAAAGCTTGCTCCTCAAAAAGAGGAGATTTATGCAAAAGGGAAATTGGTGCTTTGGAGCAATAATGAGAATTTCAAACTCAAAGAATTTAAAGATATTTTAAATCCAAAAATTACCCATATTTCTATCCCAAATCCAAAAGTTGCGCCTTATGGTAGAGCTTCTGTTGAGGCATTGCGGGCTACAAAAATGCTAGATATTGTGGAATCTAAATTTGTAACAGGTGAAAGCATTGGTGCGGCGACTACCTATGTAGAATCTAAAAATGCAGAAGTGGGCTTTACTGCGCTTTCTATGCTTGGTGAGGGGGGAATTAACACAAAGGAAATGAGTTTTGTAAGCATTGATGAGAAGCTTTATCAGCCTATTAATCAAGCACTCATAATTCCAAATTATGGCAAAGATTCTAAGCTTGCAAAGGATTTTAAAGCCTATATTCTAGGCACTCAAGCCAAAGAAAAATTTTTGAAATTCGGTTATAGCGTTGAATAAGCTAAGTGGAGTTTTAGAGCATTTTGTAGAGCAAAAAGGCATTTTGCGCCTTTTTGTGCGATGTTGGGATTCTATTGCTAAGCAAGCGTTGGAGCAGCCACAAGAAACAGCACAAGATGTAGAATCCCAACATCGCATTTCTATATTACTATTAGAAGATTCTTCTTTTATCTCCAATGCGCTTTGTGCGCCTCTCCATTTGGGGTTTAAGGAAAATAATATTGTCGTAGCAACGAAACTAGAGGGCGCGTGCAATACCTTTGAGGCTGAAATCTTAAATCTAGCCGAAGATAATCTTTTTGCCCGATTGACGCTTGCTTGCAAGTGGGCAGAGGGTGGCAAGATTAATGCCCTTTGCGATTTGGATTTTGTAAAAAATAACAATCTTCATCTTGGGGATTGCGTTTTTTGGCATATTCCAGAAAATGAAATTATGCTTTTTTTGTGAGGGAAAAAGACAGCCCAAAGCAAGGTTAAGAACAATAAAAGAACTAAATAACTTTCAATAGCAGAGAAATCAAAAGGAGTAAAAATGGAAAATTTCAATGATTTTTTTATTACGATGCTTTTGACTTTTAAGGTTGCACTCATTACGACTTTTGTTTTATTGTTGATTGCGATTCCTTTAGGTTATTTTCTAGCCTTTACGCGTAGCAAAGCTACACCGATTTTAGAAGCAGTTGTTTCTATGCCACTTGTATTACCTCCTAGCGTACTTGGATTCTATCTTTTGATTACTTTTAGCCCCCAGAGTCTTGTAGGAAAGTTTTTATTGGAAATGTTTAATCTCAAGCTTGTCTTTAGCTTTGAGGGCTTGATTGTGGGTTCAGTCATCTTTTCGCTTCCCTTTATGGTTAATCCTATTCAGGCAGGTTTTGCTGCATTGCCCATTTCACTTTTTGAGGCTGCCTTGACGCTTGGGAAGAGCCGTTTCAAGATTCTTTATTCTGTCCTGTTACCCAATATTTCGCGTTCTGTGCTTGTAGGCATTGTGGTAACCTTTGCACATACCATTGGCGAATTTGGAGTTGTAATGATGATTGGAGGCAATATTCAAGGGCAAACGCGTCTAGCAAGCATTGCGATTTATGACGAAGTGGAATCCTTAAATTATTCTCTTGCACACCAATACGCCTTGACGCTTTTCGTGATTACTTTTTCCATCTTATTAATCACCTTTTATCTCAATAAAAGAAGCGCGTAATGATACTTTTAGACTTTAAAAAATATTTGCATAGCACGCAAGGTGATTTGACTTTGGAGGTACATTGCGAGTTAAAATCCCAAGATTTAATTACACTTTTTGGCAAAAGTGGTGCGGGAAAAACCACAATTTTGCGTATTTTGTCTGGATTAAGTGAGCCTGATTCTGGAATCATTAAGGTCAATGATGCGACTTGGTATGATTCTAGTGCGAAAATTAATCTCCCCCCACAGAAACGCAAGATTGGATTTGTGTTTCAAGATTACGCACTTTTCCCCAATATGAGCGTAGAGCAAAATTTGCACTTTGCTTTGCCCAAAAAAGCAGACAAGGCACATATAGAATCGTTATTGGAGATTACTGAATTAGGTGCTTTGCGGAATCTTAAGCCCAATATGCTAAGCGGAGGACAACAGCAACGCGTGGCTTTAGCGCGTGCATTGGTTCGTAGCCCAGAGATATTGTTGCTTGATGAGCCATTCTCCGCACTAGATTCTGCAATGTCCCATAAACTACAAGAGGAATTACTCCACATTCATCGGCATTTCAAGCTTACCACCTTTTTGGTAAGTCATAACTTCAGTGAGGTTTTTTTCCTTTCAAACTTTGTTGTGCATTTGGAATCGGGAAAGATTGACAAACAAGGAAGTCCCAATGATGTATTCTTGAGAGGTATGCCAAGCGGGAAATTCCGACAAAGCGGTTTGGTATTGGACATAAAAGAGAATGGATTGGTCTGTATTGTGAGTGTGCTTGTAGGGAATGAGATTATCCAAATCACTACTAATCAAGACGAAGCAAAGGATTTGCGCAGCGGAGATTTGATAATGATTGCCTCTAAGGCTTGGAATCCTGTATTTGTTAAAATTAGTCAATAGTTAGATTGTCAAATTTATTTTGATATAGAATCTCATTAAAATTGCTTGAGTTAATGTGGGTTGGTGGTACGCCCAAGAGGATTCGAACCTCTGACCTACGGCTTAGAAGGCCGTTGCTCTATCCAGCTGAGCTATGAACGCACTTGGTACCAAAGGGGAGACTTGAACTCCCGACCTCCGGCTTATGAGACCAGCGCTCTAAACCAGCTGAGCTACCTTGGCATACCAAAAGTGGAAATGAAATTTTATCTTTTTTTCTTTAAATCGGCATTAAAGCGACTTTTTAGTTTTGTAGAGGCGTGAGAATTTTGCTCCACTCTTGACAAAGTCTCTCAAGATTCCATTTTGCATTTGCTGGGCTCGTGGAGGGTAAAGCAATGTGAGCCAAAGAGGATATTTTGGAATCTTTAAAGGCTTTTTGATAGATTTGCGTTGCTTTTGTCCCATTGGTAAAGAGATATTGGATTTGCGTATTTTGTATTAAGTCCTCCAAAGGTGCTATTGTAATGGGTTTTAGGCTGCTATCACTTGAATTTGTGATTTGACATTCCACACAAATATCATAAAGTGCAATTTTGTGTGTGCGTAAAAAAGCAATTTTTGCTTCACGACTTTTGTCTTTTAGTTCCTCATCAAACAATTTTCCAAGTACTTGCCAAAAACGATTGCGTGGGTGAGCATAATAAAAGCCTTGCTCTCTTGAAGCGACAGAGGGAAAAGAACCTAAAATTAAGATTTTAGATTCTGTATAGATGAGAGGCTCAAAAATATGATGCAAGGGAGAATCTTGCTTGTTTTGGTCGTTGTTTTTGCATAAATTTTTAGAATCTTGCATTAGAATTGTTCATACAATAGTTTTGCTGCCATTGTAAAAGAAACCATTACGATGAGGGGTTTGACAATGCGGATTCCATAGGCGATTGCTGCACGCGCGCCTAGATTTGCGCCGATGAATTGCCCTAGTGCCATAACGATTCCAATGATGAGAAGGATTTTCCCTCCTAAGGCGAAAAAGAGAAGGGAGGCAATGTTGGTCGCAAAGTTGTAAAGTTTTGCTTGGGCTAAACTTTGTGTTAGTCCGAATCCTCCCAATACAATTAAGGAGAGTATAAAAAACGAACCTGTGCCCGGTCCAAAAAAACCATCATAAAATCCAACACAAGCAAGAGCCAAAATCAAGAATCCCTTGTGGAGAGTGGTTGCTCTTTGCTCCTCGCTGATTTTGGGCGAGAATAAAAAGTAAAATCCAAAGATAAGAATCAAAAAAGGTAGAATCTTGGAGAGAGATTCCGTCTGAACAAATTGCACACTAATTGTGCCTATTGCAGAAAAGATAAAAACGAGCGCGACAAAGGGAAAAGAATCTTTAAAGTTAAAATAGCCTCGTTTATAGAAGTGATAGGCGGCAGAAAAACTACCAAAAGTCGCTTGAAATTTGTTTGTCGCTAGGGCTTCAAGTGGTGGGATTCCGCTAAGTAGAAGTGCTGGAATCGTAATCATTCCTCCTCCTCCTGCGATGGAATCTACGAATCCCGCTACCAATGCCGCTATAAAGAGCGACAAAAGCATTAAAAAGTCAAGATTGGATAAAAATTCTTGCATTGTGATTCCTTATTGCTCGATGAGAATTGGCATTATAATATTCATTTATCGCGGTTGTTTTAGTGAATTGAAGCCTCATATCGTTTCAGCAATGACTAGCAATTTCGTAGAATCGCTAGTAGAAATTAGGAGTAAAGGATTAATCCATTTGTCTGCGTATAAACGCAGGGATTTCTAAAATATCATCATTGACGCATTCTCCGCCACTGACTTTTTTCCTTGCGAGCATAATGCTGTCTTGTTGATTGATTTTTTGGCTCATATCTTTAGGATTTACAAGCTTTAATGCAGAACCATCCTCGCCATTGCTAGACTCTTGTGCATTAGAAGATTGTTGTGCCACTTCGCGTTCAAATCCTGTGGCGACAATTGTGATTCGGACTTTATCACGCTCTAGACTCGCATCAGTCGTTGTCCCAAAGATAACTTCTGCTTCAGGGTCGGTGTTGCTTTCTACAATTTCCATTGCGTTAGAGATTTCAGCCAAAGGATAATCTGGATTGAAATAAAAATGCACCAAAACACCTTTTGCACCATTGATAGACATATTATCAAACAAGGGAGACTCAATCGCCATTTTAATTGCTTCTTTTGCGGCATCTGCACCACTAGATTCTCCAATACCCATTAATGCCATTCCCTTGTGGTGCATAACGGTTTTGACATCAGCAAAATCCACATTAATATCCCCCGCACTATGAGAGAGAATCACACCACTCATTCCATTCACTGCACGCACAAGCACATCATCAACGATTCTAAAGCTATCTTTTAGTCCAAGATTTTTATCTACGATTGAGAGGAGTTTTTCATTAGGAATTACAACGATAGAATCACTTTCTGCTTTTAATTCACGATAGCCTTCTTCGGCGAGTTTTGCGCGTTGTCTGCCTTCCCAGCGAAAGGGTTTAGTTACGATAGAAACGGTTAATGCTCCAACTTCTTTAGCGGCTTTGGCAATAACTGGTGCTGCACCTGTTCCTGTTCCACCACCAAGTCCCGCAGAGATGAAAACAATGTCAGTGTTTTCTAAAAATTGTTTTAATTCTTCGTAGCTTTCTAATGCTGCGTCTTTACCTACTTGTGGTTTCATACCTGCGCCTAAACCTTTGGTAAGTTTTGCCCCAAGTTGTATTCTAATAGGTGCGCTTGAACTGCTAATGGCTTGTGCGTCTGTATTTGCAACTGCTAATTCAATTCCTTCGTAAGTGCCTGTGTTGATTAAGTGCCCAATCATATTGCTACCACCGCCACCAACGCCAATCACTTTGATATTTGCACCGAATCTTGGACTGACTTCTTGAATTTCTATCATTGCTTTACTCCTCTCAAATTAAATCAAAACATTTGTGTAAGTTTTTGCCACAACTGCCCAAAGAAATTATTGTTTTTAGTTGGAACTCGTTTTATTTCTGTAATATCGCTTAAATCTTGCTTAATATCCGCAGCACTTTTTGGCACACTATTCACAGGATTAGCAGACGACGGCTTGTCCTGTAATGGATTGATAATGCTTTTTGGGAATTGCGTGGTATCTTCTTCTAGTTTTTCATTGCGATAGCGAATGCGTTTTTCTGAATCAATCTCATAATTGGTATATTTACCTGAAGCATAAAGAATGAGCCCAATAGCAGTGGAGCACTCTGGTCCTTTTAAATCAGTAAATAATCCGCCAATTTCTATCGGTTTGGCAAGGCGCACAGGAGCATTAAAGAGTGCCGCCGCCAAATCACGGATTCCATCTAGTTGCACCATACCACCTGTGAGTACAACTCCACTGCCTAATTGGTCTTTTAGATTGCTGTTTTCTAAGGATTTAGCGAGTATCATCAAGGTTTCTTCCACACGTGCATAAACGACATTATGCACAGCGGCAAGAGAAACTTGATGCTTGCCGCTATCATTGCCACCGATACTTGGAATCTCAATAAGATTCTCTGTGTCTTCTGAAGTTTTTGGAAAGCTACCGTATTGGATTTTAACCTGCTCGGCAATAGATTGGGGAGTGTGCAGTGCCATTGCCAAGTCATTCGTGATATGGTTAGAGCCAACGCCTAAGAAATTATTGTAACGCAAAGAGTTTCCAACATGAATCATTAATTCACAAGTGCTTCCTCCCATATCTATGCACGCAACTCCTAGGTTCTTTTCATCTTCGCTCAAAACGGCTATGGAGGAAGCATAGGAGGAAAGCACAATGTTTTCAATGTCAATGCCAGCGGTTTTAATAGCTTTTTTGAGATTTCCTAAGCTTGACCTTTGCGCGGTGATGATACGTACAGAGACTTCCAAGCGACTACCACTCATTCCCATTGGGTCGTCAATGAAATCTTGGTCGTCTAATTTGAAATTATAAGGTAAAATATGCACCACTTCATATTCATTGGGGATAGAGGCGTTATAGAGCGCAGTTTGGATTACGCGATTAATTTCTTTTACCCCAATTTCATTATTAGGGATATTTACGATTCCAGAGCTATCGGTACTTTTGGTATAAGCACCAGAAATAGAAATGACAGCTTTATTAATATTTGTGCCTGCTACGCGTCTTGCGTCATTGACAGCATCTTTGATTGCACGACTTGCTTGCTCTATGTTGGTAATTGAACCCTTTTTTAATCCTTGTGATTTATGGAATCCTGTGCCAATGATATGAGGGATTCCATCCTTGCAAGTGGCAATAATTGCGCAGATTTTTGTTGAACCTATATCAATACCTAGAAGTATTTGTTCCAAATCCTTATCCTTTGCTACAAACCGCATTCCCGCGTCTTTAGATTTTTTTAACGATTTTATAAATTTTTAATAAATGCTCCATAAAAGCGACTTCCGTGAGTCGTGATTTAACCTGCATACCACTCTGTGTTAAAAAATCTAAATTTTTTGCCATTATATCAGAATTTTTCAGTCTTTGGTCAAGGATTTCATATAAAATTATCTTATCTTTTAAGAAAATATAGCCTTTTGCCTGTGTTTTGGTAAAAAGTTGAGCAATAAAATCTTGGCTTTCTTGTTCGGTTAAGCCCTTTAAATTAGTGCGGCTTTCGCGACTTAGATAGCCACCATCTATTCCTTTGAAATTTACTAATTGTGCTTTGGCTTGCTCTTCTAATAATTTTGCTTTTTCAAAACTTATAAAATCTTCCGTTGCATCTAGTTTGGCAGCTTCATAGGATTTTGGCTGACTCGGAATAATTTTTATTACCTTTGCAGTGATATAACCCTCTTTTGTTTTAATGGGCTTGATTGTGTTTTGTTCTTTTGTTTGGCTAAGCAGATTCAAAAACTCTACTCCGTAGCTTTCATCACCCTCATAAATTACACTTGTTTTTGCATTTGGATTTTCTCCTTTGCGCAGAGCAATATATTCTTTCAAAGATTCTTTTTCTGCTTGTGTGTCTTTGTATTTTTCTAATATTTGTTTTCTTGCGTCTTTAAAGGGCAAAAGCTGTCCATTGGTATCCAAGAATTGATTTTTAAAATCCTCATAATATTTTTTGAGATTTTCTTCAGTTGCTTGAATACTCTCTGGAGAAATCAATATGCTTGCAATCTCATAGCCGCGTTCGGTTTGATAAATGTCTTGATTCTCTTCCCAATATTTTTTAATTGCTTCTTGCGTAGGAGTAAAGATAATATCGGATTGCTTAAGGATTTCAAACTTGATATGGTCTTCTGTAAAATACACTGCACTCATCATCTGGGTTTCTAGTGGGGTGAGTGGAATCTCTAAAATCGTATGAAGTTTTTCAAGCAAGAGATTCTCACTCAATTCTTCTTCAAAGTCTTTAGGACGGAGTTGATTATCCGCTAGAAGACGTTTATAGATTTCATTGTCAAATTTGCCATTATTTTGAAAAGTATCCATTGAAGTAATGGTGTTGATTACTTCTTCTTTGCTAACGCGCAAGCCTAAATCATAGGCATAATTTAGCCTTAAAGAGCGAGAGATAAGATTATTTAATGCTTGGTCTTCAATGCCTATTTTTTTGGCTTGTTCATTGTCTAAAGTGCCATTGAAGAGTTGATTGTAGAGATTATAAAGTTTAGCATATTCGCGTTGTAGTTTGTCAAAACTGATTTGCCTGTCTCCCACGATTGCGACGGCGTTGCTTGTGCTTGAGAAGCTGTAACTTCCCCAACCCACAAATCCTGCACCTACAAAGGCAATCGTGCTAATCCAAATGGTTACGATTAAATATTTTTTGTGTTTTTGCATCCAGCCAATCATAAAAACTCCAAAATTATCTAAAAATGCTCAAATAAGCTTGAGATTTTATTCTAAAAACATTTAAAAAGCGGTAAAACAATACATTTATTTTACTATTCTTTAAAGAGTGAAGAAAGAATCTCAAGATTATTTTTAGGCGTTTCTTGTGCATTGTTTTCACTAATGTGTTGCGTGTTTTGGTTCATATTGTCAATTTCTTTAAGTTCGATATTAAAACCTGTTAGCATAGAAGCTAGGCGAATATTGATTCCACTTTTCCCAATGGCTTTTGGCTTTTGCTCACTTGTAATGCTGACAATTGCCTTGTTTTCCTCTAGGGTAACACTCATCACGAGTGCAGGAGAAAGTGCGCGTGCAATGTAAATTTCGGGTTGTGGAGAATATTCTATGCAATCAATGCTTTCATTCTTGAGTTCCTTTGAAACTGCATTAATGCGCACACCTTTGATTCCTACAGTTGCCCCTACGGGGTCAATTTTGTTTGAAGTGGTTCTAAGGGCAATCTTGGCACGTTCCCCTGGAATCCTTGCACAATTAACGATTTCTACTTCACCATCTTTGATTTCAGGCACTTCTAACCTTAAAAGTTCTTCTAGCATTTTAGGTGTGGTGCGACTCAATTCAATCATAATGCCATTTTGACGATCAATTCCCACGTGCTTTAGCACAGCTCCAATCACTTGCCCCACATTAAACTCTTCCCCCTTGATGCGATTCTTTTTAGGCAGAATCGCACGAATTTCGTCAATTTCTACATAGGTATTACCTAGATTGTCGGTACGCACGACATTTCCGCTGACAATTTTTCCAACCTGTGATTTATATTTATCAAAGAGCTGTGTTTCAATTAAACGTTGGATTTTGTATTCTAACTCTCTAAAAAGCAAATTGACAGCACTTCTACTCATATCTTCTAAACTAAGCTCATAGCGCAATTCATCGCCAGCTTTAATCTCGCTATCGTGTTTTTTAGCCTCATTTAAAGGAATGAAATTATTTCTGTCTTCCGCATTTACATCATCATTTTCACATACACGAATCACTTGATAGAGATGCAACGTTTTGTTTTTTTTGTCAATCTCTGCTTCATAGTAAATGTCAGAATCCAAAGTTTCTTTGGCAACTTTAATCACTGCTTCTTTGACGGCTTCTGAAACATTTTCAATCGAAAGTCCCTTTTCATAAGCAATGCCTTCAATAATATCTAGTATTTTTTCCAAAATCTATTCCTTGCATTAAGAGTTTGTTTTATTGTTTTATAATTTGTGAAATCCTAAATAAATTCGCAGATTTTAGCTTAAATTTTCTTTATAAGGGCTTTAGTATAACTTAAAATCATAATTTACTTAGATTTTTAAAAAGCCAAAATGCAAAATAAATTGAATCAATTTTTAAGTAAAAATAATATATAATTAAATATTTTTCCAAAAATTAAAGGGTAAGAATATGGATATTAAATTAGCGCGCGAACATATCAATGAAAAGCCAATTAAAGTTACAATCAAAAAACTAGAAGAAATGCTAGAAAGCAAAAAATCGGACATTTTTTATTGCGATAAAGAAAATTCTCATAAAGAAATGCAATCGTTATTGGAATATTTTGAAAAAAAGGGCAAACGCGCATATTTTCGTGAGGTTCGTTATGGATTAGACGAGGGCGATTATATGTATGAGATACATATTTTATAAGTAGTTCCTTTGAATAAAAAACTTTATATTGAGACACTTGGTTGTGCAATGAATGAGCGTGATAGTGCGCATATGATTGCAGAGCTAGAAGAAAAGGAGCATTACTCTCTAACCCAGAATCCTAAAGAAGCGGATTTGATTTTAATTAACACTTGTTCAGTGCGTCAAAAACCAGAAAAAAAGTTATTTTCAGAGATTGGGCAATATGCGAAATTGAAAAAACAAAGTGCAAAAATTGGCATTTGTGGTTGCACTGCAAGTCATTTAGGCGACCAGATTCTTAAGAAAGCTAAAGCAGTTGATTTTGTGCTTGGTGCGCGTAATGTCTCTAAAATCACACAAATTATTCATCAAGAACGGGTTGCGTGGGTGGATATGGATTATGATGATAGCACCTATGTTTTTAGCCAAAGATTCCAATCTCCCCTAAAGGGTATGATTAATATTTCTATTGGTTGTGATAAAAAATGTACTTATTGTATCGTCCCACACACACGAGGAAACGAAATTTCAATCCCCGCAAATTTGATTTTAGATGAAGCAAAACGTATGGTAGAAAATGGCACAAAAGAGATTCTACTTCTAGGGCAGAATGTGAATAATTATGGGAAACGTTTTTCTACTAAACATCGCACGATAAATTTCACGCAGCTTTTAAATGAAATTTCACAGATTAGTGGATTAGAACGTATTCGTTTCACCTCGCCGCACCCCTTGCATATGGACGATGATTTCATCGTAGAATTTGCGCAAAATCCTAAAATTTGCAAAGCGATTCATATGCCTTTGCAGAGTGGTTCTAATGCAATTTTGCAAAAGATGAGACGCGGATATAGCAAGGAATGGTTTTTGAATCGTGTAGAGAAAATGCGCTCACTTATTCCTCATCTAAGTATCGGAACGGATATTATTGTTGGATTTCCAACAGAGAGCAAGGAGGATTTTTTAGATACCCTAGATGTGCTAGAAAAAGTGCGTTTTGATACTCTTTATAGCTTTGTTTATTCCGCGCGTCCGCATACAGAAGCGCAAAAATGGCTAGAAAGAGATAAAAGCATAGAATCGGTAGATGAAAAAGTCGCAAAAGAACGTTTGATGCTTTTAAAAGAGCGTCATAAAGAAATCTTAACAGAAGACAATATTAAGCAATTAGGAAATGTGCATAAAATCCTATTTGAAAGCTTTGATGACACAAATTCATTGCTTGAAGGTCGGAGTGATACCAATAAACTCGTGCGCGTCAAAGCAGGGCGTAATCTGATTGGAGAAATTCGCGAAGTAAAAATCACTCAAATCAAAGGCGCACAGCTTGTAGGTGAGCTGATTTAATCATAAGCGTGAAATTGATAATGAACGGCATTCAAAATAAAATAAAATTTCCAAAGCTTAAAATTTCTAAGGAAAAAAAACGTGAAATCTTGTTGCAATGGACGCCACCAATTTTTGCTTTTATGATTAAGATTCTACCCTATTTTGTGCGTTTTGAGTTTCGAACATCTTCGGAAGTCTTGGACAAAATCGCAAAGAATCAAGTTTTCATTGTCGCATTTTGGCACGGGGAATTGTTGTTGCAATCCTTAATATACAACAAATTCTTTAACCCTCATCAAAAAGTCTCTGTGTTGATTAGTCAGCATTTTGATGGAGAATTGATTGCAAGAGTGATTCGGTATTTTGGCATTGATTCCTTGAGGGGCTCAAGTTCTAGAGGAGGAGTCAAAGCACTCTTAGAAGCAATCAAGAAAATCAAACAAAATGAATACATTATTATCACGCCAGATGGTCCAAGCGGTCCTTACCATAGTGTGGCAGATGGAATCGTGTTTTTGGCGCAGAAGTCAAAAGCTCCTATCGTAATTTCAAGAGTGCTTTACCAAAATTTTTGGGAATTTAAAAGTTGGGATAAATTTAGGATTCCTAAACCCTTTAGTAAAGTGATTTGCGTGATTAAAGAGCCTTTGAACATAGAATCTCTTAAGTTAGAAGAAGCAAAGAATCTTATCCAATCCAAAATGGAAGAAGACTAAAATCAAAAGAGGGGCATTGAGTAATGAAATGGATATGGGGCGTTGGATTGTTTCTTTTCATTGCGGGATATTTTTATTTTTCTCCCTCTTATAGTTTAAGTCGTGAAGCCAAAAGGGAGTTTGCAAAAGGAAACTTTGAATCCTCTTATCAACTCGCAACCCAAGCCTTAGAAGCAGACCCCTATAATCGTTCCGCTTTGGGTATTTCTAGCCAATCAAAACAACGTTTAAATGTTCAAAATTTCTTGCAAAAAACTAGACAAAATTATGAACGCGCCTTAGAAATTTTAAAACACGGTAGCCTAAGCCCTCAAGAGTTCTTGCAGTTGCGTTGGATTACAGAAGAATTTGAGAAAGGTTATCAGGCTCTTGTAATGCTAAATAACCCTGATGAGGTTGAAGAGATACAACTTAAACAATATAAAGATTGGTTTTTACAATTACAAAATCGCTTAAACCAAGCACAGCAGTCTTTACAAAAGGGACAAAATCGGGCAAAATAGGCTGATAAATGCTTAAGATTTTAATATTTTTATTGAAAACTTTATAAATTTTAGATAAAATTTAACTCTTGCATTTGATTAAATAATTTCAAGGTATCCAATGAGAATTTTTTATTTCCTTTTTTTAATTGCAACTCTAGGGTTTGCACAATTTGACATAATGGGTTATGACACGCGTAGTGAGGAAGTGTTAAAGACTTTTGATGTAGAGCCAGAGTTTTTAAACAATGAATATTTTATTGATGTTAAAAATTCATTTTTAAATGATACGCGACAGGATTATTTGCTAGCAAAATTTAAAAAAGGCTACGAATTTATTCCTACACTTAAAGAAATGTTTTTAAAAGAAGGAATCCCACAAGAATTTTTGTATTTGGCAATGATTGAATCAGGTTTTTCTCTCACTGCCAAATCTAGGAAACGCGCAATGGGAATGTGGCAATTTATGCCCAAAACTGCAAAGTCTTTAGGGTTAGAGATTAACGCACAAATTGATGAACGCAAAGACCCGATTAAATCTACCAAAGCTGCAATTACCTATCTTAAGTCCTTAAAAGAGAGTTTTGGCAAATGGTATCTTGCTGCAATTGCTTATAATTGTGGTGATGGGCGACTAAGACGCGCAATTAGCGAAGCGGGTAGCGATTCGCTTAGCGTACTTTTAGACCCAGAGATAAAATATATCCCACTTGAAAGCCGTATGTATATCCGCAAGATTTTATCTGTCTCTTTAATGTTTCGCAATGTGGATACATTAAAAACTAACAATTATGATTATTTCCTCAATCGCGGCGCAAATTCCTTGCTTGCTTCGATTGAAGTACCTCCTGCAACACCTCTTAGCAAGATTGCTTCACAAACAGGCTTGAGTTTAGCAGATTTACAGCATTATAATCCACAATTTAAACGCAATACGACACCTACTTATGCTAAAAAGACGTATTCTGTTTATATGCCTTATCAATTTTTAGCGCGTTACAAGGCGAAAACACAAACTCAAGAAAAAATTCAAGTTAAGCATTTGGTTCATCGTGTAGGCAAGGGAGAGACGATTCAGTCTATTGCGAAACGTTATGGAGTGCCGAGCAAACGCATTACCCAATACAATGCAATCAAGAATGCCAATTCTTTATCTATTAACCAAGAAATCATTATTCCTCTTGAAAAGGATAAGGCATGAGGAATCTTTATAGGGTTTTTCTGGCAATTGTAGCAATTTTAGTGAGTTTTTGCGGTTGTTCTCGTGAAAGCAATGTTTATTATAATCCTTCCGCGCCAAATTATGGGACGATGAACGCGAGTGAGCAAGCCCATAAAGCGACAATGAAGCCTTATCAAATCAATGGAAAATGGTATTATCCAACCAATGTTGCATTGGGTGAAACTTATGACGGAATCGCAAGTTGGTATGGTCCAAACTTTCACGGCAAAAAAACTTCCAATGGTGAAACTTATAGTATGTATGCGCACACTGCCGCACATAAAACTTTGCCTATGAATACGATTGTGCGTGTAACAAATAAAGAAAACAGCAAAACCACGATTGTGCGTATTAATGACCGCGGTCCATTTGTGGCAGGAAGAATCATTGACTTATCTAATAGTGCGGCGAAAGACATTGATATGGTGGGCAAAGGCACAGCACCTGTGCGTTTAGAAGTCATTGGCTTTAATGGGGCGATTTCGGATTCTATGCCCTTAAATCAAGCAACGCTTGCACAGAGCGAATATAAGGTCGCACACACACAGCAAAGTATGCAACTTTCGCAATTCCTTGTGCAAATTGGTGCTTTTAGAAACAAAAAAGGCGCAGAGAGCCATCAAGGAACGCATACAAACCAATATGGTTATCCGGCAATCATTAAAGAATACACATTGCAAGGAATGCCTATTTATCGTGTGTTTTTAAGTGGATTTCAAAGTGAAGCAGAGGCAAAAGACTTTATTGCTTCGCAAAAAATCACCGGTGCATTTATTACGACAGAATAAATTAATTAAAAGAATCCGAATCAAATCATCATTGTAAGGAAAATGGATAATGAAAACCCTCACACGTAACACCAAAGAAACACAAATCAGCGCAACTTTAGAAATTTATGGTGAAGGGAGAGCGGAGATTTCAACAAATATTGGGTTTTTTAATCATATGCTAGAATCACTTTGTAAGCATTCAAATTGGAATTTGCAGTTGCAATGTAAGGGAGATTTGGAAGTAGATTTTCACCATACCGTAGAGGATTGCGGGATTGTAATTGGCACTTTACTCAAAGATTCTCTTTTTCCTATCCAAAAGGTTGAACGTTTCGGGAATGCCTCTATTGTAATGGACGAAACGTGTGTGGAATGTGATTTAGACCTTAGCAATCGTCCCTTTTTAGTCTTTGATTTAAAGGTAGAGGGTAAAGTGGGTGATTTTGATTGCGAATTAGTGGAGGAGTTTTTCCGCGCGGTAGTTGTCAATGCTGGAATTTCTGCTCATATTATTCAGAAGCGAGGTAGCAATAAACACCATTTAATAGAAGCCGCTTTCAAAGCCTTTGCCGTCGCTTTGCGTAGGGCAAGCTTGAAAAACGAAGCACTAGGAATCCCAAGCACAAAGGGTATTTTATGATTCAATTAATCGTGTTAGATGTAGATGGCACTTTGAGTGATGGAAGTTTGATTTATAGTAATGAGGGTGTGGAACTTAAGGCGTTTAATGTCAAAGATGGTTTGGGAATCGCCGCTTGGCTTAAGCTTGGGAAAAAGGTAGCAATCATTACAGGCAGAGAATCCCAATTAGTAAAACAACGGGCAGAGGAACTAAAGGTTACTTATCTAAGGCAGGGTGTGAGCAATAAGGCAAAAGCCCTAGAGGAAATTTTGCAAGAATCCCATTTGACTTTAAAAGAAGTGGCGGCTATCGGAGATGATTTGAATGACTTGAATCTATTAAGGCTTGTTAAATATTCCTTTGCTCCCTCTGATGCGGTAAAGGAAGTCAAACGAAGTGTGCATAAGGTCTTGAAATGTAAAGGTGGCAAAGGTGCGGTGCGTGAGATGATTAATCAGCTTATCAAACAAGAAAAACTACAAGCTAAACTTTATGAAATCTTTGCTTAAAATCAATCAACTTAAAAGCGGTCGCTTAGTCCCGATATTTTTTCTTACTCTTTGTGTTTTTAGCCTCGCAATGGTGGTTACCCTAAGTGGCAAAAAAGCGCAGAATCCAAAGAGTTTAGATGAAGTCTCAAGATTTGAAATCTTTGATTTTGAATATTATAGGATAGGTATGCAGGGTGTCAGTATCATTGCGTTTGGAAAAAAGGCGCGTGAAAACACCCAAAGAATCAATGAATTAGAGCATTTTAGCGTAGTTAATTTTACCTTTCCAAATGCAGAATCCAAAAACAATAAAAAAAATATTTTTGGACAAGAGAATTTGCAATCCAATTTTGCACTTTATGATAATCAAGAGATATTTTTCCCACAAGGCGTTAATTATAAGCGCAATGCGATAGAGTTTTGGAGTCAAGTGGCGAGGTATAATCCAGATAAAAAAGAGTTAAAGGGCGAGGGAGAATTTATCATCTTGGAAGAAAATTATAAGATTCGCGGACAAAATATTGCTTATAGAGAAAACAAGATTTACGCAGACAATGTTTATGGAATCCTAAAGGCAAATGAATGAAAGTCTTAATGCGATTCTTGCTTGTTTTTTTGGTGTCTTTTGCTTGGACAGAGGAGATTGAAGTGAGCGCAAAAGAGCTTATAGGAGATGAGTTACGCAAACGAACACAGCTCAAAGGAAATGTAGAAGTGAAGCGAGCAAACGACTTGTTAAAAGCCGATGAAGCGTGGATATATCTTGACGCAAACAATCGCCCCAACAAAATGCAAGCAA
The DNA here is from genome assembly GCA_964464895.1 of uncultured Helicobacter sp. GTDB lineage: Bacteria > Campylobacterota > Campylobacteria > Campylobacterales > Helicobacteraceae > Helicobacter_D. The sequence goes on along the minus strand of CAYXGY010000003.1, from coordinate 6,679 downwards.
CAGGTAATGTGCATTTTTGGCTCACTCTGCAAGATGGACGCAGAATTGAAGGGCAAGCAAATGAAGCACTCTATATACCCGCAAACCAAGAATATCAGATTCTAGGCAATGCAGTCGTCAAAGAGCTAGCGAAAAATAACATTGTGCGTGGGGATAAAATCATCATTCGCTACAAAGAAGGCTTTATTAATGTCTTAGGCAATGATGAGAAACCTGCGCGTCTAATTTTCAAGCTTGAGAAAGAGCCCAAATGAGCCATTATATCTTGAAGTCTGCGCGATTCCAAACTTCGGCACAAACGCTTGCCCAATGTCCTCCACCGATGATTTCAGAAGTCGCCTTTTTGGGACGCAGCAATATAGGCAAAAGCACATTGATTAATTTGATTTGTCATCAAAAAAATCTTGCGAAAAGCTCTGCCACACCGGGCAAAACACAACTCATCAATTTCTTTTTGACAGAATGGAAAGAAACAAGTGCTTCAAACCATACAGAATCCGAAATTTTAAAGGTTATGTTGGTAGATTTACCGGGTTTTGGTTATGCAAAAGTGGCAAAAAGTCAGAAAGAATTATGGAATCGTAATTTGGTGGAATTTTTGTATCAACGCGAGAGTATCAAATTGTTTGTGCATTTGGTAGATAGTCGCCACCCCTCTTTAGAGATTGATTCTAATCTCGTTTCGTTTGTTTCTCAATTTCTTAAACAAGACCAACGTTTAGTGCGGATTTTTACGAAGTTTGACAAGCTCAATGCAAGTGAGCAGAGCAAGCTTAAATTCGCATTCCCTAAAGCCCAATTTTCTAGTTCATTGAAAAAACAAAACCAAGAGAGAATCACAGATTTTATTCTTTCAAAGGTGCTTGGGCAAGAAGTTTTGGAGGAATTATGATTATTGGAAGACCGATTTTAGAGAATATTCCGATGATGCGTGAGATTGTGCGTCCGGAGGTGGAACGTGGCGTGATTTTAGAACGTTCAGTAGAAACAATGGCAAATATGATTCGCTCTTATCACGTGGCTTGGGAGGAAGAATCTGTGCTAGAGAGCATCAAGCAAGCGCAAAAGCCAAAGCTCACATTAGAATCTAAGCATTTAAATGAGCTTCAAAAACCCGTGATGTTAGGATTCTGTGCCTTGCATATCCACGCTTTAGAATTAGCCGAGATTCGCAGTCTCATCGTCGCTCCCTTTGCGCAAAGGCTTGGGGTAGGAAGTGCATTAATTTTAAATTGTGAGGAGGAGGGCAAGACACTTGGAATCAAGGAGATTTTAGTTTTAACTTATAAACGCGTTTTGTTTGAAAAATTAGGCTTTCAAGAAGTGAGTAAAGAAAATATACCAAATCAAAAAATATGGGCGGATTGTATCTTATGCAAACATTTTCCACTATGCGAAGAAATAGCATTAATAAAAAAAATCTAAAAATCTTTTTTTTAGTTTGTGTGCTGATTATCTATATAGCTTTAACGGATATTTTTTATTTTTTGCCTCCCTTATTGGGTGTAATGTATGTGCTAGCACAAGAGAATTATGAGGAGAATTCCTTTGAAATTTTTTATTTTTTAGTGCCATTTTTTATATACTTTGAGGCAAGCAAAAATTTTCCATTTTTAAGCGTAATTTTGTTTATTGCATTATCTTTTTGGATTGTTTTACCCAAGTTTCGTAAATTTTTTGGGGATAACAAAGTCTTTATCCCGTTGTTTATTGCTTATGCGTATTTGGGTTATTTTTTGTTTTTGAATTTCTTTGGAGTTTTTTTTGATATTGATGTGCCAAAAATTTCGTGGTTGATTGGATTTTATATCGCTTGTGAAATTGTATTAATCTGGTTTTTTATGTGGATTTTATGATGAACAATATACGTCTAGTGATTATTTTTGTAATGTTTGTTTTGTTTTGGGCTGTATTATTGGTGAGAATTTTTGATTTAAGCATTTTGAAGCAATCCTTTTACCAAGAGCAAGCGACTAAAAATATCTTGCGTGAGGAAGTCATTGCTCCTGTGCGTGGGCAAATTTTAGACCGCAATAATGAGCCTTTGGCAACCAATAATGTGGGATTTATGCTTGCCTTGCCTCCACGTTTTTCTTTGCGTTCCAATTTGCCTTTATTGGAGCAAGAAATAGAAAAACTTTTGGTGTTTTTTCCAACATATTCCAAAGAGGAGTTAATCAAAAACTATCGGCATAAGGATTCGCCTTATAATCACGATTATATTCCAGTGATTGAGTTTGTGGAGCACGACTTTATTTTATCGCATTATACACAGCTTTCTCAAAGTGAAAATTTGCGTATTATCCCTTTGGCGCACAGATACTATCCAAACATTACTTCTGCTTCACATGTGATTGGTTATGTTAGCAAAGCTAATAAAAAAGATATTGAAAGCCAACCCATTGCCAAATATACAGGAAATATTGGCAAAGAGGGTTTAGAGCGGCAATACGATAATTATTTGCAAGGTAAAATAGGAGAACGTATCGTCAAAGTAACGGCACTCAATCAAGAAATGGAAATTATTTCCTATAAATCAGCAATTGAAAACCATAACCTGACAACTACGCTTGATATTAGAGTGCAACGCGCAATGGACGAAATTTTTGCAGACAAAAATGGTGCAGCCATTGTAATGGATGTGCAAAATGGAGAGATTCTAGCCGCAGGAAGCTATCCCGAGTATAATTTGAATCATTTTGTCGGTGGAATCTCTTATGAGAATTGGAATGCTCTCCGTGAAAGTCCTTACAAACCCTTGATAAATAAATTTATCAATGGCTTATATCCGCCCGGTTCTGTTATCAAAATGGGAATGGGCTTAGCCCTCTTAGAGTATGCAGGAATCAGCGAGACGACAGAAATCAAAACCCCCGCATTTATAGAGCTTGGAGGGAGAAAATTTCGTGATTGGAAAAAAGAGGGGCACGGGAGTGCTGATTTGTATAAAGCCCTCAAACGTAGTGTAGATGTTTATTTTTATATTCTCTCTTTGCGTACAGATTTTGAAAATATTGCCAAGGTGCTAAAGACTATGGGGCTTGGGCAAAAGACGGGAGTAGATTTGCCCAATGAGTTTTCAGGAGTTGTGCCAAGTCCGAGCCTTAAAAAATCGCGTTTCAAGCAAGATTGGTATTCGGGCGATAATGTCGTAAGCTCTATTGGGCAAGGATTGTTTTTGACGACACCTTTGCAGATTGCAAACTATACTGCTTTGATTGCAAGTGGCAAGTTGCCCACGCCTCATTTTGCCAAAATAATAGGAAAAGAAGAATTAGTCTATGCGCCTAAAGATGTTTTAAACTCCTTTGAAAAGAGCAAACTCAATGTCTTAAGAGAGGGAATGCGTCAAGTGTGTTCAGAGGCGGGAGGCACAGCGAATCTAGCGACAAGAGAATCCAAAGTTTCCCTTGCGTGCAAGACAGGAACAGCTCAAGTCGTAGGCATTTCTCAAACAGATAAAGAGCGGATTAAAGAAAAGGATATGGACTATTTCCAACGCTCACAAGCTTGGATTACGAGTTTTTTGCCTGTGGAGAATCCCCGTTATGTCATTACCGTAATGGTAGAGCACGGAGGAAGTGGAAGCGGGACAGGTGGTCCTGTATTAGCAAAGCTCGCGAATGTGTTGGCGGATTTGGGATATGTGCAACCCAAAAATGTCAAGACTTCCAAAGTCGTAACAGTGGCAGATTCCAACTTTGAAGCAGAAGCGGAATAGGGCGATGAAACAAGAACAAGAATTTGTAGAATCCTTGCCTAAATTGCTTGAAAACAAAAAAGTCATTTTGGGTGTGTGTGGTAGCGTGGCGATTTATAAAGCACTAGAAGTGATAAGAATCTTGCAAAAACTAGGTGCAAGTGTGCGCGTAGTGATGAGTAAGCGTGCGCAAGATTTCATTCAACCTCTGCTTTTTGAGGCGATTTCTCATCATCAGGTTTTGACGCAAGATTTGCAGAATTGGGGGCAAAACTCTTGCAATCATATTGAACTTGCCACTTGGGGAGATGTATTTTTGATTGCCCCAAGTAGCGCAAACACACTGAATAAAATCGCAAGTGGAATCGCGGACAATGTGCTATTAGAGAGCTTTCTCGCCTTTGATAAACTCAAACTTCTTGCCCCTGCGGCAAATACCAAAATGCTAGAAAATCCCGCGACTGTAGAATCCCTCAAGATTCTACAAATGCGCGGTGTGCAGATTGTTTTGCCCCAATGCAAAGAGCTAGCGTGTGGAATCGTAGGGAATGGAGCGTTAGCAAATCCGCTAGAGATTGCATTTTGTGTGATACGCACACTTCTTACCGAGCCTTTTTGGGAGCAGTGCGCGGTATGCGTCAGTGGGGGAGGGAGCAAAGAGGCATTAGACGCGGTGCGCTATCTTTCTAACTTTTCTAGTGGCAAAATGGGTGCGTCTTTGGCACTTGCTGCTTATTTTTTGGGTGCGCAAGTCTGTTTTGTTAGCTCTCAAATGCCCTATCCTCTGCCTTTAGGCATACAAATTAAAAGCGTAGAATCTAGCGAAAGCTTCTTTGAAGCTATCCAAGCTTGGCAGGATTCCAAACGCACAGACAAGGCGCAATCCTTTTTGTTTATGAGTGCAGCCATTAGCGATTATCTCCCTAAAGTTAAAGCACAAGGCAAGCTCAAAAAGCAAGAAATTGGCGCAGTGTGGAATCTGCAATTACAAGAAAATCAAGATATTCTAGCGACATTGCCCAAAATGCAAAAAACCATTGGCTTTAAACTAGAATCACAAACAGAGGATTTAAGTGTCCAAAATGCGCAGAGCGCATTACGTGGCAAAAACCTAGACGCCATTTGTCTAAACACCATTACTTCTACGAAAAACCCCTTAGAATCCCCCAATAATCAAATCTTTTGGATACAAGAAGCGTTGGTAATAGATTTAGGATTCTGTGATAAACTAAGCTTGGCTTTCAAAATCTTACAACAGGCAAAAAACCTATGATAAAGCAACTAAGTCAGCTTGCCCAAGTCCAAAACACCCTACAAAATTCCGCGAGCAAGCCGACACAATTCAATGCTTCCTTGCCGATGAAGCTAGAAGTAATGGAGAAAATGCAAGGAATCCGCTATATGCTTAAAGTTGGCAATGTCGCAATGGAGACTAAGAGCCTCAAAGAATTGGAGATTGGGGGGAAATATTGGGCGCAAATGGGACGCGGAAGTGCGGGAGGTATCACGCTTTCTAATCTCATCAAGCAGCCAGATTTGCTCAAAGAACAAAATGTCCCGCTCAAGCTTAGTAGCGAGGCAATGCAGCAGTTCTTAAAAGAGAGTGAAAATCCCTTTGATGTAATGCGCGGGTTTCTAAGTGAGCGTCTAGCAAGCGCGGAATCTAGGTGGGAATTTGCCTTTTTAAGTCATATGCTAATGTCATTGAAGCAAAAAGTCTTGACGATTCCTTTACATTATGATGACGAAAGCAAAGATGGCTTAATGCAAATGAGGAAAAAGCGCGTAGGGGGGCAAGAATGCCTAGAATTTTATTCCGTCTTTGCAAATCTCGGGGCGACTTGGGGAATGCTTTGGGACTTCAAAGAGGGTGTGCGGCTAGACATTAGCGTAATGTATGAGGGCGTAGCGCGCTTGTTGCGTCAAAATCTAGACGAACTTGAATTTATCAATGAAACAAATATTAATGTAGATAGCGGAATCGTGCCTTTATACGATTTTAGCGATTCTCTGCTAGATTTAGAGGGTTAAGTATGGTGCGGCATTTGGCACTGATTATGGACGGAAATGGCAGGTGGGCGAAGCAGCATTTAAAACCGCGTATTTTTGGACACAAAGAAGGCGCAAAAAAAATCCGCGAAATCACAGAATATTGCGCCCAAAGCGGTGTAGAATACTTGAGCCTTTATGCGTTTTCTACGGAGAATTGGAAACGTCCTAAGGCGGAAGTGGAATACTTGATGAATCTTTTGGGTGAATATCTGATTACCGAGCGAACGACTTATTTGCAATCCAATATTATCTTTAAAAGCATAGGAGATATTAGCGCATTAAGTGTGGAGCTGCAACAAGAAATCCAATCTTTAGAGCAGCAAACGCGTGCGCAATGTAGCGGAATGACACAGATTCTAGCCCTAAATTATGGTGCGAAAGATGAGTTAAGGCGCGCATTTGTCAAGCTCAAGCAAAGCGGTGTGAAGATTGACGAAAGAAGTATTGCCCAAGCATTAGATACGCAAGGAATCCCGGAAGTGGATATGCTGATAAGGACGGGCGGGGAAATGCGTTTGTCTAACTTTCTTTTGTGGCAAAGTGCGTATGCGGAGCTGTTTTTTACCCAAACTCTGTGGCCCAACTTCAGCACTCAAGAGCTAGAATTGATGCTAAGAGAATTTCATCAAAGAGAGAGGCGATTTGGAGGGTTATAACCCTGCTTCTTGCAGGGTTCAAGATGAATTTAACCTGTGGTATTGCATTTCTATCTTTATAGAATCTCATCTCACGCATTTTTGTGAAGATTTTGTAATCTCCATTACAAATTTTTGAAAAATTTATAAAAATTATTTGAAAAGATTTTGAAGTCTTGGAAACAAAGCAAATAAGGGAGTTTTTAGGACTATATGATGAAAAAATCAAGTCCAAATTACCCTCTAACTTAAGAATTTATTAAAATGATTCTTGACACCCCCCCCCCCCCCC
>CAYXGY010000002.1:7339-190556 GCA_964464895.1 uncultured Helicobacter sp. | reverse complement strand
TTCTATTTTACAAACATTACTTAAAGAATCTAAAGAGAGTGAGGGTTAAGATATTATTTAAAGTCTAAATGCGCATAAGCCAATAAGGAATATTATTTTGCTCTTGTGCGATATTGGTTATCTCGCCGTGTCCGGGCAGAATCAGTAGATTTTCTTTTCTTTCCATAAACTTTTCTAGGCTTGCTTTCATTGCACTATTGGAGGAATAAGGGAAATCACTTCTCCCAATGGAGCGATGAAAGATGAAATCTCCACTAAACATTACTTTCTGCTTGGATACACTGACACTTTGGGATTCCGCATTTTGCAGCAAGCTAGAATCTCCGCCTGCTAACTTATGTCCAAGCACAATCACGCTACAACCGGGAGTATGACCGGGATAGCAAGAAAACTCTACGATAAAATTCCCCAACTCATAGCGGTTTTGTCTGCCCAAATTGCTTGTATCGGAAATTTTGGGTGTAATGCTATCGTCTTCTTTCGCACCCACAAGAACGTTAGGTGTAGAGTTAGGCAATCCCGTGCTGAAGCAATCCTCCACCAACATAAATGCGTCTTCCAAAGGGCAAAAGAGCGGAATCCCTCTAAAGTATGAGGTGAGCTCCGCATTACTCCATACATGGTCAAAATGCCCGTGTGTGTTGAGAATCGCTAGAGGCTTGCTGCGCTGTAATGTCTCTATCACCCAAGCACTCGCACCAATGCCCGCGTCTATAATGAGTGCCTCTTGGATATGTTTATCCAACACCAAATAACAATTCGTCTGATATTCTCCAAAAGCCTTGCGCAAGACTTGAAAAGCATCATTTTCAAAAATTATCATTCATTTCTCCCGCATTTCCCTTAAAATTTCTCAAAATCTTGCGAATCTTAACGCAAAATCGCTAAAATAATACCAAAAAAGGCAAAGTAATGGCACAAAATCCAATGCGCCCCGATGCGCGATTCCATTTGGCTACTCCAGACTTTCGCGACTCCTTTGGGCGCGATAGAGATAGAATCATTCATAGCTCTTATTTCAGACGCTTAGAATATAAAACACAAGTTTTTATCAATCATAGCGGGGATTATTTTCGCACGCGTTTGACACATTCACTTGAAGCGAGCCAGATTGCACGCACTTTAGCAAAGAATCTAGGTTTAGATGAGAATCTCTCTGAAGCCATTGCACTAGCTCACGATTTGGGGCATACACCTTTTGGACACGCGGGAGGTGATGAACTAGATAGAATGATGCGTCATCGTGGATTTTCTAATGGATTTGACCACAACTTCCAATCGTTTCGCGTGGTAACTAAGCTAGAAAAACGTTACAAAGAGTTTGACGGCTTAAATCTGACTTTTGCCACGCTTGAAGGGATTTTAAAGCATTCTTATCCTTATGAAAAGCCATTTTTAAGTGATAATTTAAAAGATTCGTTTCGCGTAGAATTTCACCCAAGTCTTGAAGCAATCCTTGTAGATTTATCCGATGAAATTGCCTACATCAGTGCAGACATTGACGATGGGATTAAATATGGTTTGATTGGTTTTGAGAATCTTAAAGAAAGCGCATTGGTTGCCCAAGCCATAGAATTTGTAGAAAAAGAAGAAAAAGTAATGCGTGGGGATTCTATTTTTAGGCATCGCTTCACTTCGCGCCTAATTACTATGCTTGTTTATGATATTCTAGAAAGCAATCAGCCCTTTGTGCAAAGCTCTCCGCAATGCTTTACCTATCACACCAAAGAATCCTTGCCAATTACGCACACAAAAGTAATGGAAAACGACATCAAAACACTCAAGCGGATTCTTTTGACGCATCTTTATCACCACGAAGAAATTTCTAAAAAAATGTTTATGGGCAAACGTTGCGTGCGCAAGCTTTATGATTGTTTTAATAATGAGATAAATTTACTGCCAAAAGACTTACAAGCAAGAATCTATGAGGGAGAAAAACCGCATCGTGTCTGTGCGGATTATATTGCCTCTATGACAGACCGCTATGCCATTGCGCTCTATCACGAGCTAGGTTTTTAATAAAGACAAGGCGTCCTAGCCTCTGTCTTTTAGTCCTAACTTCTCAATCACGTTTGCATAACTTTTGAAGTTTTTGCGGCGCAAATAAGCAAGCAAGCCTTTTCTTTGAGAAACAATCTTTCTAAGTCCTAAGCGACTAGAATGGTCTTTTGGATTGACTTTTAAGTGCTCGGTTAGGGTTTTGATTCTATCGCTAAGCAGAGCAATCTGCACCTCTGTTGAACCTGTATCTTTAGGATTTCTAGCAAAAGCAGAAGTAATTTCTCTCTTTTTCGCCGAATCTTGAGCCATTTTGACCTCCTGATTGGTATAAATTTAAAGTTTGCGATTCTAGCATAAAAATGTAAAAATACGCTAAAATTTTAAAAATTTAAAAGATTTCTTGATTTTATTAGTTAAAAACGATTAGAATTGCGAATCTAAAATTATTTTTGTGGAGTGGATTTGGCAGCAGCGGATAAAAAAGTTTCTTTTTTAAGTAGAATTATGCCCTTTTTGTCTTTCTTATCGGGCTCAAAAGACCTCACGGTTGTCTTTTTTATCATTGCGATTCTTGCAATCATCATTGTGCCTCTACCAAGCTCTTTACTAGACTTTTTCTTGGCTATTTCTATTGCACTTTCTGCACTGATTATTCTGATTGCATTATATGTCAAAAAGCCCACAGACTTTTCTGCTTTTCCGACACTCCTACTTATCATTACACTTTTTCGCCTTGCTTTAAACATCGCAACAACAAGAATGATTCTAAGCAATGGGCATTTAGGTCCTGAAGCCGTTAGTGATATTATCAATGCCTTTGGGCAATTTGTAGTGGGCGGAAATTATGTTATTGGGATTATTCTTTTTATTATTTTGGTCATTATTAACTTTATGGTTGTAACCAATGGTTCTACAAGAGTTTCTGAAGTTAAAGCACGTTTTACGCTTGATGCAATGCCGGGCAAACAAATGGCGATTGATGCGGATTTGAACTCTGGAATCATTGGGCAAGAGGAAGCCAAAGCAAGACGAGACGCTCTAGCAACAGAGGCGGATTTCTATGGTTCTATGGACGGTGCAAATAAATTCGTCAAGGGTGATGCCATTGCGGGCATTATTATTACACTCATTAATATTATCGGTGGATTCTTGATTGGTGTCTTTCAAAAAGATATGACAATGGCAGATTCTGCTTCAACCTTTACAATTCTCACTATCGGAGATGGTTTGGTGTCTCAACTTCCCGCACTGATTGTTGCTACCGCGACAGGTATTATTGTAACCCGCTTTAGCAAAGAGGGAGAGAATTTCGCTTCAGGTATTATTGACCAACTCATCAACGAATCCAAAACCCTAATGATTGTCGGCTGCATTTTGCTTCTCTTTGCACTCGTTCCGGGTTTGCCCACTCTCTCACTAGGCTTTGTGGGTTTATTGTTTTTAAGCCTTGCCCTGCTCCTTAGCAAACAAAAAGAGAGTGAAGTATGGAAATATATAGAATCGCTCTTCAAAAAAATCAAAAAAGAAGACAAAACCAAAAGAGGAGAGTTGCAAGATTCTAGCAACTTACCTCAACGGCAACAAGCAAGACAGCAAGCCAATGCAGCACAAACAGCGCAACAACCTAAAGAAAGCGAGGAAGAGCGCAAGAAACGCGATGAAGCGGAGATTGATAATGCACTAAAAGTCAAAATCCTGCGCGTAGGGCTTGGGTATCAGCTCATCAAGTTTGCAGACCCCGCACAAGGGGGCGAGCTCGTTAATAAAATCCGTCAAATTCGCAAGACAATGGCAACAGAATATGGAATCCTTGTGCCAATGGTGCATTTGCGTGATGATTTAAACTTGCCTCCTGATGAATACCAAATCTTATTAAAAGAAATTGAAATCGGACGCGGCAAGGTAATGGCAGACAAATACCTTGCCGTTGCGGCAAGTGGCTTTGCAGGTGAATTACCCGATGGAATCCCAACCAAAGAGCCGGTATTTGGACTAGACGCTTATTGGATTGATGAGAGCAAGAAAGAAGACGCAATCATTGAGGGTTACACAACGATTGACGGAGCGACCGTGATTAGCACCCATATCCAAGAACTCATCAAACAGCATGCAGAGGAATTGCTCACGCGTCAAGAAGTGCATAATCTACTTGAGAAACTAGGCAAAGATTATCCAATTTTAGCAGAAGAAATCAAAGGCGTAGGGGTTGGTGCGATTCAACACATCTTAAAAGAGCTTTTGCACGAACAGATTCCTATTAAAGATATGCTAAGCATAGCAGAAGCAATTGCCGATGGTTATCCGGCTTACAAAGGAGATTTGCCAACACTCACAGAATATGTCCGTGCTTGTCTGAAACGAATGATTACACACAACTTCCAAAGTGATGACGGAATCTTGCGCTATTTTATCCTCTCACCCGCATTGGAGCAATTCTTACTAGAGCGTCTGCCAGACCAACAAAAAATTGGGCAAAGATTGCGCCTAAGCCCAACAGAATCCCAAAACCTGCTTGACGCACTTAATGTCTCTCTCCAAAAAGGAGCTTCTATGGGTGCTGTGCCAACGATTATCGGTGGCACTCCTATGGTGCTAAGGAAACCTTTAGCTATTTTTATTGAGCAATATGGATTAAGCCGCAATATGATTGTTTTGAGCACCGCAGAGATTGATTATCAAAGCAAGTATGAAATCTTGGGCACGGTTGAGTTTGCTCTATAAGGAAAGTTATGCAAATCTATCACCTCTCCCATATTGATTTAGACGGCTATGGCTGCCAAATGGTAAGCAAAGAAATCTACACTTACGCCTTGGATTCTGTTGCATTGTATTTTTATAATGCCAATTATGGCAAAGAAGTCAATGCGCGCTTGGAACAAATTTATAGGCAAATCAGACAAAATAAAGCAAAGAATCCCAAAGAGAATCAAGCACACCTTTTGATTAGCGACTTGAATTTAACTCTTGAAGAATGCGAAAGATTAGTCCAATCTGTCTTGGAACTAAACCTCAATGGTTTCCAAATTACCTTTGAGCTCTTAGACCACCATAAAAGCGGGCAAGAATGTGCGCAAACTTATGAATGGTATCATTTGGACACGCAGCGATGTGCAACGCAAATCGTTTATGATACTTTGCTTGCACGTTATGGACTTCACGATTCTGTGCAAAAATGGCTTGAACCTATGGTGCGTATGATTAATAGCATAGATTTATGGCAAGAAGCGGGCTTCCAATTTGAATTTGGAAAAGTCGCAATGCGTTTGATTGTGGAGTGTAAAGAGTTGAATCGCTTTATGTTTGATGATGAAGATCGCAACTATAAACTTGCTCTACTCAAGCAGTCTGTACAATTTCTTATGCAAGAAAAGGGTGAGATTCTATTAGACAATGCGATTTTAGAGATGAAAAAATGCTTTTTAAATGGCAGTCTGCTAAGTGATACACTAGATAATCTTGCTTCTCACTTCCAATGCAATTTATTAGCACAAAAGATAGAACAATGTAGCATATTTTGTGGCAAGTATCGGGGGTTTTTGAGTTATAGCATTGGCAACATCTCGGTATTAGCCAATTTGTTTTTAAAAAACAATCCACAATTTGATTTCTTTATAGATGTCAGTGCGCGGGGCAATGTGAGCTTACGCGCAAATCACCAATGTGATGTCAGTCTCATCGCACGAAAATTTTTCAATGGTGGCGGACACCCTAATGCAAGCGGAGGTAAAATTGACGGATTCAAAGAAAGTTTTGTCTATGAGGACATTAAAGAATATATACAAAATATCTTGAAAGGAGAAGAAGATGAGTAAAGAAAGAATCCAAGAGTTAGAAGAGGAAATAGAGGAGTTGTCTATCCAACTAAGTGATATGCTCTGTGTAGCATTACTTTTAAGTGGGGTCAAAGAATCTTGTATGCAAGAAGCACTAGACGCTTACATTGAGGGATTAGATGAACAAAGCATAGAATATGGTGTCAATGAGATTCTACAAAACATTGAGCAGCTTAAAAAAACACATTCACAATTTTTCAAGTAATCCAATGCAGACAAAAAGAATCGCCATTTTATTTAGTGGCAATGGAAGCAATTTAGAGGCACTCATCAAGGCTTTACACCAACAATGTTTTATCCCGAGCAAAAGACTAGAGAACACAAAACAAAGTACGATTGGGGGATTTTTGGTTGGGGACATTTTGATTGAGGGATTCCTCATCGGTGGGCTCTCACACATTTTTAAAGAATCTGATATTACAAAAGACAGACACACAAGTCAAGCCTTTAAGGTAGAAGTTGTTTTGGCTTTGAGCAATAAAAGTGATGCGTTTGGACTCACGCGTGCGCAAAGACTTGGAATCCCAACACAAATCATACCAAGCGCAGGAAAAACACGAGAAGCATTTGATGCGGAACTGGTCGCAAGCTTACAACCCCTTCGGATAGATTTGTGTGTTTTGGCGGGATTTATGAGGATTTTAACGCCCACTTTTACACAAAAGATTCGTGCAATCAATATCCACCCCTCCCTTTTACCCCTCTTTAAAGGAGCACACGGAATCGCGGAATCTTATGCTTCGCCTATGCGACTAGGGGGCGTTAGCGTGCATTATGTCAGTGAGGAGCTAGATAGCGGAGAAATCATCGCACAAGGCGTGATTCCAAAGATTACAGGAGAGAGTTTAGAATCCTATGAGGAACGTATCCACAAACTAGAGCACACACTCTATCCACTAGCGGTATTGGAGGCATTAACGACGAAACAAAGGGTGGAAAAATGAAAATTCGTGTTTTACACACTGAATGGTCAGGCGGTTTTGCAGGGGCGAGAAATTCGGATTCTTAGTAAAATAGAACAAATGCGCAAACTCGGAGTTTATCTCGCACTTGCCGCAAGAGAAAATGACATGCTGCACAACCCTAATGAAGTCTTTATAAGGCGATATTAATCTTTGTCGCGAAATCTCGCAAGAGCTCGTATCATTAGAATCGTCTCTGCGTCCATTTTGTCTTTACGGTTCTCCAAGTCTCGTAAGATTTGCTCCCTCTCCCCTGTTTTGAGATTCTGTCCAAATTTCGCTTTGGCACTTAGATGTGAGATGAGAATCTTACCAACAAAAGTTCCCCTCTCTTTGCCGATAAACTGCCCTTTCTCCATACTCATTTCTACATTTTGCGGTTCATATTTTTGCACCAAACGCGTCAAAATATGCCTTTTCTCCTCCAAATCCTCTACAACACAAAACTGTCCCTCTATAAAAACCGAAAAGAAAAATTGTGTCGGAATCATCGTATGGTGCAGAAAACTTGAGGGAATGTAGGCATAAGGCTTGGCACAGCTAAAAGACACTTTTGGATTGGCTTTTAAAAGCGTGTATTTGCGTCCAGCTTTTGCCCCGTGCAAAAAAATCTGCGAATCCTCATAGCAAAAGCTAAGCGGAATCGCATACGGAATTGTATCAGGAATCACGAGTGTGCCAAACTCTATTTTATTTAAAAACTCTTGGATTCTTTCCGAGTCTTTATAATCAAAGTCGCTTCTCCGCATTATTTCTCCCTATCGCACAATCTGCACTTCATTTTCTAGTGTGATTCCGCATTCCTTTTGCACTCTTTCTTTGGCAAGCAAGATAAGCTCTAGTGCTTCTTCAAAAGTGGAATCCCCGAGATTGACAAGGAAGTTCGCGTGCTTGGGGCTAAAGCACAGGCTTTTATTTCTGCCAAATCTCACTCCCTTAAGCCCTACCTGCTCAATCAATCGCCCGGCAAAGTCTCCTTTGGGATTCTTAAAACAACTCCCAAAGCTAGGCTCTGTGGGCTGATTTTGACGCATTTTAATAAAAGCCTCTACCAAGTCTTGCGCAAATCCTGTTTCTTTTTTAAAGATTCCTGCGAAGATTAATCCCTCAATTTGACTACTACGATAGCCTAAATGCAGGCTCTCCACACTCTTAAATTCAAGACTGCTAGAAGAGTCTAATTGTAAGATTCCAAGTAGCACTTCCTTAATCTCATAGGCTTTCAATCCCGCATTCATCTTGATGATTCCGCCGATACTCCCGGGCAATCCAACAAGAATTTCAAAGCCACTTAAATGGTGTCGCTTAGCGTAAGAAAACAGCTTGCCACTCGGTGTGGCTGCACCCACCTCCAAACTATCGCCCAAATCCTTAATATAGTCAAACTCCTTGCCTAATACACAGAGATTCTTTGCATTAGGTGCGATGAGAAGATTATTTGCTTTGCCAATGATTTGAGGTGTCGCTTGCTGCAATAGCAATGCGTAATCTTGCGGAGATTCTATATAGTTAAGTGTATTTTGTGTGCCAATGCGCACACTTGTATAATGTGAAAAATCTATGATTTTTTGTAGCATAAAATCAAAAAAGGAAACTTGGAATCATATTAAAGATTCTTGTCGTAAAGTCCATTAGCATATTTAGCATCCAAGGCATTGTAAAAATAATTACGATGATAACAGAAAGAATCTTAGGCACAAAGGTAAGCGTCATCTCGTTGATTTGTGTCGTGGCTTGAAAAATACTAATCATCAATCCTACGACCAAACCCACAAGCAACATTGGGAGAGACAAAGTAAGCGTAATTTTATAAGTCTCAATCGCCAACGCCATTAATTGCGATTCCAAATCCCTCTCCTTAAGAATGCCTAGATGCTATTTGTAAGAATCCCAAACCATTGTGGCTTTGCCATCTATCTCATCTACTGCACACATTCCCATAATACTATAACCACAATCCACATAATGCACTTCACCTGTTACCGCACTTGACAAAGGCGAGAGTAAATACATTGCAGAATTGCCCACCTCCTCTATGCCGACATTTTTGCGCAAAGGTGAATTGGCTTCATTCCATTTCAAGATAAAGCGAAAGTCTCCGATTCCACTTGCCGCAAGCGTGCGGATAGGACCGGCAGAAATTGCATTGACGCGGATTCCGTCTCTGCCCAAATCGTGTGCCAAATAGCGCACGCTAGATTCCAAAGCAGCCTTAGCAACGCCCATAACATTATAATGCGCGACATGTTTCACACTCCCTAGATAGCTTAAGGTGAGGATTGAGGCATTAGGGCTTAGCACCGGCTTTAATTCACGACAAAGTTCAATGAGAGAATACACAGAAACTTCCATTGCAACATTAAAGGCTTCTTTGCTTGTGTCTAAAAAACTTCCATCTAACGCTTCTTTAGGAGCAAAAGCTACACTATGCACCAAAAAATCTAATGTGCCAAAATCCCGCTTAATACTCTCACGCAAAGAGGCAAAATGCTCCTTTTTGCTCACATCAAGCTCATAAACAAACTGCGAATCTCCGATTTCTTCAGCGATCGGAAGCACGCGCTTTTGGATTTGTTCATTCATATAGGTTAAGCCAATTGTTGCGCCTTGCGCCTTGCACGCTTTAGTAATGCCATACGCAATGGATTTATTATTTGCCACTCCAACGATTAAGCCTTTTTTACCCTGCATTATCATTAATTTACTCCTTAAAATAATGAATTTTCTAAGATTTGACAGAAGCTTGAAATCTCCCAGCTTGCACTTCCAACAAGCACGCCATCTACCCCATTAATAGAGAGAATCTCACGCACATTTTGGGGCTTCACACTCCCGCCATACAAAAGCGGAATTTTACCCAATTTTTGCTTTAAGCGTGTGTGGATTTGCGTGATTTCCTCTAAACTTGCACTCACTCCACTGCCGATTGCCCAAATAGGCTCATAAGCTACAATCAAATGAGGATTTTTCAAATCAATGCCACTAAGCTCGGATTCCAAAAATTCCAAAGTTGCCTCCACTCCCTGCTGCTTAATTGTTTGCGATTCGCCAATGCAATAAAAAATCTTGAATCCAAGTTTGCTAAAAAATTCAAACTTTTCTACGCAACACTCTTGCGATTCTTTGAGTATCTCGCGTCTCTCACTATGCCCAACCAAAAGAGCAGTAATCCCAAATTCCTCCAATTGCTCTAAACCAATTTCGCCTGTGTAAGAACCATTTTGTGCAGGATAAGCGTTTTGCGCACCAATTTGAAAGCCCTTAAAACAATTTTCCAAAAGTGCGGTTTGGGGAGGAAAAATAGTGATTTGGTGCGGGAAAGGTTGGTTTTGTGATTCTATCTTTGCAAGGAAACTCTCTAATTCTTGACAAAACTGCAAAGTGCTTTTTCTCGTATGATTGGTTTTGAAATTGCTCGCAATGATTTTCATAGCTTTCCTTTGGTTTTTGGTATTATAGCAAATCTTAAATGTTTGCAATGCTGATTTGCGTTATAATTTTGATAAATCTATGGGGCATTGCAAATGAACTTTTTACAAAAAATACGAGAAAACATCAAACACATTTTTACTTGGAATCCAAGTGATAGATTATGGCAAATGCCATTTTTTGCGGGGCTTGGTGTCGCGATTGTGCTTTTTATTGCGGCGTTTTTTAATCGTCCAGATTTAGGGCTTGTAGCGATGATTGGAGCAAATATTTTTCTTTATGTGCCCGATACGCCGATTTATCACAAAATGATTCTGTGTATGACTTGCGCCTTTGGAATCATTATTTCTTTCACACTTGGGCTTGTGGGGCAAGCTTACCCCTTGCTGATTCCACTGATTGTTTTTGTCGTTACAATGACGAGTGCGCAAGTTGTACGCTATTTTAGCATTGGTGCGCCGGGATTCTTTTTCTTTACTTTTGCGATGATTCTAGGGACTTATGTTCCCTTTGAAATCAAAGATTATCCTTTCGCCATTGGATTAGTCGCACTTGGTGCTATGGTTGCAAATGTAATGGTTTTGCTTTATTCTTTGAGTGTGATTTATGTTTTCAAAATTCCCCCCAAGCCCATTCCAAAAATCGGAGAATTTGGCTTTGGTGCGACCATTATTGACCCCATTATCATTGCATTCTTTGTTAGTAGCTCTATGGTTTTACAAAACCTTTTGGAATTAGAACGTGGCTATTGGGTTGGGGTAAGTTGCGCGGCAATCTTAACAGCAGTTACTTTTAAACAAATTTGGATTAAACAAACACAAAGAATCTTTGGCACGATTTTGGGCGTAAGCCTCGCCTATTGGTTATTGCATTTTAGTTTTAGCCCGATTCAATTTGCCCTTTTGATGATGATTTTATTATTTTTAGCAGAATTAACGGTAGTTAGGAATTATGCTTTAGCTATGTTATTTCTAACTCCTTATTCCACCTATTTAGCGGAGGTTTCTAGCTTTATGAATTATGACCCAAACCTGATTATTAAAGCAAGAATCTTAGACATTACGATTGGTAGCTTGTTTGGACTTTTAGGCGGTGCAACATTGCATTGGAAGCCTTTGCGCAAAGTGTTAGAAACAATCTTGCGCAAGGTCATCTCGCGGTGGATTGGAGAGGATTAAGATAAAATCCCAATCTAACCATTAATCCTATGAAGTTGTTGATAAATTTCCTCACTTTTTGCTTCTAATTTCTGACAATAATCTTGTAGTTGCTCTTGATTTTTTGCGCAATCTTGAGTTCTAATAAAATCTAAAAACTCTCGTATGCTCTCATCGAAGCTAAAGATATTTTCACAAATAGCTTTATCAATTGCGGTATTTTCTCCGATTTCACATTGTGAGATGATTTGTGGAATCTCATTGGTAATCACAGCAGAATAAGAAGCAAATTTTTTCAAAATACAATCTAATTCAAGCAATGTGGTATAGGATCTTTTATTGGTATGCAAAATAGATTTCAACAAGAAAGAAGCTTGTTTGTCCATTTGCCCAAAGGTCTCATTGAAAGAAATCATCAAATCATTAGATTGGTTTGTAATCGTATCAATCTCTTTCACATAACTAGAAATTTCATTCATTTCTTGATTGATAATCTGCGTGGTAGAGGAAATTTCTGATGCCGTTTTTTCCGCACGCTCTGCTAGTTTGCGCACTTCATCGGCAACGACAGCGAATCCTCTTCCGTGTTCTCCAGCTCTTGCGGCTTCAATTGCGGCATTGAGTGCGAGCAAGCTAGTTTGGTCTGTAACTTCTTTAATCAAGAGAACGAAAGAATCAATTTCTTTGATTCTTTTTGTAAAGACTTCAAAAAGCTGTGAAGTTTGCGCCATCATAGACGAAAGATTGGAAAAGTTATTCACAATCACTTGGACACTTTGCATTCCATTATTAGAATGCTCGGAAATAGATTTGGTTTCTTTGGAGGTTTCATTCATCGTTTGAATCACAGCATTTAAATTAGTAGAAACAGAATTTAAATCTTTCTTGAGGCTTAGAGAACTTTGTTTGGAGATTTGATTCACAACCAATCCTCTTGCACCTAATTTATCCGCCTCTTCAATTGCATTAGAGGCTTTATTAATCAAAAGTGCGACATAAGAGAAGCTTCCTTTCAAACTCTGTGTATTTATTTTTCTTGCATAACGTTTTTCGCCTGCTGCGACAATAACTGAAGAACTCCCTCTGACAAAGGATTCTACTTGGTCTGCCAAATCATTCACAGCCCAAGAAAGATTTCCAAGATTTCCTGCATCTTGAATGTTTGTAATTCTAGCCTCCAAATTCCCAGAAGAAAGCTTCTTGATACAATCGGTAATTTCCTTTATATATGAATTTCTTCTATTTCCCGCGACTAATGTCAAAATACAAGCAATAATACCTAAGATGAAAATAAAAAACTCTACAATAATATGAATATTAAAAAACTCAATGACGAATAACAAACAAAAAATAGCAATAAAACAATAATTAAAAAATCTAGAATATCTATAAAGATAATACGAATTCTTCATAACTCACCCCCTTTTGTGCCAAAATTGATTCTAATTTCTCTTGACTTTTTTGAACCCCCTCTCTTTTCTCAATCTCTAACAACTCTTGATAGAGAGCGCTAATCGTTTGTTTGGCTGTTTCTGTGGGTTTGACCCTGATAGAATGATAGCCTACAATCTCTCCTTGTCCATTAAATGAGGGTGTAACATAAGCTTTGACCCAATAATAGGAACCGTCTTTTGAGAGATTTTTCACATAAGCTGCAATCTCTTTGCCGCTCTGAACGAAATCCCATAAGAATTTAAAAATCACTTTGGGCATATCAGGGTGTCGCACAATATTATGTGATTTGCCTAAAAGCTCTTTTTCTGTGTAACCTGAAAGCTCAATAAAGATTCTATTCCCATAAAGAATTTTCCCTTTTAAATCTGTTTTAGAAACGACAATTTCACCCTCATTAAATTGTCGCTCTTTTAAAGTAGGTTTGACTTTATTATGCATCATTATTCCTTAGTGTAAATATCTAAGAGTGAAACTTTAAACAATAAAATTCCTAATCTATAATCAGTATTATTCCTCATAATAGTTAATACTTTGTAAATAAATTGTTAAGAAAATGTCAAGATAAAGAATGTTAAGAATAGAAGGATTCCCCAAAGGGAAAGAATCGGGATTATTTTCTGATTTCTTTGATTCTTGCGGATTTTCCACTTCTAGAACGGAGATAATAGAGTTTCGCTCTTCTGACACGACCGATTTTAAGCACTTTAATGCTCTCAATACTTTCAGAATAAAGAGGGAAAATTCTCTCAACCCCTACACCATTTGCGCCGATTTTTCTAATTGTGAAAGTTTTGCCTGTCCCGATTCCACGCAATGAAATACAAACACCCTCAAAGTTTTGAATCCTTGTTTTATCTCCTTCAGAGATTTTAATCCCGACTCTTAATGTATCTCCTGCCTTGAATTGTGGGATTTCTTTCCCTGTAATTTGTGCATCTTCAAAATGCTGAATATATTTATTTCTCATCTTTTAACCTTTGTTTGTAGCGAATATAGAGGTCCAACCTATGGAATCTAGTTTTTGCCTCTGATGCTTTTAATTTTAAATCGCTGATTCTAGCGTGATTTCCCTTTGAATACTCTGAAGGAATCATTAAATTTTTAAAATTGTAAGGTTTGACAAAATTAGGGGCTTCTAGCAAGAACTCTTCGTAGCTCTCGCCCTGTAAGGAATTACTATTGCCAAGCACTCCCTCCACTTGCCTTGAAATACTATCGCACAGACAAAGTGCAGCAATTTCTCCACCGGTTAAAATAAAATCCCCTATGCTAAAGACTTCATCGGCATAGCATTCAATCAAACGTTCATCAAACCCCTCATATCGCCCACAAACTAGAGTAATGTGAGGTTTTTTACTTAGACGCTTAGCATCATTTTGAGTAAAAGACTTTGCGCAAGGTGTGAGAAAAATAATATGTGTCTTTGGATTTTGTTTTTTGACAGAATCTAGCGCATTACTTAACGCCAATGGCTCTAATACAAGCCCTGCGCCACCTCCTACTTGATAATCATCAGTTTTTGCAAAACGATGCGGGCTAAATGTGCGCGGATTGACAAATTCTACTTGGATTAATTTCTGCTCTAATGCACGATATAAAATGGAATCACCAAAGTAAGATTCTATTAAATGCGAAAATAAGGTAACAATAGAGAATTGCATTAACTATTTTCTAAGATTTCTTTGCAAAATTGCGTCCGAATGACTTTGGGTTCTTGGGTGGAATCAACCTCTAAAATATAACGTTTGGTATAAGGAATCAGGAAAGATTTTGGGAGGTTTTTATCCCTAAGCATTTCGGTTGTCTTAATCAACAAAAAATCTTGTTCGCAAAAGCGGTCAATCTCACTGACTAAGCCCAAAGTTTCTCCCTCTTCTACAATTTCACTTCCAATAATATCAAACCAAAAAAATTCATTTTCTTTGAGATTGCATTGTTCTTTGCTCTGTTGCTGCGTGGTGTAAAGCATAAGATTCGTAATTTGTTTCGCACTTTCTTTAGAAGAAATTTCAATAAACTTCGCTATGGAACTTTTAATGTGATAATATTCAAGCGTGAGATTGCCAAATTGAGAGAAATAAATATTGCCTGTTTGTAAAGACTCTGGAAAATCACTGAATAAATGCAAAAACACTTCGCCTTTAAAACCCACTGTACGCCCAACTTTTGCGACACTTACCCAATCCTTTTGGACGCTCTTACCCAACATTTAATTTTTAGAATCTTGTGGCTTCACAATAATGCGATAGGAATTTCCATCCTTTGCCTTGATACCGGAAACAAAAGTTTTGATTGCGCCTATCATTTTACCATCTTTACCAATCAAACGTCCTGCATCTTGCAGTGAAGATAGAATCTCAATTTCATAAAAATTTGTGTCAAGCTCTGTTTTGATGACACGAATCTTATCGGGCTCTGCAACAATTTTCTTTACATAAGCTTCTATAAAATTCTCTACCATAGTATTTTAATTCTATTGTTTCAATGGGATTATTTTGTGATAACTTTAACTCTTTCGCTCATTTTTGCGCCAATGCTTGTCCAATATTTCAATCTTTCTGCATCATATTTTACGACAGAAGGTTCAGCTAAAGGATTATAATAACCAATAGACTCAATCCAGCCTCCATCGCGTCTTTTTCTGCTATCAGTTACAACGATTCTATAAAAAGGCTTTTTCTTTCGCCCCATTTTTGTTAAGCGGATAACGGTTGCCAAAATATACTCCTTAAATCAATCTTTAGTAATTTACAGATAAATCTGTCCAAAAGTGAGATTTTACCCAACTTTAGACAAACTTATGCTTAAACCACTTCAAACAAGCCTAACTAGCGTCTAAGCTGTCCCATTCTTGCATCTTTCATCAAATTCATCAAGTCTCCCATTCCGCCTTTATTAGAAAACTTCTTCGCCATTTTTGCCGCATTTTCAAATTGCTTCAAGAAACGATTGACATCACTTACCTCAATCCCTGCACCCATTGCAATGCGCTTTTTGCGACTACCGTTTAGCAAATCCTGATTCTCACGCTCCTTTGGCGTCATAGAAGAAACCATTGCGCGCATTTGTTTAATTTCTTTGGAATTATCCAAATCTACATCTTTCAATGCACTCGCCATATTTCCTAAGCCTGGCAGCATAGATAAAATAGATTGCATAGAACCAATCTTTTTAATATTGTCTAATTGGGCAATAAAATCATTAAAGGTAAATTTACCTTTTTTGATTTTTTTAGAAATATCTTTTGCCTCCTTTTCGCTAATGATGGCAGCGGTTTTTTCAGCAAGTGAATGAATATCTCCCGCCCCCATTAACCTACCTACTATGCGTTCTGGGATAAAAACTTCTAAATCTACAACTTTTTCCCCCACCCCAATAAAGCGCAAAGGAATCCCAAGCTGATGTGCGATAGAAAGTGCGATTCCACCTTTACTATCCCCATCAAATTTACTTAAAATCACCCCGCTTAAATCCATTTTTTCGTGAAAGACTCCCGCGCTTTTGACGCCATCTTGCCCGCTTAAACTATCCACAACATAAAAAATTTCATTGGGATTAATTGCAGTTTTAATCCCTTGTAATTCTTGCATCAATGTCTCATCAATCGCCAATCTCCCTGCAGTATCCACCAATAAGACATCATAAAGTCCCTCAATGGCTTTTTGTTTGGCTTGCGTTGCGATTTCTGCAGGAGATTTTCCCTCAAGATGAAAAAAATCTACTTCTACCTGCAAGGCTAACTGACGCAACTGCTCCACTGCAGCTAATCTCTGTAAATCACACGCAGCCAATAAGACTTTCTTCTGTTTGCTTTTAAGATAATTCGCAAGTTTTGCTGTCGTGGTTGTTTTCCCACTTCCCTGCAAACCTGCCATTAAAACGATTGTAGGAGGTTTAGGGGCGAAAAGAAAGCCATAATTGCCCGGTGCGGTTAGAACCGCATTTAAAGATTCTTTCAATGCGCTTAAAAAATTTTCTTTCCCTATTCCTGCAAGTTTCGTTTTGCTCTCAACCTCACCCAAAAGTTCTTTGAGAACCTTATAATGCACATCAGATTTTAATAAAGACTTTTTAAGTTCATCTAACGCGCGTTTGAGTGCTTTTTCATCATCTTGGAATCGGATTTTACTAATGGCACTTTGGAAGCTTTCTGTGATGACACCAAACAACTTGATAACCCCATAAATTTAAATAATAAAATTTGCGATTCTACATTAAATTTGCTTAAAATATTCATAGCCTTAAGATAGTTTGCTTTGGCATAAATACAAAAGTGATTACAACTCCTTAAAAATTTAATGGAATCCTAAAATTATTCTTTAAAAGCCTTTAAAAAGCTCATTTTTTTCTTTGAAATTTTTTGTATATTGCAGGGGGCGTTTTTTGCATTAATGCGATTTTTTCAGCCATTAATACAAGGGATTCAGCATTTTTTAAAAATTACATATAGGGGGGTGTATTTTACCTATCTTGTTCCTTTCATTTGAAAGGAACTAAATGCCTTTGCGTGAAACATTAGCCTATCACAAGCTTGCAACATAAACAAAGGTGGAATCTTTAGGATAAAAAATAATGAAAAAGCCTACTTTATGGGCTTAAAAAGAGGAGATTAAAAATTATTTTTGGGATTTTAAAGTATAATTATGCAGGGTAATTGCCACAGGTCCTTTACCCTGTGGCAAAATCTATGCCCAAAAAGGAGCTAAGATGATTGCTACAAAATTCATCTTGGTTGCGATTATACTACTTTGTATAATTGCTGTCAAGGCTTATTAGTTTAAGCTTGAGCCCAGCTCTTGCTGGGTCCAAGATGAGTTTAACCTGTGGTCTCTACTTCTTTCTTACGCAATCATCAATCTTTTTTAATGTTTTTCTCCTTTATGCAAAAGTGTATAAATGTATAAATCTTTATACATTTGTATAATTTGTATCAATCGTGTATAAATAATTTCAAGGTTGCATTATTTTATAGATGCTTAGTATTTTTTAATGATGATTTACCATTGGTTGTTTTTTATTGATTATAATTTCAAAGTTTAAATTTTAATTCTTAAAGGATTCTCAATGAAGAAGTTTCTCTTAATCTCTAGTTTTGTAGCAGCCCTTAGCTTCCCAGCACTTGCAGTACCTTATACACTTGATCCTGCAAAGTCCAAAGTAGATTTTTCAGTGTCTCATTTAAAACTTACACAAGTAGATGGCAAGTTCAACAGATTCAATGCAACCATTGATTATGATAATGCTTCTAACACTCTAAAAGTGCTAGAAGGCGAAGTAGATATGACTTCAGTAGATACTGCAAACGCCAAAAGGGACGCGCATTTGCAAGCCCCAGATATGTTTGATGCTAAAACATACCCCAAAATGACTTTTAAAATGACAAAATTTGAAGCAGGCAAAATTTATGGTGATTTAACGATTCGTTCTACAACCAAACCCATTGTTCTTGACGCAATCATCCAACACAATGGCAAACAACTTGATATTGATGCAACAACTAAGATTCTAAGAAGTGATTTTGATGTTTCTTGGGGCAATGTTTTCAAAGATAATTCTGTGGGTGATGAAGTAAAAATCTCATTGAAACTTCAAGCAAATGCAAACTAACTTCAATAATTCCAAATCTATGCAATGACACTTTTTTCAAAGTGTTATTAGCGAGAATTGATAAAGGTTATGGCAATCTTATCGTATAGGAGATAGGTTGCTTCGTTCTCTCGTGCTTAATAAAAATTAAGCCATTCTTGTGTGATTCTACAAGAATCAAAACACCTCCATAAATAATTTAATGTATTTTTTAAAAAAAAATTGTAATATTGCTTTCATTTTTGAATATAAGGATTTTCAATGAAAAAACATTTTTTAGCCATCTCCTTAGCGTGTGGAATTTTTGCCAGCCATCTTTGCTCTGGAGAAGTAAAAATCGGTGTAGTTCTACCCGTAAGTGGCGCAGTAGGAGGGTTTGGAGAGCTTGGAAAGCGCGGGATTGATTTGGCTTACAAAGCACAAAGCAAAACTAAAAATGGCGATGATATTAAGATTATATTCATTGACAATAAAAGCGATAAAATAGAATCCGCCAATGCAATGCAAAGATTAGTTTCAAGTGATAGAGTCAGTGTCGTCATTGGTCCAATGATTTCTACTAACGCACTTGCAATGACAAAAATCGCGGACGACAACAAAACTCCGCTCATTGCTCCTGTGGCAACAAATGACCGCGTAACAAAAGGCAAAAACTTCGTTTCTCGCGTCTCTTTTGCGGATAGCTTTCAAGGATTGATTGCGGCAAATTTAGCCTTCAAAGATTTGGGAGCGAAAAAAGCGGCGATTTTATTTGATAATAGCAGTGATTACTCTATTGGGCTAACACGTGCATTTAGAAACCAATTTAAAGCACTAGGAGGAGAAATTATCATCGAAGCCAATGCCCAAGCAGGAACTAAAGACTTCAAAGCGCAAATTTCAAGCATCAAAGCCAAAAATCCCGATGTTTTATATTTGCCAATTTACTACAATGAGGGCGCACTCATTGCGGTGCAAGCTCAACAACTAGGGCTCAATGTCCCGACAATTGGTGGAGATGGTTTAGTCTCCAACAAAATCTTCTTTGATGTCGCAAAAGAAGCGGGTGAAGGCTATATGGTAACAGATTATTATTCTATAAATTCCAAACAAACGCCTAAAGGCGAGAAATTCATTAAAAATTATGAAAAAACCTATAAAGAACCTATTAGTTCTTTTAGCGTTATGTTAGCAGACGCGTATGGACTTGCTGTGGCTGCAATTGAAGAGTGTGGCGCGGAAGACCGCGTGTGCATTAATGACAAAATCCGCAATGCTAAAGATTATGAGGGAATTAGTGGTAAATTCTCTTTACAAAATGGCGAATCTATCCGCAGTGCAGTCATTAATCAAGTACAAGGTGGTAATTTGATTTATAAAACTACTATTGAACCTTAAAGCAATGATTCACAAGCTCTATGGATTTTGAGGCTTAACACTTGGATTTTTTGACTTTTTTGCAGCAGTGTATCAATGGCTTGAGTTTGGGCAGTATGTACGCTCTCATCGCCATTGGTTACACAATGGTTTATGGCTGTTTGCGCCTGATTAACTTTGCCCACGCAGACATTATGATGGTGGGTGCATTTTTAGTCTTTTTCGCTATTGGCTCTTTTGATTTGCCTTTCTATGCTTCCGCGATTCTCGCAATCGCCTTATGTGGAATCTTGGGGGTAATGATTGATAAAATTGCCTATACGCCTTTGCGAAACGCCCCTAGAATCTCTATGCTTATTACAGCAATTGGTGTAAGTTTCTTTTTGGAAAATCTTTTTAATGTTCTCTTTGGCTCTACACCTAGATTTTTCAATGCACCAAAGTTTTTCTCGCAATCCTTAGAGATTTTTGGCATCAGTCTTACGATTATCACGCTCATCATTCCACTCGTTACCCTCTTGCTTTTGGGCGGACTTTTGCGATTCCTTTATTACACGAAGCAAGGAATGGCAATTCGTGCGAGCGCGTTTGATATTAATACCGTGCGTTTGATGGGAATCAATGTCAATCATATTATCGCACTTGTTTTCGCCATTGGTAGCACGCTTGCAGGGATTGGAGGGATTTTTTATGCAATTTCTTATCCTACGATTGACCCACTAATGGGAGTGCTTATCGGGTTAAAAGCCTTTGCTGCTGCGGTATTAGGTGGAATCGGAAGTGTTGGTGGAGCAGTGCTTGGAGGCTTTATTTTGGGTTTTACAGAAGTAATGGCAGTTGCAGTCTTTCCAGAACTTGGAGGCTACAAAGATGCCTTTGCGTTTTTGTTTCTGATTCTCGTCTTATTGTTTCGTCCTGTTGGCATTATGGGCGATTGGCGTTTAGAAAAAAGTCGTTTTTAGGTTGTACAAATGTTGAAAAATTTTTATGTAAATCACCCCACCACAACGACTTTGGGATTCCACTTTAGCCTTTATTTGATTGCAATTTGTATTCTGTTTGCCTCACAAAGTTTGCTAGGGGATTATGCTTTAAGAATCTTTAATAATATTCTCATTTTTGTCATTCTAGCCGTCAGCTATAACCTCATCAATGGCGTTACAGGACAGCTCTCTTTAGAGCCTAATGGATTTGTCGCGATTGGTGCATATATCACCGCATTAATGCTATTAGATTCTGATTTAAAGTGGGGAATGTTCCAGCTCGCAGACCCACATCCCTTCATCTTGAGTATGTCTAGCGAATTATTGCCCGCCCTATTTTGTAGTGGAATCGTAGCGGCTGTGATTGCAATTCTCCTTTCTTTCCCTGTTTTCCGTGTGCGCGGGGATTATCTAGCAATCGTAACGCTTGGTTTTGGTTTCATTATCAAAATCCTTGCTATTAACAATCCAGAATGGACGAATGGTGCGATTGGCTTAAACGAGATTCCAAACGACCACGATTCTATCGTCAAACAAATAGAAAATGTGCTCTTAAGTCTTAGCCAAAGCGATTCTCCTCTCAAGGAGTTTTTTAGCTTCCTCTACACGCACGCATTTGGCAATGGAGCAAATATCACGGTCTTTTTTTGGAGTGGGATTTTTGCTACGGCTTCAGTGATTTTGATTTTACAAATCGTGTATTCCAAATATGGGCGCGCAATGAAAGCTGTGCGAGATGATGAAGACGCTGCAATCGCAATGGGAGTTAATACTTTCAAAATCAAAACTTTTGCTTTCTCCACAAGTGCGTTTTTAGAGGGTGTTGGGGGTGGGCTTATGGCAGTTTGGCTCACTACGATTGACCCTAAAATCTTTGGCTTTGAACTCACTTTCCAACTCCTAATCATCATTGTCCTTGGAGGCTTAGGAAGCACAAGTGGTGCGATTTTAGGTGCGATTTTAGTCATCGGCGGGGGAGAGTGGCTTAGATTCTTAGACCAACCTTTAGTCTTTTTTGGAACTGATTTTGGCTCATATCCCGGGCTTAGAATGGTGTTTTTCTCACTGATTCTACTCGTGATAATGCTTTTTGCCAGAGAAGGCATTATGGGCAAACGCGAAATTTGGGATTTGAATCCTAAAAATTTACGCTTCTTTAAAAAGGCACAATAATGGCAATTTTAGAATTAGAAAATGTCAGTATTGCCTTTGGCGGATTAAAGGCGATTGATAATGTAAGCTTCAATGTGCAAGAAAAGCAAATCTTTGGTTTGATTGGTCCTAATGGCGCAGGCAAAACCACGATGTTTAACATTATCACTGCTAACTATAAACCAAGTAGTGGGAAAGTGCATTTTTTGGGAAAAAATATCTCCAAATATAAGCCCAACACGATTGTCCGATTAGGAATCGCACGCACTTTTCAAAATATTCGTCTTTTTCATTCTATGAATGTCCTAGATAATGTGCTTATTGGCTTGCACAATGACGCAAAATACAGCTTTTTTGAAGCTGCTTTCCGCATAGGAAGATATTTCAAAGAGGAAAAACGTATCAAAGAGCGTGCGCGATGGATTTTGGATTATATTGGGTTGGGCAATCAATGGAATGTCAATGCGAGTGCATTAAGCTATGGTAATAGCCGTAAAGTAGAAATCGCTAGAGCCCTAGCAACAAATCCGAAGCTGTTATTGCTAGACGAGCCTGCCGCAGGAATGAATCCCAAAGAAACGCAAGAACTCTGCGAATTGATTTTGAAAATGCAAAAAGACTTTAACCTAAGCATTTTGCTCATTGAACACGATATGCCTTTCGTCAATCAGCTCTGCGAACAAGTTTTGGTGCTAGACTATGGCAAAAAGCTCTTTAGTGGCACGCCACACGAGGCAATCAATAATCCAGAAGTGATTGCCGCATATTTGGGAGATTTCTATGCTGCAAATTGAGAATCTACAAGTCAATTATGGCTTGATTGCGGGCTTGAGAGGAATCAACTTCCATATTGAAGAACACGAGATTATCACTTTGATTGGAAGCAATGGTGCAGGCAAAACTTCTACTCTCAATGGAATCGTGCATAGTGTCAAAACAAAGGGTAAAGTCCGATTCTTTGGCGCGAATATTTCCAAGATTCCAACACACAAGATTATCCAACGTGGAATCGCACTTGTGCCAGAGGGACGACGCGTTTTTACCAATCTTAGTGTAGATGAAAATTTGCGTATGGGTGCATACCATAATGATGAGAACTTTGAAGTTATGCGCGAAAAAATGTATCGGCTTTTCCCACGTTTAAAAGAGCGTCAAAAGCAAATGGCAGGGACAATGAGCGGTGGGGAGCAACAAATGCTCGCCATCGCAAGAGCCCTAATGAGTGAGCCCAAATTACTAATGCTAGATGAACCAAGTCTAGGGCTTGCGCCCAAAGTCGTAGGAGAACTTTTTGAGATTATTTTGAGCTTACGCGAAAATGGTATTACGATTCTACTTGTAGAACAAAATGCCTTTGCAGCTCTCAAAGTCGCTAATCGTGCGTATGTGCTAGAAAATGGCAGAATCGTAATGGAGGATTTGGCTAAGAATCTCTTAGAGGACAAAGAAATCAAGAAACGATATTTGGGAGGATAGCTTCTAAATACCGCAAGGAGACTCGCTTGAGGCTTGCAAATCGCCGCTATACAGGAGCAAAAACAAAGCTTTTAGAATCTATTGATGAAAGTATTTTAAAATCTTTTGATTATAAAAACAAACATAATCTTAGCTTTTTTGATGTCTTTTCTGGCACAGGGGTTGTGAGTGAATATTTTATGCAAAAACCACAATTTACGCATTTTATTCTGAATGATTTTTTGTATTCTAATTATGTGATTTATCAAGGATTCTTTGGTCAAGATTTTTTTAATTTTAAAAAGCTAGAACCTTTAAGGCAAGAGTTTGCAAATTTATCAGCTCAAAAGATAAAGGAGAATTACTATTCTAAGCATTTTGGAGGGAAGTTTTTTAGTCAAAATGATAGTAAAATCATAGGCTATTTGCGTGATGAATTTAATAGGCTTTTAGGATTAAAAGCTATCAATCAAAAGGAGTTTTACATACTTTTAGCGAGCTTGTTATATAGTGCAGATAGAATTGCAAACACGGTGGGGCATTATGATGCATATCGTAAAAATATCGCTTTACAAGACAAATTTGTTTATGAGTTAATAGAGCCTATTACAAGCAACGCAAAGATAGAAATATATCAACAAGATTCTAACCTTTTAGTTAAGAATCTTATAGAGCAAAAAAGACAAATAGATATAGCCTTTATTGATCCACCTTACAATTCAAGACAATATTCAAGATTCTATCACTTGCTTGAGAATCTAAGTCAAAATAAGAAACCAAAGCTTTATGGGATTGCTTTAAAGCCAAAGCCTGAAAACTTAAGTAAATACTGCAAAGTAGAAGCGAAAGAAGCTTTTAGGGATTTGGTAGAATCTCTAGCCAAAATAAGCAAAATTTTAGTGGTTACTTATAATAATACTTATGCTTCTAAGTCAAATTCAAGTAGGAATAAGATAGGATTGCAAGAGATTCAAGAAATCCTCCAATCTGTAAGCAAAACAAGTTTTTATGAATTTGATTTCAAAGCTTTTAGTAGCGGGAAAACAAATTTAGATGGACATAAGGAAATTGTTTTTGTAGGTGAAATCCAATGACAGCGCAAATCACACTTACACAAGGTAAAGCAGACAAGGTTCTACGTTCTCCACTCTTTTATGTTGGGGATAAATATAAACTAATGCCTCAACTTAAAAAGCTTTTCCCAAAGCATATAAAAACTTATATTGAACCTTTTGTGGGTGGTGGAAGCTCATTCCTTAATACACAAGCCCAAAGTTATATACTTAATGATATAGATTCTTATATTATCTCTTTGCATAAATTTCTACAAAGCAGCGCACAAAACCCTTTTTTTCTAACACAAATTTTTACTTTGATAGAATCTTATCATCTCTCCTGCTCTCTTAAAAACATCATTCCTCCAAAAGATTTAAGAGAATCTCACAAAAAAACCTATTTTGCAAGATTTAATAAAGAATCTTATTTGAGATTGCGTGATGAATTTAACGCAAACAAAACCGATATGTTAAAACTCTATATGCTTCTTATCTATGGTTTTAATCGTATGCTTAGATTTAATGCTAGAGGTGATTTTAATCTGCCTGTTGGGAATGTGGATTTTAATAGCAATGTTTTAAAAGCCTTAAAAGATTATTTTCATTTTATCCAAGATAAAAATATTATTTTTTCTAATACTGATTATAGAGATTTTCTTTTATCTATTCAATTAGATAAAGGCGATTTTATTTACCTTGACCCACCTTATCTTATTAGTGGAAGTGAATATAATAAATTATGGAATGAAAATTTAGAATCTTGCCTCTATGAACTTTTAGAGAAGTTGGATTCTCAAGGTATTGCGTGGGGACTTAGCAATCTTTTAACACATAAAGGCAAGACAAACACGCTTTTGCAAAATTTTGCTAAAAAATATTCTACATATCCTATTCAAAGTAATTATATTAGCTTTAATGACAATTCAATCAAAAAAAATTCTGTGGAAGTTTATATAACTAATGTTAAATAAAAAAGCAAAATACAAAATCCTCTCCTTTAGCACTACAATGCGAAATCCCCAAAGAATAGCTGATTTCCTAAAAGCTTTATTGCCCTTTGAAAACCATCTTTTAACGCACGAAATTATAATGCAAATTATAGTGCACTTGATTAAAAATAAAATCTATATTCCAAATTATGCAAATAGATATTTTAAGGATATTATAGAATCTGATGAAGTTTTTAATGAGGAACAAATAAAAGAAATTATAAAAAATTCGCCACAAAGACATAAAGAAGCAGGGTTTGACAAGGGATGGGATTCTAGGTTTGATACTTTTTATAAGCTTTCGATGGAATTTGGATTCTGTTTGTATGCGATAAATGAACCGCTTATTATTTCGCACACAGGACATTTACTCATAGATGCGGTGAATGAGATTCCAAGTAATGAAGCAAAAATTGCTAATATTTTCTTAAATTGTTTAATGAAATACCAAAGCAATAATCCCTTTAGAAATATTCTTAATAGCAATGTGCCTTTAATTTTACTTCTTAATGTCCTGCGAAAATTACAAGAAATATCGCAAGATTCTAAAATTTCTGTTTTAGAGATTCCATTTTTCTTATGTTGGAGAGATAGTGATTATAACGCATTGGTGCATTATATTTTAGACTTCAGGGAAAAATATCCAAGCTTTGCTTATTCCAAAGAAATCATTTATGAGAAATGCTTAAGGCTTTTAGATTCTGATAATAGAATACGATTTAAAATCTCGCAAATTTGTGGAGAAAGTGTTGATGAATATATAAGGAAAATGCGAATTACAGGGATTATTTCACTTCGTGGCAATGGGAGATTCATTGATTTCAACACCTTTGAAATGCCAAAAATTAATTATGTGCTAGAAAATTATTCACAATTTAGAAGTTTTGATGATAAAAAGTCCTATTTTGAATATATGGGTGAAATTGATTCACGTATTTTAGATATTCAGCAATCCAGAGTAATAGATGAAAAATCGCTTAAACTACGCACTTTACAAAATTTTGCTACACAATATACAAAAGAGCAAATTTATAAAGAACTTGGTATTTTAGCTTCCAAAAAATCTAGTAGCCAAGATGAGATTCTAAAGTTTATCCCAGAACCTACGAGATTTGAATTTTTAACCGCCATTGCTTTGAAGCAACACTTTAGCACGCTAGAGATTATGCCAAATTATAGCATTGATGATGAGGGATTACCAAAATGCTTTGCAAGCGGAAATCAACCCGATATTGCCTGCAAAGATAACTTAAATCAAAGCATTGTTGAGGTAAGTTTGATTTGCGGTAGAGGACAGGTGAATAGCGAACTTTTACCTATCACAAGGCATTTAAAAGAGATGATAGAATCTAGCAAAGATTCCTCTTTAAATCTCTCCTCTTTTGCACTTTTTATTGCACCTAAAATTTTTGAAGATTCCAAAAGATATGTGAAATTTATCAAGTTTGATGAGAGATTAGATATTAGAAACCTAGACATTTTAGATTTTATAAAAAGGTTAAAAATAGCTTCTATGGAATCCAATTCCATAAATGAAGCTTTTGAACTTGAAATTTAGATTCTAAATTAAGCCACAACGAAATTTTGCCCAAATTTCAACAGCTTCTTGCCAATAAAGAAATATGGGGCAGTCAATGGTATCAAACACATATTCGGGCAATGATAGACTCTTTATGATAATTCCTAATATTCAATGAGGTTTAAGAGAAGTGGGCATTTATCACTCTAGGAGCGAATTTGTGGGGGTAAATAGTATTAAAATAAGTCCGAATGTCTGGCAATAAGCCACAAATTCATAGAATACTCTGCCCTAACGCAAACTCTCTATGCGCTCCTTATAATTCCCGCCAAACACATAGCTTCCTGCCACGACAATATCAGCCCCCGCATTTTTAAGGGATTCTATATTGGTATCACACACGCCACCATCTACTTCAATCAAACAATTGGGATTATGCAATTCTATTTTATCCTTTAAGTCTTGAATCTTTTTTAGCACATTGGGGATAAATTTCTGTCCGCCAAAGCCGGGATTAACACTCATCAATAAAACCATATCCACAAATGCTAATAAATACTCTATGGAATCTAAATGCGTGTGAGGATTCAATACGATTGCGGGTTTAATCCCATATTCGCGGATTTTTTGCACCAAACGATTCGCGTGTTTTTCCTCCTCAATATGAAAAGAAATAAATTCAGGCTTAAAAGGCGCGAAAAGCTCTACAAAAAAGCTATTATTCTGCACCATTAAGTGAATATCTAGTGGCTTGCTTGCGACCTTTGCAACAGACTGCACTACCACTGGACCAAGTGTGAGATTAGGCACAAAATGTCCGTCCATCACATCAATATGCACGAAATCGCAGCCCGCTTCGCAAATCGCCTTGATTTCTGATTCTAACTTCCCAAAATCCGCAGAAAGAATACTTGGTGCAACAAGCATTGGATCTCCTTGAAACAAAATAAGCCAAAATTGTAGCAAAAAACTACAAATATTGCCCCAAAATAACTACTAATATCCATAAAATTAGGCTATAATAAGCAAATTTTTGTTATTGGCTCTACTTAAAGGAATAAACAAATGATTGCAAACGCAGATTTAACGCGTGATTTAGAGTTAATCTTAGCACGGATTCAACGCGCAAGTTTGCCTATTTATGAAGTCTTAAAACAAAGCTTGGGAGAATATACGCAAAATACCAATGCCACAGGAGACACGCAGCTAGAAGCCGATGTCAAGGCAGACGAAATTTTGCAAGTTACCTTTAAAGACTTAAGCATAATCAAACAAATTTGCAGTGAGGAGCAAGAAAACGCAATCAAGCTACACGATAAAGGCATTTATAGTATTGCATATGACCCTTTAGATGGTTCTTCCCTTATGGGTGCAAACCTTAGTGTCGGGAGTATCTTTGGAATCTATCGCGGAGAATTTTTACCACAGAATCTTGTCGCAAGCGCATATATCGTCTATGGTATGGTAGTAGGAATCGGATTTGCCTCTATCTTCAAAGAAGGTGTGGATTATTTTGTGTATAATGGCGAGGAATTTACTTTACAAAAATGCTTTAAACTTGCCCATAAAGGCAAATTAAATGCAACAGGTGGAACACAAAAAAATTGGAGCTCCTCGCACAAAGCAAAGATAGAATCCCTCTTTAATGCAGGCTATCGCTTGCGATATAGTGGGGGAATGGTGCCAGATTTGCATCATATTTTAGTCAAAGGCGGCGGGATTTTTTCTTATCCTAGCACGAGTGATGCACCGCAAGGCAAACTTAGAATGCTCTTTGAAGTTTTTCCTTTTGCCTTTATTTTTGAAAGAGCAGGCGGCGGTGCAGTATGCGTGAATGAAACACCACACAATGCAAGAGAATCGCAACGACTTTTAACCTTAACACCTAAGCATTTACACGATACAACGCCTTGCTTTTTTGGTAGTTTGGAGGAAATAGAATTTGTCAGCAAATGAAATAGAAACTGCATTAAAAGAAATAAAAGACTGCCAAAGCAAGCATAATACAGCAAGTTGTATTTTTTGCAAAAGCATAACAGATTGCACACAAAAAGATGAATTTGAGCAAAAGGCGCAAGAAAACTTGACACAAAAACAAGACGAATTGCAATTATGTCAAAAAAATAAAGGATTCTCAAGTTGCCTAAATTGCACAGAATTGTTAAAATGTGATGTGCGCAATGCGTATGTAGCAGCAGTTTATTTGAGTATGAACAAAGGAAATGGAGGCAGTTTTGAATTCTAAATTTTATATCACATCTCCGATTTACTATGTCAATGATATTCCCCATATCGGACACGCCTACACAACCATTATTGTAGATACACTCGCACGTTTTGCGAGGCTACAAGGCAAAGAAGTCTATTGCTTAACAGGCACAGATGAACACGGACAAAAGATTGAACAATCCGCCCAAAAAAGAGGTAGAAGCCCTCAAGAATATGTAGATGAGATTGCGCAAAATTTCAAAAGTCTTTGGGACGAATTTGGAATCAGCTACGACCATTTTATCCGCACGACAGAGGATTACCATATCAAAACCGCTCAAGCGGCTTTTCTAAAAATGTTTGAAAAAGGCGATATTTATAAAGGCAATTATGAAGGGCATTATTGTATCTCTTGCGAAACCTTTTTTACCAAATTTCAATTAGTCAATGAAAAATATTGCCCAGATTGTGGCAAAGAAACAAGTCTATTGCAAGAAGAAAGTTATTTCTTTAGGCTTAGTGCTTATGAAAAGAAACTCTTGCGATTCTATGAAGAAAATCCCGATTTTATCTTGCCAAAATTTCGCCGCAATGAAGTGATAAACTTTGTCAAAGCCGGCTTAGAGGATTTATCTATCACGCGCACAACTTTTGATTGGGGCATTAAACTCCCCCAAGCCTTCATTGATAAAGACCCAAAAAACGCAAAACATGTGATGTATGTATGGCTGGATGCATTAATAAACTATCTAAGTGCCCTCGGATTCTGCAATGATTTAGAAAATAAAATGGATTTTTGGGCAGCAGACTATCATATCGTAGGAAAAGACATTTTGCGATTCCACGCAATCTATTGGCCTGCATTTTTAATGAGTTTGGACTTGCCATTACCGCATCACATTGCAGCACACGGTTGGTGGACAAAAGATGGAGAAAAAATGAGCAAAAGTGTCGGTAATGTCGTCAATCCAAAAGAAGTGGCGGAGGCTTATGGATTGGATTGTTTCCGATATTTTGTCCTGCGTGAAATGTCTTTTGGGCAAGATGGAGATTTCTCACAGAAATCCCTTATTGAGCGGATTAATTCTGATTTGGGTAATGATTTGGGTAATCTACTCAATCGCTTATTAGGTATGAGTGCAAAATATTTTGACAATCATTTAAAAACAGATTTGACAAAACTTGCGGAGCATTATTATTCGGAACTCTCCCGAATCAATCATACTCTAAATCAGTTAGAAAATTATATGAATGCTGTGCAAACTAATCATTATTTAGAGGAACTTTGGACACTCTTTAGCCTAGGCAATGGAATCATTGCCAAAAAAGAACCTTGGAAACTCATCAAAGAGGGGAGAGGCGAAGAGGTTGTGGAACTGCTTGTTTTTATCGCCAATCTTTTAATAAAAGGCGCAATTTGTCTCTTTCCTTGTATGCCAAAGAGCGCAGAATCTATCCTTAATGTTTTTGGGCTCAAAGCA
Source organism: uncultured Helicobacter sp. (assembly GCA_964464895.1). GTDB lineage: Bacteria > Campylobacterota > Campylobacteria > Campylobacterales > Helicobacteraceae > Helicobacter_D. Next base: position 159,935 of record CAYXGY010000002.1, on the reverse strand, counting down.
GATTCTCAAAGCTATCAACATTTCGTGATTTATAGCGAGCTTTTAGGTGAAATGCAGCTAAAAACAATTGATGTATTATTCCCAAAAGTGGAATCTGCGCTACTAGAGGACAAGCCAAAAATCTCGCAAGATTCTCCTGCAAACTCTCCTTTAGAGATTGCCAATCCAATCCACAAAGAGGATTTCTCAAAAATTGAAATCAAAATAGGAACAATCATTAGTGCGGAGACTTTGCCAAAAAGCGAAAAACTTTTGAAACTACAAGTGGATTTAGGAGAAGCAAGGGCGCGTCAAATTCTTGCAGGAATCAAATCCTACTATACACCGCAAGGTCTGATAGGCAAACAAGTCTGCGTGCTTGCAAACCTAAAGCCTGCCAAACTAATGGGTGAATTGAGTGAGGGAATGATTCTAGCAGCAAAAGACGCAAAAGGCTTGACACTTATTGCTCCACAAAATCCTAAAGAGAATGGGAGTCTAATCAGCTAAGGAGAAAAATAATGAGGAGAAAAGAAATACAAATCAGTGTCAATGAGATAGTAGAAATTGCATTTGGAACTTTATTAAATCAACCGAGTATTTCTTTTTTTAATTCAATTTGCGATGAAGTGAGCAATGTAAAACAAGGGGACTTGTTTGTAGCGCACTCCAAAAAATCTCCCAAAGAAATTCAACAAGAGATTGAAGAAGCCGTGCAAAAAGGCGCATTTGGAATTCTCTTTAGTGGCAATATTGCAATGAGTGACCCAGAAGTCGCTTGGATTAGTGTAGAGGACTTGGAACAATCTCTCGTGCGCATTGCGCGTCATTATCTTATTATTGGAAACAAAATTCTATTTTTGCTTAGCTCTGATGAATATCAAATTGCTTCACAAATCATTATACCCAAAAAAAATCTAGGTTGTTATTGTGGCTCACTGACAAAACTCGTGCATTATATTTTGACAAGCGATGTTGCTTATATTTTGTATTGTAACACACAAATCAATCTCAATCCTTTGCCCAAAAATCAACAAGAAATCAAGCTTCTACCTCAAGAAAAGATCGATGGCGAAGTTTTGCCTTTTATAGTCAATTCCTATTCGCTTTTTGGTATGAAGATATTTTATAATACCTTTGATTATGAGATTCCACTACCCAAGCTATTTATTCAGCCTCTTGCGCGGGTGGTAAGATTCTGCGAAGAATACTCTTTGGGTGTGCAAATGGAGCATTTAGAGAGAATCTCTAGCTTTAAACCCTTGTATTTAGATGAACGCGGATTCATTTCCAAACCTGGAGCTACAAATAAAGTTTTGCTCGCCTGTATGGACATCAAGCTTTATGAACAATATTTAGCGTATTTCACAATGTATGCAAAGTGGGCTCGCTTGATACTTTTCGTCCCACAGATTTATCAAGAGATTTATATGCCTTATGCGGAAGTGCGTTGCTTTGAAAATCATCAAGAATTGTTTGAGCAATTAATCCACGAGAAATACAATTTTGCATTAATTTTTGGCGTAGAGACAGAACGATTTGAAGAAAAGTTTGTCAATAACGCACAAGAGCAAAGCTTGTTTGAATATGCTCATTTAGATGAAACAGAATCACAAAATTAGAAATAAAGGAATGAAATGAAAATTGCTGTGCCTGTCTATAATGAAAGCTTAAGAATCTTTGGCAATACAGGACATACGCCCTTTTTTGCAGTATTTGAGCAAAAAGGGACGGGAATGTTTAAAAAAATTGATTTGGTAGAATTGCGTAAGAATCCACGCGGTAACCTAGAAACAAGCGAGGGTTGCGCGCACAAGGATAGCGAAATGAGCAAGGAAGAACAAATTGCGCATAGACAAGAGCATAATATACTAGGAGAAATTATCAGTGATTGTGCAATCGTGCTTGTCAAAAAAGCCTGTCAAAATACTGCGCATGTTTTCAATGAGAGAGGAATCAAGATATGCAAAATGGACGCAAATTGTCAAAATGCGCAAGATTCCTTTAGATTCATCAAACTCTAATGCGCCTTTTTGCTTAAATTGTAGGCAAATTAAGCCTCTATGCAAAAAGATTCCACTCTTTCCTTTTGAAATTCTGTTTCAAAACCTCATTAATAGCAAGATTTTCCACAAAAAACAAGGCAACCTCCTATTACATCTTGATTCAATCCATTGGCTTGCTAGAAGCCTAATTTATTTAATTTGCAACACTTCTCTTGTTTGGGCTGCGGAAGGGATAGATTCTGTAGGCTTAGAATAATCTTGACAATAATCGCAAAATTGGTAAAAGTCTCGTGTGTAAAATTCTAAAAACTTTATTGGCTCATCTCTCATCAAATCTATATATTCACCTTGAAATTCCTCTAATCCCTTTAGCTTAGAAAGTGAGCTTGCCATTCCGCAAACAAATATTGCCCCCTTGGGAGTCCCCCCCCCAATCAAACTCGTGCATTTTCTTTGATAGCACGCTAGAAAACTCGCGACATTTTGTTCCTTATTTCTATTTCTTTTATGAATTCTTTCAAGCTTTAACCAAGTACCACCCTTTAAAAATGAAAAAGGCACATTGTATTTTTTTAGATTCTCAAAGATACTTGTTTGCTTGAGACGAATACCTTCCACGTGAGAATAATCAGAAATAGAAACTTTACAATTTTTTTTAGACTTTGCAAGTCTTTGTAAAATTGGCTCTTTAATGTCAATACTCGCATTGGTTACAATGTCATAAGTCAAAATTTGCGTTTTGGATTCTACATAATCTAAGAGTTGTGGCATATCCTTAAACAAAAAAGGTTCTCCTCCAATCAAACGCAATTTCCCAATACTAGCAACCTTTTGGCACAAACACTCTAAACTCTCTATCACGCTATCCAAACTGCACGTATATTGCATTTTATTAGAAAAATATTGCATTAAGTTAGCGCAATGCTCGCAACGTAAGGTGCATTTAGTTGTCAAAACAACTTCTACATAAGGAATATCTATGATTCCGCGCAAAACACGTCTTTGAAAATAATTGTTTAAAAAAAACTTTTTCATCAAACAAGCATAAGGATACCTAAAAATCCTTCCAATGCCTCTTTTTCCTGCTAAATAAGAAGCATACCATTCCATATTTTGATCAATATAGCGCAAGACAAATACAGGATTCTCTAAAAATTGATGATAATTTATTGCTTTTTCCATTAATTACCTTGATAATTTTTGCCAATTATACTACATTCACGAATCTAACGCAATTTTCGCTTCTTTGATGATACGTTCATCACTCCCTAAATTCACCCAATGAAATTGCCTACCACTTTGCACTTCTCCACTTAACAAATCTCCGCTATTGCGATATTCCAAATCCATTTGTGCAATTTCAAATCCATTTTGGGTTTGACAAAATCTCAACAAACGTTCAGTTTCCTTTTGTTTTGTGAATAAAAAGCAATAGCCTTTCAAACCATTGCGACTCACTCTCCCACGCAGTTGGTGCAAAGTGGCTAGCCCCAATCGCTCTGCACCCACAATGATAATCGTGCTCAAATTTGGCAAGGAGATTCCTACTTCAATTACTGTGGTTGCGAGCAAAATATTGCCCTGCTCCCGAAATTCCTCCAAAATCTGTTCTTTATTCTTATCCTTGCCGTGCGTGCTATATACATTTTCAAAATTCTTTCTCCAAAACTCTTCGCCTTCTTTTAATGCGGTATAATTAGAATTTTCACTCTCCTCTACCAAAGGATACACAATAATGATTTGATGTTTTTGCCAAATCTCTGCCTTGATGTGCTCTAATAAATTCTTAAAATCGTTTTTATAGATGACTTTGGTTGTAATATCTTTTTTAAAGGGCAAATCTTTAATAAAGCTAAAATCCAAAAAATTAGATTCTATCATTGCTTGCGTGCGTGGAATAGGTGTTGCAGAAAACTGCAAAATATGTGCGCGCTTAGAATCGCAAGCAAACATTTTCTCTAAGGCATTTCTCTGTGCCGTTCCAAAGCGATGTTGCTCATCTATCATTACAAGTGCGCAGTTGCTCAAATCTCGGTAAAGCAATGCGTGTGTGCCAATGATGAAATCACTTTGTTCCAAATCCCCACTTTTATCGCTTTGCGTTAGAAGTGCGACTTTTAAAGACTTGGGCAAGAGTTTCTTTGCCTCATTGAAAAGCTGCTTTGCCAAAATAGAAGTAGGAACCATCAGCACACTACGATGAGGATAAGCAATCATTACACTCGCCAAAATCACAAGGGTTTTCCCACAACCCACATCACCGACAATTACTCTTCTTGACGATTGATTGCTTTTTAGTGATTCTTGAATCTCACGGATTGCATTGTTTTGTCCTTTAGTAAGCTTAAAGGGCAAGGTTTGTATCCAAGATTCTATCTCTCCATTCAAGGAAGCAAGGCTAGGAAAATGAAGTCTCTTTGAGCGCAAAAGACGCATATATTCATAAATCTCAACAAATTTAATCGCTTCTAAATTTTTGCCAAAAAATCCATGGTTTCTAGCGAAATCTTGCACAAACTTTGCACAAGGGTGATAAATTTCCACGAGAGATTCCAAAACCCATAAAGGCACTTTAGGATAAAAAGAGCATAAAGATTCTAAAGAAACCTCTGCGCTAAAATCTCTCAAACTTTTCTCTTTCGCACCTTTAAATCCAAAGTTTAACACAATTTCATCTGTCTTTTTTAGAACTTTAGGCTGGAGTAAAACATACAATCCCACAGCATTTTTTTGGAGCTTTCCGCTAACAATTAGTTCAGAATCTATTTTAAAAATACTCTTATGATAAGGTTTAGCGTGAAAGATTAACATTTCAATTTCACAATGGAATCTTGGAACAAAGCACAAAGCGTATGCTGTCGTCTTGAGATTCTTATAATCCCGCACCTCCACTTCCAAAACTACATTTTTACCTGCCTCCAAAGATTGGCTTAAAAAAGTATCAGTATAGCCTTTTGGCAAATGATGTAAAATGGCTTCAAAAGGGGTTTTTCCAAGCTTATTTGAAATCAATATTAACTCTAGTTAATCTTCTGCACTCACAATTGCAAAACTGAGTTTTTGAATCTCTTTGTGCGTCTTAATGTAATGATTAACTTCTTTTAAAGTGAGTTTTGAAATCTCTTCTAAGACTTGTTGGTTAAAATCCAATGGCAAACCATTATAATAATTATGGAAAGCCACCCCTAGTCTTTGTGAGAGTGTTTCATTACGCAAAGGCTCACTGCCTAGCAAATAATGTTTGGCTTCTTGAAGTTCTTTCTCCGTGATTCCATTTTTGACAAATTCATCTACCACTTCTTGAACAAGATTTCGCGCTTCTTTCTCATTTTTCAGGCTTGTTTGTAGATACCCTTGCGCCCAAGCTTGCGTATGTGTCGCATTCAATCGCATTACAGCGGAATACGCAAGCCCACGTTTGACGCGCACTTCCTCTAACATACGACTGCCAAATCCACTCCCGCCAAGAACGAAAGATGCTACCTTAAGTAATGCGGATTCTTTCTGTAAATTCGCGACTTCAAGCGGAGCACCAAAATGAATATAGGCTTGTTGCGTCTCCTTTAATAAACGTTTTGTTTGCATAGAATCGCGCGCGATAATGGGCATTAATATGATAGATTTTCCTTGTGGCAATTGTTTCAACGCACTTTCTAATTCCTTGGCGGCATTTATAAAATCCATATCTCCACCCACGACAAGAATCAAAGAACTTAAATTGATATATTGTTGGTAGAATCTTTCTACTTCTTTTAGAGTAATTTTAGCGATAGAATCCCGCGTGCCGCTTAAAGGAAATTCTAACGCACTTCCTTTAAAAAGCATAGACTTCAAGACGCGACTTGCCTGATAATCATAGTCGTTTTCTCTCTCTAAAATCGCTACTAATGAGTTTTCTTTGACTTTATCTAATGCTTTTTGTGTGAAATTTGGACTATGAAGCAATTCTTTTAAAAGAGAGATTCCGTCTTTTTGCATTGCACTCATTCCGCTTAATGTGAAGCTTAAAGTCTCTAATCCACTCCCCACATTTAATGTGAGGGCTTTTTCCTCTAGTTTTTTAGAAAATTTCGTAACGCCTAATTCTTTCGTCCCTTCATTTAGCAAAGAGCTTGTAATATCGGATAATCCTAGATTTTTGCCATTACTCACTCCTCCTGCCCCTTTAAAAATGAGCTGGATATAAAACAAAGGTAATTGCGTGCTTCGCTCATAAATTACAGGAATTTCTACGCCATTTATATGCAAATTTTTTATTTCAATTGCCATCAAACTTCCTTTCAAGAACCAAAAACCAAAAAAGATTACGAAAAACTTTTTCACTTTAAAACTGCTCTAAAATATTATATGCTGTGTCACGTTTGGCTGGAATTTCTCCAATATCACGAATCAATGAAATCATCTCGGCTTGATTCATAGAATTACTAGCTCCTGCCGCTGCGACTACATTTTCTTCCATCATTGTGCTCCCCAAGTCATTTGCCCCAAAAAGCAATGCGAGTTGTCCAATATACGAGCCTTGTGTAACCCAACTACTCTGAATATTTTGAAAATTATCCAAAAAAATCCTACTGCACGCAAGAAGCCTTAGATAGCGGTTTGAGGAGGCTTTGTGCAGGTTGGGAAATTCTTTTTGCAATGGAGTAAAAGCAGGTTGAAAACTCCACAGAATAAACGCTCTAAAGCCATTGGTTAAATCCTGCAAATCTCGGATTCTCTCCCAATGCTCTACAATGTCTTCATTGCTTTCTACACTTCCAAACATCATTGTAGCCGTGCTTTTTATCCCTAATTTATGCGCCTCCTTATGCACTTCTATCCATTGGCTACTATCCAACTTCTTGGGAGCAATAATGTCTCGCACTTTATCACTTAAAATCTCTGCCCCCGCACCGGGAATAGACGCTAGACCACATTTTTGCAAACGCTCTAACACTTCACGAATAGAGATTTTGGAAATTTTTGCAATGTAATCAATCTCAATGGCGGAAAATCCGTGCAAGGTAATCTGTGGATATTTCTGCGCAATATGTCTCACCAAATCCTCATACCATTCAATCTTTAAGCTTGGATGCACGCCCCCTTGAAAAAGAATCTGTGTGCCACCAATTCCTAACAATTCATCAATTTTTCTATCAATTTCTTCAAAGCTTAAAATATAGGTTTCATTCTCGTTAATGCGTCTTTTAAAGGCACAGAACTTGCAATCTACCCAACAAATATTTGTATAATTGATATTTCTATCTACGACAAAAGTCGTAAGATTATCCGAATGTAATTGCTTTTTGATTCCTAAAGCACGTTCCCCCAATTCTTTAAGCGAAGTATTTTGCATTAAATCCAAAATTTCCTCTCGACTGACGCGAGGCAATTTTACTTTTACTGATGTATTGGCTTCTTGTGAGTTTTTCGCAAAAACTGCTCGCATTTCTTTTGTGTTTTTATAATGCTGTGATTCCATAGGATTCATTAAAATCTCTGCCCCATTGTAAATTCAAACGAAGAAGTATCATCACCTGGCTTATTGTCTAGTGCGCGAGGGAATAAGAAATTGATTGCGCCAATAGGAGAAATCCACTCAATACCTAGACCCACAGAGCTACGTTTAATGTCATTGATACTCTCTTCCCCAATCATTCCAAAGTCATAGAATGCAAGCAAACGCATTTGAACGGTCTCAAACATACCATAACTAAACTCCACCGTATTATAAAACATTTGTTTTCCACCGATTCTTAAGCCATCACTATCACGTGGGGTAATGGAGCGATTTTGGAATCCTCGCACACTGCTTACACCACCCAAATAGAATTTTTCATTGATTGGCAAAAATCCCTCATCTTGTGCATATCCTGCTTTTGCGCGGTATCTAAAAATCAAATCCAAATCTGTCCAATCCTCAATAGATTGATAAAGATTAAATGTCCCATAATATTTAATAAACTCTGCATCCCCCCCTATTCCAGCAAACTCGGTACTACCTGTGAATTTGATTCCACTTTTTGGGAAAAAATAAGCATCTGTACTATCATAATTAAGACTCGGAATTACTGAAGATTTCGCATATCTTTCACCCAAATAATACCGATAATAAAGGTCTCTTAGCAAGGGATTATCAAAGTTAGAAAGTTTCGTTTCTTGATAAGTATAGCCCAAGTTCAAATCTAAATGATTCCAAATCTTACGCCCACCTACGATATTGAAACCTGTCATCATTTCTGTATAATCATAATCATCATATTCTAATTGATAAACATCAGTTGAAAGCGAATAATCGCTATCCAATACTGCGGGATTATAAAGATTCACACGATAAGAGTTTGAAACTTCACTTTTGTCCAAATAAATTCCTGCCGTCAAACCTGTCCCGAAAATATTTCGGTCTTTGACGGACACACTCCCCATCAATCCATCATAGCTTCCATATCCAATACCAAAGACAAATTCCCCTGTTTTACCCTCTTTGACATTTACGAGCAAATTTACACGTTCTTCGTCTATACGTTCTTCTTGAATCTCCACACTTTCAAAGCCACCTGTGCGCATAATAGCATTTTTAGAAAGAGCAATCTTACTCATTTCATATTCATCACCCGGAGACAATAAAACATTGCGGCGGATTACGCGATCAAGCGTTCTATTGTTTCCCGAAATTAACACATCGTTAATAGTTACCTTTTTCCCTGGTTGCACATAATACACGATTCTCACTTCACTATTTTCTTTGTCTTTGTCCAAATCCGGCGTTACCCTTGTAAAAGCATAACCCAAATCCCCTATTTTATAGCGAATTGCTTCTGCGTCTTTGCGCATAGTATCAATATTAAACTTTTTACCTTTTTTGGATTTAATTGTATTATATAAATTTTTTATATCAATCACATCTTCTTCTAATACGATTTCAATCTCTGAAACCTTATACAGCTCCCCTTCGTTGATATAAAAATCAAGCTCTGCCTCATAAGTCGTAAAATCTGTCTTTAAAAAAGGTGTGCTCACTTCGGCGTCTAAATAACCTTTTTGCATATACAAATCACGAATCCTAAGACCATCAGTTTCAATCTCATTGACGCGTAACTTCCCACTATTAAATCCCCACATCCAGCCAAGAAACTCTCTTTCTTTATTAGCAGTAGCCGCTTCAATGCGTGAAATCTTTAGATTCTCTCTACCATAATAATTGGCTTTTTGGATAATAATTTCTTTTCCTTTATTGATTTCTAATGTAACTTTCAAAGCATTGGGAGAAAGTTCTTCTGTCTTAACTTCAACAATCGTATCATAATACCCTTGCGTTTCTAGTAAATCAATAATTCTTTTGCGCACATTGGCAATTTTGGATTCATCATAAACATCACCCTTTTTGAGCCCGATTTCCTTATCAATTACTTCTTGTTCTTTTCCTGCGCCATAACCACTAATAATCAAGCTCGCAATCACAGGTTTTTCTACAAAGTGATAAGTCAAAATCCCCTGCTCTTCTGTTACCCAAATATCCTTGAAATAACCCTGTGTATAGAAATTATGGATAGAAGTATCTATACGATTAACATCTAGGGGTTCATTGAGGTGAATCTTGGCAATCTCATTAGCAATCAAAGGAGAAATATAATTTAGCCCAACATAGCGCACTTCTTTGATAATGGGTAGTTTCGCTGCCGCAAAGATTGGAGTTGAAAGGATTAATAAAGCCGCAAAGAATAAAAAAGTTTTAATTTTAGGGGAAAAACGCATTATCTAAAAACCTTAAAAATAATTTTATAAAATTTGCGATTATACCTTTTAGTAGATTAAATAACACAACTAAAGCTAAAAAAATATATAATTTTGAAAATTTTTATAATGGAACACTTTATGCAAGTAGGTATTATTGGAATCGGATTAATCGGTGGCTCATTGGGATTGGCATTAAAAGAAACCGGAATGTTTAAAAGAATCGTTGGATTGGATAACAATCCTTTACATCTTCAGCAAGCACTCTCTTTAGGGCTTATAGATGAAAGTGCAGAGCTAGAAGAAATTAAACTCTGTGATGTTATTTTTCTTGCGACACCTGTCGAAGCGATTCTGCAAATCTTGCCTAACCTGATTGGCGTTGCGCCCCATTGCACGATTATTGATTTAGGGAGCACGAAGCATTTGATTTCTACGAGCATTCCGCCAGAGATTCGCAAAAACTTCGTCTGCGCTCACCCGATGAGCGGGACAGAGAATTTCGGACCTAAAGCGGCTTTTAAAGACCTCTTGCCACATCATATTTTAGTTTTAACCGATTTAGAACAAAGTGGGGAATTGCAAGTTACAATGGCTAAGGAAATCTTCGTTGCCTTGAAAATGAATATTATCAAGATGGATTCCAAATCTCACGACAATCACGCCGCTTTCATTAGCCATTTACCCCACATTATCAGCTACGCACTAGCAAACACCGTGCTTTCACAACAAAACCCAAATGATATTTTAGCCCTTGCAGGTGGAGGATTCAAAGATATGGTTCGGATTGCAAAAAGCTCACCTAGAATGTGGAGTGATATTTCCAAACAAAATCGTGAAGAACTCTTAAAATCTCTTGATTTTTTCCAAAAAGAAATCCATTATGCACAAACACTCATTCAAGATAAAAAATGGGGCGAACTTGAGCAATGGATGGCAAAGGCAAATTCATTATATGAAATTTTTTAAAGCCTAGAATCAAATTCACTCTAGGCAACACGATTCGGCTTTATCAAAGCATTTCTAAAGCCTTTTTGAAATAGAATAAAGCATTTCTAAAGCCTTTTTGAAATAATCAAATAGATAAATTAGGAGTTTTTATGCAATTAAATGGTTCAGAAATGGTGATTCACGCTCTTAAAAATGAGGGTGTGAAAATCGTCTTTGGCTACCCGGGTGGAGCAGCCTTAAATATTTATGATGAAATTTACAAACAAAAGTTTTTTAAACACATTCTCGCGCGACACGAACAAGCCGCCGTGCATGCAGCCGATGGCTACGCAAGAGCAAGCGGAGAAGTAGGCGTTGCCATCGTAACGAGCGGTCCGGGATTCACAAACACGGTAACGAGCATTGCAACTGCCTATGCGGATTCTATCCCATTAGTCATTATCAGTGCGCAAGTTCCCACAAGCCTCATCGGCACAGACGCATTTCAAGAAATTGATGCGGTTGGGATTTCACGTCCTTGCACCAAACATAATTACCTAGTCAAAACGATTGAAGAGTTACCCCGCATTCTAAAAGAAGCATTTTATATTGCACGCAGTGGGCGTCCCGGTCCTGTGCATATTGATATTCCAAAAGACATTACCGCAACACTCGGCACATTTGACTATCCAAAAGAGATTAAATTACCAACTTACAAACCAACCTATAAGGGCAATCCGCGTCAAATCAAAAAGGTAGCCCAAGCGATTATAGAAGCCCAAAAACCCCTTTTATACTTAGGCGGAGGTTGCATTGCTTCAGAATCTGCTCGGTGGATTCGGGAACTCTGTGAGATTACGCATATTCCTGCGGTAAATACCTTTATGGCTTTTGGAGTCCTTGATACAAAGAATCCGAATTCTTTAGGCATGGTGGGAATGCACGGAAGCTATGTTGCCAATATGGCAATGAGCGAAGCCGACCTCATCATCGCTCTTGGAGCGCGTTTTGACGATAGGGTAACAGGCAAGTTAAGCGAATTTGGGAAATATGCACAAATTATTCATATAGATATTGACCCGAGTAGCATTAGCAAAATTATAGAAGCCAACTTCCCTATCGTGGGCGATGTCAGTAGCGTTTTAGAGGAGCTTTTACCTCTCTTGCGCGAAAGTTATACACCACAAAATATCCTAGCTTGGCGCGAACGTTTAGCGCAATACAATAAATTACACCCTTTAAGCTATCAGGATTCCGCTTCTCCTCTTAAGCCCCAATGGGTTATTGAAAAAATTGGTGATATTTTGGGTGAAGAGGCTTTCATAAGCACTGATGTAGGACAGCACCAAATGTGGACAGCACAATTTTATCCCTTTAGTTTCCCGCGCCAATTCATTAGTAGCGGAGGGCTTGGCACAATGGGGTTTGGCTTGCCCGCGGCAATGGGAGTAAAATGTGCATTTCCCCAAAAAGTCTCCATTAATATTAGTGGCGATGGTTCTATCCTGATGAATATCCAAGAGTTAATGACTTGCGCTGTGTATGGAATCCCTGTAATCAATATTGTATTAAACAACAATTATTTGGGTATGGTGCGCCAATGGCAAACATTTTTTTATGACAAGCATTATTCAGAAACTGATTTAAAACAACAACCCGATTTCGTAAAATTAGTAGAATCGTTCGGGGGAGTGGGCTATGTTTGCCAAACAAAAGAGGAGTTTATAAGTGCCCTAAACGCAGCAATCAAGTCTCAAAAGCCCGCAGTTTTAGATGTGCGGATTGACCGTATGGAAAATGTCTTGCCTATGGTGCCTACAGGGGGTGCATTATCTAATATGATGTTGGATTATAAGGAGTAAGCAATGGAAATTAGACGCACGATTGCCGTTACCGTTTTGAATGAACACGGTGTTTTGTCCCGCATTAGTGGATTATTTTCAGGTAGAGGATACAATATAGAATCTCTAACGGTTGCGCCGATTTTGGATTCCAATCTCTCACGCATTACGATTGCCACAAAAGGCGATAATAAAGTACTAGAGCAAATCATCAAACAATTACACAAATTAATTCCTGTGCTCAAAGTGCTAGAGAATGAACAAATGATTGAGCAAGAATCTCTTTTGGTAAAGTTTGGATTAGAAAGCAATCTTAGTGAGATTCATACGATTTTTAATGCATTTAATGGGAGAATTTTGGAGGTTAATGACAAATGCGCTATTTTCGTTGCGTGTGATACACACGCACGCATTAATACACTCTTAAATGCGCTCAAGATTCATAAGCCAAAAGACATTACACGAAGTGGAATCCTAGCCATTGAGACTAGCAACTAAGGCGAAAGTATGATACTTAAAGACATTATTGAAATCCTAAGAAAAAATGACACATTGGAATGTGTTTTACAACATAATGGCGGGGAATGGGTAGAGATTTCTGACATTTCAGATTCCATTATGATTTGTGATTTAGAATCCCCACAAGAAGCCACAAAAGATTCTTTATCGTTTTTGGAAAAAGAACAATATTGTGAGCAAATTTCGCAAAGTTTAGCCAAAGCAATTTTGGTGCGCAAAGCTCATTTGCATACGCTTCCACATTCTGCATTTGCTATTCTTTGTGAGAATCCCTATCTTGCAATGGCATATCTCACAGAATACTTTGCCAAGCCACTTTTCAGCTCCCAAGAACCACCTAAAATCAGAGAATCCACGAAGATTTCTCCCAATGCAACAATTGGCAATGGTAGCGAGATTGGCGAGAATTGCACTATAATGTCTGGAGTAACGATTGGTGAGAATGTCAAAATCGGCTCAAATTGCGTCCTGTTTCCCGGTGTATGTATTTATAATGATTGTGAAATCGGCAACAATGTCAGAATCCACGCAAATAGCGTCATTGGAAGCGATGGATTCGGCTATGCACATACCAAAGATGGAAAGCATATCAAAATCTACCACAATGGTAAAGCCGTGCTTGAAAATGATGTAGAAATCGGAGCAAATACAACAATTGACAGAGCGGTTTTTGGACAAACGAGAATCAAACAAGGAACAAAAATAGATAATTTGGTGCAAATTGGGCATAATTGTAACATAGGGGAATATTCTATCATTGTTTCACAAGCTGGAATTTCTGGCTCTACCACAACAGGACGCAATGTCGTGTTAGGGGGACAAAGTGGCAGTGCAGGACATCTGCATATCGGAGATTTTACGCAAGTGGGCGCAAGAGGAGCAATCAGCAAGAGCTTACCAGCATTTGGGAAATTTTCAGGACATCCGCTTCTGCCGATTCAAGATTGGCTAAAACTTCAAGCACTACTTAAAAAAATGCTGAAAAAATAGGGGGGGGGCAGAATATTTAATAATATTTTAAATTAATGATTATATAATATTTATTGCAAAAATTATTTGATGGAGGTCAAATTTATGAAAGAAACGGCAGTTTATAAGACAATTCCCTTAAAAGGAAGCAAAGGTGGGACATTAGATTTCGCAGTGATTGAAGAGCCGTATGGCGAAGGAAGCAAACCGGTTGTTAGCATTTGTGCAACATTGAATGAGAAAGAAAGCTGGAAAGTTCATATTCCTTTAAGCCAAATCAAAGAAGTGCGCCAAGCTCTAAAAGAAGCGAAAAAAACTCGCAAAAAAGCAAAAAGCAAGACAAAAAGTAAAGATAAAGAGGCTAAAAAGACAAAAAATAGCAAAACTGCAACAAAAGAAGTAAAAGAAACAAAAACTACCAAAAAACAAGCACAATGAAACAAAAAATCAAAAAGGTATCTTACACGATTCCATTGCGTGGAGATTTAGTCAAAAATGGGAGTATCATCGTTTCATCGTTTGATATTCCTAGCAAAAAAGACAAAAAATATCAAGCAGTTTCTATCACAGTGGAATTAGAAAGTGAAGATACACAAGATTCTATGCCAAACAAATGGGAAATTGTTGTTCCTAGAAGTCAAGTTAAAGAACTTCGTAAAGCACTTAAAAAAGTCTGCAAATAACTTTGATTTTATAATTTTAACTACTAGAAACTTGCCCCTACAAGAAAACCGCTAGAACTATTCTTTTGTAGAAGTGCGAAAGATTCCAAACTCATAAAGGACGCAAGGCGGCACTTAAGTCAATATGACAATAACCTTGTGGATTTTTGTCAAGATATTTTTGATGATAAGATTCTGCGGGATAAAAATTTTGTAAGATTCCAACTTCTGTAACAATTTTAGCAGGCATTTTTCTCTGATAAGATTCTACAAATTTTTGGATTGCTTCTAGCATTTTAGAATCTTTGGCATAAATGCCACTTCGGTATTGTGTGCCGACATCGTTGCCTTGATAATTTAAGGCAAAGGGGTCAATAATGCTAAAGAATCGCGTAAGGATTTCATTGAGGCTTAATGTCTCCTCTTTAAACACGAGCTCTAGCGTCTCTACTGCGTAGGTCGCGCCACTACAAACTTCTTCATAGCTTGGAGATTCTCTCTTAGAATTTGCATAGCCCACTTGAGATTCTATCACGCCACAAAGTCTATCAAAATAAGCTTGCACGCCCCAAAAACAACCGCCCGCTAAATAAATCGTCTGCCGCATTGCAACCCCCTAATGAAATTTGCAATATTGACTTAATACAAATTAATATAGACTAAAAGGAGAAAAATTTAGATTCAAAGCATTGGGTAATTTTAAATCCAATGGACTGAATTTCTTTTGGGGTGTGACAATCAAAGCATACCCACCTTTCCTATCCCTATCCCAGATACTAAAAAACTGCCTTTTAGAGATAATATATTCCCCGAAGCTTGGGTCAAACACTTGTAAATAATTGCCATTATAGTTAATAATTACCACAAAATGTGGGTATCTTGGGTCATCTTCAATTTTTACCAAGATTGGAATATGGATAAACTTCTCTAAAAGCTTTCTTTGGATAAGATAGGCACTGCTGCTAAACCCTAGCTTTTGCACTGCTTCGCCTAAATCTGCGAAGCTTACCCTATCGGTATTCATTTTGCTTTCGCTCATTATTTTTATCATCTCTAATTCGCTGAAGTTTTTGTCCTCAAGCAAATTCAAAAGCGTAGCCAATCCTGCCGCGCCACAGGATTCCTCGTAAGTCTGTCTTACCACTCTTTGATTTTTAATTTCTTGGTAAGATTTGGCAATAAATTCGGCTTGCGCCATATTCAATAATAGACCAAGAAGAAAGCAAACTTTACTTGAAATTTTTCGCATATTTTCGCACCAAATCTCTATAATTTTGAATTGTGAAATCTTGCAATGAGGTCAAATCTCTATATCCAATTTTCCCAAATCTGTTTTAAAGAATCTTTCAAATCTTTTAAGATTCAATGCTTCATTGTTAGATTCTTGATTAAAGAGCAATAAGATTTGTTCTAGCTTTTGTTGGCTTTGGATAAATTCTAGCATATTTACAGAATCTAAATCTTGATAGGTTTCACTCTTTTTTGTTACTTGAATGGTTCGGAAATGTTCTGGATAAATTTTATCTTCTTCTGGTATATTATTATATTTTTCTATAAATTCATCGTGCTTTTCTTTGAATTTTAAATATTCTTTTTTAAATTCTTCAAGGCTTAAATCATTGCGCTCTACAAGTGCTTTATATTCCATATAGAGTTCGTGTGCCATATTAATAATTTCCGAATTTTTGGTAAAAAGACCAATGCCTTTTGAATCCCCCTCTAGCGAACTCTTATCAAGCCTAGAATCCCAAGGGAGTTCATATTTATTGATAGTCAATATGCTACCAATTTTATTACTCTCCATAAAAGAGTAAAATTGTTTTAATTCCCCTTGGGAAATATTCTTATCATAGCCTGTAAGTTTTCCCAACAATGTAAGATTTCCCTCTATGAATCGTTTTCCTATTGTTACACTAGTGAGGAATTGTCTTATCTTTTCCCCTTTTGATAGATTCTTATCTTGCAGAGTTTCATTAATGATATAATTTGTATTATTATCAAATTCATTTGAATAATAATTTGTATCGGTTTCATTGTTTAGAAAATCTGCAAACTCATTATAAACATTTGCAATTGATTTTGCAATGTCAATTTCTGTATGAGTGCTTACTGACCAAACAGCCCCCACATCATCTCGTGTGTTCCATTCAACCATCTTTTTAATTCTCTCTGCCTCAATCCTATAATCCTTTGGAATCCCTGCAGCTTCATTCAAATCACTTGTAAAGAATCCCTCACTATCTACACCATAGCCTAACACTTCTTGCACTGCTTGGCTTTTATCTTTGGCTAAACCAAGAGTGTTTGGAGTATTGTTTATGGTGTTTTGTGCATTATTGTTTTTAACCTCTTGCATTAAATTGGGATTATAGTTTGTATTTGTTGCGTTGATTGTCATTGTAAATCTTTAGACATTCATATCAAGATTTTTGATATTTTGCGCTTTTAACTCCTTGCGTTTTCTTTGTAATTCCTCAAAGCTTAGCTTTTGTTGTTCTTGCAATTCTTCAAAAAATGTTTGCAAAGGGTCTTTATAGTTTTTTACATACTCTTCCCATTCTTTATCTACTCTAAGACTTTCTTCGCTTCTTACAATCTTGAGCGGTCTTGGTCCTGTAACATAAAATTCGCCTCGCCCCTTTTGGTCTGGGTCTTTTGAAGCGTCATAATTTATAACTTGGGAATAAGACATTGACTTATCATAGCCTTGAGATTTGCCATTTGCAGTTGCCTCACCCTCTCTTGTATGGAGATTTGCATTGATAACGCCAATTAGCAATCCACCCTTTGTGATAGAGCCATCAGGATTTGTGTATTTATCCCTTGTCATATCAAAATGCACATTGCTTGTCGCACCACCATTTGCATTATTAAAAACATCTGTAGTGGGATTTATAGGTGAGCCATTATAAAATAGGCTACTAATATTCATTCTATCAGGTCGTCCGCCTATTGGAGTACTCCAATACATAGAATGGTTGGTAAAATCTACAATATTGTTATAAACTTCGCTTACTTGCATAGTTTGCGTGTTAAACTTATATCCCTGTGGAAATTTGGCAATCTCTTCAGTGCTAAAGCTATCTTTGGAATTTAGCACATTTTCACCTACAACTTGCAAGAGAATCTTATAAGCATTCCCGACTGTTTTTGCTATATCAAGATTCCTATAAATTCTCATAGGATTTTTTGTCTTATCCGTCATTGTATTTACCAAACTTTCCATAGTGCTTGAATGGATTTTATAATCACTTGGGATTCCAGCTACTTTATTAAATTCCTCTGTGAAATATCCATCTTTATCCACTGCATAGCCTAAAACTTGATTGGTAGAGTTTTTAGACAAATCCTTATTAGAAACCAAATCAGTGTTTAGGCTTTGATTAGAGGAGTGATGATTTTCTTGCTTTACGCGCACACTATTCTTTAAATTTATTAGAGGATTATTGTAACTTGAGTTGATAGAATTTATCATTTTATCCTCCTTAATGTTATTTATGATAGTATCGTCCATTCTAGCCAAAAGTAAAGATTTGCGTCAAGGATTTCTTATAAAACTTGGATAAAAATTGCTAATTTGTTACAATATGGGATTCTTTGATTTAGAGGGTTAAATGTTTAAAAAAATATTATTAGGAATTTTGGCTTGTGTATTGCCACTTTTGGCGTCTGATGAACTTAATATTGACAGCCTTTTCAAAAAGCAAATTGGACTTAGAAGTATCACTAATGTTTCACTTCTAAGCTCCGGGAATGCAAATTCTTATTCCTTGTATCCCAATTTAAGCATTACGGGAGACCCTACGATTTGGAACGATACCAAGGCAATTAAGTCTTAATCAAACTTTCATTTATACCTTGCACCCTAAGTTTGACTTGCTAATTTCTGGAAATGGGAGTTATGCAAGACAAGAATTTACAAACTTTTTCACAGGTGATTATTCGCATACCAATAAAACAAGCTTCAATTCTTTATGGTTAGGATTTATCTATACTGCAAAGAGCATTGCGGATTTTGTGCCACAAATCACCTTTCAAACTGCAATTATCCAAAGAGAGGCATTCATTAGAGAAGATAAAAACTTTTATCTCAAATCCCAAAACCTGCAAGCGACTTTGAGAGGATATAGCGACCCTGTCGTTTATGGTATCTATGGCGGATTTGGCTATAATGCAAAAAGAAAATTTGAATTTGCAAGAATAGAATATGGAAATAGCTTCTATGTAGGCGGGGATTTGTCTATCATCTTAAGCCCCAAGATTACTTTAGATTTAGGAGCGGAGCAGAGATTCCAAACAGAACAAAAAATCAATGGATACCAAAATTCCGAACTCCGCTCTATCCCTACACTAAGCGTTGGCTCAACTTATAGTGTCAATTCAGATACTGCTGTTTCTGTGAGTGCAAGCTTCGGCGGAAGTTCTGCTGCTCCTGATGCAATCTTTGGGGTAAGTTTGTGGAAAAAGTTTTAAGCAAAGGATATTTTGCGCAAGAATCCCCAAAAACTCTTAAGCAAGAATGTGGATTCTACACATTTGCGCGCTAATTTATCTCAATAAATATAAAAATTATCATTTTAAATCTATTTGTAGTATAATATAAAAATATCTAAACACAAACAAAGGCTCATCTTATGAAAAATAGAATCGTTGTCGCAACAGACTTTTCGCAAAGTAGCTTGACTGCACTTACTAAAGCAATGTTTTTAGCCAAAAAACAAAAATTTACGCTAGATGTCGTGCATGTCGTGGAATATTCCATTTTTCACGACCCCAAAAAAGACAAAAAAGTAGGCAAAGAAGCACTTGCCAAATTTATTGCAGATAATTTCCCAACTCCCGAAGTAGAAATCTCACAATTTTGCTATGTTGGCACAATTCATAAAGAAATCAATAAACACGCTAAGAGTCGTGAATGTCGCTTGTTATTCGTTGGTGCAACAGGTGAAACACAATACTTAACAGAAGTTTTGCTTGGTTCGGTAACTAAAAAAATTATCCGAAATTCCAAAATCCCCGTCCTTGTAGTCAAAAATGAAGCACTTCCAGACTATGTGAATATTTTTTCACCCACAGACTTTTCTGATGATTCCTTAAAAGTTGCCAAAACTGCAAGAAAAATTTTCCCAGAAGCTAATTTGGTCTTCTATCATATGATTTCTCGCCCATTTGAATTGCGTCTAGGACGTTATGGTGCAGACGATGACCAGATTTCTAAATTTAACAAAAGTGCGGAAGAAAAAGCAAGAGAATACTCTAAAGAATTTTTAAGTCATTTCTCCGGCAAAAGTGAAATGGTACTAGATAGTGGCATTCTTTCCTATACGCGTCTTTTGAGTGTAGCAGAATCCAAAAATGTTTCGCTCATCGCACTGCCAACGAATGGAAAAGTTAGCTTTTTTGCGCTAGATGTATTGCAAAATGCGCACGTAGATGTGCTAATTTGGAAATTCTAATTACCCCTTAGTGAATGCAAAGGGGATTAACAAATTCCCAAACCCTCTTGTGTGCTTGGGGCGAGCTTAACTTGTAGGTGGCAACTTATAATACAGAATCGCACGGGGGATTATGGATTCCACCTGCAAGGGCATATTAATGCAAAACCTCTCACCACCTTTGTTTTTTAACTTAAAAGAGCGTCTGATTTTTGCCCTCTTTTTGTGTTTGGTTTTGGGTTGCACACTTGGTTTTAAATTCTATCAATTCCATACCCTAAAATCGCAACAAAATCCCCAAATCACCGCGCAAGTCCTTTTGCAATATTTAAAGAGCAAAGACGACAAAACTTATTTTGTGCTAAAACTAAAAAGTGATTTTGGTATTTTTTATACCACTTCGCGTGAAGATTTACAAGACTTAAAATATCGTTTCCTTTCCTTGCGCATTGTGTTAGATAAAGTTTCTTTTGGGGAATTTCTACAAAGATTCTATGCCCCGAGTTTTAATCTCGTTTTACTCCCCAATCAAGACTTCAAAATGCCCTTAAGAGAGGCAATCCTAAATCAGCACAACACGCGGCTAATGGGTGAGTATTATTTGGCACTTTTTCTATCAGATAACCTGCCACAGGCTTGGCGCACTTTGGCTCAAAGCTATGGAATCTCGCACATTTTCGCCATTTCTGGATTCCACACAGGTATTTTAAGTGCTATGGGATTTTTTCTCTTGGGATTCCTTTATAAGCCTTTTCATCAAAGATTCTTTCCTTATCGCAATGCCTTTTTTGATATGGGACTCTTGGTGCTCTTGGGGCTGATTGCATATTATTTTTTACTCACACAATCCCCATCATATTTGCGTGCTCTAACAATGAGTTGCGTAGCGTTTTTTCTATTATGGCGCGGATTAGATGTGCTGCGCTTGGAATCTTTTGCGTGGTGTGTTCTTTCCCTACTTGCATTTTTCCCGCAACTGATTTTTTCTGTGGGGTTTTATTTCTCTAGCTTGGGGGTTTTATATATCTTTTTGTTTTTCAAATACTTCAAAATTCCCAAAAATCTAATTGGCAGATTCCTTTATGGCGCACTCTTAAATGCTTCAACTTTTTTCTTAATGGGGATTGTGGTGTATTATTTTTTCCCTTACTTCTCTCCTCTATCTCTTTTTTCACTTCTCATTACGCCGCTTTTTGTCCTTTATTATCCCTTAGAGCTACTGCTCCATTTGTTGGGTATGGGTGGGATTCTGGATTCTCTTTTACTTGCGTGGGTAAATTTCAAAACACACACCATTACCTTACAACCCAATCTCATAGCATTTGCATTCTGCAATCTATTGACGCTTTTAGGAATTTTTTATTTCCGCGTTTTTCTTGCTCTTTTGATTCTTAATTTGGCTTATTATGGCTATGGAATCTATTTGTATTTTTATGGATTTTAAGCTAAAATGTAAAGATTATTTAAATTTTAAGGTTAATGCGTGAATCAAATCATCTCCAAAGTCAGCAAAGGTTTGCTTGCGATTCTACCCTTTTTATTGCTCTTTTGGATTTTCTCTTTTGTCTATGAGTTTTGTGCTAAAATTTTTTATTTTATTTTTGGAATCACAAACGCCAATCTTTTTGTTACTCTTTTAATCTTCGCTTCAAGCCTTGCCCTGCTCTATTACATTGGGATTTTGATAGAAAAAAACAAAGAGGTTTTAGGGATTAAAATCACCGAAATCATTATCGCAAAGATTCCTTTTGTCAAGAGCGTTTATTCTGGAATCAAAGAGGTTTTAAACATCTTTTTGGGCAAAAACGAAGAGGGTTATTTGGGGGTTGCTTATATTGATATTGGCACTATGGAGCTTATAGGCTTTATTACCAAAGAAGAGGGGGAGAAGTTTTATGTCTTCGTGCCAACCACTCCCAATCCTACTTCAGGATTCCTGCTAAAACTTCCAAAAAGTCAAGTGAGACTTTCGGATTTATCTGTCAGCGATGGATTCAAAAAAATCATTTCTTTAGGCGTAAAATAAACAATGCAAATCCGACAAAAACTAAAAGACTTGAGCGAACTTGTAATGTTTCAGCATAGCGTGTTTTCTATGCCTTTTATTTTCATTGCTATGCTTGTAGCGGCGAATGGTTGGTTTGGTTGGAAATTATTTATTTTTGGCGTGATTGCGACTATTAGTGCGCGGAATTTTGCAATGGCGTTTAACCGCTATGCAGACCGCAAATTTGATTGCACCAACCCGCGCACTAAGAATCGCCCAAGCGTAGATGGTAGAATCTCCCCTCATACGATGCTTATTTTTATCTCTATTAATGCAATCGTCTTTATCCTTATGGGCTACTGCATCAATACTCTATGCTTCTATCTCTCTATCCCGATTCTCATCATTCTTGCAAGTTATTCCCTCATCAAACGTTTTTCAAGTCTAGCACACTTGGTTCTTGGACTCTCTTTGGGGCTAGCCCCCATTGCGGGTGTCGCTGCCACAAGTGGAGAGATTCCGCTATGGAGCGTTTATTTATGCATAGGGGTATTGTTTTGGGTTGCGGGATTTGATTTGCTCTACGCCCTACAAGACATTGAGCACGACAAAAAAGAGGGATTGCACTCCATTCCTAGTGTCTTTGGCATTACGAAAACACTATGGTTTTCAAGACTTTTTCACCTGATGACACTTGTCTTTTGGGGATTATTCATCATCGAATCTCATCGCAACTTTTGGATGTGGGTTGGGCTTGGAATTGCGGTTATTGCATTGTTTTTTGAACAATATCTAGTCTCTAAAAACTTTCAAAACATTCCACGTGCATTTTTTACGATTAATGCCTATCTTGGAATCGCATTGTTGGGATTTTGCATTTTAGATTTGATTTTGGGATAAGTCGTGGAAAATTTTGCCAAAAGTCGCCTAATCCATACTGCCTTAAAGATTGAATTTGACAAGGTGCATACCAATGCAGAATCCTACGCACTAGAATTTAATAAGCTTACGCAAAGTGATGAAGACCCTATTGGCGAATGGTTGCGCCTAATGCGCGCCAAAAGGGGAAACTTAGAGGGTGAAAATGCAGTGATTTTGGAGCTTTTGGTAGAAATCTATCGCAAAATAGAATCATTAGAATCTCGCATAGAGGGTAACACAAAAGCCTATGTGCCATTAGGAAATCAAGCCTTAATTGATACGATTGGGCACGGCTGCTTCGCGCTTTTAGATACGAATCTTTCAGAAAATACGCTTTATTATGGTAGAATAGAGCTTCCAACTTTTCCTACTCGCATTGTGCCTGTTTATTTTGTCTATCATTCAGAACTTGCTTGGATTGAACAAATCCACGCGAGAGATGAAATAGAATGGGACGGCTATGTCGCAGGAAAAGAACGTGCGTTAATTCGCTCACTTAAACTCAACAAAAAGGCAAGTGATGATAAATGATGCAAATCTACTACTTTGGGGCGGAATTGGGATTGCCATAGTCTTTGTTTTACTGATTGTGTATTTATATCTCAAAGAGGGGGAAAATGCCAAACGCGCACGTCGCTATGAAAAATCCATTGAAGAACTCAACAAAGAAGTCTATCGCTTGCAAAAAAGAATCAAAGAACAAACCAATGAGTTAGAACACTTCAAGACTAGCATTAAAGCACAAATTTATCAAGACACGCGTTTAGAAATGAAAAATCTCCTAGATTCTAATCTCCATACACAAATTATGCCTGTTAAAGTAGAAATGGAATCTCTTAAAACACAATGGAATGAATACAAAAATAACCTAGACAATGTGGAAGAATTAGAAAACAAGATTTTCCGCCTAGAAGAGAGATTAAAGGAATTTGTCTATACCCCAAGCAATCCTACAAATATTGATGAGGGACGCATTATTTCAATGTTTAAAGATGGTTGGAGCATAGATTCCATTGCCAAAGAATTGCGCATTGGCAAGGGCGAAGTAGAATTTACGCTTAAATTTGCGAATCTAAAATAAAGGAATATAATGGAATTTCGCGTGCCTGCAACAAGTGCGAACTTGGGACCGGGCTTTGATAGTTTGGGGCTTGCTTTGGGGCTTTATAATCGCTTCAGCCTAAAGCCCTCCAAATTCACCTCTATTCAGATTCACGGAGAGGGCACAAAGAATCCTAAATTGCGCGTGGATAATGTATTTGTCAGAATCTTTAACGAACAACTTAAAAGGCTAACAGGCAAAACCCTGCATTTCAAATTTACCTTTGATAATTCTATCCCCATTTCACGCGGTCTAGGAAGTAGCTCTGCTGTGATTATTGGGGCAATTAGTGCGGCTTTTAAGGTGGCAAATATCCCGCTAGATAAACAAAAGATTTTAAATCTTGCTCTGCATTATGAATCCCACCCAGACAATATTACGCCCGCTTGTATGGGAGGATTCAATGTATGTATGCTCACACAACAGAATCAAGAAGTGCGCTTTATTCATACTCCTTTGCCCGATTTTATTCAAGCCGTTGTCGTCATTCCCAATCAATCTATCTCAACCCATTTATCGCGTAAAACTTTGCCAAAAAAATACAACCAAAAAGATGCTGTGTTTAATCTCTCCCACTCAAGTGTCCTCGCAAGTGCCTTTATTACGCAACATTTTGAGCTATTGCGCGAAGCAAGTATGGATAGATTCCATCAATATTATCGTATGAAACAGATTCCATTGCTCTTTGAAGTGCAAAAATGTGCCCTCGCCTCTGGTGCGCTTATGAGCACACTCTCGGGGAGTGGTTCAACTTTCTTTAACCTCTGTTACAAAGAAGATAGTGCAAGATTGTATGAAATCTTAAGCAAAAAATTTTCAAAACTTAAAGTCCTAACGCTAAATTTTGATAATCTTGGCGTTATTTTTGATGATGAATTTAAGTTTTAGCTTGTTATAATTAAAGTTTATGTCTAATCCAATTAGAATGTGTGTCGTATGTAGAGGTCGCTTTCCACAAGCACAATTAATCCGCTTGCAATACAAAGATTCTGCATTAATACGCTTTCAAGGTAAAGGTAGGAGTTTTTATCTTTGTCCTCATTGCAAAGAAACGCCCAAAGCTAGCGATTGCATCGCAAAGATTTGTAAATTAGATAAAAAACACAAAGAAACCATTAAATTTGCATTAAAGGAGATTTTTCTATATGGATAAAATCCGTATTAGTGAGATTGCTAAAGAGCTAGGTAAGACCAGCAAAGAAGTGCTACAAAAAGCCCGAGAATTAGGTTTTGAGTCCAAAACTGCTTCCAGCAGTGTTACCACAAAACAAGCGGAAATATTGTATAATTATATCCTCTATGGAGTCAATCCCATTGCAGAATCCAACGCAAAAGATTCTAAAGAAAGTAAAAAAACGACAAAAACTAAAAAGGCAACCGAAGAAACCAAAGGAAAAACACAAAAAAAAGCTCAAGAAAAAACAAAAACTACCACCAAAACCGCAAGCAAAACTTCCAAAACGCAAAAAGAATCCAAAACGACGAAAGCCAAAAAAGATTCCGCTAAAGCAAATTTAGAATCAGACCAGATAATACAAGAAGATGTGCAAAAAGTCATTCAAGAATTTCAAGATTTTTTAGAAACACCTCTCCACGCAAGCGATACTTTCCAAGAAGCTCCAGCAGCGACTGAAACAAAATCCCAAAAGCTAGAATCTAACACAGACAAAAGCAAACTGCAAACCCAAACTCCCAAAGAGAATCCAGCAATCAAGCGCACCGGTTTAAGAATTGTCAAAAAACGTGATGTGCACGAAAGCTACGAAGAAGCACCTAAACAAGAGACACACAAAGAATCCCCACGCACCTTACAAGATTTATTGGGCAACCTAGAAGAACACCAAGTGCGCAATAAAGACAAAAAAAAGAAAAAAGAAAAACCCAGCATTCATACAAGCAAAAATCTAGGGCAGCAAAAAATAGATTTGTTGGACAATAGAGAGTTTTATAGTTCCAACGATGATGAGGAAGAAGATATTATCTTGTTTGATTTAAGTGTGCAAGATGAACGTAATATGGAAGAAGAGGACAATGAGCGTAAAGCCACCACAGAACGCATTAAAATTCAACGACACAATCCCTTTATGGAGCAAGGAAGCACACGTAGATTTAGTCGCAAAAAAACCCCTAAGGTGCAGAAAGTACAGGAGGCTGTCAGTGGAATAGTAAAAATCCCCGAAGAAATCCGCGCCTATGAATTTGCTGAAAAAGTCGGAAGAAACACCGGGGAAGTAATTAAAGTGCTCTTTAGTCTTGGTATGATGGTAACCAAAAACGACTTCTTAGAAAAAGACGCAATTGAGATTCTAGCAGAAGAATTTGGAATCCAAATTGAGCTTACCAGCAATGCTGAAGAGTTAGATTACACCCATTTAGACGCAAGTGATGAAAACGAAAATAATTTGATAACGCGCGCGCCTGTCGTTACAATTATGGGGCACGTAGACCACGGGAAAACTTCCTTGCTAGACTACATTAGAAATACCAAAATAGCTCACGGAGAAGCAGGTGGAATCACGCAACATATCGGTGCTTACACGATTCAAAAAAACGACAAGCAAATTACCTTTATTGACACCCCCGGACACGAGGCTTTTAGCGAAATGCGCGCAAGAGGAGCACAGGTAACAGACATTGCAATTATCGTCATCGCCGCAGATGATGGTGTCAAGCCCCAAACGATTGAAGCTCTCAATCACGCTAAAGCTGCCAATGCACCTATTATCATTGCGATAAATAAGATTGACAAACCTGAAGCAAATCCCGATAAACTCAAAGCAGAAGCTGCAGAGCTTGGCTTCACTCCATTAGAATGGGGTGGAGAATATGAATTCGTCCTTATTTCTGCTAAGACAGGCGAGGGGATTAACGACTTGCTAGAAACGATTCTATTGCAAGCGGAGATTTTAGAACTCAAAGCCAATCCAAACAAATCCGCACGCGCAGTCGTGATTGAAAGTAGCCTTGAAAAAGGCAAGGGACCCGTTGCAACTCTCATCGTCCAAAACGGAACTTTACGTATAGGAGATAGTATCATCGCCGATACTGCGTTTGGACGCGTGCGTGCAATGAGTGATGATATGGGCAAATCTATCACAAAAATTGCTCCATCGGGCGTGGGAGTCATTACGGGGTTGAACGAAGTGCCACCTGCTGGCTCTGTTTTACTTGCAGTAGAAAATGATAATATTGCTAGAGATTATGCACAAAAACGCGCGGCGCACCTGCGACAAAAAGAGCTTTCCCACTCTACAAAAGTCTCCTTTGATGAACTTAGCTCAATGGTAGCACAAGGGCAACTCAAAAGCCTGCCCGTGATTATCAAAGCAGATGCGCAAGGAAGCCTAGAGGCGATTCGTGGAAGCCTAGAAAAACTCCAAAACGACGAAGTCAAAGTAAATATTATCCATAAAGGAGTGGGCGGCATTACAGAGAGTGATTTAGCCCTTGCGGGTGCGAGTGCAAATTGTGTAATTTTAGGATTCAATGTGCGCCCAACGGGAAGTGTCAAAAATAAGGCAAAAGAATTGGGCATACAAATCAAAACTTACTCTATCATCTACGCGCTTCTTGACGACATTAAAGCCTTGCTTGGTGGCTTGCTCTCTCCTGTGTTAGAAGAAGAGAACACAGGGCAAGCTGAAGTGCGTGAGACATTTAACATTGCCAAAGTCGGAACGATTGCGGGCTGCTTCGTAACTGATGGCGTCATTCAAAGAGGAATCAAGGTGCGCCTCATTCGCAATGGTGTCGTAATCCATAATGGCAATATTGCTTCTTTAAAGCGATTCAAAGATGACGCACGCGAAGTGGCAAAAGGCTTTGAATGCGGTATTATGTTAGAAGATTATAATGATATTCAAATCGGCGATGTTTTTGAGACTTATAGAGAAGTGGAAAAACAAAGGAAACTTTAATGCAAGACATTAAGCTTGCCCGCACACAATCCTTATTGAAAGAAATTCTACCTAGTGCATTGGCAAACCTCAATGACACGCGCTTAAATTCCCTGAATATCGTAGATGTGAAATGCTCACGTGGCAAATATTCTGCTGAAGTCTTTTTGAATGCTCCCTTTGCGAACGAGCAAGAAAAAAAAGAAATTCTTATACAGCTCAAAAAGGCACACGGAATCCTCAAGGAATATTGCCTAGAAGAAACCGGCTGGTTTCGTTGTCCAAACTTCAAATTCAGCTTTGACACGACATTAGAGCAAGAAAATCGTTTAGATGAAATCTTTAAAACAATTCACAAAGAGCGTGAAAGCAAGCAAAAGGAACATTTATGACGCTCTCACCCACCCTAGAAAGTCAGATTCAACAATTAATAGAAAGCTTGGGCTTTGCGCTTTATGATATTCTCACTCTTAAAGAAAACGAAAACCAAATCCTACGCATTTGCATTACAAAACCAAATCCACAAGAAACCCACAATATTACCCTTGAGGATTGCCAAGAAGTCAGCCTAGCCCTCTCACCCTTATTAGATGTTGAAATACCCAATTCTAAAAAGTATTTCCTAGAAGTCAGCTCACCCGGTATTGAGCGCGTACTCAAAACGCAAATGCACTATCAAAGTGCCATAGGCGAACTTGTAAAAGTGCGCACGATAGACAAAAAAGAATTCAAAGGCAAACTCTTACAGGTTAGCGAAAAGGCTCTTATTTTGGAGAATCACCAAAGCATTCCAATAGATTTTATTAAAAAAGCTCAAACTTATTTTGAATGGTAGAAATTGCGCCACACAAACACAGACGAATTTTATTTAAATCTTTGCCTGCAAAGTGCGTGGCAAAACCAACTTCTTACCTTGCCTAATCCTGCCGTTGGTGCGCTTGTGCTAGACCGATACAGCACAATCCTTAGCATAGAATCCCACCAAGAATGCGGAAAGCCACACGCGGAAGTGCTTGCACTCCAAAAAGCTTATGCTGCCTTAAGCGGAGATAATGCCATTTTATCTTTAAGTGATTCTGCGCAAATTCATCACTATCTATTAAATTCTGCAAAGAATCTCTTTTGCGATTCTACCCTCTATGTCTCCTTAGAGCCTTGCGGCAGTGCAAAAAATGGCAAAACTCCCTCGTGTACGGAGCTTTTAAAATTCCTCAAACCCAAGCGCATTGTGATTGCCTCAAAAGATATGAATCCAAACGCTCAAGGTGGCGCAAAAGAGTTAGAGCAATGCGGAATCTCTATCACCAAAGCTTGGGAAACCAAAAACCTGCATTCCATTCATCAGCGCGCCAATGCCCTCTTGAAGCCTTTTGAATCCCTACAAACAAAGGGGCGATTCTTGCTTTATAAATATGCTTGCAGACTAGATGGTAGTATCAATGGCGGACAAATCAGCTCCAAAGCAGCACAAGCACAAATGCACAACTACCGCACTAATGCAGACTTTTTACTTATTTCTGGCAAAACGATAAGGGAGGATACACCAACGCTTGATTCTAGGTTTGCGACTTTAGAATCCAAACACGCACCCAATGTATTGATTCTCACACGAGATAGAAATTTCCCTACCAATGCACCACTTTTTAATGTGCCAAACAGAGAGGTGAGGACAATCCACGCAATAGATTCTGCATTGCAAGACACAAGTGGCTTCATTCTGTGCGAAGGAGGGGCGGGGCTCTTTGAAACATTGCAACCCTATATCAATATGCTTCTCGTGATTCTTAATCCAAGCTTCTATGCAGATTCCACCCTCACAATGCACTTAAACCAATCATTTCGCTTTGTCCATAGTATGCAAGTAGGGGACGATTTATTCCTCTGGCTTTTGCCAAAGGTTTAAAAGCTAGAATTTTACCCACTCACTGCGCAATGACATGTAGCTACACTCCGCCATTCTCTTAAAGAGTGTTGCTCTTGCAGGATTCCAAAACTCGTATCCTAAAATCACTGCATCCTTGCACGCTAATTTCCTGCAAGGCGCAATTATAGAGATTCAATCCACTTGGGACTTTTAATAGAATCTTTTGATCTTTAAGATGATTTTAGCTTGCGCAAGCCTCTAAGCCAATCTTTGAGCAAGATAAGTCGGGCAAATACCCCCCCCCCGAACAAGAGTGCATCAAAGATGATTTGTTGCTAGAGGGAATGGAAGGATTTACTCTTACAGCAGAAAATCCAAGCCATTTATCAAAATTAAACCGATGATAATTTTGACGATTTAAGGGATTCTCCCCCGCAAAACGAAACCAACTATTTTGTATCTCTCCAACAAATACAATTTCCGCTTTATCACGATAAGAAGTGGCAATTTGCGCATTGCTATGCAATAAAATTTTTTTATTATGGGGAATTTGCAAAAACTCTTCAAAAATATTTTTGCTAAGTTCTTTGTCGGCAAATACCCTAGCATATCCCATAAGATTCAAGATAATATAAACCTCGCTAGAGGTATTTTTATATCGTGCAAGCCTACGATTCCAATCGGCTTTTGCTTCTTCAAAACTTTTGGAATGTTGGAAGAATATGATAATCTCGCCTCCAAGTTTTCCAATGGGAAATTTGAGATTTATATCTCCCCCTCCAACCTGCCACCAGGCAGCCTTGACTTCTTTAGTAATCTCTGCGGATTCCAATGCGCACGAGAGATAATAATCTATATTTTTGCAAAACAGAATAAAATCCTTTGGTGCAATCTGCAACATTGCCAAAGGTGTTGCGTAAGGCAACCCATAATCCTTATACAGAAAAGCCCCGATACAATTATTTGACAATATCCTCATTCTTTCCTTCCTAAAATATATTCTTCAAATTTTACCAAAACTTCATTATGTGGCTGGCTCTGACGTTTGAGAGAATAGAAATGGTGCTCTAAGGGCAAATCTTCAATCTTAATGGGAAACAAAACTTTATTTTCCAATTCCTCTTTAATCGCAATTTCAGAAAAGATAGAAAGTGCGCCTTTGTGGATTACCAAATCCTTGATTGCCGCTATGGAACTCAATTCAAGCAAAATAGGAATCTCTACTCCTTGCTTGGCTAACGCATTGGCAAATTGCTCCCGCTGCCCTGAACCATATTCGCACAAAATCCAAGTTTTATCAAGCAGACTTTTTAGATTTCTTGTGCGCGAAGCCAAAATAAAATCATTACTCGCCACGATTAAAGAATCTGTATAGAGCATCTCGCTAATGAGCCTTTCTGTTTTTGCATATTGTGCAGAAATTTCGCCCTCTAATAATGCCAAATCTGCTTTGCCGCTTTTAATATAATTAAGGCATTCTTGGGCATTAAGGGTTTGTAATTTTAGTCGCACTTTTTTATGCGTTTTTGCAAACTCAAAGAGGATTCTAGGCAGAAAATATTCGCTTATTGTATGCGTTGCGGCAATATTTAATTCTCCTGTAATCTCCTGCAAATCTGTCCTGTTCAAGCTTTCAAGACTTGCATAATAGCCCTGCACTACTTCAAGCCACATTCCACCTAGAAACAATGCCCTAGAAGTAGGCAAAAGCTTCTTGCCAATGCGTTCAAAAAGTGGCGAGCCTGCGAGATTTTCTAATCGTTTCACCACCATTGAAACATTGGGTTGCGTGATAGAAAACCGCTCGGCTGTTTGTGTCGGGCTTTTGCTCTTTAACAAATCCAAAAATATTTCTAAATCCCTGATTCTCACTTTGCACCCCTCATTCAAAATAACTTAAAGCACTCCTGCCAAATTTCCTGCTTTTTATCAAAGTAAAATCTCCAATCTCTTGTGGAATCGCTAAAGATGAGATATGCTCTAGCACGATGAGGCGAAAAAGGTTTTTATCCAAATGGCTCATCATCTGATAACATTTTTGATAGACATCTTGCATTCCTTTGCGCAAATGGAAAGGTGGGTCAATGTAGGCAATACTAGGGGATTCCAATTCTTTTAAGACGTGCGGATAATGACAAAAAGTATCCCCTAAGACAATATGATACCTCTCGCCTTTTTGGCAAATAGTTTGCAAATTAAGCTTCAAAATCTCATATGCCGCTCGATTACTTTCAAAAAACAATGCGGATTTTGCGCCACGACTTAACGCTTCAATCCCAATGCTACCACTCCCAGCAAAAAACTCTACAAAATTTACTCCCAAGATACCACAACTTAATGTATTGAAAAAGGATTCTTTCAAAATGGCTTTAGAAGAACGTGTCGTCTCTAAAGAAGCCATTTGAAGACTGCGCCCCTTGTAAATTCCTCCTAGTATCTTAAGGGTGGATTTGGCTAATTTATTGGGAGTTTGCGCAGGAATCTTAGTCTGTGGTTTGGAAGTTTGTTTGTTAGGTTTCTTGGGATTCTTTAAATTTTTAGACATTTTTGTCTCTATAATGCTCTTGGACGATTGCTTCAATTTCTTTTGCATAACGTTGCAAAACTTCTTCTATTTTGGTACGCAATGCAGAATCACCTATGCTAGAATCTGCTTGCACATTGGATTGCGATTCTATATTCAAAAAAGGCGAGTTTATCTTGTCTGAAATCTCAAATTCTTGGCTTTTGGTTTCTTGCATTACTTTGCTTCTTAGTTTTCTATCAAAAGTTTCAAGCTCTTGGAATAGAATCTCTCGCGTGAAAGGAATCTTAAGGTTTGCTCCCTCAAAGTCTCCAATCAGAAATACAGGCTTCTGCGATTCTATCATCTGTGTCGCCACCACGAAATCACAAAGTTTATAACTTGTCAAATGCTCTTTTAAATACATTTCCAAACTGCGGTCTAGCAACAAAGAATCACAAATCAGTGCAATTTTCATCTAAGATTTCCTTGCGAAATAATTTATCAATTATAGCGGAATCTTTGCTAATTTTAAGATTTTTTATTCAAGCCAAGCGCAAAATTCTTGCATTTAGAATCTTTTTTGCTATAATTTAAAAATTTTAAAAGGAGCAAAAATGAAAGTAATGGTAATCCAAGGTCCCAACCTCAATATGTTAGGAATCCGAGAACCTCGCGTTTATGGAGCTGCAAAACTTGAAACGATTCATCAAAACATCAAACAACACGCAGAACAAGTCGGATTAGAAGTAGATTTTTTTCAAAGTAATTTTGAGGGTGAAATTGTGGATAAAATCCAAGAATGCTTAGGACAGTATGACGGAATCATTATCAATCCTGCCGCCTATTCTCATACTTCCGTTGCGATTCGTGATGCAATTTCTGCTGTGAATCTCCCAACGATTGAAGTGCATATTAGCAATATTCACGCAAGGGAAGATTTCCGCCACAAAAGCCTCACTGCCGCTGTTTGCGCAGGTGTGATTGCTGGATTTGGTCCAATGGGTTACCATCTCGCATTGCAAGGCTTGGTTCAGATTCTAACAGAACTAAATGCCATCAAAGAAGCACGCAAACAACAAGCAGCCAACGCGCAACAACAATAAATCATCTTAAGGAGGGCAAATGGAAAACTTTATCATCAAAGACGAAAATGCCCTTTACTTTGAAGTGGGTTATAGTTGCGACAATGCCTTATTTTTAGCCTTTGGGGAGCAAGGTTATTTCATCACCGATGGACGTTATGAGACAGAGGCAAAAGAATTTATCCAACACGATAAATACGCCGTAGAGATTCTTATTTCACGAGAACTCATCCAAACGGCACGCACGATTCTGAAAAAATACGAAAATTCTACTATTGTTTATAATCCGCAAGAATTTTCGGTTTTTGCCTTTGAGAAACTCACAGAAAATCTCAAAATCAACTTTTTACCCAAGCCAAATTTTCATCAAGAAAAACGTATAATTAAAAGTGAAGCAGAGATTGCGCTAATTCACGAATCTCAAGAACTCAATTTCAAAGCCTTTGCCAAATTTGCAAAATTCCTTAGCCAAAAAGGCGCAAATTGTACAGAATCGTATTTGCATTTCAAATCACAAGGATTCTTGAGTGCCAAAGGCGCATTAGACTTAAGCTTCAATCCCATTGTGGGAATCAATAAAAATGCAGCGAAACCTCACGCCCTGCCCTCTAAGGATAAATTGCAAAAGGACGATTTATTGCTTTTTGACGCGGGACTAAAATACAAACGTTATTGTTCTGATATGACACGCACAGGGTATTTTGGCAAAAACGGAATCCGATTTTCTAAAGAGCAGAGGTTTAAAAACACGCAATTACAAAAGATTTATGATATTGTCCTAAAAGCGCAAGAATGCGCAATCAAAGGTGCAAAACCCGGTATGCTCGCCTGTGAAGTAGATGCGTTGGCGCGCAATGTGATTGAAAAGGCTGGATTTGGCAAATATTTCGTGCATTCTACCGGACACGGAATCGGGCTAGACATTCACGAGCTACCAATCATTGCGTCAAAATCACAGACAATTTTGCAAGAGGGTATGGTGTTTTCTATTGAGCCCGGAATTTATATCCCCAATCATTATGGCGTTCGCATTGAAGACTTGGTCGTACTAGAAGCCAAAGGCGCACGCGTGCTTGGAATCTGAAATGAAATCCCTTGCAAACAAAACCAATCCAACAAAATACCATCAAAGATTCTGTTGCGCAAAAAACGCATCACAAAAAAGCTCGCATTACTTTGGAATCAAAACTTACCGACAAATCAATCTCAACACTGAAATGACGCGTTTTCTCTATACAATCCCTCCCGTCAAAGCCAAACCCTTAGCCTTGCAACCCAAGATTCCACGATTTTGCTCCGTGCGCCCAGAGAATCCCTATCGCCACTTTAAAGCCTACCACAGACTAAAACATTATGCGATTCTAGGCATTGGGGCAAATTGTGGTGAATGTTTAATAACATTTTGGAAGCTTTTTAAAAGGTTAAAAAATAAAAATGCTATAATTGCTATTTCATCTATTTTGAAAAATCCAGCTTTTGGCTTTAGAGCACAAGCAGATTTTTACAATGCGATTGTATGGATTAAAACCAAGCTTGGTTATGTGGAGTTTTGGAGCTTATGTGCGTATTTAGAACGCGTTTTTGGGAGGAAGCGCAAACGTCCTTTTAAAAATGCTCCACGCACTTTGGATATTGATATTATCGGGTTTAAAAACCAATGCTTACACCTAAAGCACTTACAGATTCCACATATTGCTTGGTCTTTACGCGCAAGCGTTAGGATTCCATTATTGGAGAGGAAAGTATGAAACTATTTACTTACACGGGAGAGAGTTCAACCCTAGCATTAGCACAAGCCAAACAAGAGCTTGGTGATGAATTTTCAATCATCTCGCAAAAAAAGCTAAGCGATGGGAGTTATGAAATTTCTGTCGCCATCAGCGAGGAGGATTTAAAAGATGCCCAAACCAAAGCCGAGCAAGAAAAACAAAAAAACGATGCCCTTGCCACAAAAAGCAATAATATTGCTGACCGCCTAGAACGCATTGCGCAAAAAGAATTAGAAAAAAAACGTATGGCGCAAAACTTGCAAAATGCGCTTCCTGACGATGTTTCTTTGCAATTATCCGACGCTGTGCGCCAAATCTCACAACTTGCGGGCGTTGCAACTAAAATCCCTCCCAAATCTCCCTATCCAACGCCACTGATTCCAAAAGAATCCGATTCTGCCCAAAATCCAAACAAAGAAGAAGAAAAACCAAAAAAACCGCAAAAGGAAAAAGAATCCCAAGCTGAAACCAAAAAGAAAGAATCTCCCGCTTCAGAAAGCAATGATTTGCGCCTGATTCGTAGTGAAATTGACAGGCTAAATGACAAGCTAAAACTCATTCAAAATATGTTTTGGGAAGAGCGCGGACCTAAACGTGATGGACTGATTATCCCGCACGAATTTGCAGAAATTTACAGAATCACCAAAGCAAGCGGTATGTCTAAAGAGCATTTAGAAAAAATTATGCAATTAACCCTAGAATTAATGCCGATTAAAATGCGCGAAAATTCTGTGCTTATCAAGCGATACTTTAGGGAAGTTTTGCGCAAAATGGTTTATGCAAGAGCAGAAAATCTAAGCAGCAATGCTAAAAACATTATGATGCTCGTTGGACCAACAGGCGTAGGCAAAACAACGACACTAGCCAAACTTGCTGCGCGTTATTCAAGACTTCTTAATAAGAATTATAAAGTGGGAATCATCACCCTAGACACTTATAGAATCGGTGCGGTAGATCAATTGATGTTTTATGCCAAAAAAATGAAGCTAAGCATTGATACGGTGGTAGATACAGAAGAATTTGTCAATGCTTTGGATTCTTTGAAATATTGCGATTATATCCTCATTGATACGGTGGGCAGCTCGCAACACGATAGAGCCAAACTAGAATCCCTCAAAAGCTTCGTCAATGCAGACCCAAACAGCAAAATTGATGTTAGCTTGGTAATGAGTGCAACCACCAAATACGAAGACTTAAAAGACATTTATCATACTTTCTCTACACTAGGAATTGATACTTTGCTTTTTACTAAACTAGATGAAACCCACAGCTATGGGAATATTTTTTCTTTGATTTATGATACTAAAAAACCTGTGAGCTATTTCTCTGTGGGACAAGAAGTACCCAATGATTTGAATGTCGCGACAAGCGATTTTTTGATTGATTGCTTACTTGATGGATTGATTAAGGGTTAAAATGAAAAATCAAGCAGCAAATTTAGAATTGCTTCTCAATGCGCCCAAAACCTCTAATACAAAATTCATCACGATTACAAGCGGAAAAGGTGGAGTGGGCAAATCTACCTTTAGTGCGAATCTCGCCTATAAACTTTGGCAATTAGGCTTCAAAGTCGGAATCTTTGATGCCGACATTGGGCTTGCGAACTTGGATATTATGTTTGGCGTACGTTGCGAAAAGAATCTCTTGCACGTCTTAAAAAACCAAGCCAAACTCAAAGACATTATCGTGCCCATAGAGAGAAATTTATACCTCATACCCGGAGATTCTGGCACGGATATTTTCCGATACAAAAGCGAATTTATGTTTGAAACCTTGATAGAAGATTCTGCATTTTTGGACAATTTAGATTTCGTCATCATTGATACAGGCGCGGGTATTGGCGAATACACACAGACTTTTTTAAAAAATAGTGATGAAGTGATTGTGATTACGATTCCAGACCCTGCCGCCATTACAGATGCCTATGCGACAATCAAACTTGCAGCAAGTTTCAAAGAACGCACCTTTATGCTCATCAATATGACCAAAAACCACGCGGAAGCGCAAATGATTTTTCAAAAAGTGCAAAAAATTGCACAGGCAAATATCAACAATATCCGACTTGAATTAATTGGGGAACTCACCAAAACAACCCTGATTAATCATTATAGCAAGAATCGTGAAATCTTTGTAAAAGAAGAGCCCAACTCCACCTCTTCTTTGGAAATTGAAGAGATTGCACGCACACTAGCCAAAAAAATGGAACGAAATGTGCTAGTGCAAGAAGATAAAAGATTTGGTAGATTCTTAAAAAAGATTCTAGGTCATTTTTAGGAAATATAAGGAAATGAAATGTCTTTAAAAATGGATAATTTTCTAAGTTTTGCGATTGTAAATGGATTTTTTATCGGACTCTTATTATCCTTTTTGAAATTTGATGAACCCGAAATGATTGTAGCAGGGACACTCATTTCTACGATTGGATTCTATCTGATTACTTTGGTGAGTGTTTCATTGTTTGTGCGATTCTTGGGCAATCAAGAGCATACGATTAAACGACCTGCCTATAATGATTTGCTAGAAGAATACATTGAAGAGTTTGATAAACGCGAAAAAATCACAAATAAAATTCGTGGATTCTTACGCACAATGGAAAAAACAATGCGCGAAGATGAGGAGGAGGAAGCACGCGTAAGCAAAACTAAAAAACAAGAGGTAGAAAAAAATAACTATGCTGACGACTTCTAATGGCTACCAAACCGCACTAAAACAATCGCAAGATTCCCTTGCGCTTGACTATCTCCCAGCACTTAAAGCAATGGCATTTCGCCTCAAAGAGCGTTTGCCTGCTAGTGTGGATTTTTCTGATTTGGTATCTATTGGCACAGAGGAGCTTATCAAAATCGCACGTAGATATGATAGCACGATTAGTGATTCGTTTTGGGGTTATGCAAAACCTCGCGTGCAAGGAGCAATGTTAGATTATTTGCGAAGTTTGGATAGCATTTCGCGCCAAACACGCACCCTAATCAAACGTATTGATAAAGCGATTGTAGCTTATTATAACGAACATCAAGAAGAGCCAGACAATGCTTATCTAAGTAAATTGCTAGGTGAGAAAGAAGAGAAAATCAAAGAAGCAAGAATCGCAAGCGAAATCTATGGTGTAATGCCCTTAGAAGACCAGTTGGGCACAGAAAGCGAAACGACATTAGAACATATAGAAAAGGAAGAGTTGATTGGAATCATAGAACAGATTTTAGAGCAAGCGACGCAAAACGAACAGCTTGTGATTCAACTTTATTATTTTGAGGAATTGAGTTTTAAAGAAATTAGCGAGGTAATGGAGATTACAGAATCAAGGGTTTCCCAACTACACAAAGCCGTGATTCGTAAAATCCGACAATACCTTGGGGAAAGGGGATTAAATGGCTGATATATTAAGTCAAGAAGAAATTGATGCGTTGTTAGAAGTTGTAGATGATGATAGTAGTGCAGAGCCAGAAATCGCGGAAAAGCCCTCTGTCGTCCAGCAACATCAAATCACACTTTATGACTTCAAGCGTCCAAACCGCGTTAGTAAAGAGCAGTTGCGCGCATTTCGTGGAATCCACGACAAAATGGCGCGGGCTTTATCCTCTCAAATTTCGGCAATTATGCGTTCTATCGTGGAGATTCAACTTCATAGTGTAGATCAAATGACTTATGGGGAATTTTTGATGAGTTTGCCAAGCCCTACAAGTTTCAATGTTTTCTCTATGAAACCACTTGATGGCACAGGAGTTTTAGAAATCAACCCAAGCATTGCATTCCCAATGATTGATAGGCTACTTGGCGGCAAAGGAGACCCCTACGAATCCACGCGTGAATTTAGTGATATTGAGCTCAATTTGCTTGATACAATCTTGCGTCAAATGATGCAGAATCTCAAAGACGCTTGGGCTCCTGTTACAGAAATTTTTCCCACCGTAGATGTCAAGGAATCTAGCCCCAATGTCGTGCAAATCGTTGCGCAAAACGAAATTGTTATTATGGTGGTAATGGAAATTATCATTGGGCATAGTAGCGGAATGATGAACCTTTGCTATCCGGTTATCTCATTAGAATCCGTGCTTTCTCGCTTGGCTAGTCGGGATATTATGTTAAGCGAAACAAGCTCCAAAAAATCACGCAACAAAGAACTACAGGCTCTTTTGGGTGGGGCAAAAGTCAATGTTGCCGCAATGCTTGGAGAGACCAAATTAAATATACACGAGATACTAGATTTAGAAATCGGGGACATTGTGCGACTTGACCGTCCAGCAGATGACACTGTCATCATCAATGTAGATGGGCGTGAAAAATTCCTTGCGGGCATTGGTTTGCACCGCTACCGCAAGACAATTGAAGTTAAAGAGATGATAAAAACAGAAAAAGACCAAGTCAAAGAAATCATTGAAATGCTTGAAGCGCAACGCAAGTCCAGAGCTAATGAAATTGAAGAAGACTAGGAGGGAATATGCTAAAGGATTTTTTAAAACTCATTATCCAAGAAACAACTGCGACCATTGAAGGTTTGCTTGGAAGTGCGCCAGAAGTAAGCCACATTGAAGCACAAGATGGCAAAAGCGATTCCATCAAACCTCCTATGGCAAAAGTTGATATTAAAACAGACGATGGCGCAACCCTTGCCCTCTTTATCTCGCCCAAAGTAGCAACCGCCCTTGCAGATATGATGTTAGGGGGCGAGGGAGAAAGCAGAGATTCTATGGAAGCGGACGATTTGGACGCTACAAAAGAAATTGCTTCTAACATTTTCGGGGCTATTTCTACTTCGCTTGGAGGACAAAAAGAATTACCCAAACTTAGCTTTACCCTTGAAAATATCAATTTCTTAGCCGATGGCGATTTGGGGCTTTCTCAATTTAGCGGATTCTATACTTTTGCGTTTCACATTGGTTCAATCCAAGATTCCTTATACTTTGCCTTTTCTAGCGCATTTGAAAATCATTTCAACCCAAGCGCGCAAGAAGCTGCCCCAAGTGCAGAATCCGCAGGGGGCAATGGTGGAACACAAGCCAAAGTAGATTTGAGCAACTCTGAAATGAAAAATATGGCAATGCTCTTAGATGTACGCTTGCAAGTAAAGGTGCGAATTGGACAGAAAAAAATGCTCCTTAAAGATGTAATTGCAATGGATATTGGAAGCGTTGTAGAGCTCAACCAACTTGCAAATGACCCTTTAGAAGTACTCGTAGATGACAAAGTTATCGCCAAAGGCGAAGTTGTCATTGTAGATGGAAACTTCGGTATCCAAATCACTGAAATTGCACCGAAAAAAGATAGAATAGAGCAGCTGTTATAATGTGAGTTTAGATTAAATTGTGGAATCGCAAAGCAAACCTCTGGAAATCTCTCTTTATCTGCATATTCCTTTTTGTAATAGCAAATGCGGATATTGTGCCTTTAACTCTCAAACCAACAAAAATCATCTCAAAATACCCTATATGGAAGCTTTAGCCAAATATGTTTCCTATAAACTCAAACATCTTTTGGACAAATACCAACATCTTCAAATCACCTCCGTCTATATTGGAGGTGGAACTCCAAATCTCATAGATTCTAGCGCATACAAATCAGTGTTTGCGGAATTTTCCTCTTTCTTGCAACCACAAGCAGAAATCAGCATTGAAGCCAATCCCAATTCTTTAAGCTTAGAATGGCTCAATACTCTTAAGGGCTTAGGCGTGAATCGCTTAAGCTTAGGTGTGCAAAGCTTTGATGACACCAAGCTCGCCTTTTTGGAGCGCGACCACCAAAAAGATTCCGTCTATCGTTCGGTAGAAAGGGCATTCCAAGCCGGACTAGAGAATCTCAATATAGATTTCATCTATGGCACACCTTTATGCAGCGCAAAACTCTTAGAACACGAATTAAAGCTTGCTTGCGCCTTACCTCTTAGCCATATTTCAGCTTATCATCTAAGTCTCGATGAGGGAAGCCAATTCTATCAAAAACAACAAGAAAAACTCGTTAGAAATTCCGATAAAGAATTTGAAGGATTCTTGAGCATTGGGCATTTTGTCAGTGCCTATTTGCAAGAGGAGGGATTTGCACAATACGAAGTCAGCAACTACACGAAACACAAGCCCTCATTGCACAATCTTGGATATTGGAGCGGCAAGGACTATTTAGGCATTGGGGCGGGGGCAGTTGGCACTCTTGCGGGCGTGCGCACAACAATGCCAAAAAGCATTGAAAAATTCTTGCTGGGTTTTAGCGAGGAAGAGGAAATTTTGAGCCCACAAGACCAACTTTTAGAGCATTTGTTTCTAGGATTCCGCTCCTGTGTGGGTGTGGCATTAGAAAGAATCCCCAACACACAAAATCTAACAATTCTACTAGAAGCGGAGAAAGTAAAGAAATACAATAAGAGAGTTTATGCGCAGGATTATTTTTTGGGCGATGAAATTGCCCTCTTTGTCGGATAGTCAAGGAAAAATATGAAAAACGTCACACAACAAATCATACTCGCACTAGATATAGGGCTCAAAAGAATCGGGGTTGCAAAAGCAATCCAAAACATCGCCCTACCCCTCCCACCAATTTTACGCAAAAATCGCAATCAAGCCGCCAAAGAAGTGAGCCAACTTCTCTTAGAATCCAAAGCTAACCTGCTCGTTGTTGGAATCCCTATGAATCTCAAATCCGATTCCTTAGGGGATTCTAATCCTATTTTGGAAATGCAGCGGAGGATTCGGCATTTTGTCGGCTTACTTACGATTCCACCTTCTCTTGAAGTTATTTTCTTTGATGAAAGCTTTAGCTCCCTTGAGGCACTGCAAAAGCTAGAGGATAAGAAATCCCGCAAAAGAGCAAACAGCAGAGATGGGAGTTTAGACTCTCTTGCGGCTCTCGTGATTTTAGAAAGATATTTGGAAAATTTAGACAATATTTCACAAATTGAAGGGATGGAATCATAATAAAAAGTAATGAAACGCAACACAAGAATATCGTTAAAACAAATCCGCTCAATTCTGCAAGAAATAGAACGATTTGGCGATTTAAAGCCAATTCAAAACTTTAAAGTCCTTTAGAAAATCCTTTACATCCTTTTTTATCTCTGAAAGTTTTAGATAGATTTGTCAGCTTTAAGATTACAAAAATCCAATCTCAAGATATTTTAGACTACCATATTGCGGCTTACTTTACTCCTTTTGCTTTTAAGCGAAAAGGTTGGAGGGCGAAGTCCTGTAAGTCATATTGTTGAACTAAGTCAAGCCCTCAAAAATTCCAAATATACTTAATTTATGTCTCTATCCCTCTCAAACTTAGCGTCTATCCCGAACTCGTTGAGAGTAAGGGTTGGAGCACTCTTGATTTAGAGTCAATCTGTCAAAATAAAAAATCTTAAGATTTATAAATACAATAGAATAAATACAAAAAGTTACGGCAAGACTTTTCAACTATTACAAGAGGATAATTTATAGCAATCCATAATGCAGTAAAAATTGGCTTGGTTTTGCGAGGAGATTCTATCAGGGAAAATTAACTAATGCGCCAAGAATAAAATCAAGGATTTGTTGTTAAGAAGCAGGTTAATTTGCACACCTTGTTTGCCTGTAAGCACTCGATAAATTTCATCTTCGTTTTTAAAGGCTTTTGGTAACGAAATCCCGATAGAAACATCATTTTCAGCCAACACTGCTTTAGAACGACCAGCGATAATGTTGGTAAATTCTGAAATCACATCTAGTAACTCTTCATCACTTTGGGATTCCTCCCCTAAAAGCATCATAGAGGCTTCTTTCACTAGTGTTTTAGTAAATAAAAGTGCCACGATTCCATTGACATCTCCCTCAAAGGCAATCGTTGCTCCCATAATATCTGCCTCATTGCTCTTATTGTATTTGGTTACCTTATAATCTGTGCGTTTTGCTTCTCCCCCTGTCAAAGAAGAAAGGGTTTCAATTGCAGCATTGACAAATACTGGTAATTGCGCAACTAAATGTTTGG
Source organism: uncultured Helicobacter sp. (assembly GCA_964464895.1). Lineage (GTDB taxonomy): Bacteria > Campylobacterota > Campylobacteria > Campylobacterales > Helicobacteraceae > Helicobacter_D. The sequence continues at coordinate 116,819 of CAYXGY010000002.1, read as the reverse complement.
TTAATCCTTTGCTTTTTTGCTGTGAAGCTTGATGCGCTTTAGCAAGTTCTTTGATTTTTACGTCATTTCTACACTTCTCTATATTGTCAAAAAACAAAATATTACTACGTGCACAAAGCTCTTGTTTGCTGTGGTCTAAAGGGGTTTTAAGCCCACAAACTGCAATACAAGCCCCAAACTTTGTATTATTGAGAGCCAAAGACATAATGAAATCAAGCACCGCAAGGTTAAAGTCTTTTGTATCACTTGCATCAAAAATGAAAACTTTATAACCCTCTCTTAAACGTGAATTATGCGCTTGAATATTGAAAAAAAGCGAAATATTTTTATCTACTTTTTTGTAAAGCGTATAAATGACAATTCCACTATTAATTGTAATGGGAATGAAGTTATTGGTTACATCAAAATATATATCATAAAGATAAATTGCCTTGTCAAGATATTGGCGACGTTTATCCATAAACTCTTCGCCGCTACTGACACATATGACTTCATATCCTTTTAAGGTTAATTCTTGAGAGATGAGCGTTTGCATCATTCCATCACTATCGTGATAAATAATGCTTTGATGCAATGGAGGAGTTTTAAGCCCAAGCAAAAGATTTGCCATATATTCTGTCCGAAAGAGTGGCAAGCTCTTGTTGGGAAAGAGGGATTTTAATTTGGGAAATTGGCTATCATTATAGCCGACAAAGGCTACGGCAATGCTTACTTTATTTTGCATTGCAAGCAGAGCCTTTGCGATAAGAATCGCAGCCCCCTCATCAAATCGCGCAATATGCTCAAATGAAAAATAAACTGCTTTCAATGCAAGCGAACGAATTGTTGCGCTATTAGAAACGAGAATACCACAAATTTCTTTGGCTTCTTTCATTTCTAAACATACATTTGGTGCGTAAATAGCCACATCTTGTTTGATGACTGGTCTCAATTCCTCAAACCCCTAAAAATTTATTTAGTATAAACTTCTGCCTCAACTCTTCGGTTTTTCTGTCTGCCTTCTTTTGTCGCATTATCTGCAATTGGCTTGGTCGCACCATAACCTTTTGCTTCCAATCTTTCTGGCTCAACCCCTTCCTCTATAATCTTCTCTTTAACTGCTGTTGCACGACGTTCAGATAGATTTTGATTGTAAGTTGAACTTCCTGTGGAATCTGTGTGTCCATTGATGATTGCTGTTTGTTCTGGATTTTGTTTCATATATTGTGCAAAATCTGCAATCTCTGCATTGTATTCTGGTGCAACATTTGTAGAATCAAATGGGAATTGCACAGAGAAAGTATGGATATGAGACAGTGTTTCTCCTGCTGCTTGAGGTTGTGGATAAGTACCAAATGGGATACTAAAGCCAAGTGTTGCAACCAAATCACTGCGTCCATCAAGACTTAAGAGATGTCGGAGCTCTGTTTTTAAATGAAGATACTCTGCAATCTCGTGGCGCAATCCCACACCATATTGCACAAAGAAATCATCGTCCATACCGTTGAAATTTTTACTTAAATCCTCATATCCAGCACCCCCTAGTGCATAAACAGAAGTATCTTCCCATACTTCAAACTCTTTAACAAGGTCCATATAATAGCGATTAATATTGGTAGACTTATCTAAACCCCAACCTGCTTTAGCTTTATCCACTCTGTCATAACCGATCTCTACAAGCACGCTTGGTGCTACACGATTCGCAAACTTCAAACCATAAGTTAAATCTGCCTTATCTTGATAGCGGTCATTTTTAATATGCAAAGTACCACCAACTTGTGGAGTAACTTCAAATAAATTATTAGCCGCAAAGAGTGAGCCACTTAATACAAGTGAAAGCGCAAGAACTTTTTTCATGTTTTCTCCTTAAACAATATAAAATTTATATTATATCTAAAAATTTGGCTATAATATAAATTTTATTGAAATTTTGTATTTAATTTTTAATTTCAATGTAAAATTTATCCATATAGGGGCATTAAAATGAGGGATTTTGAAGTTATCAAACAAAATCTTGTCCAATTTATTGCAACCAAAGTGCAGGCAAGGGGTTTCCAATCCGTTGTATTTGGGCTTAGTGGCGGTATTGATTCTGCAGTCGTCGCACGTCTCTGTCAGCTTGCTTTCCCCCAAAGCCACCAAGCACTTTTAATGCCCTCCAAACAATCTTCTAAAGCAAGCTTGGATGACGCATTGAAATTATGTAAGCAATTCAACATCTCCCATCAAATTCTCTACTTAAACCAACCTCAAAGTGCTTTAGAGGAGGCTTTGCAAGGATTAGATTCTGCACGTATAGGAAATCTTTGTGCGAGATTGCGAATGATTTATTTATATGATTATGCCTTTGCACACCACGCCCTAGTCATCGGCACAAGCAATAAAAGTGAGCTTTTGCTTGGTTATGGCACAATCTTTGGTGATTTGGCTTGCGCCATTAACCCCATTGGCAACCTCTACAAAACAGAGATTTATGCACTAGCTCATCTCCTAGAGATTCCAAAAAATATCATAGAGAAAGCACCGAGTGCGGATTTATATGAAGGGCAAAGTGATGAAAAAGAGCTAGGATTCTCTTATACAATCTTGGACAGAATTATGTTACTATTAGAAAAGGGCGCAAACGAGAGTGAGATTTTAAAGCAAAATTTACCCAAAGTGGCATTAGAACTAGTCCAAGAGAGAATCGCACGCTTTGACTTCAAGCGCAAAATGCCAGAAATTGCGCAAATTTAAAGGAAACCTATGCGAAACATTCCCTACTTTATCCCCGACATTACCGAAGCAGAAAAAGATGCGATTCTCAATGTATTAGAAAATCCAAGTCATAATATCGTATTGGAGCTTGAGGAAGAATTTAAAAAATACATTGGTATCAAACACGCAATTTCTGCAGTTAGTGGTACGGCTGCCTTTCATTTATGCCTTTTTGCTATGGACCTCAAACGTGGGGATAAGATTTTATGCCCTGTGAATTGCCACCCGATGTTTCCGGAGATGATTCGGCATTTTGACGCAGAACCAATTTTTGTAGATATTGAAGAAGATACCTTTTTGATTTCATTACAAAAATGCAAAGAAACCCTAGAAAGAATCAGCAATAAAAAACTGCGCGCAATTATTATCAGCCATATTGCAGGGCAAAACTGCGATATAGAGCCCTTTTACCATTTAGCCGAAGAATATAATATCAAAATCATTGAAGATGCCACTATGGCACTAGGATTAACGCACAATGGTTTGAAAATCGGTTCTCATCGTAGTTTTGCGAGCATTTTTAGTATCGTGCTAGATTCCTCAAATCCTGTTGCACAAGCAGGAATGCTTACAACACAAGATGATGAACTTGCCTCACAGGCAATGCTGCTCCGCTATCACGGAATCGTAAGCGAACGCATAACGAGCACACGCCCGCAATACCTCTATGATGTCGTAGGAATCGGTAATAAATACAATATCAGCTTCCTTGACACCGCACTTTGCTTAAGCCAACTCAAGCGCATTGATTATATTATCAAAAAGCGTCAAGAGATTGCTAAGCACTATATTCAAACCCTGCAAGACGCTCCCCATCTCTTTATGCCAAGCGTCAAACGCGAACATATTTTTTTCCACTTTATTATCAAAGTAGATAAGAATCGCGACCATTTTGCGCGAGAGTTGAAAGATTGTGGCATAGAAACTGCACTTCACTTCGTACCTTTGCATTTGCTAAGTTATTATAAAAACAAATATAAATATAAAATTAGTGATTTCCCAATCTCGCTTAAAAACTATCAACAGATTCTAAGTTTGCCTATTTATAGTGCAATGCAAAAAGACGATATAGACTATGTTTGCAAGCAAGTTTTGCGTCTTGCGAGTGAGCGCGTCTAATGCGCAAGATTGAACGATACTTCTTTGCCCCTAGTGCATTACAAAAACTTCTTGCCTTGTGCCTTTTACCCTTTAGTCTGATTTATTGTCTCATCGCAACCCTCAAGCGAAAATTCGCTCCCTTTTATGATTTTGGGATTCCCATTATCAGTGTGGGGAATCTTGTTTTGGGTGGGAGTGGCAAGTCTCCCTTTATCCTAGAAATCGCCAAAGATTATCAAGATTCTTGCGTGATTTTACGCGGATTTGGAAGAAAAAGCAAAGGATTAAAAATCGTCAGCATTCGAGGAAGTCTCCAAACTGATGTGCAAACTGCTGGCGATGAAGCCATAATGCTAGCAAAAAATCTCAAAACCTCTAGTGTCATTGTCAGCGAAAATCGTAAAAATGCTATTTTAAAAGCTAAAGAATTAGGGGCTAAAGTCATCTTTTTAGACGATGGATTCCGCTTCAATTTCAAGAAATTAAACATCTTGCTCAAACCAAAACTTGAACCCTATTTTGATTTTTGTATCCCTAGTGGCGCATATCGCGAGCATAAAAGTGCTTATAGAGTCGCGGATATTTTAGCCCAAGAGGGCATAGACTACGAACGCGAAGTGCGGTTGCTTTATCCTACGGAAAGAATGCTACTTCTTACTGCCATTGCAAACCCCTCGCGTTTGAATAAATATTTGCCAAATGTCGTAGGCAAGATTCTTTTAAAAGACCATTCTTTCTTTGATAAGACAAAAATATTAGAAAAATATGCGCAATCCAATGCCACTTCTCTCCTAGTTACACCAAAAGACGCAACAAAACTTGAAGAATTTGGCTTGCCACTCTCTATCTTGCACTTGGAAATCAAGATGAATCCTGCAATCAAACAAGCAATTCAAGATTACATCGCCAAAGAATTGCAAAACTAAGAATTGTCAAAAGCTTACAAAACTCCAAAATTACATAAATTTCAAAAACTTGCGTTTATAATTTCTCATTTCTCTCGCATTGAGCGAGAAATAGATTCCACACGCCAAAAGCAAACAACACGCAATGACTAGGGCTAAAAGAAAAGGAGTGTTTGCTTCCACTGCACCCACGATGAAGGAAATCACACCAGCAAAGGCAAATTGTGCCGTGCCTAAAATCGCCGAGGCACTCCCAGAGATTTGCTTGAATCGTGCCATTGCAAGCGTGGTAGTATTAGGCACGATAAAGCCATTCATTCCAAGCATTAAAAACAAAAGAATCTCAAAAGGCAAAAATCCCAAATCCAACCACCCCACGATAATTAACACCAATGCGATTCCAAACATCACAACAAACGCATAGGGCAACACTGCATAGGGCGAATATCTGCGCACGATTCTTGCATTAATGTTTGCAAAAATCATAAAGCTAATGGCATTCACACCAAACAAGATTCCATAAGCCTTTTCACTCAAGCCAAAATATTCACGAAAAATAAATGACGAGCCTGTAATATAAGCAAAAATTGTCGCCATAACAAAACTTGCCGATAAAACATAAATGCGAAATCTCCTATCTTTCAAGATACATTTGTAGTTGGATAAAATATTCTTTAAATCCAACTTCTCTTTTCTGCTTGAATTTTTTTCTTGGATTCCAAACACAATCAATACAAAAAGCAGAATCCCAAGCGCAAAGAGTGTCGCAAAAATACTTTTCCACGAGAAATAATCCAACAAAAAGCTTCCAAACACAGGAGCGAGCATAGGTGCTAAGCTAGAAACAACCATCATCAAAGCAAATGCACTTGCGGCTTCTTTAAGCTCAAAATTATCATTAATAATTGCGCGCGCAATCACGACACCAGCGCAACCTCCAAGTGCTTGCAAAAAACGAAAGGTAATGAAACTATCCACAGAATCAAAGCTAATGCACGCAAGACTTGCAACAATAAAGAGTGTGATTCCCACATACAGAGGCTTTTTTCTGCCATAAATATCACTCAAAGGTCCATAGAGCAACTGCCCAAGTGCGAAAGCGACAAAAAAGACAGCAAGAGAGAGTTGCACATAAAAGGGGGTGGTAGCAAAAGTCGCTTGCACTTCCCCAAGTGCGGGCAAATACATATCAGTCGTTAAGGGTGCTAAGCTTGACATAAAAGCCAAAATAAAAATGAGTCTGACCTTTGCAAAACCTTGATAAGAAGAAACTTGTTGCATAAAAAATCCCAAGCAATTTTAAAAATGATTATAAGACTTGGAAAATTAAAATTTATTAAAACACTCCTTAACTTTTATTTCTTTAAGATAGGCGAGCTAGAAACTCGCTTGAAACAGAATCGTAAGCGCATCAAAGGCACTCAAAAATTCTCGTTTGAAATGCAATATAATCGCAGGAACAATTACAACTAGCACGGCAAATGCAACTGCAATCTTTACAGGGAAGCCAATCGCAAGCAAATTAAATTGCGGGTGTGCCTTCATAATCATACCAAAAATAATGTCTGATAAGAGAATCAAAGCAATGATAGGGAAAGACATTGTAAGCCCGATGACAAAAAGATTTGCGAAAGATTTGACAATGTATTCAATATAGTTTTGAGCAAACATAAAGCCACCTAATGGAATCTCTTGAATGCTCTCTGCTACAAAATACAAAAAAAGATGATGATAATCAAGCCCTAAAGCAATCAATAGGGCAAGGAGTGTCAGCAATTGCCCAACGATTGGCTTTTGTGCTCCTGTGATTGGGTCGTAGGCATTCGCAATGGTTAATCCCATTGCAAAAGACATTAATTCTCCTCCAAAGGAAATCATACCTAATACAATTTGAAGTGCCACAGACGCAAGGAATCCGAGCATAATTTCAGAAAGCCCTGCAACAATAAAGCGCAAAATCGTCCAATTCGCTGGAGGAACGACATCTAAAAGAGGAATAAATACAATCGTGAGCCAAAAAATCAATGCGCCTTTAATGGAATTGTTAATCATTTGATTTTCAAAAAAGGGAAAAAAGGCAATAATCCCGGCAAATCGCAATAGTAAGAGTAGAAAGTTTGCGACATTACCCTCTGTCAAATAAGCTAAGAGTTCCATTATTTACCTTTTGCATACATTACATATATTGTGCCATTTTGTCCATTTAAAAATGTTTAAGGGGGAAATTGTGGGATTAGATTAAGTAATGCTTCTTTGCAGATATATAAAAAACCATACAAAACAAGCAAGCATCATTGCACCAATCAGATTTAATATGACCCAGCCTTCAGAAGAATGCAACAAAAAGCCCACAGACATAGAAGCAATAAAATTACAGAGGTAAGTTAAGAATGAATTGAACCCTTGTGCCTCAAATTTGTAGGCAGATGTTGGCATAGCATTGAGTAAAAATGTTCCGCCATTAAACACAAAAGCCCAACCAATTCCTAGAAACAAAAGTGCAAAGAAAAAAGAATAGAATCCTAGTCCTGTGATAGCAATAACAATACTAAGAATATAGGCAAGGATTCCATAGAAAATGATATGTTGTGGCGCGCTTTTATTGAGCCAAAATCCTAAAAATATAGATGGCAAATACATTGCAATAAAATGCCATTGAAGCACGATTTGGCTCTCATTTAAATTAAAATGCGTATGGTGCATAGCAAGTGGTGCGGCATTCATCAAAAGTGTCATTAGACTAAAGCCAAAGGCACAAGCTAGAGTGCCTAATACAAAGTTTTATCCCTTAAGAGAATCCATAATATATTTTTAAGTGTCTCTTTTGATTCTTGTTTTGTTGTCTGTATTGAAGCAAGTTCAAGAAAAATGGAACTGATAAGAGTGCAAAAACAGAGCAGAAATGCAAAGAAAAATGAGCCAAAAATGCAACATCAAAAGGTGGTGTTATAAAGAAATTCGCTCCAAAACTCGCCAAAAATGGACCTAAGATTGCGCCCAAAATTCCACCACCAACAACCAATGCCACTGCTTTGTTTTTAGTATGAATATCATTCGTATGAGAATCCAAAAAAGCTTCCGAAGCTGCGAAGCGATAATATTGATTGAATGCACTAAAGCCACCAAGCAAAAGGGTTGCTATGCAAAAAAGCCAAAAGGAATGCAATATAATAGCTATCATCGCAAGCATTGAGGCAAGCATTCCTAAGCCAGAAGCAAATATAAATGCTTTTTTTCTGCCCCATTTTTCCATAAAAGCTGAAGCATTATAGACTATACAAAATGCTCCTAGTATCGTTGCAGAAACAGGTAAGGTTACAAGGTTTTGGGATAGGGTTTGTGATAAGGTAATAAGATTTTGCGCACAAAGTGGTGTAGCAAGCGTAAGCAACGAAACAAGAGAACCACTCAAGCCTTGTCCAAGCATAAGCAAAAGGACATTGCGGTATTGCTTTATTCTAAGTTGCTCCAATGCATTATCTCAAGTCATCTTAAGGGTATTAGCTGTGTTTTCTCCAAGCGATAAGCGTGCAGAGCCTTATGGGCTAAAATCGGGTCGTGTGTAACAAAAACAAGGGAAGATTGTGTGAGTTTTACATAGTCAAACAAAAGCTCCATTACGCTAAAAGCGGTTTCTCTGTCCAAATTCCCTGTGGGTTCGTCCGCAAAAATAATTTTGGGCTTTTTAGTCAGAATCCTGGCAATGGAAAGACGTTGCTGCTGCCCGCCACTTAAAGAGCCGATATTTAAAGGCAAAACTTCCAAGATTCCAAATAAACTCAAGAGTTCCTCATCAATCTTTTGACTACTTAACAAGGAAGCAACTTCTAAATTCTCTTCTGCATTAAACCCCAAAAATAAATAATGGGATTGAAAGATGATTCCAATTTCATTGCGTCTTAAAGTGAGCAATTTATCTTGTGGAAGCTGATAAATATCTTTACCCAAAAGTTCGACTCTGCCACTTTGTGGTTTTAGAAAACTAGATAAGATATGCAAAAGCGTGCTTTTACCGCTTCCGCTAACTCCCATAATAGAAAGCGTCTCACCCGCGTTTAGACTGAAAGTTACATTTTCTAAAATAGGAGAATCATAGCCAAAAGAAAGATTTTCAGCTACCAAAGAAGCCAAGTAAATCCCCTAAAATCAACCTAATTGCGCTGCTACTTCATCGGCAAAGCTAGCAACTTGTTTTGTGATTCCTTCTCCAAGCTCAAAACGCACATAATCCACCACTTCAATATTATCATTGAGTTCTTTGGATTTGTCTGCTAAAACTTGTGCAATTGTTTTTTTGTCGTCCATTACGAAAAATTGTCCAAGCAATGTCAATCTTTGGTCTAAAATTGTAGAATCCGCCTTGAAACGTTCTAATTGTCCCGGTAGAATCTTATCCCAAATTTGTTCTGGTTTGCCTTGTGCCTTTAAATCTGCCTTTAGCTTTTCTTCTTGTTGTTTTAAGATTTCATCAGTAAGCTCTAATTGGCTAATGTATTCTGGAATCTTATGCAAAGGCTTCCCAAGTCGTTTTAATTCTTCATTTTCTTTTTCAAGTTCAGCGATGATTGCTGTTTTTTCGCTTTTGATAAAGTCCAAATCAAAGGAATGATAGCTAATCACTTGTGGTTTCATTGCCGCAGCGTGCATACATAAATTTTTAGTAAAATCTGCCAATTTGCTTGCATTAGATTCTTCTTGACATTTCAACGCAATAATCACGCCTACGCGCCCATTGGAATGCACATAAGCATTCACAATTCCACTTCCTTTAGCTTCAACCTTTGCGATTCTTCTGACAACAATGTTTTCACCAATTTTTGCAATTTGAGATTTAAGGTATTCCTCAAATTTCGCACCTTCAAAGTCCAAAGTATTCAACTCTTCTACATTTGAAATATTGGAATCTTGCACCATTGCGATAGTTTTTGCACTCAATTCTTTAAAACCATCGTTTTTGGCTACAAAGTCTGTTTCGGAGTTAATTTCTGCCATACTTACCTTTTTAAAGTCATTCGAGACTTTAATTGCGATACTTCCCTCTGCCGCGACTCTATCAGCTTTTTTAGCAGCTTTGCTAAGTCCTTTTTCCCTCAAATATTCTACGGCTTTTTCTAAATCACCACCCACTTCTACGAGAGCCTTTTTACAATCCATCATTCCTGCATCTGTCATATCACGGAGCTGTTTTACGAGTTGTGCGCTAATTTCTGCCATTATCTCTCCTTATTCTACGCTTTTTGCGAAATCTTCTTCGCTCATAATTTCTTCCATCACCTCTTGTTTTTCCTCTTCGCTTGCGGGAGTAGGTTCTACTTGTTGTATCGGTGCTTCACCGCCTGCAATAGCGCGCCCCTCTGTAATTGCTTCTGCCATTTCTTTGCAGAATAGTTGGATAGAACGAATCGCATCATCATTGCCCGGAATCGGATAATCTACCATATCTGGGTCGCAGTTTGTATCCAATGGTGCAACCACAGGGATTCCAAGCCTTCTTGCCTCTGCTACGGCAATTTTTTCTTTTGCTGCGTCAATGACAAAAATCATATCTGGAGCTTTTTTGAGATGACGCACACCACCTAAATAACGCGTTAATTTCTCTTTTTTGCGTTGAATCATTAATTTTTCTTTTTTGGTTAGCAAGTCAATTTGCCCGCTAGATTCCATTTCCTCAATAATTTCAAGTTTGCGGATAGATTTTTTAATCGTTGCGAAGTTTGTTAGCATTCCGCCTAACCAACGATAATTTACATAAGGCGCATTAATGCTTTCTGCGTATTGTTTGAGAGTTTCACTTGCTTGTTTTTTCGTGCCAACAAACATTACTACTTTGCCCTCTGCTGCTGCATCGCGCACGATATTATAAGTGTAGCGGAAATAACGCAAAGTCTTTTGTAAATCAATAATATGAATATTTTTGCGCACACCAAAAATATACTTTTTCATTTTTGGATTCCAACGTCTTGTTTGGTGTCCAAAATGCACCCCACATTCTAAAAGGTCTTTCATTGTTACCATAGTGTTCTCCTATTTGTTGTTTTGGTTTTCCCTCCACGCTCCTTAACGCAAATTGCGCAACCTAACTAGGATTAGCGTGTGTGAGTTTTGATAAAATCAAAAGGCGAGTATAATACTAAAAAATTATTTAAATTTAGCTAAATAAAAGCTCTCAAATGGGATTCTAAAAGCAAAATGTGTGTCTTATTGTAGCTTGAGTATTTTTCAACTTGCGCAGCAATCTATCATCTAATCAAAACCAAAATCCAAACCATATATAAGGAATACTTTTTGCTTGAGATTTTACATATCTTATTTTTAAGGAGTTAAGAATGACAAAAAGAATCTTTAGTCTTGCACTTGCAAGTGTTTTAAGCTGTGGAATCGCGTTTGGTGCAGAAAACTACGCCACAGAGGGTAAAGAGAAAATTACAAGAAATGGTGTAAATATCTTTTTAGAGCCAAATTCACCCTATAAAAATGAATTTCTTAGCGGTAAAATGGATAAAGCACTAGAAGCTATGAAAGAATCTTTTGAAAAAATGGAGAATAAACCGAATCCTAAAGCACCTGCACCCGCTGTAAGTGATGTGCAAATTTTGGAGATTCAATCAACCAATGGAGGTTATGAATATGTATTCGGCAAAACAACAACAGACTTAAATCACGGGGGGAGTTTATTTCAAGTTGGCACAGGAGTAACGGGTTATGGCGGAAACAGTTATGATAGTGCAACTTTTGCTGGAAATCAGGCAGTACAATTAGATTCTATCGGTATGGATTTAACAGGAGATAATATTGTAGATGGTTTTTATGACCTTTGGGATATTTCAAAACCTAGTAATTCCAATGGAGATTTTGTTTTCACTTCTCGTTCTATCAACCCGGGACCAACAATGAGCACTAAAATTTATATTAAGTGAAAAATTATGGAATCTTTTCTTAATACTTATAGAGGGATTAATCCCGCTATAAAAAACCAAATAAATCAGATTTCTAGCTCAAATGATTCTAGCTCTTATAGCGAATTTGAGCTATTGATGACACAAGTTTTGAGGGATTTACAAGAACAAGACAGAGAAGAAGCTACAAATCTCTTTGCATTTGTTGGTGGGGCAAATTGGATACTGCGGCACAGAGAGGGAATATCAGCGCAAAGTGCAAACGATATTGCAAAATTGATTCCTATCATAGAATCTCCGACAGATATGCAAAGGGGCACGCATTTAGGCGAGAGCGAAAGCCCAGAATATTTTGCAAAGCGCAAAAATTCAGCCATTGATATTTTATCCGAGATTCTGCAAGAGATTAAAGCTTAAAATATCATCGCCAAAACGCGCAAAGGATTCCCTAAATCCTTTGACGCAAGAAACTAAAAGGCGGAAGTGAAAAGGGCAATACAAATGCATTTTCATTGCCGCTATGGATAGACTCTAACTCCTTGCCATTGACTAATAGAATCTTAAAAAGGCGCAGGTATTTTTTGCCCTCTTTTTCAAAGATTTCACCCCTCTCATTTTTCCCCACAAAAACAGAATCCCAATGCGCACTCACGATTTCTTTAGGTTCATTGGGGCGAATCGTGTGCCGACAGAGTGCGGTTTTGCCATCCTCACTCACTTCCGCATTGACTTAGTTTGAGAGTTTCACTTGCTTGTTTTTTCGTGCCAACAAACATTACTACTTTGCCCTCTGCTGCTGCATCGCGCACGATATTATAAGTGTAGCGGAAATAACGCAAAGTCTTTTGTAAATCAATAATATGAATATTTTTGCGCACACCAAAAATATACTTTTTCATTTTTGGATTCCAACGTCTTGTTTGGTGTCCAAAATGCACCCCACATTCTAAAAGGTCTTTCATTGTTACTAAAATTATTTAAATTTAGCTAAATAAAAGCTCTCAAATGGGATTCTAAAAAGCAAAATGTGTGTCTTATTGTAGCTTGAGTATTTTTCAACTTGCGCAGCAATCTATCATCTAATCAAAACCAAAATCCAAACCATATATAAGGAATACTTTTTGCTTGAGATTTTACATATCTTATTTTTAAGGAGTTAAGAATGACAAAAAGAATCTTTAGTCTTGCACTTGCAAGTGTTTTAAGCTGTGGAATCGCGTTTGGTGCAGAAAACTACGCCACAGAGGGTAAAGAGAAAATTACAAGAAATGGTGTAAATATCTTTTTAGAGCCAAATTCTCCACTGAAAGAAAGAATTCTTAACGGGAAACTTGATAAAGCGTTGGAGAGAATGAAAAAGGCATATGAGGCAAATAAAAATAACGAAGCCACAAAGGCAGCAGCTCCACCTGTATCGGAAGTAGCTATTATGTCAGTTTGCTCTCAACAACAAGCAGGACAACTTCAAAATGGCTGTGAGGAGATTCAAGATAATCAGACAAGCACAAACTTCAATCACGGAGGTAATCCATTTGAAGTTATCACAGGCGTGATAGGATATGGAGGTAGAAGCACAGATAGTGCAACCTTTGCAGGAAATCAAGCAACAATGATAGATTGTGTAAGCATTGTTGGAGACAATAATATTGTGATTGGTTGGTGGGAAGATTGGGATATTTCCAAGTCTAGCAATACCAATGGCACATTTACTTATACTGCCCGTTCCATTAATCCTGGTCCCACAATGAGCGCAAGTATTTATATCAAGTGAGGATTCGCCTATGCAAGTTCATAGTGATTCACCTTACAATATTTATTCCCTGCTTGGGAATTCGTCCCGTGTGGAGAATCCAAAGAATCAGGAATCCCAAAAAACTTATGGTGCAATCCTCAATGAAGCCATACAACAAGAAACAGAAGGCAGGGGAGATTCTATTGCAAAAAATGTATCAAAAATCTATCTTGCAAATCTTAATACTTCTTTACTTGAGAGTGAGAATCTTTATGGCACGCTTAGTTTTAGTAATATGAAAAAGGTTCTTGCGACGCGTAATATGGAAATGGATTCTAACAAAATTCAAAGTCTTTTGTCTGAAAACATTACTTTTTTACAAAAACAAGAGAACAACGAAAGTAGGTTAGATGAGTTTGGGAATCTAAGCCCATTACCGCAACATATCTTTGAAGCAGAAAAAAGTAAAGTTGTGGATATTTTATCCGAGATTCTGCAAGAGATTAAAGCTTAAAATATCATCGCCAAAACGCGCAAAGGATTCCCTAAATCCTTTGACGCAAGAAACTAAAAGGCGGAAGTGAAAAGGGCAATACAAATGCATTTTCATTGCCGCTATGGATAGACTCTAACTCCTTGCCATTGACTAATAGAATCTTAAAAAGGCGCAGGTATTTTTTGCCCTCTTTTTCAAAGATTTCACCCCTCTCATTTTTCCCCACAAAAACAGAATCCCAATGCGCACTCACGATTTCTTTAGGTTCATTGGGGCGAATCGTGTGCCGACAGAGTGCGGTTTTGCCATCCTCACTCACTTCCGCATTGACTTGGTAACTCCCTTCACTGATTGCACTCCAATGGTTTTGCGTATTGAGTTTTTCAAAAGGACGATGTATCAAATAACCCTCACTAAAGCCACGATTTTTCAATGTTTCTAACTCATTTTTATAACGCGATTCCACAAAATCACCTTGCGCATAATCCTCTAAGGCGCGTCGATAAGCCAATGCGGTAATGCCCGCATAATAGCTAGACTTCGTGCGCCCCTCAATCTTTAACGAATCTATCACGCCACTTTCCAAAATCGTTGGAATATGGGAAATCAAATTCAAGTCTTTGGCATTAAAGATATGCGTTCCTACACCCGCTTCTTCCTCTAAGCGCATTGTAACTCCATTGTCGGGGTTGCGCGCATAAATCTCTTTTCCACTAAAGCGCACCAATTCATCATTGGCTTCATTACGCACATAATATTCATAATCAAACCGACAATCATTCGCACAGCTTCCGCGATTGGGCACACGACCATTTTGCAAAGCAGAAATCAAACAACGTCCCGAAAAAGCAAAGCACATAGAACCATGCACGAAAATTTCTAACTCCAAATCTGGCAGGGCTTTTTTAATCTCTATTGCATCTTTGAGGCTCAATTCTCTTGCAGCAATAATCCGCTTCACTCCTAATTCGTAAAAAACTTGTGCGTCTAACACATTCAAAACATTCGCTTGCGTAGAAAGATGGATTGGAATCTCGGGGGCGATTTGGTGCGATAGTTTAATCACGCCCGGAGTGGCAACGATAAAGCCATCAGGCTTTAAACTCGCCATTTTTTGGATATGCGATTCTAGTAATTTTAATTGTGAATTAAAGGGAAAGCCATTAATCGTTACATAAATCTTTTTGCCTCGTGCGTGTGTGTATTCTACGCCCTCTTGAAAGGATTCAAAGTCAAATTCCTTGCCTGAACGATTGCGCAAGGAAAAGTGGCTCACGCCACCATAAACAGCGTCTGCGCCATATTCTAAAGCAATTTTTAGTTTTTTAAGATTTCCCGCTGGGGAGAGGAGTTCTGGAATCTTAGAGGAGTTAGGGTTATGCACTTGCATAAATCATTTGCCAAAGTTTGCAATCAAAGCTTCAATATCGTTTTCATTGACGACATTTTCAGTTTTATCCCCTTGAATATGCACCGCAGAGCTTACGCGTTTGCTATCATCAATTTTGCCCTCAAAGAGCGAGCTCATATACCTTGCGAGTGCGCGCATAATGTTAATGACGCGCTCAATTTTTTGACGATGAATGTCTTGGTATTGCATAGCCTCCATAGCTTCTAAAGAAATATTAGCGATTTCTTGCAAAGAATCGGATACTTTTTGCACATTGGATTTTACCTTGGTTGCCATCTCTAATTGCTCACTAAAAGTATGAAAATCAGGGAATTTGGTGTGGAGTTTTTGTAATAATTCTTCTTGGGAAGTGATAAACTGCTGAATCTCACTAAATGCGTCTTCAATGTCTGCATCTAGGTTATTAATTTTTTCTAGTTTATCAAACATCTCTGTGGCTTTGATTTCAGAATCACGCGTAACATCGTCTAATTGATGCACGACTTTATGCTCTGCTGTTGGTGGAGGAGGTGGCCAGCTTATATCTTGCTCAATAGAAAAATCATCTGACTTTGCTTCACTTTTAATCGTTGGGTCTTTTACATTAGAATCTTCGGATTCCCCTCCCTCTTCTTGATTCTCTTGTGTTACATCGTCCATATCACTACCCAATAACGATTCCAATTCCTCTTGTGTCATTCTTAAAACCTTAAAATCATTGAAAATTTACTTGTAATTATACGATTAATTTTTATAATTTTGTTTAAATGCAAGCAATTCCTTAAAAAAGTGGCTTATCCATTTCGCTTGGAATCGCAATTCCCATAAGCTTTAAAATACTCGGTGCAATATTATTCAATCCGCCATTTTGCACAGATTGGACACCCTCTGCCATTACAAAGCACCACACATCGCCAATGGTATGGTTTGTCAAAGGCTCGCCTTGTGCGTCTTTCATTTCTTCACAATTTCCGTGGTCGCTTGTAATGAGCAATCCATAATCTTTTTCTTTTGCCTTTGCATAGATTCTCCCAAGCTCACTATCTACTGCCTCAACCGCTTGAATTGCGGCTTCATAATTCCCTGTATGCCCTACCATATCACCATTGGCAAAATTGACCACTACAAACTCATAACCCTCTTCCATAGCCATTAAAACCGCATCGCCGACTTCCCTAGCACTCATCTGTGGTTGCAAATCATAAGTAGCAACCTTTGGTGAAGGCACTAAGAGACGCGTTTCATTAGGATAAGGTTCTTCAACCCCACCATTAAAGAAAAAAGTTACATGGGCATATTTTTCGGTTTCGGCTGTATGGAATTGCCGCAAATGATGATTAGAAATCACTTCGGCTAGAGTATTTTGGACATTTTCTTTGGGAAAAAGAATCGGAAAAGGAAATGATTTATCATAGGTTGTCATCGTAACAAGTGGAATCTCCACAAAATCCTTGCGTACAAATCCGTTAAAATCCACCTTTCCTAACGCGCTAACAATTTCTCTTGCCCTATCACTGCGGAAATTTACGAAAATCAATCCATCTCCTGCTTGGATTCTATTAGGAGAATCCTCTGTGAAACCGGAACAAAAACTCGCGGGCAAGATAAATTCATCAAAAATTTCTTGTTTAAACTGCGATTCTAAATATTCCTGTGGTGTAATCGTCTGCATATTTTCGCCCAACGCAATGGAATTGTAAGCTTTTTCTACGCGTTCCCAACGATTGTCCCTATCCATTGCATAATAACGTCCGCTAAGACTTGCAATCCGAATCCTTTTATCCTTGATTTGCGATTCTACCTCATTCAAAAATCTTATCGCACTCTTAGGAGGCACATCGCGTCCATCGGTGATTAAATGTAATAACACTTCGTATTGGGATTCCAATCCTAGTGCAAGGGCTAAAATATGATTCAAATGCGAATGCACCCCTCCATCACTTAATAATCCTGCCAAATGCACGCGTTTGCAATTTTTAAGACAATCTAACGCGGGGTTTTGTAGCAAAGTTCCCTCTGCAATGGCTTTATTAATCTTGACAAGGTCTTGATATAAAACCCTCCCGCTCCCTAAACTCATATGCCCCACTTCAGAATTTCCCATTTGTCCTTCTGGCAAACCAACAGACAATCCATAGGTATGAATCATTCCAAAGGGCACTTCTTGGAATAGCTTGTCATAAGTTGGCTTTTTTGCCGCAAAAAACGCATTATACTCTTGCTTTTTGCTATATCCTATCCCATCTGTAATTACTAAAACGACTTTCATTTAACTTTTCCCAATCTTTAAAGTTATTTTGGGTAGAATCCTACCCAATTTTTTCCTAAAATTTCATTTAGTAAGATTGGCTTATGTTATATTATCTTTACTCTTTGCTAGATATTAATATTTTTCAGTATATTACCGTGCGTTCTGCAATTGCATTCTTTGTAGCCTTTCTTCTCACGATTTTTGCACTGCCTTATTATATTTTATGGGCAAGAAACAAGCACGCCAATCAGCCTATTTCAGAGTTTGCCCCTAAAAATCATCAACAAAAAGCCAATACGCCAACTATGGGTGGAATTATCTTTGTGGGCACGACTTTGCTTGCTACCTTGCTTTGTGCTAAACTCAATCATATCTATGTGCTACTTGGAATTGCTACTTTGCTTAGCTTTGCAATGCTAGGCGTCAGTGATGACTACTCCAAAATAATGCAACGCAAAAATGCTGGAATGAGTGCAAAAACAAAATTTTTGTTACAGATTCTTATCAGCCTTATTCTCTCGTGCGGATTATACTTCGTCGGTTTAAATTCAGAATTCTATTTGCCCTTTTTCAAAAATCCTCTCTTTGATTGGAATTTCTTTGGAATCTTGTTTTGGACGCTTGTTTTTATTGCGACAAGCAATGCAGTCAATCTCACCGATGGTTTAGATGGGCTCGTTGCGATTCCGTCTATTTACGCACTGACTTCGCTCACGGCTTTTGTCTATGTTGCCGGACATTCGGGATTAAGTGCCTATTTGTTTTATCCCAAAGTGCTAGATAGTGGAGAGCTTGCGATTCTCTCCTCCGCACTCATTGGTGCTTTGATTGGATTCCTTTGGTATAATTGCCACCCTGCACAAGTCTTTATGGGAGATAGTGGAAGCTTGAGCTTGGGGGGAGTGATTGCCTATCTTGCTATTGTTTCAAAAAACGAAATTCTGCTTTTTTTGATTGGCTTTATTTTCGTCATAGAAGCACTTTCAGTTATCTTGCAAATTGGTAGTTACAAAACACGAGGCAAAAAGATTTTTCTAATGGCACCCCTGCACCACCACTTTGAAGAAAAAGGCTTGAGTGAAAGCAAAATCATCGTGCGATTCTGGATTGTCGCTCTTATGAGTAACCTCATCGCACTTTTGAGTCTCAAAATACGTTAAGGATTTTTTATGTTGATACTTTTAGGTTTTGGGGGAACGAATCGTGCGATTGCCGAACGCTTTGCACCCTGTATTGTGTTAGACGATAGCTTCACACAAGAAAGTCAAGGAGATTTAGGAAATATTTTACTCCCAAGTGCTGCCATAAACGAGGTTTTGGCAAACTATCCACAAGCTACAATTGTTACAAGTCCCGGGATTCCGCCCCATAATTCTATGATACAAACTGCACTTGATTTTGTTGCCACACATAAAGAATCGCGATTCTTAAGCGAATACGATTTTTTTGCCACACAATCTTGCAAAATGCCCCCATCTGTATGGATTAGTGGCACAAATGGTAAAACAACCACCACACAAATGCTCACACATTTGCTACAACCCTATGGAGCGCAAAGTGGTGGCAATATCGGCACTCCTTTGGCTAAACTCAATCAAGAATCACCCCTTTGGATACTAGAAACAAGCTCCTTTACACTCCACTATACACAAATCGCTAAGCCAATTCTCTATTTGCTTTTGCCTATCACACAAGACCATATTAGTTGGCACGGAAACTATGAAAACTATATTGCAGATAAACTCAAGCCGATTCTATCCTTGCGTGATAAAGAAATCGCGATTCTGCCTTGCGCATTAGAATCGCACCCCCTTTGCAAGCAATCGCGCGCGAATCTCATCTTTTATCGCAATGCCCAAGATTTAGCCAACCAATTCCATTTAAGATTAGATGAAATAACCTTTAAAGAGCCTTTTTTATTAGACGCAACACTTGTAATGTGTGCGTGTGAAATTCTGTTTTCGGTGCAAAATTACAAACTCTTAAATGCCTTTAAAATTGGGGCGCATAAAATAGAAGAATTTTATGATAAGGCGGGAAATCTTTGGATAGATGATAGCAAGGGAACGAATCTTGACGCGACGATGGAAGCAATCAAACGTTATCAAGATTCGCAGATTTTACTCATTCTTGGGGGAGATGACAAAGGGGCAGACTTGACACCGCTCTTTCATCTCATTGCGCAGTGCAAAATAGAGATTTTTGCGATTGGGAGCAACACAGATAAACTCTACACCCTCGCAAAATCGGCAAATACTCCTTGCAATGCCTGCTACACACTTGAAGTTGCTGTGCGTCAAATCAAAGAATCTCTCCTCAAGCAAAGCCTAAAGGATACACAACACAAAAATAGCTCCAATTATGTTGCACTACTTTCCCCAGCGGCAGCGAGTTTAGACCAATTTAGCTCCTACAAAGAGAGGGGGGAGAAATTTAAAGCTTACGCGCTAGAATAGTTGTGCATTCACACTTACTTTGGGCACAAATTATTCTTTAATCTTGGCAATCTTAACATTGGAATCACAAGAGCGAGGTTCTGCATTATAGATTGTTTCGGGTGAGCCCTCGCAATGCTATAATAATTGGCTTTGCGTCCTTGCAAGCAAACCATAAAACTTGCGTGCTATCATCAAGCAGAAAGTAAATTCTACTTTCAACCCTTGCAAGACTTGATTTATCAAATCGTGGCAATCCATAATTTAAACACTCCTAATCTCCCACATACAAGATTCTTTAGCTTTTTCTTGGAATGCTTTTTGCTTAATTTTTAAAAACTTAACAAGGACTCCGATGCTCTTAAGTCAAGATTTCTTACCCAATTCCCCTTTTGCAACACCTCTTTATAAAGCCTCACAAAATCCCTTTCAAAACACTTCTGCTTCAGAATCTCAAAACGACTTTGGTACGCTTTTATCCTTTCACCACCAAACCGACACGCAGAAAAAAGAGTCGTATATGCCACTGAATGAAATTGCGGTGGATATTTCTTTGGCTTTGGGCTTAGAATCACAAAACCCAAGAGAGGATTTGAGATTCTCTACCCTCTTTCGCTCTAGTGAATTTCTTAAACCATTAGACAAAGAAATGCAAGAGGAACTAAACCCCCTCTCCTATCCGCGTAGCCTCTCTGTCATCAGCGAATTAATGAATGAGAAACTAGAGGAGTTCTATGTGGCAATTCAAGACCCAAATGACCCCAAATTGCATTTACTGCTAAGCTATAAAGAACAATTGATTCATCTTGATTCTACAATGCAAGAACTAAAAGACGATTTAACCGACAAAGCAGAGTTGCTCACTTGCCTTCTCCCCCATACCATAGAGCAAAAAAGTGATTTGTTTTTAGACCGCGCGCAAGAAGTGCAAAAGAGTGCGGGCAATTTCAAAGCAGCAGCTCAAGAGGGGATTGCTTGGATTCGTGCGTTTTTTTCTGAATTTGAAGCAGATTTGAATCAAAGGGAAAAGGACTTGATTTTCAAACACGCTAAGATTATCCAAACCCATTGGCATCTCCAAACAGGCGGGGAAGATGGCAAAATTACACTAGAGAATGGAATGGTTTATCAAGAATATTCAGAAATATCTGGCTTTACACTTACAACACAAAATTTAATTTATGCCTACACAGAAAAAGCCCTAAAAGACGGCACGACACAAGTTGCCTTACAAATCTATGAAAAAGCAGCCAATGACGCTACAGATTCAAGCATTTTTAGCCAAAAAGCGCAAAGACCAAAGACCTTTCAAGGACAAAACCTCAAGCTTATCTGTGAAGCAAGCCGCATTGAGAAGAGAATTTAAGGACTATCAAGATTCTAATTTATTTTGAAATTTTGTTGGAAAAACAATCAAAACTTGAAATTCAATCTTTATCTCTGCATTCTGTGCATTTTTAATTGCCAAATCAATGGAATAAAGGGAATGATAATCTTGTAGATTGGCTTGTTTTGGCTGCCAAGAAATTTTATATCCATTCACTTCCATTGTATTGGGTTGAGAATAAAACGATAGCACTTTAGCAATAGAATCCGTTATGGCTTCTTGCTCTTGGGGAAGAAGTGCTTCAGTAGCAAAGAAATTGAATCCCATTAGCTTCATCTTGTCGCTTCTGTATGTATTGATATTTTGCTCTATTTCTTTTAAGTATTTGGTTTCTATTTCGCCATTTTTCGCAGAATCCTTAAGGATTTTTGGCAAAGTGAGCAAATAATGATGAAACAGATTTTCTAAATCTTGCGATTCTGTCTGCACGCCATATTCTAGCAAAGTCTCCACGATTCTCAACTCTTCATCGCCCAAAGTAAGATTTTTGCTCAAATTTTCTTTCTTCGTGTAGAACTGATAAGCTTTGTCCATTAACTCTTGAAGTTGTTTTGGACGTCCTTGATAGAGATTCCATACCCGCTTGTCCATTTGCAGATAAAGAAACTTTTGCGCTTCTTGTGCTTCTTGTTGCGTGGTATGACAATACGCATTGCGTCTTAACTTCTCCTCTATTTGTCCTACAAATCGTAGATTTTGTTGGGTTGCCTTAAAATCCTTAATACACCGCATACGTCGATAAAATTGGCTAAATTGTGAAATTTCTTTCAAGATTTTTTCATTCTTGGATTCTTCACTAGGAGGATTCCTCATCACGAGGCTTGGCTTAGATGCAGAGTTTGCATTTTTAGATTGGAAGAGCATTGTTTGCAAAAGCCAATCCATTGCGCCTTTATCTACCAAAACGTTAGGGAATTTTTCTATTTTTTTGGGATTTCCTAAGGATTCTTTGATAGGATTTTGCAAATAATTATCATTTGTAAAGAAATCAAGAGTCCGCACTTTTTGCCTTTTATCTGTTCCTTCACAAATATTCACTTCCTGTCTTAATTGTAAAAAAGCAAATTTCATACCATATTTAAGAAATACAATTTTTCACAGAATCGCATTTCTAAAAAATTCTTAAGGGACAAACTCTCCGCTATAACCTGTCGTTGCAACAGCCTCTAAAAGATTCTCTTTAGCAACATTTTCTTCGCATTCCACTCGGGCGATTTTATCCTTTAGGCTCGCCTTGGCACTCTTCACCCCCTCTACTTTTAGGAGTGCCTTTCTCACCATTGCCGTGCAAAGTGGGCAGTGCATTCCCTCTACATAGATTTTATATTCTTGTCCAAACAACAATCCACCACACAAAACAAATATCAACAAAGCTTTACGCATAAAACCAACCTAACATCTCTGGATAAAACAAAAATACAAAGCAAGACAAATAGCCACAAAAATCCGCCAATACTCCTCTTTCTTTTGCAAGACCTTGCGCAATCACAGCGTAAGATTCCAAAGTAAAAATACAAAACAAAGCAGAGCAAGGATAACAGGCTTAAAGCCAAATGATAGGGAGCGAGAATCTCTACTCCTGCGATTCCAAAAGAAAACCCAAAAAGCAAAAAGAGGAGTGCGGGCAAGCAACAAAGGCTTGCCGCAACTCCCACACAAAACGAAAGAATTAAACCCAATCTAGCTTTCATTGTTTTTCAACAGAGGTATAGAAGTAAGAAAATCCTTTTGCATCGTAATAATCCAACACATTATCCTCTACTTCCCCATAAGGATAGCCGAAATTGTTTAAAGGTGTCTCTGCTGGTGTGGGTGTGAGGATAAAGTCTCTTGCAGTGTTATAGCCCAACCAACACATTTCCCAATTTCCAAAGAGATATTCGCGTAAATCTCTGATTTTCGTATCGTCATCGCCTAGTTTTTCGCTCAATTTAACTTTTGCAACATCGCCCGGGTCGCAAGGAATCCACCCATAGCCTCGCACATAAAATTCTGCACGACAATGCTGCCCTCCTGTAATATTTGCAACTTTGTCTTTCGCACTTCCCATTGCATTTGAGAAACGGGATTGCCCAAGCCGAATCCCAAAAATCTCCCTCGCAGGAATCCCTACACTTCTACAAAGCGCGACAAAAACCGAGCTAATATCGGTGCATTTACCATAAAGCTTTTTGGATTCTAAAATCGCTTTGGCATCTCCTGTTCCGTAGCCTAAAATACTTTCATCGCGCTGCATATTCCTTGCAACCCATTCAAAAATTGCCTTTGCCTTTTGGCAATCATCGGTGTTTTGCACATTGGCATTCTTGAGGATTTCTCTCGCGGTTGCTTTTACGATTCCATCAGTTTGAATATGTTCCGTTGCTGCTAGATAAGGCTTCACTTCCTGTGGAATCTTAGCATTTTTATTGAATTTCGCTTGCACTTCCTTAAAATCTGTCGTGCACTCTAAAGTCGTAATGTCAAACTTGATTTCCAAGCTAAGATTCTTAACTTTGTCAAATTCCGCAAAGAGTGTCGGAATCTGTGTATTGCTGATATATGCTTGAGAATAATTCCCGCTAAAGACAAGATTGCTTGTCAAATATTGATAGGGCGTAGAGGACGGAAGAGGAATCCAAAGTCTGCATTTCCCAGCCTCCAAAATATTGTGTTTCAAGCTCACAGAAAATTCTCTTTTTTTAGAATGTACTTGACCTGCTTTAGTGCTTTGGGATTCTTTTGCCACTAATGGCATTGCAAGTCCTAAAGCACCAATTCCTGCCAATTTAAAAAGAGTGCGTCTTTTCATTTTTGTTCCTTTATTTTTGAAATTTAGGGTTTGATTATATTGGTAAAACTCTTTAAGAATAAATATAAAATCTTTTTTAACTTTTTTGAGTAGATTCTGTTTTTGTTCTTGGGACTTTAAATCTTCTTTGCCTTTAAATATGCGCGTCTAGGAGCGGGATAGCCCTCAATCGTTTGCTCTCCATTGGGAGTTAAAAAATCCTCCAGAGATTCTCCACTACTCCACTGCGTCTTGCGCTGCTCCTCAAAGGCAGTTTTTAGTGTTGCAATATGCGCAATCTCTTGAAACCCGCATTTCTCTAACCAACCACAAAAAGTGCGGAGTGTCGGGATAAAATACACATTTGGCATTTTGGCATAACGTTCTTTGGGACAAAGTGCGATTTCCTCTTCTCCCTCAAGGATTAAACTATCAAACACCGCTTCTCCGCCACTTTTTAAGGCATTATAAATCAGTTTGACTGCATCAAGGGGGCTTTTGCGATGATACAAAACTCCAAGACACAATAAGACATCAAATTGCGCTTCAAAGTAAGATAACTCCTCAATGCCAAGCAATTCAAATTGTAAGCGATTTTGTTGTGCGAAAAATTGTAAAAACCGATATTGCAAGAGGCACAAAGGCACAGGGTCAAACCCTATGATTTGCGTGGGATTCTGTGCTAGCCCTCGAAACATATAATAGCCATTATTACACCCAATGTCGCCTACAATTTTGTCTTTTAGTTGTAAATGGGGTGCAAGCAAGTTGTATTTGATTGCACTATTCCATTCGCTTTGTATTTCTAAAGAATTGATTTTAAAAGGACCTTTGCGCCAAGGGATTAAGGCTCTTGCTATCTCGCAAACAAGCGCGAAAGATTCCGTGCTAAGATTGGGAAGCCAAATCTCAATTAAGTCTCCACAAGAAATTCTCACCCCCTCAAGTTCAGGCTTTGGAATCGTATAAAGACGTTCTATCTGTGCAGACAATGGGAGGATATTTTTAAAGCCCAAAGCACGGTTACGTTCTGCTCTTTTTTGCTCTAGACCTTTATCTTGCAATCTCAAAAACTCGCTAAATAGGATTCTTTGTTTAAAAGTCTAATGCGTCTTGCTCTTGTTGTTGCAAGGCTTTTTCGGTATAAATCAAATTATCAGGACATTTCTCGTGATAATTTCCTTGTGCATCATAATAATAACTTTTCTCGTCCCAATAAGACGAGGAGATTCCACAAGCATTTTGATAACAACCACTATAAAGAATAATTCCGCACATCAAAAGACTTAATTTAAAAATTCTTAGCACTTCAATCATTTCCCAACAATAAATTTAGGTGAAATTATACTCTAAAACATTGCTTTCTCCAAACAATCCATAAGGTTTTCATCATAAATATTCAGATAATAATAATTTAAAAATAACTTATGTTAATGTCCGCTTTCATAAAGCATAAATTGGAATCTTTGGGCAATCATCTGTGCTCTTTGCAAAATTTCCTCCGCCACTGCATCACAAAAAACTTGTTTCAAACTCTCCTCAAACAATCTTAACCAAATATCAAAAAACTCTCGTGGAAAGGGTGGCAAATCCAAATGAGCCTTTAAAGGCTGTCCGCTATAATCTCCGATGTTAAGAAGCATTCCCTGCCAAAAATTAGCAATCTTTAGTTTATGTTGCTCCCACACTGCATCACTTGTGCCAATTTTATCATTAAAAATCTTTCCTACGCCACTTTTATCTGCGCGAATCTTGGCATAAAAAATATCCATTAATGTTTGGATTCCCTCTGTGCAAATCGTGTTGTATTTTTCCATTCTAACTCCTTATTGATAAAATGCAAATTTGGCTAAAATAACAATAATGACCCCTAAAGTCAAAGCAAGCGGGTGGATTATTTTTCTTAGAGGGCTTGGCTTTTTGAGCACATAATAAAATCCAAGAGAAAGGATAATCATCAACGCAATTCCCAATGCCAAAATGCTCTTAAAAATCAAAAATTGCTGTAAAGTTGTGCCAAAATAGCCTAATTCTGTTCCAATATATTGAGGAATCATCGCCATACCTGTTACGATAAGTAGCAAAAAACACAGGGGCATTCCTTGCGTTCTCTTGCTTATCACACAAGACATTTTATTTGCAAATTCATCACCTAAAAACTTGCGCACTTGGCTAAACAGAAAGACATCACAGAAGAGATAACCCAAAAATATAATGGCACAAAACAAATGGATTAACAACAAATAAGGATACATTAGATTCATATTTTTCCTTTCATTTTATCTTAGTGGATTAATTTTTCACGAATACTATCTAAAATTTTTCGTAAAAAAGTTGATAATTGTTAATGCTTTTGTTAAAATACATTCAAGTTATGCTTTCATTTAAATTAAAGGAATCCAAATGCAAGACTTCTTGAAAATATTATCGTCATTAGGCTATAAACGTTTCTATCATAAAGAAGAAATTTTGTTTTTTGAGGGCGAGATTCCCAAACAACTCTTCGTGCTTTTAAGTGGCAAAGTAAGGATTTACAAAACCATAGAAGAAGCTCCAAAAACCAAGAGAAAAACGACAAAACAGCCGAGCAAAGAACAAACCCTACACCAGATTTGCTCACCAGACTTCATTGCTGAAATGCCAAGCTTCCTTGACCAACCATTTCCCGCAAGTGCAGTTTGTGAAGAGGAATGCGAGATTTTAGAAATCTCCCTGACAACATTCCAAAAACAATGTATGGAAAATCCCTCTTTTTGTCGTAACTTTATCGCTTCACTCTGCAATAAAATCAGAATGTTAGAATCACATATCGCCCAAAACTCTATGGGCTTAAAGGAACGATTAATCAAGTTTCTACAAGAAAATGAAATGGAACTCCCTAACCTAACCCAACGACAAATCGCCCAAAGACTCAACACAAGTGCGGAATCTCTTTCGCGCATTTTAAGAGAACTCAAGGCGCAAAGGGTTTTAAGCACGCAAAAAGGAAAGATTATTTTGAAAGCCTAGATACTAGGATTCCCAAAATTTCGGTAAAATCTCGGTATGATTTTGACACAAGGGCAGAGATGAAAAAACTAGCAATCTTCGGTGCTGGCGGGCACGGTGCGGTGATTGCGGATATTTTAGAATCCCAAAATTTATCCTTTAGGATTCTCATTGATGACAACCCGCAAGGTAAAGCACTCAATGGAATTTCCGCTATCACAAGAACAGAATTTCTTAGCCTAAGCAATGCAAAGGAATTTGGCATTATTTTAGCAATTGGCAACAATCTAGTGCGGCAGAATCTTTATCATTTCTTTTCTCAAAATGGGTTTGATTTGCCTTTTGTCGCTCACTCTAGTGCTATCATTTCAAAATCTGCTCAAATTGCTAGTGGAAGCGTGATTATGCCTAATGCAATCATTAATGCACGCACGCAAATTGGTACAGGAGCGATTCTCAATAGTGGCAGCATTGTAGAGCACGATTGCAAAGTTGGCAATTTCTCACATATTGCTCCGAGCGCAACACTCTGTGGCAATGTGCATATTGGCGACTTCTCGCATATTGGGGCAAAAAGCGTTGTGATTGAAGGAAAAACTATCGGGGAGCATTGTTTGATTGGTGCGGGAAGTGTCGTGATTTGCGATATAAAACCACATCAAAAAGTCGTTGGCAATCCAGCCAAAAAGAATCTAAACTAAGGAAAGATTATGGGATTTAGAATTTTTTTATCCCCTCCGCAGATGAATGGCAAAGAACAAGATTATGTCAATGAGGCTTTTGCGAGTAATTACATTGCTCCGCTTGGCGCATTTGTCAATCGCTTAGAAGAAGAGGTGAAACTTTATACAAAATCTCCCTATGCGCTTGCACTCAATTCCGGCACAGCGGCATTACATTTGGCTTTACGTGTCAGCGGAATCACGCAAGGCGATTATGTACTTGCAAGTAGCTTTACCTTTATCGGCTCAATTGATGCGATTCTCTATCAAGGCGCAATTCCAATCTTTGTTGATAGTGATTTAGAGTCTTGGAATCTAAATCCAAACCTCTTAATTTGCGCTATAGAATCTTCGCCCAAGAAACCAAAAGCCCTAATTGTTACCCATTTGTATGGACAATGCGCCAAGATTGCAGAGATTGCAGAGATTTGCGCGCAATATGAAATCCTACTTATTGAAGACGCAGCAGAATCGCTTGGGGCATTTTATGCAGGAAAACACAGCGGAAGCTTCGGTGAATACGGAATTTTATCCTTCAATGGAAACAAAATCATCACGACAAGCGGCGGAGGATTGTTGCTCGGCAAAGACAAAGAAAAAATAGAAAAGGCACGTTATTATTCCACTCAAGCGCGTGAAAATTTACCCTTTTATGAGCATTTAGACTATGGATATAATTACCGCTTAAGCAATATTTGCGCTGCCATTGGCGTAGGGCAATTAGAACAAATTGAAGCCAAAGTCGCCAAGCGACGCGAAATTTTTGCTTGGTATTGTGAAGCCTTAAAAGATGAGGTAAAATCTCAAACCATAGAATTTATGCCCGAGATTCCAAACTCAAGAGGGAATCGCTGGCTGACAACCTTGCGCTTTTTAGAACCCAAAAATCCCCTAGTCCTCGTGGATTTACTTGCCAAAGAGGGCATAGAATCGCGTCCTTTATGGAAGCCTATGCACTTACAGCCACTCTTTAAAAACTCTCTTGCTTTTGTTGATGGCACAAGCCAAAGACTTTTTGAAAGCGGAATCTGTTTGCCAAGTGGAGGTGCGTTAGAGAAACGCGACATTGATGAGATTGCAAGTCTAATTCAAAAATTTTTAAAGAATCACTAGTGCTACAATCTGCCTTATTTCGTCCAAGCAATGCCAAACGCATTATCTTTTTTGTCTGCATAGACTTGCTCCTCTCCTATTTCACATTAACCCTTTCTTACAATTTACGCTTTAGCTTTCAAGTGCCCTTAGAATTTAATTTCGCGGTGGTGCTCGTTTTTGTTGTCTTGATTTCCTTAAAGATTCTGCTTCTAAGCCTGTTTAAAATCTACCTTGTGCCGTGGCGATTCTTTGGCTTGCTAGAAGCACTCAAAATCTTTTATACGCACATTCTCGCGTATGGAATCTTTTGCATTATTGCGCTTTTAGGGATATTCGGCAACTTTCCTTTAACCGTGATTGGCATTGATTGTGTCATCTCTAGCATTTTCATCGGGGCAATTAGAATCTCCAAGCGCATTTACTTAGAGAATTCTCCAAGAAATTCTCCTAAACCCACAATCATTTTTGGCGCAAACACACAAAGTGCTACATTGATTAAAGCCGCACTCAATAGCGAGATTCCTTTCTATCCTCTTGCCATTATTGAAGAAGACGAAAAAACGATTGGCAATTATATTTCCAATCTCAAAATCTATCCAAAATCCGCGCTTAAAGAACTCATACAAAAGCACAAAATCCAATCCGCAATCCTCACGCGCTCCTTTGCTAAACCCCCACTAGAGGGAATTTTCAACGAGCTTAAACAATTAGGCATAGAGGAAATTAAAATCGCCAATCTGCTAAAAGACGGTACGCAAAAACCCACAGAACCACTGAAAAACATTTCCATTGAAGACTTGCTTTCGCGTCCAAGCAAAGATTTGGATAAAGAAGTCATTGGGACATTCTTAAAAGACAAAAAAATCCTCATCACAGGGGCGGGAGGGAGTATCGGAAGCGAGATTGTGCGTCAATGCGTAGAATTTGGGGCAAAACGCATTGTGTTAGTGGAGCATAGCGAATTTAATCTCTATGCAATCCTAGAGGAATTAAGCCAAAACTACCCACAACAAACAATGGATAATTGCACATTATTCCGCCCCTGCCTATTAAGCATTTTAGAAAAGAATCGCCTAAGCGCGTTAATCCAAGAAGAACAGCCCGATATTATCGTGCATGCTGCGGCTTACAAACACGTGCCTTTGTGCGAATACAATCAAAAAAGCGCGATTGAAAACAATATCATTGGGAGTAAAAATGTGCTAGATAGCGCAATTAGCGCAAATGTGCCCAAAGTCGTTGTGATTTCCACAGACAAAGCCGTGCGCCCCACTAATGTAATGGGTGCGACCAAACGCGTTGTAGAATTATATGCACAAAATGTAGAATCCAAGACAAGCGAGATTGTCGCCGTGAGATTTGGCAATGTGCTAGGCAGTAGTGGCTCTGTCGTACCAAAATTTAAAGCGCAAATAGAAATGGGCGGTCCTATCACGGTTACGCACCCAGAAATTACGCGTTATTTTATGCTCATTCCAGAAGCGTGTCGGCTTGTGCTACAAGCAGGGGCAATCGCCAAAGGAGGAGAAATTTTTATTTTGGATATGGGAGAGCCTGTTAAAATTGTAGATTTAGCCAAAAATATGCTAAGGCTCTATGGTAAGGAAAACGAAATTTCCATTGAGTTTAGTGGATTGCGTCCGGGCGAAAAACTCTATGAGGAATTATTGCTTGATGAGAGCGAAGAAAAAACAAAATATCCCTCCATACAAGTTGCGCGTCCGACAAAATACGATATTAATAAACTCAATACGGATATTTTGGAACTCTTAGAATGCAAAGATGCACAAGAACGCATTGCAAAACTCAAGGAAATCGTGGTAGAGTTTAACCACAATGCCTAAAAGGCGGATACAAGAGAATCTTAAAGCAATGAATACTTCCAAACGCAAAACTTTAGCAATCGTCATTTCCTCCCTTAGAATGGGGGGAGCAGAACGCGTGGCGAGCATTCTAGCAAACGCATTAGCGCACCGATATAGAATCCTGCTGTTTGTATGGAGTGAGAAAGAAAAGTTTTATCCATTGGATTCTCAAATAGAAATCAAAGTCATTGCGACTAAAAGACGCGGAATGCTTGGCAATCTTATGCGTATCATTCAGCTTTGGAAAGCCTTCAAAACCGAGCAAGTGGATTTAAGCATTGGTTTCATTCACCAAACCAACATTCTCACCATTCTTGCTTCCAAAATAGCTAGGATTCCGTGTATTGCGACAGAACATAGCATTTTTGATGCATTAGAATCCAAATTTTGGCGACTTGGGCGCACCCTCACTTATCCCTTGGCAAACTGCATTACCACACTGACACAGCAAGATTTAAAGCATTATCATTTTGTCAAAAATATTTGTGTTTTGCCCAATCCTGTGGAGATAGACGATAATTTCGGCACACCCTCACAGCAAAAATTCATAGAATCCTGCAAGCCCTATATTTTGAGTGCAGGGCGAATGGTTGCTTCTAAAGGATTTGGGGAACTCCTTGAGGCGTTTAGAATCTTTAGTGCCAAGTTTCCACAATATACCCTATTGCTTGCGGGCGATGGAATCCAAAGAGAGGCACTAGAAATGCAAGCAGCGGGATTGAAATGCAAGTTTTTAGGTAAGATAAATTCTCTCACTCCTTATTATGCTTCTGCGGAATTTTTCGCACTTGCCAGCCATAGAGAAGCCTTAAGCAATGTTTTGATCGAGTCCCTCTTATGTGGCACGCCTGTTGTGAGCTATGATTGCCCCTATGGACCAAAAGAAATTATCCTCAGCGATTCTGCCGAGCAGAACGGAATCTTAGTCAAAATGAATGAAAAAAGAATAGAATCACTTGCAGCTGCATTTGTTACAATGTCGCAAAACAGAGAAGATTACGCCAAAAATGCTCTAGAGATTCGGAAACATTTTGCGCGTAAAGTTGTGCTAGAAAAATGGCAAAATTTGATTGGTCAATTATTGGAATCTTAAGATTTTAGGATGGCTATCAAAAATGAAAACTCTTCTAAAATAATGCTTATAGATAAAATCATCATTCTGCTGATTTGAACTTTCTAAGTCTAATTCTTGAGTTGGTTGGATTTCATTTTCTTGATATTTTTCACAACCATTGAACAAAAACACAAAAAGTGCCAATATAAATAGATATTTCATTACAAATCCTTTAAATTTATTTCTAAAGAATTATAAAAACACTTTGCAAACAAATAATAAAGAATTTGTTAAGATTGTGTGGATTTCTCATCTATTTTGGTTGGGATTCTCAAGATAGCTGAAAAAGCAAAAAGTGGCGGAGCGGACGGGGCTCGAACCCGCGACCCCCTGCGTGACAGGCAGGTATTCTAACCAGCTGAACTACCGCTCCAATAAATGGTGGTCGCTATAAGACTCGAACTTATGACATCCACCTTGTAAGGGTGGCGCTCTACCAACTGAGCTAAGCGACCATTAGGGAAAGAAGTTAAATAAAAGTGGTGACTCCTAGGGGATTCGAACCCCTGTAGCCACCGTGAAAGGGTGGTATCCTAACCGTTAGATGAAGGAGCCACTTTTATTTATACCACATTAATAAAAGAGTGGTGACCCGCGTTGGATTCGAACCAACGGCCCATTCCTTAAAAGGGAATTGCTCTACCAACTGAGCTAGCGGGTCAAATAAAAAATTAGGAAATGGAATCATACAGAGATTTCATATAAAAGTCAATAGTCAGACAAAAAAATCCTTAAAAAAAGCAAATAAGCATACAATGTAGCCTGCTCTTGAATGTAGTTCCTATCACCTTTAAAGTGCAACCGCTCAATGATTTCTACACCTTTTCTACTCTTTGCACCAATAAACACCGTGCCAATAGGCTTATTGATACTTCCGCCACTTGGTCCTGCAATTCCACTCGTTGCAAGGGCAAAATCTGCTCCGGATAACTTCAACGCACCCTCCAACATCTCGCGCACAACTGCCTCACTCACTGCCCCAAATCTTTCTAAATACTCGCTTGAAACTTCAAGCCAAGATTCTTTAATTGCATTCGCATAACTAATCACACCCCCATCAAACACCGCACTTGCTCCACTTTCTTTTGTCAGCCAATAGGCAATCAGCCCACCGGTGCAACTCTCCGCCGTAGTCAGTTTAAGCTGATGCTCCGCTAGTAAGGCAATCACGCTTTGAGCAAGATTAAAGCTAGGAAAAATCTTGTGAGCAAAAGTAGATTGGATAACCTTTGCAAATTCCTTCAAAGAAGACTCATCGCCCGTTGCACTTAGAATCTCTAAGTTGGAATCTGTATTTAAAATCTCCAAATCTATCTCAAAATCCTTTGCGATTCCAAAAAGAAGCATTTTTGCGCTTGTGGCATCTAATCCCAAAAGATACAAAAACATCTTGCGTGTGTTTTTATTTCCCCCAAATTGTGTAGCTATAAAAGACTGCACATTGGCTTGAGATTCTGTTTGATTGGCAAAAATACATTCCAAATCTAGTAACCAAATTCTATGAATTTCATCATTGATTGCAAACTCTAATTTCCTCACTAGCTCCGCACTCATTATCACAGGAGTTTTGGCGGGCGTTTCTATGCTTTGTGTCTTTTGGATTACTTCTAGGCACTGATTCAAGTCGCTATTGGGAGCTAGGATAAGGAGATTCATAGCACAATTCAAGCAAAACTCTAAAGTCTTTGTATTGCCATTTTCAGATTCTAAGGAATCGCAAAAAACCATTTGATACATTGCGCCAAGATACTCTTTCGCAAACCTTTGCGCAAATTGATTGAGTGGGTTAAAATCACGATAATTTCTACCAATACAAAACAAAATATTCAAAATCTTACCTTTTTATTGCAATTTTTAATACTTTAATGGTAAAATATTTTATCTATTTTAAAGCTTATTTTGGAGGTAAATATGGGTAAAGTTTTAGTTGTGCGCCCAGAGGACGAAAAACCGGGAGAAGTCTATAATAGCAAAGGCAAGCTAAATAACAAATTCTACGAAAAAGAAATCGTGAAATTGCAAATTGAGCTTATCAAATTACAAAACTGGGTAAAAAAACATAACAAAAAAATTATTATCATCTTAGAAGGACGCGATGCAGCGGGTAAAGGAGGCACAATCAAAGCCTTACGCGAACATTTAAACCCACGCGGTTGTCGTAGTGTAGCATTGGCAAAACCAAGTGATGTAGAAGCGACACAATGGTATTTCCAAAGATACATTGATGAATTACCCAATGGTGGCGAAATCGTGTTTTTTGACCGTAGCTGGTATAATCGCGCGGGAGTTGAAAGAGTAATGAACTTCTGCACCAACGAGCAATACAAAGAGTTCATTATTCAAGTCTCACACTTAGAGCAAATGCTGATTGAAAGTGGCTACATTCTCTTTAAATTCTTCTTAGATGTTGGACGTGAGGAGCAAAAAAAGCGTATTGAAAGCCGTAAAGACGAACCGCTTAAACGTTGGAAACTAAGCCCGATTGATGAGCTATCCTTGAATCTTTGGGACGAATACACAGAAGCATTTGAAAAAATGTTTTCACGCACGCACACACCTTTTGCCCCTTGGCTTATCGTAGATTCTAACGACAAAAAACGCGCACGTATCAATGTCGCTAGAATTATGCTTTCTAAAATTGACTATGAGGACAAAGATGCTGAAAATGTCTGCTTGCTAGCTGACCCGGGTATCGTAACTACTTATTCTAGCGTCAGAGCATTCTCTCAAGAAAGTGAAATCTCTAAGAAAAAGAAAGAAAAAGAGAAAAAGAAAGAAAAGAAATAACCGCCATTCCACTTTTAGGTTATTTTCATATTTCAGTGTTAGGATTTTGTGATTTAACTTAGAAATATCGTAAATGTGCCATTACATAAGTCAATGAGGCAAGATAATTTTATTCCTCGCAAAGACGCAGTGGCAGGGCTTTAAATCTTTGTCCTTGCGAGCAAGTGCGAAGCAAGATAGGAATCCGCTTGGGATTCTGCACTAAGGCTTCTTAATCAGATAACGAATCGTAGCCCCCATTTGCTCTACTGCTAAAACCTCATATCCGTGATTTTTCGCATCAATGGGAATATTATTAATGCTTTGGGGGCAATCACTCAACACTTCCAAAATATCCCCTTTTTGCAATTCTGGCAAAACCTCTAATGTCCGAATCGCAGGATAAGGACAAGGCTCACCCTGCAAATCTAGCCTAAAATTCGGAATAATCTCTTGCTGCATTTTCACTCCTTTCACGCACGTTCAAATCGTTTGCTTTTGGCAAAATATCGTCTTTCAATCCATAACACAAAAGCCAAAAAGGCGAAGAGTAGAATATAACTCACAACCAAACCGCCATAATTTCCAAAAGTCTCCAAAAGGTTGATTCTAGGGAAACTTGTCGCGAGTGGTTCGGCATAATAATCCCAAGTTGCCGCAAGAAGCGTAGAGCCAATGACATTACCAAGCCCTACAATCCAATAATGTACTTGTCCCTCCACCGCACGATACATCCAACCACATTCACAACCTCCTGCAATCACGATTCCAAAGCCAAAGAGTAGCCCACCAATCACCGCATTAGGTGCAGCCCACATAATTTTAGGAGGCAATCCCAACATAATATAACTAAACACGCCAATCGTTGAAACCATCATTCCCACAATCACCGCTTGTGCCATATAGCCGCGTCCTGTGATAAACAAATCCCTAAAGGCTGAAGTAAAGCAGATTTGAGCACGTGAAATCGTAAATCCAAACCCCACGCCAAAGACTACCGCAATTGCCAAAACAGGAATCCTTTTGCCCTCTGGAATCACACCATAAGCCATTAAGTAAGCAACCCAAATTCCCACAATAACCAAGATCAAAACACCTAATACAAAAAGCATTTTTGCCCTGCTCTCATCGTGTGCAATTTGTTTTTGCGCATTGACTTTGATTAATTTTGTATGCGAACGAAAGATTGGCAAAAAGACGACTTTTGTCCCTAGCCACACGCCCACTAAAGTCATAATGGTAAAGAACCACGCGTGCAAACTAAATTGTGGAATCCCTGTAAAAAAGCTTGCCAAGTTACAACCCATTCCGATTCTCGCTCCAAACCCCGCGATGATTCCGCCAATGAGAGCTTGAGCTACCCGAATCTTGCTTTGAGGCAAACGAAATTTTACATTATTTGCCATTGCAGCAGCTGCAAATGCCCCAGCAAACATTCCGATAATCATTACGCCATCGATTCTGTCTAGTGGAGTGCCCGCAAGCCCTATAATCTTAAAATACCCCCAAGTGCTCGTATCCACGCCTAAGAGATTCATTATATGTCCTCCCCAACGCGTAAATTCACCTGTTACCGCCCAATAAGTCCCAGTCAAACCAAAATAATAAGCCGCCATTACACCCAAAGCAATAATTGCAGGCATAGGAGACCAAAATTTGACCAAGAACTTTTGCTTAAAGTCTTGAAACATATTTTATCCTTAAAAATGAAATGAATTTAGAGGAATTTTCTAGCAAATTTTGTAAGAAAAAGTAGTCTAAATTATGAATGCTTTATCCAAAAGCCAAATAAGATTGTGGTGTCCTCGATGCGATTCGAACGCATGACCTCACGATTAGGAATCGTGTGCTCTATCCTACTGAGCTACGGGGACAATAGCGGAGTAGTTTTGAGAAAATTGCCCAACGAAGAGTTGGGCTTTAAGGAAGAGCTATTTTTTGCCTTTTTTAGCAGCGGCTACTGCGTCTTTAAGACCTTTTCCAGCTTTAAATTTAGGTACGAATTTATCGCTTGTTTTGTATTTTTTAGTTGTTCCAGGGACAACACCTTCTTTACCTTTTTGAAGCACGGTTTCAAATTTACCAAAACCTACAAGCTCAATGCTTTCTTTTTTAGCAAGTGCTTTGCTAACCGCTGCTGTGAAAGTGCTGATTGCTCTTTCAGCTTCTTTTTTAGTCTCATACTCTCCGACTTGTTTTACCAAGTCAATAAATTCTGATTTGTTCATTTTGGAAACCTCCATAAAAAGTTTAAAACGCGTTATTGTAGCACAGAATTTACGAATTTCAAGCTTTTTGCTAAGAAAAATAACATTTTATTTCATTTTCTATCCGCAAAAAGCATAAATCCAACCATATATTTATTATTAAGGAAATTTTAAATAATATGGAGGCTTTAATTTATTATTGCTTGAAAACAAGGAGAATCAATGGCTTTAAAAGTTGCAGTGAATGGGACGGGTAGAATCGGTTTGTGTGTATGCAAAATCCTAAGTGAGCGTGAGGATTTAGAGCTTGTCGCCCTTAATACTACAATGCCCATTGACACGCTGATTCATTTGCTCAAATACGATTCTGTGCAAAAAAATAGCGAGGTTGAAAAATTAAGTGAAACGAGCATCAGAATCGGCAAACAAAAAAATATTCAAATCGTCAGCACGCGCGAGATTAAAGAGTTAAATTTTGGAAAATTTGGTGCAAAGCTTGTGATAGAATGCACAGGGGCTTTTAACGACTTAAACAAAGCAAGTGCGCATCTTTATGGAGGGATTGAACGCGTGGTAATCTCCGCGCCCGCAACAGACGCACCCACTTTTGTTTATGGTGTCAATCACACGAGCTATCAAGGAGAACAAGTTATTTCCAATGCAAGTTGCACCACCAATGCGCTTGCGCCGATTGCGAAAGTCTTGCACGATAACTTTACGATTTTGAGCGGATTAATGACGACAATTCATAGTTATACCAATGACCAAAACCTTTTGGATTCCAAGCATAAAGATTTGCGCCGCGCACGCGCAGCAGCTCTGAATATGATTCCAACCTCCACAGGAGCAGCCAAAGCCATAGGACTTGTAATGCCAGAATTAAAGGGCAAACTCAATGGATTTGCCATTCGCGTGCCAACTCCAGATGTGAGTGTCGTAGATTTGACTTGTGTTACCAAGCAACCCGTTAGCAAAGAATCCATTAATGCCACTTTTGAAAAAGCCGCACAAGAAGATTTTAAAAATCTCATTTTGGTAGATAATGAAAAACGCGTTTCAGGAGATTTCATCGGGAGCACTTATAGTAGCATTTTTATCCCCGATTGCACGGTGGTTGTGGGCGAAAATCAGCTCAAAGTTGTCGCGTGGTATGATAATGAATGGGGTTATTCTACGCGTTTAGTGGATATGGCAAGTTTTGTCGGCTCTAGTATTTAGCACTTTCGGATTCCTATGCTAAATCTAACCAATACCTATGTGCGCTTTTTGCAAGATTATCCCAATCTTTTTGCCAAAAAAAATTTGGATTTGTTTTTCCAAAAAGTGCTCGTAGAGCGCAATAGTCAACTTAGCGGATATTACGATCTCCCATTTGCTAAAAACGAAGCAATCTTTGATTATCTTGCGCGCAATAAACATTTTTTAAACTCCATTTCCAATGTCATTATTGTAGGAATTGGGGGTAGCTCTCTTGGGACAAAAGCAATTGACGCACTTCTTTCACATCAAAATAATCGCAAAAAAATCAAGCTGCGATTCCTAGAACACACAGACCCTATTATCATTAGAAAAGACTTGCAACGCGTCAAGTGCGAAGACACGCTTTTTATTATCATCTCAAAATCCGGACTCACGATTGAAACCACTTCGCTTTTCAAATATATTCTCGCGCGATTCTCTCTGCTCAAGCACAAAAAGCACCTTCTCACTATCACAGACGAGGATTCGCCACTTTTCCAATGGAGTAAAAGCGAGGGAATAGAATCCGTAACGATTAAACCAAACATCGGTGGTAGATTCTCGGTATTAAGTGCGGTAGGCTTGTTGCCACTTGCGATTTTGGGCTATGACATTCAAGCTATTTTAAGAGGTGCGTGTATTGTCAGTAACAGATTCTTTAAAGAGCGCAAAGATAATGTCCTAAAAAAAGCATTATTCCTCGCAAGGAATGAGAACAACTTCCCAATCAATGTGTTGTTTTCTTATTCTAGTGTCTTTCGCTATTTTAATGCTTGGTATGTGCAACTATGGGGAGAATCCTTAGGAAAACTGGATATGTATGAGCAAAGACGCGGATTGACGCCTATTGCACTCATTGGCAGCATTGACCAACACTCCTTTTTGCAACTCATTATGCAAGGACCAGCAAACAAAACCGTAACATTCTTGAGCGTTAAAAATCTCTCACAAAAGCCTCTTTATATTCCAAACATTAACCTACAAGGATTAGAATCTACAAATTTTGTGAATCAAACTTCTTTCAATCAACTCTTAAAACTGCAATGTATCTCGACAAAAGAAAGCATTATTTCGCAAAATGTGCCGGTAGATTCTATCGTGCTGGATTCTCTTAATGAGCAAAGCGTAGGCGCACTCGTGCTTTATTATGAATTGCTGACTTCTTGCGTGGGGATTCTCTTGCAAATTGATACCTATAATCAACCCGGTGTAGAATTTGGGAAAAAGATATTAAGGGAAAAATTTACACACTCATAAAATTTTTCACACTTTTTTATCAAGTTTATACACTACTTAGCCTAAAAAATCTTAAAATAGTTGAAATCTTATATTGAAAGGATTAATTATGGATTTCATTCAAATGATTAAAGAAAAGGCTAAAGCCAATTTGCAAACAATTGTCTTACCAGAAACAAGTGATATGCGCACTTTGGAAGCCGCTCATATCGCATTGCAAGAAAAGATTGCAAAGATTATTTTAATTGGCGAAGAAACAGAAATCAAACAAAGAGCAAAAGAACATAATTTAAATTTAGAAAACGCAGAATTTATCAATCCCTCAAGCTGTGATGCGTTGGAATCCTATGTAGAATTATTTGTCAAGTTGCGCGGACATAAAGGCTTAAGCGAAAAGTCTGCACGTGCTCTCTTGCTTGAGAATCCGCTCTATTTTGGTGTTGCACTCGTCAAATCTAAAGAAGCCGATGGTATGGTTGCAGGTGCAATTCACGCTACCTCTGATGTGCTCCGCGCTTCATTGCAAATTTTGG
Source organism: uncultured Helicobacter sp. (assembly GCA_964464895.1). GTDB lineage: Bacteria > Campylobacterota > Campylobacteria > Campylobacterales > Helicobacteraceae > Helicobacter_D. The sequence continues at coordinate 76,955 of CAYXGY010000002.1, read as the reverse complement.
GCACAAAGCCAGATTCCAAACTCGTTTCCGCATTCTTCTTAATGGTTGTCCCTAATTGTAGTTATGGGGAGAATGGAATCTTTATCTTCTCTGATAGTGGCTTGGTGCAAAATCCAAATGCACAGGAGCTCGCCTCTATTGCGATAGATTCCGCTAAAAGCTTTGAAGCCTTAGTAGGCAAAAAAGCCGTAGTGGCTATGCTCTCGCACTCTACAAAAGGCAGTGCGAAACACTCCGATGTAGATAAAGTAGTCGAAGCGACAAAAATTGCGCAGGCAGAAGCACCAGAGATTGCCCTAGATGGAGAGTTCCAACTTGACGCAGCAATTGTTCCAAGCATTGGGAAATCCAAAGCCCCAAGTAGTGTGATTGCCGGACAAGCAAATGTGCTTGTTTTCCCGGATTTAGACGCGGGGAATATTGGCTACAAACTCGTCCAAAGACTTGCAAATGCTGAAGCTTATGGACCCATCACACAAGGAATTGGCGGGGCTGTCAATGACCTTTCACGCGGTTGCAGCAGTGAAGATATTGTTGGCGTGATTGCGATTACCGCTCTCCAAGCACAACAAAATAAGGAGTAAATATGGATATTTTGGTTATTAATTGTGGGAGTTCTTCTCTCAAATATCAGTTGATTAACACCAACACAGAGGAGGTTTTGGCATCAGGATTATGTGATAGAATCGGTATTGCTAATGGGCAGTTTAGCTATAAACCCAAAGGGGCGGAGAAAATTACGAAAAATGTAGAAATGGGAGACCACGAAGTCGCGATTGGGCTTGTACTTGAAGCACTCGTCAATCCACAAAATGGCATTCTCAAATCCCTCAATGAAATCAAAGCCATTGGGCATAGAATCGTGCATGGAGGCGAGCACTTCACGCATTCCGCACTCATTAACGAGGAAGTCATCACGCACATTGAAGAATGTTCCGATTTAGCCCCCTTGCACAATCCTGCACATCTGCTAGGAATCCGTGCGTGCAAGCATTTAATGCCAAAAGTACCTATGGTAGCGGTGTTTGATACCGCATTCCACCAAAGTATGCCACCGCACGCCTATATTTATGGCTTGCCTTATGAATATTATGAGAAATACAAAATTCGCCGCTATGGATTCCACGGCACAAGCCATAGCTATGTTTCTAAGCGCACAGCAGAATTTCTAGGGATTCCACTAGAAAATTCCCGCATTATTACTTGCCATTTGGGCAATGGTTCTAGTATTTGCGCAGTCAAAAATGGTAAAAGCATTGACACAAGTATGGGTTTGACTCCACTTGAAGGCTTAGTAATGGGCACGCGTAGTGGGGATTTAGACCCTGCGATTATTGACTATATCGCCCAAAAGGAAAATCTAAGCACTAAAGAAGTCTTGAATCTCCTAAACAAAAAATCTGGCGTGCTTGGAATCTCGGGGATTTCTAGCGATTTTAGGGATTTGCTTGCAGCCGATGAAGAAGGCAATCTCAAGGCGCGATTCGCTAGGGAGGTTTTCGCCTATCGTGTGGCAAAATACATTGGTGCTTACACCGCGGCACTCGTAGGAGTAGATGCGATTGCATTTTGTGCAGGCGTGGGAGAAAATGCCAAATTCATTCGCGGGAAAATCGTTTCGCATTTGCACTTCTTGGGAATCAATCTTGATGAATCCACCAATCTCGAAACCGTGGGCAAAGAGGGCGTCATTTCTACACCAGATTCCAAAGTCAAAGTCTGCGTGATTCCTACTAATGAAGAGCTAATGATTGCAAGAGATACACGCGAAATTGTTTTGAAGTCCCAAGAACATTAACTCTCACTGCGTTATTGCGAGACTTCAGATTATGGTTTATCAGCTACACTTCCGCGATGACGAACCTCCACATTGAGAGATTCCGCTTGCGGAATCGTGGCAATTCATTATTTAAGCCACAAGGACATTCGTTAGCAGATAGCTGACCTCTTATCATTCTTTCAAAAACCCATATTCATATACCTTTGGTTCGATTCTTTTTGCCAAGATTGAAAGTGCGACATTCAAAGCACCAATGGCATCTTTATAGTAAGAATCCTGCGCTTTTATGGGTGGATTCATCTTGCCCTTGTCATTGAATCCCTGAAAATGCGCCTTAATGTCATAGAGTGAAGCATTCGGATTGTAGGGATTCTTAGAATCGCTAAAGTCTTGAGAATGATAATATCGCCAAAGCTCTAATCCTGCTGCAAAAACTGCCTTTGCCTCATCGCTAAAACTCAAAGGCTCGGCAGGGATAAAGCTTGTTTGTTCGGCATAAAAGGATTTCTCTTCAAAGCCTCCTTGTTTGCCTCTTTGAGATTTTGTATTTGAGAGTGAAGAGGCAATAAGGAAAGATTCGCTTGTCGCATCTAGGTCTCCTTTTCTTGCCTCTGAAGTTTCAAATGTAGAATCTGGCTTGATTTTTCCCTTAATAAACTGAACCATAAAGTTTGAGGCAAAGGCTTCTTTTGCATTAACTTCAGATTCTGAAAATGGGATAAAGTGATTTGTGCCCTCTTTGCTTGTAATGCGATTTTTTTCATAAAAAAGTGTAAAAGCCAAACAATCATTATGAAATTCTATGTCTTTTTGCCATTTATCATTAGGATATAAAAATTGGTCATTGTGATTTATCCAAGTATGCGGGATACAATGCCGCACGGCAAAATAGACAGAGGTAATGATAAGATTGTTTGCACAGATTTTAAAAAAATTAAAATGTTCAATGCCTTTCTTTTGAGAGAGGTAAAGTTGGCTATTATGTTGAAAATCTGGAGCTGGATTCCCCATAAATGCAAGCTCTACAATCTGCTTATCGTCATATTGTTTTATCCATTGATTGATACTTTGCGTATTGTTATTTTTGGTATAGAATCTCTTTATTCCTAAAAATTCCCCATTTCTATCAAAGACATCAAGTTCTATACAATCCATTAAAACAACTCACTATGGTTACCAATATCTACACAAGTAAGTATCAAAACTTCTTTTTGCTTCTTATAGATGAGGAGCAAGTCCGGCTTGATATGGCATTCTTTATAGCCTTTGTATTCGCCCTTTAGCTTATGGTCATTATATTTATCCTCTAGTTTCTCATCATTTGTGAGTTTGTCAATGACCTTTTCAATCTCTTTGAGGATTGCTTGGTCTTTAATCTTTTTGATAGAGGTTTTAAAGCTAGAGGTTTTTTTGATGGTGTATTTCATTTCAAGCAATCTTCTAGCAGCTCTTTAGCATTTTTGTAGCTTGGGTATTGTTTGGGATTCTTTAAGATTTCCTCGCATTCTTCCATTGCCCTACGCAATTGTTTATTGGGCTTTTTTGTTTCTTTTTCTTTACTAATCTCAAGTTCGGGTTTTAAGGCTTTTAGACTTTCAATAACGCTTAAAATCTTAGAATCTACATTTCTTACAATAATTGTCATCTGCGCTCCTTATCTAAACCATAATAGCGGATTATAGCTTAATGTTTCAAATCCCATACCAAAAAGCCTATCGGAAACTGCCCTTTGACATTATCAAAGGTATCCGCTGGGACGATAAAGCCCCCCTTAAACTCTGCCTTGAAAGTCTCTCTAAACTTTATAAAATTACTTGAATTAATATATTTAAGGGTAGAAAAAGTAGCAAGCTTGCAATGTGGAATCTCTTGGTAGATTCTGATAAAAAATTGTGCAAAGAGTTCATTGCTTGCCTTGCCCAAAATCTCTTTGTATTTTTCATAAGTCGCATTATCGGTCGCTACTTTTGGTTTATTTGCGCCTGTGCCTGCTGGTGTAGTGCCTGAAGTCGCTTCCGCATACGGTGGATTGATGAAAATGACTAATTTTCTGCGCTTTGTCTCATCTTTGAGAATTTCTTGCAAGCTTTTTGGGAGTTTGGATTCTTTGCAATCTTTGCAAGTAGAATCTAATTTGTCTTTATGCCTCTCGCAAGGAATATCCAGCAAACTATCATTCAGAAAATCACATTGAAAGATATGATTCTCTAAAAGTGGCAAATGGCTATTCTTCGCAAGTTCTTTCATAATCTCCACATCTGCCTTATCAAGTGTGCTTGCGTAGAAATTGCGTGATTCTGTGAGGTTTGCAAACAGATTCCCTGTCCCTGCCGCACAATCCCACACATACGATTCGCTCTGCCAATCCTCGCCTAAGGCTTTGGCAAGATAAACTTGTGCCTTTTGCACCCAAATTTGCGGGGTGAAAAACGCCCCCTTGCGCTCTCTAATATCACTAGGAACGAGCAAATCGCGTCTGTCTATAATATAATCCCAATATTCTTGCTTTGGGGGACGCTCATAGAGATTCCAAAACTCATTATGGGCTTTTTGGTCATCTCTAAAAGTCGCTGTGTCCTTTTGTTCTGAACCCATAAGGGTGATGGTTTTGTTAAACTCATAATGCGTTTTCTTCAATACGACAAAAAGCTTGTCCAGCAGGCTTTGATTCTCACTACTTAGCAAATCTGCTAGATAAAAGTCGGCGTCCAAAATCCCCGCACTCTTGGCGCGATTCCAATCAATGCTAATCGAATCTTTGACTTTCAAAAGCCATTTTTGATACACATTTGTAAAATTATTCTTTGTGATTTGGATTTTGTGCAACTGCTTATTTCCAAGTGTGAAATTGTCTTTGATAAAGCCTTGCAATTCTTTAGAATCGCTCTTGAAATAAAAAAGCAATTTCTTAGATTCTAAAAGCCCCTCACTCATTTGATAGAGTTGTTTAAATTCCTTTGAATGATGGTTGCTTGGCGCGACATTCCAATTAAAATCATTTTGGCTAAAAATATTCATCATCTTATAATAAGGAATAAAGGCGATTTTCTCACAATCCAGCGCGCCCAAGAAAAGTGGAGGAAGCTCGGCTTCAAATGTTCTTTCCTTGCCGATGGTTAGAATCAGTTGCACAAAGGATTCTATAATATCGCTCTTGTTACCTCTCTTTGCCTCCGCCCAAAGGAAGTTGATTGTCTGAAATAAGGTTTTTGTGCGATAGGACACGCAAAAATCAATTTTGCCTAGAATCCGCGTGGTGTCAAAGCCTCTGAAGTAGTCGTGTGCCACTTTGTTTTTCAAGTCTTCTTCTAAAATATTTAAAGGATACATTCTGTCTCTTTTGCAAATCAAACTTTTGCAATTATAATCTTAAGCCCTGCGAAAAAACTGAAAATATTTTTATTTTGAATTTTTTATATGTTTTGGCTACAATAAAATTTTAATTTTTAGGAGAAAAAATGGCTTTGGACGAAAACAAACAAAAAGCAATTGAGCTTGCCATTAAGCAAATTGATAAAGCCTTTGGAAAGGGCGCATTAATCAGGCTTGGCGATAAACCTGTAGAAAAAATTGACGCCATTAGCACGGGTTCGCTTGGGCTTGATATTGCGCTTGGCATTGGGGGAGTTCCTAAAGGGCGGATTATTGAAGTCTATGGACCAGAGAGTTCGGGTAAGACGACTTTGGCATTACAAATTGTCGCAGAATGTCAGAAAAAGGGCGGAATCTGTGCCTTTATCGACGCGGAACACGCACTAGATGTTGCCTATGCTAAGCGATTGGGCGTAGATGTAGAAAACCTGCTTGTTTCCCAGCCAGATTTTGGAGAGCAAGCATTGGAAATCCTAGAAACGCTTACGAGAAGTGGCGGTGTGGATTTAATCGTAATTGACTCTGTCGCGGCACTCACGCCCAAAAGTGAGATTGACGGGGATATGGGAGACCAGCACGTGGGCTTACAAGCGCGTTTGATGAGCCAAGCATTACGAAAAGTAACAGGCGTGATTCACAAGATGAACACCACGGTGATTTTCATCAATCAGATTCGTATGAAAATCGGTATGATGGGCTATGGTAGCCCAGAAACCACCACCGGGGGAAATGCACTGAAGTTTTATGCAAGCGTCAGAATTGATGTGCGCAGAATCGCAACTTTAAAGCAAGGCGAACAAAATATCGGCAATCGCGTCAAGGCAAAAGTGGTGAAAAATAAAGTTGCGCCACCCTTTAGAGGGGCAGAATTTGACATTATGTTTGGCGAGGGAATCAGCCAAGAGGGCGAGCTGATTGACTATGGCGTCAAGCTAGATATTGTGGATAAAAGCGGGGCGTGGTTAAGCTATAAAGATAAAAAACTCGGGCAAGGCAAAGAAAATGCAAAGGCTTTTTTGAGAGAAAATCCAGAAATTGCCCAAGAGATTGGAGAGAAAATCAAATCTTCTATTTCTATCTCTGATGATTTATCTAGTGATGACACAAGCGAAATCGAATAAAGGAGAGGTGCGAACAAATGCAAAAAATAATTTTAAAGCTAAGCTTCATTGCGATTCTTTTTGGTTTGGGCAATCCAATCTTAGCAGAGGATAAGTCTTGTTGTATGGTGGTAGGCGCAGAAAAATTTACCCTAAGCGAAGAGGATAAAGTCTCCTTGCAAGAAGAAAAAGAATCCGAAGATTCTAAAACTTCCAAAGAAAAAGACCAATCAAATAAGGAGAAATAATGATTTACATTGATGAAGTGAGTGCGCAAGAAGTCTTAGATAGTCGGGGGAATCCAACGGTAAGAGCCACGATTCTCTTAAGTGATGGTAGTGTGGCAAGTGCAATCGTCCCAAGTGGCGCAAGCACAGGCAAAAGAGAGGCTTTAGAGCTACGTGATAATGCGGAAAGATTCTTGGGTAAAGGTGTTTTAAAAGCGTGTGAAAACATTAATACCACAATTTGTGATTCCATTACAGGTTTAAGCCCATTTGACCAAAGCGTGATTGATAATCTCCTGATAGAACTTGATGGCACAGAAAATTTTTCAAACTTAGGAGCAAATGCAACTTTGGGCGTCTCTATGGCGGTTGCACGTGCGGCGGCAAAAAGTCTAAATCTCCCACTTTATCGTTATTTGGGTGGTGCAAATGCCCTGACTTTACCTATCCCAATGCTCAATATCATTAATGGTGGAAGCCACGCAGATAATACGGTGGATTTTCAAGAATATATGATTATGCCTGTGGGCTTTGAATGCTTCAGTGAATCCCTACGCGCAAGCGCAGAAATCTACCAACACCTTAAAAAACTCCTCAAGGATTCTAAGCATATTACAAGTATCGGCGATGAGGGCGGGTTTGCTCCCAATCTCAAAACCAATGAAGAGCCAATCCAAATCATCTTAGAAGCCATCAAAAAAGCGGGCTACAAAGAGGGAGAACAAATTGCTATTGCACTTGATGTCGCAAGCAGTGAATTTGTCAATGATGAGGGGATTTATTGCCTCAAGGGTGAGGGCAAAAACCTAAGCAGCGAAGAACTCATTGAATATTATGAAAAACTCATCGCAAAATATCCTATTGTCTCTATTGAAGATGGCTTGAGCGAAGACGATTGGGAGGGTTGGAGCAAACTCACCCAGAAACTTGGCAATAAGGTGCAACTTGTGGGGGACGACTTGTTTGTAACCAATGCAAAAATCCTAGAAGAAGGAATCACGAAAAAAATCGCGAATGCCGTGCTTATCAAGCCTAATCAAATCGGCACAGTGAGCCAAACTATGCAAACCGTTCGTCTAGCCCAACGCAACAATTATCGTTGCATTATGAGCCATCGTAGCGGAGAGAGTGAGGATAGCTTCATTGCTGATTTCGCTGTGGCGTTGAACACAGGCGAAATCAAAACAGGTTCAACCGCTAGAAGCGAACGTATGGCAAAATACAATCGTTTATTAGCCATTGAAAGTGAGCTAGGATTCCCTGTTTATTTAGGCAAAAAACTTTTTGCTAGATAATGGAATCTACAACATTTAAAAAGGGTGGATTCTATAAACTCCTGCCCTTTTTGAGTCTTGTTTTGTTGATTTGTCTCTTGGGAGTTTATTTTGGTAATCTACTCTTTGGCAATAATTCTTTGAGCGTGCTTTTAGACATTAAAGATAAAGAATCCCAAATGCGCGAAGAAGTCAATCGCCTAATGCACGAAAATGCAAATCTGCAAAAAGAACTTTTTGAATTGAAAGGACTTGAACCCAAATGAGAAGTTTGAAATTATTTTGTAGTGCTATAATCCTCTCTAGTACGGTATTTGCACAAAACAACGAGCCAGAGGCTTTACCCGAAATTCCAACGCTAAGTATTGATACACAAAAGCAAAAGATTCCAGAAACTCCGCCCGCAAATCTCCCCAATGCAGAATCGCAAAATACACCAATGCCCCAAAGCACACCACTAGATTCCACCCAAAATAACTCGACAAGCCAAACGCCTGCAAAAAACACAGAGGAATCCAACAAGCCCCTTTTAAGCGAAAATCAAGAGGACAATAATTCCACCAAAAGAAGCCGAGACCCCTTTACGCCTATCATTACGCCCAAAGAAAGCGGGCAAATCACCAACGCTCCACAACTAGATTTATTCACCAAAACAGAGCTGATTTTGCCCTCTACTGCTAGAAAAATCAAAAAGATTATTTTAGAATATCAAAACCTCAATGGTTCTATTACTAGCCTTGAACAGAATCTTGAGGGCGACATTGATTGGCACTTTCCGCTTATTTTAAGCCAAGAAGTGCAGCCCAAAGCCCCCAATGTATTGGATAAACAAAATTTTGTTTTGGGTAATTTATTTGATTTTGAAATTTCAAAACAAAAGATTCAACTCAAAGCCCCGCTTCGGTTATTACGTGATTTTACACTTGCCTCCCCTACGCGTTTAATCTTGGACTTCAAAGTGCCCAATAAAACGCCACTCCAAGAAATTTTTGACACGCAGATTCCTACGATTCCAAAAGTTTCTTTAAGCACCCACCTAGACTTTTATCGCATTACTTTCACTCTTGATGGACAATACAAATACACTATCACGCAAAAAACAACAGGAAATTACGAAATTGAACTCCACTAATTGCGTCCTTATTGGCTTTATGGGTAGTGGTAAAAGCACAATTGCTAAGGCTCTGCACAAAGCCAATCAAACTTGGATTTTGGATAGCGATTCCCTCATTGAAGCCAATGAGGGTTTGAGTATCAAAGCAATCTTTACAACCTATGGCGAAGCATACTTCCGAGATTTAGAGCGTAAATTCTGCCAATTTGTCGCGCATAATGTCCAGAATGCCATTATTTCCACAGGGGGCGGAATGCCTTTGTTTTGTGATGTCCAATCTATGGGAAAGGTTTTTTTCTTGCATTTAGAATTTGAAGCCATTTTAGCGCGTCTCAATGCAGATGAACAAAGCAAACGCCCTTTGTTTGAGAATCGTGATTCCGCTTTCAAACTCTATCAAGAGCGACTTCAATCCTATCACTCTTGCGCGCATTATGTGATTAATGCCAATCAGAGCATTGAGACAATTACGCAAGAAATTTTAGAGAAAATCTAAACGATGAACCTTCTTATTAGAATCCCAAATTGGCTAGGAGACGCTGTAATGGCGACTTACGCGCTAGAAATTCTGTTTGCACATTTCCCTAAGGCACATTTTTATTTGGTTGGAAGTGCCGCAAGCATAGCACTTTTTGCACACTATCCTAGAGTAAGCATTATAGAGGATAAAAGTAAAAAGGCAAAATTTAGAATCCTCAATCTTTATCGCCTTGCGAAATCTATCCCGCCTTGTGATTTGGGCTTTACCTTTCAAAATAACCTCCTCTCTGCGCTTTTGCTTTTCCTTAATGGTACAAAATTTCGTGCGGGATTTGATACAGAAATGCGCGGGTTTTTGCTCACATTCCACCCCAAAAAACCCAAAAACATTCACGAGGCTTTGCGATTTTCTACCCTTGTGGAATTCGTCCTCCATTCGCCAAAACTCCAAAACCTACAAGCACAGAATCCCAATCAAACTCCCCCGCTAGCCCCCAAGCTCTACCTTAAACCCCCCACCTTAGAAGTGGCTTTACCTCAACACTTCAAAGATTCTAAGATTATCGGAATCAATGCAGGTGCAGCATTTGGGTCGGCTAAACGTTGGGAGGAATCCTATTTTGTGCAAGTGATAGAATCCTTACTGCAACAAAATTACAAGATTATCCTCTTTGGTGTTGCAAGCGAGAATGCAATCAACGACAAGATTTTAGAGCATTTGCACGCAATGTCTCATTCGAAAGATTTGCTAGAAAATGTCCTTAATTTGAGCGGAAAAACCACGATTGCAAGCCTAATGGCATATTTTACTAAACTGCATTTTCTTCTTACCAATGACAGCGGTCCTATGCACATCGCAAGCGCATTTGAGATTCCAACTCTCGCCCTTTTTGGTCCTACCAATGCCAAAGAAACTTGCCCCTTTAATGCTAAAAACTCGCATATTATTTCGCTTGAGACTTTGGGGCAACCTCTTGCGTGTGCGCCTTGTATGCAGCGCACTTGCCCGCTTCCTAAGGATTCCGCGACCTTTCACGCTTGTATGCGTCATCTCACACCCGACCTTGTCCTTTCCAAGATTCAATCCATTATAAGCGAAGTTGAAATAAAATCCACCCCAAAATTCACAAGTGAGCGATAAATGAGAACTTTAACCCTAGGACATTCGCCAGATGCGGACGATTTGTTTATGTATTATGCTATCTACTTCGGTTGGGTTAGCAATCCTGAAATTTGCTTTGAATCTTGCGCACTAGACATTGAAACGCTTAATGTCAAAGCCTTAAAAGGCGAGTTAGACATTTCCGCAATTTCTTTTGGCGTTTATCCGCTTCTAGCTCTTGAGCAATGCTTGCTAAGAACGGGTGTGAGTTTTGGTGCGGGCTATGGACCTAAACTCATCAAACCCAAAGGCAAGAAGCTTAGAAAAAATTTCAAAGTCGCCTTGAGTGGGGCACACACTACTAATGCAATGCTCTTTAGAATCGCATATCCAGAAGCGAGAATCGTTTATAAAAACTTCCTTGAAATTGAAAATGCCGTGCTTAGTGGAGAAGTAGATGCAGGGGTGCTAATCCACGAATCCATTTTGCAATTTGACGAAAAACTAGAGGTAGAACGCGAGATTTGGGACATTTGGTGTGAATTAAATCAAGCCAATCTTCCCTTACCCCTAGGCGGAATGTGTCTGCGGCGCTCCCTGCCATTAAGTGTTGCAATTACTTGTGAAGAAATGCTAACAAAAGCCGTCAAAGTCGCATTACAGAACAAGCCATTACTCTCACAAATGCTTCAAGAACGGAATCTCATTCGCGTCAATGCACAACAATTAGAAACCTATCTCAATCTCTATGCTAATGAGGATTCTGTAAGCCTTAGTCTAAAACAACTAGAGGCAATTAACGCACTCTTTAAAATCGGCTATGAGCATAAGATTTACTCACAAATCTTAGAAGTTGAGGATTGTTTGATTCCAACAGACTACAAAGAATTTCGCAATAGCTAAGAATCACACAAGCCCCATTTTTTCTTTGGCTTCTTTGTAGGTTGCAGTCGCAATTTGGTGCGCACGGGATTCTCCCTCTTGTAAAATAGAATGCAAATAATCCTTTTCGTTAATCAGTTTTTCGTAAGATTCACGAATCGGGCGCAAGGATTCAATCACGACTTCAGCCACTCTCGTCTTTAACTTTCCATAGCCCTGTCCTGCAAACTCTGCTTCAATTTTTTCTTGTGTTTGTTTCGTAAAGCACTGATAAATCGTGAGCAAGTTATAAACTCCTGCACGATTTTTATCAAACGCAATGATTCCCTCGCTATCTGTCGTTGCCTTTTTAAATTTTTTTATAATCGTCTCTGGTGTGTCAATCAAAGCAATCAAATGATTAGGCTTGTCGCCCGAGCTTTTACTCATTTTCTTTGTCGGGTCATCTAAGCCCATAATGCGTGCGCCGCTTTTAAGAATCAAAGGTTCAGGCACGACAAATGTTTCACCAAAATCACGATTAAATCGTATCGCCGTATCTCGTGCTAACTCAATATGTTGCTTTTGGTCCTCTCCTACGGGGACGAAGTTGCTTTTGTAGAGTAAAATATCCGCACTCATTAGATTAGGGTAATTAAAAAGCCCAGCAAAAATGTTTTTGGGATTCTTTTGGCTTTTGTCTTTAAATTGCGTCATACGACTTAAATCACCCATTGGAGTGATACAAGTAAGCAGCCAAGCCAAAGAAGTGTGTTCTTGGATTTGCGATTGGATAAAGAGTATAGATTGGCTAGGATTAATCCCACAAGCAAGCAACATTGCACACAAATCATAGGTTTTTTGATGCAAAATACTCGGCTCTTGTGGAATCGTAATGGCGTGAGAATTGACGACACAAAAGATATTTTCATATTTTTCTTGATTTTCTACCCAATTTTTCACCGCACCCAAATAATTACCCAAATGAATATTGCCTGTGGGTTGAATGCCAGAAAACACGCGCGACTTTTGCATAATAATCCTTAAAATTTAAATCACGCGCAATTATAGCCAAAACTTAGACTTAAAAGAAAATTTGCTAAGATTTTGCAAATAATAAGGAAATCAAAATGAATCAAGACACACTAGCAAAGAGGATTATTCCGTGCCTAGACATTAAAAATGGGCGCGTAGTCAAGGGGGTGAATTTCGTAGGACTTCAAGATGCAGGGAATCCCATAGAGGTAGCAAGACGTTATAACGATGAGGGCGCAGACGAAATTACCTTTTTAGACATTACCGCTACGATTGAGGCGCGCAACACTACGATTGAAATGGTACGTGCTGTGGCGAAAGAAGTCTTTATCCCTCTCACCGTTGGAGGAGGGATTAATAGCCTAGAGCACATTTATGATTTACTCAACGCGGGTTGTGATAAAGTCAGCCTCAATTCCTCCGCAATTAAAAATCCCGATTTGATTACACAGAGTGCCAAACGTTTCGGCTCGCAATGTATCGTTGTCGCCATAGACGCCAAAAAACGCGCTAATGGTAAGAGCTGGGAAGTTTATACACACGGCGGACGTCATAACACAAATATAGACTTGTTGCAATGGGCTAAAGAAGCCTATAATCGCGGGGCAGGCGAGATTCTACTTACAAGTATGGATTGTGATGGCACAAAGGCAGGTTATGACTTAAAACAGCTCAATTTGATTACACAAAATGTAGGGATTCCACTCATTGCAAGCGGAGGTGCGGGAAATATGCAACATATCCTAGAGGCTTTTTTAAATGGGGCAGACGCCGCACTTGCCGCCTCAATTTTTCACTATCAAGAAATCAATATTATGGATTTGAAACACTATTTAAAGACACAAGGAATCCATGTAAGAATTTAATCCTAGATTGCATTAATTAAGCAAGATTCAACTAAAATTCCGAAATTTTATTAAGAGAAAGTAAGCAAATGGTTCAAATTACAGGGCTTGGAATGCAATATTCCACCAAAAAACTCTTTGAAAATGTCAATCTCAAGCTTGATAAAGGCAAGAGATACGGGCTTATTGGAGCAAATGGCGCAGGAAAATCTACTTTTTTGAAAATTCTTAGCGGAGAAATTGAGCATACAAGCGGGGACATTGCCTTTGACCCAAATGCAAAATTGGGCGTTTTGGGGCAAAACCAATTTGCCTTTGAAGAATTTAGCATTAAAGACTGCGTTCTTTTTGGCAACAAGCGACTTTATGACGCCATTAAAGAAAAGGAATCCCTCTATAATGCGGGAGACTTTAGCGATTCTGTAAATGCACGCTTGGGCGAATTAGAAATGATTTGTGCAGAAGAAGACCCCACTTATGAATACGATGTGCAGATTGAAAAAATCCTAGAAGATTTGGGATTCCCTGCTAAAATTCATAATGAATTGATGAAAACACTCACGGGGGGAGATAAATTCAAAGTGCTTTTGGCACAAGTCTTGTTTCCTAAGCCTGATATTTTATTCCTAGATGAGCCAACAAACAACCTAGATTTAAAGGCAATCAGCTATTTAGAGGAACAACTTAAGCGACACGAGGGCACACTCGTAGTGATTTCGCACGACAGGCATTTTTTAAATAGCGTCTGCACGCATATTTTGGATTTGGATTTTAAAAGTGTGCGGGAATTTAGCGGAAACTATGATGATTGGTATATTGCTTCTACATTGATTGCAAAGCAACAAGAAATGGAACGCAATAAAAAACTCAAAGAGAAAGAAGAACTAGAATCTTTTATCGCGCGATTCTCTGCTAATGCCTCCAAGGCGAAGCAGGCAACTTCCAGACAAAAACAATTAGACAAGCTAGACATTAAAAGCTTTGAAGTCTCTTCTCGCCGCGACCCTAGTATCGTTTTCAAGCCTAGCCGAACCATTGGAAACGAGGCATTAAACATTGAAAACCTTAGCTTTAGCTATGGGGACTTACAGATTTTAAAATCTCTTAACCTTACGATTCTGCCCGGGGATAAAATCGCACTCATTGGACGCAATGGAATCGGAAAAACAACCTTTTGCGAGCTGATTTGTGAAAATTTAAAACCCCAAGAGGGCGTTGTGAAATGGGGCGCAACTGTGATGCGCGACTATTTCCCACAAAACACTACCGAACAAATCAAGGGAGAGGAAACACTCTACGAGTGGTTACGCAATTTTGACAAGAAAAAAGAAGCGGGAGAGATTCGCAACGCACTAGGGCGAATGTTGTTTAATGGTGAGGAACAAGAGAAAAGCATAGGGGCATTAAGCGGGGGAGAGAAACACCGAATGATGTTAAGCAAGCTTATGCTAGGGGGCGGAAACTTTCTCGTGCTAGATGAACCCACAAACCATCTAGACTTAGAGGCGATTATCGCACTGGGAGAAGCACTCTATAAATATAGCGGCAATGTGATTTGCGTTAGCCACGATAGAGAACTCATTGACGCGTATGCGAATCGGATTATAGAGTTTAAAGAAAACAACAAAATCGTAGATTTTCGCGGGAGTTATGAGGAATATCTCACTTCACAAGAAATTTAAGGAAAATGAATGCGATTAAAAATAGCCTTGCAAAATGCCTTTGAATCTTATGCAAACAACACCGCCATAGAGATAGAAAACACTTCTTACACTTATGCGCAGCTCCAAACACAAAGCCAAAGAATTGCTGGCTTTTTAGCCTCTAAAAATGGGGGGGGGGGGGCAAAATAAGTCTCATCTGCTCCTCTTTGGTTATCGCGAGCTAGAAGTTTATACAAGCCTGATTGCTTGTGTATTGGCAAACATCACCGCAATTCCACTCAATCCTAAATTCCCAAAAGAACGTTTGCAAAACATTATAGAGCGCGTTGCAAACGCACCAATGATTCTATGTCCTGCCTGCGTAGAATCCTTTAAGCAACTTGGCGATTCCTTGCCTCCAATGCAAATTTTCTGCTTTAGCGAAAATGAAGCGAATGTTCTTAAACATCTTTATCGAAAACACCAATTCTTTGTGATTCCAAATTCTTGCGAAACCACAGAATCAAACCTAAACGAGGATTCCATTCCAACGGATTCCACTCCTGCTTATTTGCTTTTCACAAGCGGAAGCACAGGGATTCCTAAGGGGGTATTGGTCAGCAGAGAAAACCTACTAAACTACTGCCAAAGAATCCAAGCACTCTATCACTTCACTCCACAAGATAGAATCTCGCAATTTTTTGACATTACCTTTGATTTAGGTATGCACGATATTTTCTGCACATTTCTTTGCGGCGCGACTTTGGTTGTGATTCCGCATAAATACCTCTTTAATCCGCTCAAATTCCTAGCACTCAAAAACCTTAGCGTCTTGTTTGCTGTGCCCTCACTCCTTGCGTATTTGGCTAAATTTAAAGCCCTCAAGCCCAATTTGCTTCCAAATCTAAAAATCGCACTCTTTTGCGGAGAATCCCTACCCTCTAGCCTCGCACTTGGCTTTGCAAAATGTGCTCCCAATGCGCTACTTGATAATCTCTATGGACCCACAGAAGCTACGATTAGCTTCACACAATACAGATTCATAGGTGCGGGCGGAATCGCAAAGAATGGAATCCCAAATCCAACCTATGAAATTCTGCCATTAGGCTTGCCTTATGAGGGATTGCAACTGCACTTAAGAGACGAGGGGGAAGCGCAAGTGCCCAAAGGGCAAAAGGGTGAAATCTGGCTCGGGGGCGACCAAGTCGCATTAGGATATTACCATGACACACAAAAAACAGATGAGAAATTCATTCAAGAAAATGGGATAAGGTGGTATAAAACCGGTGATTTGGGCGTATTTGACAGCACCCTTAATGCCTATTGCTTCTTAGGGCGCATAGATGAGCAAATCAAAGTGCAGGGATTCCGCGTAGAATTGCTTGAGATTGATAATGCACTCACAAAAGCAAGCGGAGTGCGCTCTCGCGCAATCGTGCTAGAGAAAGAGGGCTTGAGCACACTTTATGGTGTCTGTGAAGGTCGCGAGATAAACTCTAAGCAAATCTTGGAAAACTTGCGCGCCAAACTTCCCTTTTATATGCTACCCGCTAGAATTTATACCCTAGAAGAATTCCCGCTAAACACCAATGGAAAGGTGGATAGAAAAGCGATTCAACAACAAATAGCGCAGAGGATAGAATCGCAAGCAAAAGATACCAAAATAGACTTTTTAGCCTATGGGCAAACAATGCTTGAACTTGCCAAAAGGCTCTTTAAGATTCCGCGCTCTCTTAGCGGAAATGGCAACAGAGAGACTTTAAGAATCTTGCAAGAGGGCTTGAAAGACTTAAAGATTATGGAAGTGCAAAGTGGAGAATGCGCATTTGATTGGGAGATTCCAAAGGAATGGAATGTCAAGGACGCCTACATCCTTACCCCAAATGGCGAGAAAATTTGCGACTTCAAAGAAAACAACCTCCATTTAGTAGGCTATTCTATCCCAAGTGAATGCGAACTTAGCTTTGAAGAATTGCGTCCTCATCTCTATACTTTAGAGGCACAACCCGATGCGATTCCCTATATCACCTCCTATTATAAAGAGCGGTTTGGATTTTGTCTTAGTTTCAAGCAGTTTTTAAAGATTCAAGAACAATTTAAAGAATCGCATCAAAAATTTAAAGTCAAAATTGATAGCACTTTGACAGAGGGTTCTCTAAGCTATGGGGAACTTTTCATCAAAGGCAAAAGCGAAAAAGAAATCGTCCTTAGCACCTACATTTGCCACCCGCAAATGGTGAATAACGAGCTAAGTGGAATCGTACTTTGTTACGCACTTGCAGAGATTTTAAGGCGCAGGGAGAATCCCTACTCTTTCCGCATTTTGTTTTTGCCCGAGACGATTGGAAGCATTTATTACCTTAGCCGCCATTTACAAGAACTTAAAAACACTTGTATCGCTGGGTTTGTGCTTACTTGCATTGGAGACGATAGAAACTATTCCGTGTTGCATTCTCGTGCAGGAAACAATCTAGCCGATAGAGCCGCGAGACACATTCTAACGCATTATTATCAAGGCTTTAAAGAATACAGCTATTTAGAGCGGGGCAGTGATGAGCGTCAATATTGCGCGCCCAATGTAGATTTGCCTTTCTGCACACTAATGCGCACGAAATTTGGCTCTTATCCTGAATACCATACGAGTTTGGATAATTTCAATCTCGTAAGCCAGCAAAGCTTCGCGGATAGCCTGCAATATGTATGGAGAATCCTGCGCACCTTAGAAATCAATGGGGTTTATCAAAACGCGATTCTTTGCGAACCACAGCTAGGCAAGCGCGGGCTCTATCCTACGCTTAGCACGAAAGATTCTATCAACCAAATCAAAGATATGCGGAATCTCTTAATGTATTGTGATGGCAAAAAAGATTTGCTAGAAATTGCCGAGATTTGCGGAATCAATCTGCTAGAAATGCAGGAATGGATAGAAAAATTTCTCACACACCAATTACTCATAAAGGTAGAATAATGATACAACAAGTGCTTTTAGAATTTTTGCAAGAAAAAGGAATCACGTCTCATTGCGATTTAAAAGAAGTCAATACTTTTGAAATTATAGATTCTATGGGATTTTTGGAATTATTGAATTTCTTAGAGCAACGTACGGGAGCAGAGCTTGACTTAATAAGTACATTTGATTTAGATGACTTCGCTACACTAGACGGATTAATCACCACGATAGACAAGGTTTTAAAGGTGCAGAATGTTAGATTATGAAAAACTCTATAATTCCGAATTTATAGCCTTCAAAGACTGCTATAAAACCTGCGATTCGTATTGTTGTGGCAATTTTTTGGGCAAATCGTTTAAGATTCTCAATCAAAACCGCGTGATTTTGCCACTTCTTAAAGAAGAATATCTCTATTATAAAAGCAAAGGCGGGATAAAAAATATCCGTCAAGAAAAACACCAAACCTACACACTCAAAAATGGCAAAAAACTTGAAGTCTATTTCCTCTATTGTGAATGTGGCGGCTTGTGCGCGCCACACTCTATGCGCCCTTTGATTTGTAGAATCTATCCTTATTTGCCTCGCGTGTCTCATCAAGGAGAACTTCTAGGATTCTATCCCGCGTCTTTAATGGACTTGTTTTTTAGTAATAGAGGAGCGCATTCTTGCACTCTGGTTAGAGAACACGACACGACACTTAGGGCACAACTTGCACAGAATCTCAAACCACTCTTAAGGATTCCACTTTATATTTTTATTTTCCGCGCTTTAGAAATGCTTTGTCAAACACTGCAAGAATATTTGGGCAATGTGTGCTTAGATGTTTTAAACGAAAAAGAAACAAAAGAGTTTCTAAAAAAATTAGAATGGTGTCTTTTAAGCAACAAGGCGTGGAATAACGAAACATTTAAGGATTCTATATCTAAAGAATACGAGGCAATCGCGGCAAAGTTTGGGGATTTTCTATGAGAAGCTATACCAAAGCGCAAGCGCAAGAATCCCTACAAAACCTTAATTTAAAGGAAAAGGACACGATTCTAATCCATAGTGCCTTGCAAAATCTAGGGAAATTGGAGGGGGAAGAATTTGCTAGGATTCCATATTTTTGGCGTGATTTCTTGCTTGGGCAAGGGCGCACCCTTATCTTCCCTACTTTTAACTATGACTTTCCAAAAAGTCGCTCTGAAGATTTAAGAATCCAAAAAAGCCAAATTGGAATCCTCAGTGAAGAGTTTAGGAAAATTGCTAAACTTAGGAGTGCTCACCCAATGTTTAGCTTTGTCGGATTTGGCAAAGACGCGGAGGAAATTTTAAGCCCCAAAGAAGCGGAATGGAATCCGTTTTTAACAAGTAGCGTTTATCATCGTCTTTTTTTAAGGGACGCCTTAATGCTTTTGATTGGTATTGACCTTCGTGCTTGCACCTTTATGATTTATATTGAAGCAATGTGCGCGGTAAAATACCGATTCTTTAAGCCCTTTAGGGGAGAAATGATTAACTTTGAGGGAGAAAAGATTCAAGGGGAATTTTATCATTTTTGTTTGCCGCGAAGTGAGCCATCAAAAGTCAATTATTCTAAGATTCAACAAGAACTTTTGGAAGCGAATATCTTACGATTCTCTCCACTTGGAGGAAGTGGAATCTATACCTTTAGAACAAAGGAATTTTTTAACTTTGTCCAAAACCGCCTAAAGCAAGAACCCTTTATCTTACTAGAAACCGCACCCAAAGCATATTATCAGTTTATCAATAATGCAGAAATCAAAGTAGAATCTATTAATGGGGGGGGGGGGCGAGAAGTAGTGTAGGCTACCTCTGTAACCCTCAAGGGGTTGCTGCGTGAGGCAAGCTGTTTTTGAACAAATCTTAATTTTAGGCACAGGCACTCTAGCCCTCAAGATTGTAAAAGACTTCTATGGGCTTTTGGGCACATCTAGCCCAAAACTGCTTTGCGCCTCTTATTTGGAATCTCCCTTTTCCCTCTTCGGCTCTTGGTGCAGACGCGCAAAAATCCCTTATGCAAATTTTCAAGATAAAGCCGCTTTAAGTGCATATCTCCAAACATTAGAAAAACCCACATTGGTAATTAGTGCGCACAATTATTATCTCTTTCCTGTTGAAATTTTGCGAAAACCAAATCTAAAAATCATCAATTATCATAATTCCTTGCTTCCACTTCATCGTGGATTGAATGCGCAAATGTGGAGCATCTTTATGCAAGACTCCTTAAGCGGCATTACTTGGCATTGTGTGAATGATAAAATTGATTGCGGGGAAATCATTGTCCAACAATCCATACCGCTAGATTCCACCCATACTTATCTTTCACTCACGCAGCAACAATTAGAGCTAGGCTTTTCTGCATTAATGGAGATTTACGATTCTCTTTTGTGCTGGAATCTTGACACAAAAACACAAGATTTAAGTTGTGATTCCAATCTCCACAAGGCAAACGATTTGCCCAACAAGGGATACTTGGATTTGAGTTGGGATTGGGAGCAAAAAAGTGCCTTTTTGCGCTGTATGGATTGTGGCAAAAGTCGTATTTTGCCTAATCCAAAGATTATTTTGCAAGGGAAAGAATTTGAGATTTTGCACTATATCCCCAATCCAAACAATGCAATAGGATTTGACTTAACTTTAGGAGAGAACAATGGATAAACTAGAAAGAATCTTGCAAGAAATCGTAAGCGAAATTGACTTCAACAGCCAAGATTTCATCGGTGATGGATTTTTAGATTCCTTTGCTTTAATGCAATTAATTGGGGCTTTGGAGGAATCTTATCATATATCAATTTTTGATGAAGCAATTGACCTAGAGGATTACGCCAACCTAGAATCTATACGAAATCTTTTGCGCAAGAAAGGCATTCAAAGCTAATGGATTTGCTAAAATTTAAAAACAAAATTTACACCACAGAGGATTTGAAACTTGCGCTCATCGCGCTTGGAATTAGGCAAGGAGATAAACTTCTAGTGCATACAGAATCCTTTAGATTCGGGATTCCATTGCTTCCAAAAGCTACTTTTAATCAAGCACTTTGCCAAGCCTTGATAGAATCTTGCGGAGAAAAGGGCAATGTACTGATTCCGACTTTTACTTATAGCTTTTGTCGGAATGAAGTTTTTGATGTCTTGCATTCGCGCTCTTTAGTGGGCAATCTTGGAGAATCTTTGTTGCAACTTGGAGGAAGTCGCACGCACTGCCCTATTTTTTCTTTTGCGACTTTGGGCTCTTTAGAGCAAGAATTAAGGCAAGATTATGAGGAAGTTTTAGGACAAAACTGCGCATTTGACACGCTCTTAAAGCATAATGGAAAAATCATAATGCTTGGCAATAAGTATGTCGGATATACCTTTATGCACTTCTTGGAATCTCTTGCGAATGTTCCCTACCGATTTGATAAACGATTCAATGGAATCCTCATTAACGAAAAAGGTGAAAAAATGCACAAAAGCGTCCTTTATAGAGTACGCTATCTGGATAGGAGAAGTGAGCTAGATTACAAAAAAATCGCACATTTTTTATTAGATTTAGGAATCTTAAAAGTCATTCAATTTGGTGGTGGAGAAATTGGCATAATGGAGACACAAAAGGTAACCCAAGTCGTATTAGAGGCTTTCAAAAAGGATTCTGGTGTGTTTTTATGTGAGAATTGAATTTGGAATTTAAGCCCAAAGATTAAGCCTCTATGATTCCACACATTGCAGAAATCATTACAACCTTTCAACCAATAGCCCTTTTAGATTTTTTTGTTATAATTTCGCCACTTTATCAATTTCACAACCAAGAAGAGCCACATAGCGAGGAAAAAATGAATGCACAACTTGCAGAGTTAATTAAACTCTACGCAACAGATTCTCATATTAATTTTAATGCCAAACTCCTTTCATTATCTAAAGATAGCTTAATTGCTATGTTTTCTGATATTTTAACAATGTATATCAACGACAAAAATAGTTCTACTCAATATTTTACATTCCAATCAACAATATATAGACAAAAGTCTTTTTAATTTTTTGGTTAAGAGGGCAAAATAATGTTGATTTGTGGGGATGTTTTATGTGAGCTCAAAAAGTTAGAATCGGATTCTGTCGATATGGGTATCACTTCTCCGCCTTATAACAAACAAGAAAACAAAAAAGGTTGGCTGGTCAAAAATGTCAAATACGATACTATCAGCGACAAAAAAGATGAAACCACCTATCAAGAAGAACAAATCGACGTCTTGAATGAACTATACAGGATTATCAAACCGGGAGGCTCATTTTTCTATAATCATAAAATTCGTTGGGAATGTGGTGTAATGCTACACCCAATCTTTTGGATAGCCAAAAGTAAGTGGCATATGCGTCAAGAAATCATTTGGGATAGAGGCATTGCTGCAAATATTCGTGGCTGGAGGTTTTGGCAAGTAGAGGAAAGGGTCTTTTGGCTACATAAGCCGCGTAATAAAAAAGATTTCATAGGGCAAGAATTGGAATCCAAACACGCACTTTTAAGCTCTATTTGGAGGATTCGTCCAGAAAACTCCAATACACACCCTGCACCCTTTCCACTTGCTTTGCCTGCGCGTTGTATTTATTCCATACTAGGCGATAAGGGTGGAATCGTCATTGACCCTTATTGTGGGAGTGGAACAAGTCTCGTTGCCGCCAAATCATTAGGGTGTGATTTTATAGGGATTGACATTTCAGAAAATTACATACAAAGTGCGAAGATTAGGCTACAAAACTATCGCGATGAGCAAAAAATCATAGAATCAGAAAAAGCTTTGCACCAAGTGGCAGAGACATTTTCACAAAAAAAGGCGAGGGGTATGCACAAAGACAGACTTAAAAAGACTAAGGAAATGCAGCCTGACTTATTCCAATCAACCCCGCAATAAATTGAAAGAACCCAATAATCCTAAAAAACTTAGCGGATTCATTCCCCGCCAAAAATACTTCCCTGTATGCTTCTTTGCAACTCTTGCGCCTTTTTGATGAACTCTTGTTGCTCTTTTTGGGTATCGCTTGGGCTCTCTGCGGGTTTAGAATCTTTGGGTGCTTGGCTCGTCTTTTGCGCCTTTGTGTTGGGCTTAGAAGCAATAGAATCCTGCACTCCCATTCTCACAAAAGTATCTTCATAGTTTTTGCCACCCTTTTTGATTCGGATATACACCTGCCCACTTGCTTGGTCATACAAATAAGTATCATCTAAATCATTGAACATTACCCAAGGTTGTGCCATTGCGATTTCGCATAGTATCATACTTCCAAGCCATAATCGTAAAAAATTTTTCAACATAAAAACCCTTTTAGCTTTTTTGACTATAATTTCGCAATTTTATCAGATTTTAGGGACTTTGTAGGAAAATCTTAAAAGCAAGATTCCTTATGGATTGCTTCACAGACGCTTTATCAGCAATAAACTCTACGCAAACCAACAAAGCCAAAAAACAAGGGGCAGAATGGATTTAATCAAAGTGCAGAATCTTTGCAAGAATTATGGCAAGCTAGAGGTGTTAAGAGACATCAATCTAAACATCAAGCAAGGTTCAATCTTCGGACTTGTGGGACATAGTGGAGCGGGCAAAAGCACTCTTTTGCGCACTTTTAATGGATTAGAACCTATTCATAGCGGAAGTGTGCAGATTGACGGATTGGAAATCTCTAGCCTCAAAGGCAAAGAATTGCGCCACTTCCGCCAAAAAGTCGGAATGATTTTTCAACATTTCTCACTTCTTAGTCGCAAAAATGTCTTTGAAAACATCGTCCTGCCCCTACAATGCGCCAAGATAAAAATCAACCCCCAAGCCATTAACAATTTATTAGAATTGGTCGGACTGCAAGACAAGGCAAAGGCTTATCCTAATGAGCTTAGCGGGGGACAAAAGCAACGTGTTGCGATTGCGAGAGCCTTAAGTATGAATCCTATGCTGCTTTTGAGTGATGAAGCCACAAGTGCGCTTGACCCAAGCATCACGGGAGCAATTTTAGATTTATTGGGGAATATCAACAAAGAATTAGGGGTTACAATCGTGCTTGTAACACACGAAATGGAGGTTGTCAAACGCCTTTGTAGCGAGGCTGCATTTATGGAAAATGGTGCGGTGCTCAAAAGTGGGAAGATTGAGGATTTATTCCTCTCACCAGACCCAAAAATGCGTGAATTTCTAGGAGAAAACGAGATTCTACCTGACAAGGGACTCAATATTCGCATTTATTTCCCCAAAAACTTGGCACAAAACCCAATCATTACACAAATGGCGCGAGAATTACAAATGGATTTTAATATCGTATGGGGAAACTTAGAATCTTTTAATGGAATTGCACTT
This sequence comes from uncultured Helicobacter sp., assembly GCA_964464895.1. Taxonomy (GTDB): domain Bacteria; phylum Campylobacterota; class Campylobacteria; order Campylobacterales; family Helicobacteraceae; genus Helicobacter_D. Next base: position 52,852 of record CAYXGY010000002.1, on the reverse strand, counting down.
GGCGTCTTAGTCATCAACATTGACAAAAATGCGAAAGAAAAAGTTTGCACTTATCTTGACACACAGGGTGCAAAATGGGAAATTATTTAAGGAACAACAATGGATAGCAAAATTATCTCTCTGCTTTTAGAAGCCACACTCGATACACTCTATATGAGTGTTGTTGCGACAAGCATTGCAACTCTTTTAGCCATACTTCCTAGCATTTTGCTTACGCTTTGTGCTCCCGATGGTTTAAGCCCTAATGCGTGGATATTTCGGACATTAGATAGCATCACAAATACCCTGCGCTCGTTTCCTTTCCTCATCTTAATGGTGGTTTTGTTTCCTCTAACGCAATTTATCGTGGGCAAAAGTATCGGTGCAAGCGCAGCAATCGTGCCGCTTAGCATTGGTGCAGCCCCCTTTATCGTGCGGATTATTGAAAACGCACTCAAGGAAGTAGATAGAGGAGTGATTGAAGCCGCCCTTAGCTTTGGTGCGAGCAATTTACAGATTGTCTTTCGTATTATGTTTGTAGAAGCCTTGCCAAGCATTGTTTCTGGCATTACACTTGCGCTCATTTTGGTTGTAGGATTTAGCGCAATGGCTGGCGCAGTAGGCGGTGGCGGACTAGGCGATATTGCAATTAAATATGGATATTATAGATTCCAAAGCGATATTATGTTATATACTGTTTTGATTTTAATTTTTTTGGTACAGATAATTCAAAGTTTTGGGGATTTTCTGTATAAAAAATTAAAACATTAATTCTTAATAAAGGACAAGAATGTTTAAAAAATCCGTTTTCAGTCAATTGGTATTAGGTGCGGCTGCGGCAGTGTTATTCCTAAGTGCTTGCGATTCCAAAGTAGAATCACAAGCACAAAATAAAGCGCAAAATACAGAAAGTAAAAAAATAGAAAAACTCATTGTAGGCGCAACTCCTGAACCACACGCGGTAATGCTAGAGCAAGTCAAGGCAACCTTGGCAAATGAGGGGATTGAACTAGAAATCAAAGAATTTACCGACTATGTTACTCCCAACAAGTCCTTAGATGATGGCTCACTTCACGCAAACTTCTTCCAACACAAACCCTATCTGGATTCTTTCAACAAAGAGCACAAAACCAACCTCATCAGTATTGCTGGAATCCACCTAGAACCAATGGGAGTATATTCTAAGAGTATTAAAAGCCTAGAGGAGCTCAAAGAGGGCGATTTGATTTCTTTGCCTAACGACCCAAGCAATGGTGCGCGCGCACTTAGAATCTTAGAAGCTAATGGATTAATCAAACTCAAAGACGATGTAGAACTCGTAAGCGTGCAAGATATTGTAGAAAATCCTAAAAACTTAAAATTCAAGGAAATGGACGCTCCACAACTCGCACGCGCATTAGGGGATGTCAGTGCTTCAGTGATTAATACAAACTTTGCATTACTTGCGGGGCTCAATCCGCTTAATGACGCAATCGCACTAGAGAGCAAGGATTCTCCTTATACTAATATTGTAGCGGTTAAGGGTGGCAATGAACAAGACGTTCGCGTGCAAAAACTTATCCAAGCTCTCCAAAGCGAAGCAATGCGACAATTTATCCTAGACCATTATAAAGGCGCGATTCTCCCTAGTTTCTAGGGCGAATCAGCTAGCATTGTGCATAACAATTGCGCACTGCACAGAATTTGGATTCTGTTGCCACTTCACTACGAGACTTGATAAATCAAGTCTCGGCAATCTATAATGTAGAATCTTGTTTCACTCCTGATTCCATTGTAAAACCCATTCATACAAGACTATGAATTGTCTTTAGTTTCTAAATCTGCAGAATCTTGAGATTGAATGAGCCTCTCTAGCTCTTGACAATTTTCTTTGAAATTTGAAACCATACTTTCAGCTTGCAAACCAATCATCAAAAGTTTATAGACTTTTGGGCGATCTTTCTTCCATTTTCTTAAAGTCTTAACATTAATATCAAGCCTTCCTGCAAGATCGCGTTGCGTCATTTCAAACCTCTTAAATTTTATAAACAATCTATCTTTTCTCGCTTTAAAACACAACAAGGTAATTTTAGGACTTTTTAATTATAAAAAGAGTAAAAATAGGACTATAATTCATCTTGTTTGGAGTCTTTATGCAAAAACTCTTTAGGGAAAATGGAAATATTATTTATTTGGAAACTAATAGCAAAATGAATGCTGTGGTAACTTTTAGGGGGCGAAACAATATTCTTTTTCTTTCCTCTAATGCAAATCTGTGTGCAAATATTGAATTTGCTGGCGACAATTCATTAGTTTTTATCGGACAAACTCGCCTAAAGGGACGCATTTTGATTTTTACAGATTGTGTATTTTATGTCGGAAACCATTTAGCACAAAGCAGTGGGGATACACTTTTTAACATTACGCATCATTGTATTATTGGTGATGATTGTTTATTTTCTTGGGGAATTGTGTGTGAGAGTAGCGACCATCACCCCATTTTTGACGCTTATCACAAGATTCTAAATGTCTATGATAGAAATATTTATATCGGAGACCATGTTTGGATAGGGCAACATGCATGGTTATTCAAAGGTACATTTTTAGCTTCTGGGTGCATTATGGGTGCGAAATCCATAGCGACTAGAGTTTATGATTCTAATACCACAAATGTTGGAATTCCCGCCAAAACGATTAAAAAGTGTGTGCATTGGACAGGTGATGTGATAAAAATTGCCACTAAAGATAAAATCGCAACCCTAGAAAAATCTCAAAACGATACCTTTAAATATCGTTATTGTCCCGAGGAGTTTCTAAGCCCAAAATCTATTTCCCACAAACTAGATTCTATGGAAAGTGCGCAAGAAAGATTAGAGTTTGTCTATACTATGATATATTGCAACCATTCTAAGAATCGTTTTGCCTATTCTCACGATTGCAAATATGCAATTCCTCTACCGCAGGCAAAAAACAAAAAACAATTTCAAGACTTAATGAGGTTTTTTGATTCCAAGCTTACCACCATCACCAACGCGTCATACACTACCACAAGTAATAGTGCCACCACGCGTATCCACTCCCACCTAGCCTACAAACTAGGCTCTGCAATGATTCTAAACTCTAAGAGTCTATTAGGATATATTAGAATGCCTTATGTGTTATCTTATATTAAAGAATCCCACAGAGAAGAACAACAAAAATATCAAGAAAGAATTAAAAAGAATCCTAAGTTAAAACTTCCTAAACTAGAATCTTATCCAGACTATCAAGAAGCCTTAAAAGAAAAACAATGCTTCACTTATCAATTAGGTGAAGCATTTATGCAAGCAACTAAAGATTGGGTTAAAGGAGGATATTTAAGATTCTATTTCAAAGAATTGCCAAGGCTAAAGCGAGAGTTTAGAGGGAAAAGGGAATGAGAGCCTATTGCAAAATCCACTCTTCGCAACATTATAGATTGCTTCGGTTAAAGCCCTATGATGGAGCGGTAGCGAAATCACAGACAAGCAGCTTTAAGCAAACTCTATTGGGTCTATATCTATCTCACAAGCCATTGCACACAAAGGCGAAAGTGCTTGGTGTAAATCTCTTATCTTTGTGCTGCGCAATAGAATCACATAACGCCACTTGCCTGCGATACGCGATATTGGGGAGATTCCACTTCCCACAATCTCTACCTTTAGCGATTCTGCATTAATCTTTGTTTGCAAAAGCATAAGGGCTTGCTGCATTAATTGCTGCGATTTTTCTTGATTTTTTTGGCTAAAATGCACCAAAGCAAGACGCACAAAAGGTGGATATAAAGGTGTGCGCATTGTAAGTTCTTCCTCTACAAATTCTGCATAATCTCCTAAAAATTTTTCAAAAAAGCTTTGGTGTAAAGTCTGCACGAGCACCTTGCCATTTTCCTTGCGCCCACTCCTGCCCGATAGCTGAAACATTAAAGACAAGGCTTTTTCCCTCGCCCTATAATCACCACTATACAAAAGATAATCCAAGTCTAAAACCACGCTCAAATTCACATTATGATAATCGTGCCCCTTAGAAAGCATTTGCGTGCCAACCAAAACATCAATCTTGTGTTGATTGAATGCCTCTAAGGTGCTTTTGAGTTTGCGCTGCGTGGTAATGGAATCTCGGTCAAAGCACATAATCTTAGCGTTTGGTAAAAATTTTATCAAATGTTCAGAAAATTCCTGTGTCCCCATACGCAAGCTTTGTAATGCCCCGCCACATTGAGGACAGACATTAGGAACTGCTTGAGTGAAGTGGCAATAATGGCATTTCAAACTAGAATCCTTTTTATGCAAACTCAAGGACACACTACAATGCGGACATTCTATGCTAGCCCCGCATTCTTGACAAAGTAAATGTTTGAAATTCGCACGCGTAGGTAAAAATACAATCGCCTGTTTAGAACCGCGGAGATTTTGTTCTAATGCATTTAAGATACTGGAATCCAGCACATCACTACTTGGACAAAAGGCATAACTCTTTTGCGTCTTAAAATATGTTCCTCTTAAGCGAAAGATTGCATTTTGTGCTTTGGCTTTGTGATAAGTCGTTACAAGAGGCGTTGCACTACCTAGTACAATCTTAATTCCTTGTATCTTAGCGAGATACAAAGCCACATCACGGGCGTGATAACGCGGGTTAGAATTAGACTTATACGCATCATCGTGTTCTTCATCTATGATAATTAAATCTAAACCCTCTAAGGGCAAAAAAAGTGCCGAGCGCGCTCCTGCTAGGATTCTGACTTTGCCGTCTTTTAAATCTTGCAAAATTTCTTTTTTGGCTTTGCTTGTGATTTTGGAATGCCAAAACGCAAGACATTCGCCAAAAACCGCCTTGAGACGCTTTTCCATTTGAGGTGTAAGCGAAATCTCTGGCATTAGAAAAAGCGCGTTTTTGCCTTTGTGCAAAGTCTGATTCAGCAAATGAATATAGATTTCCGTCTTGCCACTCCCTGTATCACCAAAGAGCAAAGAACTTTGACGCGCATTAATAAATTCTAAAGCCTGTCGCTGTTTGACACTTAAAGGTTTGAGTGTAAAATTTAAACTTGGAAAGTCCTTGACAGAATCGTTTGCAAAAGGTGCAAAAAGACTGAAGCTAAGCGCATAAGAGGAGCAGTAATAACTCGCAATAAATTCCGCGACCTGACATTGCAGGGGTGAGAATTTAAAGCCTAAAGGTAAAGCCTCTTTGCATTTAAATTCTGGTTTTTCACACTCTCTTAACACAACACCTTGTGCTTGCTTTTCTTTTAATGGAATCTCCACTAATGTGCCAATTTCTAATGCCTCTTGGCTTACATAAGTCAATAAAGGGGAATTGCGTTTTAGGGGGGCGATTTGATAGTAAAAGAGAAATGGATTATGCAAATTAACTTGATTTGGCTTGATTTGAAATCTCATCAGATTGCGCTAACTGCGCAATCACTGCTTCTTCACCCAAAGATTCTATGACGTCTTTTGTTTCTGGAATATTGTCGGCTTCGTTGGTGTTTGGATTTGGTATTTGGATTTGATTTTGCGATTCTAAATCTTGTAATTTCTGATTTGCTTTTACAATTCCACTTTTAAGCACATTGTTGATTTCAGAGTATTCTAAAAAGGTGCGCAAAAGGTCAATTGGATTAATGTTATTAGATTCATCTACTAGAGATTTTAAGGATTCCAATGTCTCACTTGAAATCTCACTTGTGGGAATATCGTAATAACGTCCCATAATGCAAACGCGAAAAACATCACTCATTGGCGACCAAGAACATTTTGGATTTTGTTAAGCACATTTTCTAGCTCACGCTCTTTGACGCCGATTTCATCATAAAGCGAACTAATTTCACTATTTTTTGCTTCATTCTCGGCTTTTAACAGCACGATTTGCTGACGCAATGCTTGATTCTCATCTCGTTGTTTTTGTAATTCCTCTATCAGCGCATCAATACCTTCTAAGAGTTTGCTTGAGAGGTTTTTTGCTTCTTCCATTCATCTTTCCTTGCAAGTAAAAGTAGATTTTATTTTAGCATTATTTTAAGTCTTTTATATAAAAAACGCAAGATTTCTAAGGAATCTTATGTAAAAATTCACACTTTAATTCACTTTAGGCTTCATTTATGTTCAAATTACACTCTCCCTTTAAACCCTCTGGCGACCAACCAGAAGCAATTAAGGCTTTAAGTAGTTTTATCCGACAAGGTAACCAATACCAAACACTCATTGGTGTAACAGGAAGTGGCAAAACTTTCTCTATGGCGCACATCATAGAATCTCTGCAAATGCCAACTTTGATTATGACGCATAATAAAACTTTAGCGGCGCAACTTTATAGTGAATTTAAAGGCTTTTTTCCCAAAAATCACGTAGAATACTTCATTTCACACTTTGATTATTATCAGCCTGAAGCCTATATTCCGCGTCAAGATTTGTTTATTGAAAAGGATTCTAGCATTAATGAGGAATTAGAGAGGCTGCGACTAAGTGCCACTACTTCGCTTCTAGCCTATGATGATAGCATTGTAGTCGCTTCTGTCTCAGCAAACTATGGCTTAGGAAACCCGCGTGAATATTTGGAAATGATTGAAAAGTTTGAGGAGGGGCAATCCTATCATCAAAAATCCCTTTTGCTACGTTTAGTGGAAATGGGCTACAAACGCAATGATAATTTTTTCAATCGTGGAGACTTTCGCGTTAATGGAGAAGTCATAGACATTTATCCCGCATATAGCGAAGATGAGATTCTGCGCTTGGAATTTTTTGGAGATGAATTAGAATCTATTAGTCTTTTGGATTCTGTAGATAGAAAATTACTCAAAAAACTAGAATCCTTTGTGCTCTATGCAGCAAATCCCTTTATTGTAGGCGAAGAGAGACTAAAAAGTGCGATTAAAAGCATAGAGGAAGAGCTAGCGACACGACTAGAATTTTTCAAGTCTCAAGGCAAAATGGTAGAATACGAACGCTTGAAGTCCCGAACAGAATTTGATTTGGAAATGATTAGTGCCACAGGAATTTGCAAGGGTATTGAAAACTATGCGCGTCATTTAACAGGCAAAAAACCCGGTGAGACGCCCTATTCTTTATTAGATTATTTCGCACAAAAAAACAAGCCTTATCTGCTGATTGTAGATGAAAGCCACGTTAGTTTGCCACAATTTGGCGGAATGTATGCTGGAGATAGAAGTCGCAAGGAAGTGCTTGTAGAGTATGGATTCCGCTTGCCAAGTGCGCTAGATAATCGTCCCTTAAGATATGAAGAATTTATAGAAAAAGCCCCGCATTTTTTGTTTGTTTCCGCCACACCCGCACAAAAAGAGCTAGACTTAAGTGGCACACACACAGCAGAGCAACTGATTCGCCCAACAGGCTTGTTAGACCCGACTTATGAGGTGCTAGAAGTAGATAGACAAGTGGAGATTCTCTATGATAGGGCAAAAGAAGTAATTGCTAGAGGGGAACGCGTGCTTGTAACGGCACTCACCAAAAAAATGGCAGAAGAATTAACGAAATATTACAGCGACTTAGGACTCAAGGTGCGCTATATGCACTCCGATATTGATGCAATTGAACGTAATCAAATCATTCGCGCTCTAAGGGCTGGAGAATTTGATATTTTGGTAGGAATCAATCTGCTACGTGAGGGACTAGATTTACCCGAAGTGTCTTTGATTGCGATTTTGGACGCAGACAAAGAGGGATTTTTACGCAGTGAGACAAGCCTGATTCAGACAATGGGACGCGCGGCAAGGAATCTTAATGGACACGTCTTGCTTTTTGCAGATAAAATCACCCCCTCTATGCAAAAAGCTATGGAGATTACAGATTATCGTAGAGACAAACAATCCGCATACAATAAGGCACACCATATTACACCGCAAAGTGTCTCAAGAAAACTAGACGAAGATTTGAAGAATCAAGATTTGGGAATGCTCTATGAAAAAGCCAAAAAAAGCAAAGACAGATTGCCTAAAGCCGAGAGAGAGAAACTCATCAAAGAGCTAAGCAAAAAAATGCACGAAGCGGCGAAAAAATTAGAATTTGAGGAAGCAGCACGATTGCGCGATGAGATTGCAAAATTACGTGCATTGTAAGCTAGGGCTAAAACTTCTGCAGTTTTCTTTAATATTTTTAGCTATAATTTTAATGTCTTTGATTTTAAGGAGTTGGAATGAAAAAGTTATTTGTTGGAATTTTGACTTTGCTAGGAGTAAGTATGATGGCATTCGCAAAGCCCAATATCGTGATTCTAGCCACAGGCGGAACGATTGCTGGGGAAGCCAAAAGCGACCTTGCAACCACAGGTTATAAGGCAGGAAGTTTAGGGATTGAGGTATTAATTAACGCAGTGCCCGAGCTAAAAAACATCGCAAATATCAGCGGCGAGCAAGTGGCAAACATTGATAGCTCCAATATGACAGACCAAGTTTGGCTTACACTCGCAGACAAAGTCAATTCACTTTTGGGAAGCTCTAAAGTTGATGGAATCGTCATCACTCACGGAACAGATACAATGGAAGAAACAGCTTACTTTTTGAATCTTGTTGTCAAAAATAACAAACCTGTTGTGCTCACAGGAGCAATGAGACCCGCAACGGCTATTAGTGCAGATGGACCTAAAAACCTTTATAATGCAGTTGCGCTTGCAGGAGACAAAAACGCAAGAAATAAAGGCGTAATGGTAGCAATTAACGACAAAATTTATAGTGCAAGAGAAGTGAGCAAGACACACACACTCAATGTAGAAACCTTTAAAGCACCCAATAGCGGAGAAATTGGCTATATTGTAGATGGAAAAGTATTTTTTAATTCTTTTAGCGTCAAACCCCACACGAAAGATTCCCCTTTCAACGTTAAAGGGTTAAAAGAATTGCCCAAAGTAGATATTGTTTATACTTATGCTAATGATGGTTCAAAAGTTGCAGTAGAAGCCTTTTTAAATGCTGGAACAAAAGGTTTGGTTGTTGCAGGAAGCGGCGCGGGAAGCATTCACGAAAATCAAAAAAATTACCTCATTGAGCTCCTAGCACAAAAAAAACTTGTCGTAGCAAAAAGCTCACGCGTTGGCTCTGGATTAGTTCCACTTAGCGAAGAAGAAATCCAACAGGGATTCGTCAATGCGAATAACCTCAACCCACAAAAAGCAAGAGTGCTTTTAATGTTGGCTCTTACGAAAACAAAAAGTCCAAAAGAAATTCAAAAATATTTTGACCTTTACTAAATTGCATCTTGCTTGCATTCCTATGCAAGCACTTGCTACGATTCCACAGGAGGAATCTCGCAAGGATACAATGGCAGACGCATTGATTTCGTCATTGCAAGTAAAGTAATCTATAATTTAGAATCCACTATTCAGCTTACAAGTTATCGTTGGGATTCTATGCGATAACTTATCGCAAATCCACGATAGGAATAATCGTTGGGTAACGTTTAGTCTTTTTAAACATTAACTTCCTCAACGCATTTCTTATTTCATTTTCCATACTTTTTTGGCTATTATATAGCTCTTGTTTGCAGTTTTTCACAAAGAGACTAAAAAACTCTTCAATCTCTTTATTAAATGCCATTGTATCTTTATTGGCAATAATTCCCATACTTTGAATGCGTGGCTTAGAAATCAAAGAATTTCTAGCTTTGCTTAGTTCTAAATGCACGATTAAGATTCCGTTTTCTGCTAGATTTTGCCTATCTAAAATCACATCATTAGAAATTGTGGAATTGACTTGATTGTCAATATAAGTTTTGCCTGTTTTAACACTACGCACTTTGCGTAAATAATTATGTGCAATTTCCATTTGATCGCCATCTTCCATAAGGTAGATATTGCGCTCTTCTACACCACAACTCATTGCGGTTTCTTTGTGTCTTAAGATATGATTATATTCCCCATGCACAGGCAAAAAGAACTTTGGCTTCACGAGACGCAACATAAGCTTTTGCTCTTCTTGTGCCGCGTGTCCGCTTGTGTGAATTTCACTAAAATCTTGATAATAGACTTTCGCACCTGCTTTGTTTAAAAAGTTCAAAATATTAGACACAGAGCCCTCATTGCCCGGAATCGCTTTCGCAGACAAAATAATTGTATCACTAGGCTTAATTTTGACATGACGATGTTCGTCTGTTGCCATTCTATACAATGCACTCATCGTTTCACCTTGCGAGCCAGTGGTTACAATCAAGACTTCTTCATCAGCATATTTTGCCACTTCGTGCGCTTCAATAAAAATATTCTGCGGTAAATCAATATAGCCTAAAGTCCTTGCGATTTCTAAATTTTTCTCCATAGACCTTCCAATGACTGCAACTTTGCGCCCATATTTAAGCCCGTGGTTAATGGCTTGATAAACACGATGAATATTAGAGCTAAAAGTGCTCATAATCACGCGTCCTTTCGCCCGAGAAAACAACAAGTCAAACGCCGGTCCTACGCTTGCTTCACTTGGCGTATAGCCATTTTTATGTGAATTAGTAGAATCGCTAAGTAGTAGTAACACACCTTGTTCCCCATAATATGCGATTCTATTTAAATCCGTTGGATAGCCATCAATAGGCGTATGGTCAATTTTAAAATCTCCGGTATGGAAAATCAATCCCGCTTCTGTTTTAATGGCTAAGGCACTAGAATCCACGATAGAATGCGTGATGTGTATCCATTCAATTTCAAATTCTCCAATTTGAATAGGTTTTCGCTTCTCCACAGGACGAAAAAGAGAACGAAATTTTTTGAGCCCGTGTTCATCAAACTTAGAACCAATCAATCCCAAAGGCAAAGGCGTGCCATAGATGGGGAATTGGTATTTTTTAAACAAATACGGCATCGCACCGATATGGTCTTCGTGGGCGTGCGTGATGACAATCCCTGCGATTTTGTCTTTAATCACCTCCAAATAACTAAAATCTGGCACCAAAATATCCACGCCGTGCAAATTATCGTCAGGGAAACTCATTCCCGCATCAATAATAATTGCACTATTTTGCGTTTCAATAATCGTCATATTGCCGCCAATCTCTCCCAAACCCCCTAGAGGCGTAATGCGCACCTTGCCATTAGGATTCACTTCTACTTGAGAATGCGATGTTAGCGTGCTTTCATGCACTTTGGCATTCAATTCTACGGCTTTACGCAATTCCAAGTTAGACGCATTGACTTCTTTGTTACCATAATTTTTATCAAACTTTCCGCGATTCTCTCTTGTCTCATTTGGATTGCTTTGCCCATTTTCTTGTTTTTTGAATCGTGGATTATGACGATTGCGATTCTGTGGTTTTTGAGGATTTCTTGGTTTTTCTGCCCCGTTGGCTTCCTCACTCTGACGCGGTTTAGGCTTGAATCGGCGTTTATTGGGTTTGGGATTCTCTCTATTTTCACCCTTTTCTTCTTTAGACTTGTAAGGAGTTTCATAACTCTTTTCCGCAGAGTTTTCTAGTTTAGAATGCCTTTCATTTACATTTTCTGTCCGATTTTCATTTGTTTTGTTTTCTTCCATAAGAATTTCCGCCTTTTACAAAATTTTCAAAAGTCGGTGATAATTAGTCGTATCAATCTCGTGAGGTCGTTTCGTTGGGGACAATTCTAAAGATTCTAAAGCCTCAAGCACTTTGTCTTTGTCATAAACTTTGCCCAAATTGTTTAAAATCGTCTTTCTTGGTGCGCTAAATGCAATCTTGAGCAACTCCTCTAATGCACCCAAATCTTTAAGGGTTTGAGAGATTGCAGTTTTTTCCAGTAAAAACACCGCAGAAGTTACTTTAGGCGGTGGTACAAACGCACTTGGAGGAACATCAAAGAGCAATTTCGCTCCTCCGACACTTTGCGCCAACACACTCAAGGCACTAAAATCACTTTGCCCGCATTGCGCGCAAAATTTCAATGCTACTTCCTTTTGCGTCATCACAACGCAACCAAGTGCTAGTGGGTCTTTTATAGTTTTAACCACTAGCAAAGTCGCAATATAATAAGGTAAATTAGAAACGAGAAAATAAGGCTTCTCTCGCAAACTAACCCCCGTCCAACTCTCTAGCACATCGCCTACTTCAAGGCATAGTTGCCCACAATCTATTGCGACTTTAAAACGTTTTTGCAAATAAGGAATCAAATCCCTATCAACCTCATAAGTAGTGATATTCCCTAAGCCTAGCAGCTTATTTGTTAGATCACCTAAGCCAGCCCCAATTTCTATATACTCTGCTTCTTTGCCTATTTTGGGAATGGATTGGACAATCGCTTCTAGCACATTTTCATCTTGCAAAAAATTCTGCCCGAAGTGCTTTTTCGCAAGGTTTTGCTTATTCATTGCTTTAATTTTTAGCATACCTTAAAATATGATTTTAATTGTAACATAATTTAAGAAAAATTCAGCATTTTTTAACGATTCCGCTCTCTAAAATGCAAATCCCGACACTCTTTTTGCTACTGCCTTGCAATTCTAAACGCACCATTCCGCTAGGAATCGTAACGGGTTCATAAGGTTTTTTGCAACGCAAAAACCCCAATTCATTAAATAAGATTCTCCCACCCTCGCTCTCTCCGCAACCCCCGCTCATACTCACAGATAAGATTCCATAACGTTTCGTAATTGCCAAATCTCCTGCACGCAAAGCATTGGCAAACTTAGAATTGTCATAATTGTAACTATTGAGATACTTATTATCTAATGGGTCGCGTGCAATTTCTTGTGCATCACGTGGGCGGTCATCAAAATGCTTCGTGCTCACCGCGCGCGCGGAATCACTATAAATATAATACGCATAGCCAATGTCTTGGAGTTGAGAAAATTGCAATCTCCAAAAGGATTCGCTCCAACGTTTGCGTTCTGCTTCGCAATAATCACTTTGACAAAAGGCACTCTGTGTAATTTGTTTCACGCTACTCAAACTCAAAAAACGCGCATAATTCAAATGGGCGATAATTTGATTCTGTGCTAAATGCAATTTAGAATCCGGAAACCAAGCAAAACCCAATGAAGCTAGAACGCCCAATATCCCAAGCACAAGCAAAACTTCTAGCAAACTCAATGCGGATTTTTTCATTCTACAATCTCTTTTAATAAACATAAAAAGTCATAATGCGTTTATCATAATAAACAATTGGAATCTTTAAAACATTCGGTTTGGGTTGATTTGAAAGTCTCAAGCCACCTTCAGAGATTCCATAAAATCTTAAACGTTCCTGCATTCTTGCTTCTGTTTTGACACTATGGATTCCTTTGGCTTCGAGCGATTGCGCAATTTCTTTAGCAATAAAATGCCGAAAGGCAAAATGTTCATTGGCATTAGGAAAAAGCACAAAGAGCGGTTTGGACAAAAAGAGCATTCCACTTAAAACAATCAAAAGGATAAAAGTCGCAAAAAAGGGAATCTTATAACGCACGCGAAATTGGGGCAAACGCACACGAAGCCCAGAGAAATAAAGTTTTACCATTAAAGGAAGTGCCAACAGAAGCAGGGGAGCAAAAGATTCTGTTTGTACGCGTTGGCGCAGAGAAAGCAACCAAATAAACCCGAGTGCCGTGCTAGCAATATACCAAATTAAGGGCTTTTGCTTTAGATTAAAATAACGATAAATGGAATATAAAAAATACAAAAACAAAAGAGGGGAGAAAATCAGCAATAAATGCCCATTCACATCTAAAAAATAGCTGCTTGGGTGTCCTCCAATTTCTAATCCGAAGTAATACATATTGAGCGCAAAGAATCCCAAAGACAAGAAAATCAAAAGTGTGTTTTTGTGCTCTATTCCATAAAAAATCAAAGCGATAAATACCAAGGCAAAGCTTTTATCCACGAAAACCATAAGAAAAAGCAACGCATAAGGAATCGTGTCGTATTTCTGCACCCAAATGCATAAAACAAGCGTTAGGGCAATTACGATTCCACTATTAGAAATAAGAATCGCAGCGGCATTCGCACCCGGAAGAAGCAAAAACAACAATGCACAAAAGAGTGCATCACTAGAACGTTTCAAAAATCCTTTGGAGAAATAAAAAATTAAGAGTGTATTACAAAAATGCAAGAGCAAAAAAGGCAGGCGCAAACTCCAATCATTCTGCCCCAAAAGACGCACGCTCCAAGAACTAGCAAATCCGCCAAAACCGCTTGGACTAAAAAACTCTTGCGCCTCATCATAGCTAATGCTAAGAGTGCTTAACATCCACGAAAGCACGCCCAAGCTCAAACCAAGCAGGACAAAAAGCCAAAAATAAATGCGTGCTTGTGATTCCATCGTGCAAGTTTCCTTAAAGCTCTACAAAAACATAGCCTTGTTTCTGTAATTGCAAACGAATGGCGTTTTGATGCTCTTTTCCTTTGGTTTCAAGCATAATCGTAATATTGGTATCCCCAAAGGCGAGCGAAGTAGAAGTCCTATCAAAGTCAATTTTGACGATATTTGCACCAAGATTAGACAGCAAATCACTTAATTTTTGTAGGCTTCCGGGCTTGTCAATTAAGGTTACACGAATCTGCATTTTACGATGAGAACGCACTAAGCCTTTTTCAATGATTGTGCCAAGCATTGTTACATCAATATTTCCTCCACTAAGCACCAATCCTAGAGATTCGTTTTCTTTGATTTTAAATTTATGGTGCAAAATAGCGGCAACGACACTCGCACCCGCACCCTCTACGACTAATTTTTGATTTTCTAGCAGATACAAAACAGCATTCGCAATCTCTTCATCATCTACCATTACAACTTCATCTACGGATTCTAAAATATATTCAAAATTCTTGGGATTGACATCACGCACCGCAATGCCATCAGCGATTGTGCGAACAGATTGTGTGCTTTGAATCTTTTTTTTGTGATAAGAATGATACATTCCCGGAGCACCCTCTGCGACAACTCCGATAATTCGCACACTTGGGAGCATTTGCTTATATGCTGCTGCAATTCCAGAAATCAATCCACCCCCGCCAATGGGGACGACAATGGTGCTCAAGTGGCTTTGGTCTTCAATAATTTCTAATGCCACCGTACCTTGCCCGGCAATCACCTCATCATCTGCAAAAGGGTGAATAAATTGCAAATGGTGTGTTTTGGCGTATTCTAAAGCATAGGAATAAGCTTCATCATAGTTATTTCCTTTGAGGATTGCCTCTGCTCCAAGTTCTTTTACACCCATAACTTTTAACAAAGGTGTGGCTTCGGGCATTACAATCACGCCCTTGATTCCATAATGTTTTGCACTATATGCAACCCCTTGTGCGTGATTACCCGCACTTGAGGCAATCACACCACAAGCGCGTTCCTCTTGGCTCAAAGAGGAAATTTTATTAAAAGCCCCACGCAACTTAAAAGAACCTGTATTTTGCAAGTTTTCTTGCTTGACATAGACTTTTGCCCCGCAAATTTGGCTAAGCTTGGGAGCAAATGCTAATTTTGTGTGTTGCACGACACCTTCTAGCCGCGCCTTAGCGTCCATAATCTTAGAGAGTGGAATCATTAGAGCAACCTTTCATATTCAAGTTTAATGCATAGATTTTCAACATAGAGGATTTTTGCATTATTGAGCATTTCCTTTGCTTGTGCATTTTCCAATCCCAACTGCACCCAAACGCATTGGGGAGGATTCTTTAATTCTAGCACTTCGCGTGCCACTTGGGGCAGAGCCTCACTTTTGCGAAAAACATTCAAAACATCTATGGACACCCCCGCTTGCCTTTGTGCCTCAAAGGCTTCTTGAAGGCTTTGATACGCTTTCTCACCTAGAATCTCACCCCCCTTAGGATAAATAGGCAAAATTTTATAGCCTTTACCTTGCAAAAATCTCGCCACTCTATGACTTGGCTTGTTGATTTCTAGAGAAAGTCCAAGCACGGCAATCACTTTAGATTGTTTCAAAATTGCTTGCAACTTGGAATCTTGCGGGTTATCTTGCATTGTGTGCCTTTAAAAGTTTGGTGCTAATTTTATCAAACTTTTGGACAATTTTACCCTAAAGCAGTGCAATATACAGAATTCGAGCGCATTAATAAAAATTAAACATTAAAAAGTTACAATACACCTTAAAGGAGCTAGAATGATTGCTGTGCTAAAAAATAGTGATGCCAATTTTGAAACAAGCTTTAAAGCCCTGCTTGCGCGCGGTGCTATGGACATAGAAAGTGTGGAGGGACGCGTCAAAGAGTTGTTAGAGGAGATTAAAACGCAAGGACAAAGTGCGATTATAGCACAAGTGGCGCGTTTTGATAATTGGAAACCTGCAAACTTTGCGGAACTAAAAATCACGCAAGAACAAATGCGAAAGGCTTACGAAACCCTAGAAAAGCCACTCAAAGATTCCTTGCAATTAGCCTATGAGCGCATTTATGCTTTCCACTCCAAACAAAAGCCCAAAACTTGGCTAGACTTTGAAGAGAATGGGAACATTCTAGGGCAGAAAGTTACGCCAATGGATAGAGCAGGACTATATATTCCCGGCGGCAAAGCGGCTTATCCTAGCTCGCTTTTGATGAATGCGATTCCGGCGATTGTTGCAGGCGTTCAAGAAATCGTGGTTTGCACTCCAACCCCTCATAATGAGCCCAATGCCCTACTGCTTGCGGCGATGTTTTTGTGTGGAATCAAAGAATCCTATAAGATTGGTGGCGCAAGTGCAATTGGTGCGCTGGCTTTTGGTGCGCAAGATTCGCAAGGAGAGGGAATCCGTAAGGTAGATGTTATCACGGGACCGGGCAATATCTATGTCGCTACGGCGAAAAAACTTGTTTTTGGCGAAGTCAATATTGATATGATTGCCGGACCTAGTGAAATTGGAATCTTAAACGACGGGGAGGCAAAAGCGGATTATCTTGCGTGGGATTTGCTCTCTCAAGCAGAACACGATGAGATGGCGAGCTCTATTTTGATTACCACTAACGAAAGTCTTGCGCACGAAGTTGCACAAAAGATTGAAAAGTTTTTGCTTGCTTTGCCGCGTAGAGAAATCACCGCAAAGTCTATCAATGAGCGTGGGGCGATTATTGTCGTAAAGAATATTCAAGAGGGCATTGCATTAATGAATCAAATTGCCCCAGAACATTTAGAATTGCTTGTCAAGAATCCTTTAGAAATCTTACCCTGTATCAAACACGCAGGAGCAATTTTCATCGGAGAAAACACCCCTGAGCCCATTGGGGATTATATTGCAGGACCAAACCATACTCTGCCAACAGGTGGAAGTGCGAAGTTTTTTTCACCCCTTTCCACAGAGCATTTTATGAAAAAATCTTCCATCATTGCATTTTCGCAAAAGGGAATCAAGCAGATGGGGGCTGAATGCGGAATCCTTGCCCACGCAGAGGGATTAGATGCACACCAAAACGCCGTGCTTGCACGATTGAAATCGTAAAGGAATCTTAATGGAACACATTTTAGAGGGTTTGCCTCAAGAAAAATGGATTGAGATTATTTTCAATGCCTCACAAGGCTTAAGCGCAAAAGAGCTTACCAATATGCTAGAGCGTCAAGCGGCAATGGAAATTTTACTAGAAAAACGTTTGGGCGAAATGTGGGAAGAGGAATTAGCTCATCTAATTAGTAGCGAAGAATCTTCAGAGGAAATCCACCGCCGCACACAAAATATTGCTATTGAGTCTATGGGCAATATCCTCACACAAAATGAATAATTTATGCCCATTCGCCAAGAAAAGCAAGCACAACACAAGTCATTAAGGAATCTTAGAGATGAAAATGTTTTTTGTCTTTGGTTTATCGGCAGTTTTAAGCACGATTCTCGGAATCTCTTTTCTATTTGCTCCACCTGTATGGAAAACAGAAAAATTCCTTGAGCTAGACAAAGACGAGTTTTATCTCTTGACTTTACAGGCGGGAGACGCAGCAAAGACATTGTTTTTTCGTTGGACATTACTCAAAAACGAAGGCTTGGTAATGCACTTAAACTATGATTCTTTCCCTCATCAATTCATTCTTTATCAAGATTATCAACGCAGATGTTATAAAGTTCCCTTGCTCAAACCCGAGCAAAAGTATTATAGCGAAGAACCCTTTTTTATGCTATGCTTCAAAGATTATCATCGTACCAAAAAAATTGCCACTTTGAAATATTATCTTTTTCAAGGCAATAGAGATTTTAACATTATAGACGAAAGGAAAGTTCCAAATGGAGGCTTTAGCGCGCATTGAAACAAAAATTCAAGAATTTTTAGAGGAATTAGAATCCCCGCTTGTGCTGACACTTAGTCGCAATTTACAACAAGGCAAAATGCTTCGCTCCAAGCTTGCACTCAATATTGCAGGTGAAAGCGAAGAATGTCTCGTGCTTTGTGCCATTATTGAAATGATTCAAAGTGCTTCACTTCTGCACGATGATGTGATTGATGACGCACTCACAAGACGTTCTAAGCCCTCCATTAACGCGCTCTTTGGAGACAAAAACGCAATTATGCTAGGTGATGTGTTTTATTCCAAAGCTTTTTGCGAGCTCACGAGATTACAAGAAAAATATCCTATGATTCCGCGCATTATCGCAAATGCCGTTGCAACGCTTGCCATTGGCGAAATAGAGGATGTAGAACTTGCAAAAAGATTCAATCCTAATGAGAGCAAATATCTTCAAATGATAGAGCACAAAACCGCCGCACTCATTGAAGCAACTGCATACGCGGCGGCATTTTTGGCAAACAAAAGCGCAGAGGAAGCGCAGAGATTCCGAATTTATGGGCGTAATCTAGGAATCGCATTCCAAATCATTGACGATGTGCTAGATATTGTTTCTGATTCTAAAACTCTAGGCAAACCTGCTTTAAGCGATTTCAAAGAGGGTAAAACCACCTTGCCTTATATTTATCTCTATCAGCAACTCAACGATTCTGATAAAATGCGCCTTCAAAACGCATTCAAAAACGATTTGCAGCCCCAAGAGCAAGCTTGGATTCTCCAAGAGTTAAAAGCCAAAAATTCCCTTGCTTGCAGCATTGCTTTGGCAAAAGATTTGGGCAATCGTGGCATTGAAGCGATTGCTAATCAATCTTGTGATAAACTTATAGAAATTATGCGCGAAATGATTGAACGCGACTTTTAAGGAAATCAATGGATTACTATCTTTTAAGCTATTCACATAAAAATACTGACATTGCTATGCGTGAAGCCTTAAGCCTAGATATAAAGAATCCTGCAACAAAGGAATTTTTGCTAGACTTAGTAGATAACAAATTCATTAACGAAGCGGTGATTCTCTCCACCTGTAACCGTATTGAATTTATTTTAAATGTCCAAAATACCGAAAAAGCGGAAGAATTTTTATTAGACAAGCTAAGTAACTATTCTAAGATTCCTTTAGAAAAGCTACAAGAACACGCCGATAGCTACGAAAACTTAAGCGCAATCCATCACCTCTTTAGCGTAGCCAGCTCACTAGATAGCTTGGTTGTGGGAGAAACGCAGATTTCAGGACAACTCAAAAGTGCCTTTAAATTTTCTTATGAATTAGGCTGTTGCGGGCTATATCTTTCGCGTGCGATTCACTTTGCCTTTCGCTGTGCCGCTAGCGTGCGTAATTCTACAAGCATTTCGCAAAACTCTGTTTCCGTTGCGAGTACGGCGGTGGCAAAGGCAAAAGAGATTCTAGGAGATTTGAAAAACCAATTCGCATTAGTTATTGGTGCAGGCGAAATGAGTGCCATCTGTGCAAAACATTTGATTAATGCAAATTGTGAAGTCTTAATTGTCAATCGCGAGATTCAAAACGCTCAAAAAATCTGCGATGAAATCCTCTCTCTTTATCCAAATGCTAAAATCCGAGCCGAGAGTTTCAAGGATATTGGCATTTATATCAATGAGATTCCGCTTATCTTTAGTGCTACAGGCGCGCCACATACGATTATTACCCACGATATGGTGGAGACAAAAGATTGGAATCGCTATTGGTTTGATTTGGCTGTCCCAAGAGATATTGAA
Source organism: uncultured Helicobacter sp. (assembly GCA_964464895.1). Classification (GTDB taxonomy): domain Bacteria; phylum Campylobacterota; class Campylobacteria; order Campylobacterales; family Helicobacteraceae; genus Helicobacter_D. Next base: position 32,995 of record CAYXGY010000002.1, on the reverse strand, counting down.
CGCGAGATTATGGACAAATGCGATAAAATTCATATTTATGCAGTAGACGATTTAGAGGATATTGTGCGCAAAAATCTAACATTGCGTGAGGAACAAGCAAAAATTGCCTATGGAATCGTGGGGAAATCTACACAAGACTTCTTCAGCTGGCAACAAAGCCTCAATGTAGAACCTCTGATTAAAACTATTCGCACTCTCGCTAAAGAAGCTGCGACAAAGGAATTGCAAAAAGGCATTGCAAAAGGCTATCTCCCAAAAGATTATGAAAAAAATATTGAAAAAACTTTGCACAATGCGTTTAATGTTTTTTTACACGACTTAACGACTAATCTCAAAGCTGTTGCTAATACACCCAAAGGAGATACCGTGATTGAATCCTTGCGATTCCTCTTTGAGCAAGAAACGCAAGACAAAATGCTAGAATCCTATAAATGCGAATATGCTCAAGATAAAACCCTATCCTAAAGTAAAGGAAGATTATGCGATTTTCAAAACTCTTTATCCCTACTTTCAAAGAATCTCCTAAAGATGTCGTGCTAAAAAGCCACGAATATTTAATTCGTGGTGGATTCATTCAGCAAATCGGAAGTGGAATTTATAATTTTTTGCCACTTGGCAAACGCGTCTTGGATAAAGTGCGTCAAATCGTCAAAGAAGAAATGGACAATGCCGGCGCAAATGAAGTCGCTTTGGGATTTGTTACGCCAGCGACTCTATGGCAAAAAAGCGGACGATTTGAGAGATATGGCAAGGAGCTTTTGCGCTTCAAAGACAGAAAATACAATGATTTCGTGCTAGGTCCAACACACGAAGAAGTCGTTACAGAATTAGTCAAAGCCAACATTAAAAGCTACAAACAACTACCTTTACATCTTTACCAAATCAATCTCAAATTTCGCGATGAAATACGTCCAAGATTCGGGCTTATGCGCGCACGAGAATTTATAATGAAAGATGGTTATAGCTTCCACGCAAACACGGAAGATTTGAAGCGAGAATTTGATTTAATGGAGGCAACTTACAGTAGAATCTTTACGCGTTTAGGGCTTGATTTCCGCGCTGTGCTTGCCGATAGCGGTGCAATTGGTGGGAGTGGGAGCAAAGAATTTATGGTTTTAGCAAATAGCGGAGAGGATACGATTTGCGTGTGTGATTCTTGTAATTATGGTGCAAACCTAGAAGCCGCGACACGTATTCCAAAGATTCCACAGACGCAAGCTCCAGAGGCTACATTTGCCAAGTTCCACACACCCAATGTCAAAAACATAGAGGATTTAAGCACATTTTTCAAGATTGAATCGTTTTGGACACTCAAAACCATTGTCAAAAAGGCTCTCTTTGATGGCGGAAAAAGTGCATTGGTGTATTTTTTCTTACGCGGAAGTGATAGCCTCAACGAAACTAAAGCACTCAATGCAATTCTTGGCGCAAATGAGCTCTTAGATGCAAGCGAAGAGGAAATCAGAGCAGCAGGACTTATTCCCGGATTCATTGGACCTTTTGCCTTACGCAATCTCACCTCTAGCCCTTATATTTATTTTGATAAAGAGCTAGAAAATGCCAAGAATCTCATTTGTGGCGCAAATGAGTTGGATTATCACTTTGTGGGCGTGGATTTAGGAACTTTTGAGAGCTTGGAGTTTAAAGATTTGGTTGAAGTGCAAGAGGGAGATTTGTGTCCAATGTGTGGAGATTCCACAAAAGAAAACTTTAAAGGTGGCAAGTTATTCTTTACCAAAGGCATTGAGGCAGGGCATATTTTCCAACTTGGCACAAAGTATTCTAGTGCGATGGAAGCGACCTTTTTGGACGAGGAGGGCAAAGCGCAACCTTTGATTATGGGTTGCTATGGGATTGGAATCTCTCGTCTCTTAAGTGCAATTATTGAGCAACACCACGATGAGCACGGAATGATTTGGACACATTCTACCGCACCTTTTTGTGTAGAAATTGTTGTTTCCAACATCAAAGATACAGCACAAATGCAAATGGGAACAAAACTTTATGAGGAACTTAAAAATGCGGGCATTGAATGCTTGCTAGATGATAGAAGCGAGCGATATGGCGCGAAAATCGCAGATTTTGAACTCATTGGGATTCCTTTTGGAATCGTAGTAGGCAAAAGCCTAGAAAAAGGCGAAATAGAACTTATCAAACGTGCCAATTTAGAAAAAGAATCCTTAAGTATTCACGATTTTAATGCGCTCCTCCACACTCTCCTTGGGGTCTTCAAATGCCATTAATTTTAGGTTTTATCTACTTATTTTTGGAAGTGCTTATCACTTATGAAATCATTGATAGCATAGGCGTCTTAGGCTTTGTATTAGAAATTATCTTGAGTGCGCTTTTTGGGTTTTTTATTCTAGTGAATTACCGCCTTTTTTTAAGCGAAGCAATGATACGTTTGAGGGAACGACAAATCAGCTATGAGGCTTTTGTTGGCTCTAATGTATTTAGAATACTTGGGGCGATTTTATTGATTTTGCCCGGTGGCTTAACGGACATTTTGGGGATTTTAATGCAATTTAGTGCGCTTGGATTCCTGCTTTTCAAGCCTTTTATGAAAAAGCCTCCTTTGGATTCCACGCATTCTACTAATGCACCCCAAAAGAGTGAAATCATTGATGTAGAAATCATAGAAAACGACAAATAAGGAAAACCTATGCGACAACTTATCATTGGCACGCGCGGAAGCGTGCTAGCACTTTGGCAAGCCAACCACATCAAAGAATGCCTCCAAACACAATATCCGCAAATGAATGTAGAAATAAAAATCGTCAAAACTAAAGGCGACAAAATCCTAGATGTGCCTCTAGCAAAAATCGGCGGTAAAGGCTTATTCACTAAAGAATTAGAGGAACTACTGCTACAAGGCGAAATTGATTTGGCAGTGCATAGCCTCAAAGATGTTCCTGTGGAATTTGTAGAGGGTTTAGGACTAGTGGCAATCACCAAACGCGAAGATGTACGAGATAGTTTCCTAAGCTTTAAATATTCTAGTTTGGAGGAGTTGCCACAAGGAGCACGCGTGGGGACAACCTCATTAAGACGCGTAATGCAGCTTAGTGCATTAAGAGCGGATTTGGATATGCAAAGCTTGCGTGGAAATGTCCAAACGCGTTTAAGGCGATTAAAAGAGGGCGACTTTGACGCAATTATTTTGGCTCAAGCAGGAGTGAATCGGCTAGGCATTAGCAAGGAAGTGCCCTATATTGTCCCACTAGATTTTATGATTCCAGCTATGGGACAAGCAGCACTTGGGGTGGAATGCAAAAAGGGAAGCGAAACCGAATCACTCTTGCAATTTTTAAACGATTCCAAAGCCTCCCTTGAAACCGCTTGTGAGCGGGCATTTGTGCGCACACTCAATGGGGGTTGCCAAGTGCCTATTGGCGTCAATGCAACTTTAGAGAATGGAATCTTAAAAGTGCGCGCAATTTTGGGCTTACCCAATGGCACAGAAATCTTACGCGAATGCCTAGAAACACAGGTGCAAACCCTCACAGATTGCGAACGCATAGGCGTGCAAATGGCGCAAAATTTCCTCAAACAAGGCGCAGGAGAAATCTTGCAAAAAGCTCAAAATTGGGAATTTAAATAACTGCCTCTTTGCTTTCTTGCGAGATTCTGCTATTACGAGGCTTTGTGAGAAGTCGTGGAATCCATAATCGGACTTTCTTAAATTCAGGCAATGAAATCTTAAAACTAGAGTAAAATCTCCATTGCCTCTTTGAGATTCTCCACTCTATATGTGGCACTTGGAGCAGCTTCAGAACCTATAAGAATCCGCGTTTGCACTCCTACTTTCAATCCCGCCTGCATATCGGTTTCTTTATCTCCCAAAATATAGGAATCGCATTCTTCTAATTTAAGATTAAATGCTTGGATTGCTTGCTCTAGCATTGCGGATTTAGGCTTGCGGCAAGCACATTGCTCCTCTTTGGTATGCGGACAGAAATAAATGCCATCAAAGCCGACATTATTAGGCACAAACCCGCTCTTGCGCAAAGGAATCATAAGACAGGAGCGAATCACGTTTTGCATAAATGTACTTAAGCTTTCAAAATCCTTTTGGGTAAAGATTCCACGATTGATTCCTGATTGGTTGGTAACCAAAAAACAAAGTGCATTTTGCTTTTTAAGCTCCAAAAATAACTCCATAAAATGCGGTGCAAAATAAAATTCCTCTATCTTATAACCATAAGGTGTATCCTCAAGATTCACTACGCCATCTCTATCAAAAAACACTACCTTGCGCCCTTTCATCGTGCAAAAACTCCTAAAAACCTTTGGATTTTGATTCCAAAAAGATAAAATAAAGGTGTATTGGCAAAGGCAAAAATAAATTTCATCAAATAATCCCCAAACATAAGCATTAGCACATTTTGCCACGGGAGAACAAACAAAAAGGCAATGTGAAAAAATATCATTGTATCCGCAGCCTGTGAAAATGCTGTGCTGCCCGCACTCCTAAGCCACCAAATCTTAGGAAACCTAGACTTAATCCAATAAAACGCATAAACATCTAATTGTTGGGAGACAAAAAACGCGCTTATGCTTGCGAGTGCGATTCTAAACTCACTCAAAAACAAAGAGGGGACAAAGGCGCAAACAATTCCAATGCGCACGACTTTTAACACCTCTTGCTTGCTGTATTTCTCTGCTAGAATATCCGCAAGCAAAAAGGTAAAGGGATAAGTCAATGCCCCAAAGGTAAAAAAATCATTTAGAGGAAATTGCACAAGATAGTTTGAGGCAACAATTAATGTAGTAAAAATCACCACAGATACAACTATAACGGCTTTGGACATTTCTTACCTTATGAAAAATAAAGTGTATTTTATGATTTTTGGACTTAAGATTTGATTGCGACTCATCATTATAAATCTCACTTGCTTCATTTGCAGAGTTTTTTATCTCTTTTTTGCCTTATCCAGACACTTACAAGTGAGAATCGGGATTAAAAATTCCAAACTTATTGCGCTCCTTGCAACTCCTTGAGCTTGGCTAAAACCTCTGCAATATGCCCTTTGACTTTAACATTTTTCCAAATATAAGCGATTTCGCCTCTAGGATTGATGAGGAAAGTCGAACGAATCACGCCCTCATATTCCTTGCCATAGAGCTTTTTTAGCCCCCACGCCCCATAGTTTTTAAACGTGGATTTTTGGCTATCGCTTAATAAAGTAAAATTCAAAGATTCCTTTGCAATAAAGCTTTGGTGCGTTTTGACGCTGTCTGGGCTAATCCCAAGTACAATGGCATTCAAAGCACTAAAAGACTCCCTCTCATTGCGAAAGTCGCAGGCTTCCATTGTGCAACCCGGTGTTTTATCTTTGGGATAGAAATACACTATTACCCAACTTCCTTGAAAGTCGTGTAGAGAAATCTCCGCATTGTCTTGATTGGGCAGACTAAATGCGGGAGCTTTTTGATGAATTTTTAATTCCATTTTTTAATCCTTTATTTATCTTTGATAATTAATTTTTATTGAAATATTGCAATCCTCAAAAACTTCTAGTTTTGTAATCTTAATCCAAAACTCTTTGATTTGTGGAAAATGTAAGGGAATCTCACGATAAAAATATTGTTGTGCCTCTTCTAGTAATCCAAACTGATACTCAAAGGATTCTTTGATAAAATCCTTTAGAATCCGATAGTCTAAAAACTTTTCCCCTGTGTCTAAATTCCTATCAGATTGCGTTTTGGGATTCCAAATATAAGTAAATTCTGCATTCACAAGGATTTTTTGCGTTGCTTGACGCTCATTTGGCAAAATCCCAATGACTGCCTCTAGGATAAAATCCTCTAGGCAAATCGTGTAGTGCATTGACTCATTGGCATTTGACATCACACCTCCTTAGCACTATCCCAAAAGCAAGCCCTAATCCAATGAGGAAAGCACATCTATCAGTGCGGAATTGATTGCTTGATTCATCGCCCCAATAATAAGATAAAAATCCCCTTTAGGCACTTTTGTTTCCACACTAAAAATAGAGTTAGAATCGCGTTTTTGGACAAGCAGGTTTAGCATTACCACTTCTTGCCGCTTATCATAATAAAAGTCCAGAATCTTTAAGGCAAGCGTTGGGATTCCGCTTTTCATTTCCTTTGTCATTGTAAGGTTCATTGGTGCAAACATTTTTAGCGCGAGAGAATCCACCATTAAGGGCAGAGGCTCAATCCATTCATTCCTTGCAAAATATTCTATTGTATTTTCGTCAGTTTTATAGGCAATCTTTCTACTTGCGATTTTAAGGCTTGCTTGTGTCCCAAGATACACAAAAGGGCGTGAATTTCGCGCCTTTTGCGTTGTTGTAGCCCGCTTCACTTCATATTGCTTCAAAGATTCCGTGTCTAAATTTAGCTCATAATGTTGAATCTTGGGCAATTCTTTGCCCAAACAACCACCAAAAACTAATAAACACGCAAGAAGAAAAAAGCCTTTAAAGATTGGATTTACTCTTTGCATTGATTTCCTTTCATTTCGTTATTCGCGTGGTCCTAAAACCTGCTCTCTTGTGCCAAACAAAAACTCACTTGGCGCATTAGAAAAATCCTCCATAGAAACCTCTGCCCTTTGCAAAATCTGCTCTAGTGTCTTGGAGTTTTGCTCTAAATCATACAAAAGCGGGGTTAGAATCATACGCAAATTATAGTCTCCGCTCGTAATATCGCGATGAACCGCCTCTCTACTCTCTCCGATTCCCCTAATCTCTCTTTGAGCAGAGGCAAGCACGCTTTCTAATCTAGGAGGCAGGCTCGCCAATCCCGACAAAGCGCGTTCAATATTATTCAAATTCTCATCACCCAAAAGCCGATTCAAACGAGATAAACTCGCATTTAATTGGTCAAAAACATTTTCGGCTTCTCTTCCGACTTTTTCAATCCAATTCTCTTGCAAACTCAAAACAACCTTTTCTCCCTCTGGATAAACCTCACCCTCACCCTGCACGAGAGAGAGAAAAGCCCCGCCTGTGAGCCCTTGCGAATCTACAAAGATTCGTGTGCCTTCTCTTAATACGATATTCTTTTTAATCCAAAGTGTAATCTCTACATCTTCTTTATTTAAATTCAGTTGATAGTTTTTGACAAATCCGACAGGAAGCCCCAAATATCGCACCGGTGTTTCAGTCCGAATCCCTTTGGGTAAGTTTTTGTTGTAGAGATAATATTCGCGATAATCCTTAAGATTCCTATCGTGTTTCCCTACCCAAAACACAAATCCCGCCAACGCAACTAGCGACACTACAAAAAACACTCCGAGTAAAACATAATTTAACCGCGCTTCCATAATACTCCTTAAATCTGATACAAAAACAAATCTAGCGATTCTGTTTGTTGCTCCAAAGTGCGCACACTTCCTTCAAAAAACACCTTTTGGTCTTTTAATATCACCATTCTATCCACCGCACCTTTCACAGATTCCATATCGTGTGTTACCATTACGACACTAAGTTCTAATAAATCTCTTAATTCCATAATCAAATCATCAAAATGTCTTGCGCTCTTAGGGTCTAATCCGCTCGTTGGTTCATCTAAAAATAAAATCTTGGGACTCAAAGCAAGCGCGCGCGCCAATCCTACGCGTTTCACCATTCCGCCGCTTAATTCATTGGGATAGAGTTTTGCCACTTCTGCCTTTAACCCCACGCGCGTCAGCCAAATATACGCAAGTGATTCTATGTCTTGACTACTAAAATGTGTCCATTCGCGCAAAGGAATCGTGAGATTCTCCAAGACACTTAGGGAGCTAAAGAGTGCGCCAAATTGAAACAAAACCCCGATATTTAGTTTCATTTTCAGTGCGTCTTTCGCATTCAGCTTCCAAATATCCTGCCCCAAAATCCGCACTTCCCCGCTCTTAGGCTGTTTTAAGAAAATCATTGTATTTAGCAACGTGCTTTTGCCACTTCCGCTTCCGCCAAGCAAAGCAAAAATTTCTTTTTTGCCTATATTAAAAGAGATTCTATCGTGAATTACGCGTGTGCCATAAGTTGTTATAAGATTCCGAATCTCTACGATATTTTGAGTGCTTGCTTCCATTTACCAACCCAATTGCGTAAAGATTACAGAACACAACGCATCAAAAGCAATCACGCAAAAGATAGATTCTACCACGCTTTTTGTCGTATGGATTCCGATACTACGCGTGTCTTTTGCTACGACAAATCCGTGATAGCAACCAATGAGCGCGACAATCAAGCCAAAAAAGGGAGCTTTGAGGAATCCTACCCAAAAATGCCGCATATCCACCATTTGTAAAAACCGCTCTACAAACTGCTCACTGCTAATTTCTAGTTGCATTGATGAAACGAGCATTGCTCCCACAAGCCCGAATATATCCGCGATAAAAACGACAAGAGGCAATGCGACACAAAGCGCAATGACGCGGGGCAATACTAAAAAACTCATTGGATTAAATCCCATTACATTCATCGCGTCAATCTCTTGCGTGGCACGCATCATTCCAATCTCTGCGCTAAACGCCGATGCGCTACGACCCGCGATAATAATTGCGGTGATTATCGGCGACATTTCGCGCAAAGTCAGCATAGAACTCATTTCAACAATCAGAATGCTTGCCCCAAATTGTGCAAGCTGGAGGCTTCCTTGATAGGCTACTACGATTCCAATCAAAAAACAAGCCAAAGAGACAATCGGGATTGCCTTGATTAACGCCTCTTGAATCTGGAAAAACAAAGCTTTAAGGCGAATATTTGCAGGATTTATCAGGCTAATCAAAAAATAATAGAGCATTTCTCCTAAAAACCCAAGAGCGACAAAGAGACGATGACTCCAATTCTTTAGAATCCAAAAAGTATCCAAATGCCATTGGATTAATTCCTCTGTAATTGCGGTTTTATTGGGTGTCGTTTTGTCTTGCAAAATCGTAAAAATCCGCTTGGGCTTTTCAGAGATGAGGAGGGCATTTTGTGAATCGTCAAGTCGGATTCTTGTCATTTGCCTAGATTTAAAGTCCTCTAGCCACCGCAACAAAATTTCCCCACCGCAGAAATCTAAATCAAAATCCTCTTTGAGCGTGATACCCGCACTCACGCTCCTTTGCGATTCTGCATATTTCACAACAGAATCCCAAACCCTATCCAATGCCGCGAGAGCTTGCCTAGAGAGGCTCTTATCCCAAACCCCACCCAAGACAATCTTTACACTTTCTGCATTCTCATAAAGAATCTCTAAATTTGCCTGCATTGGCTGCCATTATTAAGATTATTTTTGTTCAAAGACAAAGGGAACGCCTCTGATGACTTTGCTATCAAAAATCTTATTTGTGTTGTTGCGCACTTGTGTAATGTCTGTTTCCATTTCCTTTTTGCTTAGAGAAATGTCTTGATAGAATTTGCGCAAAATTTTGATTTTGCCTTTTGTGTCGTCTGCTTTCAAGCTTGCGGTTTGATTCATCGCTAATTGGGCTTTGATAAATGCTTCTTTTTCATGCACAGGAGCGAAAATCAATTTCAAATTTGTTTGTTTGAGTTCGGATTCTATTGCCTCTAATTGTTTGCGACAATAAGGACAATCCGGGTCAGTTACTACGATTGTAGTAGGCAGATTCTCGCCCTCTCCTTTGAGAAAAATAAAGTCATTGGGACTGAAGCTTGCAAAAAGCGTTTGGAGGACTTTAGCGTCTTTTTGCTCTTTCTCTTTGCCCGCTTTGTTAAGCTCCTCCATAATCATTGCGGAATCCTCTTTCGCCAAACTCATCATAGAGCTTAATGCGACAAAATAATTTCCATCTTGACTGACAATCACAGGAAAAATCTCCCCGCTTTGTGTGCGCCCAATCACAAAATATTGATTTTTAAAGCTTTTGAGGGGCTTTTTGAGCTGCACTTCTGTTTCAACGCCCGAAAGATTCTTGATACTTTTTTTGAAATTCTCCTCAAATCCCGCAACCGCAAAGCTTGCAAGGGAAGTCATCACAGCAATACTTAAAAAGAGTTTTTGCATTAAAATTCCTTAGTTATAAAATTGGGGTGTATTATACATTTTTTAGATAAAATAATAATTACAGGTGGTAGGGGAGGGGTGAAAATGTAACAAAACACAATAGAATCTTGCAAGTGCCTTGCGTCATTGCAAACAAAACAATCTATAACCTCATCTCAATCATCAGCAAGATTCTACATTGTGGATTGCCACCATTCCACAAGTGGAATCTTGCAAGAGCAGGGGACAATCGCCACAAACTCTTAAAAAGGCTTCATAAAGACGCAAGGACAAATGGTGATTCCATTGCTTATTTGAAAAGTAGGCGCATTATTTTAACTCATTCATTATTTTTGACACATCAAGAGAACCTATTTGTCTTTCTACAGAATCATCAAATACTCTACTAAGATATACTGGTGACCCACGGTTGTATAACGTACGCTTAACATATCTCTTGCCATCAATATAAAAGACAGATGACATTGCATCGTACGATTCAACACAAGTTCCTTTTATATCTGCTCTAGTTTTGCATTCTTTTATGCCCTTGAGCCAACGACTCAATTCTTCTCCCTTATAAAAAATTATAGAATTCACCCTGTGAAAAGGAAGTTCTTTCGAAAAGGCTAACATTCTTGTGAAAGATTCTCTACTAATTAGTTCATCTTGTGAGACACTAACAGAGCTCTTGACTTCTCCCTCCTTATCCAAGATTGACTTATCCCAATTCCAACGTTTATCAATTCTTACTTCTTGAAAATAGACTATTCTCTCTACTTGATTATTTTCAAAATATTTTGCAACAGCATTTCCATACTCTATGAGCCCTTTGGAAACATGGCACCTCCCTTTCTTTAGACATTCTTGTCGTTCCACTTCTGCAATATCATCTAAAGACAACCTTTTCCTCTTTTCTCCTGTCTCCATTTGTTCTTCTAAAGACAAGTTCTTCTGCACTGTATGGGTATTTTCTATTACTTCATCTAATGAGAAAATCCAACCATAAGGAGTTTTTTCATTGGGCTTGTAAATCGTCATTTCTATACACCCCTCTACCTTGTCCTGCGGAGTTTGACACCTTTTCACTTTTTTTGGCTCGAGTGCTTTAATAATTTCTTTTTGATTGATTCCATTCTTATATTTATCAGACATTGTATCTTCAAATTTGAAGTATTGCTCTCCTTTAAATCCATAGCCTTCGGGTTTATATACTGCCTGCAAAGCGTTTAATCCTCTATCCTCCTCCACAGACAAATTACGTTCGTTATTTGCAGGTTCTTGCAACAAACTATTTAAAACTGCTTGACTACACCCCCCGAAAAACACTCCTGCTACTAACACCACCATCCAAACCTTTTTCATTTTTTACTCCTTTCTAAAAGATGTGTAACTTTTGTTATGAATGCACTTCCTCTATCCATAGGAAGTTGTATCACTGCTGCAGTAAGTTCAAGAAAATCTTGTGTAAGATTCTGTCTTTTGACTTCTTGAATGATTTGATTTAAATAATCTCTCGAGGAATCCTTTAATAAAGCATTGGATTTGAGTTCTCTCTCAAGCATTGCTAGAAAGATTCCCAAATCTATCTCTACGATTTCATTGTTTAGGGTATATTCAAAGCTATTTGCAGAGATGTTTTTAAGTTTAGATTTTAAAATACTTTTAAGGCTTGGATTCTCTAAGACTAATCGTAATTTATAGTTTTTATTATTCAAATGGAGTTTAATCTTTCCTTGCTCTAGTTTTTCTAAGAATGTGTTGAAGAGTTGGCTGTATTCTTTCTCTTCCATAAACTGAACAGAGATGTTTTTCTTGGCTGCTTTGATTTTGGTTGCAGTGGTTTTAAGCAAACGTTCGTTTTGTTCATTGGTATTGTTATCAAAGAAGTGATTTGTATCGTATTTGTTGAAAAGATAAAGGAGATAATCATAAAGATTCTTTTGTGATAATCCATAAAGACCATTGGAGCATAACTTCTCCCATAATTCCTCTATAAACTCTGGGAAGGAATGGGAGGGGATATGTAGAGAAGATTGTGGGGGATTCATTATCTCCCCCCCATTTTATAGCTGACTTCTCCTCTGTCTGTTTTGATAGTAACTTCTAAAACACTATCAGGGGAGCAACCAATTGAATAAGTAGCTTCTCCGCCGAAGCCAAGCACTTTTCTTGAATCTTCACGCTCCTTATCATAGATTGCTTGTGCCTCTTCTGTAAGGTCGTTAAAGTATTCATCAGAATTCATAATACGGACACCAAAAAGGTTAAAGAAGGGAGAGAATTTATTATAATACTCAACAAGCTTACCCTCTTTGGTTGGGAGTTTTTTCCCTTCTTTTATAAAATCATATTCTGGATGTTTTTCAAAGAAAGCTTTTTCCCTCTCCTCATTTGCAGAATATACATTGTATTCCTCTCCAACATCATACACTTTGCAATTCCCACGATTGACAATCACATCAGTAATCTTTACCTTTTCATCATTTTTTGAAAGAACCACCAATAGATTTTTTTGTTGAAGTTCACCACGGTATTCTTCAAAGTGTGGTTTCGCCGTAATATCAAACTCTACGCTTTTCCCTAGCCAAGAACTCCCTCCTTCACCAGCGGAAGCATCACTCTCACCACACCCCGCAAGCAACACACTTGCAAGAAGCAAAGCCTTAAATCCATTTGAAATCTTATGCAATTTCAAAACTTTATTATTCATCAGAATCACTCCTTAAATTTCTTAAAATTTTGCAAATAAAAGTAAATATTATGCCCCCCCCCCCCCTTACATTTTGCTTAAAATCTACTGAATGAATGAAATTTAATGTTTTTGTTGGTAAAGTTTTAATTAAGAGAGTTTAATTTGTAGGAGGGGAATCCCACCCGCCAAACATTGGGGGTTTAGTCATTATAAGAGCGCAGACAATCCATAATCTCGCATACTCGCGATTCCATTGCGTCATTATGAGGAATGTGGCAAGAGGCGACATTCCAATCTTGCAGATAGAAAGTTTAGCGATTATCTATTTTTTCTAAATTCAAATCGTGGTGGGTGAGGCGATATTCTGCCATTTGGGCGTATTTTGTATTAGGGATTCCATAGTTTGCATAAGGGTCAATGCTGATTCCCCCACGCGGTAGGAATTTCCCCCATACTTCAAGATAACGCGGCTGCATTAACTCTACCAAGTCTTCTAAGATTCTATTCACGCATTCTTCGTGGAATCCCCCATAATTACGAAAGCTAAAGAGATAGAGCTTGAGGGATTTGGATTCTACCATTTTTTTATCCGGGATATAGGAAATATAAAGTGTTGCGAAATCCGGCTGCCCTGTAATGGGGCAGAGGCTCGTAAATTCGGGGCAATTAAACTTGACGAAATAATCTCGCTCTTGATAGCGATTAGCGAAAGTCTCTAAAAGGCTTTTGTCATATTCAAAAGCATATTGCGTTTGATTTCCCAAATGCGTGAGGGATTCTTTGGGTGATAGATTCTTCATTTATGATTCCTTTTAACGTTTTAGGTCAAATCTCTCATAAAGATTTAAAATTTTTTCTTTATCAAGTAAAGAGGGGTCAATTTTATCTAAAAATTCTCCTTCTTTTGATTGTTTTTCTAAATCTTCTATGGTAATAAATTTATGAATTCTATGATTTTCTCTTGCCTTTTTGATGTGTGGGAAGTGAAACTGCATAAGCTCACTAGAAATTCTTTTCATACAATATTCTACAAATAGCCAATCCTCACGCACTTGGCCATCCTTAAAAACAGCAAATAGCCGCAGGGTTTCTAGGCTTTGATAGTTTTTCATTAATTCCTTTTGCGTCTCTGTTGGTATATTATAAATATCTCCTCGTGTATCTATGCGTTCAAAAAACGCACACGCACAATTGCAACAAAGCTTTTGGTCGCCAATTTCAAGCAAATAAGATTTATCCCAATTTTGCATAATACATACTTGTGATTCTATAATTTGTAAATTAATGCGTTTATAATTGACCATATCCCATTTATTTTTCGGCAAATAAAAACTCTTATAAAGCTTTTTGGCATCATAGAGATGATCTACATCAATCTTGATAAACCATTCGTTTTTTGGGATAAAAGACAGCACAAAGTTATAATAATTATACAACTTATTTTCTAGTTTGGGTGGGTTTTTGATAATTACTTGATATGGATATTTAGCAGGGATAAAACTAGGATAGTTTTTGCAAAATTCTAAAATAATCTCTTCACTCCCATCATCGCAATCATTATAGCCAATCACTCCTCTTTGAATCGCAGGTAATATAGAATCTAAACTTGCCCTTAGTGTTCTTGCTTCGTTTTTAACTCTCACAAATGCCCAAGGATTTAGCGGAGATTTGGGATTTTGGGAGTTTTTATCAAAGCTAAAGAATCCAAAATGACGCACATTAGAATTGGCATACCCATTAATTAGAGAATTTAGGCTATGGACTTTGTTGGATTCTACAAAATAAGGTTTTGAGGCACAAGAAGCATTAGAGATTCTTAAATCCTCTTGTGTTATAAGGAGATTTTGTGCCAAAGCGAAGTTTAGGGCAAGAAAGTCTTCGTTGCAAAAGGTATTGATTTTTTTACAAATTTTATATGGAATCTTACTATCAATTTCTAAATACCCAATTTCAAAGCGTCTATTCTCAATAAAATTCCGAATCTTTTTACGCCAAAGCTTATTTTTTGTGAATTGCACACAAAAATTCGCCAAAAATCTGCGCAAGATCCGTACTAAAAGTATCAAATCATCTAACATTTAGAAAAATGGTAGCTTTAATGCACCGCTAATCACTAGCGCATTGATAATATCAATAAAAAATGCACCCACGAGTGGCACGACAATAAACGCGGTATGACTTGGTCCATAGTGCGTGGTAACGGTTTGCATATTCACCATTGCCGTAGGAGTTGCCCCTAAGCCAAATCCACAATGTCCCGCCGCAAGCACTGCCGCATCATAATCCTTGCCGCAGAATCTAAAGGTAACCAACACCGCATACGCTACCATTGCCACGACTTGACACACCAAAATAATCACCATTGGGAGAGCCAAAGCAACGAGCTGCCACAGATTGATACTCATCAGCGCAAAGGCAAGAAACAGCGAAAGGCTGACATTTCCAATCACAGAAACTTCCCTATCAAACACTTGATGAATCTTTGTTGCTTGCAGGATATTACGCAACAAAACGCCGATGAAGAGACACCACACAAAAGTCGGGAGAGTAAATCCCCCCTGAAGCATTTTTGCTATCTCTGTCCCGCCAAAGAGCGCAACCATAATCAAAGCTAAGGATTCTACAAACGAACCTGCGGTAATCAAACGTTCTTTTTCTGGCTTTTCAAATCCCACAGGCAAATCATTTTGGGTTCGTTTGTCTGGCTCTAATTGATACCTTCGCACCAAAAACCTTGCCACAGGACCGCCCACGATTCCGCCCATTACAAGCCCAAAAGTTGCGCTCGCCATTGCAACCTCCATACTCGCGGCAAACCCATAAGGAGCACCTTTGAAAATTTCCGCCCACGCAGCCCCTGTTCCGTGTCCGCCACTCATCGTAATAGAGCCGCCTAACAATCCAATCACGGGATTGACACCCAAGAGTGTAGCCACGCTCAAGCCGATGAGATTTTGCAAGACGAGCAATCCGCTCACGATGAACAAAAAGATAATCAGTAGTTTTCCACCCTTTTTAAGCGAAGCGAAATCTGCACTTAGCCCGATACTCGTAAAGAATGCAAGCATTAAAGGGTCTTTTAGAGAACTATCAAACTTTAATTCTATCTTGCCATAGTGATAGAGCAAAAAAATTATTATTGCGACAATGATTCCCCCCACCACAGGTTCTGGGATATTATAATCACGCAACACCTTGACTCTTCTGATAATCACACGTCCTAAAAGCAATACAAAAATCATACTAAGCAGAGTGGCATAAACATTAAATGAAATCACCATAATAGCTCCTCGCCCAAAAATCTTTGCATTGTAATCAAAAGTGTATTAGAATCCCATAAGGTAAAATATCCACAAAAAGATTCAAACTCCAAGCCAAGCCGAAATAAAAGATTTTCTCTTTGTTTGATACGAATCGTAACATTCTAATTCACCGATTCCTTTTTCTATCAAACTTCATTTTCAAAGCCAAATGGTTTAAACTTTTTTAAGCTATTATCGGAAACTTATATGCACATTTCACAAAAGGCTTGGAGAGTTTGAAGAGTTTTGAAAATAAAGAAATTGTTTTTTATACCTTAATTTTCAAAGAACAAGAACAACAAAACATTCAAGAATCTCCGGAAATTATAGAGGATTTTTTAGAAGACAAACTCTGTTCCTTGCTCAATCTGCCCCGCACTTGCGAATATTTTTTGCGTTTTTGGCACGCACAAGATTCTAAAGCTTATCACTGCTTGCTACTCAATAAGGACGCCTTGAAAGGCTATGTGAGCAATGCGGAAACCTACCTTAGCCACCCTTGTTTTTTGTGCGCACAATTTTTACAACCCGACAATCTGCAATCCCAAACGTTTTTGGTATTGGATTCTTATGCGCAATGGACGCTTATTAATTATCATCAAGGAGAAATAACGCTCTTGCAGCCCATAAAAAACCTTGAAATTGCACGAGAAAAAATTGAGACTCTGCGCCAAAAGGCGATAAATTTTTCTCTCACTCTCTGGATAATTCCTCCGACAAACCCGACACAATCTCAAGAGATAGAGGTGCTCCAATCACAATTTGACGCACGCATTCTTTCCTGCAAACTAGAGGAGATTGCTCCGCTTGATTCTTTCAATTTTAACCCTCTTGAAAAGACGCTTCCTCTAGGCAAACAGCAAGTTGGTAAAGCATTGAAGTTTGGCACATTGGGTGCTTGTATCGGCATTGGAATCTGGCTTGTATTGTGGATTCTCAATCTGCTAGAAAGCAAAGAAATCAACGAGTTACAAACGCATATCAAGGAACAAAATATCAAGATTCAATATCAAAAGCAAAACTACACAGAATCTCAAAAACAAATTTTGCATTTACAAGAGAAGTTAGAATCTCTACAAGCCCTCCATAACCAAAATGCACAATTCCTCAAAAACATTATGCCCAATGCGACACACCTTGTGCCATTTTTTAGCACCATTAACCCACTCTTACAACAATATAATGTAAAAATCGCCTATTTGGGATTAAGGGATAAAGACTTGGTATGCTTGCTTTTTAGAGGAAAAAACGCTCTGCAAATTTTAGAGGAATTAGAAAAACTTCATTGGGGTGATGTGCAGAGCCTAGAAAGCTATCAGGGCTTTTATTGGATAACACTTAGGATTCCACAATGAGAGCAAACGAAATTTTAAGCTTGGCTTTAAAAAAGACTGAAGCATATTTGAACGCACGAACTAAACGCGAGTTAATTTTGCTGTTTATTTTTTGTTTTTTGGCAGGCTTTATGGCAGTCTTTAGCCTAAGCTTCGAGAGCGCAAAACAATCCCTAGAGGCAAAAAGTCAAATCAAACTCCGCCTAGAAAAAGAACTTGCCAATCTGCAAGACACTCTTAAAAATACCCAAATCACCGATAATACAAAGTCTCTACAAAGCTCTATTTTGGATTTGGAACAAAAAATCTCACTGCAAAACAAACAAAAAAATCTTTTGCAAAAGAAATCTAGTGTCTATGCCCTAACGCAGATTGCGGATTCTAACAATCTACAAGATTTCACACTTTCCCAAGAAAAAGAACGCATTTTGCTAAGTGCAAAAGGAAAATATAAAGATTTTGTCGCCTTTTTAGAAAACCTAGAATCGCAAGCGAATTTAGAGATTCATCATCTCTCGCTTTACCCAAATCCT
The DNA here is from genome assembly GCA_964464895.1 of uncultured Helicobacter sp. Taxonomy (GTDB): domain Bacteria; phylum Campylobacterota; class Campylobacteria; order Campylobacterales; family Helicobacteraceae; genus Helicobacter_D. The sequence goes on along the minus strand of CAYXGY010000002.1, from coordinate 15,180 downwards.
TTAGAGCAAAACTTGGAATTTTATGCAGAGATTTTATTCTACAAAAGAGCAGAAAGAGCACCAAAGGAATTAGAATGAAATCTCTACTTTTAGGCTTAGTCGTCGTCCTTGCTTATGCGGAATTTGACCCGTTTTACTATGGAGAAAACTCCCTTAGAAGTGAGGAATTAAACCTCTATGGGTTGATGAATGAGAGCGCAAACTTCAATGGTAAATGGCACAAAATCAACACTATTATTGAAATGCAAGGGACGAGATTCAAGATTCTAAAAATTCAAAATTCTTGCGTGTTATTAGAGGAAATCTCTACACAAATGCAAAGCAAAATCTGCCTGCAAAAACCCAAATTATTAAGGAATTGAATGCGTTTTTTCAAATTGAGTTTAATTATGCTTTTCTTTTTCACACCGCTTTTTGCGTGTAAAAACCGCCTCTTTAATCTCACTTTACAAGATTATCCCATTAAAGTAGGTGAGATTCTAAACGAATTTTCTCGCGAATGTCATTTTAGCGTTGTTTGGGACGAGGCGGAAATAGAATCCCGACTGAATCAAAACTTATCTATGGTTAATTTTAAAGATAAGGATTTGAATTTTATCCTTGAATTACTTCTCAATGCAGCCAATCTACACTATTCGTTTGACAAAGATATTTTAAAACTCAAAATCAATGAAACCAAGACTTTTAAAATCAACTACCTAAGCACGAATCGGCAAGGCGTTAGCAATACCTCTGTCTCTATCAACAATGAGGAGAGGCAAAATACTTATGGCACGCGAACACAAGAGGATAACTTAAGTAAATCTGGAATCAATATCAAAAGTGAAGATGGGTTTAACTTCTGGGAAACGATTGAAACCGAAATTTTAACGATCATTGGAGCAAAAGCCGAAGAAGGGCGCGTCATTATCAATCGTGGCGCAGGGCTTATTAGTGTCAAAGGCGACAAAAAAGCGATCCAAAAGGTAGAATCCTATATCCAAAGCCTGCACGAACGCCTGCAAAAACAAGTTTTGATTGATGTGCATATCCTAAGCGTTTCGCATAAAAATACAGAAACTTTGGGAATCAATTGGGAAAGTCTTTATGACTTGCAAAATCTTGTGATTCCGCCTTTTGCAGAGGGTGCAAGCTTGGGAGGCAAAGGCGAAATAGGCAATGTGAGCGGGCTAAACCTCATCGGTGGAGAGGATGGGCGCAGTTTGCATTATGGCTTGAACATTTTTTCACAAGGTGTTAGTCTTACGCGCATTGTAGAATTTCTCAAAACTTATGGCACGGTGCAGTCTATCTCTAACCCCAAAGTCTTAACACTCAACAACCAACCCGCAATGATTAGCGTAGGGGATATTTTACGCTATAAAAAGAGTAACATTTATCAAAACACCAATGCCCAAACCACGTTAACGAATACGGACAATGAATATCCTAGCATTTTCGCGGGCGTACTGCTAGACATCACGCCTCTTGTCTTCGGAGAGGAAATTATGCTCAAAATCAATCCCTCTATCACAAAAACCAAAGACAATAAAAGCGAGATTCCAAGCAATGCCTTTGACACTCCACCCAATCTCACGACTAATCAGCTAAGTTCTATCGTCAAAGTCAAGAATAATCAAAAAATTATTCTTGGTGGGCTAATTTCACAAAACACGCTCCACCAGCAAAACAAAATCCCATTGCTTGGGGATATACCTCTGTTGAAATTTCTTTTTTCCTACACGCAAGAGGTACAAAATACAGAAGAAATTATTTTCATCATTGAACCCAAAATCATTACAGACAATGAACTCACCCTAGAATCGCTAGGTTATCGCTTGATAGACGAGGAAAAAGTCAATAAGCAAGACAAGAATCCTTGAGGAATAAATTTGGTAAAATATCGGGATTTGATGTAGAGAAAATAATTATTCAAGGATATAAATGGACGAAAAATACAATATTGTAATTGAAAGAAATTCTTTTTATTTTTCAAATCAAAGTTTTGAAGAAAACTATGAGGCGAATACAATTAATATGATAAAAACTTTATTATTAGATTTGCAAAATCAAATAATAAATCAGGGCTGTAGAGAAGAAGTTTTTGTGCATTTTATGCAGCAAAATGAATTTGGATTGGAAGCCTTGCTTGTTTTAAATGGTATTGCCAATGAAAACCTTAAACGAGTCATTACTATTGCAAGAATTGTAAGAGATAAAGATTTATCTATCCTGCTAAATTTGGAAGAATGGGATAAGGTTGAAAATAAAAGTGATATAGCAGAATGGGGAGATAAGAAAATAAAAAACCTGATTAAAAATAATATAAATTTTGCGAGGGGCTTGATTAATCTATTTTTTAGGGGCTCATCTAATCCTTTTTTAGCTAGAACATTGCCTTTATTTGAATTAAATAAATTAAATCTTCAAAAAATCAACTTTGATTCAAGCGCAATGATTGATACATTGATTCGCTATCGTCAAAAAGGGAGTTATTCTGGTGCCATGCAGAATAATCCCGAATCAGCCATTAAAGAAATTCTATCTAACTTGCATATTTCTTATGAAAGTGGCGATTTGCCACTTTTGAGCTTAAATGAAAATCTCAATAAACGCACAATGGATTTCATTATTCCGAACAAACAAAATCCACAAATTATTATAGAATCTTCTTTTTTAAGCACCACAAGTTCAGGACAAGGGGATAAGGCAAAAACAGAGCTTAATGTAGCGATACTCATTAAAAAGCATTATCCTCAAGCCAAATTTTATGGCTTTGTTGATGGGATTGGTTGGTATGTAAGAAAACAAGATTTAAAACGAATGGTTGAAGCCTATGATGAAGTATTTACCTTTCGTGCTGATGAACTGCAACGATTTATGCTTGCAATGAAAAATATTTTCAAGGTATGAAAAATGGAAAGTTTGCCTATCAATCAAATTTTGCAAGGGGATTGCCTAGGATTATTTCAAAATATTCCAAGCAATAGTGTAGATTGTGTTTTTGCTGACCCACCTTTTAATCTTAAGAAAAAGTATAACTCCCATAAAGATAAACTTTTAGAATCCGAATATATCTTATGGTGTGAAAAATGGATAAGTGAATGTGTAAGGGTGCTTAAAAATAATGGCTTTATCTTTTTGCATAATATTCCCAAATGGCTTACTTTTTATGCAAGCTTTTTAAATAGTCGGGCTGTTTTCAGACATTGGATAAGTTGGGAAGCAATGACTGCGCCAATGGGAAAAACCTTGCAACCCGCACATTATGGAATATTGTTTTATTCTAAAGGTGAAGTTAAAGATAGATTTAGAGAGATTCGTTATCCACATAAGAGGGACAGAAAGGGCATTTTGGTTAAAGATTATGGAGGGAAAAAGGGCATTTTGCACCCTTTTGGTCCTCTTTGTTCTGATGTATGGACTGATATTCATCGCATAAGACACGCGAAAAACAGAGACAATCACCCTTGCCAACTTCCATTACATTTACTTGAGAGAATTATTTTAATGAGCAGTGAAGAGGGCGATACGATTTTAGACCCATTTTTGGGAACAGGAACAACGGCACTAGCAGCAAAAAGATTAGGTAGAAATTTTATAGGTTTTGAAAAGGATAGTGAATATTGCCAAATTGCAAAAAATAAAGTTGAAAACGAAACTTTTATTTCTAAGGTTGGCAAAAATTGGGTTAGCTTTTATCTCAATGAAATTGTAACCTTAAGGGAATGTGATTGGAATAATCTAAAAAATTATTTTGAGATTCCACACAATCTTAAAGAAGTTGATGCAAGAAAAATAAAATTAAATAAAAATATAAATAGCTCCTTTTCTGCGCAAGAATATTCTTTGTTTAGTCAAATAGAAAATGCTGCTAGTTGATTAATAACCGATAAATTAAAATCCAAAGAATCCTCTTAAATCATTATTGAAATACATTTCTAACATTTTTGCACATTGGGGGCAGAGTTTCAAGGGCTTGTCATTGAAAAACTTCGTTTGCGCCTTATGTGAATAAATCCCTAGAAAAAAGCGTAAATCTAATGAAATCGTGATAATAAAATCCGGATTCTTAAGATTCCCTCTACACTCCTCACACCCGCACAAATGCACATTAGGGTCGCCCAAGCTCCTAAATGCTGCTTCTTGGATTCTTGCTTGATAGAGCATCACCTTGCAAGTCTTGCCATTGGAAAAATTAAAATAAATCCCTTTTGTATCGGCGGACAAGTCTGCGAAGTTGGCTTTGATTCCCTCTTCTTGAAGCTGTGCAAAAAGTGCGGAATTTAATAAGCTAAAATTAGCATTTCCACACGCTTCAATCGTTTTCTCAAAAAAATCTCTCAATTAAAACGCTCTTTCAATCAAATCACAAAGAATATGCCCCATTAAAATGTGCATTTCCTGAATGCGTGGCGTATCATTGCTTGGGGAAATGAGTAGCACATCACAGAGATTCCGCATTTCTCCCCCCTCGCGTCCGCTAAACCCTAGAGTCTGACAGCCCATTTCACGTGCAACTTGTAGAGCATTTAAGACATTCTTGCTATTTCCGCTAGTGGAGATTCCAAGTAGCAAATCCTCGCTTCTTGCCAATGCCTCAACCTGCCTAGAAAACACGAAATCATAGCCATAGTCATTGCCGATTGCAGTGAGTGCGCTCGTATCTGTTGTAAGCGCAATTGCACACAAACCCTTGCGCTCTTTCTTATATCTCCCCGTTAATTCCGCCGCAATATGTTGGCTATCTGCAGCACTTCCACCATTGCCACAGAGTAGAATCTTTCCGCCATTTTTCAAGGTATTTATCGCCATTTGTGCGGCTTTCTGCAAATCCTCCGCTAACGATTCCATTTTTTGCGCACTCTCTAAGTGTGCGTGAATTTCCCCCAATATCATTTGTCTCATTTAGGATTCCTTTATTCTTTGGATTAATTGGCTCGTGCTCTTACCCTCCACAAATTCTATCAAGCGCACCGTATCGCTAAACTCACTTCCTACTACTTCCTTGCCCTGATAATCTGCACCCTTTACTAGCACATTAGGGCGAATCTTTGCAATCAAGTTTCGTGGTGTATCCTCGCTAAATACTATCACAAAATCCACGCATTCCAGAGCGCAAAGCATTGCGATTCTCTCTTGCTCACTATTAATAGGGCGTGATTCTCCTTTGAGTCGCTTAATGGAATCATCACTATTTAAGCCTACGATGAGTAAATCTCCCAAAGCACGCGCTTTATGCAAATAATCAATATGCCCTAAATGCAAAATATCAAAGCAACCATTGGTGAAAATCACTTTGCAATTTTCTTTTTTTAATTGCGCAAGAGATTCTAAAAATATATCAAAATCCTGCGCCTTAACCCATTTATCCCAATAAGGATTTGGGGATTGCCTCTTAAGAATCTTAGCAATTTGCCTGCTCAACTCTATGTCGCTAGATACAGAGTTTTCTACGCCAAAGATTTTCAAAAATTGCGCATTTTCCAAAGTAGAATCCAAAAAATTATTGCGTCTAAGATAAGCAAGAATCTCTGCTTTGCTTGCTGTCGCAGAGCCGACTTTACTCACCACAACCGCCGCTGCGGCATTGGCGAAATACACGCTTTGAAAAATCGGCTCGCCCAATGCAAGCATATATGCCAAAGAGGCAATCACCGTATCCCCTGCTCCTGTTACATCAAAGACTTCCCGTACAATCGTTGGGATTCTCTCTAGCTTGATGTTATCTCCTCGCATAGAATCCCTTTGCACAAATGCGATTCCATCTTCACTTAGAGTGATGAGAGAGATTTCTAATTCGCATATTCTTTGTAGCTCTAGGATACAATTTTTCAGAGAATCTTCATCGCAAATCGTGATTCCTGTAGCTTGGATTGCCTCTTTTTTGTTGGGAGTAAGTAGGGTTGCACCCTTATATTTGCGATAATCTCTACCCTTTGGGTCAGCCAAAATTGGGAGATTGTGTGTTTTTGCCAAAGCAATTAACTCTTGCGTCAATCGTTCGCTTAACACGCCCTTTTGATAATCGCTTAGCACGAGACATTGGATTTTAGATTCCGTGATAGTCGCTTTGGCAAAATCCAAAATAAACTCTTCGCCCTCTTGAGAAATAGGACTTTTATCCTCTCTATCAATGCGCACGACTTGCTGGTGCGCGACAATCAAGCGCGATTTTTGTGTCGTGGGACGCGAGGGATTCACAAAAATACCTTGTGTTTGAATGCCTCTGCTCTCCAATTCTTTCTTGAGTGCCCCTCCTGCCTCATCGCAACCCGCTACACCACAAATCCATACATTAGATTCTAGGCTCACAAGATTGTTTGCCACATTGCAAGCACCGCCTAAGTTGAGTGATTCTCGCTTGACATCAATCACTTGCACGGGTGCTTCGGGCGAAATGCGTTCGCAATTCCCCCAAATATAATGGTCTAAAATCAAATCACCTACAACTAAAATATTTGGTTTCACGCATTGCTTCCTAAAACTTCTTCCCATAAATTACTCTTATGGATTGTTTTAATTTGGCTTAGATAATTTTTGATTCCTACTTCTAACGAGAATCGTGGCTGATAATTTAAGAATTTTTCACTCAAAATGATATTGGCTTGTGTGTGTGTTTGAAAAAACTCGTAAGGATTCTCAATATACTCCACTTCAAACTCTCCCAAATCCATTTTCAAGCACTCTACAATCTCATTATAGCTTCTTGCCTTGCCACTGCCGACATTATAGACTCCACTTTTCTTGGCTTTGATTGCTTTGACATTCGCTTGGATTACATCTTGGATATACACGAAATCACGTTTTTGTTCCCCCATTTTAAACAAACGCACTTTTTTAAATTTCAAGGCTTGTAAGCCTAGCTGCAATATCATTGAAGCGGTTTTGCCTTTATAAACTTCATTCTCGCCATAGACATTAAAATAACGCAAACCCACAATATTTAAAAGCGGAAAATTCTTTAAATATTTGAAAGTCAAATTGTCCATCATTAATTTGGAAAACCCATAAACATTTTCTGGAATCTCTCCATTTCCAATGCTATTGGGTGCGGGGCTATTCCCATACACCCCTGCACTAGACGCATAAATCATGCTCGCATTGTTACGCAATGCCAAATCTAATAAATCCTTATACGCATTCACATTCGCGCGCAAAACTGCTTCCTGATTCCTCACCGTAGTATCAGAAATAGCGGCTTGATGAAAAATATAATCAAATTTTCGTTTCTCTAGTCTCTCCAAATCCTCTTTATTAGTAATATCCCCGACAATCACTTCACCACGAAAATCAAGCAAATTTTTAAAGTGTCCTAAAGATTTCCAATTGCCATTGCTAAATTTTGTCTCACTTCTAAAGCTATCAAATACTACTACTTCCGCATCTTTATGGTGTTTTTGAAAATAAAGTGCGAGATTTGAGCCAATAAATCCTGCACCCCCCGTGATTAAGATTCGTTTCCCTTTCAAAGAATCATCAATATATTGCAAATTGTCTCCTTTCAAAGATTTAAAGCTATTTTAGCAAAATTCTAGACATTTGCGATAAAAGACACGAGGAAATCTAAGCTAATTCTTTCTTAAGAATCAAGAATGTAAGATTAACACAAAGTGAGGCATTAAAGTTAAGTGAGATTGTGAAGACTAAAAAATAGAATTTAAAGCATTGGATTTGCAAAAATAGTGATAGTGCCCGGAAAATATCCATCATCAGATTCTAACTCTATACTTCTCTCAAAACAAAAGTTTCAAAAAATTCAAAAATTTAGAGAGTTTATGCTATCATTTCGCATTTTATTGATTCTTTGATTCTTTGATTCTTTGATTCTTTGATTCTTTGATTCTTTGATTCTTTGATTC
>CAYXGY010000002.1:0-7239 GCA_964464895.1 uncultured Helicobacter sp. | reverse complement strand
TTTAAATTTTGGATTGAATTTATTATGTTGAAAAATACAATGAAAGACTTTGTAATCAATGAAATTGACGCCTTACCCCCATTACCCGAAACAATCATTGAGCTACAAAGGGTTTGTTCGCGCGAAAATTCTAGCATTAAGCAGGTAGCTAATGTCATTGAGCAAGACCCCTTTTTGACAATGGATTTAATCAAAAGTGCAAATTCTCCTCTCTATGGTTATCATCGCGAAGTCAATTCTATCTTGCAAGCCGTTTCAATGTTTGGAATCTCCACTTCAAAAGGCTTGGCGATTGCAAGCGCAATGAAGGCAAAATTCATCATAGATTTGACACCCTATCAGCTAGAAGTCAGCCAATTTGTTGATGTATCCAATATCAAAAATGCCTTTCTATGTCGCTGGCAACAAAAAAACATTCATTTGCTAGAGATTCTAGTCCCCTGCGCACTTGTAATGCACATTGGTATGGTGATTATTTCAAATTGCTTAAGACAAGCCGACCAACAAAAAGAATTTATGCAGAAGATTAATCCTTTCAATTTTTTAGAAGTTGAACAAAATATGCTTGACTGCAATCAATTTGAAGTTTTAGAATATTTATTTGAGCATTGGAGCTTTGAAGAAACAATGGTGCAGGTAATGCACTACCTCAATCACCCAACTCCACCTGAAAATTTGCAAGTTTATATTTATCCTCTAAGAGTGCTTAATGCGCTTATTACTCCCTATGAAATTGCCAAACAAAAACAAATCCTAGAGGCAAGAGACTTGGTACAGCAATACCATTTAGACTTGGAGGGTTTTGATATTACCTTAGAAAATATGCGACTGGATACAGACATAGATTCGCCCAACGAGGATTACTCTTTAGTTGATGAATGAGTTTTTGAATCTTTTACAAGAGGGGATTCCGCTTGATTTAAAACTCGCAGATTCTTTTAAGCAAATCCTAGAATCACTCCTGCGCCTTGAAGTGCTAACACTGCGCAAAAATCGCTATTTCTTACAAAAGCGATTCTGTATTGGTAGAGTAGAACTAGCACGTGAGGGTTATGGGTTTGTGATTCCATTGCCAAAGTCAAAAAGGCAAGATTGGCTGATAGAAAAAAATCTCCTAAAAGGCGCACAAAGGGGCGATATTGTGCTAGCCAAAGCACTCCACAAGACTTTTCACAATCTCCGCCGCCCTCACGCAAAAATCCTCACTATCTTAGAATCTAAAGAGAAATTTGTCCTTTGCTATTTAGAGAAATACAAGCTAGATTGTATCGCCATCTCAATCCCTAATGAGATTCCCTACAAAATCAAAGCAAGCCAAAAATCACTCAAGACTTTGCCTTCGCATACAATCCTGAAACTCAATCCTAAAAATGGGGAGATTTCGGAGATTTTAGGCACATTAGATGACCCCAAAATAGACGAAATCCTTGCGCTAAATCTCTATGCAAGGCAGGAATCTTTTAATCTCAATGCACAACTCCAAGCCGAGGGATTCCAAGAAGTGCGCCTAAAGGACTTCAAAGAGCGCACAAATTGCACGCATCTACCCTTTTGTGCAATTGACCCAATAGGGGCAAAAGACCACGATGACGCAATTTATTTTGATGCAGAATCCTCTATGCTTTATATCGCAATTGCCGATGTGAGTTATTATGTCCCCAAAGATTCCCCACTAGACTTAGAGGCAAGAAATCGCGGTTTTAGCGTCTATTTCCCGCACAAATCTATTCCGATGCTGCCACCTATTCTAAGCGAAAATCTTTGCTCATTAAACGAGGGCAAGCTGCGCCTTGCAATGGTTTGGAAAATTCGTTTGCACAAGCGCACTCAAGCCGTGCTTAATAGCGAACTCTTTGAGGCGGTGATTAAGGTGCGCCAAAAACTCACTTATGGGGCAGTAGATGAATTGCTAAAAAACGGCACAAACAAGCATATTTTACCCACGCTAAGAAAGCCAATTCTTCATCTCCACGCCCTCGCCCAGAAGCTACGCACTAAACGCTTGAAATTAGGCTTTGACTTCTTAGGTGATGAAAAACTAATGCAATTAGACAAAAATCTAGAATTAAAAGATTTGAAAATAGAATCGCAAACATCAAGTCATCAACTCGTTGAAGAATGTATGTTGCTTGCAAACATTGAAAGTGCAAAGCTACAAACTCAAAAATTCTCTCAAAAGGACGAAAGTTTAAAGCTCGGCATTTATCGCGTCCATTCACAGCCCAAACACGATGGAATCCTAGAATTATTCACAGAGCTTAAGGCATTAGGAATTTGGCAAAAAGCGATTCCACAAAAGATAAAAGATTTCCACCAAGCTATTTTGGAAGCGCAACGCATTGCAAAAGCAAGCAACATAGAAGCAGAAGTGGATAAGCTTATCATCAAGTCTATGCCACAAGCAGCTTATGCAAGCCATAATATCGGGCATTTTGGATTGGGATTTGAATCTTATAGCCATTTTACCTCTCCGATTCGTCGTTATAGTGATTTACTCCTGCATAGAATCCTTAAGGCAAAAGTCAAACTCTGCGAAGATTGTGCGACTAAGGAATCTCTTCCTTTGCTTTGCGAGACTCTAAGCCAAAAAGAACGCGAGGTTGCAAAAATAGAAATGGATTTCAAAGACCGTAAATTCGCACGATTTTTACATCACAGAATCGGACAAGCCTTTCTTGGCTTTATCCTCAATGATTCCAGACCTAATCTCATTTCGCTTACCACTCCTCCGTTGCAAGGCGCACGCGTGATATGTCTTAAAGGTAATGGCGTCCAATATCAAAAAGTGCGCGTTCAGATTGTAGAAGTCAATGTTGCAACTGCCAAAATTTATGGTAGAATCGTAGAAAGCTATAATGAAAGTCTCGGAATTGCAAATGAGCAGATTTCTAAATATCTTTTGACGAAGTCCAATCAAAAAGAAAGGCAAGCAAGACAAAAGGCTAAAGAAAAGGCACAAAATATGGCACGAAAAATCAAGCATAGCAAAAGGAATCACTATACAAAGATTCAATCTCTCCCGCACCACAAGCGTAGAGGTAAATAATGTATAAAAAAGAATTGGATACCAAACTTGCTAAACAAGCAGAAATTCGCGCGATTTTGCTTTATGGTGAAGCAATGTTTTTAATCGGTTATTATGGAGAAAAAATCGCACAAAATATCCTTGCAAAAGGCTGCGAAAAAAACAGCTTTTATTTTGGAGAATTTGATTTCCAAAGTGCGCTTGCTTGTTTTTCTCAAGGCTCACTATTTGGCGATGAAACGCTTGTATGGATTAAAATTGATAAAAAGATTCCCAAAAAACAGCTAGACTCCCTGATAAAATCCCTATTGCAGAATGGCGCAGGCTACCTCATCATAGAATTTTACCAAGCCGAAAACAAAAGTGCGGGAGAATATGCGGCAGACGCGCGCACAATGGCTGCGAGTTTCCCTGCAAATCTCGCCAAAGCAGGAGTGTTTGAGGCACGATTCTTCATACCAAACATCAATGAGGCAATGCTAATTTTAAAAGAATATGCACAAAATCTCAAAATCCAAATTTCAGACTTTAATCTACGCAAAATCTTAGAACAACAAAATTTTGATTTGGGATTAAGTATTGCCGAGCTCCGAAAATACGCAATTTTTGACCAAGAAATCAATGCGGAAATCGTTGAGGGCTTGGGTTATAGTCTAGGCAGCGTCAAACTAGAAGAGATTTTAGAATCCTTGCTACTAAAAAAACCTTATTTTGATAAATTATCTCAATTTTTAGAGCAAGGATTTGAAGAAGTGCCCCTCATCAATGAAGTACAAAAATACTTTTTCGTGCTTTTTTTGTTTGCAAGCCATATTAAAATCTATGGTGAAACCTCATCACAAGAGGTTTTGGGCTATAAACTGCCTCCTTTACTACTAGAGCAAAAAAAACGTTTTGCGATTCTCATCAAAGAATCCCAATATGAACTGATTTTTTCTATCCTCAACACTTGGCGGGAAGAATCTTTAAGGGGCATCAATAAAGGAAATGGATTTTTGAGTGCTTTAATGAAAATTCAAGCAATTTTAAGATAGAATTCGCCTCTTTACATTTGTAAATTTAATCCTTGCTCTTTTGAAATGCAAAAGGGCAAATCCATAAGGAGACTTTATGCGTTTTTATGAAACTATGTTTGTGGTTAAACCCACTCTGACACAAGAGGAAATCACTCAAAAGATTGATTTTTATAAAACCGCTATCATCAATAATAGCGGCGAAATTAGCGCAACTTTGGATATGGGTATGCGCAACCTTGCTTATGAAATCAAAAAAAACAAACGTGGCTATTATTTCGTCATTTATTTTAAAGCAGAGCCAAAGCTTGTCTTAGAGCTAGAACGTCTTTACCGCATTAACGAAGACATTTTGCGTTTTATTGTGATTAAATACGAAAGCAAAAAAGAGCAAAAAGCGTGGGAAACTTTGGTAGATAGAGCAATCAACAACAAAAAATCTACTCCTCTAAAAGAAAAAGAAGCAGAAGAAAAAGCTCCTCAAGAATAAGGGTGTTTAATGTTTAACAAAGTCATTTTAGTAGGAAATTTAACGCGAGATGTAGAATTGCGCTATTTGCCTAGTGGTTCTGCATTAGCAAAGCTCGGGCTTGCCGTAAATCGCCGTTTCAAAAAACAAGATGGTTCGCAAGGAGATGAGGTTTGCTATATTGATGTGAATCTTTTTGGGCGCACTGCTGAAGTGGCAAATCAATACCTTAGACGCGGCTCATCTGTGCTGATTGAAGGACGTTTAGTCCTAGAAAGCTGGACAGACAATACCGGACAAAAACGGAGCAAACATAGCATTACTGCCGAAAATATGCAAATGCTAGGCTCAAGAAATGAAGGTGGAAACTACGTTGGAAATAATGGCAACAATGGGAATTATGGAAATAATTACCAAAATGAAAGCTATGGCGAAAATATGCACAACAATAGCGGTTACAACAACTATGAAAATCATCAAAACCCTCCAAGTGCGCCAAAACCTCAAAAAGCCAAAGAAAACGAAATTCCTGTAATTGACATTGATGATGAAGAAATACCATTTTAAAGGATAAATTATGGCAGAAAAGAAAAGATACTCTAAGAGATATTGTAGATACACAGAGGCAAAAATTGAATTTATTGATTACAAAGATGTAGAAATGCTCAAACATTCACTCTCTGAACGTTATAAAATTATGCCTCGCCGTCTTACAGGTAACTCAAAAAAATGGCAAGAACGTGTAGAAGTTGCGATTAAACGCGCTAGACATATGGCACTGATTCCTTATATCGTGGATAGAAAAAAGGTTGTTGAAAACCCTTTTAAAATCTAATCTCACAGCTCTTACACCAACAAAGCTCGCAATGACAAAATAACCACCTTTGCGAGCATTGTGCAAAAATGTGTAGCAATCTGTAATCAAAAACTATGTTACGATTTGGATTATTTTTGAAATTACCGCGTAAAATTCAGATTTTATTTGCAATTCTCCCAAACTTCTGATACACTGCAATCTAAAACTTAAGGAAAGACAATGGGGTTTAACCTGCTGTATTGTGCGGCACAAGTAGGGCTTGAAGCAAAAGTTGTAGAAGTGGAAGTGAGCTTCACGCGTGCTTTACCCGCCTTTAGCATTACAGGACTTGCAGGCAACGCAATCCAAGAATCCAAGCAACGCGTACAATCCTCCTTGCTGGCAAATGGCTTCAAATTCCCACCACTTAAAATCAATGTGAATCTCTCTCCCTCTGACATTCCAAAGCAAGGTAGCTTTTATGATTTGCCCATTGCCCTACTGATTGCACTCAATGGCACTTGCGATTTTAATGAAATGACACAAAGTGCGGAATCCAAACCCAAACGATTCTTTGCCTTTGGCGAACTTGGGCTTGATGGACGTATCAAAGATAGCCCCTCTATCTATCCTCTGCTTTTTTCTCTTTTGAGCGACAAAGAACAATCTAATTCGCTTTTCTTGCTTCCCAAAGTCGCACAAGATTTTTATTCCAAACTTCCCAATCTACAAGCTTACTATGTCGATTCTCTCCAAGAAGCAATCAAGATTCTACAAGAATTGCCTCCTTTAGAATCTCATTCTTGCGACCTGCCTTTCTGCCATCAAGAGATTGCAGGAGAAAAATACTATTATGCCAAAGACTTTCCACTTGATTTTTCTGACATTATTGGACAAGAACGCGCCAAACGTGCGGCATTGATTGCAGCTTGTGGATTCCATAATCTTTTGCTTGAGGGAAGTGCAGGCAGCGGAAAAAGTATGATTGCTACGAGGATTCCCTATATTATGATTGCTACGAGGATTCCCTATATTTTGCCTCCTTTAACTCTCTATGAGATTTTGCAAATGGCGGCTAACACATTAGAAATCACTCCACACAGACCCTTTCGCAATCCGCACAATAGTGCGACTAAAGCTGCCATACTAGGAAGTGCTGTAGGACAAAACATCAAGCCCGGCGAAATTGGTATGGCAAACTATGGAGTTTTGTTTTTAGACGAATTGCCCCATTTCCCAAAAAGTATTTTGGAATCCTTGCGTGAGCCCCTACAAAATCATTATTTTACGATTTCACGTCTACAAGCAAAAATTACCTATCCTACGAACTTTATGTTTGTAGGTGCGATGAATCCTTGCCCCTGTGGAAATCTCTTAAGCCTTAGCAAAGAATGTCGTTGCAATCAAAAAGAAATCAATGCCTACAAATCCAAGATTTCAGAACCCTTTTGGGATAGATTGGATTTATTTGTCCAAATGCAAGAGGGAGAGCAAAGCACACATCGCATAGATTCTATGACTTTGCAAGATACCGTCTTGAAAGCCTTTATATTCCAAAAACAACGCGGACAAAAGTGCTTTAATTCTCGCTTGCAGGGCGCGGAGCTAGAGCGATATTGCACACTCGACACTTCTACAAACGAGACACTAGAACTTGCTTGCAGTCGCTTTGGAATCTCTCGACGCGGACGAGATAAAATCTTGCGCACAGCACGTACGATTGCGGATTTAGATTCTTCGCAAGAGATTCAAAAAGAGCATTTATTGGAAGCCTTAAGCTTCCGCAAAATATAGCCTCATAGTTATTTCTTCTCACATTTCCCTTACTATTTCTTTGCTTACTCGCCAATGAAGTGATAACAAAACCTCATAATAATACAATTTCCCAAATTTAAAATTCCAATTTTTTGAAGTTATTTAAGCTATTTTTAGGGGG
>CAYXGY010000001.1:541106-564350 GCA_964464895.1 uncultured Helicobacter sp. | reverse complement strand
GTAGATGGTTTGGGTGTGCTTGACCTTTCTTGGAATGATGCAACTTTCAATGCTAGCATTAAATATGCAATTGCTTCTTTGAACAATGATAATGATAGTGTATTTGCTGCATTGCACCCAAGTGTTGTTGGTATTAATGATTTACAAATTGGTAATAATCCTAGAAAAGCAAACATTGCAGGCGCAAACGACTTATTCTTAATCAACTTAGGTGCAGACTTCACCAAAGAATATGATTTACCACTAGATGCAAAAATCGGTTATGCAATGAACTTCCAAGATGGAACAGCAGTAACACTTAACGATGATGGCAACCTCTTCACAGATACTTGGGCTGGAGCAATCTGGTGGCAAAACAATGCAACAGGTGTAAGCACTTCTGCATTATTGCCTAGAGGTATTGGTGGCTTTGACACAGAACAGTCTCTTACAGTATTCTATGCTGCAGTGGGCTATAAAATGATTGATGAGAGACTAAGAATCGGACTAGATTTCGTATGGGGTAATAACTCAGTTGATAATTCTAATGGTACAACAATCAAAGACATAGACTTTATGGAAATCACTCCAAGAGTAAGCTGGAAACACAACAAAAACTTGACAATCTCTGGATTCTTCGCTTATTTGACAACAGATGCTGATGGAAAAGATAGAGATGAATACAGCATTAATAATAGTAATGTTGCTGTACCTTATACTTATAGAGCAAATAAAGATGAAACAAGAGAAAGAACAAGGGTAGAAGTTAAATACAGCTTCTAGTCAAGATGATGAGGAATCCCTCCTCATCATTTTTCTTTCTTTCCTCTATTATTGCATTTCTCTAAAATCACTTAATATTTAGCTTCAGCCAAGATTCTGCTTATAATTAAAGTAGTCCCTTTGAATACACTTAAATTTTACTATTGCGTCAAGCAACGCCCACACTCGCAATCTAAAACCTTATAATTTGTAAAAACAATTAAAATTAAATCTATTTTGAAGTATAATAATGCAGGGTAATTGCCACAGGTCGTTACCCCTGTGGCAAAATTTTAGCCCCAAAGGAGCTAAGATGATTGTCATCAGATTCATCTTGTGCGCGATTATACTACTTTGTATTATCGTTGTCAAGGCTTATTAGCGTAAGCCTAACCCTGCTTTGCAGGGTTCAAGATGAATTTAACCTGTGGTATTCTCGTTTAATCTCTCATTGCAAAGCATTGCCCGCACTCGCAAGTCTAAAACTTACATACAGAAACCCTAGAATCTTATAATTTGTAAAAACAATTAAAATTAAATCTATTTTGTGGATTTTGAAGTATAATAATGCAGGGTGTTACCACAGGTTCGCACCCTGTGGTAAAATTTTAGCCCTAAAAGGAGCTAAGATGATACTACTCAAATTCATCTTGGTTGCGATTATACTACTTTGTATTATCGTTGTCAAGGCTTATTAGCGTAAGCCTAACCCTGCTTTGCAGGGTTCAAGGTGAATTTAACCTGTGGTGTTGCATTGCGCGAATTGCTCGTGATTGCGGTGTGCATTTGCATACAAATCCACACACTTGCTTTATCTTTACGATATGTGCGAATGGCACACTTGACATTTAAGGTTCTAAAAAAGTATAATTGCGTTTCTTTAGTTAGTCGGGGCGTAGCGCAGTCTGGTTAGCGCACTTGGTTTGGGACCAAGGGGTCGAAGGTTCGAATCCTTTCGCCCCGACCATCTTCTTTATTTGTTATCAAATGGTGGGCGTAGCTCAGTCGGTTAGAGCATCAGATTGTGGTCCTGAGGGTCGTGGGTTCGATTCCCATCGCCCACCCCATTATCCATCGTAAGAATCTCCGCATTTAAAACCCAATCCAATATATAGTATCCTTATAAAATCTTGCAAAAGGCAAAGAATCAAAAGAATGTGGATTGCTCAATCTATCCTTGTAGAATTTACACTTCAAAGCAAAGATTATAGAATCTTTCTACAATGCACCAAAAAGTCTTGCGGTATTTTGATTGATTTGTGTAGCCAAAGATTCTTTTGATAAGCCTAGAATCTCGCTCATTTTCTCCAAGACTAAGGGAATGAAGCTCGGTTCGTTGCGCTCTCCACGATGTGGGTGAGGCGTCAAATAAGGCGCGTCTGTCTCAAGTAAAAGCGAATCTAGCGGAATCTTGGGCAAGATTTCTACAAGTTTCCTTGCGTTTTTAAAGGTTAAAACCCCTCCGATTCCATAGTAAAAGTTGAATTTTGCTAGGCTAAGTAGCTGAAAATCCGCATTAAAACAATGCAAGATTCCGCCTTTGAGCTTAGGCGCATAGGCTTGCAAAATCTCCAAACTATCCAATGAAGCGTCCCTAATATGCACAATCAAGGGCTTATTAGATTCTATTGCGAGCTTGATTTGTGCGATAAAAACTTCTTTTTGCTTCTGTTTCACTTCTGCTTCAGATTCCACACCAAAATCTATAAGATTGCTTTCCATTCTATAATAATCTAGCCCGCATTCTCCCACCGCTACGCACTTAGAATCATTTAAAAACCCTTTAATGTAACCCTCATCATATAAATGTGCTAAATCTGGGTGCGTGCCACTAGCAAAATAAACATTCTCATAAGTATGGGCTAACTCTTGCGCTCTTTTCAAGTCTTTTGGGTCAGCAGCGGGAATAATAAAACGCGTGATTCCAACTTGTTTGGCGCGTTCTATCATCGCAGAAAAATCGTCCGCAAAACGCATATCATCTAAATGACAATGTGTATCGCACAGCTGCATATTACTCCTTTTATGCTACAATTTGCAAATTTTAATGCAATTTTACTTAAAGGTTGGAAATGTTTACAGGACTTGTGCGTGAGTTTGGTAAAGTCAAATCCTTGCAGGGTGCGACGCTGACTTTGATTGCAAAATATCAACCCAAAATCGGCGATTCTATCGCAGTCAATGGAGCTTGCCTCACGACAATCAAGACCTTTGGCAATCATTTCGCGCTAGAGCTTAGCGAAGAGACACAGCGACACATTGCGCTAGAGACTTATAAGGATTTGGTGCATATTGAACCTGCAATGCGCTTAGACGATAGGCTTGATGGGCATATCGTGCAGGGGCATATTGACGGAATCGGGGAAATTACGCGCATAGAGCCTCACTCCATTGGCACGGATTTCTTTATCCGCACCACACCCGAAGTGCTTGCTCTGTGTGTGCCAAAGGGAAGTATTGCGATTTCTGGTATTAGCCTAACGATTAATGAAATCCTAGAAGATACCTTGCGCCTTACAATTATCCCGCACACTTTGCATTCCACACTCTTTAAAACCTATCAAGTCGGAATGCGTGTCAATATAGAAACCGATTGCCTTGCGCGCCTTGTGCGACATTTCCTCTCGCAATCACACCAAGAAAAGCCAAATCCCAAACTAAGTTGGGAAGTGGTAGATAGAATCTTAGGGAGCTACTAATGCCGCCTTTGCTCAATCAAAAAGCCGTAGCTCTTGCGTATGAGCAAAACAAACAACGCGCGCCAAAAGTCATTGCCAAAGGCGAGGGATTCCTCGCACAAAGAATCATTGAAAAGGCAAAAGAATATGAGATTCCATTGTTTCAGAGCAAAGCCCTTGTGGATTCGCTGATTAATTTAGAATTAGATGAGGAGATTCCACCCACGCTTTATAAAGCAGTTGTAGAAGTCTTTATTTGGCTTTACAAGACGGAAAATAAGGCGCAAATCAGTAAAAATAAGTGAAATTTACTATAAAGACTTGATTTTTATCTATCTTGGAACACCTTTTGCTTTCACCCTGAATAAAGTTCAACAAAAGGCATAAAATGCAAGGTGGATATTATAGTTCTGTTGGCGGTATGGTTACGCAAATTGACCGCTTAGATGTCATTGCAAACAATATCGCAAACGCAAATACAACCGGATTCAAGCGAGATGATGTCGTGATTGGTGATTTTTTGCGGCTCTATGAACAAGCTAAAGAGTTTTTACCTATTGACGACCAAACAAAAGATGCGGCGAAATTCTACAATCGTTCCCTTAACCGCGTGCCACAAATTGTAGAGGAATTTACAGACCGCTCACTAGGTGGAATGATGCAAACAGATAATACTTTTGACTTCGCACTTGGGCGCGAAAATGCGTATTTTATGATTGAAACGCCAGAGGGGATTCGTTATACACGTGATGGTTCTTTTGTGCTCAATGAGGAGGGCAGGCTTGTCAATAAAGAGGGTTATCCCGTACTTCCAAGAGAATATTTAGACGCACCACAATACATTGAATTTGTCGATGGATTCCAAGTAGAAGTAGATACGAGTGGCAATATTTACATTCGTGATTTAAACAACGAGGGAATTAGTGAAATGGCTTTAATCTCCAACATTGGCATTGTGTCTTTTGAGAATCCAAAATATCTTAAAAAAGTCGGGGATAATTTGTATTCTTATCCAGAAGAAAGAAGCAATGAACGCGAGGCATTAGAGCAAAGCGGGGCAGTTCATCAAGGTTTTTTAGAAAAAAGTAATATTAATGTTGTCTATGAAATGACAGGATTGATTGAAACAAATCGCTTGGTAGAGGCATATTCCAAAGTGCTTAAAACCCATATGGACGACCTCAATACCGAAGCCATTACCAAATTAGCAGCAAAAGCATAAAAAGGATTTCACAATGATGCGAGCATTATACACAGCAACTACGGGTATGTTGGGACAACAATTATTCATTGATGTTACTTCTAACAATATTTCCAATGTCAATACATTTGGTTATCGCAAAGAAAGAGCAGAGTTTGCGGACTTGTTTCACCAAGTGATACAATACGCTGGCTCTAGCACTTCAGAGACGACTTTGAGTCCCACAGGGATTGAAGTTGGTTTGGGAGTGCGCCCCACTTCAGTGCAAAAGTTGTTTTCACAAGGAAACTTCAAAGAAACAGAACAGAATCTTGATGTCGCCATTACAGGAAATGGATTCTTTCAAATTGAACTTCCCGATGGCACGATTGCTTATACACGTGATGGTGCGTTTAAACGAGATGATGAGGGTAATGTTGTCAATTCTCAAGGTTATCTGCTTGTGCCAAATATCACGATTCCAGACGATGCGACACAGCTAAATATTGGGACAGACGGCACGGTAACCGTATTGCAAGGCAATGCCACAGAAGTCAATCAGCTTGGGCAAATTGAAATTGTAAATTTCATTAACCCCGCAGGTTTGCACGCACTTGGAGATAATCTTTATCTTAATACCAATGCTTCAGGAGACCCAATCGTTGGCACTCCCGGGCTCAATGGCTTCGGACAACTAAGGCAAGGATTCGTAGAGACTAGTAATGTCAAACTCGTAGAGGAAATGACAGACTTGATTGTAGGACAAAGAGCCTATGAAGCCAATTCTAAATCTATTCAAACTGCGGATTCTATGCTCCAAACCGTAAATCAACTCAAACGCAACTAGCATTAACATAAGCTAAGTTACTTCTGCGAGATTCCATTTGTGGAATCTTAGTAGCTTACTATCAAGAAATCTTATAAAATCTCCATAAAGACGAATCGCAAACTTTAGAGGATAAATCCCCCACCCAATACCTTATCACCCTCGTATAACACCAACGCTTGCCCACTCGCTACGCCAAAGGCGGGTTCTTGGAGGTTTGCAATCAAGACTTCTTGGATTTTACCCTGTGCGTCCAATCTTTCTTCTAGCCTTACACTCGCCTTTGTCTTGTGGCTCTTGTAGCGGATTTTCACCTCACAATCCAATGTTTCTTTATCCAAAAATTCCTCTTTAGATACAGAAAAGTTCCTTGCTTGCACTACATAAGTTGCCAATGCGTCCTTTTGCCCTACGACAATCGTATTATTCTGCGGATTAATTTTGAGCACATAATGGGGGCTTAATGCGCCCGCAATCGTGAATCCTTTGCGTTTGCCAATCGTGTATTGCATATAGCCCTTATGTGTGCCAATTTCCTGCCCTTGTGTATTGAGTACTACTCCGGGCGATTCTGTATTATAATGCTTTTGGAGCACCTCAATATAGCTATTTTCTACGAAGCAAATTTCTTGGGAATCCTTATAGCTCTCCAAAGTCCCAAGCCATTCTAGCTCCTTTAGTGCGATAGGCTTTATCTCGGCTTTCTTTTTATCGCCTAGAGGGAAAAGAATGCGAGGAATCCACTCTTTTTTTAATCCAAATAAAAAATAGCTTTGGTCTTTTGCCTCATCTGCCCCCTGCGCGATTCTGCCCTCTTTGATTTGCGCATAATGTCCTGTGGCGACATAATCACAGGTTAATTCATCTGCCAATCCAAATGCGATTCTAAATTTTACTAATGGATTGCATAAGGCACACGGATTAGGCGTTTGTCCTTTGGCATAAGATTCTACGAAATAATCATAAACGCTTTTTTTAAAAAGTTCGCGCTCATCTATGACTTCATAAGTAATTCCTAAATGTTTGGCACATTGCTCCACTTTTGCTTCAAAATATTTGTGCTTTTCTTCCTTATCGTGTAACTTCAAATACACGCCATACACGCTATAACCTTGCTTTTGCAATAGGTATGCGCAATAGCTAGAATCTACGCCTCCACTCATCAATAACAAAACTTTTTTCATTGTTTCCTCATAAAGATTAATTTTTCGCTCAACAAGAGTTTATTATCTGTGTATTTTGCCCATAGAATCTCTAAGGCAAAAATTTCTCCTTTGCCGAGTCTTGCAAAAGGATAGGTGGCATAATAAAGATTTTTTTGTGCTTGTGTAGTAGTTTGCTTGAAAAATGCTTTGATTTGCAAACCTTGAATATTCCCAAGATTCTTAGAATCTTTAGCAATAATCACGCCCACCTTAGGATTTAGGGTGCAAAGTTGAATGTGTTTAGAATCCTGCGCACTCTTAAAGAGCAAACAAAGATTTTCTTCATCAAAGACATAATAACAGCTCGCACTATAAACTTCTAATAGACTGGAATCTTTTTCAATGACACTTAGACTTAACAAATGTTGTTTTCTGATGAAATCTTTTATTTTTTCATTCATAGGAGGAATTATAGCCAAAATTTGAATCAAATAGAAATAAATAATGCAAAATATGGTAATATGACGTGCAATTTAAAGAATCCTAAAAGAATTTCAATGAAACCCAAATATCATTTTTTCAATAACACAAAATATGCCTTAAGCGGTGTGCTTGTTATGCTAAAAAACGAGGTGGCTTTCAAGTTAGAATGTCTCCTCATTATCCCCTTGCTTCTAGTTGCTTGCTTACTTGAAGTTCCACTTTCCACACGGATTCTTTTGATTGCTGTTTTGTTGCTTATTTGTGTCGCTGAATGCTTCAACTCCGCTATTGAAGCTTGTGTGGATTTAATCACACAAGAATTTCACGAAAAGGCAAAAATCGCAAAGGATTGTGGCTCTGCTGGCGTGTTTTTCACGATTGTACTCGCCGCTTTCACTTGGGGGCTTGTCTTGGGTGATTTGTATCTTTGGTGAATCCTACACCCCCTTTTTTAAACAATGTTGGAATTGCACCCTAAAGATTGTAATTGTAAAGGATTGGCGTAAGAGAGTAGTAAAACAAGCAAGGAGAGGGTATCCTTGCGATTCTATACTATAAACTCTTTTGCAAGAGGGTGTTAAGACGTTTAACAAACGCATTTACATCTTTAAGTTTGCCTCCCTCTAAGAGCTTCGCTTCTTCAAGTAGCAAATGCGCCACTTCTTCTACTTTTTGTGCTTCTGTGTTTAGAAGTTTGATAAGGATTGTGTGGTTTGGATTGAGTTCTAAAATCGGCTTGGGTTCTGGAATGTCTGCGCCCATACCCATTGCACCCATTTGTTTCATCATCTTAAGCACTGCAGAATTAGGGTCTTCTGGGTCGCTTACGATACACGATGGCGCATCAACCAATCTTGCGCTCAAACGCACCTCCTTGACTTCTTCCCCTAAGGCTTTTTTGAAGCTTTCAAGCAGTGTTTTAAATTTTTCTTTGGCTGCTTCCTCTACCTCTTCTTCTCCTAAATCCTCTAACGCTTCTTTGGAGGTAATGGAGCGCAAAGGAGTTTTGTCGTATTCATTCACCATTGGCATTACGATTCCGTCAATCTCTTCTGCAAAGAGTAAGACTTCTATTTCTTTCTTGTTGAATGTATCTAAGAGTGGAGAATTTTTAAGAAGTTCCAAATCCTCGCCTTGTAAATAATAAATTGCTTTTTGCCCCTCTTTCATACGCTCTTTATAGGTTTTAAATGCGATTTCTTTGCCCTCGCTCTTGGTGGATTGGAATCGCAAAAAGTCTAGTAGTTTTTCTTTGTTTTCAAAATCACTATAAACTCCCTCTTTTAAACAACGTCCAAATTCCTTATAGAATTTGCTGTATTTTTCCTCGTCTTTTTGTAAAGATTCTATCTCACTTAAGATTTTTTTGGTGGAGGCAGATTTGATGGTGGCTAGGATTTTGTTTTGTTGTAGAATCTCACGACTGACATTTAAAGGCAAATCCTCACTATCAATGATTCCACGCACGAATCGTAGATAAGATGGCAAAAGTTCTTTGTCATCATCTGTGATAAAGACGCGTTTGACATAGAGTTTCACGCCACTTTTGTAATCCACACGATAGAGGTCAAAGGGCGCATTTTGTGGGATATAAAAGAGGGTAGTGTATTCTAATGTTCCTTCAACTTTAGTGTGAATCCAGCTTAAAGGGTCGTTAGAATCGTAGCTTAGGTTTTTATAAAATTCTTTATATTCTTCTTCTTTCAAGTCTTTTTTGGAGATTCTCCAAAGCGCAGAGGCTTTGTTGATTTGTTCATTTTTTTGTTCTATCACTTCCTTTTTGGAATCCCCCTCTCCCTCGCTTTTAGTTTCTGTATAATGCAAGAAAATAGGGAATGGAATATGGTCGGAATATTTCTTGATAGTCTCTTCAATTCTCCAACGACTTGTCCATTCCTTTTCATCTTCTTTGAGATAAAGTTTGATTTCGCTTCCGTGTGATTCCTTTTCGCATTTTTCAATCTCAAATTCGCCACTGCCATTACTAATCCAAGCATAGCCTTGTGTCTCACCTGCCTTTTTGGTTGTTACAATGATTTTGCTCGCAACCATAAAGGCAGAATAAAATCCCACGCCAAATTGTCCAATCAGAGCGGAATCCTTTTTCTTGTCGCCACTAAGTTTGGAAAGAAAGTTTTTCGTACCACTTTTGGCAATTGTGCCTAGATTTTCAATCAAATCTTGCTCATTCATTCCGATACCACTATCACTAATGGTTAAAATATTTTTTTCGCTATCAAAAGCAATATCAATTTTTGGGGTAAAGTCTAATGTTTTGAGTTTATCATCTGTGAGTGTCAAATATTGCAATTTATCAAGTGCGTCTGATGCATTGCTGACTAATTCGCGCAAAAAGATTTCTTTATTGGAATACAGAGAATGAATCATTAAATCAAGCAACTGATTGACTTCGGTTTGAAAGGTATGCTTTGCCATTATTTTTCCTTTGAGTGATTAAAATTTGGGCGAAATTATAGCAGAAGTTTTAAGAATGTCAATAAACTTTATATTACTACTATCAAGTTTTATTATTGCATTTATATCAAGTATAATCACAAAGAATCTAAGCCTGCACTTTAATTTATTTGTCTAAATTTATCGGATTTTGTTATAATCAGTGATTTAATTTAGACGAGTCAAAAAGGTTTATTATGGATTCAAAAACCAAATCTCAACTTACGACACCAACGCCACTTGACCATATTATCATCACGAATGCAAAAGAAAATAATTTAAAAAATATTAGTTTGAGTATTCCCAAAAATAAACTTGTTATCTTAACAGGGCTTAGTGGAAGCGGTAAGAGCACTTTGGCATTTGACACGCTTTATGCCGAAGGGCAGCGAAGATACATAGAATCCCTTTCAAGCTATGCAAGGCAATTTTTGGACAAAATCGGCAAGCCCGATGTAGATAAAATAGAGGGGCTCACTCCAGCGATTGCGATTGACCAAAAGACGACAAGCAAGAATCCACGTTCCACAGTAGGAACGATTACAGAGATTTATGATTATTTGCGCTTGCTTTTTGCGCGTATAGGTGTGCAACATTGTCATTTGTGTGGCAAGCCAATCTCCAAGATGAGTGCGAGTGATATTATCGCAGAAGTTTTGAAAATCAAAGAGGGTTCTAAGATTTTGATTTTAGCCCCAATTATCCGCGAAAAAAAGGGAACTTTTAATGATAAATTAGAATCCTTACGCCAAAAGGGATATATCAGGGCGCAGATTAATGGTGTCTTGGTGCGTTTAGATGAGGAAATCAGTCTTTCTAAAACCAAGAAGCACACGATTAAAGTCGTTATAGACCGCGTGGTCGTCAGTGCAGCAAACAAAGACAGAATCGCAGAGGATATTGAGAAGGCATTGAAAGAATCTTATGGTGAAGTAGAAATTGAGATTCTGCCTGAAAATAAAGAATCCAAGCCTACTTTGGTGCATTATAGTGAGCATTTGGCTTGCTTTGATTGCAAGGTTTCCTTTAGCCCATTAGAACCGCTTAGCTTTTCGTTTAATTCCCCTAAAGGTGCTTGTTCTAAATGCGATGGTTTAGGGATTCGTTATATGATTGATACCAAAAAGGTAGTGCATTCTAGTTTGCCTTTAAGTGAGGGAGGAATCAAGATTATTTATGGTTTTAATAAGAGCTATTATAATGAGCTCTTCCGTGCTTTTTGCTTGGCAAATGGCATCAACCCTAAAGCAGCCTTTGAGGATTTGAGCGAATATCAGCAGAAGTTAGTGCTATATGGAAGCCAAGAGGAAGTAGAATTTAGTTGGAAAAGTTCTAAATTGAAACGTCCTTGGGCGGGGGTGATTTCTATTGCTTATGATATGTTTAAAGATAACAAAGATTTAGGCGATTATATGAGCGAAAAAGTCTGTGAGGATTGTGGGGGACATCGTTTGCAGCCACAAAGTCTAGCGGTCAAAGTCGCCAACAAGACGATTGGGGATTTGTTGGATTTGCCCATTGAGGAATGTTATGGGTTTTTTGCCAATCCTGCAAATTTTTCTCATTTAGATACGCAAAGTGCGATGATTGCCGCTCCGATTCTAAAGGAAATCTGCGAGCGACTTTATTTTCTTTATGATGTGGGGCTTGGGTATTTAAGTTTGGGACGCGATGCGCGTAGTATTAGTGGGGGAGAATCGCAACGAATTAGAATTGCAAGTCAAATTGGTAGCGGATTAACAGGCGTAATGTATGTGTTAGATGAGCCAAGTATTGGTTTGCACGAACGTGATACATTAAAACTGATTAAAACATTGAGAAATTTGCAGCAAAAGGGTAATTCTGTCATTGTTGTAGAGCACGATAAGGAGACGATTGAGCACGCAGATTTCATTGTAGATATTGGACCAGGTGCCGGGAAATATGGGGGTGAAGTCGTCTTTAGTGGGAATCTTACGCAATTACTTAAGAGCAAAACACAGACGGCACAATATCTCAATGGAGAGAAAAAGATAGAATATTTTGTCCGCCGCAGTCAAGAGGAATGGATTGAAATTTTGAATGTCAATATCAATAATATTCATAATTTAAATGTCAAGATTCCTTTAAGAAATTTCGTGTGTGTAACGGGCGTGAGTGGAAGTGGTAAAAGCTCTCTTGTGTTGCAAACTTTGCTCCCTGTCGCCCAAGAATTGCTCAATAATCGCAAAAAAGTAAAAAAAGTAGATGGAGTAGAGATTGTAGGTTTAGAACAATTAGACAAAGTGATTTATTTAGACCAAAGCCCAATTGGGCGCACTCCACGTTCTAATCCTGCAACTTATACGGGTGCGATGGACGAGATTCGACAGATTTTTGCGCAGACTAAAGAGGCACAGATTCGTAATTATGGTATCAGTCGTTTTAGCTTCAATGTCAAGGGAGGAAGGTGTGAAAAATGTATGGGTGAGGGAGAGATTAAGATTGAAATGCACTTCCTGCCCGATATTATGGTAAAATGTGATGCGTGTAGAGGAACGCGTTACAATACACAAACTTTAGAAGTAGAATATAGAGGCAAAAATATAGCACAAGTGCTAGCATTAAGCGTAGATGAGGCGTGCGAGTTTTTTTCTAAGATTCCAAGAATCTATCAAAAACTCAAGACTTTGCAAGATGTCGGGCTAGGCTATATCACTTTGGGGCAAAATGCGGTTACTCTTAGTGGAGGTGAAGCGCAACGCATTAAACTTGCAAAAGAATTAAGTCGCAAGGATACAGGGAAAACACTTTATATCTTAGATGAGCCAACGACAGGCTTGCATTTTGCCGATGTAGATAGACTGACGCGTGTGTTGCATCATTTGACAGATTTAGGAAATAGTGTCATTGTGATTGAGCATAATTTGGACATTATCAAAAATGCGGATTTTATCCTTGACATTGGACCAGAGGGTGGAAACAATGGGGGCACGATTGTAGATAGTGGCTCGCCAGAGAGAATCGCAAAAAGACATAAAAAAACCGCTAGCCATACGGGGAGATTTTTGGCTAAAGAGCTAGGAATGGAATCTTAAGGATTCCCCGCCTAGCTTAAAATTTCTTATTATCCGTTTCGTTTAGCACTTCAGTTGCTAGATTATCTACAACATTAGAAATATCGGCACAAGAATTTGCGATAGATTCGTTTTCTTGTGCTAGTTGTTCTAGTTTTTCTACGGCAGAGCTGATTTTCTCTACGCTTTGTGTTTCTTCCTTGATAGATTCACTCATCTCATTAATACCTTGCACCAAGACATTGACATTTGCCTCAATCTCGCTTAAGGATTTTCCTGTTCTCTCTGCTAGCTTTCGGACTTCATCGGCAACAACTGCGAATCCTCTTCCGTGTTCTCCAGCCCTTGCAGCTTCAATCGCAGCATTGAGGGCAAGTAAGTTTGTTTGGTCTGCAATGTCTTTGATGACATTTACAACGCTTCTAATATCATCACTTTGTTGAATCACCTCACTGCTTTTATTAGCGACATTTTGTATAGAATCTGTGATTCCATCTACGGCAATACTTGTTTGTTCTAAGGATTGCGCTTGAGCGTGTGCGGAAGCTTGAAGATTTTTGACACGTTCTTGTAGGGCGTTAGAATGTACCTTGAGATTATGGGCAATTTTGCTAGAAGTTTTGAGCATATTTTGAATATAACGTCCTAGGTCATTAATATTTTCTACTACACGAAGCAATGCGCCTTTACTCTCATTTGTTTCTGCAATATGTGTAAAATCATCTGTCTTGAATGTTTCTAGGGCTCTTTCAATTGTTTCAAAGTTTTGGTTGAGGTCTTGAAGTGTTTGGTTGAGATAAAGCTTGATATTGTTGAGTTGTTTATTGTTGCATTCGGTTTCTATAAAGCATCTGAAATCACCCTCTTTAGCATACTCAAGCGATTTTAATGTTTCTTGCACACAAGTGCGTTCTTTTTCTAGGTTGGTTTGAATTTCTTTAATGTTGGCACTAATCACTCTCGCCATTTCTCCGAGCTCATCGCGTGTATTAATGTGCAATGGTTTGACGCTTGTGGTTTTGGAGTGCAAATAATCAAAGAAATCTAAAATCCCTTTACGCAAAGTTTTAATGGGTTTTAAAATAACGCGCATAAGAATATTGATAAGCACGATGAGTGCAATTGCAAATACAAGGAGCGAAATCACTAGAAAAGTAGTGTTTTCGCGAATGTGTTGGTAGAGTATATTTTTGTCCCCAACTAAACACACATTCCATTCGGTTAAAGGGTTAGAAGAACAGATACCAAATCTACTTTGTTTCTCTTGTTCAAAGAAAAGGAATTTGTTTTGATTGTTTTTGGACTTTTCTACTAATAATTTAGAAATTTCACTTTGATTTAGGATTTCATCGGGGTTTTGAGAAAGAATAATCTGCCCACTCGGGTCTGTCGCAAAGATTGTAAAGTGTTCGTTTTTTTGTAAAGATTCTAAATAATCGTTGAGGGGTTTGAGTGCAATGTCTCCACTCACCACGCCATAAAAATTGCCATTGTGAGATAGTGGTGCGCCAAATCCAAAAACAGGGAGCTTTTTGCTTGCTTGCAACCAAGCGTGATTTAAGATAATGGGTTTATTTTGTGCTTTGGTATCATAATACCAACTGCGTTTGCGCGGGTCATAGCCACTCTCTGGAAATACGTGGTTTCCATTGCTACGTAGCATTCTACCATTGGTTTCTACGCCAAAATATACAAGGTTAAATCCGCCTGTTTTTTCAACCAATTCCAAGCTTTTAGCGATTGCTGTCTCATTATCAATTTGGTTAGCAATTTCATCTTTGAGACGATTGATTGCTTCTTGTTTTTCTGTAATGTAAGAAACGAGTAGCAATTGGATAGAATTTAGTTTGCCTTGATAGCTCTTTTCCTCTGTTTGTAGTGTGCTTGTCTTTGTGCTTTGATATTGTAAGAGTCCGAAAACTAGAAATCCAATAATTGCGGTGAGTGTAATGCTCAAAGTTGCCTTTAAACTTAAAGATAATTTCATTCCCAAATCCTTTTTGAAATAATGCTTAAAAGACTATAACTTAAACAAATTTAATTTTTATTGAATATTATAAATATCTATGGCAACTTAGTAATAATTTTGAATATTGGTAACACTAAGCCAAAAATTGAATCTAAAATTTTTGTGTTTTGAAGTTGCAAGAGGAATTATGCTATAATCTGCAAAATTTCATAACGAAAAAGGATTTGATAATGATGCCAAGTGTTCAGCAGTTGCTCATTGTGCTGTTAATTATTGTTGTATTGTTTGGAGCAAAAAAGATTCCAGATTTGGCTAAAGGCTTAGGCTCTGGAATCAAAAATTTCAAAAAAGCCGTCAAAGAAGATGAGGAAGAAAGCACCACACAAACCAAAATTGAGCAAGACAAAAAAGAATCTGTCGCAAACTCCACTAATGAAACTACCAAAGTATAGTGAATGACACAAAACATTAAACAAATTGTAGATGAGGCTCTAGGGGTTTCTAGCGTTTTAGAAAAACCACGTGATAAAAAGTTCGGTCATTTTGCGTTGCCAACTTTTAGTTTTGCCAAGACTTTGCGTCAAAACCCGCAAGTCATTGCTCAAGAATTTGCACAAAAATTAGAGATTCTGCCACAAATTGCAAGTGTGAATGTGATGAATGGCTATGTGAATTTTAGTTTGAGTGATGAGTTTTTGGCTGAATGTGGGTGGAAATTTTTGCAACAAGATTCCAAGAAAACAGAATCGCAAAACACCACCGAGCATATTTTATTAGAATATGTGAGCGCAAATCCCACAGGTCCTTTGCATATTGGACACGCTCGGGGTGCAATCTTTGGCGATAGTTTGGCGCGTATTGGTAGATTTTTGGGCTTTTGTATCACGACAGAATATTATATCAATGATGCAGGCACGCAAATAGAAAATCTAGGCAAGTCTATTTATTATGCTGGGCGCAATTTGTTTTTGGGTGAGTCTTGTGCATTGCTAGAGGATTGTTATAAAGGCGAATATATCATAGACTTAGCAAAAGAAGCAAAGGATTCTTTGGGAATGAAAGTTTTTGAGAATCCCTCTAGCATTGCAACATTAAGTAGCTTTGGAAAAGACAAAATGCTAGAAGAAATCCAAGCAAATTTAGCGCAAGTTGGAATCGTGTTTGACCATTATGTCAGCGAAAAGGAGCTTTTTAAATATTGGGATTCTACATTGCAATCACTCAAGGCGCATTCTGGTGTCTATGAGCAAGAGGGTAAGCTATGGTTAAAATCTAGCAAATATGGCGATGAAAAAGACCGCGTAATCGTGCGTGAGAATGGAGAGCCAACCTATCTTGCAGGCGATATTATTTATCATAGCAATAAATTCGCCCGTCCTTTTGAACGATATATTAATATCTGGGGAGCAGACCATCACGGCTATATTGCACGCGTCAAAGCCGCAATTGCTTTTTTGGGTTATCAGAGTGATAAATTAGAAGTGCTTTTGTCTCAAATGGTTGCTTTGTTAAAAGGTGGAGAAGCTTATAAAATGAGTAAGCGTGCGGGTAATTTTATCCTAATGAAAGAAATCGTAGAAGAAGTAGGTGCAGACGCGTTGCGATTGATTTTTTTAAGCAAAAAGGCGGATACACATTTGGAATTTGACATAGAAGAGCTAAAGAAGCAAGATTCTAGCAACCCCGTGTATTATATCAACTATGCGCACGCCCGCATTCATACGCTTTTTTCTAAATCTAATTTTAGTATGCAAGATTATAAAAATTTCACAAAGGAACAATATATAGAATCATTAAAGGGAATGGACGCAAGTTTGCGTGATTTGTTGGTACTTTCTCTTGGGCTTGATAAGGTTTTATCCGATGCGTTTGCCCAACGCGCACCCAATAAGGTAGTGGATTTTCTCAAGGTGCTTGCAGGAGAATTTCACCGATTCTATAATGAAACAAAGATTCTAAATACTGCCAAAGAGGAGCAGATTTTAAAGGTATTGGTGGTGGTTGTAGAGACTTTGAATTTGGGACTTGCGCTACTTGGTATTACCGCTAAAAAAAGTATGTAAAGGAGTGAATTTGAGTAAAGCAGTGATTTTTCCTGGTCAGGGGAGTCAAAGTATCGGAATGGGCAAAGATTTGTTTGATAATAGCGCAGAAGTGAGACGATATTTTGAACAAACAAGTGATATTTTAAAAGAAGATATGGTGCAACTTTGTTTTGAAGAGAATCAGAAATTAAATTTGACACAATATACACAACCTGCAATTTTGTTAGTGAGTTATAGCGTGTTTTCGCTGATTTTTCCCAAGATAAAAGGTAAAATTGCTTTTGGTTTGGGGCATTCTTTGGGAGAATTTAGCGCACTTTGTGCAAGTGGGGCTTTGAGCTTTGAACAAGCCATTTCGCTCGTGAGCAAACGCGGCTATTTAATGGAAGAATCTTGCAAAAAGAAAGTGGCAGGAATGATGGTTGTGCTCGGGTTAGAAGATGGAATCCTAGAGGAGTTTTGCACCAAAAAACGCAATAGAGGGCTTAAGGTATGGTGTGCCAATTATAATGGTGATGGGCAAATGGTGCTTGCAGGAAGCAAAGAGGATTTATTGACTTTGGAAGTGGAGATTAAAGGGCTTGGTGCGAAACGCGCCTTAATGCTTCCAATGTCTGTGGCGAGCCATTGTCCAATTTTGGAGGGAATGTGCGCAGACTTTAAAGTGTTATTAGAAGAGGCACTCAAGGATTCTTTTGATTTCCCAATTATTTCAAATGTAAATGCAAAGCCCTATCAAAACAAAGCGCAAGCATTAGAATTGCTAGCAGAGCAGTTAGTTTCACCTGTGCTTTATAAGCAATCCATTCGCGAAAATGATGCAAAGATTGAGGGTTTCATAGAATGTGGTGGTAATGTTCTCAAGGGCTTAAACAAAAGATTGAGCCCAAAAGAGACGATTTCTTTGCAGACTTATGCAGAGATTCAAGACTTTTTGCAAAAGGATTAAGATGACACTTGGAATTATTGGTGCTCTTCCAGAAGAAATTACGCCTTTGCTAGCGCATTATAAGGAGTATGAGACAATAGAATTTGGTGGGAATACTTTTTATAAAATTCAACTAGCAGGAAAAACCGCAATCATTGCGCGAAGTCGTATCGGTAAGGTGCATTCTGCTTTAACTGCTAGTAGTATGATTTTGCATTTTGGTTGTGAAAAAATAGTTTTCAACGGAATCGCGGGTGCGATTAATCCAGCTTATAAGGTAGGAGACTTGCTCTTTGCTAGCAAGCTGTGTCAGCACGATGTGGATTTAACGATTTTTGGCTATCCTTGTGGATTTATCCCAGAGAGTGAGACATTCACTAAGAGTGATTCTACCTTAAATGAAATTGTAAAACAGGTTGCAAATGAGCTTGGATTCCCCATTTATGAGGGTATTATTGCTTCAGGAGACCAATTTGTCAATCAAAAGGATAAAAAGCAATGGATACGCGAGACATTCCAAGCCGATGCGGTAGAAATGGAGGGAGCAAGCGTAGCGGTAGTGTGCGCGAATCTTAAAGTGCCTTTTTGTATTCTTAGAACCATATCAGATAGCGTCAATGATGAGGAATTGAAAGAATACAACGAGGAAGAAAGTGGCAAGAGAAATGTTGCGTTTGTCATCAAAATGATAGAAAAAATTTAATAAAGGAGATTAAAGATGAGATTAATTTTAGTGCGTCACGCAAAAGCGGCAAATAGAGAAAAATGGGCTGATGAAGATGATTTGAAACGACCATTGACTAAAAAGGGTGTCAAACAAGCAAAACAGATTGCAAAATATATTGCAAAAAAATATCCCGATGTCGATGCGATTATTTCATCACTCGCTTTGCGTGCGTGTGATACCGCGAAATATATTGCCAAAAAGCAATCCCATAGTACATTTTTTTTGAATCCAAACATCAATCCAGACGAAGGATTGCAAGGATTTTTAGGACATAAAGAGGAAATTGAAGAGGATTGGCAAACCTTAGTTGTTGTAGGGCACGAGCCAAGCATTAGCGAATTTGTGCGTTTCATTTGCGCAAAAGGAACTTTGAATCTCTATGTGGGTAAGGGTTGCGTTGTAGAGCTAGAGCGAGAAAAAGAGCAAGAATGGTTACTTGTGGGCTTGCATAACTTCTAAAGGGATTCTATGTTTTTGGGCTATTTACCAGATATAGCAAGCAAGTTTAAAAAGAACGAAGTATTGAGCAAAGTTTTTGGTTATCTCTTTGACGCATTAGACGAGAATAGCGAAGTGTATGAGCGCATTACTTCGTTGAAAGCAGGAGAAGAGTTTATTGTGCATTTTGAGGGTGGGGCAAGGGCAATTGAGCAAGCTTATAATACAAAGACGCCTAAAGAGGCTTTCTATGAAAGCCATTGTGAAATGGTAGATTTTCAAATGGTTGTTCGCGGAAAAGAGATTTTTTTTGTCGCGCCTAATAGTTTATGCGAGGTGAAAAATCCCTTAGATTCTGCGCGTGATTTGATTGAATATCATTCTAGCCCTTTTCTTTCAAGCATTCAATTATTTCCGGGAAATCTTGCAGTTTTTGAAAGTCTTGATGTCCATGCGGGCGGAATCTCAACCAATACAGAATCTATGCTTGTACAAAAGGTTGTTGTCAAAATTCCAAAGAATCTTGTGAAGCTGAATTTTTAAGGCATAAGTAGCTTTCTACAAAGCAACTACTTTAAGTTTCCTTTGGAATCGTCTTGCAAACTAAAAATGAAAAATATCATTATCTTGCTTGGCATTGCGGACAGATTCCAATGAGAGCAACAGAGACTTCTTTGATTTGGTAAGAGGAAGCATTCGCACAAGAGTGTTTGAGCGATTCCATAGAAGCACCCCCCTCCATATCTGTAATTTTTCCACACTTTTCGCAAACAAGATGAAGATGCGGTTTTTTTACAAGCTCATAACGTTGTTTTTGATTGGGCAATTTGACTTCATCAATGATTCTAGCTTCTTGCATTGAAGCAAGATTTTTATAGATTGTAGCGAGCGACATAGAAGGATTACTTTCTTTGATATTTTCGTAGATTTCATCAATGCTAATGTGCCCAAATTTTTGGATTTCTTTCAAAATTGCTAGACGTTGGGGGGTGATTTTTAGATGATTGTCTTTTAAAATTTTTTCAAACATTTTAGAGATTCCTAATATTAATGATGATTTTCTATAATTTTACAAAAATTATTTTTATTTATCAAGAAAAATTATTAATAAATAATATTATAGAATCTTGCATAACTTAAAATTCACTATTTTGTCCTTGCAAGGAGTGAGTCAAACGAATAATGAAGTAATAATCTAAAGTCTCGCTATTGGTTTTATTTTGCGATTCCAATATTTGATTGACTTGGAGTGCAAGATTATAGATTGTTACGAAAATTTTTCAAGTTTTCTTGTGATGACGAGAAAACAGAATCACAGATAGATAACATTACAGATTTACAAGTAAGCTTATGCAATATGCCATGAATGCTACACACGCTTGCAAGTGCAAGAATGTGAGCAGTTTTATATGCCAAAAGGAGATTAAAATACAATCTTAGGGGAAGTCTAGCCTAGAGAGGCTAATGTAGGATTAGAATCTACACCCAAGCTCTAAGTTACTTAGGTGAGCCTCATCTTACTCCCTACCTTGTTTATAGAATTAGAATTTATATTTAAGCCCTAAGTTTCCGCTTAAATAAGTTTCATTCTTGTCATCTACTTTGTTTGTTAAAATTTGTTTTGCGCCGAGTCCTAATTCAACATTCAAGCTGTCTGTTACACCAAAGCTCCCACCTACGATTAATTGTCCATAGGTTTTGAGTTTATCACTTGCAGAAACGCTGAAGTCAATAGGAGAACCGCTAAAAGATGAAACATAATCATCTCCGTTGTTCATCAAATATTGTTCAATCTTTGGCGTTACAAAGACATAAGAAGTTTCGTTGAAGTATTTTCTTACTTCTAAACCTACATCAAGGCTAACAGAGTTGTTTGTGCTTTCATCTACTTCTCTTGGAAGATTTCCACCCTTTTCAGTATAGCTTGGAGTATTTGCATAATAGTAATTTAATCCTGCGAAAGGCTTGAGGAATAAACTATTTTCAAACTCTACGATTCTGCCGATACTTCCGCTAAAGCCAAAGAATTTTTTGTCAAAATCACTAGTGTAAGTTTCGCCCAAAAGACTAGAGTATTGGTCTGTTTGTCCGAGTTGTCCATAGGCTCTAAGGTTGAGTTCCCATTCAGGATTAAGCTTGATGTTTGAATAGATACCTAATTGGAAGTTGTCGGATTCTTGTTTGAGTGATTTGTCTTTCAAATCTGAATCGGCATAAGTGAAATACATACCAATGAGTGCAGAATCTGTTACTTGTTTGTCTGCTCCAAGCGAGATTCCATAGATTCCACCACTTTCTCCATCTACGATATTTGTTCCGCCAAAGGCATTGACCCAAACACTTCCATCGGTTCTATGATAAAAATCATTATAAGCGTCAGTACCTACAGCTGCTAATTTTTGGTTATATGGGTTGTTTGCCTTTGCGATTCTATCTCCTAATGCCATTTCGTTAGAAACATTAATAGCAGTATTCACAGAGTTTGCGAAGTTTGTTGCAGAACGTCCTGTGTCGTGAATATCATTAGAAGCTGTTTTGAGGCTAGCAAGATTTCCAAATGCAGGGTCAAATGTAGTGCGCAAACCTTCGCTTAAGTTTGATTCTTGCAAGGAATCATAGATATTTACTGCCAATCCTCTATGAGAGCCCACATCTACATTTTCTATCATTTTTCTAATTCCAGCTTTGTTTAGTTTGCCTGTGTTATATTCCCCACTAGAATTTTTGCCCCATTTAAAGTAGTATGCTTGGTTGTTTGTTATGTCATCATAGTTTTGTTTAATTGCATCTGCTTTTGCCCATAGGGATTTACCCTCACGGATTAATGCAACATCTTTATCAAATGTAGTCAAATAATCTTGTGCAGTAGCTAAATCGGTTCTTGCAGACGTTAAATTGCTATCCGCAAAAGCTAGAGCCGCTGCTTTAGTGGCGTTGGTTGGGTCTGCGTCAAGGGCTGCCTTTGCTTCATTATAAGCGGTTTGTGCAAGTTTTACTGCATCTTGTTTGGTTTTGATAAATTCAGTGATGACTTGTCTATCCTCTCTGTTGCGGTCTGCCTCTATGGCAGCTATTGAGAGAGTTCCGCCCACATTTGTTACTTGTGTGTCTCTCTCATCATAGATTTCTTTAAGCACGCTACCTGCATCACTTATTTTACCCTCTATGATTTTGCCACTTACAACTACTCGAGTTGAGCCCGCAAGGCTAGTTTTGTAATCCTCTAATTCACTTGCCGCATTTGCTAGTGTTTTTCCTAGGTTGTTTGCGTTTGCGACTCCATCTGAATTGCGGATTAGCTCACTGCTGACTAATAGCTTTTTGCCATCCGCGCTTGTGTAGAATCCATTGAGGGCTTGTCCTGTTGTTGTGTTTTCTGCCATATAAGCAAAATTCACCAACTGGTCGTTACGATTGAGAGCCTTATCGCTGACATCTTTAATGATTGGTTGTTGTTCAAGCTCCTTACTCATACCGCCTAGTACGTTTGTTGGCTTAGAAACAAGCACTGCTGCATAGTTTGAAGTGGAAAATTGTGCAGGTTGGTCTCCAGCACTAACACCATAAATCGCATTTGCACTTAGGATTTCGTGGTTTTTTAGAACCAATCCCTCAACACCATTAGTAGAGGCAAACAAGAAACCATCGTTAGTTGAAAGTTTCGCTGTGCCATCTACTTTGATTTTATTTGCCGCGTTAGCATTAGCAAATATATAAAGTGCTTTATCTGTTTCAAAGTCTCCTGTAACGCGTAATGAGCCACTACCACTTAGCCAAACCATACCCACTTTATCTGCATTGTTTATCACGTCTAGTGGACTAGACATATTTATGCTGCCGCCATTGGTGGTGCTTATTTTTAACTTATCTGTGCCCGCTACACCATCTACTTCTACGAGTGATTCACCGTGCGTAGAGAATAGATTAGTATCTTTAACATCTATGGTTTTTGCTTTTAAATGGTAGTTTGTAAGATTCAAGCCCATAGTGGCTTCATTTGTAATATTAAGTGTTGCACCACTCTTTTTTGTCGTTTCATCTGTGGGTAGCAACATAGTAAAGGAATTAGTATTATTAGAGAAGCTATTGATGAGTTGTTCAAAATTCTCTACATCTTCAAATACGCTATCGGTGAAAGTGCCAGCGTATTCTTCGCTTAGCCTAAGATTGATAGTGTCGTCTTTGCCTACTGCTGCGACTTTGCCAGCGGTTACTGTTTTGTTGCTATAAGTCCAAGCATTGCCCCTTTGCTTAAATAGTCCCGTGCCTTGTGGTGTTTTGGCAGGCTCTACATCTGTTCCTACCTCTAAGTTGGATAGATTAGTTTTGCCTTCGTCTATTTTATCTGTTACTTCAATGGTAGCTGCATTAGCACTGACTAATGTCGCTATACCAAATCCCACAAGTGCGCGACTTGCAATGATAGAAAGTTTTGTCATTCCGACTCCTTATTTTAAAATAAATTTAAGCCAGAATCATACCCCCCCCCCCCCCCTAAAATCCCGGTTTTTTTCCTTGCCATCTTTTTTTCTTTCCCTTCCCCCGGGGGTAGCTATATGTTTTTTTTTTGGTTTACCTTCTTTTTTTGCTTTTTT
>CAYXGY010000001.1:0-541096 GCA_964464895.1 uncultured Helicobacter sp. | reverse complement strand
CCCCTTAAAAGTCAATTAAATTTAGAAGCTTAGAAGCAAAAAATTGTAAAAATTTGGAAATTTGAGTCGAATTTGTGTTTTGAGCGATTACGAGCGTAGCGAAGCAATCTATAATCTTGTGCCCATACTCTTGTAATTGCAACATTACAGATTTGCAAGTGTGGGTAATTGCTTATGCAATGCGCGCCACGAATCGCAAGTGATTCTCGCCAAGTGATTCTCACAAGGACAAAAAGATTCCATTGTAACTTTTATTATTTTTTTGATACAATCACGGATTATTTCGTTAATTTTAGGAGTGAAAACCATGAGAAGCCATTATTGCGCAGATTTAGGGGAGCAAAATATTGGAGAAGCGGTGAGTTTATGTGGTTGGTGTAATACTTACCGCGACCATGGGGGAATTATTTTTATTGATTTACGCGACCGTAGTGGGCTTGTGCAACTCGTGTTAGACCCAAAGGATAGTGGAGAGGCGCATAAAATCGCAAGTGAAGTGCGTGATGAGTATGTTTTAGTTGCCAAGGGAAAGGTGCGCGCAAGAGGCAAAGGATTAGAGAATCCCAAGCTAAAAACAGGCAAAATTGAGGTGCTAGTAGAATCCTTAAAAATTGAAAACAAAAGTTTAACTCCTCCTATTGCCGTGGGTGATGA
Source organism: uncultured Helicobacter sp. (assembly GCA_964464895.1). GTDB lineage: Bacteria > Campylobacterota > Campylobacteria > Campylobacterales > Helicobacteraceae > Helicobacter_D. The sequence goes on along the minus strand of CAYXGY010000001.1, from coordinate 540,442 downwards.
GAGTGTGGGCGAAGATGTGCGTTTAAAATATCGTTATTTGGATTTGCGCAATCCACGCTTACAAGAGATTTTTATCACTCGTAGCAAAGTCGCGCAAGCGGTGCGCAATACGCTTAGTGGCTTAGGTTTTTTAGAAGTTGAAACACCAATTTTAACGAAAGCGACTCCAGAGGGGGCGCGGGATTATCTCGTGCCAAGTCGCGTGCATCACGGAGAATTCTATGCCTTGCCGCAGAGCCCACAATTATTTAAGCAGCTCTTAATGATTAGCGGATTTGATAGATATTTTCAAATTGCTAAATGCTTTAGAGACGAGGATTTGAGACTTGATAGGCAGCCGGAATTTACACAAATTGATGTGGAGATGAGTTTCTGTACTCAAGAAGATGTAATGGCAGCTGCAGAAGCGACACTCAAAGCGATTTTTGGGGCTTGTGGAATCACGATAAAAACTCCTTTTGAACATTATACTTATAAAGAAGTAATGGAGTCTTATGGGAGTGATAAACCAGATTTGCGCTTTGGATTGCCCTTAGTAGAGGTGGCGGATTTGTTTGTAGAATCTAGTAATGATATTTTTGCAAATATTGCTAAGGATTCTAAGAATAATCGCATTAAAGCACTCTGTGTCTCAAAGGGCGATGCGTTTTTTACACGCAAAACTTTGGGTGAAGCGGAGGAGTTTGTCCGAAAATTTGGTGCAAAAGGCTTGGCATATATTCAAATCAAGGAAGAGGGAGCAAAAGGTCCTCTTGTCAAATTCTTGAGTGAGGCGAATCTCAAAACTCTAATAGAACGTGTGGGGGCAAAAGTCGGTGATGTTGTGTTTTTTGGTGCAGGAGCAAAAAAAATCGTGTGGGATTATATGGGACGCTTGCGTCAGAAAGTGGCTCAAGATATGGGATTGATTGATGAGAATGCGTATAGGTTCTTGTGGGTTGTGGATTTCCCAATGTTTGAACGCAATGAAGATGGTAGTATCTCTGCCTTGCATCACCCTTTTACAATGCCCAAAGATTTAGATGTAGAGGATATTGAGGAAATTAGTTCTGTTGCTTATGATGTCGTATTGAATGGATTTGAGATTGGCGGTGGAAGCATTAGAATTCATAAAGAGGAGATTCAAAGCCGCGTGTTTAAACTGCTTGGCATTAGCGAACAAGAGGCAAAAAATAAATTTAGTTTCTTGCTTGAGGCATTGCAATTTGGCGCGCCGCCACACGGAGGGCTTGCATTTGGACTAGACCGCATTATAATGTTGCTTTGTAAGGCAAATTCTATCCGTGATGTGATTGCATTTCCTAAAACTCAAAAGGCAACTTGTCCGCTCACAGATGCTCCAAGTGCAGCGAGTGAAGAGCAGCTAAGAGAATTGCATATCAAAGTGAGAGAAACCAAACGATAAAGGAGACAGTGATGAAAAAGTTATTTTTGGTTATTGGAGCACCTGGCAGTGGCAAAACGACTGACGCAGAGATTATTAGCAAAAATAATGCCGAAAGTATCGTGCATTATTCCACGGGGGAATTATTGCGTGCGGAGGTGGCGAGTGGAAGCGAACTTGGAAAGCTGATTGATAGCTATACAAGCAAAGGAAATCTTGTACCTCTTGAAATAGTCGTCAAAACCATTATAGATGCGATTGCAAATGCGCGTAAAGACATTGTGCTCATTGATGGTTATCCCCGCAGTGTAGAGCAAATGTTGGAATTTGATAAGATTTTAAAAGACAAAAAAGACATTGAACTTGTCAGTGTTATTGAAGTAGAGGTAAGCAGGGAAACCGCTTGTGATAGAGTGCTTGGACGCGCTAGGGGGGCGGACGATAATGTAGAAGTGTTTAATAATCGTATGGAAGTCTATCAAGCACCTCTCAAAGAAATTCAGGATTTTTATGGCAAAAAAGGCGTATTGAAAAAAATTAGCGGCGAACGCACGATTGAAGAAATTGTCGCAGAAATGGAGGGCTTTATTAAGTCCAAAATTTAACCAATGGTAAGAATCTCTAAGGCTGATAAATTATTATTGGCAGACAAGGGATTTTGCTATAAATATAATTTTAGTTTTTAAGGATAGAAAATGAATGTGTCAAAAATCAGTGTGGGAGAGAATCCCAATAAACTAAATGTTGTGATTGAGATTCCTTATGGTTCTAATATCAAATATGAAATTGATAAAGAATCAGGCGCAGTTGTGGTGGATAGAGTAATGTATAGTGCGATGTTTTATCCAGCAAATTATGGCTTTGTGCCTAATACTCTAAGTGATGATGGAGACCCTGCAGATGTCTTGGTGCTCAACGAATACCCATTACAAGCAGGAAGTGTTATCAAAGTGCGCTTGATTGGTGTTTTGATTATGGAAGATGAAAGTGGAATGGACGAGAAATTAATTGCGGTGCCTATTAGCAAAATAGACCCAAGATACGATAAAATCCAAAGCTTAGGGGATTTGCCACAAATCACATTGGATAGAATCAAAAATTTCTTTGAAACTTATAAGACATTAGAGCCAAATAAATGGGTGAAAGTCAAGGAGTATAAAGATTTGAATGCAGCCAAAGAGATTTTGGATAAGGCAATTAAAAATTACAAATAAATTTAATGTGTTTCAAAAAGTAATCTTTGATATAAAAGATTGGGGGTTTATTTGGAATACGCTAAGGTGTTTTTTGATTTATAATTCATCTTTTAAGGAAGCTTTTATAAAATTAAAGCCTCACAAAAGTTGAGCAGATAATTTCATAAAGCAGGAGATTGAAAATGAAAAAAATTCTTTTGGTTTCAGTGTTAGCTGTATTTGGATTAATGGGTTGTGGCGGAGAAGATAAGGACACAAAAGCCGCCGCTAAAGATTCTGATAAAGTCTATAAAGTAAAATTTGCGCATGTCGTGAGTGCAAATACTCCTAAAGGGAGAGCAGCAGATTTATTCGCTAAAAGAGTAGAGGAATTGACAGATGGAAAAATTAAAGTGCATGTGTTTCCTTCTGCGCAACTTGTAGATGATGATAAGGTATTCCAAGAATTAAAACGCAATAATGTGCAACTTGCAGCACCTAGTTTTTCAAAATTTACACCTTTTGCTAAAGAATTTAACCTTTGGGACGTTCCTTTCATCTTCCGTGATACTGAACATTTACATCAAGTAATGGACGGAGAAGTAGGAAAGATTTTAAAGGATATTATTTCAAGCAAGGGCTATATCGCACTTGATTATTGGGACGCAGGATTTAAGCAATTCAGCACAAACAAAAAGCCTATCATAGAGCCAAGTGATGCAGAGGGGCAAAAAATGAGAATTATGAGCTCTAAAGTATTAGAAGAACAAACAAAAGCAGTCAAGGCGATTCCACAAGTTTTGCCTTTTGGTGAAGTTTATTCTGCACTCCAAACAGGGGTAGTAGATGCAGCAGAAAACCCGCTTTCCAATCTTTATAATTCTAAATTTTATGAAGTTCAAAGTTCTATTACGATTTCAAATCACGGTTATCTAGGATATTTGGTTGTTGCAAGTGAGAAGTTTTGGAAAGAATTGCCACAAGATTTGCAAGAAAAATTTTCTATTGCAATGCGTGAAGCAACGATTTTTGAACGCGAGGAAAGCGCGAAAGAAGAGCAAATGTTGCTAGATAAATTAAAAGCTGATGATAAGACAAATACGACAATTTATGAGCTAGATGAAGCGCAAAAGAAACAATGGCAAGATGTGATGATTGCGATTTATCCTAAATTTTATGATTTGATTGGCAAAGATTTGATTGAGAAAACACTCAATACAAAATAATCAATGATTGCTTTTTAAAGGGTTTGATTTGCGTGATTTATTACTAATGATTCAGAAGCCTTTTTTGTGGGCTCATAAAGACCCGGGAGTCAATAAGCTTTTTGCCATCTTGGATAAGATTATTGCAGGAATTAATAAAAATATCGCTGTAATTGGAATGGCACTTGGAATCGTAATTACTGCAATCAATGTAAGTGTGCGTTATATTGCAGGATTCTATCCAGAAATTGGTTCCTTGACTTGGGCAGAAGAAGTGGCAAGATATTGTTTTTTGTGGTCAGCATTTTTTGGGGCAGCGTATGGCTTTAGAAAGGGGGTGCATATTGCTGTTACAATGTTGGTTGAGAAATTTCCGCCTGCACTCGCTAAATCTTGCGTGCTGGCAACACATATTTTAAACTCTATCTTTTTGGGCTTTATGTGCTATGCTAGTTTAATGGTTTGCTATTTAAATTATGAAATTGGTTATATGAGCGAAGCACTGCACGAAGTACCTTTGTGGGTATTTCTTCTTTGTTTGCCTATTGCATTTTTTGGGGCGACTTATCGCTCTGTGGAAAAAATCTATGAAGTTTCTTGGACGGATGCGGATAAAGTTGTCAAAAATGCAGAAGAAGAGATGATTCACGATTCTGTGGTTAAAGATTAGTAAAGTTTGGAGAATCAATGAGTGTTGCATTTTTGCTGATTGTATTGTTTGGTTTGTTATTGGTGGGTGTGCCTGTTGCGATTTCTCTTGGAGTGAGCGCAGTCATCACGATGTTGCTCTTTAGTTCCTATGATATTATGGGCGTACCCGAAATTATGCTTAATGGTTTAAAGCCTGCATTAATGGCGATTCCAATGTTTATTTTGGCAGGCTCTTTGATGAGTAAAGGAAGTTCTGCGCAAAGAATCGTAGATTTTGCGAGAAGTATTGTAGGGCATTTGCCCGGCGGTCTTCCAATGAGTGCTATTTTGGCGTGTATCATCTTTGCCGCTGTGAGTGGAAGCTCTCCTGCCACGGTAGTTGCGATTGGTTCTGTTATGTTTGCCGCCTTAAGTCAAGCGGGTTATCCGAAAAGCTATTCTGTGGGCGCAATCACTTCGGCAGGAAGTCTTGGAATCTTGATTCCTCCTTCAGTCGTAATGATTGTTTATGGGGTAACAGCGGAAGTCTCTATTGAAAAGTTATTTATGGCTGGTGTTGTGCCCGGTGTGATGATTGGTGCAATGATGATGGTTTATGCATATTTTGGAGCAAAACGATTGGGCTTTAAGGCTACAAAACCTGCAAGCTTTGGTGAGCGTTGGGCTAAATTCAAAGAAGCGTTTTGGGCGTTACTTATCGTTTTTGTCGTTATTGGTGGAATCTATGCTGGGGTTTTTACCGCCACAGAAGCAGCGGGCATTAGTGCAGTGTATGCGTTTGTTGTTTCAATTTTTGTCTATAAAGATATTAAGATTAAAGACTTGTATAAAGTGCTTTTAGATGCGGCAATCACTACGGCAATGATTTTTTTCATTATTGGTTTTGCGGTTGTATTCGCACATTTCTTAACAAGCGAACGTATTCCCCATATGATTGCGGAAAGCCTAGTAAATATGAATATGAGCTGGTGGCTCTTTTTGATTTTGGTTAATATTGCTCTTTTTGTAATGGGACAATTTATGGAGCCTAGTTCGGTGGTAATGATTATGACACCTTTGTTATTGCCAATTGCTTTGCAGTTGGGTATTGACCCAATCCATTTTGGAATCGCAATGATTGTGAATATGGAATTAGGTATGCTTACACCGCCTGTTGGCTTGAATCTCTTTGTGGCAAGCTCACTTACAGGTTTAAGCCTTAAAGATGTTACCCTTTCAGTAATTCCTTGGCTTTGCGTCTTGCTTTTGGGGCTTGGGCTTGTTACTTATGTCCCAATCATTTCACTTTGGTTACCAAGTTTGTTAGGTTAATGAATCCACAAGGCTTAGATTGGAAGAATCTCTTGTAGCATTTTTTGAAAATGCACCCCATTTGATTAGCTTAATAGCGGGGATTCTGACTTTCATAAGCCCTTGTGTGTTACCATTGATACCCGCTTATCTCTCCTACATTTCTAAAATTTCGCTTCAAGAATTAAAGAATTCTGCAAAACTTGATTTAAAGAAACGTTTTAGAATCTTAAGAAGTGCAGTGTTTTTTGTTTTAGGGCTTGGAATTGTTTTTGTGCTTTTAGGAGCAGTGGCGGCTAGAATCTTGCAAGGTGGAATTCTGTTAAGCCCGATTCTACGCTTTGTTGCTGGAGGGATTTTAATCGTTTTTGGATTGCATACATTAGGAGTATTCAAAATTCCATTTTTGAATTATACAAGAAGCTTTTATACGGAATATCGCTTTGGAATCTTAAGGGATTTTTTGACGCCTTTTTTGCTTGGGATGAGCTTTTCGCTCGGTTGGACTCCTTGTGTTGGTCCAATTTTGGCAGGCATTATTTCGCTCGCAAGCTTGGACGAAAGCAGTGGTATGATTTTACTAAGTATTTATACGCTTGGATTCTCTTTGCCCTTTTTGTTTTGTGCGCTTTTGATTGGTTATGCCTTTAATTTTTTAGAGCGCGTCAAATCCTATTTTCGATGGATTGAACGGTGTGCAGGAGGCTTATTGATTTTGATTGGAATCCTTGTTGCAAGTGGTGGAATGAATGTGCTATCAATCTATCTTGTAGAGATTATGGATTAAAGATTTGTAAATGGAATTGAAAAATTTTGTTGATTTAAATAAGGTAAAAAATCTTTGGTTGGCGCAATCACCTAAAACTGCCCCTTTAATGAAAATGCAAACTACCATTTACTAAATCTCAAGTTACTTACTCTGCAAAACAGAAAAAGCCATTTCTTATAAAGTCTCACAGGCACAAACCAAAATTTAAAGCGCACTTATAGTGTGCGACTTGTCAGTAATCCTGCTTCATAAAGAAAGATAGAACCCTCATAGGGAATGTTTTTTAATGCGTCCTTTTTGGCATAGCTTAGATACAAGATTTCTTTCGCCCTAGTAACTGCGACATAGAACAACCTGCGCTCTTCCTCTAGGCTTCCCCCTTGACTCATTAGCTTTTTATTGGGGAAGCGTCCCTCCATTAAATCCACGATATACACTTCGGCAAATTCTAAACCTTTGCTTGCGTGAATGCTAAGCAGGTTGATACCCTCTCCCTCACTCATTTCACTAGAGCCTAGCACCATTGCATTTAAGAATCTTCCAAGCTCATTATAATGACTTGCCAAGTCTTTGAGTAAAGACATTCTGCGTCCGATTCGCTCTAGCGATTCTTTATATCTTTCCTCGCTCAAGTTTCCCTCTTTGGTAATAGAACGTTCTCTTGCAAGTTTGTGTGCTACGATTTGAAAAATCGGCAGAAAACTGATTTTTGAAATCAAGTTATAGGGCTTGTCGTTTGCGCTAAAAGAAGCAAAAAACAAATAGAGTGCGTTTAGAAACTCTACGCCCTCTTTGGTGAGTTTGGGGTGGCTTAGAATCGGATTATCTTTGAATCCTGTTTCTAGTATCACATTAAATCGTGCGGGATTGCTAAACTCCATCAAGTCATCAAATAGCCCTAATTGTGTATTATGCGTTCTTTTATTGAAAGGTTCTTTGATAGATTTGTCGGGGTGAAGCAAGCCTTGAATCGGGTTAGAATGTCCCAAAAGCAAGAGAGCCTCATAAATATCCTTTGCTAACGCATTGCCGATTCCTTTAGCGTGGCTTAGAATATGGATAAAGGACATCATATCTTTAGCATTAAAGAGCAGGGTGCAGAGGTTGAGCATATATACGACTTCTTTAGAGTCAAAAAAGCTCACGCTTCCTTTGCGCTTAGAGGGAATCCCAATCTCGCGCAAAGCCGCTTCAATGCCGTCGGCACTAGAATTATTACGAAAAATTACTGCAATTTCTCCAAAGGGACGATTGGAGAGCTTGATTTTGTTTGCGATTCCGTGATATTGCAAGAATAATTCCTCATAGACTAGCAAGGTAGGCACTCCGAAGTTTTGCGTTTTGATGACTTCTAGCTTTTTAGGATAAATGCGTGGGTTTTTTTCAATCACACGATTCGCAAGATTCAAGATAGGTTCAGTGGAGCGGTAATTTTTGGTGAGGCTAAAGATTCTGCCATCTTTATATCTTTCTTTGAAGCTTCCAATAATGCTAATATCCGCACCATTAAAAGCATAAATACTTTGGTCATAATCTCCTACACAAAAGATAGAGGGAGGATTGAGGGCTTGGAGGATAGAATCTTGCAAGGGATTCGTGTCTTGGTATTCATCTACCAGGATTTCTTTATAGGGAGATTCTTGCTTCTCTATTGCGTTTTTGTAATTGAGCAATAAATCATTATAATCCACATAATGATATTGATTCTTTAAAGCTTTAAATTCCTCCCAAACATCTAAGTAGATTTCTGCATATTGGAGTTGCTCGGCATTTTTGCGCTCTAGCCATTCTTGAAATTCCTCGTTTGTTGTCGCATTGAAATAGAGAGAAAAACAATCATAAAGGTAGTTTGCTCCATAAGGAGGGACGCTGGAGGCGTTTAGAAAAATGCGTTTGTCATAAAGGCTTTTAAAAAGGACTTTGAGCTCTTTGGGTTGCTTCAAAATGATAGAATCTTGCGCTTTAAGATACCGATAAGCCACAGCGTGAAATGTGCCTGCTTCAATTTGTGAGACAATCTTGCTATCAAACTTTATCGCAAGACGCGCAAGCATTTCTTGAGCCGCTTTATTGGTAAAGGTGAGCAATAAGATTTCGCTTGGAGTGATTCCGTTTTGCAATAAATAAGAGATTCTGCCAACAATCGTAGAGGTTTTGCCTGTGCCTGCGGAGGCGATGATGAGATTATGCCCATAAGGAGCTTGCGAAGCTTCTTTTTGCTGGGCGTTTAGGGTTGAGAGGGGCAACCCTTATTCTTTGATATAGTTTTTGATAGGTTCTGCTACACCAAAAGTTGGGTATTCTTTCGCATTTAAAACGACTTGTGCTAGAGTTTTGTTGTCATCATTTAAAATAATCGGTGCTAAGAAATTGATAAGGATGGATTCTTTCTCATCACGAACAAAGACGCAAAAGACTTTGACTTTTGAATTTTTGGTAATGTCAAGTAGAGTTTGAATTGCGGCAGGCACTTCAAACGAATATTCGCGCACTTTGTAAGGATTAATGAGTAACAACTCTCCAAAAACTTGATTTTGTTTTTGCAGGAATAAAAATCCTAACGCACCATCATCTACTTCTGTAAATTCTGCTTCACTTACATTATCAAACCCTAAAATCGGGGATTTTACTTGAAACTTTTCACTTTTCATACGAAACTCCTTTTTAGTTAATTCTGTATTTTACCATAAAATTTGGCTTCAAAATCCATTTCTGCGCATTTTAAAATAAGAAAATAGAGAAATTCAAATTTTTTGGTAAAATTCTAAATTCAATATTAGTAGAGTAGCAAAAACCGTTCCAAGTTTATTTTTTGCTACCTTGAAGAAAGGCTTTTATGCAAAATCATTTAAACAATTCACCACAAGAGCAAACCACTAAAGCGTCCAATACCTATGAGCCAAAGGAGATTGAAGCATCTTATTACAAATTTTGGGAGAAAGCGGGTTATTTTGAAGTCAATGGGAATCAAAAAATCCAAAAAGCAGGCAAGCGATTCTGTATTATGCTACCGCCACCGAATGTAACAGGAAGCTTGCATATCGGACACGCACTCAACCATACTTTAATAGATATTATGGTGCGTTATAAGCGAATGGATGGTTATAAGACGCTTTGGCAACCCGGACTAGACCACGCAGGGATTGCGACACAAAATGTTGTAGAGAAGCAATTACTCGCACAAGGGATTAAAAAGGAAGAATTAGGGCGGGAAAAGTTTGTCCAAAAAGTGTGGGAATGGAAAGAAAAAAGTGGTGGAATGATTTTGAATCAAATGCGCAAACTTGGGAGCTCTCCCGCGTGGAGTCGGACACGATTTACAATGGATAGTGGCTTGCAAAATGCAGTCAAAGAGGCATTTGTAAGGCTTTATGATGAGGGATTTATCATTCAAGGGAAGTATTTGGTGAATTGGTGCACCCACGATGGCGCACTTTCTGATGTGGAGGTAGAATATAAAGAAAACAATGGCAAGCTTTATTATTTGCGTTATTTTTTGAAAGATTCCAAAGACTATATTGTCGTAGCAACCACGCGACCAGAGACTTATTTCGGAGATACAGCGGTAATGGTAAATCCAGAGGATACGCGCTTTTCTCATCTAATTGGCAAAAGTGTAATCCTACCACTTTTGAATCGCGAGATTCCTATTATCGCAGATGCTCATGTAGATATGGAGTTTGGAACAGGGGCAGTGAAAGTAACACCTGCACACGATACCAATGATTACGAGGTGGGCAAACGGCATAATTTAGAACAGATTGTAATCTTTGACAAATACGGAATCTTGAATGAAAACGCGGGGGAATTTTGTGGATTGGAACGATTGCAAGCACGAGAACAGATTGTAGAGAAACTAGAATCACTAGGCTTTGTAGAAAAGATTGAGGATTATAAAAACAAAACAGGACATTGTTATCGTTGCGGCAATGTGGTAGAACCCTATATCTCTAAGCAGTGGTTTTTGAAGAAAGAAGTGGCACAAAAGGCGATTCTTAAAATCAACGCCAATGAAAGTAATTTTTTCCCTCCACAATGGAAAAATAATTACAATGCGTGGATGAGGGAGTTACGAGATTGGTGTATTTCGCGCCAACTTTGGTGGGGACATCAGATTCCGGTGTATTATTGCGAGGCTTGCGGGGGACAGTTTGCAAGTGTGGAATCTCCCAAGACTTGCAAACATTGTGGAAGTGAGGCAATCCAGCAAGACCCCGATGTGCTTGATACTTGGTTTAGCTCTGCGCTTTGGCCCTTTTCAACGCTTGGATTTTTCAATGGTCAATGGGGTGAAGGCGAAGTATGGTACGCGAATGATATGGAGGAATTTTATCCCAATTCTTTGCTGATTACAGGTTTTGATATTTTGTTTTTTTGGGTTGCTAGAATGCTAATGATGGGCGAACATTTCCTCTCAAAATTACCTTATCCTGATATTTATTTGCACGCACTTGTCAGAGATGAGTTTGGCAACAAAATGAGCAAATCCAAAGGCAATATCATTGACCCATTAGAAAAAATTGAAGAATATAGTGCCGATGTTTTGCGCTTCACACTTGCGATTCTTTGTGCGCAAGGACGTGATGTGAAATTAGTGTCTAATCAGCTTGAGATTAGCAAAAATTTCACCAATAAGCTGTATAATGCGACAAATTTCTTGAATCTCAATGCGGAAAAATTTCCAAATTTGAGTGAGATAAAAGAGCCAAAAACCGCGCTTGGAAAGTATCTTGCGCAACTTTTAAGCCAAAATATCGCAGAAGTGCGAGAGCATTTAGAATCCTATCGTTTTAATGACGCTGCAAGTGCGCTTTATCGCTTCTTGTGGGGTGAATTTTGTGATTGGGGGATTGAATTGAGCAAGGCGGACAAAGATTCTATCGTAGAGCTAGGTGCGATATTTAAAGAGGCGATGAAGCTACTTCACCCCTTTATGCCTTTTATTAGCGAGTATCTATGGCATAAGCTAGACGGCACGACTTTAGAGCAAAGTGGCTCTATTATGGTGCAAGAATATCCAAGTTTCACTTATGAAAATGCGGAAAATTTCGCTACTTTTACATTAATTTTGGATTCTATTGTTTCTATTCGTCGCGCCAAAGCCACGATTGATTTAGCAAATCAAAAAATTGCCAAAGCTTATGTGAATGTGGCGATTCCTGATTCTATGCAGACACTTTTTATTGGCTATGTTTGCAAGCTTGCAAAAGTGGAATCCTTAGAGATTGTGAGCGAAAAAATGCCCAATTGTATCGTGGATATTGCAGAAAAGGTAGAATCCTATTTGCCTACTACGGATATTGATTTAAGCTCTATTGTGGCGCGTTTAAGCAAGCAAGCAGAAAAAGTGCAAAAAGAAATTGATAAATTAGAGGGAATGTTGCAAAACGAAAAATTCTTAGCGAATGCTCCTCAAAAGGTATTAGAAACAAACAAACAAGCATTAGAGGAGCAAAGAGGAAAACTAGCCAAAATCAAACAAGAGCTAGTGGCATTAAGGGGGTAGTTTCCCCCTTGCTGCGTCATTGTGAGGGCAAAGCCCTAAGCAATCTATAATCCAAAAACTCGCCCTTGAATCTCAAAATTTCATTATTTGTTTCACACATTTCTTGCAATAACTTCAAGCAAAAAACATTTTTTTAAGCATAATGCTAAGCACGATACAATACATTAGCAGGAGTGCGTATTTGTGTTTTTTTGCATTGATTTTACTAAGTAACCAAATCCCAATGCGCACGCCAATGAGCGAGGCGATTCCCACGATAATACCTTGTTTGTAGTCTGCATAGCCGTGCATTGCAAGCGAAGTGAAGCCAGAAATAGAGGAAAAAATAATAAAAAAAAGTGAAAGTGGAATGATTTTTTTGCTACTATATCCTAAATAATAGGCGAGAAGTGGGGCTAACATCATTCCCCCACCGATTCCAAGAGAAATCGCAAAGACGCCCACGACACAACCACAGCTCATTAAAAAGAGTTTCGCGCTTACTCCATTTCCTAGTCGGCTTTCTCCTCCATAGGCGTTTGCTTTAAAGAATTTTATGAGAGAATAAATGATAAAAAGCGTGAAGATTCCCTCTAAAATATTGGAGGGAATCCTATCCACGACTACCCCACTAAATGCCGCGCCAATTAACCCTCCAAGCCCGACATAAATGCCGTCTTTGAAGTCAAGATTGTTTTGCTTGAAATTGACATAAGAACCATACACAGAGGAAAAAATCATTTGCATAATAGAGATTCCAATCGCAATTTTAATGTCATTGCCTAAGAGAATCATTAGGGGCACAATGATTGCTCCGCCACCGATTCCAAAGAATCCCGCAAGGATTCCTGTTAGAATCCCGATTGCAAAGAGGGCAACAATATGTAAGAGGTCTAGGGCTAAAATTTCCATACTTTAACGCCTTAAATTTAAAAATTTCTGCGCAATTTTGCAAAAAAAAACTGAAAATAAGGTAAAATCGCTAGAGTTTATCTTAAAAACAATGTTGGAGACTTGAGTGAAAAAAGCAAATGACGAAATCAAAATCACACAATTTGTCAAGGTTGCTGGTTGAGCAGGCAAAATAGGTCTGGAAGATCTCTCACAAATTGCTAGCTCTTTAAGTAACTTAAAAGATGAGAATGTTTTGGTGGATTTTAGAGGCAATGAGGATGCGGGCGTCTATCAGCTCACACCCGAATTAGCTCTCGTACAAACAGCGGATTTTATTACGCCTGTGGTGAATGATCCTTATGTCTATGGGCAGATTGCTGCGGCAAATGCGTTGAGTGATGTGTATGCAATGGGTGGAGTTGTGAAGTGCGCTTTGAATCTTATGATGTGGGATTCTTGTCGGATTCCGCAAGATTATGCGTGCGCAATTTTGGAGGGTGGATTGTCCAAAATCAAAGAGGCGGGTGGTGTATTAGTCGGTGGGCATACAGTGTCTGATAGTGAGCAAAAGTATGGTTTAAGCGTGAGTGGAATCATCAATCCAAGGAAAATTTGGCGTAACAATGGGGCACAAGTCGGAGATGCTCTGATACTTACGAAGCCTATCGGTATGGGCGTGCTCACGACAACTTTAAAGGCAAATATGCTAGATTCCAAAGTTGCGCATAAAATCTCGCAAATTATGGCAACTTTAAACCGCCATGCTTGCGAAATTGCAAGTAGTTTTGAGATTCACGCTTGCACAGATATTACGGGATTTGGGCTTTTAGGGCATTTAAGCGAAATGTTGAATCCAAAGATTAACATTCGTTTAGAATCTCAAGCCATTCCCCTTGTAGAAGAGGCGATTGAGTTTGCAAAAATGGGAATTATTCCCGGTGGAAGTTGTGGCAATGAGCGCGCAATTAAGTCTTTATGTGCGTTTCATCTCCAAAGTGATTCCAAGTTTAAGGATTTAGAAATTTTGCTCTTTGACGCACAAACTTCAGGGGGATTGGTGTTTGCATTGCCACAAAATGAGGCAAAAGAACTTTTAGCAAGATTAAGGGATAATGGCATAGAATACGCCCAAATCATCGGTATTACAGAACCTTATAAAAACGATTCTACGCAGGCTAGAATCTTTGTAGAGTAATGTTAATTTGTGCTTTTATGCAGAGGGTGATAAAGAAGTCATAACTCACTTGCTTTGAGTAAATTCTTTACATAAGGGTGTTTGGGGTTATTAAAGACTTCTTTCGTTGCCTCATATTCTAGCATTTTGCCTTCTTTGAGAACTAGTACATTTTGACACAGGCTTGCAATCACATTTAAATCGTGGCTAATGCAGAGATAGCTTAGGTGGTATTGCTTGCTAAGCGTTAAGAGCAAAGCCAAGATTTGATTTTGTGTTGCGCGGTCTAATGCGCTAGTAGGTTCGTCCAAGATAAGCACTTTTGGGCGTAAAATCAAGCTTCTTGCAATGCTAATGCGTTGCCTTTGCCCCCCGCTTAGCTCATTGGGATAACGTTCTAAGTAGCTTTGATTCAAGCCTACATCTACAAGGCTTTGAATGACTTGATTTTCTAATTCTTTAGGGGTTAAATGTAAGGAATCTTGGTGCGCTAAGAGTCCCTCTTGCAGAATCTTAAAAATATTCATTTTGGGATTCAAGGAGCTAAAGGGGTCTTGAAAAATGATTTGAATCTCCTTTCTAAAGTGGCGCAATTCCGCACCTCTAAGCGCAAAGAAGTCTTTACCTAAAAGTTTCATTTCTCCTTGTGTGCTCTTGGGAGCAAGCAAGCGACAAAGTGCGTGAGCAAGGCTGCTTTTACCGCTTCCTGATTCCCCAATGATTCCTAAACTTTCACCCTCTCTTAAACTAAAACTAAGAGGAGACAAAGCAATAAAGGATTCTAGGGTTTCCCCCCAAAAACTCTTTTTTATCGGATAGGCAACGCTTAGATTTCGTACTTCTAAAAGTGGTTTTTGGGTATAAGATTCTTGATTGTAGTGGAATCCTAGTGATTGGATAAGCATTTTGGTATAAGGATTTTTAGGGTTTTTAAATATTTCTTCGGTCGTTCCATTTTCTACGATTTTTCCATTTTGTAGCACAAGGAGTTTAGGACAGAGCTTAGCCACTACGGCGAGATTATGACTGATAAACAAAATGCTAAGATGAAATTTTTGTTGTAAATGTTTAAGCAGTGCGAGAATTTGGGCTTGTGTCGTGGAATCTAAGGCGGTGGTTGGTTCATCAGCAATCAAGATTTTAGGAGAATTTGCAAGAGCCATTGCGATACATACGCGTTGCCTTTGCCCTCCGCTGAGCTCATAAGGATAGGATTCTAAGACTTTTGTCGTTAGATTAACATTAGTTAAGAGTTCCGAAACTCTTTCTTGCAATGCTTGTTTTTTAATCTTTGGGTTATGAATCAAAATAGCTTCATTAAGTTGTCTTTTGATTTTTTGTAAGGGATTTAACGCACTTAGGGGTTCTTGGAATATATAACTGATGTCTTTGCCACGTAAGCTTTGCATTTGGGATTCTTTGAGTTTTAGCAAATCCTGTCCCAAAAAGAGAATTTCTCCCTTTTGGATTTCATAATCTTTGCTTAATCTTAAAATCAAATGGCTCAGTAGAGTTTTGCCACTTCCCGATTCACCAACAAGTCCTAAAATCTCCCCTTGATGAAGACAGAAATCAATCTCTTGTAGATGAAATCCTTGCAAGGAGACTTGGAGGGATTTGATTTGTAAAAGGCTCATAATGTGTCGCTCTTAATAGTAATATTCTCACTGCGCAAGCAATCCCGCAAGCCTTCCCCGATAAAGACAAGCAAACAGAGCAAAAGGCTTAAGGCGAAGAATCCACTAAGCCCAAGCCAAGCAGCATTGAGGTTGTTTTTACCTTGCGAGAGGATTTCGCCCAAACTCGCACTAGGAGGAGGCAATCCAAGTCCTAAAAAGTCTAAAGCGGCTAGGGTTGTGATACTGCCACACAAGATAAAAGGTAAGTAGGTAATTGTTGCAACAAGTGCATTAGGTAAAATATGATGAAGCATAATACGAAAGTGGCTCACACCAAGCATTTTTGCGGCTTTAATATAGTCAAGATTCCGCACCTTTAAAAATTCTGCACGCACAAAAGGCACAAGCGTAATCCAAGAAAACAATAAAACGACACATAAAATACTCCAAAAGTTTGGCTCTAGCAAGCTTGCAAAGATGATTAAGACAAAAAGTGTTGGCATACCACTCCAAATCTCAATTAAACGTTGTCCAATCAAGTCTATTTTGCCTCCGAAATATCCACAAATTGCGCCGATTAAAAGTCCGATAATAGAGCTAAAAAAGGTGAGAATCAAGCCAAATAAAATAGAAGTCTTTAGTCCATAGAGCAATCTCGCAAGCACATCTCTTCCTAAATCATCTGTTCCTAAGGGATTCTTGAGGCTTGGAGGAGAGGGCGCAGGCGAGGGTAAATCATAAATCACGGAATCGTAAGCATAGGGAATAGGAGGCATAAGGAAAAAGCCCTTTTCGCGAATTTTGTTTTGCAAATAAGGGTCGTTATAGTTTGCAGTGCTTTCAAAGTCTCCACCGAAGGTTGTTTCGGGATAGTCTTTGAATAAGGGGAAATAGCTTTCCCCTTCATAACGCACGAAAAGTGGCTTATCATTGGCGATAAATTCCGCATTCATACAAAGCACAAAAAGGGTGGTAAAAATCCAAAGTGAGAAATAGGCACGTTTGTTTTGTTTGAAAGCCGAAAATCTTCGTTGATTAAGACTGCTTTTGCTTGTCATTTTAAACCTGCTGGAAATTAATTCTTGGGTCTATGAGGGTATAAAATAAATCACTAATGAGCCCGATAATCAAACCAAAGAGCGTGAAAATATAAAGCGAGCCAAAAATCACAGGATAATCTCGTGTGATAATGGATTCATAGCCCAAAAGTCCCAAACCATCCAAGGAGAAAATGATTTCAATCAGCAAAGAGCCACTAAGCAGAATCCCAAGCAGTGCAGAGGGGATAGAGGCAATGATGATAAGCATAGCATTGCGGAAAATATGGCGATAGAGCACTTGAGATTGTTTTAATCCTTTGGCAAAGGCGAGTTTGACATATTGTTTGTGAATTTCCTCCAAAAAAGAATTTTTAGAGAGCAAGGTCAAGGTTGCAAATCCTCCAATGCTAAGGGAAATGACAGGCAAAGTAATATGCCAAAAGTAATCCTTGACTTTGCCAAAGAGGCTTAAATTCTCAAAATCATCTCCCACGATTCCGCGCAAAGGAAAGAGATTGAAATAAGTTCCACCTGCAAAAAGAATAATCAAAACCAATGCAAATAAAAAAGTTGGAATCGCATTGCCGATAATAATCAATGTGCTTGTGATACTATCAAAGGCACTTCCCTCTTTGAGGGCTTTTTTGATACCTAATGGGATAGAGATGAGATAGATTAATAAAGTGCTCCAAAGCCCTAGACTAATAGAAACAGGGAGTTTTTCCAAAAGAATCTCCACTACGGCAGTGTTTTTATAAAAGCTATCGCCAAACTCAAAGCAGAGATAATTTTTAATCATCAAAAAATAACGTTCTATTAAAGGCTTATCAAAGCCATAGAGCACGTTAATTTTTGCAATCATTGCTTCGTCTAAGCCTTGATTTTTATACACGCTCGTGTGGCTGACTTCTCCTTGCATTCCTACTCCCTCCAAACGCGCAATCATCTGTTCTACAGGACCTCCGGGTGCAGCTTGGATAATGAAAAAGTTTAATGTCATAATGCCGAGTAGAGTGGGAATAATCAGTAAAAGTCTTTTGAGGATATATTGTCGCAAATTTATCCTTTAACGTCGAAAGTTTGGATATTTGGCTTGTAGTTTTTCTAGTTTGCTTGGATTAGCCCACCAAGTTTCAAAGCCGATATTATAAATAGGGGAGATAGCGGGATGTTCCAAAAAATCCCAAAACGCAACCCTAAAGGTTTTGATATGAAAATGTGGAATGACATAGTATCCCCATAATAATACGCGGTCAAGTGCGCGTGTGCTGACAAGGAGTTCTTGATAGTTTTTTGCTTGAATGATTTTGGTAATCAGTGCATCTACCACTTCATCTTTGATTCCAATATAATTATAGCTTCCTGCCGAATCTGCCGCACTAGAGCCCCAAAAAAATGCTTGCTCATTTCCCGGCGAGAGGCTTTGCGGAAAGACGCTGACAATCATATCATAGTCAAATTGACGCAACTGATTGATGTATTGGCTCATATCCACTACGCGAATTTTCATTGTAATGCCTAGAGTTTGCAGGTTTTTTTGAAAGGGAATGGCTACGCGTTCCATTGCGGGGCTTACAAGCAATAATTCAAAGGTAAAGGGTTGTTCTTTAAGAGGGGATTCTGCCTTTTGTATGGAATCCTCTGCCGTCTCTTTTGGAGGATAGAGTTTTCCGTTTTTAATGATAAATCCCGCTTCTTTTAAAAGGGCTTGTGCTTTTTTGAGATTCTCACGATTGTTGCCATCTCCTTTGCTCTTTGGAAGCGAAAAACTCTGTGTGAAAATTTCAGCTGGAAGCTTGGAGCGGTAAGGTTCTAATAGCTCTAACTCTGCTCCTAGAGGGATTCCAATACTTGCAAATTCGGAATTATCAAAAAAGCTTTTGGTGCGGCTATATTGGTTGAAAAATAGATTTTTATTACTCCATTCAAAGTCAAATGCGAGTCCCAAAGCCTCCCGCACGCGTCTATCTTGAAATAATTTTTTGCGTAAATTAAACACAAATCCTTGCATTCCACTTGGCAAGGAATGGAGCAATTCCATTTTCTTAATATCTTGATTCTTTAATGCAATCCCTTCATACCCCAATGCCCAATTTTTGGCACTAGATTCCTCACGATAGTCATATCTGCCTGATTTAAAAGCTTCCAATGCGACAGAATCGTCTTTGTAATAATCAAAGGTGATTTTATCAAAATTGAAATATCCTCTCCGTGTTTTATGGTCGCGTGCCCAATAATTTATCTTGCGTTGATAAGTTACACTTCTCCCTGCATCAAAGGATTCTATGGCATAAGGACCACTTCCTAAAGGAATCTTTAGAGGATTTTCACTTAGATTTGCGTTTGCGTAGTAGTGTTTGGGTAGAATAGGTAAATCCCCAAGAATCAAGGCGAGTTCACGGTTGTTAGGATTATTGAAATTAAAACGCACAGTGTATTTATCTACGACAATGACTTCCTTGACATCTGCGTAATAACGCACCATAGAGGGATTTTCTCCTCTTGCAATGGTATTGAAGCTAAACTCTACATCAAATGCTGTAACTTCCTTGCCATCATTGAAACGTGCATTTTCGTCTAGGTAAAAAATGACAAAAGTATTGTCTTTTGCTCTTTGAACCTGCTTGGCAATGAGTCCATATTGGCTACTTGGTTCGTCAAAAGAGCGCACCATTAAAGTATCATAAAGTAAGGAAAGCCCTTTGGCACTTGTTCCCTTGAGCAAAAAATCATAAAAACTATCGTAGCTTCCGAGTGCGTATTGCTTGATATGTCCGCCTTTTGGAGCATTGGGATTGACATAATCGAAAGAAGAGAAATTTTTGTATTTTACTTCTCCATTGGCACTAAAGGCAGAATCACTATAAGTTTGCGCCAAAAGATAAGAGAGAAAGAGCAAGTAAAATAAAAGAATACGCATAAATTTCCTCATATTTAGTAGTAAAATCTAAAAAAATATTCTAGCAAATTAAAGTTAATAATTCTTCACATTTTCTTCATAATTTTTCGTTATATTTCAATTTTAATTTTTAAACAAAGGAGTCAGTGATGACAAAGCAGTTTCGCAATATTCATATTTATCTTAGCTTATTTTTCTTGCCTTTAGCCTTAATGTATGCTTTGAGTGGGGTTTTGTATATTTTTGGGATTGATCAAGATGTGGGCGCGACTAAACATACTTATCTTTTAACACAAGAAATAGAAAAAGGGCAGGAAGCCAAAGTTCTTGTGCAATATTTGCAAGAAAATCAGCTAGCAGTTCCAAGCAATTTGGAAGCAAAAATGAATAGAAAAAGCGGCGCGTTACAGATTGGTGGGGTGCATTATTCTGCAAGTATTAAGCAAAATCAAGATTCTACTTGGACGATTACCACTCTCAAACGAAGTCTTATCGGAGATATGATTATGTTGCATAAGGCAAAGGCTAAATGGTATTTTGATGTCCTTGCAGTTGGCTTTGGCTTGACTTTGGTTCTGCTTTATATTTCTGGGTTGATGATTACTCTTTTTAATATCAAAAAGAATCGCAAAAGTCAGGTTGTTACGATTGTTATCGGTGTGGTTGTGAGCGTTTTGGTTGGTGCTTTGAGTGTGATTTAGCGTTAAAATCACATTGGGCAGGATTGCGCAATATAATGGAATCTTAAGATATTTTAGTTTATTATTTTTTAACTTTTATTCGGAGGTGCTGATATGGCATGTTTTGTTGAATCTATCGTAGTTGCCGGTGTTTTAAGTGCGGTTAAAAAAGGTGTTGCCAAACAAGAAAAGGCAAATGGAAATGTGCAAAAAATTTCTTGGAGCAGAAAGATAGGTTGGCTTGTAAATATGCTTTTGGGTGGAGCTTTTTTGCTCTTTGTTGAGCATATATGGCACGGAGAAATCGTTGCCTATCCACCCTTTTTGACTGCAATGAGCTCTCCAGAGGATACGCAAGCAATGATTTATGAAATCTTGACGATTGGTAGTGCGCAAGTGGCTTTGATTGTTGCAATTTGGGTTGTAATGGTGGTTTGCGCAGAGAGAATGTATGCTAATCTTGCTTCAAAAGCGCAAATGGCATAAGGAATAGAGCGTATGTGTCTATTGATTACTCTGTTTGCAGCAGTGATTTCAAGCATTTGTTGGTTTGTAAGCAATCCGCAAAGAAATTTGCAGTTAGGCACTCTAAGCCTAATGTATTGGGGTGCAGGGTTGATGTGGATTGTGGATTGCATTGCTACCTTGAGTGAGGGAGAGCCCTTTCTCAATATTAGTAGTGATGATGCAGTTTTAGGCGCAGTAGTTGTGCTTTGTGGATTGATTGTATGGTTGGCTCTTTTAATTTTTAAGAATCCCAAACGACTTTTTGCTAGTTTGACAAATTAAATTTAAATAGCTAAGAAGTTTTTCTTAGCTATTTCGTTGTTTATAATCCTGATAAGAAAATTCTTTAAACAATTCAAATTCTCCATTTTCGTGGAGCATACCAATGCTTGGTAGCGGAATCCCATTAAATGTATTGTTTTTAACAATGGTATAATGCACCATATCTTCAAAAATCAAACGGTCTCCGATTTTAAGCGGTTCTTTAAAGCTGTAATCGCCAATTACATCTCCTGCAAGACAAGTAGGACCGCCCAAACGATAGGCATAAGGCTTCTCGCCTTTAAGTCTAAGCTTATGATGTTTTTTGTAAGTTTTTGCCTCAAAACTATTACGCACCATTGGGCGATAGGGCATTTCAAGACAATCAGGCATATGTGCTGCCGCACTGACATCTAAAATCGCAATCTTAATACCATTTTGCACAATATCTACGACACTACCAATCAAGAATCCGCATTGCCAACCAACCGCTTCGCCGGGTTCTAAATAGATTTCTATCTCAAATTTTGATTTGAAATCTTGAATGGTTTTGATAAGCAAATTCACATCATAGTCTTCACGCGTGATATGATGTCCCCCACCGAAATTAATCCAACGCATTTGTGGAATATACTCACCAAAATGCGCAATAAAATATTTTAAAGTGCGTTTAAGTGCATCGCTATTTTGCTCACAATGCGTATGGAAATGTAAGCCACTGATTCCCTCTAGCCCGAACTTTTTAACTCCCTTTTTAAATTCTTTTGGAGTGATTCCGAGCCTCGAACCCTCTACGCAAGGATTATAGATTTTTGGGCTCACTTCACTATATTTTGGATTGACGCGCAAACCGATTTCAATCTTTGGCTTTCCCTTACGTTCTCTAAGTTGATTTTGGGATTCTATCATTTCTTTGAAGGTCTGCCATTGTTTGAAAGAATTAAAAATAATATGGTTTGAAATTTGCACAAGTTCTTGCATTTCTTCTTGTTTGTAAGCAGGACTAAAGGTTGTAATTTCTCCCCCAAATTCCTCATAACCCAATCGTGCCTCATAGATTCCACTTGCCGTGATTCCACTCAAATAAGTCTTTGCAAGGGGAAAACTTTTCCATAGAGCATAACCTTTAAGAGCAAGTAGAATTTTTGCTCCACTTTGTTGTTGCACAGATTGTAACAATTGCAAATTTTGCTTAAATTTTTTTTCCTCTAACACATAGCAGGGGCTTGGCAAAGAGGCAAAGTTCTTAGGGTAATGATGCGTTAGGAATTTTGCTCTAGTGGATTTGACATTGGTGTCTTGGGTTGGCATTGTTGCTCCTTTGGATTTTTGATAAATTCTAACAAATCCTTGCTTGTATAGAGATTTGTAGGAAGATTTTGCAGACAAATTTTGAAGACTTCTAGTGCGGTTTTGGAATCTTGTAGGGCGCGGTGTAGATTTTGGTGATGAATACCTAAAAAATCATTTAAAAATCCTAAGGAATAACGTGGGGCTTGCAATGTTTTTTTGGCAAGCTTAATCGTGCAAAGTTTGGCATTATAAAGATGTCCAAAGCCGTGATGATAAAGAGAGTGGCTTAGAAAATGATAGTCAAAATCTACATTATGTGCTACAAAAATACAATCCCCTAAAAAGAGCTTGAAAGATTCTAAAACCTTTGTAATTTTTGGCGCATTGGTAAGTATTGGGGCACTAATTCCTGTAAGCTGGGTGATATATTCTGGGATTTCCTCGCAGAAAATCAGCGACTCAAAGGTATCGGTGATTTTCCCATTACTGAATTTTATCGCACCAATTTCAATTGGGCAATGGACAAAGGGATTAGGACCATTCGTTTCAATATCTACAATGCAAAAAGATTCCGATTCTATGGGTGTGAGACTTGGGCGATAATACACTTTATCGTGTGCAAATTGCAGTGGGATTCCACTGCCTTTGATGATTTCAAGTTCGCTTGTACTCTCACCAAACAAACCCGCTGCTTCAGAAAGTAGCGATAAAAACTCATTTTGACTTAAAGGACGTTTTTCCAATCTTGAAAGAATTTTGTCGTAATGTTTTGGCATTGGTGAATCCATAAATCCTAGATTTATAGTATTTTTGCTTTTTTGCTGATAGAAAGCACCATACCAATCATAATGCTTGTAGCCAAAATAGAGCTTCCGCCATAACTTAAAAACGGAACAGCAATTCCTTTAATCGGGATTAATCCAGAGATTCCAAAGGCATTGATAAGGAAAGAGAATCCTAAAATAACTGCTACTCCAGAACAAAAAAGATAATACATCGTGTTTTCGCAGCGATTGGCGATTTTAAGAATCCGAAAGATAAGTGCGAGGAAAAGCAGACTAATGCAAAATAATCCTATGAAACCGACTTCTTCAGCAATACCTGCTAAGATGACATCGGTATGCACCTCACTTAAGAATCCTAATTTTATCAAACCATTACCCAAGCCTTCGCCTAAGATTCCACCATTGGCAATTGCATTGAGGGAATGTTGAATCTGATAAGGCTCGGGTAAGTTTTCAACGCGCAAGGAATTTGCAATGGATTGTGGGAAAAGGGACAGAATCAAATCTTGTGTCCCAGCCCACCAAGCTTTGATACGCATAATGCGGTGTGTGCTTGTAATAATGACAACAATAAAGAGTGCGAAAGCCCCGCTTAAAAGGTATAAGAATAGTTTAAAAGACGAGCCAGCAAAAATCATCATAAGGGCTAAAGTCGCACCTAAGAGCACGATTTGTCCTAAGTCATTTTGCAGAATCGCTATCAAATACACCGCGACTAAGAAAACCGCAACATATGGCAAGAATGTGATAAATTCTTCTTTGAGACTTTTTTGCTCTAGCAAAGAAAACTTGCGGGCAAAACTCCAAGCCAAAAAAATAACAAATCCAATCTTAAAAAATTCAACGGGTGCAAGTGAGAAAAAGGGTAGGCGAATCCAACGTTTCGCCCCTCCTGCGCTTGTTGCAAGGCTTTCAGGCAAGAAGTGCATAACCAGCATAAGAAAGATTCCACCAAAGAAGAGGGAAAATCCAAACCATAAAATAAAATGGTCTGGATTGCAACGCGAAATCCCCCACATTAGCATAATGCCGAGGATTCCTGCAATCAGTTGGCGCAAAATGAAGTGAAATTCTCCATAATCATAATACAAAATGGCAAACGAAGAGAGAGAATAAGAAAAAATAATGCCAATAGTGATTAAGCTTGCGCTAATGACGAATAATGGACGATCAACCATTGACTTCTCTTATGGAACGAAATAATAGACAAGCAAGAATCCTCCAAAAATAAGAATCCCAAACAAAATCAATGCGAGCACAAAAGCCTTACCCCCAGATTCAAGAAATTTCTTAAAATCCACTTGAAGCCCTAAGGCACTCATCGCCATAACTAAAAAGAACCCAGATAAAAATCTAAAGAAAGCAACAATTGCGTGTGGCAATGGAATTAGGGAGTGTGCAATGACAACTCCTAAAAACCAAAGGGCAAACCAAGGAATGTGTAGTTTTCTACCCCCTCCCTCTTTGCTCTCTGTGAAAAAATAAGGAATTACGAGCAAGACGGCAACCAAGAGCAAGACACGAATCATTTTCACAATTAAAGCAATTTCTTGTGTTTCTTGGGAGATTGCTCCTCCCGCACCTACAACATTTGCTAGTTCGTGCAAAGTAAGTCCAATATAATATCCCTCTTGAGTGAGGCTTAAGGGCACTAATTCTAGTGCATAGACTAGAGGATATAAAAACATTCCTAAAAGCCCAAAGATGACAACCGTTCCTACGGCAATGATTCCTTTATAGGGCTTGGATTTGAGGGAAGATTCTAGTGCTAAAACCGCTGCCGCTCCACAGATTGCACTGCCTCCACTGACTAGAATCGCAATTTCTTTGTCTAATTTCAGAAGTTTTACACCGATAAAATAGCCGATGATTAAAACTAAAACCACTACAACAATGCTTAAGGCGATTCCATTGAGCCCCACAGACGCAATACTCTGTAATGTTACATTAAAGCCATAGAAAACAATCCCAACCCTTAAAAGCTTTTTCACGCTAAAGACAACGGCTTTTCCACAAGATGTTTCGGCTTGTCTAAAGAGCGGAGAGGCGAAGATTCCAAATACAACGCCAATGATTAAAGGGGATAAATGTATTTGTGTTATCAAAGGCAGTGAGGCGATATAAAAACTTGCCAAGCTTACTAAAAGTACTAATACAAAGCCATTAAGCCATTCATCAAGAAAAGTTTTTAGAATCCCATTTTTTGATGATTGTGCAATTTGAGACATTGGATACCTTAAGAATTTGGAGTTAATAAAACAAAATTGAAGTGTAGCAAATTCTATTTAAAAACTTGCAATAATTTTGTAAATTTTCGCTTTAGCAAATAATTTGTTCAATCAAGTCAGGTTTATTGGCACTCATCAAATGAAACTTTTTGTGCAGTTGATAAAGCGTCGAAAATAAGATTTGATTTTTTTCTAATCCCACTTGCATTTCTGTGCCTTTTTCGCTTGCTTGCTTCATTGTTTCAAGCCAATTTTCAGGGACAAAAACACCGGGCAATTTATGATGCAAAAAGAGAGCGGTTTTATAAGAAAAAATAGGAAAAAATCCAAAGATTAACACACATTTTGTTTGGCATTGTGCATTGATTTGTTCGCACCATTCTAGCAACTCTTGCGCAATCTTTAAATCATAAATTGGTTGTGTAAAAAGAGCTTGCGCACCATTTTGTATTTTTTCTTGCATTTTGTTATAGAGATTTTCTTTTTTGTTTGCATAAGAATTTAAGACACAAAAAGGATAAATGGGCTTGGAATTTCCTTTGAGGATTTCACCATTAATATCTTTTTGCTGGTTGAGTGCGTAAATAATCTTAAGAAGCAAGAGGCTATTTCCTTCAAAAACCCCTTTGGCTTGTGGCTGATTGCCGAGTCTTAAGGGGTCTCCTGTCAATGCCAAGATTAAACGCAAATCAAGACTATTCATTCCAAGAAGTTCGCTTTGCAAGGCAAGCGTATTTTTGTCTCGCATAGAAATTGTTGTAATGCTTGGGATTCCAAAAGTATTTTGGAGTTTTAAGCTTGCTAGAGTCGCACTATGCTTGAGTTTGCCTAAGGGGGAATCTGTGCAGACAAATGCGTCTAGTTTATCAAGTAAATGTCCCCTTTGGAGTTTGTCAAAGAAAGGTTCAAGGTCAAAACTATTAGGAGCGGAGAATTCATAGGTGAAACATTGGTTTTCTGTTGTGAGTTTGTTGATAAATGATTCTATTTGCTTGCTTTGTAGAGAATGATTCGTAAGTTTATTTTCGGGTATTTTTTGGGTGGTATTTTCCATAAAATTTCCATTGATGAGATGAATAATTAATTAAATTTCAGAAAGGATTTTATCAAAAATTCATAAATACAAGTTGAATTTATAATTTATTAATTTGAGAGATTCAAGCTTTGTATTCATTGTAGCTAGAATTTTACGCATTATCCTTAAAAATAAATTCTTTTGGTGGAGGACACACTAAATCATACCCCAAAAGTGCAATGGATTGTGCGTGTAGCAAAATCCTAGAGCTTGGTTTAGCCCCATAGAGTGTATCGCCTACAATAGGGTGCTTAATGTGTGCTAAATGCACGCGAATTTGATGTGTTTTGCCTGTTTTGATTTCTATTTCTAATTTTGTTTTTTTGCCTGAAATCTCCAAAGGACGAAGATGTGTAATAGCTGTTTGCCCCTCGCTATTTTTGCCAATGGTAACTTTAGCGAATCTGCCTTTTTTAATAAGAAGAGGAGCGGTGATTTCTTGTTCTTCTTCTATAATGCCTTCAACAATGGCGATATAATGCTTCTTGACTTGCATTTGCTTAAAAGCCTCTTTTGCTTTGAGATGGAATGCGCTTTGGTCTTTCACTAACAACAAGATACCGCTTGTTTCTTTATCCAATCTGTGAAGCAAAACCCATTCTGGATAGGTTTTTGCAATTTCTTCACTTGTGAGAAATGCAGGTTTTGCAAGAGCTAAAATTTGCGAATCTCTGAAGATTTCAGTAATACGACTTGGAGTTTGAATGTGGAATTTTGTCCGTGGGGATAGAAGCGCGCGCGCAATTTGTAGTTTTTTGCCATTAATGCTAACCAGCCCCCTATCAATTAGACTTTTAGCTTCATTATGAGAGAGATTTTCTTGCAAGCTTAAGAGTTTATAGGCTTTTTGTACGTTTTTTGGAATCCTAAATACTTCGTTTGTGTGATTGGGAGACTGTTTGCTAGAAGTATCAAAATGATATTTAATTTTTTTGGATTTTTTTGGTGATGTTTGATGTTTCATTAAACCAATCCTTAATTGACACGAATTGCTTGAATGATTTGTTCAAGATTTAGCTTTTTGGTGATTTTTGCATTTTTTAGAATCTCACGTTTTTGTAAGACTTGTGGTAAGTTTTGAATCTTGCATAATGTGTAGTTTTGTATGCTTGCAAAAAGTGCTTTTTGATTGAAGATATAATCTCCACTGATAAGTTTAGTGCGGAAAAATGCAGGCTCTATTGGATTATGCCCCCCAATGTCCTTTAGGAAGCTTCCGCCTAAGATGACGCCTTGCGCAATTTTGTAGAGATTGTTAAGCTCCCCCAAGGAATCTAATAAAATGAAAGGTGCATTGAGCGCATTTTGCACTCCGACTTCAGAAGTTTTCACTAAACAAGGGAGAAAGTGAGAGGCTAAGATTTGATTTAATTGGGTTTCTACTTCTGAAAAACGTTCAGGGTGACGAGGTGCAAATAAAAAACGTGGCATTAATTGTAAAGATTCTTGAATAGAATCGTAATCCTCTAAAAATGCTTTTACAATGGCTTCTAAAATCAAGACTTCTTCACTTTGATTGTGTTTGCGGTGTGTGCTAGCAACCACCCACAAAGGTTGCTTTGGGCTAGTATAATGGGTGTTGGTTTGTGGAATTTCAGCTAATTTGAGATTTCCTATAATGCTAATATTTTGAGCTCCTAATGCTGCTAGTCGTGCTGCATCAGAAGATGTTTGACAGAAAATTTGCTCTATAAGACTAAAAAGTCTGCAATAAAAAAAGCGGAATCTTTTATAACGTGGGAAAGAATGTTGAGAAATTCTAGCATTAATAAGCAGAGTCTTAGCCCCTTTGCTTTTGGCGCAAACTAAAGGCATAAGCCAGAGCTCGGCTTCTACTAATGTAAGGCTTGCAAGGGAGTGATTGCGTAGCCAAAAAGGAAGCAGAGTTTCAAAAGGCAAATAACGTACAATGCAATTTGGGTAGAGTTTGCAAGCAAGATTGAACCCTGTTTGTGTTGTTGTTGTAAGTAAAATCCTCTCCTCATTAGAGAGTTGTTGCGCAAGAGAATCTATAATACTTTGCAGGGATTTCACTTCTCCAAAGGAACAAGCGTGCAACCAATGGAGTTGGAATCCCATAGCCTCTTGAGGTAGGGGGTCTGGAACAAAAAAACGTTTTTTAAGGGAGAAACGATATTTTGATTTAAAACTTAAGAGATAGAGGAAAGGCATAGCGCAAAAATGCGCCACCCAAAGCACAAGATAATAAATACCGACAAAACATTTCATTCTAAACTATGAATTTTCTTCTTGGAAATAGAGGATTCTTCCGCAATGTGGGCATGTAATAATATCATCAGAGCGGATAACATCAGAGTAAATTTTGTCATTAATGCGAATAAAGCAACCCCCACAAGCTTGACGCGTAACGGGCACAACACTTGTATTCTTTGCCCATTTGCGGATTTTTTCGTAAAAGGAGATGATTTTCTGGTCCATTTTGCTAACAAGTTCTTCTTTTTGGGTAAAAACAACTTTTTGTTCTTCTTTGACTTTTTGGACTTCTACTTCTACTTTCTGCGCGACTTCTTTTTGCTCCTCTTGTAAGGCATTAATTTTTTCTTTAAGAGCATTAATGGAATTTTTTTTGGAATCTATCAATGTGTTTAAACGAGCAATTTCTTCATTGGCAAAAGTAATTTGTTCTTTGGCGAGCTCTTCTTCTAAGCTCAATGCTTTGCTTTCTTTTTCTGTTCTGATGAGTTTTGTTTTATTGGAAATTTCTTCTAATTTTAGGGATAAATCCTCCAAATGATTTTCGTTTTTTTGGATAGAGAGTGAAATATCCCGCGCAGCACTCTCAAGCTCTTCTACTTCACGATTGAGAGAATCCTCTTCCTCTTCAATCCGATTGAGTTCCTTTTTGACTTCTTTGATGCGAGGTTCAAAAGAATCAATTTCTTTATCAAGATTTGCAATTTCAATTAATTGGCTTAAATGCTTATTCATACATAGCTCCAAAGATTTAAGATATTAGACAAAATTAAAGGGATTTTGTGAATCTAAAATTATAGCTTTATAGCCTTGATTTGTCAAAAAAGGCAAGAGAATCTCACCGAAGTAACGTTCCAATTCGTAATGTCCGCAATCAATGATATGAAGATTGCGCGCTATGGCTTCCATTGCTTCGTGATACTTGACATCGCCTGTGATGAGACAATCTACATTTTCAAGATGATGCACAAACCCCCCACCACTTCCTGTAATGAGTGCAATGTTTTGACAATGTTGATTGGGGGAAGGAGTGATTTTTAACTGCTTTAGGGCAAAATTTTCTTTAATGTGTGAGCAAAGGGATTCTAAAGTGCCATTCCATTGGAAATGGACAGCAAAATCATCTTGTTCAAAGTCTGTGATTTTTAGAATCCTTTGTGTGACATATTTACCTAAGTGGGTTTTGTCAAAGTTCGTGTGCATAGCAATTAATTGGATATTTTTTGCCATTGCTATTTGCAGTAATTTTGCGGGATAATGCTCAAGAATCAATGTTTTGAGCGGATTAAAAATCAAGGGGTGATGTGTAATGAGTAAAGAATCTTTTTCTATTCTCTCTAAAATTTCACAAGTTACTTCCAAGCTTAAATAAATCGTTCTGAAATAGTGATTGGGTGCGCCTAGAAGCAAGCCTGAATTATCCCAAGATTCTTGTAATTCAAAAGGGCTTAGGGTATCTAAAAAGTTTAGAATCGTGGCAACTTTATGTCTTTGCGATTCTGCATTAGAATCTTGCGAGGGTTTAGAGATTTTGCTTCGCATACTTTAATCGCTCTTGACGCATAGGTTCTTGCTCTTTATATAATGTAGCGCAAGCTTTGGAAAGTTCGCGGATTTTTAAAATGTAATTTTGACGCTCTGTTGCAGAGATAGCCTTCCTAGCGTCTAATACATTAAATAAATGGCTTGCAAGCATTGCACAATCGTAAGCTGGTAGAGGTAAGCCCGCCTTTAAGGCTTGATGCCCCTCACTTTGCATTTTGGCAAAAAATTCAAATAGCATCGCAGTATCGGCAACTTCAAAATTGTATTTTGAAAATTCATATTCTCCCTCTAAATGCACATCTGCGTAGGTGTAATGCTCACTCCATTGGATAGCAAAAACATTTTCTACACCTTGCAAATACATCGCCAATCTTTCTGTTCCATAAGTAATTTCAACTGCCACAGGGTCGCAAGGAATCCCTCCAACTTGTTGAAAATAAGTAAATTGCGTTACTTCCATACCATCTAGCCAAACTTCCCAACCCAAGCCCCAAGCTCCAAGTGTTGGGGATTCCCAATTATCTTCAACAAATCGAATATCGTGTTCTTTTAAATTCAATCCCAAGTATTCTAAACTCTTTAAATATAGCTCTTGAATATTGTTTGGGCTAGGTTTAATCAGGACTTGAAATTGATAATAACTGCCTAAGCGATTCGGATTTTCTCCATAGCGTCCGTCTGTTGGGCGACGAGAGGGGGCAACATAAGCTACACTCCAAGGCTTGGAATCCAAGCTTCTAAGCATTGTGGCAGGGTGGAAAGTACCCGCACCTGCTGGAATATCATAGGGTTGGATAATGAGACAATTTTGCTCACGCCAAAATTGTTGCAGTTTTAAAAGTAAATCGGAAAAATACAGCATCAAGATTCCTTATAACCACTCTAAAATTTTTTGACCTAAATCTTCTTTGTCAAAGACTTGATTATGAATCTCTGGTTGATTAAAGAGTGAGAAAATCTGTTTTGGAATCGTGATTTTATAGGTTTTAGAGATTTGTTCTAACGCCTCTTTGTCTCCTAAATCCCCTAAACCAAGTGCTTTAGCCAAAGTAGGGGCAAATTTTGTCCATTCCGCAGTAGAGCAAAGTACACAAGGAGTGTTAGGGAATTTGGCTTTAATTTCCTCAAAGGCTTTGAATCCACAAGCTGTGTGTGGGTCTAGGATATATCCTTTTTGTGCATAAGTTTTAATGATATTAAGACAATAATCGTCATCGCAACTTGTCGCACTAAAATACATTTGCACCCAAGCAAGTTCTTCTTTAGTTAGGCTATATTGTTTCGTTTGCTCAAGGGATTCCATTAGCTCTCTTGTACGTTGCGCGTCAAATAAAGAAAAAAGCACGCGCTCAATATTGGAGCTCTTTAAAATATCCATCGCGGGTGAATAGGTTTTTTGCAAGGTTTTTTCTGAAATATCATAGACGCCTGTATTAATAAATTCTGTTAAAATATTGTTGGCATTAGAAGCAATCCAAATGCGTTCAATGGGGAATCCCATAAGTTTAGCATAAAATGCTCCTAAAGCATTACCAAAGTTGCCACTTGGCACGATGATATGAATTTTACGATGATGATTGATTTTAAAGATTTTTAAACTTGCGTAAGCGTGGTAGAGAATCTGGAATGCGATTCTGCCGAAATTCACACTATTTGCAGCACTTAGGCAAATATTTTTGGACTTTAAAATCGCATTGAATTTTGGGTCTTTAAGAAGACTTTTTAGCAAGGCTTGCGCATCATCAAAATCCCCTTTAATGCCAAAGACTTCAATATTGTTTGCATTGATCGTTGTCATTTGCAGACGTTGGACATCACTTGTACCACCTTCTGGATAAATACAAACGACTTTGATATGGGGTTTATTGGCAAAACTTTGAAGTGTTGCAGGTCCTGTATCACCGCTTGTAGCAACCAAAATCAGATAATCTGTTTCTTTTTTGGATTCTCTTAAAAATCCACTAAACAAAGTCCCAAAAGGTTGTAACGCCATATCTTTAAAGGCACGCGTAGGTCCGCAATAAAGTTTTTGCACATTAAGATAAGGGTGGATAGAATAAAGAGGTGCAGGAGTTGTTGGGTCGTCAAAATTTTGGTAAAGTTTTAATGCTTCTCCCAATAATTCTTTATGCACATTTAAACCCCACTGATGAAAAATCTCTTGGGCTAATTCTGCATAATCTAGTTGGCTAAATTCTTTGATGGCGTCATCATCAAATTTTGGTAGTTTTTTAGCTGCCCAAAGCCCTCCAAATGCAGCATTGGGGTTTAAAACCACATCTTTAAAAGTTAAGGCAATGTCATGTCCCCCACGAGTGCCGATAAAATGTTGTGTATGCACGCAAATCCTTTCTAAATAAATTTGCGTATTTTATCAAAAGGAAGCCAAATTTTATTTAAAAGGGCCAAACAGATTCAATAAGTTTTGTTCCCCAACCTTTTTCTGTGCTTCTTTTTAATTCCCCTTGCGTGTCATACATAATTTTAGCATCTGCAATATATTGGGATTCTATGGTATTATTACGTGCAATATCTGTGGGGCGCACGACGCCGCTTAGATGAATAATTTGTTTTTCACCATTAATGAGCACTTCGCGACTTCCTTCAATGAAGTAATTTCCATTTTGCATTACTTTAATGATACGTGCTGCAATCGTTGTAGAGAAAGTTTCTTGACGATTTTGTGAGCCGTTTCCTTGATAGGTTGAGGTATTATTGCCACTCGTGATTCCAAATGCCGTAAGATTGCTTAATTTGCCTGTGAGTTTGGCAATGCTTTCACTAGGACCTCCAAAAGTAACCCCCGGACCTGTGAGGTTGGAGTTTGAAGTCTCATTAAGATTCTTGTTTGCAGTAGAACTTGCTTGCGCTGTTTGATTGATAATGACGGTAACTAAATCATTGAGTTGCATTGCGCGGCGGTCAGAAAAGAGTAGATTGTCTCCTTGTCCAAAAATACTTCCGGGATTGCCGAAGTTATCCTCATCTTCTTTTGGAGGCAATTCTTCTACATAGGCGGGTGGGCGGAAAGAAATTTGTGGGTCTGTTGTCGCGCAACCGCTGAAATAAAATCCTAATGCGAAAGGACATACAAGGGCTAGTGTGGATTTTAAAAAGACACTTTTAAGTTTCATAGCATTTCCTTATGTCAATTTTAGGTATAATCCTAAATTTTTATAGAGCTAAGCAAAGCCCATTCCAAAATAAAGGATAATAATGTCAAGTGCTATCAAAGAGAAAATCTTAAATGATATTAAGAGTGCTATGAAAGAGAATCACAAGGAAAAGCGGGACGCATTAAGAATGTTGAGTAGCGCATTAAAGCAAATTGAAGTAGATGAACGGAAAGTTTTAGAAGATGAAGATGTCATCGCGATTCTTAAAAAAGCTTATAAGCAACGTTCTGAAGCAGCAGAAGCCTACAAAAAAGCTGGGCGGGAAGACCTTTACCAAAAAGAGGATTTTGAAATGCAAGTAATTATGGAATATTTGCCAAAACAATTAAATGACGAAGATTTGAAGAATGCGCTAGAAAAAATCTTGAGTGAATTAGGGACGAAATCCAAAAAGGATATGGGTAAAATTATGGGAGTAGCAAGTAAAACATTGGGAGATGTCGCAAATGGCAAACGTATCAGTGAGGCACTTAAAAATATGTTGGAATAGAATCGGTAGCGAAGCCTTGCTTATATTTTAGATTTGCAGAATTTAAACAATACTACTATGAAAAACTATAAGCTTGTAAGGATAGAAATAATTTAAAGAGGTGTAAATCTATTCACTAAGCAAATTAAGCTTCATTTTATGATTTTTATAAAGAAAATTTTGTTGCTTTTTGATTATAAGTTTTGATAGAATTTTTTAATTGATTCTAAAATTTAAGAATTAATAAATTATTTAAAAGGGAGAGATTGATGGAGAATTTGTTGCAACCCGATAGAGGGTTTAAGATAAACAAAGAAAATTTACAAAAAGCAAGCGTTATCTTTTTGTTTGTGCTTGTGATTATTATGATGGTTGCTTTTGCAGAAAGTGTTACAAATCCGATTTTATTAGGCTTTGCGGCAATCGTTGGTGGCTATATGGCATTGAATATTGGTGCAAATGATGTAGCAAACAATATGGGTCCCGCAGTGGGTTCAAAAGCCTTGACAATGACGGGGGCAATCATTATTGCGGCTGTATGTGAGATTTTAGGGGCATTGGTTGCGGGAGGGGAAGTCGTGAGCACTGTGAGTTCTGGGATTATTTCTGTTGATGCGATTGGAGACCCTAAGCAGTTTGTTACTTTAATGCTTGCTGCCTTAGTTTCTGGGGCAATTTGGCTAAATATTGCGACTGTGATTGGTGCGCCTGTTTCTACAACGCACGCAATTGTGGGTGGGATTTTGGGTGCTGGAATCGCAGCAGGTGGATTTGGGGTGGCAAATTGGAGTGAATTAGGTGGAATCGTTGGGAGTTGGGTAATTTCTCCCGTGATGGGTGGAATCATTGCTGCGATTTTATTATTTTTCATTAAGCACACCATTACTTATAAAAAGAATAAAAAAATATCAGCAGAGAATGTTGTGCCTTACTTGATCGCTTTTATGACTTGGGCGTTTAGTTTGTATTTGATTAATAAGGGCTTAAGACACATTATCACATTGGACAGTAAAATCGCATTTGGACTTAGTTTAGCGATTGCGATTGTTGTGCTATTTGTCGTCAAGCCTATCATCAAAAAGGCTTTAGAGAAACTAGAAAACAAAAAAGAAGAAATTAATAAGCTCTTTACGATTCCATTGATTTTTGCTGTGGCACTTTTAAGTTTTGCACACGGTGCAAATGATGTGGCAAATGCCGTGGGACCTTTAGCGGCAATCAACAATTCCTTGAAAGTTGCTTTTGAGTTTGGCAATATGAATGTGCCCTTTTGGATTATGCTCATTGGTGGGCTTGGAATCTCTATCGGGCTTGCGCTTTTTGGACCAAGATTGATTCGCACAGTAGGAGGCGAGATTACGGAATTAGACCAAATGCGTGCTTATTGTATCGCAATGAGTGCTGCCCTAACGGTGCTCATTGCAAGCGAATTAGGAATGCCTGTAAGCTCCACACACATTGCGATTGGTGCAATTTTTGGTGTGGGATTTTTGCGTGAGCATTTGAAGAGACAATATAAAGAAATGGAATTAAAGATTTTAGAATCTCGTAAGGGAGAGGATAGCGAAAAAGTCAAGGAATTTTTGGATAAATTCCGTAATGCGTCTATTAGAAGAAAAAGAGCGATTCTAAAAAGCATTGACAATAAAAAGGCAAAAAAGAAATCTAATAAAGCCAAAAATATCAATATTCCAGAATTGAAGAAAAAAGAACAAGAAAGACTTAAAGAAGCCTATCAAGAAGAACTTGTTAAACGTTCCGCAATCAATAAAATTATCGCTGCGTGGGTTATTACCGTGCCTGTATCTGCAATTTTTAGCGCGGTTTGTTATTTTATTCTTTCTGCGATTGGATTTTAATCATAGTTTGCAGAAATGGGAAATTTGAGACTAGGAACGAAGGAGATTGATAGTTCGCAGCCTGTTTATGTGATTGGTGATGTGCATGGTTGCTTTGATACTTTATGTTTATTGATTGAGAAGTTGCCACAGAAATGGGAATCGCAAGTTATTTTGACAGGAGATTTGATTGATAGGGGGGATAAAAGTTGCGAAGTGGTTGATTTGGCAATCTCAAATGGCTTTGCTTGTGTGCTTGGGAATCACGAAGAGATAATGTTGGAATACTATCATAAGATTCCAAGCAGCGGCAGGGGAAGTGTGTGGATTAGCAATGGTGGTTATGAAACAATGGAAAGCTATCGGAAGTATGGTGGCTTGCACAAGATTCACGAGCATTTAGAATGGCTTGCAAAGTTGCCGAGATTCTTGGAAGTTGATTTATGTGATGAGAAGGGAAATAGTTTATTTGTTACACACGGATTTGGACTGCCTTATTATAAAACGCGCAAGAGAGAATCCCAAGCAATCACTTGGAGTAGGCTTAAAATGCACAATATACAAAAAGAAGCAAAAAAGCAATATAGAGTCTTCAATGTTTTTGGACACGATGTGCAAAAAGAAGTTTTGATTGCAGAGAATTTTGCTGCGATTGACACAGGTTGTGTTTATCACAAAAGCAAGCCAAACGCAAGATTGAGTGCATTTGAATGGCCTAGCAAACGCGTGTTTGAGCAAGTTTTTGTTTCCAATCCTTGAAGATTGGTGCGATTTTTGTCTGTATAGAGCGCAAGTCTTTAGAATCTTGCGCAATGGTAAGGCAATTTAAAATTCAAATTTCCTTTCATTAAAGATGTCATCAGTGAGATTCTCTTAGATAAACTAGTATCAGAATGTTTTAATAGCAGTTCTGCAATCTGCCATTTCCCAGATAGAATCGCAAGCATATAAAAAGTAATGCCTAAATCATTATGAATATTGGGATTTGCACCATAATCTAATAAAAGTTTTACCATTTTCAGATTGCCCGTGTAATAAGCTTGCATTAGAGGTGTTATTCCTTTAGTATCGCACATATCTACCAATGCTCCTTCTTGTAAAAGCATTTTTGCGCAAGCCAAAGAATTGTGATGCACAGCCAATATTAAAAGTGTTTGTCCCTCATATGTTTTGAAATTCACATTAAGTCCGGATTGGAGCATTATTTTGAGATTTTTGCCTTCATCTTTTTTTATAAAGTGCAATGCCATTTGGCATAATGTGTGAAATTTTTGTTCCTCTTGAATCAATATTGTTTGCATAGAATCTCCTAGTGTGTAAAATGAATTATAGAAATAATAAAAATTTATTATTTAACATAGAATTGTAACTTCTAAAAACAAACAAAAAATAAATCTTTAATAAACAAAAGATAAATGATTTCTAAAAATCTTTCTAGCTTATTTTGAAATATTTTATTGAAATGGGTTAAAATAAGAGACGATAAAGCCCTAAAATACGAAATATAAAAAAGTATATATTGACTTAAATCAATTCTTAGATTTTTCAAAATAGCTATAATTTTTTTGCATTAAAAATGCTAAAAATCAAGCTTAAGGAGGCTTTTGTGGCATACAATAGACGCGAATTTTTGAAAACAGCGGCAGCAGCAAGTGCTGCAAGCGCAGTTGGAATCGCATTACCAAGCAATGCTCTAGCAGCAGCAAAAGAGGCAGAGGGCGGCTGGAAATGGGATAAATCAGTTTGTAGATTTTGTGGAACGGGCTGTGGAATTATGGTAGCAACTAAAGATGAGCAAATCGTTGCAATCAAAGGAGACCCAGCAGCTCCTGTTAATCGTGGGCTCAATTGTATCAAAGGATATTTTAACGCCAAAATTATGTATGGTGCAGACCGACTCACTCAACCACTCTTGCGTGTTAATGGCAAGGGAGAGTTTGATAAGAAAGGGCGATTTCAGCCTGTGAGCTGGCAAAAGGCTTTTGATGTAATGGAAGAACAATTTAAAAAGGCATACAATGAATTAGGACCAACAGGAATTGGTGTCTTTGGTTCTGGACAATACACTGTGCAAGAGGGCTATGCGGCTGTGAAGCTTATTAAAGGTGGATTTAGAAGCAATAACATTGACCCTAATGCACGTCATTGTATGGCAAGTGCTGTAGTTGGTTTTATGGAGACTTTTGGAATTGATGAGCCTGCAGGTTGTTATGATGATATTGAACTAACAGATACGATTGTTACTTGGGGTGCGAATATGGCGGAAATGCACCCGATTCTTTGGGCAAGAGTTACAGATAGAAAACTCACAAATCCTAATAAAGTCAAAGTAATTAATTTAAGCCCTTATTCTAACAGAACTTCGGATTTGGCAGATATTGAGATTATTTTCGCTCCTCATACAGATTTAGCGATTTGGAATTACATTGCCCATGAGATTGTTTATAATAATCCAAAGGCGATTGATTGGAATTTTGTTAATAAAAATTGTATTTTTACAACTGGTTTTGTAGATATTGGATATGGTATGCGTGAAAATATCAAACACGCAAAATATGTAGCAGCAGAGCTAGATATTGCAGCAAAACAAAAATCCAAAGTCATCAGTGAATCTGAAGGTGTAACCCTTGCATATCTTGGTATGAAAGCAGGCGATGTGATGGAGAACAAACACGTTGCAGCAGCGGGAAATCATTGGGAAATTTCTTTTGAGGATTTCAAAAAAGCCCTAGAACCCTATACGCTTGATTTCGTTGCAAAAATTGCAAAAGGTGATGCAAATGAGAGCCTAGATTCCTTTAAGTCTAAACTCAAACAACTTGCACAATATTATATTGAAAAGAATCGTAAAATCGTTAGCTTCTGGACAATGGGAATGAATCAACATACAAGGGGAACTTGGGTGAATGAGCAAAGTTATATGGTGCATATGTTACTTGGCAAACAAGCAAAACCGGGCAGTGGCGCATTCTCTCTTACAGGACAACCTAGTGCGTGTGGAACGGCAAGAGAGGTGGGAACATTCTCGCACCGATTACCCGCGGATATGGTAGTAGCTAATCCTAAGCATAGAGCAATGACAGAAAAAATTTGGAAACTTCCAGAGGGCACACTCAATCCACAGCCGGGAGCAAACTTTATGCAAATTATGCGTAATTTAGAAGATGGCAAGATTAAATGGATATGGGTGCATGTGAATAATCCATGGCAAAATACTGCCAATGCAAACCATTGGATTAAAGCTGCTAGAGAAATGGATAATTTCATCGTTGTTTCTGATGCATATCCCGGAATTAGTGCAAAAGTTGCAGATTTGATTCTTCCCGTGGCAATGATTTATGAAAAATGGGGTGCTTATGGTAATGCAGAGCGTAGAACACAGCATTGGAAACAACAAGTGCTTCCACAAGGTGAAGCAATGAGTGATACTTGGCAGATGATAGAATTTTCAAAACGATTCAAACTTAAAGAAGTTTGGGGTGATAAAAAAATTAATGATAAATTAACACTTCCAAATGTGTTAGAAAAAGCAAAAGCTATGGGATATAGCGAAGATTCTACACTCTATGATGTGCTTTATGCTAATGCCGAGGCATTGAAATTCAAAACAACAGACAAAGTATTAAAAGATACAATCAACTCTGAAGTCTTTGGCGACAAACGCGAAGTTGTGGGAAGCGATGGCGAGGTATTTAAAGGATATGGATTCTTTATGCAAAAATATCTTTGGGAGGAATATCGTAAGTTTGGTGTAGGACACGCACACGATTTAGCAGACTTTGATACTTATCATAGAGTGCGAGGACTAAGATGGCCTGTTGTAGATGGTAAAGAAACCCAATGGCGTTTTAATGCAAAATATGACTATTATGCAAGAAAAGCTAATAATGGTGAATTTGCGTTTTATGGTGGTCTAGGCAAAGAGTTGCCACGTGGTGATTTGGCAATGCCTAAAACACAAGAGAAGTTTTCTCTCAAAAATAAAGCAAAAATTTTTTTCCGTCCTTATATGGATCCACCCGAAATGCCAAACGCCGAATATCCATTCTGGTTGAGCACAGGACGCGTGTTAGAGCACTGGCATAGTGGAACGATGACAATGCGTGTGCCTGAACTCTATCGCGCTGTGCCTGAAGCTCTTGTGTATATGAATCCTGAAGATGGCAAAAAGCTTGGTGTGCAACAAAATGATACGGTTTGGGTAGAATCAAGACGCGGTAAAGTCAAAGCAAGAGTGGATATGCGTGGGCGCAACAGACCACCGCTTGGACTTGTGTATGTTCCTTGGTTTGATGAGAAAGTTTATATCAATAAAGTTTGCTTAGACGCAACTTGTCCGATTTCTGGACAAACCGACTTTAAAAAATGTGCAGTAAAAATCTATAAGGCATAAAATGCATTCAAATACGAATCGGCGTAAATTCTTGCTAAGTAGCACACAGGCAATTGCACTTGCAGGGCTTGGTGGCTTAGTTTGGGGTGCGTTTTTACAAGAGAGTAGAGCGAATCCTATGATTTTAAGACCACCGGGGGCTTTGAGTGAAAAGGAATTTTTACAACATTGCATCAAATGTGGTTTGTGTGTGGAGGCTTGCCCCTTTGACACACTCAAACTTGCAGATGCTAGAAGTGGGAAGCCAATGGGCACACCTTACTTTGAGCCACGCAAGATTCCGTGTGAGATGTGTGAAGACATTCCTTGCGTGCCTATATGCCCTACAGATGCGTTAGATTCTAGGCTAGTTTCTAACGAAAAAGGTTTGGATATTAATCTTGCAAAAATGGGTGTAGCCATTGTGGATAAAGAGCATTGTGTCGCTTATTGGGGGATTCAGTGCGACGCGTGTTATCGTGCTTGTCCGCTTTTGGGCGAGGCAATCAAGCTGGAATTAAAACGCAATGAGCGCACAGGCAAACATTCCTATCTTTTGCCTGTGGTAGAGAGTGAAGTTTGTACAGGTTGTGGGAAATGCGAAAAGGCTTGTGTTACAGAAAAAGCGGCTATTATTGTATTGCCACGAGAAATTGCTCTTGGTAAGGTTGGAACAAACTATATCAAGGGTTGGGAAGCAGAAGATGAAATGCGTTTGCAAGAGGTAAAGAAAAGAACTCAAAAGAAAGATTCTGATTCTAAAGTGCAAGATTATCTAAATAGCGGAGATTTGTAATGAAGAAATACCGCTATTTATTAATGCGCAGAATCGTTCAGATTGGGTTATTAGTCTTGTATGTCTTGGGTAATTATACAAGTTTTAAGATTTTACAAGGCAATCTTAGTTCTTCGCTTCTTTTTGGTGTGATTCCATTAAGCGACCCTTACGCGTTACTTCAGCTCTTTTTTGCTGGAGGAGTTTTGGCTACCAATGCTATTATTGGTGCGCTGATAATTTTAGCTTTGTATGGGGTGCTTTTGGGGAGAATGTATTGTTCTTTTGTTTGTCCGATGAATCTTGTAACAGATTTCGCTTCTTTTTTGCGCCGTATTTTTGGTTTAGATGCACTCGGGAATTTGATTTATTTTAAAAATTCCTTGCGTTATGTGCTTCTGGCTTTAAGTTTGCTGTTAAGTTTAGTCTTTGGAATCGCAGCATTTGAAGCAATTAGTCCGATTTCTATGTTACATCGTGGAATTATTTTTGGTGCTGGATTTGGATTTTTATCTGTTATTGTAGTGTTTTTGCTAGATTTATTCGTAGCAAAACACGCATTTTGTGGGTATATTTGCCCTTTAGGAGCGTTTTATTCCCTCATTAGTCGCTTTGCGATTCTAAAAGTCAA
This sequence comes from uncultured Helicobacter sp., assembly GCA_964464895.1. Classification (GTDB taxonomy): domain Bacteria; phylum Campylobacterota; class Campylobacteria; order Campylobacterales; family Helicobacteraceae; genus Helicobacter_D. Next base: position 499,008 of record CAYXGY010000001.1, on the reverse strand, counting down.
ATATGATTTAGAATCTTGCACGCACTGCTTAGAGTGTAAAAAAATCTGTCCTCAAAAACAGGTTTTGGGAATCATTGGTAAAGAAAGTGGTGTGATAAAAAGCGGTGAATGCACGCGTTGTGGGCGTTGTATTGAGGTTTGTGCGGATAATGCGTTAGCATTTAGCCTTTTGGATTTTATGAAGGAGAAAAGATGAGTTTTAATAAAGTTATGGTAGTTGTGAGTACAGCAGTAGCTGGATTCATTTTTTTAGGATGTCAAAGTAGCGGTTATAGCGAAAATGAAATAGGTTTGCGTCAAAGCACATTGTTTAGCGAGAATGTGCAAATGACAAAGTTTGACTATGATGGTAAGGCAGCGGGAGAATCCGAATTGATTGATAGAGCGTTTGAAAATGCTCCACCAATGATTTCTCATTCCGTAGATGATATGCTACCCATTACCAAAGAAAACAACGCTTGTGCTTCTTGCCATTTGCCTGAAGTTGCGGGAGCGGTCAATGCAACACCTATGCCAAAATCACATTTTTATAATTTTCGCCGCAAAGTGGATTTAAAGGGACAAATGGACGAAAATCGTTTTAATTGCGTGGCTTGTCATGCAACACAAGTTAATGTAGCACCTTTGGTTGTAAATAAATTTTCGCCAGATTTTCGTCAAGAAAATGGTAGCGTGAAATCTAACTTGATTGATGTTGTCAATGAGGGTGTGAATTAATGGGCAATCGCAGGGAGTTTCTACAAACCTTGTTGAAACCAAAGTCAAAGGGCTTTATGCCCTTGCCACCCTATAATTTGAATCGTTCTCTTTTTTCTAAATTTTGTATGGAATGTATCACAAAAGCGCAAACGCAAAATCTACAAGCTCCTTGTGTGCAAGCCTGTGATGAGATTTATAAACAAGAGAATAAAAGCGGAATCTTAAAGATTTGCGATAATAAAGTGTATGTGCAGTTTGAGGATGGGGGTTGTAAATTCTGCGGGGAATGCGCCAAAGCCTGCCCAAATAGTGTGTTAGATGAGCAGCTTGCTAATGCACAGAATCCTCATTGGAATTTTGTTGTTCAAATTGATAAAATTGCTTGTTTGGCGTATCAAAAAACTTTATGTTGCACTTGTAAAGATGTTTGCCATAGTGTGCTAGGAAAAGACAATGCGATTACCTTTGTCGGCTTGTTTTATCCCGAGATTCAAAGTCGTTGCATTGGTTGTGGGGAATGCACTTATGTGTGTCCTACAAGAGCCATTGTATTGGAATCTTGTGAGGATTAAAGGAAGTTTATGTTTAACAGAATAATAAAAAGAATGTGGATTGTAGTAATGTTGCCCCTGATTGTCTTTAGTCAAGAGGTAGAATCTAGCAATATAGAAAAAGTGCTACTACCGCAAAGAATTATTACATTAGAAAACAATATTGTTGTTACGAATTTAGTAAAAGATTCTTTGCTTATTGGAACGGATTTCGGAGAAGTTTTGGAGTGGAAGTGGGGCGAAAAATCCCCCAAATCACTTATTAAACTTCCAGATATTGCGAGCTTTTATGCGGAATCTTATGCACCTAAAGTATATAGCATTGATAGGCTTGGCGAGCAGATTTTAATCCATAGTGAGGGAGATTATGGTACAAAGAATCTTTTTTTGTTTTCATATGGGAAGCTAGAGACATTGCCAAATACAGAATCTTTAAATATTAAAAAGGCAGCCTTTGTCAATGAAGATAAGATTTTTCTAGGACTTACGAGTAATGAAATTGTGCTGTATGACTTACAAAAGAAGCAGATTCTATATCGTAAGCAACTTTCTGAAGCTTCTTTTTCGGATTTTGCCTTAGATAATGGAAATTATGTCGTAGCGTGTGAATCCGGAATCTTATATTTTGGTGCTATCAATGACGGAAATGTGCTAATGGAGTTAGAGGGAGAGAACAAAGATAATGTCTATCAGGTGAAACTAGCGCGCGTGGGAGAGATGATGACTTTTATCACTGCTGGACAAGATAGAAATATGGGCTTATATCAATTAGATTTGCAAACTAACAAAGTAACTTCTTATGGAATCAAAGCAGATTTTTTGGTTTATAGTGTGGGAATGAGTGGGGATTCTACATTAGGGGCTTATATGCAAAATGAACAAAGTGAAATTATTATTTTTGAAATTGCCAGTAAAAAGAAAATTGCCCGATTGAAAGGGCATAAAAGCTTATTGAATAATATTATTTTTTATCATCAGACACAAATCATTAGTAGTGAAGATGGAAAGAATATTTTGATTTGGAATCTTAAGGAGTAAAAATGCAAGAAGATTTTAATGTATCAAGTCTCGTAGTCTTGTGCGCGCCACAGAATATAGAATCTCTATGGGAGAAAATTAATAAAATTAAGGGGGCAGAGTGCCATTATAAAGATGAGAGTGGCAAGATTATCGTTACATTGGAATCTCAAAGCATAGAAGAAGAGATTAGATTATTGAAATCCATTGAGAGTATAGAGGGCGTATTGTTGGCACAGATGATTTATGCGTATCATAGCACAGAGCTAGAAGAAATGAGGAACGAAATACAAAAACAAGATAGAATCCCAAAGGTGCTACAAGATGAGCAAGCAAATGCGAATGAGATTGCTTATAGTGGAGATGTGCAAGGCGTATTAGATGAGATTTTGGGCAAAGAAAAGTCAAAAAATTTGTAGTTCCTCATTATCGTGGGGAATTTAAGCAAAAGTCTTTGCACTAATTTCTCTATCTCATTATCGCAAGTAAAGTAAAATCGTTATCTTTAAATCTTGTCCTTAACTTAAATTCTATTGGTACACGTTATTTTAAGCTAAAATTTTGTTAGGGTTTTATATAATCCTGCGCTTCAAATGCGCCGGGGTGGTGAAATTGGTAGACGCGCCAGACTCAAAATCTGGTGGGGGCAACCCCGTGTCGGTTCGATTCCGACCCTCGGCACCATACATTGCTTTTAACTTCAAATCAGCTTCCAAATCTTTAGAATTAGTTTTAATATTTAAAATCAAAAGGAATCTAAATGATGTCGTTAGTGGTAAAAAAGTTCGAAGAATTGACATTAGAAGAATTGTATGAGATTCTTAAAGTGCGTGTAGGAGTGTTTGTCGTAGAGCAGAAATGTGCCTATCAAGAAATTGATGAAAAAGACAAGCAGAGCTTGCATTTGTATCTCAAAGATGAGAATCAAATCCAAGCCTATTTGCGGGTAGTGCCAGCAGGTATCTCCTATGAAGAAGTTTCACTTGGACGTGTGATTGCATTAAAAAGAAATTGTGGTTTAGGTGCAGCAATTTTAAAGGAGGGCATAAGGATTGCCAAAGAAAGATTGCAAGCCAATACCATAAGGATTGGTGCGCAAGTTTATGCGAAAGGCTTTTATGAAAAATTTGGTTTCCGACAAGTTACATCGGAGTATTTAGAAGACGGGATTTTGCATATCCAAATGTTACTTGAGTTATAAATTTGCTCAAACTCACAAGCATTGCTTGTGCATTTTGAAGCCTTTAGGGTTCTAATGTAAAGTCCTCTGAAGCATTGCTAGAATGATAGATGGTTGTGCCATAATTTTTAGCAAAATATAGCATTAAAAGCTTTTGTAATGTCGGTTCAATGCTTGGAGCAAACCACGCATTGTTGCTAATGGCAATGAGGTTTTTGGGAGAATCTTGATAAAATTCTTCACGCGTTGCTTCATAGCAAATCGCAATAGAGAAAGGCTCTTTGCCAATGAATGCAGAATTTGGCTTTTTAAATTCTTCAAAGTCAAAATCACTCGTGCCTTCAAAAATGATTTGATTAATCCATTTAGCAAGAAAATGGGGCAAGGGAATCTTCTCTCCAAATGGCACTAAAATCAGCTTATGAAAGACTTGCATTTCTCCATTGTAAAACAAATAAGCACTATTGAAAATGTGGCGGTTGTCTTGATAAATACCCCCTGTGAGAATCGCAATTTCTTGGCTCGCCATTTTGAGAGATTCTACTAGGCTTGGATAGAGGTTTAACGCAAGAGGGAAAGCAGTTTCAGGCAAAATGACTAAATCATAATTTTGTGCTTTTGCTTGGGTAATTTGTTGGTAGTTTTGTGTAATGATTTGATTTAAATATGCAGAATCCCAACGTAGATTTTGTGGAATGTCAAGGCTTAAAGTCTTGATTTTCAGTTTGGAATCCGCTGGCGATTTTATGTCGGCAGGATTAGAATGCTCTGTGTGATAGGGCAGAATCAATAAAGAGCAAAACAGCACAAGCCAAATTCCGCTTGTTTTGTAGAGTTTTTTATTCAACATTAGACTAAAGATGAGAATGCCGATTAAAAGCAAAAAGAATACAAATTTAGAGGGGAAAAAGTAGCTTTTAGTTAGCATAGATTCTAAAATCAACCAATTAAAGCCAAAAGGGTGGATAAAAGAGGAGAGCGTGAGAGTGGCAATACGATAAATTGGGTTTTTGAAAAAGCAAAAGAAATAAAAAAGCCCTCCATAGACGAGGGAAAATACAATCCAAACCAATGGAATTAGAAAAGATATATTATAGAATCTAAAGCTAAATCCCACCCAATAAAACCATAAAATCCCAATCCACACACCACAGATAAATGCCCCTAAACGCGAGAGCCTGAAGTATAAAAAGATTCCAAAAAGAGCACAAAGGGAAGAAAAAATTGGTGCATTGGAATCTCCTAAGAAATGTTCCAAATAAATAAATGCACTAAAGCATAAAGCACATAAAGCACCTAGTAAGGAAGCAAGTTTCGGATTTGTTCTCACGCGAAATTTCCAAAGTGAAGAGAAACTTCTAATTCTATCTTGCGCAAATGCGCAATGACTTTTTGTAACGTGTCAATGTCTTTTGCCTTGACGCGAATCTCATTGCCTAAAATCTGCGTGCTGACTTTGAATTTTTCATTTTTGATTACCGCATTAAGGGTCTTTATGGTTTTGTCATCTAACACATCATTGAGTTTATAGAGGATTTTTGTATTGCCTCCACTTGCGGATTCCGTGCTTTGCTCTTTTAATACTTTCAAGGAAAGATTGCGTTTGATGAGTTTAGAATCCAAAACATCTTTAATCGCCTTTGCCTTATTGGTGCTTGTTGCTAAGATTGTCAAGGATTTGTCTTTTTCATTGAAGTTTAATTCTTTTGCCTTGTCGTCTTTGAAATCAAAACGATTTTCAATTTCTTTTTTTGCTTGCTCTAACGCGTTTTTAAACTCTTGAATCTCCACTTTTGCCGAAATATCAAAACTATGTTCTTTTGCCGCCATTGCGATTCCTTTTGCAAGAAATTTATTTAAAATTATTAAAATTTATTTTAACATAAAATGTTTTTAGGTTTCTTTTGTGTAAAATACGCATTTTATTGAAGTTTTTGTTTGTAAGGCAAAGAATGGAAAATCTTAATTGGTTTGATTTAGTCGTGGGTGCTTTGATTTTGATTTTGGCGATTCGGGGCGTTATTAATGGTTTTGTGCGTGAGTTTTTTAGCTTTGTCGGGATTGTTGGTGGTGTGTATGGTGCTTCAGTCTATGGAAGCCGTGCGGGGGAGTGGATTAGTGCTAATGTTTATGCCTTTCAGAATCCTTCAGCCATTTCGTTAATTGGATTCTTGGTTTTATTGGCATTGATTTGGGGGCTTGCATTAATCTTGGCAGAAGTCGTGCAAAGATTAGTCCATTTAAGTGCGTTAGGTGGATTGAATCGTCTTTTAGGATTCTGTTTTGGCGCATTAAAAATTTTTATGATTTTTGCGATTCTCATTGCTACGCTCGTGAATATCCAGTTTGCAAAAAGTATGATTGAAAAATACACACAAGATAGCTATCTTTATCCAATGTTGCGTGATGCAGGAGCAGCAATCATTAAGTTAGATGTTGTGCAAAACAATGCTCCAAAAATGGAAGAATTACAAAAAAATATATTCTAAATCAAAAGGAAGAAAATGTTTGAAAACGATGCTTATGTGTTAGGTAGAATCGCAAAAGCCAATACATTACGCGAAATGGGCATTAATCCTTATGGCAATGGAACACCCAAAGAATCCTCCACACAGGAATTTTTGCAAACTTACGAATCTCTTAAACAACGACCAGAGGGGGAACAAAAAGACGAAAACAAATCCATACAAGTTGCAGGGCGCATTAAGTTTATCAGGCTTATGGGCAAAGCAGCATTTATTAAGATTGAAGATGCCAGCGGAATCTTGCAAGTGTATTTATCCAAGAATGAATTAGGTGATTGCTTTGATGTATTCAAAAAATATATAGAAGTGGGTGATATTGTGATGGCAAGAGGGTTTCCTTTCGTAACAAAAACAGGAGAATTGAGTTTGCACGCCTTAGAATTTAGGCTCTTGACTAAAGCCATCAGCCCCTTACCAGAGAAATATCACGGATTGGTAGATATTGAATTGCGTTATCGTCAAAGATATTTAGATTTAATTATGAATAAAGAGGTACGGGATAACTTTGTGTTGCGTTCCAAAATCATTTCAAATGTGAGAAAGTTTTTTGAACAAAAGGGATTTTTGGAAGTTGAAACGCCGATGATGCACCCAATTCCCGGTGGTGCAAACGCGAAGCCTTTTGTTACCTACCATAATGCTTTAAATGTAGAGCGGTATTTAAGAATCGCACCCGAATTATATCTTAAACGTTTGATTGTTGGGGGATTTGAGGCGATTTTTGAAATCAATCGTAATTTTCGTAATGAGGGAATGGATCATTCACATAATCCAGAATTTACAATGATTGAATTTTATTGGGCGTATAAAGATTATAAGGATTTGATTAAAATCACCCAAGAATTATTTATCTATCTGTTGGAATCCTTGAATTTGCCTAAAATTCTGCCTTTTAATGGTAAAGAAATTCATTTTGATAACTTTAAAGAAATCACTTATATTGATGCATTGGTAGAAATTGGTGGGATTCCACGCGAAGTCGTCAAAGATACAGAAAAATTATATCGTTATCTAATAGAATATGGTGTAAAATTAGAACCCAAAATGGAATTAGGCAAATTACAAAGTGAAGCTTTTGATGCGTTGGTGGAGGAGAAATTGATTCACCCGACCTTTATCACAGATTTTCCGATTGCCATTAGCCCACTTGCGAGACGCAATGATAAGAATCCTGAAATTGCCGACCGCTTTGAGTTGTTTATCGGAGGAAGTGAAATCGCTAATGGCTTTAGCGAATTAAACGACCCACTAGACCAACTAGAACGTTTTAAAGAGCAAGTGAAAGCCAAAGAGGCAGGAGACGAAGAGGCGCAATATATGGACGAGGATTATATTACAGCACTTTCTTATGGCATGCCGCCAACTGCGGGGGAGGGGATTGGAATTGACCGCTTGGTAATGTTATTAACAGGGAATGCAATTATTAAAGATGTGATTTTATTTCCTGCATTAAAGCCGCAAAAATTACAAAAAAAGGACGAAAAATGAGCTATATCTTAGAAGATAATGATCCTGAAGTCTTAAGTTTAATTAATCGAGAATTAGAGCGTCAAAACACGCATTTAGAGATGATTGCGAGTGAGAATTTCACTTTTCCAAGTGTAATGGAAGCAATGGGAAGCGTGCTAACCAATAAATATGCCGAAGGTTATCCTTATAAGCGATATTATGGGGGTTGTGAGTTTGTGGATAAAATTGAAGAATTAGCAATGAATCGCGCTAAAAAGCTCTTTGGCTGTTCTTTTGTCAATGTACAACCTCACGCAGGTTCTCAAGCAAATTGTGCAGTCTATACCGCACTTTTAAAGCCTTATGATAAAATTTTGGGTATGGATTTAAGTCATGGGGGACATTTAACGCACGGGGCAAAAGTTAGCATTACAGGGCAAATGTATCAAAGTTTTTCTTATGGGGTGGAAATTGATGGGAGAATCAATTATGATAAAGTTGCCGAGATTGCAAAAATTGTCAGACCCAATATGATAGTCTGTGGCTTTAGTGCGTATTCAAGAGAATTAGATTTTGCGCGTTTTAGGGAAATTGCCGATAGTGTAGGGGCGATTTTGATGGCGGATATTGCTCATATAGCGGGGCTTGTTGTCGCAGGAGAATATCCCAATCCTTTCCCTTATGCAGATGTGGTAACTACGACGACACATAAGACTTTGCGCGGACCGCGCGGGGGGTTAATCCTAACCAACAATGAAGAATATGCTAAAAAGATTGATAAGGCAGTGTTTCCCGGAATGCAAGGCGGACCTTTGATGCATGTTATTGCCGGGAAAGCAGTAGGATTTGGTGAAAATCTCAAACCTTCTTGGAAAGACTATGCAAGACAAGTCAAATCAAATGCGAAAGTCTTAGCGAAAGTTCTAATGGAAAGAAACTTTAAGGTTGTGAGTGATGGCACAGACAATCATTTGATTTTATTGTCTTTGCTTGATAAAGAATATAGCGGAAAAGACGCGGATTTGGCATTAGGAAATGCTGGAATCACAGTCAATAAAAATACCGTTCCGGGCGAAATACGCAGTCCATTCGTAACGAGTGGTGTGCGCATTGGTTCGCCGGCATTAACTGCAAGAGGATTTAAAGAGGCAGAATTTGAAATTGTGGCAAATAAAATTGCAGATGTGTTAGATGATATAACAAATACACAAAAACAAGAAAAAATCAAGTGTGAATTAAAAGAAATTGCGCTAAAATTTCCTATTTATAATAAGGCGGTTTTTTAAAGATTAAAGATAAGGGAGCAAGCAATGGTATCAGATATGGATTTAAAACTTATTAAAATGATTACTTCGCATTACTGGCTAAAGTCACCAGGAATTGGAGAAAAAATTCAGCAAAGTGGTAGAATCTTTTATGATAAGTTTAAAAAGGTTGAAGAGCCTATTACGCGTAATTTACTTCAAAGTCATTTCAAGAAAGAAATTATCATTGCGCATTCTTTAATTAACGCACACGATAAAGTTGAAAATATTGTTTTTGATTACAATGGATTTAATGCGGAACGTTTTTGGCATCGTGCGCAGTTGCTTTTGCGCGAAGAGGGCTTTATTAATTTTACTGCGTATGAAACTAAAACACCCGGACATTTGCATTTATATGTGCATAAAGGACATACGACTTTCCAAGAAGCGTGTCAAATCTCTAAAATGCTTGGTGCAAAACTCGCACAAAAAATGCCAACAGAATGGAAAATGTTTCCGTCACTTGATATACCTAAAAGCTTTAATATCTTGATTGTGCCTTATAATGTTTATAAAAAAGAACGTGGTGCTTCGTGGTCTAGACATATGTAAAGGAGAGAAGATGACAGAATTAGAATCGTATAAAGATACAACAAAAGATTTAGAATTAGATGATTTATTGATTAGTAATGGTGAGAATGATGAGTTAAGGGGAGGAAGTAACAAAAAATTAATCTTATTAAGTGCTATTGGCGTTTTATTATTTGCTATTGTGGTGCTCGTTGTTTATTTGTTTCAAGGAGATTCTCAAGATTCTAATGTACAGAGTTTTGATACGCCAAAGCCGCTTGAACGTGTAGAGCCACAAATGCCTCAAGCTTCTTCTGAAAATACACAAAATACGGATTTCGGACAAGTTCCAATTCAAAATAATGCAAATAGTGATGACCAATTTCAAATGATTATCAATCAAATCAAGGCGCAACAAAATCAAAATAATGCCTCCTCTCAAGCTTTGCCAACAGCTCCTAGTGCGACACCAAAAACAGAATCTCCAAAGCCTGCGCAACAACCAATACCGCCAGCACAAATTGCTTCAAAGCCAGCACCTCAACAAACAGCACCCAAACCAAGCGCAAAAGATACCTTTAAAGATGTCCAAGTTAATGATCCTTCTTTGCAAGGAAGTGAAGCGGGAAGAGGATTTTATGTCCAAGTGGGTTCTTTTAGTAAATTTTCCCCTAATAAGCAATTATTAGGCACAATTAATGAGGGAAAATTTAGTTATCGTATGCAGAAATCAGGAGATAATAATCGTTTATTAATTGGTCCCTATCCTACCAAACAAGAAGCGCAAAGTAGATTGAGTGAGATTCGTGCCAAAATCAACAAAGACGCATTTATAAAAGAAATCAAATAACTTTCTTTTGTCAATGCAATTTCTCCTGTATCGGCAATATCATAAATATCTTAATGAATGTTTATAGAAAGAAATATAAAAGAATATCAACCCTTTTAGGGTTGATATGAGGGTGAAAGACTACTCTACAACAGGTGTATGAGCATTTCTTTTGTCATCGCCGACATCTTCTCTATAAGGCTGTGAAGCAACAACAGCGTCCCATACAATACACCCTTCTGTTGGGCAAGCAGAGGCACAGGCAGGTTCATCGTTATGTCCCACGCATTCTACACATTTGTTGCTATGAACAAAATAGCAACCATCGTCATTTGGATTATCATCATCATCTACAATTGCTTCTACGGGGCATTCATCAATGCACGCACCACAGGCGATACAGATGTCAGTAATTTTAACAGACATAATTTCTCCTTATTAAAAATTTATGTTGAGGGATAAGTATATATTAAACTTTATAAAATGGGGCTTTAAAAATAAAATTCATTGTATTAAAGTGGAAAAATTGAATTTTTCAATGGGATTTCGTGTAAAAATAGTGTAAAATATTTGCCAAATTAAATGAGTTTGAGGTTTTAGTTTATGAGTATTGTGTTTGGTCCTGTGCGTTCAAGACGTTTTGGAGAATCGCTTGGTGTAGATTTATCTCCCCAGATAAAACAATGCAATTATGATTGTTTATATTGTGAATTAGAGGGAAAAAAAGCACAAGATTCTATGGAAATGGCATTAGATGTAGGGGAAATTTTAAAAGAAATCAAGCAAGGCTTAGAGCATTTTCCTAATGTAGAATCCTTAACAATTACCGCTAATGGAGAGCCAACACTCTATCCTTATTTATATGAGTTAATGTTGCGTTTAGAGGATGTAAAAGGAGCAACACAGACTTTACTGCTAAGCAATGGCTCTCTATTCTCTGACCCGAGTGTCGCGCGGGCGTGCTTATTGTTTGATAAAGTCAAATTTTCATTAGATGCTATCAGTGAGGAAGTATTTAAAAAAATTGACCGCCCAAGTAAAAATATCAATCTCAAACAAATTTTGCAAGGGATTTATCAATTTAGTGCGGATTTTTGGGGAGAATTGTATGCGGAAATTTTGTTTGTAGAAAACATCAATGATTCTTTAGAAGAAGTCAAAAATATGGCAAAATACCTTGCGCCTATACGCCTAAAACGTCTTGATATTGGCACGATTGACCGCCCCGCAGCGTATAAAGTCAAGGCTATTTCTCAACAGAAATTAGAATCTTTAGGAGAGGTTTTTTTAGCCTTTGGGATTCCGACTTTTATCCCCAAAAGAACAGAATCCAATGAGCAAAAAAATTTGATTTTAAGTCGTGATGCGATACTAAAAACACTTGCTTTGCGTCCTCAAAGTGCAGAAGATATAAGGATACTTTGGCATTCTTCTACGCGTAAGATTTTGCAAGATTTATTAGAAAGCGACATAGTGGAAACGATAGAAAATAATGGAGCGAAGTTTTATAGGATTGCAAAAGCTTAAAAATATATTGATTTTGTTATAATCCGCCCCTATATGTTATTGTAAGGAAGTAGTATGCAAAAATTTGTTTGGATGAGTGTGTTAGCAATTTTGGCGGTTTGTTTTTGTTATGGTTGCAAAGGCGATGAAAAGCTGACAATGGCTACTGCCGCGGAGTTTCCTCCCTTTGAATACAAAGAGGGCAATGAGTTTAAGGGTATTGATGTAGAAATTGCACAAGAGATTGCAAAACATTTGGGGAAAACTTTAGAAATTAAGGATATGGAGTTTGATTCTGTTGTGAGTGCGGTAAGTAGTGCAAATGCGGATTTTGGTGCGAGTGGTTTAACGATTAATGAAGCCCGTTCAAAAGTTGTGGATTTTTCAATTTCTTATTACAATGCGAATCAAGTTGTGATTATTAAGGAATCGGATTTAGAATTAAAAGCTGTTGGCACTGACGCAGTGGCACTTGTGGAAGCAATCAAAAAGAGAACAGGCATTAAAATCGGTGTGCAAACAGGCACGACAGGTGCATTTTATGCACAAGGCGATAAAGATTGGGGATTTGAAGGATTCGCAAATGCAGAAGTCAAGGGTTTTGTGAATGGCTCGTTAGCTGTGAGTGCGTTAGTAAATGAACAAGTTGATATTGTCATCATTGATGAAGCTCCAGCGCGCCTCATTTCCAAAAATTATGCAAATACAGAAGTCTTGAATGCGTATTTGACAGAGGAAAAATATGGAATCGCAGTCAAAAGAGGCAATCAAGCCTTGTTAGATTCTATCAATCGTGCATTAGAGGCAATGCAAACAGAGGGCGTGTTAGATAGAATTATCAAGAAATATTATTAAAGCAATGGATAAGATAGAAATTTTTTATAATCAATTCATCATCAAGGGGGGTTACGCGCTTGTTGTAGAGGGTTTATTTGTTACGATTCTACTTGCTGTGTGTGGGCTAATGATTGGAGTCTTTATTGGCACAATGCTTGCAATTTTAATCACCAAAGAAGACAAAAATACACTAGAGTGCGTGCTTGTCGCTATTGCTAAAATGTATGTAGGATTTTTTCGCGGGACGCCAATTGTCGTGCAGTTATTGTTTATTTATTTTGTGATTCTGCCGCTTTTTGGGCTTGCGGGGAGCAGTGCGCTATTAGTAGCCATTGTGATTTTTGGTTTGAATAGTGGTGCGTATGTGAGTGAGATTATTCGTGGGGGAATCTTGAGTGTAGATAGTGGGCAAAATGAAGCGGCAAGGGCACTTGGGTTAAATTCTAAACAGAGTATGCGTTTCATCGTCTTTCCTCAAGCTCTCAAAAATGCCTTACCAAATTTAGGAAATGAGTTTATTACGCTTTTGAAAGAAACTTCAGTGGCGAATTATGTTACAGTGCACGACTTAACTTACGCCTTTAAGACGATTGGGAGTGCGAGTTATGAATATATGATTCCATATTTTTTCTTAGCGTTTTGCTATTTGGTGTTGGTATTGGTAGCAAGTTTTATCGTCAAAAAATACGAAGGGAAACTAAGAAAAAGTGATAAGCGTTAGAAAACTAGTCAAAAAATATTATGAAAATAGTGCAAAAGAGGGCAAAAGTGAAAAAATCGTACTCAATGGCTTGAATGCAGAGTTTAAGCGGGGAGAAAAAATCGTCATTGTCGGACCTAGTGGGAGTGGTAAAAGCACCTTTTTGCGCTGTTTAAATTTGCTTGAGATTCCAGATAGTGGCGAGATTTGGTTGGATAATCGGCGCATTTCTGAATTGAGTGTAGATTTGTATCCCGAGTTGGCTAATCTTAAAGGCAAGTCCTTGCAGCTTGCGATTAAGGAATATGACAAAAAATATCGTCAAAATATCAATGAAGCACGTGCAAAAATGGGAATGGTTTTTCAGCATTTTAACTTGTTTAATAATCTTAATGTGATAGAAAACATTACCTTAGCCCCTATTAAGCTAAAAAAAATGGGAGTGAATGAAGCAAAAGAAGTGGCTTTAGCCTTATTGGCGCGGGTAGGATTGTATGATAAGGCATATGAATATCCCTCGCGTCTAAGCGGAGGACAAAAGCAAAGAGTTGCGATTGCGCGTTCTCTTGCAATGAAGCCCGAAGTAATGCTTTTTGATGAACCAACGAGTGCGCTAGACCCTGAAATGGTGGGCGGAGTTTTGGAGCTAATGAAAAGCTTAGCAGGAGAGGGAATGAGTATGGTGTGCGTTACGCACGAAATGGGATTTGCAAGAGAAGTTGCTACGAGAGTTTTATTTATGGAGGGTGGCAAAATCCTTGAGGATTCTCCCCCGCAAAGTTTTTTTGATTCTCCTAAAAACGAACGTTTGCAATTTTTCTTAAGCCATATTAGGCGAGGGTGAATTTTATCTTGGGAGAATCTCGCATTTGTTTGCTTTGTTTTCAACAACGATAATGTATCATTGCATTTTCTAATTCCAAAAGAGCTGCCTTTTTTGCGATTCCTCCTGCGTAACCGACAAGCTTTCCGCTCGCACCAATGACGCGATGACAAGGGATAAGAATCGCAATAGGGTTCTGATGATTTGCAGCCCCAACAGCGCGTGCGGCTTTTGGCTTTTGAATCCTTTGTGCGATTGCACCATAAGTGCGAGTTTCTCCATAGGGAATCGCACAAAGTTCCCGCCAAACTAGCCTTTGAAACTCTGTTCCGCAAGGTGCTAAAGGCAAATCAAATGTTTTGCGTTGTAGGGCGAAATATTCTTGTAATTGTTTTTTTGTTTCAAGGGTTAGTGGGCTTGCTTTGAGCAAGGAAGTCTGCGGTAGGGATTCTATAAAGCAAATTTCTAAGATTGCCTTGCCATTGTCTCTAATGCGAATCTCTCCCACAGGGCTTTCTAAAACACTCTCAAAAGATTCCATAAAATCTCTTTAAATGAAACGCCATATAAACCACGCAAAAGCCAGAATCAAGACGATAGAAAACAAATTCACACACGCACCATATTTCATCATCTCTATTTGCCGAATATAGCCTGTTCCATAAACAATTGCATTTGGGGGTGTCGCGACAGGTAACATATAGGCACAGCTTGCGCCAAAACCAATCACGAGAGGAAGCATTGCGTGGGGCATACCGAGTGCGTCTCCTACGACACCAAAAATTGGCACTAATAATGCCGAGCTTGCAGTATTGCTTGTAAATTCTGTTAAGAAAATAATGAAAAGTGCAGTTGCAATAATAATCATTAGCCAATTACTATTCCCAAAAAGTGCCGTAACCCCATTTGCGAGTACTGTACTTGCTCCGGAATCCTTAAGAATCACGCTCAAGGCAAGCCCTCCGCCAAAGAGCCATAAGACGCCCCAATCTGTGCTACTTTGAATCTCTTTCCAAGTGGCTACGCGACTGACGCCTATGGCGATGGCACAACTTAACGCAATGATAGAATCCAAATCCTTGATTCCACCAAATAATTCACTTAATTTTGCGCTAAAAATCCAAGCAATAGCGGTGAGTCCAAAGATAATAAGCGTAAGGATTTTTTTGGAATCCCATTCCGTTTTTTCTAGCTTTAAATGAAAGGTTTGTTTCAAGTCTGGTTTCAGGAGTAAATACAAGATTCCAATCATACAAGGAAGCATAATGCACATAAAAGGAATCCCAAGCTTCATCCATTCTAAAAAGTTCATTCCGAGATAAGAAGCGGCGATAATATTGGGAGGGCTACCTACCATTGTGCCAAATCCTCCGATTTCTGAACTATAAGCGACACCCAAAAGGACAAACAAAAAAGTTCCGCGATTCTTTGAAAAGTCCAAGTTGGAGAGAATACCAAGTGCCAAAGGTAGCATAATAGCAGCAGTTGCGGTATTGCTAATCCACATTGACAACAGAGCACTCACTCCAAAAATCATAAAAATTGCTAGAGACATTCTCCCTCTAGCAAGCAGAATCAAGCGATTGGCTAGCAGTCGGTCTAAACCTTGAATATGCAAGGCACTCGCTAATGCAAATCCTCCAAAGAATAAGAAAATTACCGGGTTTGCAAAGGGCTTAAGAGCGGTTGTAACATCTTGTAAGTCAAACATTACAGCAAGTAAAGGCACGATTAAAGCAGTAATGGTTGTATGCACTGCTTCGCTAACCCATAGAATCCCCACAAATGCTAAAATGCAAATGCCAAGATTTGCTTCGTGGGTAAAGGGTAGCCAAGAAAAAAGCGCACCAAACAATAAAACATCTGCCACAAGAATCCATAAAGCCCTTTGCATTAAGCTTTCCTTAAGTTATTTAAACCAATTTTTGATTTTATCCACTAAGCCCTCAAGGCAATTAATTGGCTTAGATTCCTCATATCCAAAGGATTGGTGTAATTGCAAGAGTAAGTCGCGTTGCTTGTCGTCCAACTTTTCGGGATACAAGATATTAACCACTGCGATAAAGTTACCCTTTTTACCACTATTGACACTTTTAACACCCTCGCCATAAAAAACAAATTGTTGCTTATCCTTGACGCCAATAGGGATTTTGAGCTCTAATTCTTTGGTAAGGGCTGGAATCTTAATACTTCCTCCAAGCATTACGAGTGTGAAAAACACAGGCACTTCCAAATAAATATCGTTATGGTGTCGTATGAAATGCGTGTCTTCTTGCACGCTGATTTCCACATATAAATCCCCGCGTGAGCCATTTGGCATTTGATTGCCACGCCCTTGCACGCGAATTTGGTTTTGATTATCTACACCCTCTGGGATTTTAATCTCAAATTTTTCTTTCTTTTCTTGATAGCCTTTGCCGGAGCATTTCTCGCATTTTTCTGCGCTCATTTCGCCACTTCCGTGACATTTAGAACAAGTTTGAGCAAAAGTCATAAAGCCCTGCGTGAAAGTCTCGCGCCCGCTCCCTTTACACGCACTACAAGTGGTTACTTTGCCGTCTTTTGCCCCGCTTCCTTTGCACGCCTCACAGGCGTTTTTGTAGTAGATTTCAATTTCTTTTTTGCAACCAAACACGGCTTCTTGGAAGCTAAGCTCTAATTCAATGGCTAAATCGCGTGGATATTTTTCATTTTTCTTGCGTGCGCCGCCAAACCCGCTACTAAATCCGCCAAATCCACCACCAAAAACGGAGTTGAAAATATCAAAAATGCTTCCCTCCATATTTCCAAACCCAAAGCCACTAGATTCTAAGCCTTTTTTACCGTAAGTGTCGTAAATTTGACGCTTTTCTTTATCGCTTAGGATTTGGTAGGCTTCATTGACTTTTTTAAACATTTCTTCGGCATTTTTGTCGTCAGGGTTTCTATCGGGGTGATATTTCAATGCCATTTTACGATAGGCTTTTTTGATTTCCTCTCCGCTTGCATTGCGACTAACTTCTAAAATCTCGTAATAATCAAATTCTTCCAAAAATACTCCTACTCTGTTTTAGAAAATAAAAATTTCACATTTTAGCGTAATTAAGTTTAAAGAAGTGATTAAACAAAAAGAGACTTTTTTGTTAAGATTCTGAATTTATTTTTAAGGAAAAATATGGAATCCAAACCCAATCTCCAAAGATTAAGAATCCCTAAGAATCCGTCTAAAAAATTTCTTTATCATCTTTTAGAGGAACAATATCGGCTTTTTAACTCACAAGATGCGATTAATGAGGATTTGCCAGACCCTTTGGGAGTTGCAAGGCAATTTAGAAGTGATAAGGTCGCGCTCTTTTGTGCTTTGTTTGCTTATGGTAATGTGCGCTCTATTTTAAAATTTCTAAACTCTTGTGATTTAAATGCGCTTGAGAAGCCTAAAATACGAGATTCTATCCCTTGTCCTTGTACTACAAAAGTCTATCGTTTTCAGAATAATAACGAGATTCAACGCTTCTTTGAAGCTCTTTTAAGTTTAGAATCCCTACAAGAAATTTTCATACAAGGTTACAAATGCGATTCTATCTTGGGAGGGATTCGCTCACTTCAAAACGCGCTTTATGCAAGAGTGGGGGAGGCGACAGAGGGCTTGAAGTTTTTGCTTGGGGCTATGGATTCTGCTTCGCCATTGAAGCGGTGGAATCTCTTTTTGCGTTGGATGGTGCGAAAGGATTGTGTGGATTTGGGCAGGTGGGAGAGAGTTTTGCGCAGTGATTTGCTTTTGCCACTTGATACACATACCTTCAGAATCGCAAGGCGATTGGGGCTTCTAAGGCGCAGAACTTATGATTTTAAGGCGGTATTAGAAATCACGAATCAGCTCAAAGAATTTGATGCGAAAGACCCTGTGAAATACGACTTTGCTTTGTATCGTATTGGGCAGTTGGGATTGATAGAATAGGGCGTCATTGCGAGATTTTAAATTATAGATTGCCACGCAAGTTTTAAACTTGCTTGCAATGACGGGCAAGCAGAATCTACCAATGGCAGAATTTTACAACCTTTGGATTGCCTCGTTTAGTTCCTGCACCCTTTTTGTTTTGTATGAGCAATTCTTCTGGTATTTTTAGTGTTTTGGGTGAGGCGAAAGGTGTTCTAGCAATTTTGTAATTTTTCATAAATTCGCTATAATTCATTTTGTCATCATAAATTTTATTATATACATAAAGAGTTTAAGTAATGCAAGCTTTAAGTATTATTGTGCCTTTTGGGCTAAGCAAAGAGAGGGATTTTATTACAAAAAGAGTAATTTACAAAGCCAAGCATTTAAAAAGTGATGAAAAAGTGCAATATCTTTTTGTAGAGGGTTATTCCTCTACTCCATCGCAGGATTCTTTGGAGGTTAAAAACTTGATAGAATCGCAAGGGCATCGTTATTATAAAGACGCTAGGCAGCAAGAAAATGGGGCATTTTCAGTAGCGTCTTGTAGGAATTATGGAGCAAGATTTGTGCAGACGCCTGTGATGATGGTTTTAGATGTGGATGTTGTGCTAACGCAAGAGACTTTAGAGAAGCTATTAAAAATCATAAAGGCAAAAGAAATCGCAGAGAATCCCGCAAGTTTCCTTGTGCTACCTTGTGTCTTTCTTAATGAGCTTGGCACGCAAAGGTTTGCAAATGGCGAGTTAGGGGAGGAGGAAATCCAATATCAACTTCTCTTTAATAATAGACAACATATCTCTTTTTTAATGCCTGCTTGTAGCTCTATTGTGCTAAACACCTACACTTTTTTAGATCTTGGGGGCTATGGGGATTGTATCAGATTTGGAAATGAGGATTTTGATTTCTTAAATCGTCTTTTAAGACACTGCGCGACTTTTGAGATTCTATCCAAAATAAAATATTTTGCCCCCCCCCCCTAGTTGGAGATAGCTTTAGAGGATTTCATACTTGGTATGCTTTAGTAGGAATGGAAGCAATGTTGTATGGAATCTCTCTTTATCATCTTTGGCATACCAATCAAAATGGCTATTTAAGTGCAAATGAAATCACTAAAAAACTTTTCTTGAGTAATTTAAACCATTCTACGAAATTAGACTCGCTTGTTTTTGCGAATGCGAAAGAAAAAGTCTGCATTTTGTTTAGAGAAAAAAAATCCCAATACAATGCTTTGCTAAAAGCTTGCGTCTTTTTGGGTGAATTTGTAGCGGCAAATGAGAGAATGTTTTTTGATGAGGAGACATTTAACGCACAAAGATTTTTAAATTTCAAAGAAACGCATAAAATCACTTGCTTTTTGTGTCGTAATCCTTATGGAGGGGACAAGATTCAAGGTATTTATCAGTTTATGCGAGGGCAAAAAATTAGCTTTTATATTTTTGAGCGGGGAGCGTTTCCTGATGCTTGGTTTTTTGATAATAGCGGGTTTTTGTGTGATTCTAATAATTACGATGAAAGGCTTTGGAATCGTCCTATCACGCAAGAGCAAAGAGAAGCGACTTTGTCTTACATTGAATCCTTATTAAACTCTAATGTATTTTTAGAATCTAACAACGAGCCTATCAGTGAGGAGCATTTGAAAAGGAAATTGGGCATAAGGCACAAAAAAGTGATTTTTGTCCCCTTGCAAGTGGAATCTGATACAGTGATTCTACATTTTTCCCCTTATTTTAGTTATGAGGGATTTTTGGAAGTTTTAAATGAACTTGCACAAGAATATTTCAAAGAAAATGTTGCTTTTGTATGCAAAAAGCACCCATTGAGTGCAAAGATTGATAAGAATCGCTACCGAAATTTAATTTTTGCACCTGACAATTGTAGTTTTCTCTCTCTTTTAAATTTAAGTCAAATGTGTGTGCTACTCAACTCTGGAGTGGGAATGTATGCAATGATTGCAAAGAAACCAGCGATTCTATGTGGTAGGGCTTTTTATGCTTTTGAGGGGCTCAATTTGCAAGCCCAATCTAAAGAGGAGTTAAAGACACAGATTGATAGGGTATTGCGTGAGGGATTCTGTATCAATGAAGAAAAAATGCTCGCATTTATTCGCTATTTGAAGGAGGATTTTTATTCTTATGCTGCAATAAATCAAATTGTTCTAAAAAGACGAGATAGGACTTTCTTTAAGGAAGAAACTGATTTTTTATTTTATCAAATGAATCTTGGAGGGCAGAAATTCTTGCGAAGCGAGAAGTTTGAGAAACAAAATTACACTTTGGATTCTTTGTGTTATTTACCCTTTGCCTATGAAATCAATAAAAATAAATCGTCCTTTCTTAAAGGAGTTTCCCGAAAGCGTTTATTGTTGAATTTCTTATTGTATTTGGTGGGTTTTAAGGGTTATAGAAAATTAAGAAAACTTTTTAAAGAGCCTAGAAATTTCCTAGATACTAAGAATCCTTTGCTTTATCCTCTTTAAAAGCTTGCTTTTCTATCGCTACAAAGGCAATAGTTCTTGCGAGCTCATTTTTTATATATTTCTCCCCGAGAATCTGCCTTGTAGGCATAGATAATCAAGATTTGATTTTCTCTTATTTCATAGAGGATTCTATATTTGCCAATTCTTAGGCGGTAGTGGTTCTCATAACCTTGAAGTTTTTTGGCATCTTGTGTGTTGTTATAGGGATTTTGTGCAACATATTCTAAAGCCTTGATGATTTTGGGGGCTAAATCTCTATGCTTATCTAAAAATTTATCAAGTTCTTTGCTTATTTGCACTTCACACATTACAAATACTTCCTTTTTAATTCCTCTAAACTTATCGTCTCGCCTCTTTCTAGCTCTTTTAATGCTTTTTTGTAGGCTTTTTCGTCTTCCTTTGTCCAAATCGTATCGGGGTCAATGCTGCTTGTGATACTAAAGGGAATCTCACCTGTTTTGAGCACCTTTGCTGCAAACATTCTAAAGGCTGTTCCTAAATCTAGCCCCATACTTTTAAGCATTGCCTCTAATACCTCTTTATCGTTGCTGTCCATTCTAAATTGCACAATTGAAGTCATTTTGTTTCCTTTTGTATTATTTTGTAGGATATTGTAGCATAAGTTTGGTATTTCCCCTCCGCAATAGCGCAAAATTTTATTGCGTTTTGTGCAATATTTATAGATTTACGATTCCTTGCGGAATCTCCGCAAAGACGCTAATGTAAAACATTTTCGCAAGAGTGATTAAAACCCGCCAAAATACCTTATCACATTGACTTTTCTATCCACTTGACTTAGTAGATTCACACTTTCTTTGCTTAGATTTCCATTTTGTAAGAGATTCTGCGTTTGTGTAGAATCAAAGTTTGGATTGAATTTTTGCAAAATGTCAAAGCCTATTTTTTCTTCAGGGCTTAGAAGTCCGCTTTGCTGCATTGCATTTCCTAAATTTTCCCAATTTCCAAGTTTTTTCAGAGAATCCATACTGAATTGTTTTGCAAACTCTTGAAGCTTGGAGAGTTCCGCGCTCATTTCAAACGAATCTTGAATCTCGGTTGTGGTTTGCGTTGTGGTCTTTGAGCCCAAATCAAACAGGCTAGTAATCGCATCTACTTCTTGGGTGTTTTTTGCATTCTGTGTGCCAAAAGACGAATGAGAATTGTCAGAATAACCCGAAACATTATCAGATTTTGTGTTTTGCTGTGTGTAGGATTGGTTAAGCAAACCCCACATAGATTGGTTTTTGTCAGTAACATTCATTGTATTTTCCTTGAGTAATAGAGATTGTGCTGATTTTAAAGCAATTTTTATTCCATAAGTTTGCAATCCTTGTATTCCTTGCGTCATTGTGAGGCGCACGTTAGTTGCAACGAAGCAATGTCATTATCAAGAATCCTTGTGCGTTTAATGTAAAACTAATGAAATTGCAAATAATATACCGCATTTTCACTTTTGTTTTTAGGAGTTAAGGGATGTATGCGGATTCTGCATTGAGTTTGGTTGTGCCTATTTGCGTCATTGCATTAGTTTTTATTACGCGCAGGGTTGTTCTCTCGTTATTCGCTGGAATCGTGCTCGCAAGTTTGATGCTTCAAGATTCCATTGCGGGCATTTTAGAATATATTTTTGGTACGGTTGCGGGGGTGTTTTATAGTGAGGGTGAGGTGCAATCTAATGCTTTGTATGTGTTTGGGTTTTTGATTTTGCTTGGGATTTTAACGCAGCTTATGCAGTGTTCTGGTGGAATGAATGCCTTTGTGCATTGGGCAAGAGAACGCGTAAAAAGTGCGAGAGGCTCGGAGTTTGTCGCCTTTATTGCTGGAATCATAATTTTTATTGACGATTATTTCAATGCCCTAACCGTAGGACAGATTGCGCGTCCCTTAAATGACGCAAACCACTCCACAAGAGAACGTTTAGCCTATATCATTGATTCCACTTCCGCACCCGTTTGTATTTTAATGCCAATTTCAAGCTGGGGGGCTTATATTTTAGGCATTATGGGAGGCTTGGTTGAAGACACTTCAAGCTTTAGCGTCTTGGCGCAAAGCATTTGGGGTAATTATTATGCTTGGTTTGCGCTACTTGGAGTTTTTTTGACGATTTGGTGGCAAATCAACCTCCCTGTTATGCGCCACAATCAAGGGGTGGGTGTGGAAGAATTTGACGAAATCAAACCCCATAGTGGCGGGAATATTTGGCTTTTGATTGTGCCTATTGTGGCTCTGATTGTCTCTGTGGGATTCTTTATTTTTTATAGCGGATACAAAAGTGCGCGAAGTCTGGAATGGATTGAAATGCTCGCCAATGCTCAAACCGGCTTTTCTCTTTTTTGGGGTGGAGTTTGTGCGTTGGGGGTTTCTGTGCTGATTGCTTGGAATCGTATCCGCTGGAATGAATATGTCTTGATTGTCAAAGATGGTTTCTTGTCTATGCTGCCTGCGAATCTCATTTTGATTTTAGCGTGGGCGATTGGACCTGTGATTAAAAATGACTTGCAGACGGGAATCTATCTTGCCAATTTGAGTAAAGAATTTTTGGCGAGTGGCGTTTTATCTGCAAATGTGATTGCCCCTCTCGTGCTTTTTGTTAGTTCAGGTTTTATCGCATTTTGCACGGGGACGAGCTGGGGGGCATTTGCGATTATGTTACCCATTGGCGCAAGCATTGCAACCCTCAATGGCATTGATGTGGTATTGAGCATTTCTGCGGTGCTTGCAGGGGCAGTCTATGGCGACCATACTTCGCCGATTTCTGATACTACGATTCTCTCTGCCACAGGGGCTGGTTGCTCTGTGCAAAGCCACTTTATCACGCAGTTGCCTTATGCGACAACTGCCGCCTTTATTGCGTTGGTTAGTTTTGGTGTCGCGGGTTTTTTTGAATCGCTTGTCTTGGGATATTTGGTAGGACTTGTGTTGATGTTTGGAAGTTTTTATGGATACAAAAGGTATTTGAGCAAACCTCTTGAC
Source organism: uncultured Helicobacter sp. (assembly GCA_964464895.1). GTDB lineage: Bacteria > Campylobacterota > Campylobacteria > Campylobacterales > Helicobacteraceae > Helicobacter_D. The sequence goes on along the minus strand of CAYXGY010000001.1, from coordinate 475,710 downwards.
TTCAAAGAGGCGGGATTGGCTTAATGGATTGCAATTTTTCAATGACAATTGAAAGTTGTTTATTGAAATTCAAAAAGTAATTAATATTTTTATAATTCATTAAGTTTTCAGGATTTAATTTAATTTAATTTAATTAGGCGTAAAATATCTATTTAGTTTGTGTGAGATTTCAAAGACACAAAGAAAGATTTACGAAAGACAGGAGAGCAGTATGTTTGGTAGTCAATACAAAGAGCAATTACATCGTGCGTTAGAAGAAAATAAACTCTTAAAAGCAAAACTTCAAGAAGCAAAAGAACACAATGAAGAACTGCACGCGAAAATTCAAGCCGCTCAAGAGGAAGAGGAGAATCCTACTAGTAAAATCGGGACTTTTAAAGATATGACTTTAGCTCTTGCAAATGGTTGTGGTAAGAATCTAAAGATTCTCCAAGATGACTTTGCAAAAACGGTGGATTTGTTAAGGTCTGCGAAAGTTGTTGCGGCAAACAATAAGAAAAATTCTACCGAAATTCAAAACATTTTGGCAGAAGGGTTATCTACTATGACTGCGAAACTTTCAGAATTCAATACAATGATTACACAGGTGCAAAACGATTTTACAGCGATTTCAAGCGTCATTGCATTGATTACTGATATTTCAGACCAAACCAACTTGCTTGCCCTCAATGCCGCGATTGAAGCTGCAAGGGCTGGAGAACACGGAAGAGGATTCGCAGTCGTTGCTGATGAGGTGCGCAAGCTAGCAGAACGTACACAAAAGGCAACAAAAGAAATTGAAATGAATATTCAAGTTGTCCAACAAAACTTCTCCGAAGTGCAAACTTCCTCCGATGAGATTATCAAAGAAATGGAACATCTAGGGACACAAAACGAAGTTTTAGAGCATATCAACCAATCAGCCGACCAAATCTATATTGATACCGATAAAATCTTAACAATTACCTTTGTTGGATTAATCAAGCTAGACCACTTGTTTTTCAAAATCAATGGTTATAAAGCAATTTTCAATGAGGATATGGAAGCGAAATTTGCAGGACATCACGATTGCCGCTTAGGTAAATGGTATGATACAGGAACAGGCAAACAACTCTTCTCCCAATACGCAAGTTATCCAAAAATTGAACCACCACATCAAGAAGTGCATGATAACATTATCGCTGGACACGCATTAATGAAACAGCACGGCAATGCGCACGATTGCTTAGATGATATTTACAAATATTTCCAAGCCGCAGAATTGGCAAGTGATGATGTCGTCAAATATTTGGATGGATTAGCAGAAGAAAAATTAGCAACTTTAGTATAAATTGGGATTCTGTTTCTTATATTCTTAAGTTCGCCATTCTCTTTAATTGGGTGGCGCAAACTTCTTTCATCACTGCAAGCAAGTTTATATTTGCAGTGACAATCTATAATCTCATATCATTAATTTACAATGGAATCTTTAAAAGATGGATTGGTAAGATTCTTCATTGCATAGTAGGAGAATGTATTTAGAGATTGCCACGAAAATTTTGCAAATTCTTGCAATTTGAGAGCCAATATACAATTGAAGCGCAAGGATAATCTATTGCATAGATTCTTTAAGCTCGGCTTCCTCTTCCTCAAGAGTCTTGATGATTTCTGTATAGGTTTCTAAGGAGAGTTTCGCTTGCTCCTCATCAATTTTGCCCATTACATAACCGATATGCAATAGCACATAATCTCCAATATTGATTTCCTCATTCATCAAATCCAAGCTTGCTTCACGCGTTACACCCAATGTATCCAAGGTAGCGGTATTGTTGGCGGTATCAATCGCAACTACTTTAGAAGGTATGGCTAGACACATAGTTTTTCTCCTTGTTTTGTTGTAAAAATGCGCAAAATTTGCGTTGAGATTCTTTGTCTTTGGAGGAAATTAAAAACAATGGAATGTCTTTTTTGAGTTTTTCTAAATCCTCTTGGACTTGAGAAACCTTAAAGTCAAAGACTTCTATCAAATCCGCCTTAGAAATCACGACTGCATCGGCACATAGAAAAATCGTAGGATATTTTAAAACCTTATCATCACCCTCTGGAGTAGAGAGCAGAACGATATTCATATTTGCCCCCAAATCATAGCTTGCTGGACACACAAGATTGCCTACATTTTCTATAAACATAAACTCTTTTAGCTCGCCTCGTGTGCGTAAGATTCCTAATGCCTCTTTGACCATTAAGGCTTCTAGGTGGCACGCATCGCCTGTGGTGATTTGGTGCGCATTGACTCCGTAAGTTTGGAGACGCTCAGCATCGCGATTGGTTTGTAAATCCCCCTCTATCACGCTAAAATCAAGCAATTTGTTTTTCGCAATGTTTTCTAGGAGTGTTGTTTTGCCACTGCCCGGAGAACTCATTAGATTGATGACAAAAAGATTTTCTTTAGCATAGATTTCGCGCAATTCCCTTGCAACTTTATCGTTTTTGGATAGAATCCTTTGTCCTACTTCAATGCTTTTAATGCTGTTTTGCGATTCCATTTTGCAGCCTTTTATTTTTGGCGCATTGTAGCAAATTTACGCATAAATCCAAAACCACTAATGGCAAGTTTGCTATAATTCCAAACTAAAAAAATTCAAAGAGAATGATAATGATAGAGGTTTCAAAACAAGCAAGTCTCCCAACGCAGTTTGGGGATTTCAAAATCCAATCTTTCAGGGAAAGAAAATCCTTTCAAGGCGAATCTTGCGTCCTAGAACATTTGGTGTTAAGGACGGATAAGATTCCAGAAAATCCTCTTGTGCGGGTGCATTCGGAGTGTTTGACAGGCGATACACTTTTGAGCCTTAAATGTGATTGTGGCGGGGAACTGCACGCAGCATTGCGCAGAATCGCAAAGGAACAAGGATTCTTGATTTATTTGCGTCAAGAGGGACGCGGAATCGGGCTTTTTAATAAAGTCAATGCGTATGCCTTGCAGGATACAGGATTAGACACGATTGAGGCAAATCTCGCTTTAGGATTCCAAGAGGACGAGCGTGATTATGCAATCGTGAAGTTTATCTTTGATTATTATCACTTGCGCCAAATCCGATTGCTTACCAATAATCCAGCCAAAATGCGTGCGTTTGAATCTATGGTTTCACTCACGCGTGAGCCAATTGTTGTAGAGTGTAACGCGCACAACGCACATTATATGGAGGTTAAAAAAACCAAAATGGGACATTTACTCTAAAGGAATCCAATGCAACAAAAAATCAGTTATCAAGAGGCGAAAGAGATTCTACAGTCGCAAGATATTAGGACTTTGGGAGTAGAACGCGTATTTTTACATAACGCTCTAGGACGCGTGCTTGCGCGTGATGTGATTGCAGCACAAGAAATGCCAGAATCTGCGTGTGCGAATATGGACGGATATGCAATCAGTTCTAAATTTTTACAAGAAAATGCCAAAACACAAGATTTTATAATCTTAGGAGAAAATCCAGCGGGCAATGCGCAGGACTCTATCTTGCCACTTGAGAAGCCTTATGCAATTAAGACTTTTACGGGAGCGAAGATTCCACAAAATGCCGATAGATTAGTGCCCCTAGAGCATATAGAGAGGGAATCCCAAACTTTGCGCATTTTAGAGATTCCAAAGGAGGGACAATACATTCGCCAAAAGGGCGCAAACTATCATAAGGGCGAGAAACTCCTCTCGCAAGGGACGCGACTAAACGCTAATCATATCGGGCTTTTGGCGAGTTTGAATTGTGTATTTGTAGAAGTCTTCGTGCGTGCAAAAGTCGGGATTCTTGTTAGTGGTAATGAGTTACTAGAAATAGGCGAGAGTGCGCAAAATGGCGCAAATATCTATAATGCCAATGGGCATTTGCTCGTTGCAAAAGTATTAGAATGTGGCGGAATCCCAAAGCTTTATCCGCTTTTAAAAGACAAGAAAGAGGAGGTGGAACAATGTGTTTATTTAGCCCTGCAAGAATGTGATTTGGTGATTAGCAGCGGAGGGGCGAGCGTAGGGGATTATGACTTTATCACGGCATTTTGCAAAGAGAGAGAAAGCGCAATGGTATTCAAGGGAGTGCGAATCAAGCCCGGACAACACATAGCCTATGCACATTTTGAGGGCAAGCAATTCTTTGGTTTGCCCGGATTCCCAAACTCTACTTTGGTAACCTTTGAACTCTTTGTCAAAGAGATTTTATTGCGCTTGAATGGAACGCATTTAGAACAAGTCATCTTGGAGATTCCATTAGCAGAGAATGTCAGCAAGACGGATTCGCGTTTAGAGTTCCGCGTATGTAATGTGCGCAATCTTGAGGGAAAATGGACAATAGATTTCAAGGATAAAAAGGACTTCCAAAGCGCGATTTTAAACAACTTTTGCCCGCTAGATTCCGCGCGCAATGGATTGTGTATTTTGGAATCTTCCAAAAGTACGGGTGAGAGTGTGGGAGTAATTTTATTATGAAATACAAAGACTATTATGATGAGAAGTATATTATAGAATTATCTAATAAAATTCACGCGGTCCGCCCTGCATTTGATGCGTCAAAGTTGCGCCAGATTCTATCGGGGAAGCTAGAGGATAAGGAGCTGTTTGCGCGATTGGATTGCATTACGGACGCACTAGCCGAGACAATGGGGGGAGATTATGCAAACAATATTCACAGCTTTACGCAACTGCTTGGTGAGGAATTGCCCAAGTTGAATCTATAAGTCAAATTATGTTAAATTTACATTAAGATTTTATTGTAAAGGGATTCAATGGCGCATTCTGATTCTAACTTAGCGCAGACACTTTTCAAAACTGCCGACAAACTCCGCAAAAACATAGACGCGGCAGAATACAAACACATCGTGCTAGGGCTTGTGTTTTTAAAATACATCAGCGATAGCTTCCAAATCGCTTTTGACACGATTCAAAAAAATGGAGGTGATACAGAGGATAGAGACGAATATCTCGCGCTAAATGCGTTTTTTGTGCCACAAAATGCGCGGTGGCATACGATTATGCAAAATGCCAAGCAAAATAATATCGGCACGATTTTGGATAATGCAATGCAAGAAATCGAGCAAGAAAACGCTAGCCTCAAAGGCGTTTTGCCCAAAGTCTATGCGAAAGAAAATCTTGATTCTATCTCGCTTGGAGGGCTCATAGATTTACTTTCTAACCAATCTTTGCAAGGAGATAAAGTCCATAATAACGATGTCTTGGGGCATATTTTTGAATATTTCTTGGGCGAATTTGCGCTAAGTGAGGGCAAAAAGGGCGGGCAATTTTACACGCCAAAGAGTGTCGTAGAGCTGCTTGTTGCGTGCCTAGAGCCCTACAAGGGTAGAGTGTTTGACCCATGTTGTGGCAGCGGGGGAATGTTTGTGCAAAGCGAAGCTTTTGTGCAAAGTCATCAAGGCAAAATTGATGATATTTCTATCTATGGACAAGAGAGCAACCAAACGACGTGGCGACTCGCAAAGATGAACCTTGCGATTCGGCAAATTGATTCTTCACAAGTCAAGTGGAACAGCGAGGGGAGTTTTTTAAATGATGCGCATAAAGATTTAAAAGCAGACTTTGTGATTGCCAACCCTCCATTTAACGATTCGGATTATAGCGGTGAGCAGCTTAGTAACGATGGACGTTGGAAGTTTGGAATCCCACCCGCGACAAATGCAAACTATGCGTGGATTCAGCATTTCCTCTATCATCTCGCGCCAAAAGGCGTTGCAGGATTCGTGCTTGCCAAAGGCTCGCTAACGAGCAACACGGGCGGCGAGGGCATAATCCGCAAAAACTTAATAGAATCCAATCTAATAGATTGCATTATCAATCTCCCCGCCAAGCTTTTCTTAAATACGCAAATCCCCGCTTGCCTTTGGTTTATCCGCCGTTCTAAGACAAACCAAGAAATCCTCTTTATCGATGCGCGCAATTGCGGCGAGCTGATTAATCGCAAAAATCGCATTCTCACAGCCGATGAGATACAAAGAATCAGCCAAACGTACCATAATTGGAGAGTGGCAAAAGACTATGAAGACATCAAGGGCTTTTGTAAATCCGCTTCTTTAGAAGAAGTCGCCGCGCTTGGCTATACGCTCACACCGGGTAGGTTTGTGGGGTTAGAAGAAAATGAGCAAAACTTTGACTTTGAGGCTGAATTTACGCGCCTAAGAGCAGAGCTAGAATCGCAAATCAAAGAGGAGCAAGAGCTCAACAAGAGGATTTTGGCAAATCTCGCCTTGATAGGAAACCAAAAATGAAAATATCAAGAAGCATAAAGAAAGAAATTTAGAGTAGCCTCTCACTTAAGAGCTCCCCGCACTTTCGGCAGGTTAGCCCTCTGAATTGGCAAGAATTGTAGTATAATTGTCCTAAACATAAGTCTAACAAAAAGAGGATAAATACAACACTTCAGTGAAAATTAAACAAAATGATTAAAATTGTAAATCAAGCAAAAACGAGATTGAATGCAAAAGATTTATAACCTAAAGTTTAAGAGGCGACAATGGAACTAGAAAAACAACATAAGCTTTTTTCTAAGAAAAGATTACAAAGTTATGAATCCCCCAAGCAACACTATGAAAATTTTTTACTCATTAGTCGCTTAAGTATTAAAATAGGGCTTTTAGAAATTGTTACAAGAAACAAAATTGCCTCTTTGCTTATTATGCTAGATGATAAGTTTATTTCTACACAAACTTTAGGGTATTGGTGTGAGAGGATACAAGAGCATAAACTACACAATCAACTTATGAATATGGAACACCTAAACTTTCAAGTCTATTCTCCTTTTAACAAAAAAGATAAAATGAGAAATTATCAAAAAGTAACCATTGCATACTCATTGTTTCGCACAATTCGTAATCGTGCTTTTCATTTTGAAAATCTTTTCAAGAAAAACTCCAATGGCACACCTAGACTTTCTACTTGCCTATTATTTGGGCGGACAAAGATTTTGGTTGGCATAGAAACACGCCAAATTGAAAAGTTTTTAGATGATATGCTTGATTGTTTTGATGATGAGATAAGTAAATATGTAAATAGTGGGTATGAAATGGCGGTAAAGCACCGCCGTGAATGAGTATAGATTATACCATTAATATACCTTAAGAACGCATAAAACACAAAGGCAGAAAATGAATAAAAGCATTATAGCCGAAGATATGACAATACACGCCCATAAAGAAAATACGACTTCAATCGCACTCCATTCTCATTTCTTTGAATCTCTCCACAAAGAGGAATGGAAAGAGGTGAAATTGGGGGAGATAGCGGAGAAAATAACTTCTGGTGGGACTCCAAAGTCAAACAAGGGCGAATATTATAAGGGAATAATTCCTTGGCTAAACACAAAAGAAGTTAAAAATAATAGAATTTATTTTACAGAAAAAACTATTACAGAAACTGGACTTGCAAATTCATCGGCAAAGTGGATAGAAAAAGATTCTGTCATAGTTGCAATGTATGGAGCAACAGCTGGAAAAGTAGCTATCAATAAAATTCCACTCACCACTAATCAAGCCTGTTGTAATATCACACTTAATGCACTTAAGGCAGATTATAATTTTATCTATTACACTCTATTGCATAATTTCGATAGGCTCGACCAAATGACATCTGGGGCTGCACAACAAAATTTAAATGTTAGGTTAATTTCTGATTTTAGCTTTCCCCTCCCGCCCCTTAATATCCAACAACAAATCGCGGAGATTCTAAGCAGTTTTGATGACAAGATAGATTTGCTTCACAGGCAAAACAAAACCCTAGAATCCCTTGCCCTCACTCTCTTCCGCCATACATTTATAGAGAATCCCAACCGCAACGAGTGGGAGGAGGTAAAAATCGGTGATTATGTAGAGTGCGTGAATGGATATTCATATAAAAGCAGTGAGCTAAATAAATCTAGTATTGCTTTGGTTACATTAAAAAATTTTGCACGAGATGGCTCTTTTAATACAAATGTATTTAAAGAATTTATTGGAACAAAATTTAAAGATTCTCAAATTGTAAAAAATGGAGATTTGGTGGTTGCGCACACAGATATAACACAAGAAGCAGAGATAATTGGCAATCCTGCATTAATTATTGATACAGGTAAATACAAAAAACTTATCATCACAATGGACTTAGTTAAGGTAGAACCTAAAATAGAATGGATAAGCAAAGAATTTTTATACTATCTATTTAAAACACAAGATTTCAAATCTCATTGTTTGGGTAATTCTAATGGCACAACTGTTTTACATATGAATAGAAAAACTATTTTGGAATATATAACAAAAATTCCAAATCCAAAAATTATAATGGAATTTACGAAAAATGTTTCATATTTTTTTGGAAAAACTTATAGTAATTTATTACAAATCCAATCTTTGCAATCTATACGGGATATGCTTTTAGTGGAAATATTTAGTGGAAAATATGATAAAATCTAAAAAATTAATTAGGAGTCTAAAAATGGAAACCTTAAATAACTTTTTTATTAATATTGCATTTAGTGATGTGGTTATAATAGCTACCATTGTAGGATTGATTAGTGGAAGTATAACAATATGGAAGTTTTTGAAAAAAATTTGGAATAAGCGTAAAAATTACCCGATTATTTCTGCGTCTCGACACAACCAATCAACAACAATTACAAATAACATTTTTAATCAAGTGAATATTATTCGACAAAATAATGTTATTTCTCACACAAACAATCATCAAGCTCTCGCATTAACGATAGATAAAAATACTTTTAAATATATCCTTGTTTTTGCAATGGGAGCCATTTGCAGTTATTTAACTATAAAATTTATAATAAAACAAAAAATTAAAAAAGGTTTCAGTTTTTAAACTTCGCTTTGATATGTTTCCTCTAAAACAAACCTTGCTTGTTTGTTTCTTAAAAACTCTGCTATATCTATACAATTTATCCTAAGTTGTTCGCAAACATTAGGAATCTTGATTGTATTTCTCGCATTATTGCCACTCTTTGCCTCGTGTGTTACAATAGTGTAGGCTTCTTGATAGGCAAGTGCTACAAGGAAATAATCTGCACCACTAGAAAAATCTTGTATGGCTCTTTGTGTGTATTGCATTGTTTGTAGGGTTTGTGAAATCTTTTCATAAGATTCTAGGCTAATGTTTTCTATGGACAAGAAAAATTCTGCTTTTTGTAGCTTTTCTTTAAAATCTTGCAAGTTAGAATTATCAGAGGTTAGCTCATCATAGACTTTACTAATGGATTTTATAGAATCAGATTCTGAACATTTCCCCAAAAACTCCCAAAATCCCGGGCAAATATCAAAGGCATAAAATCTATACGCAGACTCTATAAAAATATTCGTGTCAATCAAATATTTATTCATTGGATTACCTTTAATTCTTTGGCGAGTTTGTCAAATTTATCAAATCCCTTAATATCAAGTAGATTTAACGCTTCCTTATAAGTTTCATAGCCATTAAGTGTATCAATTATTACACTTTGAGCAAAGTTTTTACTATTGGAAGCAATAATATTAGAGTAATAATTGCCCCCTTTGGAATCTTTATTTTTTAAAAATTGTTCTAGCTTTGCATTTTTAAAATCCTGATATTTTTCATTATCTGTTAATTTAAGCAAAAGTGCTTTAGTGGCAAGTGCTAGAGAGCTTGCCATTTCAAAATTATTTTTTAATTTTTCTATATTTCTTTGGATAGAATCTTGTTTTTTCCATTGCGACTTAAAAGAATCAGTTGGCATAAGGATTTCTCCTGCAATGTTATTGCAACGATATTCTTCTTCTAACTCAAAATCATACGAGCTAACGCCACTGTGTTTAAGTAAAATATGCGCTAATTCGTGCAAAAGGGTGAAAATTTTGCCATTCTCGCTTGTGTCTTTGGCATTAATAAAAACAAGTGGTGCGTATTCGTCATAAATCGCATAACCCCTGCATTCATTAAAGCTAATGGCTTTGCGCGTTTGATTTTGTGAAATTCCGCTTTGTTGCACGATAATATTGTGCTTTTCTGCATTGATTTTGAGTTGATTAAATTTTTGTCTATCTTGTGCTTTTGCGACTTTGTCAAATTGTGTAATTTGCTTGATAGTTTGGATAATGTCTCTGTCTGAAATTAGATTTTGATTTTCTAAAAACTTGTTATACCCATTTCTGATAAGATGATTTCTAAACCATTCTTGCTTTTTTTTACTTGAAGCAATGCAGGATTTGAGATTTTGGCTAAAATCTGCACCATTTTTTCTAAAATCGGGCAAGGATTCCTCTACTTTGGGTATTTCATCCAAAAAGAGATAAGCAAAGGGTATATTAAAGGTGTTTGCAAGTTTGATGAGTTTTTCGGTCGTGGTTTCAAAGGTTTTGGAGACTTGATTAATAAAATCTTGAAATTCTTTAGCTTTTTTCTTGCCAAAAATTTTTATAATATCACTTTCTTGATAGGGAATACTTCTTATAATTTTGCTATTTTCATAATTCAAAATCATAATATATCCTCTAGAAAGCTTTATAGTGTGCAAAGATTATAGCTAAAGATTGTATCGCTTATTCTTAATTTTGTTATAATATTTTTTAAATTTTTAATAATAAATTGCAAGTTAAACTTTAAGGAAAAATAATGCAAGAAACTCAGCCACTCAACGAATCAGCCATAGAATCCCTGCTTCTTGAGCATTTAGCACATGCGGGCTATACTTGCAAGAGTGGCAAGGAGATAGAGCGCAAAAGCGATGAATGGATACTTGAGAATGAATTTAGGGAGGCGGTGCGGAGAATTAACTTTAACGCCGATTCTAAATATTCTTGCAAGCTAAAACTTGACCAAGACACGCAAGAGCGGCTGCTCGATGAGGCGTTAGCAAAGCTCAAAGCCCTCGAAAACGAGGAGCTTTTGGAAGCAAATGTCAAATGCCACGCCTATCTTGCACTTGGAATCACGCTTGAGGTTTTTATCGAGGGTGAGATTCGCGGCGTTCTTTTGCGCCTCGTGGATTTTGAGAATCTGGCAAATAATACCTTTGTCGCGTGTAACCAACTATATTTTCATGCGCAAATGCCAAAACAACCGGATATTGTGTTGTTTGTGAATGGTTTGCCCTTAGTCGTGTGTGAGCTCAAAAATCCTTTGAATGAAAATGCGACTTTAGAAAGTGCGTATCAGCAGATTCAAACCTACAAGGCACAGATTCCCTTCTTGTTTATCCCTAATGTGCTTTGTGTGCTAAGCGATGGGCTAAATAGCAAGGTTGGGAGTTTAAGCGCGGATTTTACGCGATTTATGCGATGGCGAAGCGAGGATAAATCACTCCTCCTAGAAATCCTTGAGGTTTTAAAACCTTGCACACTCTTAGAGATTTTGCGCTTTTTTATCGTGTTTGAGAAGCAAACTTTTAACGACAAATCGGGATTATCGACCACACAAATCATTAAAAAACTCGCCGCGTATCATCAATATTACGCGGTGCAAAAGGCGATAGAATCTGTGAAAGTCGCGATGTGTAGAGACAAAAGAGGCGGCGTGGTGTGGCATACACAAGGCAGCGGCAAGAGTCTCACAATGGTGTTTCTTAGTGCAAAGGCGATTGCGACTTTTGGCAATCCCACCTTGCTCGTTATCACCGATAGGAACGACCTTGATGAGCAATTGTTTGAGACTTTTGCAAAAGCAAAGGAGCTTTTGCGCACAGAGCCCACGCTCGCAACAAGCACGCAGGATTTAAAAATAAAGCTCAAAAGGGCAAGTGGAGGCATTATTTTTAGCACGATTCAGAAGTTTAGGAGCGAAAGTGAGAGTTTCGAGCTTTTAAGTCAAAGAGAAAATATCCTCGTTTTATGCGATGAGGCGCACAGGAGTCAATATGGCTTTGAAGCGAGGCTTGATGAACAGGCGCAACTCCGCTATGGTTATGCCAAATATCTGCGAGACGCGCTACCTAATGCGACTTATTTGGGATTTAGCGGCACGCCGATTGAAAAAGCAGACGCCGACACGCGCCGTGTGTTTGGAGATTATATTGATATTTACGATATTGCTAGGGCGGTTGAAGATAAAGCCACCGTTGGAATCTATTATGAGAGCCGATTGGTTAAAATTGGGCTAAGTGTCGAGGGGCAAGAGATTTTAAAAGAGCTCGATTCCAAGCTCATTGCGAGCGAAGAACAAGACAGAATCAACGCCAAAGCCACGAGGCTATGCGAGATTGTCGGGGCGAAGGCGCGACTTGAAGTCGTGGCAAAAGATATTATCGAACATTTTAGCAAAAGACAAGAGGCGTTAAAAGGCAAGGCGATGATTGTTTGTATGAGCCGAGAAATTGCTGTTTCTTTGTATGATATAATCGTTGGCTTGATGCCCTCGTGGCATAGTGAGGATTATCAAAAAGGCAAGCTCAAGGTTATCATAACGGCAAATAGTAGCGATGGCGCGAATCTTGCCAAACACCATACGAGCAAGGCGCAAAGAAGTGAGATTGCCAAACGTTTTAAAGACATTGAAGATGAACTTGAAATTGTCATCGTTTGTGATATGTGGCTCACGGGCTTTGACGTGCCGCCTTTGCATACGCTTTATATGGATAAATTTTTAAGTGGGCATAATCTCATGCAAGCCATCGCGAGGGTGAATCGCGTCTATAAAGACAAGCCTGCGGGGTTAATTGTGGATTATTTGGGGATTGCTAATGAGCTCAAAAATGCGCTGGAGTTTTATACCCAAAGTGGGGGTAAGGGCGCGTTTGTGGAGGATAAAGACAAAGTCATTGACAAAATGCAGGAAAACTATGAGATTCTTATGCAAATGATTCAAGGAATCAATCCCCTAGACTACTTTATACTTGATAGTCAAGCGAAGCTCGAGTTTATCGCCAAAACTTTAGAATCTATCCTCGCACAAGAAAATGGCAAAAAGCGGTTCTTGGACATTGCAACAAGACTCGTGAGGGCTTATGCAATGGCTCTGCCTTGTGCAGAAGCAGAAACACTTGCAAAAGGTGTCGCATTTTTTGATTTAATCAAAAGAAGTTTGAAAAAATACGAGCGCGGACGCATAGAAACAGAGATGATTTCTCAAGGTGCAATCAGGCAAATCATTAATGACGCAATTGTGAGTGATGGGGTGATTGATTTGCTAAGTCATTCGGGGATTGCAAAGCCTAATATTTGCATTTTTTCAGAAGAATTTTTGGACGAAATTGCCAACCATAAACACCCAAACCTTGCCTTGCAGACGTTGCAAAAACTCTTAAATGATGAACTCTCTGCGCGGCTTGCAAGCGCGATTTCTGCCCAAAGTCTTATGGAACGACTCAAAAATACAATGCGTCAATACCAAAATAATCTCCTTAGTGTAACAGCAGCCATAGAAGAATTGATTATTTTAAGCAAAGAATTAATTGCTAGCGAGAAGCAAAAGCAAGCAATGGGGCTAAAAGACTATGAGTTTGCCTTTTATGAAGCCATTGCGCAAAATGAAAGCGCACAAGAGCTGATGAGCCAAGACACTCTCAAAAAACTTGCCATAGCCGTTTTTGAGACACTCAAGAAAAATGTTACTTTGGATTGGCAACATAAAGAAAATGTGCGCGCTAGGCTACGTTTGGCAGTTAAAAAGGTGCTCAAAAAATATCGCTATCCGCCCGATATGCAAAAACTCGCGGTGGATAGGGTAATTGAACAAGCCGAGCTTGTCGCAAAAGATTTGACGAATCTATGAGAAATACCTAAGACATAAAGAAGAATCACATGAAAAACCAAACCCTACCCAATCCAAATAATCCCTTTCCGATAGCGGGGAACAAAAACCTTATCTATGCCAAGCCAACAATTCAGAATCCTAATATCATTGTGGGTGATTTCACATATATTAGCGATAGCAATTTTGAAAGTCATGTGAGTCATCATTATGATTTTGTGGGCGATAAACTCATTATTGGTAAATTTTGCCAAATTGCAGCGGGCGTGGAGTTTATTATGAATGGTGCGAATCATCAAATGAATGCAATTTCAACCTTTCCATTTTATATTTTAGGTTGGGAGGCGCAAGTGCCCGAGCCCGCAGATTTGCCCTTAAGAGGCGATACGATTGTTGGTAATGATGTTTGGATTGGTCAAAATGCAACGATACTTCCGGGCGTTCAAATCAGCGATGGTGCGATTATTGGCGCAAATAGCGTTGTGGGTAGCAATGTTGCGCCTTATACGATTGTTGTGGGGAATCCCGCAAGAATGATTAAGAAGCGATTTGATGACGAGTTGATTGCGCTCTTGCTTCGGCTTAAGTGGTGGGATAAAGATATTGATACAATCAATTCTTTAATCCCGATTCTCACAAATAGTCATCTTGATTTTGTTAGGCAAGAGATTCGGAAGCTCGTGGAAAAATCATAATATTTTATGATGGATTATTATTTTGTAAGTGCTTCAGAATCTTTGCATAGGCTTTTGTCTCTGTGCGATAGGGCAAAGTTTGAAAATCTTGCTTGAAACAAGAACGCATAAGCCTTTGGGCGATTTTGGCAAAAAACCTTTCGAGATTCTTACGTGTTTTCTTCGCCTGCTTCTTGTTTCCAAGCCGATAACATGCATAGAGTTTTTGCATTTCTTTTGATGTAAGAAATTGGGGCAGAAATTTATATTCTTTGCCAAGCGAGAAAGAAAAATGATTTTCTCTTAGTGCCACATACCACGAAAGCAGAATCAAAAGCCCTTCTCTCATCATTGCAAGATGTGTATTAGCAAGCAACGTTTCAGAACGTAAAATGTCTTTTAGACTGCAAACATACAGCCAATAAAATTCATTGCAGCAATCTAAAAAGCTTTGTTTGGTCAAGGGCTTGATATGAAAAGCACAATCGCTCGCGGGCAACACGTTATTAAATCGATTATCTTTATCGAGTAGAACACACATGAGACGTTCATGATTCTTATAAAATTCCGCATCTTCAAGTGGAATGAGCGTTAAATCTATCCGCACACCATCATCAAAAAGCATGAGATAGCTAAACCAATCTTCTTTTAAATCTGGCGGATAGAGTTCCATTGATTCTGGTTTTTGAATCATCAACAAATTGCCAAACACTTTTAGCCATTCATCGTTTGTATCGTCTTTAAACTTTTGCAAACTTTGCCTATCTAAGAAAAAAGAAATATCATAATCACGGAATATGTCTTTTTTGATATTCGGATTCGCCCTTGAGCCCTCAAGTGTAACAAGACGAATCGATTCATGATTTTTTGCAAAATCTAGGATTGTTCCAAAAACTTCTTGTTCTGTACGTATCATCAATTTCTCTTACCCAAGCCATATTTAACAAATTCTAGGCAAGAGTTCCCCGCTAGGATAGTCTAAAAATCTCCTTGCTCCAAAGGAGGTTTTCAACACAACCTTTGCCACATTTTCAGAAGTAGTATAGCCAATCAATGTGGCATTGGGTGCGCCCTTTTGGTGTAGAATCTCTAAAGCCTGCTCCGCGTACTCTTTGGCGATACATAGCACGCACATTCCCTCATTTGCAAGATTATAAGCCTCAAATCCTAGTAGCTCACATACTCCGCGCACTTGAGGCAAAATGGGTAAGTTTGCTTCTTCAATCTCTATGCCAACTTTTGAGGCATTTGCCCATTCATTGAGCACGCTTGCGATTCCACCTCTCGTGGCATCGCGCAAGGCATAGAGCTTGAGTTTGGCTTGGAATAATGGCTCTAAAGCAGGATAGAGTAGGGCGCAATCACTCTGCAAATCACTTTGTAGCCCGATTCCCTCGCGGCTAGAATAAATTACTGCGCCGTGAGTGCCGATATTGCCACTTACAAGGATTGCGCATTCTTGTGGAATCCCAAATGCGCTTAAATTCAAATGGGGGTGTAAAAATTCACCTATTGCGGTAGTGGTGATGAAAATTTTGTCCAAAGTGCCTTTGGGGAGCACCTTAGTATCTGCGGAGATGAGTTTTGCTCCGCTTTGTTTAAGTGTATTGGCAAAAGATTCTACAATACGTTTTAAATCTGCAATCAAGAATCCCTCTTCAATCATAAAGCTTGCGCTCAAATATCGTGCCTTTGCACCCATCATTGCGACATCATTACAGCTTCCACATACGCAAAGTTTGCCAATATCTCCCCCCGCAAAAAACAAAGGAGACACGACATAGCCATCTGTGCTGATAGCGAATTTTTCTGTATTTTGGCTTAAATTTCCAATCCCTGCGTCTTCTCCTCCACCGATTACACAACCTTCTAAATAGGGATAAAAAAGCTCTGTAATAAGGTTTTGCGATTCTATTCCACCGCTACCATGACTTAATAAAATGGAATCCAAATTTTGTAAATATCGCATAAAATTCCTTTGATGAGATTAAGGGTGTAGCGGTAAGCCGAGTTCTGTTTATGTGGCTATTTATCTGGATTTTGCCTTGCAGCAAAACTCTAGCGAAAGGTTCAAATCTTGGGATATTAACCATACCTTTCTTGCTGCGGATTGGGCTTGCAATGCAAAACAACTTGCGTTGCTCTCGGTGAGCTCTTACCTCGCCTTTTCACCCTTGCCACACACTGGTTTTGCAGGTGGGCGGTTTGTTTTCTGTTGCGCTTTCCCTTAGATTGCTCTAGCCATTCTTTAAATGGAATCCTATCCCAATGCAGCTCGGACTTTCCTCTCCATAATTTAGGAGCAACCACTTACTACACCTAGAGGAATTTTAACAAAAATGCAATGAATCAAGTTTTAATTTTTATTTTTCATCAAAAAGATTTATAAGGAATGACTTTTAGATTAGTAATAAAATAGACATAATTTTTTATATAATTTAAAATATTTATTAATAATAATTTTCTTTTAATAAAAATATGATATATTTACAGAGTAATTTTTTTAAGGAGAACTAAATGAATAAAAAATTTACAACAGCAACAGGAATACCAATAGGAGATAATCAAAATTCCATAACAGCAGGCAAAAGAGGTCCTACACTCTTGCAAGATACTTGGCTTTTGGAGAAGTTAGCACATTTTGATAGGGAGAGGATTCCAGAGCGCGTAGTCCATGCTAAAGGAAGTGCTGCTTATGGAGAATTAACAATTACCAATGATATTACGCAATATTGTAAAGCTGATATTTTTAGCTCTATAGGCAAGAAGACCAAAGCATTTTTGCGCTTTTCTACTGTGGCAGGTGAGCGAGGGGCGGCAGATGCGGAACGCGATGTACGTGGCTTTGCGCTAAAGCTCTATACAAATGAGGGAAATTGGGATATTGTGGGCAATAACACGCCGGTATTTTTTATCAAAGACGCAATGAAATTTCCTGATTTTATACATACCCAAAAAAGAGACCCAAAGACAAATCTAAGAAGTGCTACGGCTGCTTGGGATTTTTGGAGTTTGCACCCGGAATCTCTACATCAAGTAACAATCCTTATGAGTGATAGAGGGATTCCGCGCAGTTATAGAGAGATGCACGGCTTTGGCAGTCATACTTATAGTTTTATTAACGCCCAAAACGAGCGTTTTTGGGTGAAGTTTCACTTCAAAAGTATGCAAGGAATCCACAATCTCACCAACAAAGAAGCAGAAGCAATCATTGCCAAAGATAGAGAATCTCACCAAAAAGATTTGTTTGAAAATATTGAAAAAGGCAATTTTCCCAAATGGAGATTCTGTGTGCAAATTATGCCAAAGAAAGATGCAGCCAATTACAAAGTCAATCCTTTTGATTTGACAAAGGTTTGGAGTCATAAAGACTATCCGCTCATTGAAGTAGGTATTTTAGAATTAAATAAAAATCCAGAAAATTATTTTGCAGAAGTGGAGCAAGCAGCGTTTAATCCTGCTAATATCGTCCCCGGTGTTGGATATAGTCCTGATAAAATGTTGCAAGGACGACTTTTTAGCTATGGAGATACGCAACGATACCGCTTAGGCATTAATCATTCCCAACTTCCCGTTAATGCTTCTATTGCTTCTGTGGCAAACACCCATAGAGATGGGTTTATGCAAATGGGAAAATTTGGTGCAGAGAGAAATTACAATCCAAGCATTTATGGGGATTACAAAGAAGATACAAACGCGCTAGAGCCGTCATTACACATACAAGAGGGCGATGTGATGGATAGATACAATCACCGCGAGTATGAAGAGGATCATTTCAGTCAAGCGGGGGATTTGTATCGTTTGATGAATGAAAGTCAAAAAGAAGTTTTATGTCAAAATATCAAAGAGGCAATGGAGGGCGTTCCAGAGGAGATTTGTAAGCGACAGATTGAGCATTTTACCAAAGCCGACCCAGCTTATGGCAAAAGAGTAAAAGAGCTTTTGAGATTATAAAAGCAGATTTGTAGAATCCTTTTTTTGGGATTCTACAATTTGAGCTTTTAAGTCTTTAGAATCTTGATTTAAAACCTTAACCACAACTTCTTTAAAAAGCTTATTTTTCTATTAGAATATTTTTGTAAAATCTCTAACATTTCTTTCCTGCGGAATAAAATGGCAAAATCATAAGGCGTCATTCCCATAGGATTTTGAAACTCTGGATTTGCGCCATTTTCTAGCAAAAGCTTTGCCACTTCCACATATCCTTTAAAGCACACTCCCGCAAGGGGTGTTAGATTTTTATCATTTACTTTATCCACTTTGGCTTTATATTGCAAAAGTAGTTTCACGCATTCTATGCTATTATGATAGCTTGCAAGCATTAACAAGGAATCACCTTTATGGTTGGCAAGATTTGGATTCAAGCCATTTTGTAGAAGCGTTTGTAGGGATTTGTAGTCGTTATTTCTTGCCATATCAAAGGACATTGCGCAAAGCTCTTCTAGCTTCTCTTTCTCTTCTGGTGTTAGTTCCATTTATAAACCTTGTTGAAGGATTCTAAAAGCTGGGATTATCCCTTTTGGCGAGATTTTATTCGCCTAAAAATTCTTTTAAAAATTCTTGGTGTAACACAGGGGTAAATTCTAAAACTTGATGTGTTGCGACAGAATTCAGTGCATAAGGGTCATTTTTGAAAAACTCCAATGCGTCTTCTCTAGATTCAAAAGCACCAATTGCGATTCCACCAACTTTTGGATTTTGTGGTCCGCTTGCTAAGAGATTTCCGCTATCATAGCCGTTTTTTAAAAATGCGCGATGAGAGGGGAGGATTTTTTCAATTTCGTTCATTGGTTTGGTATAAGTGATGAGAATCGCAAATAAATTTTTCATTTTATTTCCTTAAAATAATGTATTTAAGTTTTGCGAGGATATTTTAGCATATTTTGTGGCTAGTTTTGAATCTCATTCTTGCAAATGCCAGCCTTGCAATCAACTTCACCTTATAAGATTCTATTGTAAAAACTTTCTCGCAATGGTACAAATCTACATATTCTTTTTGGCTTCCTCTAGTCGCTGTGCGTCAGAGATGTTTTGCGCTAGATTGTCCCAACGCAATTTTGCTCCGCCTAAAATATGAAAATGCAAATAAGGCACTTCTTGACCTCCATTGATACCAATGTTGCTAATAATGCGATAACCACTTTTATCTAAATTCAAAGTGCGTGCAACTTCTTGGATAAATTTTGTAAAGCCAACCATTTCATTTGGATTGAGTTCTTGAAAATCCTTAGCGAATTTTTTAGGAATCGCAAGTACATGCACAGGGGCTTTAGGTGCAATATCATAAAAAGCCAAAAAATCATCATTCTCTAACACTTTATTGCAAGGCACTTCGCCTTTTATAATTTTTTCAAATATGCTCATTTTCCAACCTTTGAAATAAATTTTTGGAATTTTACCTTATTTTATCAGTAGATTTGCATTAATGTTTTAAGAAAAGTAAATAAAAATTTATAATACAATCTCAAAAATATTTTACACAAGTTAGGAATCAAATGACAGAAATATTTTCTAAGATTAATCACGCACAAACCACTGCAGAACTAGAGGAAATCCGCGTTTTAGTTATGGGCAAAAAGGGAATCTTAACGGCACGATTTGCTGAACTCAAATCTTGTAAAGAATCTGAAAAGAAAGCATTAGCCAAAGAATTAAACACTCTTAAAGCAGAGTTTGAAAAGGTTCTAGCGGATAAAAAAGAACAACTTGCCTTAAAGGAGCTTGAAGCTAAGCTCAATGCAGAAAAAATTGATGTTTCGTTGTTTTCTCCGAGCTCTCAAAAGGGAGCAAATCACCCTGTGATGCTGATGTTAGATAGAATCGTGGAATATTTTGTTGGAATGAATTTCTCGCTTAATACCGGACCTTTAGTAGAAGATGATTTCCATAATTTTGAAGCATTGAATTTGCCTCAATATCACCCTGCACGCAATATGCAAGATACTTTTTATTTCAAAGACGGCAAGTTGTTACGCACGCATACTTCTCCTGTGCAAGTGCGGACAATGGAATCCCAAAAACCACCCATTCGTATGATTTGTCCGGGAAGTGTATTTCGTTGTGATTATGATTTGACGCATACGCCGATGTTTCATCAGGTGGAAGGATTAGTCGTAGAAGAGGGCAAAGATTCCGTGAGTTTCGCGAATCTCAAATTTATTTTAGAAGACTTTTTAAGATATATGTTTGGCGATGTGCGGGTAAGATTCCGCTCAAGCTTTTTTCCTTTCACAGAACCAAGCGCAGAAGTAGATATGAGTTGTATTTTTTGTAAAGGTTCTGGGTGTCGTATATGCTCACATACAGGTTGGCTAGAAGTTTTAGGGTGTGGAGTAGTAGATGATAATGTTTTTAGGGCAGTAGGTTATGAAAATGTCAGTGGATATGCGTTTGGTATGGGCGTAGAAAGATTTGCAATGCTGATGTTTAGCGTGCCAGATTTGCGCGCATTTTTTGAAAGTGATTTAAGGATTTTGGAGCAATTTAAATGATTTTTACACGTAGTATTTTAAACCAAATTTTACCAATAGAGAATATTTCAGGTGAGGAGATTTGCAAAGTCTTAAACAAAATCGGGCTAGAAGTGGAATCATTTCAAACCAACATTGCACCCAAAAAGGTTGTAGTAGGGAAAATTCTTGAGTGTGAAAAACACCCCAATGCAACTAAACTCAATGTCTGTCAAGTTATGATTGGTGGAGAAGAGAATGCGCCTCAAATGCGACAAATTGTTTGTGGTGCGCCCAACGCAAGAGCAGGAATTTATGTAGCAGTTGCGCTAGAGGGAGCAGAGTTGCCTCAAATAACCATTAAAAAAGCAAAACTTAGAGGCGTTGAAAGTTGTGGTATGCTGTGCTCTACAAGTGAGCTTGGGTTTCCACAAATCAATAATGGAATCGTGGAACTTGATACAAGTATTGGCGAATTAGTTATTGGCAAGGAATTAAGAGAATATTCTTGCTTCAATGAAGAGGTGTATGAGGTTTCTATCACACCAAATCGTGGCGATTGTATGAATTTGTTCGGAATCGCTAGGGATTTGAGTGTGGCATTGAAGTTAGAACGCAAGACGCTATGCTCCACATCAAAAATCTCCGAAAATGCTCCCGGAATCGGACGTGTATTGCAAGTCGTAGCGAGTGAAAAACATAAATCCTCTTTGCTTTTTAAAGTGATTGAAGCCAAGCCTTTTTTATTGCCCTTGAATGCAGTTTTATTTTTAGCTTACAATGATTCCTTAACGAAAGATTGGCTAGGCAATGCGTTGCGCTTTAGTATGCTATTAAGTGGGGTGCTTTTGAATGTATATCCACAAAACTTTTATCAATTAGAAGACAAAAATGGTAAAGTCTTGTTGAATCTCAAAAAGGATTCGCAAGGCTTTGAATGTATTTATCAAGGAGATAAAAAACTCTCTACAATCGGCATTAGTGGCTATACAGAGAATCTTAATGCAGAAGCAGAGAATGAGGCAAGAGAGTTAATAATTTTGGAGGCAAGTTATATTCCGCCGGAAATTATTGCTCAAAAGGTAATGGAATCCAAGCCAAAAGTCATAGATGAAAGGATTTTTGCCTATTCCTCACGTGGAAGCAATACGAATTTAAATATTGGTCTATCTGTGCTTTCAAATTTGCTTTTAAATGGCGATGCTGTGCTCTATAATGATGCGCAAGAACTCTTAGAAGTGCAGGCAAAAGAGCCCATTACGATAGAGATTCCCTTGCTTTCACGCGTGATTGGTGTAGAGTTGGATAAATTGCGTGTGATTAATATTTTAAGGTCATTAGAGTTTAAAGTAGAAATTTCAAGCAATGAGAATCTCATTATCACTACTCCACCAGCTTTTCGTCACGATATTGTAGGATTCCAAGATATTGCAGAAGAGGTTATTCGTTTCTATGGAATTGATAATGTTCCAAGTGCGCCATTAAGTTTTATCCAAAAAGACCAAACCAATGAATCTTTGAGGCTTTATCGCTTCAGACGCAATCTTGCTCAAAAAGCCATAGGAGTGGGATTCAATGAAGTAGTGCATTTTTTGTTTGAAAATAAAGAAAAGTTACAAGGCTATGGCTTTCCTGTGTTAGAGAGTCAATTGGAATTAGTTAATCCCATTACGCAGGATTTGAATACCTTGCGTAGCACTTTGTTGTTAGGACTTTTGCGTGCAGCAGAACAGAATCGCAACAACGGATTTTGCGCAATGAGTTTTAGTGAGATAGGTGCGGTGTATGATAGATGGCGTAATCAAAGCGAGAAAATAGCATTTTTACAAAGTGGATTCTTGAGTGAAGAACGTTATCCCAACGCCAAGGGCGTAAAGGGCAATTACTTCGAATTTTGCGATAGAATCGCACGCGTAATTGGTGAGTTTAACCTAGAAGCATTGAAGAGTGAAATTGGCTTGTTTCACCCCGAACAATGCGCAAGGGTTTTGCAAAATGGTAAAGAAATCGGAATTTTAGCGACTTTACATCCACAAGTGGCATTAGAATTAGGGCTAGATTGCACTTATTTATGTGAAATCTCCTTAGAATCCCTAAAGAGTGCCTTGCCACAGGTAAAAATGGTTTCCAAGTTTCAAAAAACCCAGCGGGATTTAAGCGTGGTATTAAAAAGTGAGATTCCTTATTACAAACTCAAAGCAGCAATTCATCGTCTTGAAATTCCTTATATCACTAGATTTTATCCTCTTGATGTGTATCAAGATGAAAAATTAGGCGACAAGTTGAGTTTAACGATTCGTTTTGAATTGCAATCTGATACAAAAACATTAGAGGAAAAGGATATTAGCGAAGCAATGAATCTAGTCTTAGGTCTGCTTAAGACGGAGTTTAATGTGGAGTTGCGATGAAATTAGAAGTCTTTAAAGCCAAACCATTCACATTGGATACTAATCAAATTGCAGGGGACAAATCTATTTCACATCGTTGCGCCATTTTCTCGCTTTTAAGTGATAAGCCAAGCTTTGTGCGCAATTATTTAGAGGGCGAAGACACTTTAGACACATTAAAGATTGCCCAAATGTTGGGCTTAAAAGTGCAAAAGGAGCAAGAGGGATTGCGCCTAGTTCCACCACCAAAGATTTGCGAGCCAGAGACGATTTTGTATTGTGGGAATGCGGGGACTGCAATTCGTCTTTATTTGGGGCTTTTAAGTGCGCAAAAGGGAATCTTTGTCTTAAGTGGCGATGAATATTTAAATAAGCGTCCGATGAGACGCGTAACAGAGCCCTTGCGTAGCGTAGGAGCGCAGATTATCGGTAGAGAAAACGGAAACTTTGCTCCTTTGGTTGTCGTAGGCAATGAGAAGTTAAAAAATTTTGATTATACAAGTAAGATTCCAAGTGCGCAAGTCAAATCCGCAATGATTTTAAGCGCACTTTTTGCACAAGGCGATTCCGTGTATTATGAACCAGAACTAAGCCGTGACCATAGTGAGAGAATCCTAAAGGGTATGGGTGCTTCGATAGAATCTAAGATTTTAGACAATGGTGCAATTGAAGTTAAAATCCAATCTTTGCAAAATAAATTAAATCCGCTTGATATAGAGATTCCAGCAGACCCATCTAGTGCGTTTTTCTTCGCACTTGCCATTGCGATTACTCCCAATGCACACGGAATCTTGCGTAATGTGTTGTTAAACAAAACAAGAATTGAAGCCTTTAAGGTTTTAGAGCAAATGGGAGTAAGCATTCAATATACCCTCACTTCTGAAACTTATGAGAGCATTGGAGACATTGAAATCACCGCTCCAAATACCTTGAAAGCTGTCAATATGAATCAAAATATTGCTTGGTTGATTGATGAGATTCCAGCCATTGCGATTGCAATGGCGTGTGCTAAAGGAATCAGTCGTGTAACAGAGGCAAAGGAACTAAGAGTAAAAGAGACAGACCGCATTAGTGCAGTCGTAGAGAATCTAAAGCTTTGCGGTATTGAGGCGCGTGAGCTAGAAGACGGATTTGAGATTATCGGGGGAGAATTGCAAAGGGCGTGTGTGCCAAGCTATGGCGACCATAGAATCGCAATGAGCTTTGCGATTGCAGGGCTCGTCTGTGGAATGGAGATTGAAAATGCAGAATACATTAATATTTCTTTCCCTAATTTCTTAGAGATTTTAGAATCCATTACAAAAATTCAAAGAAATTAAATGCGCGTAAAATTGGCTAAAAATTATGGATTTTGTTTTGGTGTGCGGCGCGCAATTAAGCTAGCAGAAAGTAAGCCAAATGGTATTGCGCTTGGTCCATTGATTCATAATGCAAAAGAAATCAATCGCTTAAAAGAGGATTTTAATGTAGTTGTGAATGAAAATATAGAGGAGATTCCGCAAAATGCTGAAGTGATTATTCGCACACACGGAATCCCTAAGCAAGACCTACAAAGACTCAAAGAAAAAACTTCCAAAATTACCGATGCGACTTGTCCTTTTGTAACCAAACCCCAAGCAATTTGCGAAAAAATGAGCGCGCAGGGTTATCAGATTGTTATTTTTGGAGATATAAAACACCCTGAAGTGAAAGGCGTAATGAGTTATTGCAATAATAATCCTTTAGTGGTAGAAAATTTAGAGGCATTAAAAGCAGTCAAACTCACAGAAAAAGTGGCATTGGTTTCACAAACAACCAAAAATATTGAATTATTTTTAGAGATTGCAAGTTATTTGGTGCGTAATTGTTCGGAGTGTAGAGTATTTAATACGATTTGTAATGCAACCTTTGATAATCAAGATTCAGCACGGAATCTTGCAAAAGAAGTGGATGTAATGGTGATTGTGGGCGGGAGGAATTCCTCTAACACCAAACAGCTCTATAATATTTCTAAAGAATATTGCAAAGACTGTTATTTGATTGAGGATTTTTTGGAGCTTAACGCCCAATGGTTTGAGAATAAAACTCTTTGTGGAGTGAGTGCGGGAGCTTCAACACCAAATTGGATTATTGATAAAGTCGTAAAAACCATTGAAAAATATTGATTTTATACTTTTAAAAGGCAAATTTTAATAAAATTGAAAGATTTTATTTTTAAAAAGGGCACAGATGGCTGTTGGAATTAACACACACGAGTTAGAAAAGATAGTGATTGACGAAAATGAAGACTTTGCTTCAATGTTTGAACAATTTGAAAAAAGAGAAAGTGAGAGCGTTTCACAAGGTGAGATTGTAGCAATTAAAAATGACCAAGTCATTATTGCTGTTTCTGGCGAGAAAAAAGAGGGGATTATTTCCATTGATGAAATTAAAGATGCACAGGGCAAGCTGTTGTTTAAAGAGGGAGATTTGTTGCCCATTGTGATTACAGGTAAGCGTAATGAACAGCCCATTGTTTCTCATAAAAAGGCAATTCGCAGAGAAAAAATGCGCCAATATATCAAAGACTTGGGCGAAAATTATAAAGATAAGATTGTAGAGGGTATTGTAACAAAACGAAACAAGGGAGGATATGTTGTAGAAAATAATGGCATTGAGTTTTTTATGCCAAAATTCGCAGCCGTCTTTAAAGAGGGAAGCAAGGTTGAGGGCAAAAAGATTAAAGCTTGCATTATCAATGTAAAACCTGAAGAAGATAGCATTGTGATTTCACGCAAACGTTTGTTTGAGCTTGAAAACACAGTCAAAAAAGACACGATTGAAAACCTCTTGAAGCAAGAAGGAATCTTACAAGGCAAGGTTAAAAAAATCACAAGTTTTGGAATGTTTGTTGATGTAGAGGGTGTAGAGGGATTGGTGCATTATACAGAGATTAGCTATAAAGGACCCGTGAATCCTTCTAGGCTTTATAAAGAAGAAGATGTCGTTCCGGTTAAAGTTCTTAGTTATGATAAAGAAAAGCGACGTTTGGCATTATCTATCAAAGCAACCACTGACGACCCTTGGAAAGAGATTGAAAATGAATTAGAAGTAGGCGATGCGATTAAAGTAACGGTGAGCAACATTGAACCTTATGGAGTGTTTGTAGATTTAGGTAATGACATTGAGGGATTCTTGCATATTTCTGAAATTTCTTGGAATAAAAATATCCAAAACCCTGAAGAATTTTTGAAAGCTGGACAAGAAATTGATGTAGAAGTGATTGAGATTGATACGAAAGACCGTCGCTTGAGAGTCTCTTTGAAGAAGTTGCTAGACAAACCCTTTGAACAATTTGCTAAAAAACACAAAGAGGGAGAGATTCTAAAAGGTGTTGTGGCAACTTTGACAGACTTTGGCGCATTTGTCAAACTAGATAATATTGATGGTTTATTGCATAATGAAGATGCTTATTGGAATAAAAATGAGAAATGCAAAGACTTAATGAAAATCGGTGAGATGATTGAGGTAAAAATTGCAAAAATTGACCGCGAAAAAGAACGTATTTCTCTAACGCGCAAAGGTTTGATTACTTCGCCTGTGGAAGAGTTTGCTAAAAAATATTCTATGGACGATGTGGTAGTTGGTTCGGTTAGAGACATAAAAGATTTTGGCGTATTTATCAAAATTGATGATGAAATGGACGCCTTAATTCGCAATGAAGATTTGTCTCCACTTAAAAAAGAAGAAATCAAAGTAGGCGATAAAATCAACGGAGTGATTTCTCTTATTGATGCAGAGAACAATAGGATTCGTGTTTCTGTGCGTAGATTAGAAAGACAAAAAGAAAAAGCGAATCTTAAAAATTTCAATAGTAGCACGAATGATAAAATGACATTAGGGGACATTATCAAAGACCAAATCCAATAGTCTAAAGTGAAATAATATGCAAACAAGAGTATTAATTGGAATCTTCTTTTTTTTAACTTGCATATTATTGTTTGTTTTGATTCGTAATTATATTGAAGCAATGAATCTTTATTCTTTACCAAAAGTTAGCCCTTATGAGCTTGCACAATTTGATAGCAATAGAACAAAACCGCTTGAAATGCCTGATTGGCTTGATAGATTGTCGGGGCAAGATGAACGAGAGTTTATTTATCCTGCTTCAGAATTACAAGTCAAGTTGCTTTTTGCAGATGAAATCAAGCAAACTTCTAAAGAAATCTTTAGGGTTTCAGTGGGAGTAATTAACGATTATCAATTTTTTTGTATCAATCAAGTTTTGGGTGCATACAATATAGAATATTCTTATTATAAAATTGGTGAGAATATTTCTCTTGTTGTTGCAACAGAAGATGAAAATTATCTTCGTAGTGTTTTAGAGAAGTTAAGACATTATGAAATTAATTATACTTTATCTAAATCTTAAAAAAAATGGAGAGTTTTAATGTCAAAATATACAATTATCGTATGTGATCATATTCATCAAAGTGGTTTGGATTTGTTATCAAAAGATGCAGAAGTGGAAATGTTGAATTTGGCAAGCTTGCCTAAAGATGAGCTCAAAAAAGAATTGCACAAAGCAGATGTAGCAATTACTAGAAGCTCAACAGATGTAGATACGAGTTTTTTGGAATCTGCGACAAAATTACGTGCAGTTGTGCGTGCAGGGGTAGGCGTAGATAATGTAGATATTGAGTCTTCTAGTAAAAAGGGTGTAGTCGTGATGAATGTCCCTACTGCCAATACAATTGCCGCAGTAGAACTCACTTGTGCCCATATTTTAAGCACGATTCGTAGATTCCCTGAAGCAAACGCTCAACTTAAAGTAGAGCGCAAATGGAAACGCGAAGATTGGTATGGAACGGAATTAAAAGATAAAAAGCTTGGCATTATAGGCTTTGGTAATATTGGGAGCAGGGTAGGAAAACGTATGAAAGCTTTTGAAATGGAAGTTGTTGCCTATGACCCTTATATTAATCCTGCAAAAGCTACAGATGTAGGAATCGCATATACAAGAAATTTTGATGAGATTTTAAGTTGCGATATTATCACGATTCATACGCCAAAAAACAAAGAAACGATTAATATTATTGGTAAAGAACAAATTGCCAAAATGAAAGATGGTGTGATTCTGATTAACTGCGCACGTGGTGGTTTATACAATGAAGAAGCACTCTATGAAGCATTGAATTCGGGCAAGATTCGTTTTGCGGGCATTGATGTATTTGCCAAAGAGCCGGGAAATACGAATAAATTGTTAGATTTAAAAAACATTTATGTAACCCCACACATTGGCGCAAATACTTTGGAATCTCAAGAAAAGATTGCTATCCAAGCAGTACAAGCGGCTTTAGAGGCTGCGCGTGGCTCAAGTTTCCCTAATGCTTTGAATTTACCGATTAAAGAAAATGAGTTGCCAAATTTTGTAAAAGCCTATTTGGAGCTTGTGCAAAAAATGGCATTTTTTGCGATTCAAATCAATAAAGACGAAGTGCGTTCTATCACACTAGAAGCAGAGGGTGAGATTAGAGAGTATCTTGCTTCACTTTCTACTTTTGCATTAGTTGGAATCCTCAATGCAACGATTGGTGATAAAGTTAATTATGTTAATGCGCCTTATGTAGCTAAAGAAAGAGGTATTGAAGTGAAGTTGGAGGGCAAAGAATCTCAAAGTATTTACAAAAATCAAATTAAGCTAACTTTACTTACTCAAAATGGTGAATTTAGTGTGAGTGGGGCAGTATTTAATGATTCTACACCAAAAATTGTCAATATTAATAATTTTGCATTAGATATTGAACCAAAGGGCAAGATGATTCTCTTTAGAAACGATGATACACCTGGTGTAATTGGGTTTGTTGGCACAACTTTGGCAAAGCATAATATCAATATTGCTGATTTTCGCTTGGGACGTTATGGAAAAGAAGCGTTGGCGTTGATTGTCGTAGATGATGCAGTTTCCCAAGAAGTCTTAAATGAGCTTGCGAGTTTGGACGCTTGTATTTCTATTAAATATGCTGTGTTATAAATCAGCCAATTAAGTCCCGCAATTTTTACGGGAATAGACAGAGGTTAATTAGCTTTAATCCCTCTATCTATCGGATTCTTTCATTTTCCAACTCTCACATAGTTGAATCTTTTGAATCGTGAATTATTATAGTTTTGCAGGCAAAATTTCATTCTAAATTATTAACAAATGTTAAAAATTACTCATTAAATGTTACTTTTTTGCTTAAAGTTTATTGAATTTTTCTGAAAGAAAATTGTTTTATTGTCTTTAAATTAAGATTTTATTACATTTAAAACGAAAATTTTAACTTTTTTGGAGGAATTATGTGGCAACAGATTACTGACCCACTTGGGAATATTATTTTAAGTGCTGCAGTGGCTTTTTTGCCTATTTTGTGTTTTTTATTGTGCTTGCTAGCTTTTAAGCTTAAAGGTTATCAAGCAGGCTTTATTACCGTGATTGTTGCAAGTGCCGTAGCTTTTTTTGTCTATGGAATGCCTTTCTCTCTGATTGGCGCGTCTTTTGTGCAAGGGTTTGCACAAGGTATGTGGCCGATTGCTTGGATTATTATCGCTGCGATTTTCTTGTATAAGCTTTCTGTTAAATCAGGTTCTTTTGAAGTGATTAAACAAAGTGTAATGTCTATCACGCCAGACCATAGAATCCAAGTTATTTTGATTGGTTTTTGTTTTGGTTCTTTCTTAGAGGGCGCAATTGGGTTTGGAGGACCTGTTGCAATTACTGCTGCTCTTTTGGTTGGTTTAGGGCTTAAACCTCTTTATGCTGCCGGACTTTGTTTAATTGCAAATACAGCTCCTGTCGCATTTGGTGCAGTAGGGATTCCAATTATTGCGATGTGTAACTTAGTTGGTGTAGAGCAGCACGCAGTCTCTGCAATGGTTGGAAGAATGCTCGTTCCTCTTAGTTTGACAGTGCCATTTTTTATTGTTTTCTTAATGGATGGATTCAAGGGAGTAAGAGAAACTTTCCCCGCAATTCTTGTTGCAGCAGTTTCATTTACAGGCACACAATTTTTAAGCTCAAATTTTTTAGGTGCAGAATTGCCTGATATTGTTTCTGCTATTGTTTCTTTGGCTTGCACTACTCTATTCTTAAAAGTTTGGAAACCTAGCAATATTTTCAGATTGGATAATGAGACAAATTTTTCAAATAATACACAATTAGAATTAGGTGCGGTCATTAGAGCTTGGATGCCATTTATTCTTTTGATTATCTGTATCGTGATTTGGACACAACCTTGGTTTAAAGCATTATTTGACAAAGGGGCAATCTTTGATTACACACAGGTAACCATTGCATTTAATAATATTGAAGGCGGAATTTTAGGTGAAAATGGCAAAGCAGTCTCTTTAAGTTTGGACATTAACTTTGTCGCACTTCAGGCAGGAACAGCGATTTTATTAGCGGCATTCTTGACAATTTGGACATTAAAAATTAAGGCAAGTGATGCTGGAGAGTGCTTCTGGGATACTTTAAAAGAAATGGCGATTCCTTGTATTACAATTGGGCTTGTTGTTGCTTTTGCTTTCATTGCTAAAAATTCTGCAATGAGTGCAACGCTTGGATTGGCGTTTGCACAAACAGGTGATGCTTTTGCATTCTTTAGTCCTGTGATTGGTTGGATTGGAGTTTTCTTAACCGGAAGCGATACGAGCGCGAATCTTTTATTTGGTCCATTGCAACAAGTAACTGCTGGAGAGTTGGGCGTAGGACAGGCTTTATTCTTAGCAGCCAATTCCGTAGGAGGAGTTGTGGGTAAAATGATTTCTCCTCAATCCATTGCGATTGCGTGTGCAGCAGTTGGTTTGGTTGGCAAAGAATCCGAACTCTTTAAGTTCACATTGAAATATTCCATTGGCTTTATCTTGTTAATTGGAATTTGGACATTTGTGATTGCATTTTTCTTAAATGGTATCATTCCAGAAATAGTGCTAAAATAAGGCAAAACAATGAGAAGAGTATATTTTTTTGCTACTTGTTTAGGCACAGCTGCAATGCAAGAAGTTATGCTAAGCGCAATCAAGCTCCTTCAGCGCGAAGGGGTTGAGGTGATATTCAGGAAAAATCAAACCTGTTGTGCGCAACCTGCTTTTAATTCCGGATATTTTAAGGAAAGTAAAGAGGTGGCACTCTATAATATTCGTCAATTTAGCGAGGATTATCCCGTCGTTGTGCCAAGTGGTTCTTGTGCGGGAATGATGAGCCACGACTATTTAGAACTATTCAAAGAGGATTCCAATTTTGATTTAGTCAAAAGGTTTAGTGAACGTGTCATAGAGTTGAGCCAATATTTGGACGAAGTTTTAAATGTAGATTATGAAGATAAAGGCGAAAATATCAAGGTTACTTGGCATTCAAATTGCCACGCTTTAAGGATTCAGCAAAGCATAGAGGCAAGCAAGAATCTATTAAAACGTCTTAAAAATGTGGAATTAGTGCCCTTAGAGTTTGAAGAAGAATGTTGTGGATTTGGTGGAACATTTTCTGTCAAAGAGCCTGAAATTTCTAATGCAATGGTAATACAAAAAATTAAAGATATTCAAAATACAGGTGCAAAATACGTTGTGAGTGGCGATGGAGGTTGCCTTTTGAATATACAAGGTACGATGAGTAAGTTAGGAATGGATACAAAAGGTATTCATCTGTATGAATTTTTATTGAAACGATTAGAAGGGGTTAGCTTATGAGTGTAGAACATAAAATCCCACACGAAGAAATGGTGCATACGAAATTAAATGATTCTCAAATGAGAGAGAATTTAAGTGTCGCAATGCACACGCTTCAGAGGAATCGTCTAAAGATTATTGATGACAAATTTGAGGATTGGCAAGGATTGCGTCTCAAGGCAATGCAAGCCAAAAATAATGCTCTAATGAGCTTAGAAGAGCGATTGTTGGAGTTTGAAAAAAATGCTACGAAAAATGGCATACAAGTGCATTGGGCGTCAAGCAGTGAGGACGCTTGTGAGATTATTTATGAATTGATGAAAGAAAAAAATATCCGTAAGATTCTCAAAGGTAAATCTATGGCAAGTGAGGAAATTGGGCTGAACCATTTCCTAGAAAAAAAGGGTATTAGTGCCATTGAAACGGATTTGGGCGAGTTGATTTTACAACTCAATGGTGAAACTCCTGTGCATATTGTAGTACCTGCGATTCATCGTAACCGCTACGAAGTAGGCAAGATTTTTGAGGAAAAGTTAGGCGCAAGTTTGGAATCCGAACCTGAAAAACTCAATGCGATTGCGAGAAAGCATTTAAGAGATGAGTTTGAGGGTTTGCAAATGGGTTTAAGTGGTGTGAATTTTGCAATGTCCAAAGAGGGCGCGTTTTGGCTCATTGAAAATGAAGGAAATGGAAGAATGTGCACCACAGCTCCAGAGATTCATGTCGCAATTTGTGGAATTGAAAAGGTAATGGAAACTTTTGAAGATGCTGCAACAATGGTGCATTTGCTAACACCCTCTGCCACGGGGCAATTTATTCCAACTTATAATAATATTATTACTTCCCCACGAAAAAATGGCGATTTAGATGGACCTAAAGAAGTGCATATTGTTTTGTTTGACCATCATAGAAGTGATATGTTAGCGCATTTTGATTATTATGAGGCATTGCGTTGTATTCGCTGTGGAGCGTGTATGAATTTCTGTCCTGTTTATGACAAAATCGGAGGACATACTTATCAGACAATTTATCCCGGACCCATTGGGGAAGTCATTAGCCCTAATCTTTTTGGGATTGATTTAACAGGGGATATTTTGAGTTTTTGTTCGCTTTGTGGAAGATGCAGTGAAGTTTGTCCTGTGAAGATTCCTCTTGCAGATTTGATTAGGAAATTGCGCTCAAACAAAATAGGAGAGGGAAAAAATCCTCCATTGGGCGCGAGTATGTTAGAACCTAATCCGTATGAAACGTGGAGTATGAAAGGTTTTGCTAAAGTCGCCACTAATGGCGCAGTATGGAGATTCTCGCTCGGGAATGCACATTACTTTAATAGTGCTTTGCATCGCTTTAAGGATTCTTTACCTGTGATAAAAAAATGGACTGCATTTAAAGAGTTGCCACAAATCAAGAGTAATTTGTATCAAGAAGTTCAGAAGTTGCAAGGAGTGCAATATGAGTAGCAGGATTGAAAACATTTCGCAACGAAGCAAAAAACAGATTTTAGAACGATTAAAAAGAGCTTATAAAATACCGGAGTTTGAGCGTAAGTCTAGTATTGACCCTGTTGTGCATATCCAAAGAAGCGGGGAAATGCTAGAGGAAATGAAACGCAAAATGACAGACAATAAGTATATTGTAGAAGAGTGCGAGAGTAGTGAGTTGGAAAACAAAATCAATGAGATTGTCAGAAGCTATGGCTATCAAAAAATGATTTATTCTGAAAGTTTAGGTTTGGATTTGGACAAAATTGAGGCAACACAAAAAATATGTTTCAATCAAGAGATAGAGAATCTAAGAGCAGAGGTTTTTCATAGTGATTTTTCTATTGTGCATGCAAGGGTTGGTGTGAGTTCGCACGGTGTCGCATTGGTGCATTCTTCTAAGACACAGCCTAGAATGCTCTCTCTAGCACCTACACTTTGTATTATGCTTTTAAAGAAAGAGAATATTGTAGGAAGTTTGGCGGAAGCGTTAAATTTGGTGAAAGCAGAAAATGATGTCCTGCCTAGCAATATTTTATTTATTGCGGGTCCCTCACGCACAGCGGATATTGAGCTTATCACGGTTTTTGGTGTGCATGGCTCACAAAAGGTGCATATTATTTTGTATTAATTTTTGGATTTTATGGAATCTTGCTAGTTTGTATTGCGAGATTCCTTAAATGCAGAATCTTAGATTAGTAGAATTGTCAAAATATTACTCCACATACTCTCCAATCTCCTTTTTAGAAGTTTTCCATTCCCCGATACTCTGCCATTTAGCTAGATTGCAAAAACGACAAAATGGAATGGGTTTGGCTAAGAATTGTAGAATCTCGTGATAGTCTTTTGCCTTGTAAATATCAATGCAATCCATTGGAGTGAGTGGGAGATTTTGTTTAAAGGCAGAGTTGAAGTAATGAATATTTGGTGCAATACTACAAGGATAGATTTTACCATTTTTGAAGTGTGTGCAATTATTTGCTTGATGACAACAAGAAAAACCTTTCAAAGAATCCAAAGAACCCTTTAAGTCTAAAATCGTTTTATAAGAGGTTTTTTGAATATTAGAATTGTCATAAAAGTTTAATACAATCCCAAAGTCTTTGCATTTTTGCTCTACTACTTCCCAATTTATTTTGACAGGATATTTTGTGGGGTGAATCTCTATTGTATTTTCTTTGCAGGATTCCCAAAATTCTTTGGGTTGTTGTTCTAGCAAGATTCCATTAGTTACTAGCCAAATAGAACTCTTAGGAAAATATTTTCGTGTAAGCTTAAAGAAGTCTTTGCAGTTTGGATTGAGTAACGGTTCTCCCCCCATTAAGTGAAATCTCCCAACCAAACCATAAGTGATATGGCTTAGTTGTTGAATATCTTGTTCAAACTTATTAATATTGGGGAATCCTTTGGGGGCGAGTTGTGAGAAATGATTACAGCTAAAGCAATTAAGATTGCAATGCTCTGCAAGGTGAATCTCCACGAGTTTCAAATAGGCTTGCGGAGTGAGTTTGCTTATTTTGGATTCTAATGCGTGAAATCTATTTTTAGAATCCCTATTTTGATTCTCTAGTTGTTGAATCTTTTTTAGGGAATCACGATAAAGGAATTCTACCTTTTGGAATTTCACTTCGGATTCTAAGTAACTATTTTCAATTTCTTTTAGCCGTGCTTTGATTTTTTGGTGTTGTTTGGAGTTTTTAAGGATTGAAAGTAGCCAAAGTTTTATTCTCCATAAAGGTAGAGAAGACTTTATTCTGCCCCCCCCCCCAATTATTTAGTAGTTTTTGCATAAGTGAATCACCTCATATAAATATGCAATTCTAGCAGAATATTAAATGAAATCATTGTAGATTGGTTAAAAAGTCATTCTTAAAGCGAACATAATTTTGCGCGGATTGTAAAATAAAAGCAACTTCTTCATCTTTTAATTCTCTGACAAATTTTGCTGGGTTTCCTAGGATTAAAGAGCGTGGAGGGAATTTTTTGCCTTTTGTTACGACGCTCCCAGCCCCAACAATGCTATCCTCACCAATCTCTACATCGTCCATTACGCAAGCGTGCATACCAATAAGACAACGTGAATGGATTTGGCACGCGTGGATAATACAATTGTGCCCAATGGTAACATCATCACCAATGATGACAGGATAACCCGAATCTATCATTTCCCCTTTATCGTCAAAGAGTCTATGCCAAATGTGCAAAGTCGTTAAATCTTGGATATTTGTGCGTTTGCCTATTTTAATAGAATTTTCATCTCCTCTAAGCACGCAATTAAACCACACGCTAGAATCTTCCCCGATTTCTACTTCTCCAATGATTTGAGCACCCTCTGCAATAAAGACATTGGTGGCTATTTTTGGGCTTTTACCTTTGAAATTCAATAACATTTTATTCCTTTGCGTATAAATTTAAGTAGAGTAATTACTCTTGCAGTGAAAGTATTTTACAACTTTTTATTTGTCAATCCTTTCACCTGAAGCAATTTAATCAAAAAGATGAAAATTTATGGGGATTTGTGTCTTTTTTGGGCATTTGGAATTAAAAATTGTTTAAATTTTA
This sequence comes from uncultured Helicobacter sp., assembly GCA_964464895.1. GTDB lineage: Bacteria > Campylobacterota > Campylobacteria > Campylobacterales > Helicobacteraceae > Helicobacter_D. The sequence goes on along the minus strand of CAYXGY010000001.1, from coordinate 439,857 downwards.
CTCATTATGAATTGTTATGTGAGGAATTTGCAAATGATTTGGAATCCCTAATGGAGTTTTGTCGCTTGAGATGGTTTTTATAAGTGCAGATTTGACAGAGTGTTTCTACGCATTGGTGTTTTTTAAATCCTTCAATGAGTGCTTTGGTGCGCGGAGAGGAAAGGATTTTTTGTAAATTTTGTGTGGATAAATTGCCTAAGTTAATTTTGCCCTCTACATCAAAACAACAAGGTACGACAATGCCATTGCATAGGACGCCTAATTGCTTGCTCGCACCATAGCAGAATCCATAGTGATTTTGTAATTTGGTTTGCATTTTTTCGGGGTGAATCCATTGGAAAAATGGAGCACCTTTCAGATGAATTTTATAGGCAAGACGCGTTTGAGTAGGAATGATAGAATCAAGATTGAAAAATTTTTCCAAACGTTGGTAAAGAGCAGTATTTTTACTTGGTGCGCTAGAATCTTGATTGAGATTCCAAAGCCTTAGGTTAATGAATTTTTCACTTTTTAGCTGTTGGTGTTTGGAGCAAAGATTAAAAATAGGAGTGAGATAAGAATCAAGTGAAATGGGTTTGTTCTGATAAAGCGCGCTTGTGAGAGAAAGATTGATTTGATGAATGCTAGAGTGATGTAGCAAGAGATTGGAATTTTCTTCATCGCAATAAAATCCGCTAGTTGTCAAATCAATTTTTAATTGAAATTTCTCTGCAATATCTAAATAATCTTTTAAGGATTCTACGCTTAAAGGGTCTCCCAAGATATGCAAAGCACAGAGTTTAGTATGAGGGCTAATCTCTTGAGCAACTTTGCTAAAAAGACTTAGAGACATCACTCTCTTGGATTTTTTTAATGGGGTGCAAAAGGTGCAGTTTAATCCGCAAAAATTCGTGATTTCAACAAAGACTTTTTCAAACCCCATAGTGTTTTATAAAATCTTAATTTTATTCGTTGCGCAACACTTGTAGTGGGTCGATTTGCGTTGCTTTTTTGGCAGGATAATAAGAGGAAGAAAAGACAATGAAAAATGAGCCAGCAAGAATGCATACTAAATCTATCAAAGACAATTCTAAGGGCAATTTATCACTTCCATAGACATCAGCAGGCAGTGAGATGATAGGGAAGTGAGAGAGTAGAGCAAGAATAATGGCTGCCAAGATTCCTCCCGCAATAATTCCACTAATTCCGATGAAATTTCCTAGATAAAGAAAAGTTTTTTTGATTTCTGTTGCGCTAGCACCCATAGTGAGGAGTAGGGCAATTTCCTTACGCCGATTCATCACGGTCATTAAAAGTGAGCTGATAATATTGAGTGAAGCGACTAAAATAATGAGCATTAGGACGATAAATAAAGCGCGTTTTTCTAGTGCAAGAGCAGCAAAGAAGTTTCCATTTTGTTCCCACCAGCCAACAAAACGAATCTGTGGATAGAGTTTTTGTAGGGCAAGAATATCTTTGTGGGCGTCATCAGAATAAATATGAATGCCATCGTAAGTGTGATTTGGTAGTTCTTTAATCGTTTGTAGGGATTCTAAAGTGGTATAAATATAGCCTTTGTCATAGGCAATGAGTCCAGAATCAAAAACACCTACGACATTAAAGTGCTTCATTGTGGGCATTAAACTCATTGCCGTTGGTGTTAAATGTGTAAAGACTAAGAGCAGATTGGAGTTTAATCGCAAACCATATTGTTGCTGTAAAGTCTTGCCTACAATAATATCAAAGACATTTTCTTGATAGGCTGAACCAAAGTTTTCTTGATAGGATTTTTGTGTCTTTTCAAGGGCTGTCTTAAAGATAGGATTGAGTTCGCTTTCGCGTTTGAAATCCACACCAAAGATCATTGCACCTTCCATTCTCGGTCCCCTTTTAGAGATTGCCTGCATTTGCACAAAGGGGCTAAATTTTAGGTATTTGAAGCGGGATTCCATATCTTCTAGCAAATCGGAATCTATGGATTCAAACCCATCGCTAATTGCGGTAATAGGATAGTTCATAATGAATAATTTACGCTCAAATTCTTTGTCAAATCCATTCATTAATGCCATTGCGACAATCAATACCATTACACCAATACAGACGCCCAAAAATGCTAGAATCGCAGTGATAGAAATAAAGGGCTGCGATTTATTGAATCGCAAATATCGGCGCACCAAAAAAGAAATGAGTTTGGTGTTTTGATTGGCGTATTTTAAGGGTGTAGAGTGTTTAGATTGCATCTTTAAGATTCCTTACGTTTTGCAGCAAGTATGCCACTTTTGGGTCCGCTTTTGCCACAGCAATCTTTGTATTTTTTGCCGCTTCCGCAAGGACAAGGTTCATTGCGCACAGGCTTTATTTTTGCATTATTCATTGTTGCGCCTTGTGTGGAATCATATAGCTTTTGACGCGCTAATTCTGCTTCTTTTTCATTTTCTTTGATAGCGGGCTTTAATTGCACTTTTTGGAGCATTTTAATGGCAGTATATTTGATTTGTGAAGCAAGCTCTAAAAACAAATTGTAACTTTCTTTCTTATATTCTACAAGTGGGTCTTTTTGGTTATATCCACGCAATCCAATTCCGGTTTTTAGATTATCCATTACATAAAGATGTTCGCGCCATAAATTGTCTAATGTTTGCAAATACACAAGTTTCTCAATCTCGTTACGTGTTTTTTCGTCCAATACTCGCATTTTTTCTTCATAATCGTGCAGTAAAACTTCCTCAATATATCCTTCAAAGTTGTTATTTGTCTTGTAATATTCTTTCAAGGAATCTTGATTTAAAAGTGTGTTGAAATCCTCTTGTGCTTGTGCGCAAAGCAATCCCAAATCATCTTCTTCATTGAAAACTTCACATTTTTGTAAAAGCATCGTGATAGCTTCTTGGCGGTTTTCAATGATTTTATGGGTAATATTGTGATTGGGGTCTAGCATTTCATCACGTACGCGATAGATTGCCTTTCTTTGTTCATTTGCGACATCATCGTATTCTAGCAAGTGTTTCCTTGCTTCAAAGTGCATACTTTCAACTTTTTTCTGCGCATTTTCAACCGAGCGCGTTACGAGATGAGATTCAATATGCTCTCCCTCCTCTAAGCCTAATTTGTCCATAATGTTTTTAATCTTATCGCTTCCAAAAATTCGCAATAAAGGGTCTTCAAGACTTAGATAGAATTGGCTTGTGCCAGGGTCGCCTTGTCGCCCACTGCGTCCCCTTAGCTGATTATCAATCCTACGCGATTCGTGCCGTTCTGTTCCAATGATATAAAGCCCTCCTAGTGCTCGTACTTCATCATTGATTTTAATATCTACACCGCGTCCTGCCATATTGGTGGCAATGGTTACTGCCCCTTTTCTCCCAGCATCTTTAATAATTTCTGCTTCTTTTGCGTGGTGTTTCGCATTAAGTACAGAGTGAGGAATCCTTTCTTTCTGTAATAATTCGTGGATTTTCTCACTTTTTTCTATAGAAGCTGTTCCTACAAGAATCGGTTGTCCTTTTTGGTGTAATTCTATAATTTTTGCTACAAGAGCTTTGAATTTTTCTGCTTCGGTTTTGTAGATTAAATCATTCAAATCCTGACGGAGAATTGGCACATTTGTTGGAATAGAAACAACTTCTAAGTTATAAATTTGCAAAAACTCACTTGCTTCTGTTTGTGCTGTCCCTGTCATTCCAGCTAATTTTTCATAAAGTCTAAAGTAATTTTGGTAAGTAATATCTGCAAGGGTTTGGGATTCTTCTTTAATTTGCACTCCCTCTTTGGCTTCTAGTGCTTGATGTAAGCCCTCACTAAAACGTCTCCCTTCACTCAAACGTCCTGTAAATTCATCTACAATTACAACTTCACCCTCACGCACAACATAGTCTTTGTCTTTTTTGAATAGCTTATTGGCTTTGAGGGCTTGGTCTAAATGATGTGCTAAAATTGCGTTTTCAATGCTATATAAATTATCTACCCCAAAGAGTTTTTCCGCTTCATTTACACCCTCTTCAGTTAAGAGAATTGTGCGGTTTTTTTCATCTAAAGTGTAATGCTTTTCTTCTTTTAATTTCAGGGCTACTACATTGGCGGCTTTGTAATTATCTAAAGTGCGGTTTGCCGGTCCTGAAATGATTAAAGGCGTGCGTGCCTCATCAATGAGGATAGAATCCACTTCATCTACAATGGCAAAATGGTGGTATTTTTGCACTTTTTGATGAAAATCGTATTTCATATTATCACGCAAATAGTCAAATCCAAATTCATTGTTTGTGCCATAAACAATATCACTAGAATATTGTTGCAATCTGTTATTATCATCGTAATTTCCGCTGATGATAATTCCAACAGAATATCCTAAAAACTCATAGAGCGGACGCATAAGTTCCGCGTCTCTTTGGGCTAGATAGTCATTAACCGTTACGATATGTACGCTTTTGCCAAGCATAGCATTCAAACAAACGGGGAGTGTGGCAACAAGGGTTTTTCCTTCTCCTGTTTTCATCTCTGCAATTTTGCCCTCGTGTAACACTATTCCACCAATCAATTGGACATCAAAGTGGCGCATATTGAGGATTCTTTTGCTTGCCTCTCGTGTGATAGCAAAGGAATCATAAAGCACTTGATTAAGTTCCGCGTTGGCATCTTTTGCGTTTTTTACACGTTCTTTTAATGTGCTAAAGGCGACTTGTAGTTCTGTATCGCTTAAATTTTGATAAGTCTCTTCTAAAGCATTGATTTTGTGAATCTCTTTGAGATAATGTCCAATAAGTCGGTCGTTTTTGCTACGAAAAATTTTTTTTGCAAGGGCTAATATCATAATCTAAACCTTTCATTTTGGCAAATGTTAAGTAAAATAACAACAAAACAATTTAAAAATTCGGAATTTTAGCATAAATGCTATGTTGCTTAGATAAAATACGGCGAAATATTTTAATACAAAAAAGGAAAAGAATGATTTTTGTTGATGCGTGTTTGAAAAAGCAAACTCCTTATACACCGGTGTGGTTTATGCGTCAAGCGGGGAGATATTTAGAGGAATATAGGGCAGTGCGCAAAGTTGCGGGAGATTTTTTGAGTCTTTGTAAGAATCCTAAACTAGCGAGTGAAGTAACCTTGCAGCCCGTAGAGATTCTAAATGTAGATGCGGCGATTTTGTTTAGTGATATTCTCGTTGTGCCTCTTGAAATGGGAATGGATTTAGGATTTTTTGCAGGAGAGGGTCCTAAATTTGCTAATCCAATAGAATCTCAAAAAGATTTAGACAAATTAAGTGATACAGCCTATACCAAGTTAAACTATGTCTATGATACGATTACATTAACGCGCGAAAATCTTGCTAAGGAAAAGGCATTGATTGGCTTTTGTGGTGCGCCTTGGACGCTTGCAACTTATATGATTGAAGGGGAGGGGAGTAAAACTTATGCGAAGTCTAAAAAACTTTTATATTCTAATCCAAAATTTTTACACGCAATGCTTGATAAAATTACTCATAATTTAAAACATTATTTAGAATCACAAATTAAGGCGGGAGTGAATGCGGTAATGGTATTTGATTCGTGGGCGAGTGCATTAGAGGAAAGTGCATATTTAGAATTTGGCTGGGAATATTGCAAACAGATTGCAAGTTTCATTAAAGACAAATATCCACAGATTCCCGTGATTTTATTTCCTAAAGGCATTTCGGGATATTTAGATAAAATTGACGGAACATTTGATGTTTTCGGTGTGGATTGGAGCACCCCGCTTAAGATTGCTAAAGAGAAACTCGGACAGAAATATACTTTGCAAGGGAATCTTGAGCCGTGCAGAATCTATGATGAGGATTCTATGCTAGAGGGGGCGCGTGAAATTTTGGAATTGATGAAAAATTCTCCACATATTTTTAATTTGGGGCATGGTATGCTTCCGGATTTGCCTAGAGAAAATGCGATAAAGCTTGTAGAATTTATCCATAATTATCGTTAGAATCAGGCTTTTGATTTTTAAATTTTTGCAATTTTGGGTAAATTTTAAACACTTTTAGCTAAATTTTTCAAAAGTAACACAGAATTTATCTTTTTGATTGATTTTGTTAAGAATGAAAATATATAATAAACCTAACCCTAAGTAAATTTAAGGAGAATTATGAATAGAGTAGTTGGTATGACAATTTGGGCTGTTGTGGCTCTAGTTGGTGCATGTTGTTTTGGTGTATTGGCTTTACATCAAGGTGAGCGAATTTCTGCGGTATGGATCGTTGTAGCCGCCGTATGTATTTATATGATTGGTTACAGATTCTATTCTAAATACATTGCAGAAAAAGTTTTAGGATTAGATGATAATCGTGCAACTCCGGCTTTGACAATGAATGATGGACGCGATTTTTGTCCAACAAACAAAATCGTGCTTTTCGGACATCACTTTGCAGCGATTGCTGGAGCTGGTCCTCTTGTCGGTCCTATTTTGGCAGCTCAAATGGGTTATTTGCCAAGTATGATTTGGGTTGTTGTGGGCGTTGTGCTTGCAGGGGCTGTGCATGATTTCACGGTTTTATTTGTTTCTATGCGCAGAAATGGTAAATCGTTAGGAGAAATCATTAAGCTTGAATTAGGCAAGGGAGTAGGAAGTATTGCGATGGTTGGTATCCTTGGGATTATGATGCTGATTATTGCAATCTTGGCACTTGTTGTTGTGAATGCGCTTGCAGAATCTCCTTGGGGATTATTCACGATTGCTATGACGATTCCTATTGCAATTTATATGGGAATCCATATGCGCTTTTTGCGTCCAGGAAAAATTGGTGAGGCAAGTATCATCGGATTTGTGTTGTTGATTTTGGCATTATTTTATGGACAAGAAGTAGCAGCAAACCCGACATTATCAAGCTTTTTCACATTAAGTCCCATTACTTTGACTTATATTATGATTGGTTATGGTTTTGTTGCTGCGATTCTACCTGTTTGGTTTCTTTTGGCACCACGTGATTATTTAAGTACATTCTTAAAAATCGGTGTGATTGTTTTAATGGCGGCAGGGATTTTGATTGTAGCACCTGATGTCCAATTCCCAAGTGTTACAAAGTTCGTAGATGGGACAGGACCTGTCTTTAGCGGGCAGTTGTTCCCATTCCTTTTTATCACGATTGCTTGTGGAGCCATTAGTGGATTCCACGCGTTAATCTCAAGTGGAACGACTCCGAAAATGCTAGAAAAGGAATCCCACGCAAGAATGGTAGGTTATGGTTCAATGGTTATGGAATCTGCTGTGGCGGTAATGGCTCTCATTGCTGCGTGTATTTTAACACCGGGATTGTATTTTTCTATCAATGTTGCTCCAGCAGGGCTTGGTACAACAGGAATCACTGATGTAGCACAAGCAGCAGCTGTGGCAGCACAAACGATTAATAGCTTTGGTTTTGTGATTACGCCAGAAGAAATTTTGAATATGGCAAGTAATATTGGTGAAAATAGCATTTTGAGTAGAACCGGTGGTGCGCCAACTTTTGCGATTGGTTTGGCAACAATTATTTCTGAAGTACCCCTTTTTAATCAAGGTTCAACAGCATTTTGGTATCACTTTGCAATTTTGTTTGAAGCACTCTTTATTTTGACTGCTGTAGATGCAGGAACAAGAGCGGGACGCTTTATGGTGCAAGATGTTTTGGGAAATGTTTATGCACCTATTGGCAATATCCAATCTATGTTTTGGGGTGTTGTTGCGACATTGATTTGTGTTGCAGGTTGGGGTTACATTCTTTATCAAGGAATTACTGACCCACAAGGGGGTGTCAAATCACTTTGGACACTTTTTGGGGTTTCCAATCAAATGCTTGCGGGTATGGCATTATTGCTCGTGATTTCTGTGCTTTTCAAAATGGGTAAAGCAAAGCAAGCTTGGGTAGTTATTTTACCAGCGGCTTGGGTATTGATTACGACACTTTATGCAGGAATCTTGAAACTTCTTCCAGCAAATGGTGAAAGAGTGCATGACGCGGTAAGTCATATTGCGCTTTGGCAAATCAATAGTGCCAAAGCAGCCGCTGCGACAGACCCTGCTTTGGCAGAGAGATTCGCAACGATTGCAACGAATAATCTCATTAATGCAGGGCTTTGTGCGTTCTTTATGTTTGTTACTTGTTTAATCTTGATTCAAACAATTCGTATTTGCCTTAAAGCAACAAAAGGTGAAATTGAGATTCCACTTGCAGAATCTCCTTATGAAGAGGCTAGTAAGTATGAAGGAAAAGTTGCCGCACACGGCTAATGCTTTGAATCCAAATGAGAGATTTTTCTCTTTTTGGATTCAGTTAGGATAAATAATTTGGAAGAAAGGAACTTAAAATGAAAAAATTGGTAGTAGCAATGTTGGTCGTGAGTTTTGCAGGTTTGTCTTTTGCGTCAGAATTTAAACACGATGTCAAGCAAGAAACAACTAGTATTAAGAAAAACGCAATTGACGGAGCATTTTCTGGAAAAACACCAGATGAAATTACAAAGTCAGCCAAAGACCAAGCTAAAGATGCGTCTAAAGGAGAGGCAGACAAGATAACAGATAAAGCTCTAAACAAAGTTTTTAAATAAGTTAAATCCCCTTGGGGGTTTAATATAAGTGAATTGCATTTAGAACTTGAATCATTCTTTCAATCATTTCTCTCATATCATCAATTTTTAATCATAAATTATTTAAAATATTCTCTCACAAGGATAGTTAATGAAAGAAATCATTTTATACCTTAAAATGCTCTATAAAAGGTCTGATAGGTTTTTTCATTTGCTTGTGGGTATGCCAAGTTATGATAAATATGTTGAGCATATGAGGCAAAATCACCCAGATAAGATTCCAAAATCTCAAAGGGAATTCTTCAAAGAAGCAATGGAAGCCAAATATGGTGCAGGAAGAAATAAATGCTGATAGGTTAGAAGTCATAAGGATTATGAATACACAAACTTAAAAGCATTGAATTTCTTACTACCACTCTATAAAACTAATTTTATGGCATTGCATAAGGTTGCAAAACCGCATTGATAAGAAAATTAGTTGGAATCTATAATCTCGCAATTGCTTAAACCCTCCATAATATAGACTTAAGCAGCAGTTCATTAAATCATTAAGAGATAATTATTTTACGAAGAGTAATAAAAGTGGAATAGGAAATGCTTTTAAATCTTTTAAAATTTAAAAGGAGTTTCAATGCTGTCATCAGTGAATCCCTATGGAATAGGAAAAGTTTATCCAAATTCGCAAGTTAATGCTGTCAAGTCAGTCCAAGAAATCAAAGCACAAGAAGTGGGGAATACAGAATCCCAAAGTGTGCAGGAAGTGCAGGAGTTGCCAAATTTATCCCAAATTGCTTTGGAGATTCGTAAGTTTAGCGATGGCGTAAAGGGTGCAAATGAAATGATTGGAGCAATGCAAATTGCAGATATTACATTGAGTGGCTTAGGGAATCAAATCAAGAGTAGTGGAGGAGATTTGACACAATTAGATAATACCGCTAAAGCAGCACAATTCAAAGGCGAATCACTTTTTGGTAGGGAATTGACATTATCTCTTGCAGGAGAAAATGTCTCCCTTTCTCTTCCGTTTCCAAGTCAAATGGAGGGTTCTATTAGTGAAAATCTAGCCAACAAACATAATGAAATTATGGAGAAAATGGAGCAAATTAGTGGCTTGATTGAAAAGGCAAGTTTGCCTATTGGAGCACCAAGCACGCAAGAGTTTGACTTTGAAAACTTTGACCCAAGCTCACTTAAGGGGTTGTTTGGTTAAGTCAGATTTGGCAGAATCGCAAAGGCGATATGCCTAAATCAAGCATTTTAGCTTACGCTATTGTTTCTAGCGGAGATTTTTTCTGCTAGGAGTTTGTCCAAGACTTCAACAACTTTATCCGAAGCAAGTTCTCCTGTGCTAAGCGAAGACAAAATTTCCTCACCCGCTTCTAAACCTTTCGCTCTAAATATGTCTAAAGCGTTCCTAAAGGAATTATGCACTTCTGCGTGGGGAGATTCTAGGTGATCATAACTTGGTAGCCTGTTAAATGATTCTTTACCATTTCCCGATTCATACCATTTTCCAAGCCTGCAATCGTGATGATTTGCGAGCTGCAATTCTTTATTATCATTGACAATTGCTCCATAGCTGTTCATTTTAAAGAGTAAATGGTCTAACTTCACAAGCCCAATAAATGTCGTATCAAGGACATTTGCGGAATTTTGGCGCACATCTTTAGAGGATTCCCCAACTTGAATGATTTTTGCAACTTCTCCATTGACTAATTCCATTTCATCTACGATTTCCTCTGTGGAAGTTTGCACTTCAGAGAAATTCTGACGCAAAACTTGAATATTCATTTCAATTTCTTTTGTCGCTTTTTGTGCTCTTTCGGCTAGTTTTCTGACTTCATCGGCAACGACAGCGAATCCTCTCCCGTGTTCTCCAGCCCTTGCGGCTTCAATCGCGGCATTGAGTGCAAGTAAATTGGTTTGGTCGCTCACATCTGTAATGAGGTTAATTACATTTGCAATGGAATCTAAATCCTGATAGACTTGTGAAATCATTGTTTGAAAACTATTCAAACGTTCTGTCATACCTAAAATACTGCTTGTGATAGCTTCTTCTAGCGTTTTGGTTTGTTGGACATTTTCAGAAGAAGACTTTTTTGCTTCTTGTAGCATTTCAACAGAGGAAGCAAAGTTTTCTTGTAGAATTTTGAGGTGTTTAGAAGATGAAATTGTAATGGAGTTGAGAATCTCATTAAATATTTTGATACGTTTTTCGTCTGTGTTGAATTGTGCAAGAAATGCCTCGTGTTCTTCTTTTTTTTCACTACATTTACGCAACGCATTTTCAAGCTGTTCAATTTTCGTATGCAATGCTCTGTTCTCTGCTATGAGCTCTTGCTCCCTTTTGTGATTACTAAACATCTTTTCCCCTTTATTGTGCTTTAGCTAAATTGTAATTATATCTAAAAAATTTTATTATCAAATGGAAACTATAAAAATTTGATAATTTCTTCTCTTGAATTGCGCAACTTTTGGGGGATTTCGCTTTGAGTTTTTTCTCCAACGATTAGCATAATGGTGCTTTGTTCTTTATGGGTGTCTAGCTTCAAATATTCATTGAGCTGTTCCGCATCAAATCCTCCGATGATACACGAACCAAGCCCTAAAGCACTTGCGGCATTGGCAAGGTTGCCTAGTGCTAAAAAAACTTGCTCTCTTGCATAATGCAGTCTTTGTTCTTTATCCATACTATCAATCCAAGGTTTATAAAGTTGGATTCTTTTGTCTATTTCTGCTTGGGGTAAATTGCGCGCTTTTAGTTTGGGGATAAAATATTCTCCAAAATCAAGTCGTGCAGTGAGAATAATAATTGCCCCGCAGTGTGCCACGTGGTCTTGATTGTTGGCAATTTTGGAAATTTCTAGTTTTTTAGCTTTGTCTTGAATCACATAAAAACACCACGGCTCTAATCCAAGTGAGCTAGGAGAAAGTCTGCCAGATTCTAAAATATACTCCAAAGATTCTTTTTGAATTGTGCTATCTTTGAAAGAACGGCAGGAATAACGTTCTAAAATAATTTTCTGAAAAGCTTGTTTTGTGGATTCCATTATTACTCCTTAATCTTTGATGAAAAATTCTTGTGCCTTCTCTTTGCTTTCAAAGGGAAAAGATTGGATTTCCTTGCCCTCAAAGCGCACCTTATAAAGCTTATTGGATTGTGTTTTTCCGTAAAGTAATGTAAGAGCAATTGCAAGGCTTTTATCCTCTAGGCTCGCTTCCTTTTCTACAAGCCCTAAAGGTCCGATACAATCTAGCAATTCAATCGGCGTCATTTTGGGGTGGTAGAAGCTTAATTTTTGATTCTCTTCTTCATTTCTTGCAATTACGCAACGTCCTCCATTGGGAAGAATCATATAGCGTCCAAATTTGACTAATTCCATATCCTCAAAAATAATGGGACGATGAGCTTGAATGTCTTTGAGTTTATTGGCGATAGAAGTCTCTGTAAGCAGGCAACCACCCCCCGGACGTTCGTAGTATTCTATGCCATAATGTTGGACTAATTCTAGCTGACGATTCCGCCCACGTCCGCTAATGTCAAGAAGTTTTTCTCTAGGAATCCAACCTTTTTCTTCTGGAATGGTAATAGGGAGTAGCTTGGCACACAAGGGACGCACGATAAACCCACTGCCTCCGCAAAGCCTTTCTACTTGTCCTAAGGCTTCTGCTCGCTGGCTTTTGGGACGCTGTCCTAACACTTCTCCGCTGATGATGAAATTTGCCTTTTCAGATTCTAAGAGTTTGAGTGCGTGGGCAAACATATTTCCGTGACAATCAATACAAGGATTGAAATACTTGCCATAGCCGAACTTGGGTTTGAAAAGAATCTCATCAAAAAATTGTCGGCGAATATCTATGATTTTTAATTCTACTCCTACTTGGTTTAATCTTTGGCGCAAAATCTCGCTTTTATCCCTTTTTGCTCCAAAGCCAATGTCAAAGTGCAAGGCGAGAACTTCTATTCCCAAATCTTGAATCACTTTGATGGCAAGTAGGCTGTCTAGCCCGCCACTAAAAAGTGCTAATGCTCTCATAGAGTGCCAAATCTCCTTTTTTTAAATCTTCTAAATATTTTTGGTATTTTCTTAGCAAAAATGATTTTTCCCTCAAAGAAAGGGAATTGTTTTGCGAAAGCAATTTTCGCTGTGCGTCATAATGTCTATATAAAATCATAATGATTTGCTGCTTTAGATTCTCTTTGTTTTGGGGCTTGATTTTGGAATCTAGCAGGATTCCAATGAGGGGAGAAGATTCTAGCTCTCCTTGAAGAAGTTTTTGATAAGCAAGGCTCTCGGAATGAAACATTTGTGGCTCTAGGTAATTTAGCACGAAATCTAAAAGGCTTTTATCCTCTAAAATACTTCTGATGATAATCTTTTCTGCCAAACTATAAAAGTTATTTTGATTACTTTGGAGATTTTGATTGGTGGGATTGTTTTTAGTGTAATTTTTTTGGGTTTTGATTAAATGTGCGGGCAGGTTGAGCCTTTGTGCAAGCCAAGTTTTGTATTCTTCTTGAATCACGGGTGAGAGTTGGTGTAGATAGGTGAGGGATTCTTTGAGACAGGCATCTTTTTGCACAGGATTTTTCAAATCAAATTGGCTTAAAATCGTATGGAGCACATAATCAATCAATGGAATCGGAGCATTAAAGAGGTTTTTTAATGTTTCAATTTCTCCATTTTTAACCATATCTGCCGGGTCTAATCCATTATCAAAGAGCACCACCCCGCCTTCTTTGTTGGCTAAACTCAAGAGATTTGCAGCCTTGAAAGCCGCATTCATTCCCGCATTATCGCCATCAAAAGCAAGAATGATTTTGGGATTATTCTTAGCAAGTAGAGGCAAGTGTTCGTGCGTCAAGGCTGTGCCTAGTGTAGCGACTGCATTGGTAAAACCGGCTTGATGTAGCAGAATCACATCTAAATAACCCTCTGTAATAATGATTTCATTGAGGCGATAAATACTCTCTTTGGCTTGGGGATAGCCATAGAGGATTTGGGATTTGTTAAAGAGTTTGGTTTGAGGCGAATTGATATATTTTGCCGGGTGGTTACTAAGTGTGCGCCCGCCAAAGCCAATGATTTTGTTTTGTGCAGAACGAATCGGGAAAATGAGCCGTTGGGTAAGTCTCGCATAATATCGTTTGGTATCATTTTCTATGTCTGCCCCGAGTATCCCGACATTGAGCGCGTCTTGCAGATGGATAAAGTTACGTTGTAAATGTGCCATAATTTCAAAATTATTTGGGGCATAGCCTAGTTCAAAAAGTGCCCTTGTCTCTGGTGTGATTCCACGCTCTCTGATATAAGATTCTATTTCATTATTGAGCATAGATTGATAATATTCATTCATAAAGTTTAGAATCTTAAAATCATCATTTTTCTTTGCTCTATCGGTGTATTCTAAATGCACATTATAAAATTGTGCTAGTTTTTCTAATGCTTCAACATAATTAAGTTTTTCATAATCCATTACAAATTTAATTGCATCGCCACTTACTCCACAACCGAAGCAATGGAAATATCCTTTGTTGGCATTGAGCACAAAACTTGGTGTTTTTTCTTGATGAAAAGGGCAACAAGCTTTGTAGCTTGCACCCATTTTTTTGACTTCAATATAATGGCTTACGACTTCTACAATGTCTAGTTGATTTTTGAGTGCTTCAATGCTCTCTTGGGTAATCAATTTTGCTCCAAAACTTAAAAATGCGTGTATTTTACAAAAATTTATCTATAAGTTTTGTTATAATTTGCGTGATTTTTCACGAAAAGGGAAAACTTGGATTTTTTGGAAAGCATTGAATATCGCGACCCGCTTTTTGGGATTATGATATTTATCTTTTGTATAGGGCTTGTAAGTCTGCTTGCTTATTATTGGAATTATCTCATTAGCAAAAGACAGCAAAACTCTTTGAGTAAATTTGTAGAAAGTTTTGATTATATCGGTTTTGACAAAGAAGCCCAAGAGTTTTTAGCCCTAAGTCCCAATCCCACGCCCTCTTTGCTTTTTATGGCGAAAATGTATCAAAAAAGTGCCAATTATGAAAAAGCGATTCGCCTTTATGTCGCATTGCTAGATTCTATTCAGAATCCTGTGGATAAAGTGCCGATTTTAGAATCTCTTGGGTTAGTGTATGAAAAGGCTGGATTCCCATTGCGTGCCAAAGAAATTTATTTAGAGATTCTGCATTATTATCCAAGAAATACTTTGGTGTTAAAAACTCTCATCAAAACTTATGAGAAATTAAACCTATTTCAAGATGCTTTAAATGCTTTGGATTGTTTAGAAGAAATAGAGAGCAGCACAGGATTATATCGGTGTTACCTCAAGACAAAGATTTTGATTTCAAGTCAGCGGAGAAGTGAGGAAGCCGCTCAAAAGCTCTTAGTTATCCTAAGAGAAGAAGCACTTTTGGCGCGTTTGATTTTGGGATTTTTTAAAGATTTTTATCCTATGCTTTTTTGGGAATGTTTAAATATCATTCCGCAAGATAGCCTCTTGGAATTGCAAGATATATTGTGGAATCTTAAAGCCGAAATGATTCCTCAAAGTGTCATCAAGGAATTACAAAGTATGCCAACCACTTCACAAAGCAGAATCCTAAAAGATATTTTTGAAGCAAAGGGAATCTTGCCACTTAGTTTTTCACAAAAGATAACCTTTGAGCTAGAAACCATTTGTCTTTTGCGAACACATAAAACTTTTCAAGGAGATTTAGGATTTTATTATCAGTGTAAATCTTGCAAGGCGACTAGTCCATTGACTTTTGAACATTGTCCTTATTGTGAGGGGCTTTTGACGCTTAAAACACTGATATTCTTAAAGGAAAAACAAGATGAAGCGCGTTACTCTCTTCTGTGATGGTTCTTCTTTAGGAAATCCCGGAAGTGGTGGTTGGTGTGGAATCTTGCGTTATGGAAAATATGAGAAAATCTTAAGAGGTGGAGCAAAGAGAGCAACCAACAATCAAATGGAACTCACAGCACTCATTCGTAGTTTAGAAGCCTTGAAAGAGCCTTGTGAAGTCTTGGTAGTTTGCGATTCTAAATATGTGCTAGAGGGTTTAAGTAAGTGGTTGCCAAATTGGATTAATAAGGACTTTAAAAATGTAAAGAATCCGGAGCTCTGGCAGCTTTATTTGGAGGTTTCTAAACCACATAAGATTAAAACAGAGTGGGTTAAAGGGCACAACGGACATCTTGAAAATGAAATCTGTGATAGAATCGCCAAAGAAGAGGCGTTGAAATTTAAAGATATTTAAGGATTTATGTGGATTTAAAACTTTTTGAACAGACTTTAGGTTATTGCTTTAAGGCACAAAATTTGCTCAAAGAAGCCCTCACGCATAAAAGTGCTAAAAAGGGAACACACAACGAGCGTTTAGAGTTTTTGGGTGATGCGGTGTTGGATTTGATTATAGGGGAGTTTTTATACAAGAAGTTTCCACACTCTCCAGAGGGAGAACTCTCCAAAATGCGTGCTTCAATGGTGAATGAGAAGTCTTTTGCCAAAATTGCGCGTCATTTAAATATTGGGGAATATCTTTATGTCTCTGTTTCCGAAGAGCAAAACAAGGGAAGAGAGAAAGATTCTATTCTCTCGAACGCTTTTGAGGCAATTATGGGCGCGATTTATTTAGAAAGTGGATTAGAAGTTGTGCGCAAACTAGTTCTTGCGTTGTTGGACGAAATTTATCCAAAGATTGATTTAAAGAGTTTGTTTTACGACCATAAGACCACCTTGCAAGAGCGGACACAGGCACTTTTTGGAATCACTCCAGAATATATTGTTTTAGATTCATTTGGACCTGACCATAATAAGGAGTTTTTGGTGAGCGTGCAAATCAAAGACAAAGAATACGCAAGGGCGAATGGCAAGAGCAAAAAAGAAGCACAGCAAATGTGTGCGAAAATTGCATTAGAGATTCTCAAACAAAAGGAAAAGAAGGGGTAAGGAGGATTGATGAATACTTTTGGACAGGCTCTTAGAGTTACAACTTTTGGCGAAAGTCATGGTGTAGGGATTGGCGCAGTGGTAGATGGGTTGCCCGCAGGATTAGAGATTGATGAGGACTTTATCGCTTCTGAAATGCTAAGGCGCGCAGGCGGACAGAATCTTTATTCTACGCAACGTAAAGAAGCCGATGAGGTAAAGATTCTAAGTGGCGTTTTTGGGGGGAGAACCACCGGCACGCCTTTGGGATTCTTTATCCAAAATTCTGCCAATAAAAGCAGTGATTATGATTCTATTAAAACCCTTTTTCGTCCCGGGCACGCGGATTGGACCTACTTTCATAAATATGGAATCCGAGATTATCGCGGAGGAGGGCGCAGTAGCGCGAGAGAAACAAGTGCGCGTGTGGCAGCAGGTGCGATTGCCAAATTGCTTTTAAAGTCTTTTGGCATTACTTTACAAAGTGGAATCTTAAATATCGGCACAATTCAGGGTAAAACAATTGATTTTTGCAATGCAAGCAAGAGTGAAATTTTTGCATTGGACAAACAAGTAGAAACCGCGCAAAAAGAAGCGATTTTAAAAGCGAGGGAGGCGCACGATAGTCTAGGTGGTGTTGCACTCATTAAGGCAAGTGGTGTGCCTTGTGGGCTTGGTGAGCCGCTGTATTACAAGCTAGATTCTGCAATTGGTGCTTTGATGTTGGGATTAAATGGTGTCAAAGCAGTGGAAATTGGCGATGGTATAGAATCTGCCAAGGTGAGGGGCTCACAAAATAATGACGCAATGAATCAAGAGGGGTTTGTGAGCAATCATTGTGGTGGAATCTTGGGCGGTATTAGCAATGGGGAGGAGATAGTTTTGAGGGTGCATTTCAAGCCAACCCCTAGCATTTTTTTGCCACAAAGTACGCAGGATATACAAGGAAATGTCGTCCAATGTGAGATTAAGGGGAGGCACGACCCTTGTATCGCAGTGCGTGGGAGTGTGGTTTGTGAGGCTAGCCTCGCACTGATTCTTGCCGATATGTTGCTATTGAATGCGACAAGTAAGTTAGAAAATCTCCAAAAAATTTATTTCTAAGGTGCTTTGGTGGCTAGAAATGCGTTAATTTTCGCCGATGGAAGACTCGGCGTAGGATTGGGGCATATTAGTCGTTGTAGGGCTTTAAAAACAGAATTAGAATCATTAGGTTATCAAGCCAAACTGCTAGATACACAAGACTTACAAACCAATCTTAGTGATTCTTTATGGGATTTTATTGCAATAGATTCGTATGTGCTACCTTTGGAATCCTATGAGCAAGCAGTAGAGTGCGCAGAAGTTTGCTTATTTTTTGATGATACTTTGCGTCTGCCTTATCCTCAAGGCATTTTACTTAATTCTGCAAGTGGCGTGGATTGTGCGCAATATAGAGCAAAATATCCTAAGCATACATTATTTTTAGGAAGTGATTATCGCTTATTGCAAGCCCCTTTTGCGAGAGCATTACAAAGTTCGGTGATTCCACTGAAACAAGAGGTGCAAAAAGTGCTCATTACACTTGGAGGAAGCGATATTTTGGGATTAAATCAGCCTCTTGTTGTGGCACTTAGAGAGGCTTTTCCCTCTTTGGAGTTGCATTGTATCACAAAAGATTCTCATTTGATAGGGCAAAATGTGAAAGGGCATTATGGCTTGAATGCGCAAGAAATGGCGGATTTGATTGGACAAATGGATATTTGCATTTGTGCGTGTGGGCAGAGTTTGGGGGAAATTTTGGCTTGTGGAATCCCGGCAATTGCCTTAGAAGTGGCAGAAAATCAGAATGCAAATCTTATTAGTTTTGGGAATTGTATTTTGAGTGTGCCTAAAGCTTATTTACTCACTTGCGATTCTGTTTGTAATCAAGTATTGGAGCATTTAGAATCCTTAACTTCATTGGCTTTGCGCACTGCTAATCAAGCCTGTGCTTTGGAGATTTTAAAGCGTTCAACAAAATGGAAAGAGAGTTTGGGGAATATTTTGGGCAAATCTTAAGCAAGGATTGTAAAGCAAGCTAAACTTTTGTATAATCTGCTTAAATTTTCATCTTTAAGGAAAAAATATGCGAAAAATCATTGGTTTATTGGCATTTGCAAGCGTGGTACTTTTAGGAAATTCTACAAAAGAGATTCAGATGTATTCTAGTCCTACTTGTGGTTGTTGCGAAGAGTGGGCAAAATATATGAGAACTAAAGGCTATCAAGTCAAATCGCATAAAGATGATGAGTTATTTATGAAAATTAAAGAGGATTTTAAAATCGCTCCTAAATATCAAAGTTGTCATACAGGTGTGATAGAAAAAAATGGTGTGAAATATGCGATTGAAGGACACGTGCCTGTCGATGCGGTGGAATGGTTGCTAGAAAATCAGCCGAAAGAAATTATTGGTATTTCTACGCCCGGAATGCCACTAGGAAGCCCGGGAATGGAACAAGGCAATGATTATGAGGAATATCCTGTGGTATTGATGACACAAGGAGGCGGTTATAAGGTTTTTGGTACTTATAAGGGAGAGAAAAAACTTAAAAGCGGAGCGGTGAAGTAGGGGGGTGCAACTTTTTGCAAGGGGTGTTAGTCTGCCATCATTTCTCTTTATGCTTTCTTGCTTTGAATCTTGCTCCTCGCAATGACGTAGTGGAATCCTCATTTACATATTCTCCTTATCCAATTCCTCACACATTCTAAAAAACTCTTGATAATATTTCCACGATTGGACAATGTCTGGACGCACGGATTTGATATGGGCAAGATGCCTATTTAATACTTCTTGACAATGTTTTCTAAGTTCATTGTTGTTTTTTAGAAATTCCAATAAATCTTGCTCGGTGAGTTTCTTTTTGTTTTCTAGTCCATCTTGAATTTCTAAAGCCCTAAAGAGCTCTAAAATGTATTTAGAAACTTCTAAAATCAGTGATTTATCTTTTACAAAATTTTGATAATCCCTTGCGAGTATATAAAGACATTTTTCTTCATTTTCATTTAGAGAGTTTCCTAGAATTTCTTTTGTTATATTGATATATTTGTCATTGATTGCTTCTGCGTGATTATAGATTCTATCGCGCCAATCCTCTTTAACATAGATTCTATCTTTGCAATCCCATAAGCGACTTGTGATATGGATTTTAAATAGCTTTTGATTGCTAGAAACTTTAAGAATCAGCGGGAGCAATCCACAATAGCGACTTACCCTCTGTGCGAACAAATCCTTCTCTTCTTCTAGTGGTGAATTAAAACCAAATGTTTTGGATAGTTTGCATAAAGTTTCAAAAGCTTTTTCTGCATTAATTGCGCTCATATCCATATAAATTGTTTCTTTTATATTTGTTAAACATTCATAAAGTTGGGTATCGTGCAAACACATAAACTGAAAATTTAGCCAAAATTCAAGTGTTTCAAGAGAGGGTTTTGGGGAATTTCCTGCATATTTGATGAGTTTTTGACAGATTTGATAAGGGTTGTCTTTGAGTGTTAAATCTTGTCGAAAATTAATTCGCCTCATCGTGATATAGTGTCTAATAGAGCTAATGGGGTCTCGAACAAGATTGATAGATTTTAAATCAGGAATGAGTGCATAGTATTTTTTAGCCTCTGGTGTGTCAATGTAATTGCGAATAGATAAATAGCCAAAATACTGCTTAAATTCACTATTTAGCAGAATCCGCTTATAAAAATCTTTGTAAGTTTCTTTTGCACTATGAGAATCTCCGCAATAATGGTCTAATCCCCCACACCTTCTTATAAAGCTTTTAAAGGCAGTGTTTCCTGTTCCGTGTCCTCCCCAATAAACAAATAGCAATTTGTTTCTCGGCAATGGTAAATTCATCTCCCACGCAAGTTCTGCAGGGATACTCTTATAGCTTAAGTTAGCATAAGGATTCTTACAATCCCTCGCCAATCTCTTAGGATTCAATAAGGGTGGGTAGGGATGATTAGTATCAAGGTATTGTTCTTGAAACTCTTGTGATGCTAGCCATTCTATGATTTCTTGCCAATGCTCTAGCGCAAAATTTCTTGTTTGCGATTTCCAATTTTTTATAGTTATTTCTAGTGCATTTAGGCTAGATATGGCGTAGGAAATGTTTTCTGTCATTGCAATGTGTTGGTATGGCAAATCCAATGTTTGCAATTTTGTTTTATACTTCTGATGAATCTTGAAAGATTCGCTAGCCCTTTTGATTTCTCTTGTAAGCTTGAAATATCCCCCTTTAATCCAATTTTTATTCGCTCGTATTAAGGCTTCTCCTAGAAGATAGGATAGATGATATTTGACTTGTAAGGATTGTTGATAGTCTTTGCAGGAATTTAGAGGAGGAAATTTAAGAGAGGGGAAGATAGTGATGATTTGTTGGTAGATTCGCTTTTGTTTGTTATGTTGTCGTATGATTTGAAAGAGTGTGCAACCAAACTTCAATAACCAAAAGGGTCGAAGTGTGGCAATAGGATTCTTTAGTTTCTGCCCCCCCCCCCCATATTTTTAGCCACTAAGGCTTGCGTGTGGGCATTGCTAGAATCTTGCGGAGCAGATTTCCCATCTTGATAAAAATATAACATACAAAGCCCAAGTTGGTAAGCTAAATGGTTCTTGAATCTTTGGGAGGCAGAGGCTGGATTAGTCATTTTGCTTTGTTTGTAGGTTTTTGAATCAAAATAAGATTGCATTGTGTCTCCTAACTTAAAGTGAAGTTTCTGATTCCATTTCTTTTAAAAAGGCGTGGAGCTTGTTATATTCTTTGCGCTCTAGGAATCGCACCTTTTGACTTGGGAGATTGTTTAAATGCACGAATCCATACGCAATGCGTTTCAAATCCAACACTTCTAGTCCAAAATGCGCGAAAAATCGGCGAAGTTCTCGGTTTTTCCCCTCTGTAATTGCTACTTTGATTTTGGAGTATTTTGGAGTATTTTTAATGCAAGTATAACTTGCAAAGGGGGCGAAATCCATTGATCGAATCTTGCTTTTATGGTGTGCGCCCGCACGCGCATCACTTAGGCTTAAACCCGATTCCATTGCGTCAAAGACATTATCGGAAATCTTGCCTGATAATTTGAGCAGATAGACACGCTCTAAGTTGCTCTCCATAAGCGCACGAGCAATTTTAACATTATCGCTAAGCAAAAGTAATCCCTCGCTTGCAAAATCTAATCTCCCCACAGGCGTAAAATGTGTAAATCGTTTGGGGAGAGAATCAAAAATCACGCGTCTTTCGCGATTATCTTTTTTGCTTACAAGTTCGCCTTTGGGTTTATTATACACAATGAGCGTGTATGCGTCTTGCGTTTTTAGCAATTTGCCATTAAGATAGACTTTCGTATCGTCTTGCACTTGATAGGAAAAGTCTGTGATGATGGTGTGTTTGATGCTCACCTTACCTTCACGAATCAGTTTATCCGCCTCGCGTCTTGAATATTTGGAATGGTGTGCAATGTATTGGTTGAGTCTCATTTTATTTCTTGAATCTGAATTTTCGTTCTTTGAGGAAGTTTTTAAGATTTTCTTTGTGCTTACCTTGCAAGACAAGAGAGATTCCATTGTCTTTTTCCTCTAGCTTTCCTCCACTTGCAAAATATTTTTTTGTTTGTTTTAGAATCTCTTGCATTTCTTCTTTGCTTTGATAGAAGATTCCGCAACGCGTAATGTCCTTGCCTCCAGCTTTTTCCTCATTAATGCCTAAGAAATAAGAATCTCTTTCTTTAAGGGTTGGATTGCTTTTTTTGCAAATACACGCACTTTTGAATTCTCCGCATTTTTTGCATAAGGTCTCTAATGTATCCTCAAATTTTGCACCGATAGTGAAGCTTTCTAGTTTTGCCATTGGAGTCCGCTAAATTCCTCTTTGATTTCACTATGCACAGACAAGGCACTAATCATCTCTAATTCTTGTGTTTGCGTTCTAAAGAGAATCCTAAGTTCGCGTTTGCCTTGATGTCGCAGTGCAGCGTCTTTTAAAAGACGTAGAATGTTCGCATCAGTATGTGCGTCTAGCACGAGTGTCAGAGGTTCGCTAGTGTCTGTCTTTTGAATCGTGAAATTTACCCTTTCTTTTTGTGCTTCTGCTAAAGTTAAGACTTTTTCCGCCTTTAATTTTTTGGTTTCATCTTGTTCTTGCACGAGGCATTTTACCGCAATAGGAGCTTCTTTGTTTTCTCTTTCTTCAAGCTGTTTTAGGGTTTGCTCAAAAATAGTTAATTCCACACTGCCATACAAATCTTGTAGCTTTAAGATTCCATAACGTTTGCCTGTTTTTGAAAACTTGCTGATAATGTCTTCCACCTTACCCACAATCAAAATATGGCTGTTTTCCGCAATGTCTTTGATTTGGTTTGTAGAAGTGCAATCAATGGATTTGAATGCTTCTTTATATTCGTCTAAAGGGTGTCCTGAAGCATAGAATCCTAAACTTTCTTTTTCAAATTCCAAGATTTGTTTTTGGCTAAATTCATCATAATGTTCCAAATCAATATGGATTGCAGTTAGCTCCTCATCATCACCAAAAAGTGAATTTTCTGCTTCTTTTTTCGCAGTTTGTGCTGCTTTAGCGGCTTCCGTTAGGGATTCTATTTGTTCTAAAAGAGATTTGCGCGTGTGGTTGAAGCAGTCCATTGCGCCGCTTTTAATGAAAGCTTCCAATGCTTTTTTATTGACTTTTTGTGGGTCAATGCGTCCCAAGAAGTCTTCTAAGTCTTTAAAGTCTCCATTGGTTTTGCGCTCGTCTAAAATAATGTTAATAGCAACTTCTCCTGCTCCTTTAATCGCTCCAAGTCCAAACAAAATACAACTTTCCCCTTTAATATCCGCGACACTAAATTCCAATTCTGATTTTTGGAGGTTGGGAGGAAGCACTTTAATGCCCATTTGATTGGTTTCTTCAATGTATTCTACGATTTTATCGGTATCGTTTTTTTCTGAAGTAAGCAGTGCCGCCATAAATTCTCTAGGATAATAAGTTTTTAAATAAGCTGTTTCAAAAGTTACCATTGCATAGGCGGCAGAGTGGGATTTGTTGAATCCGTAGCCAGCGAATTTGACAATGAGCTCCCATAATTCCTCTGCTTTTGTCCTATCAAATCCTTGTGCAACCGCGCCATCAGCGAATTTGCTTTTATTGTCTGCCATAATCTTTGCGTCTTTTTTCCCCATTGCGCGGCGGATAAGGTCTGCCCCTCCCAGACTAAAACCACCGATTCTTTGGACGATTTGCATTACTTGTTCTTGATAAACAATCGTGCCATAAGTGGGACGCAAGATAGGTTCTAATTCGGGAAACATATAAATAATCGGTGCTTTTCCGTGTTTTCTATCAATAAAATCACTGACCATTCCAGATTCTAGCGGACCCGGACGCCCCAATGCAATAATTGCAATAATATCTTCAAAGGTGCTTGGGCGCATTCGTTTGTTAATCCCTTGAAACATACTAGATTCTATTTGAAAAACCCCTAAAGTATTGCCACTTTGTAGAGTTTCATAGACTTTTTTATCATTTACGTCTACATTTAAAAAGTCTATTTCCTTGCCATAATTTTGCTTGATGAGCTTGAGCGCATTATCAATCAAAGTAAGGGTTTTCAATCCCAAAAAGTCAAATTTAATCAAATCCACATCTTCAAGATATTTCATAGAATATTGTGTCGCAATGATTCCGTCCCGTTGTGAGCGATAGAGCGGGGCTTTGTGCCATAGCTCTTGTTTGGAATCAATCACGACTGCCGCTGCGTGTGTGCCGGGATTCCGCTTCGTGTTTTCCAAAATCAACGCAAATTCCCATACTTTTTTGGCAAGTGGATTAGAGGAGAGGAGTTCGGCGATTTTTGGTTCTTTATTGTAAGCGTCTTCAAGTGTAATCTCTAGTTCTTTGGGAATCAGTTTTGCAAATGCGTCTGCCTCACCATAAGGCATTCCCATTACGCGTGCAACATCACGAATCACAGCTTTAGCTTTCATCATACCAAAGGTAATGACTTGTGCGACATTATGTCGTCCATATTTTTCTGTAACATAGTCTAAAATCTCTCCCCGCCGACTTTGGCAAAAGTCCATATCAATATCAGGCATACTGATGCGTTCAGGATTTAAGAATCTCTCAAAGAGCAAATCATATTTCATCGGGTCAATATTGGTAATTTCCAAACAAAAGGCAACCAAGCTCCCCGCTGCACTTCCACGCCCTGGACCAACAGGGATTCCACGTTCTTTTGCTGCACGTACGAAATCCCAAACAATCAGCATATAGCCGGGAAATTTCATTTTGTTGATAATTTCAATCTCTCTTTCTAGCCGCTCTTTGTATTCTTGATGACGACTAGAATCCACATTAGCAAGACGCTTTTCCAAGCCTTGACGACATTTATAAGTGAAGTATTCGCTATCTTGTGTGAAGTCTAATCCCTCTGCTTTTGCATATTCTTGCGTGAATTTAAAGCTAGGAGGTGTCGGGTCGCCCAAATGAAGTTCTAAATTGCATTTATTTGCAATCTCTTGCGTATTTTCAAGGGCTTCTGGCAAATCCGCATAGAGTTCTGCCATTTGTGCAGGGGTTTTAATATAAAATTCTTGCACGGTATGGTGCATACGATTAGGGTCGTTGAAGTCTTTTCCAAATCCAATACAAAAGGCGACTTCTTGTGCGGTAGAATCGCCTTTATAAGTGTAGTGTGTGTCATTGGTTGCAATGATTTTAATCCCTGTTTCTTGGGATAATTTAAGGAGTTGGTTGTCAATGAGCTGTTGTTCTTGGATTCCGTGTCGCATTAGCTCTAAGTAAAAATCCTCACCGAAAATTTCCTTGTATTCAAGTGCGACTTCTTTTGCGCGTTCATATCCCTTACGCCCTTTGTTATCGTCTTTTTTGAGGTTAAGATGCCATTGCACCTCGCCATTGAGACAAGCACTGCTACAAATCAATCCTGCGCTGTGCTCTCGTAGCATTTTTTTGCTAATACGGGGTTTCATATGGAATCCGTAAAGACAGGCTTGCGAGCTCAGAAACATAAGATTTTTATAGCCCTCTAAATTTTTGGCATAGAGACACAAATGGAATCGCTGATTGTTTTTGTCGCTAATTTCTTCTGCATTATGCAGATAAGCTTCCATACCCAAAATAGGCTTAATCCCCTCCGCTTTCATTGCTTTATAAAATTCAATTGCGCCAAACATATTTCCGTGGTCAGTAATTGCCACGCTCTCCATACCATATTCTTTAATTTTTTTGGCTAGAGTTTTGATTTTGTTCAATCCATCAAGCAAAGAGTATTCAGTATGTAAATGCAAATGTGTAAATTTTGGCGTTTGACTCATTATTTGCCTTTTTGAGAGATTCATTTTAATTTGGGATTCTAGCTTATAAATACTAATAGAGTGATTAAGTTTTGTTGAGTATAGAAAATAAGATATTCTAAGAACCCTTAAGGATTCTTAGGGATTTGATGAATTATTTAGCAATCAGCACAGCTTCTCTTTGGTCTTCCCCATAAATAGGTGCGAGTGTTTTAGCATAAGCTTCTTGCATAAAGCCATTTTCGTTTAATGTCTTTATCTCTTGATTTAACCATTCTAACAATGCTTTATCGCCTTTCTTGACTGCTGGAGCAATCACATCTTCCTCGCCTAGCTTTCCGATTCCGACTTCAAATCCGGGATTTTCTTGTGCCCACGCAAAAACAAGTAAATTATCGTGTGCCAATGCCGCGCCTCTGCCGTCCTTAAGAGCTAGAAATGCTTCCGTGTTTTGGTTGTATTTTAAAAGCTCGATTTCTGGGTGATTTTTAGTGAAGTAAAAATCTGCGGTTGTGCCTTTGTTAATGATGAGTTTTTTACCTTTTAAATCTTCTACGCTTTGAATCTCACCTTTTTTTGACACAACGCCAAGAGCGACTTTCATATAAGGTGTTGCGAAATCCACCATTTCCTCTCTTTCTTTTGTCTGTGTAAAGTTTGCCATAATAATATCTACTTTGCCGCTTTTCAGAAATTCTACACGACTTGCTGCCTCTACCAACTCAAATTTGACTTTGCTAGAATCCCCTAAAAGGTCTTGGGCGATTTTGCGTGAAATATAGACATCAAATCCATCATTTTCTCCTCTATCATTGATAAATCCAAAAGGAGGTTTATCGCTGAAAACACCAATCGTAACCACCCCTTTTTGTTTAATGGATTCTAAGCCATTGGTAGCCTTTTCTCCATTTGTATTATTCCCACAACCTACGAGCAATGCTCCAAAAGCAAAGACAAAAAGGGTTAAGAATAGTCTTGAAAACAATTTTTTCATTGATTTTCCTTGAAAATTAATTTGCAAAAATGCAGTGGAATTTTAGCAATAAAACCTTAAATTACATATTGTATTATGAAATTTAAGGTTTGAAAATTGATGATTCCTTGCGAAAAACTTCACAAGGATAATTGCAGAATCTTAAAACGAGCAAACCTAATGCTAATGTTTATTGCAGTATTCTTTGATTCTTTGGATTCCTTTCTCAATGCTATTCAAATCTGTGGCAAAGGAGAATCTGAAATATCCATCCATTCCAAAGCCAATGCCCGGTACGACAGCCACGCCTACATTTTCTAATAAATCCTTACAAAACCGCATAGAGTCTTTAGAAATTTCTGCACAATGGACAAAGAGATAAAATGCCCCATCGGGTTTGCTAACCTTTAAGCCCTGAATCGCATTGAGTTTTTCACAAGCAAAATCTCTACGTTCTTTAAAGGCTTGGCGCATTCTTTCAATGTCTTTATCTGCACTGCCATCAAGCCCTGCAATCGCAGCTTTTTGAGTAATAGAATTAATGTTAGAAAGAGATTGGCTCTGAAAGCTATTAATGAGTTTGCAGAGTTTTTGGTCTTTGCTTGCAAGATAGCCCATACGCCACCCTGTCATCGCAACCGCCTTGCTAAGCCCATTAATCGTAATGGTGCGCTCACACATATCTTGACTAATGCTAGCAGGGGAGACAAATGTGCCATCATAGATGAGTTTTTCATAAATTTCATCGCTAAGCACCCAAATGTTTGTGCCTTTTAATACCGAAGCAATCTCTTCTAATTCTGATTTAGAATATACCATTCCAGTAGGATTAGAGGGTGTAGTGAGAACTAGCATTTTGGTTTTAGGAGTGATTGCTTGTTTGAGCTGTTCTTTTGTGATTTTGAAGTTGTTTTCTTGTGTGGTTTGGATAAAAACATTTTTTCCATTACTGAAAGTAACAAGTTCGGGATAAGTTACCCAATAGGGACAAGGAATAATCACTTCATCGCCCTTTTCAATCAAAGCTTGGAATACATTGAAAAGTGAGTGTTTCGCACCGCTATTAACGATAATTTCTTTTGTAGAATATTCTAAATTATTGTCCCGTTTGAGTTTCGCGCTAATGGCGTTTAATAATTCTGGGATTCCAGCCACAGCAGTGTATTTGGTAAAACCCTCATTGATAGCTTTGATTGCTACATCTTTCACAACTTGAGGTGTGTCAAAATCTGGCTCACCAGCAGAGAAAGAGAGAATGTCTTTTCCTTGAGATTTTAACTCTCTTGCAAGTGTGCTAATTGCAATGGTAATAGACTCGGATAATTTCGTGATTCTGCCTGCATAATGTGCTTGCATATAAGCTCCTTCTTATCATTTAGATTTAAGCGCAATAATAATCTACTTTTATTAAAAATTCTATAAAATTGAATGCGCACATTAGCTTTGAAATCCATTAATGAGTGCTTGTTGAGGTTTTAAGTATGAAAATAATGGATAATAATTTAGGATAAATACAATATTTAGTAGTAATGACTAATTAATATTTAGTCCAATAGACTAATATTTAATGAATATTTTTACTAAATGTATTGACAAGTAAAAGTTTTTGCATTATAATTCCGCCCATTAAAAATTATATTTTTTTGGAGGTAATTCTTATGAATTTCAAACCACTTGGAGAAAGAGTTCTAGTAGAAAGACTAGAAGAAGACACAAAAACCGCTTCAGGTATTATTATCCCTGATAATGCAAAAGAAAAACCACTTGAGGGCGTTGTCCAAGCAATTGGCAATGAAGTAAAAGAAGTCAAAGTGGGCGATAAAGTTGTTTTTGGCAAATATTCTGGAACTGAAGTTAAAATTGACGGAAAAGAATATTTGATTTTAAAACTTGAAGATGTTTTAGGCATTAGAGCTTAATTAAATATAAACTTAAGGAGATAAAAATGGCAAGTAAAGAAATTAATTTTTCAGATAGTGCAAGAAATAGATTATATGAAGGTGTAAAACAACTTAATGACGCAGTAAAAGTAACAATGGGACCAAGAGGACGCAATGTGTTGATTCAAAAAAGTTTTGGTGCGCCAGCTATCACAAAAGACGGCGTTTCTGTGGCAAAAGAAATTGAACTTGCAGACCCTATCGCAAATATGGGAGCGCAACTCGTTAAAGAAGTTGCAAGCAAAACTGCAGATGCAGCAGGAGACGGAACAACAACTGCAACTGTGCTTGCTTATAGTATTTTTAAAGAGGGATTGAGAAACATTACTGCAGGCGCAAATCCTGTGCAAGTGAAACGTGGAATGGATAAAGCAGCCGAAGCAATCACAGAAGAATTAAGAAAAATCTCTAAACCTGTTGCAGGCAAAAAAGAAATTGCGCAAGTCGCGACAATTTCTGCAAATTCCGATTCTAAAGTTGGTGAATTGATTGCGGAAGCAATGGAAAAAGTTGGCAAAGACGGCGTAATCACTGTTGAGGAAGCTAAAGGAATTAATGATGAGTTGAGCGTGGTAGAAGGAATGCAATTTGATAGAGGATACCTTAGTCCATATTTTGTAACCAATAGCGATAAAATGGAAGCAGAGCTAGAGCACCCTTATGTTTTATTGACAGACAAAAAAATTACTTCTATGAAAGATATTTTGCCACTTTTGGAATCCACAATGAAAAGTGGCAAACCTTTGCTTATTATTGCAGAAGACATTGAGGGAGAGGCATTGACAACTTTAGTTGTGAATAAATTGCGCGGAGTGCTTAATGTTGCCGCGGTTAAAGCACCGGGATTTGGCGATAGAAGGAAAGAAATGTTAAAAGACATTGCAACTTTAACAGGTGGTGAAGTGATTAGCGAAGAGTTAGGTAAAACACTTGAAGCTGCAACCATTGATGATTTGGGACAAGCTGCTAGAATCGTCATTGATAAAGACAATACAACTATCGTAGATGGCGCAGGGCAAAAAGAAGCAGTCAATGCAAGAATTGCACAGATTAAAACGCAAATCCAAAGCACTACAAGTGATTATGATAGAGAAAAATTACAAGAAAGACTTGCAAAGCTTAGCGGTGGTGTCGCGGTAATTAAAGTCGGCGCAGCAAGCGAAGTGGAAATGAAAGAGAAAAAAGACCGTGTAGATGATGCGTTGAGTGCGACTAAAGCAGCAGTGGAAGAGGGAATTATCATCGGCGGAGGTGCAGCACTTGTTCGTGCAGCAGCGAAAGTAAGCTTGAAGCTTGATGGCGATGAGAAAATCGGCTATGAAATCATTAAACGTGCAATTTCTGCACCTATTAAACAAATCGCAACGAATGCGGGATTTGATGATGGTGTTGTAGTAAATAATGTAGAGAAAGATTCCAACATCAATCACGGATTTGACGCTTCCAATGGAACTTATGTAGATATGTTTGAAGCAGGAATCATTGACCCTCTAAAAGTTGCTAGAATCGCGTTACAAAACGCAGTTTCTGTTTCTAGTTTGTTACTCACGACAGAAGCTACAGTGCATGAAATCAAAGAAGATAAACCCGCAATGCCAGATATGAGTGGTATGGGCGGAATGGGAGGTATGGGCGGAATGATGTAATTCCCCTCCATAACTTTAGTTTAAAAATTTGTTACGTATTGCTTTCTCACTATTTGGTGGGAAGCAATGTAGCAAAGCCATTGATAATTTTACTAATCATTGCAATAAAATATCCAATCTCTTTTAATAAAGCTTTGTAGCTAATTTACCTCATCTATTTAAAACTTTCAAAATCTTGAATCTAAAATCAACAATTAAGCGGGATTTATTGTAGAATATCATCTTTTAATTAGAATGATAAGGTATGTTATGGAATCTAAAGATTTATGGAATCTAAAGCCACTTTTTAGCAATGACGAATCTTTGCAAGATGCGATTAAGCAAAGCAAGAAAGAGGCAAAAGCATTTGAACAATCTTACAAAGACAATCTTTCCACGCTCACCGCGGAATCTTTTAGCGAAGCAATAAAAGCCTATGAGAAAATTTGTGAAAATCTTTCACGCATTATGACTTATGCTTTTTTACGTTTTGCTTCTAATACGAAAGAGGGAGCGTTTTATGCAAATTGTGAAATGCAAGTCAATAGCGCACAAGAATCTCTTTTGTTTTTTGATTTGGAATTTAATGCATTAAGCGAGACTAAGCGACAAGAGTTTATCCAATATTCAAAAGAGTATGCCTATTATTTGGAACTTTTGAGCAAGGATTCTAAACACCAATTGAGCCTTAAAGAAGAAAAAGTTTTATTAAAAACACAGCCTGTAGGTGTAGATAGTTTTAAGCGTCTATTTGATGAGCATTTAAGTCGTCTGCGATTCAAAATTACCCTAAATGGTAGTCCAAAAGAAGTTGGCGAAGAAGAGGTTTTGAGTTTATTATATGACAAAGAAAGAGAAGTGCGCAGAATGGCACAAGAATCTCTAAGTGAAGGGCTAGAACAGAATCTTGATTTGTTGGCTTATATTTATAATGTCGTGCGCAAAGATTTGAAAATCACGACAAATTTAAGAAATTATGCGAGTTTGGAGGAATCGCGTCATTTAGACAATCAAACAACGCAAAAAAGCGTGGATTCTATGGTGAAAACTATCAATGAGAATGTTGGAATCGTAGAAGAATATTATACACTTAAAGCTAAGATGTTAGGACTCAAGACGCTTTATGACTATGACAGATATGCGCCCATTTCTTGTGGTGAGGAAATAGAATTTACTTATCAAGATTCTAAAGAGATTGTATTGGAGACTTTTAAAGAGTTTTCACCCAAATTCCATAGAATCGCAAATCGCGCATTTGAGGAGGGCTGGATAGATTCTCACCCGAGAGAAAACAAACGTGGAGGGGCTTTTAGCCATAGTGCTGTGCCGAGCGTACATCCTTATTTGATGTTGAATCATACCAATCGCAGAAGAGACGCCTTTACAATGGCGCACGAACTAGGACACACAATCCATCAAACTCTATCCTATAAAGTAGGTTATCTTAATGCGGATACCCCTTTGACAACTGCAGAAACTGCTTCAGTGTTTGCGGAAATGTTGCTTTTTGAAAAGATGAAAGCCAATTTGAATCGCGAACAAAAAATTGAATTATATGCAGGCAAATTAGAAGATGTGTTTGCGACACTTTTCCGCCAAAATGTTTTCACGAATTTTGAACGTTTGGTGCATTCTCAAGAGGGTGAGCTAAACAAAGAGGAGTTTAGTGCGCTTTGGCAACAAGAAAATCAAAAAATGTTTGGTAAGAGTGTGATTCTGACTTCAAATTATCGTCTTTGGTGGTCTTACATTCCGCATTTTATCCATACGCCGTTTTATTGTTATGCGTATAGTTACGGGCAACTTTTGGTTTTTGCGCTTTTTGGTATTTATCGTCTGAATCCTTCAGAATTTGTTGCAAAATACGAAGAATTTTTAAGTCTTGGTGGGAGTAAATCTCCTAAAGATTTGGTGGGAATTTTTGGTTTAGACATTGAAAGTGATGATTTTTGGCAGATTGGTATCAATGAGGTTAGGTTGTTGCTAGAGGGATTAAAGGCGATTTTATAAGGAGGTGTGATGAAAGTTTTACTAAGAGACAAAAAGTTTCAAGAATTATTAAAGGGGCATTGTTCTGCGGTATTAGAATATTTAATTCATAAAAAAATCAACTTTTCTATCGTATGTAATGTAAAACGTGTGAAATTTGAGCCTGAACTTCCGGAATCTATCAGGGGCTCTTTTAGTGATTTAACAGTCTTTATTCTCGCGGGATATACTTTTGAAAGTTTGGAAGTAGATTCTAAAAATCTCTATTTTGAAGCGGGATTCGGTGAGGAAAATTTGGGCAGTTTTGTAACAACACCGTTAGATTCTATTGTGCAGATTTTGCTGCCTAATGTAGAGGATTTGCACGCAGATTTTTGCGTATATATAAATCTTTTTGCAACATTAATAGGCACACAATACGATAAAAATGGAGAAGAAGAGGGTATTAATAGTTCAATGAAAGCTCTTTTAGCAAATCCGAAAAATAAAAGGTTTAAAAAATAATTTGCTATACTTCAGATTTTAGTGATTTGCAATGGGAGAACAGATGAACAAAAAGATTAGTTTAGAATTATTCCGATTTGATGTAAAAACGGATTATTTGCCTTATTTTGTAAAGCTGATTATAAAAATTAATCCACAAAAATCCTTATTAGATTTGCTCGCGATGATTCAAGAGAATATGCTAGAGTATGGTTATAATGCGTATGGGTTTAAGATTAATGGAGTGGTGGTATTTGATTTTAGCCTCAAGGTAGAAGAATTAATCAAAAATTTTGGATTAGAGTGGAAGATAGAACCTCTCAATCCACATTTAGCATTAAAAGATTTAATCATTGATGTACAGCCATTTTTGCAAAAGATAGAGTCCCTCAAGAGTGTCGGACTTGATGAATTGGCACAAGAGGAGGTGCAGAGTGTGCTAAAAGATGTAGAATTTAGAGGATTGGCAGCATTGGAGATAGAGACTCAAAGCATTGAAGATGCCTTTTTGCTTTCTTTCTTGCCTTTTGCCTATGCAACACCTCTAAGCGTTGAAAATCCAGAATATTTAGGAGAGGCATATTTCATCTTGGTTGCTTCTTTATATGCAAAGCACAAAACCCAAGAAATTTTAGAGACTGTTTGCGGATTAGAGAATGGAATCTTAAATGCACAGAGTTTGCAAACTTATCTTTTCCCGCAAAATGCAAAGTTTGACGCGTGCATTAATGAACTGAAAAGAATCGTTTTTGAAATGAGTGAAAATTCTAATATTCAATCTTTCAAATCAAAACTGCTCAAAAAAGTTAATTTTTAAGGATAGGAAATGGAATCTTTTATTTTGTTGCACAATAATTTATATCCCAAATCCGCACACATTTTAATGCAAAACTTCAAAACGCTTTTAGAAAACTTACAAATTCCAATTGAAAAATCTCAAATCATTACACTTGAACAGAAATTTTTACCCTTTATTGAGAGAGTGAAGTATTATAAAAAACTACTCCTTTTGCTTTTGGAGGCACAGAGGGAGAATCACAAAATACTTCTCTGCGATTCGCAAAGTTTATTAGAAGTTACAGATTTTTTTAAAGCCCTTTATGAGGAAACAGAATTGAGAGAATCCCTCATTAAAGAATGCGGTGTAGAGATTGATATTTTAAGTTTGGAAGATATCTTTGTTTTTGTCCCAGAAGTTGTGTTAGGTGCGCTTAAAAATTGTCGCTTCAAGCCCAGACGCTGGCAGGGATTTAAATGCGCTTTTATCATAGACAGAGAGCTGGAAAGATTGATTGTAGAATCTCAAATCATCACTCGCCTAGAAGACATTACGGGGCTTAAGATTCTGCCATTTTTCAAAGAAAGTTATGCCTATTTGCTCCAAACAAATCCCCAATTAGCTTACAAAATGGGAGCGGCGGATTATTATGAAATGGTAGATAGTGGCGTAGATTTTATTTTGACGCCTAATATTGGCAATTTTGAACTAATGGACAGATACGCAAGAGAGCTTAGAAATGCAAATGGACGTGATGATTTGGAGATTCCACTATTGTTTATTCCCCAAGTGATTTTAGCTCTTTTTGAGGAAACAACAAGCAATGTTTTGTGTTTTGGAGAGCATAGCATTCCTCCTAAAATGCTTTAAGAAGATAAAATGGTCATCGTGTTAAAGGTTGTCGTTTCGCTTGTGATTGCGATGATTTGGTATAAGCTTACCTCCAATCAAGAAACCGCAATTTTCTTTTTCGTGTTAATGCTTGTGATTTTTTTTATTCGTCCTATTGCATACCAAAGCCCAACCGAGCGTCAAGAATATTTAGAAAAATTCAAACGTTCCAAAGAGCGTCAAATGAATTTAGAAAGAATGCGCCGAGATGAAAAGAAAAAATCCATAGAGGAAAAGAAAAAAAGAATGGGCGTGAAAGAAAAAGATGAATAAGAAGTGTAAAAAGAATCGTTTAATGCTACTTCAAACGACAACGACAAAGGTGAATGCAGAAGTTTTAGTAGAAGTGGCTTTGCGCTCTAAACTTAGTGCTTGTGTGCAACAAACTGATATTCAAAGTCATTATTTTTGGAATCAGTCAAAGCAAGATTCCCTAGAAATTTGTCATGAAAATGAAACCTTGTTGAGTTTTAAGGTTTTTAAACGAGATTTTAAGACTTTGCGCAAGCTCATTTTGCAGCATCATTCCTACGAGATTCCAGAGATTATTGGCATTAAGCTATATCAAGTTTCTCAAGATTATAAAAAATGGTGTAAAAAAATAAGAAATGTTTAAAGATTCTTTTGTGAAATTTTTTAAAACCACGATTTTAGAATAAATAGAAAAATTGGTGGAGCTGTGGGGAATCAAACCCCAGTCCAAAAATCAGACCAACAATAGCCGATATACATGCTTGCTTGGATTTTGAATCTTTCTTGCAAACACCAACTTCCAAAAATAATGTTTCAAGGCAACCAAAAACTTAACTTAACATTTGGTAATGTAAAGCGCATCTAGCCTAGATGATGCTTTTGAAAAGTCGCTAGAATCCTTATTCAAAAACAGCTCCAAAAGTTAGTTAGACTTACGCAACTTTAGCGTAAGCAGGAGCGTAATTTGCGTTGTTTGCGTTTATATTTATGTATTAGTTTTGCGACATAACACAAGTCGGCATGCAGCTAGAGCTATCTCATTCTTGTCGAAATTCAAATCAGCCCCAAGCAATTAGGGTTTGGATTCTATCGGAATTTCTATAAAATTTTTATTAACCTTGATTGAATTTGTTTAGGATGGAAGCATTTAAAAGCCTAATATCATAGAATCTAAACTCCTAAACCTTATAAATTTAATGTGGCATTTTTAGGATAAAAATCCTTATTTTATTGTAAAATCCAATTTTAAATAAAGTGATTCTCGCAAAGGATAAAGATGAGTATGCAAAATGCGATAAAGTCTATCACGACCGCACAGATTTTAAAGAAAAAGGGTGTAGAAAAAATTACTATGCTAACCGCTTATGACGCTTTAATGGCAAAAATCTTTGATGGTGAAGTGGATATGATTTTAGTGGGTGATAGTTTGCAAATGAGTTTTTTTGGCGAACAAGACACATTGAGTAGCACTTTGGATTCTATGATATATCACACAAAGGCGGTGTGTAATGGAGCAAAACAAAGCTTGATTGTTTGTGATATGCCTTTTGGAAGCACAGCTACGCCCCATCTCGCATTGGAATCGGCGATTCGTGTATATAAGGAAACGAAAGCCCAAGCGGTGAAATTAGAAGTAGGATTGGAAGGGCTAAAAAATATTGAAGTGTTGGTGGGTAATGGAATCGCTGTAATGGCGCATATTGGTTTGAAGCCGCAATTTGTTCGTAGCGATGGAGGCTATAAGGTGCAGGGTAAGAGACAAGAGGATGCGCGAGATTTGATACAGCTTGCACAACAAATTGAGCAAAGTGGAGCATTCAGTATTTTATTAGAGGGGGTCAAAGCAGAAACTGCGAGACAAATCACACAAAGTGTTAAGATTCCAGTTATTGGTATTGGGGCGGGAGTAAATGTAGATGGACAGGTATTGGTATGGAGTGATGCGTTTGGATTTTTTGAGGAATTTAAACCTAAATTTGTGCGCCAATATTTCAAAGGTGCAGAATTATTGCGTCAAAGTGTGCGCCAATATGTGCGAGAGGTAAAAAGTGGAGATTTTCCTAATGAGCAAGAGAGTTATTAAGGACGAGTTTGGAACGAATCGTAGAAATTGAAAAACTGACTTTAGAAAATGAAGAGGAAATCAAGCTTCGCCCCTCTTGCTGGGACGATTATATCGGACAAGAAAAGTTAAAGCGGAATCTGCAAGTTTTTATCACGGCGGCAAAAATGCGGGGAGATGTATTAGACCATCTTTTGCTCTTTGGTCCTCCAGGTCTTGGAAAAACAACTTTAGCACATATTATTAGCAATCAAATGCAGACAGCCATTAAAGTAACCGCTGCTCCAATGATTGAAAAGGCAGGGGATTTGGCTGCGATTTTAACAAATTTAAGTGAGGGTGAAATCTTGTTTATTGATGAGGTTCATCGTTTGAGCCCCGCAATTGAAGAGATTTTATATCCTGCAATGGAAGACTTTAGGCTAGATATTATCATTGGTAGCGGACCTGCGGCACAAACGGTAAAGATTGATTTGCCGCGATTTACCCTGATTGGAGCAACAACGCGTGCAGGAATGATTAGTAATCCTCTACGCGATAGGTTTGGAATGCAGTTTCGTATGCAGTTTTATGAGCAAGAAGAGTTAGCGCGTATCGTGCAAATTGCGTCAGTAAAATTACAAAAGGAATGCTCTAAAGAGGGTGCATTGGAGATAGCTAAACGTTCAAGGGGGACGCCTAGAATCGCATTGAGATTATTAAAACGCGTGAGAGATTTCGCAGAAGTGGCGCAAGAGGCAATCATCACGCAAGAGCGCACCCAATATGCACTCAATGAGCTAGGCGTGAATGAATATGGATTTGATGAATTGGATTTGCGTTTTTTGAAAATCATTTGTGAGAATCGCGGACGCCCAATTGGGCTTAGCACCCTTGCAGCAGCAATGAGTGAAGATGAGGGGACGATTGAAGATGTAATTGAACCCTATTTGCTTGTGAATGGATATTTAGAGCGTACAGCACGTGGAAGAATTGCAACACAAAAAACTTATGAATTGTTTTCTTTTAGAGATGCTAGTAGCTTGTTTTAGGCTTTTCGAGATTCCTTTTTCCTGTGATAACTAAAGATTGCAGACATGGGTTGTGTTATGGAATCTTGGTTACTCGTTGCTGATGCTTGCTTGTGTATGTGGTAGGAATTATTTATTTTGATTTTATAGTCATACTTTATGCGATTTGTATGAATTGCGCAGATTTCTTAGGATAATAATGCGCAATGTGAGGGAGAGTTGTTGGTTGGAATCTTATTTTTGAAATTTTTTCTCTCTCTGCTCTCGTGCCACCTGCTCTCGCTCTTTGAGTATTTTGATTAACTTTGCGTATTCTTCTGGTAGGTTACTTTCATCATTCAAAAACACTTTTTCTTTCACACCTTTTCTCCAAAGGCTATATTCACTTTGGTTTTCAAAGTAATCCAAAAGCCCCCTATAGTGAAATTCCACACCATTATAATAACTATAATTTCTGCCCAAACAAGAATCCACAAACCTCTCCCCTTCCTCATCTGTGAGTTGATGGAGTAGCATTTCATCTAGGATTTTTGATCGTGATATTGCAGCTTCTTCTTTTATTTGGTAGTATTTGTCCATATCGTTAGATTCTAAGGCTTTCCTTTGTTTTTCTTGCCATTTTTTGTCCTCTGTGAAAAATTTTTTTGCAATAGGGTCTGTTAGTTTTTTGTGTGTTATAATGCCAAAATGTGTGGAGACTTTATAGCACTCTGCTAGTTCTTTTTTAAAAGTCTCAAAGTCATCACTAAAATCACTGACAAGAACTGCTCTCTTGCTAATTTTGTCATTAGAACAACCACAGAAGCCAAGTCCTAAGCAGAGTATTATGCTTATTAAAATTTTTGCTTTCATTATTTAATCCTTTATTTGGGGTTACACAATCAATCAAGTAAGAATAATTCTAAAGAATACTTTTTGCCCAAGTCCTTGAGCTCTAAATACGCACGCACTTTTAAAAACTCATTTTGAGGGTAGGTGTTGAGAAGTTCTTTGGCTTCGTCAATCATTTCTAGCTCTAAAAGCACATAAAAATATGCCATTTCCGCTAGCTCATTTTTGTTGGAAAGGGTTTCAAATAGATTAACCAAAGTTGCTGGCTCATAGCATTCTTTTAGCTTTTGGGCTAAGAGCAAATAATCCTCTTTGCTGTATCCCGCTTCCGCACAGAGTTGTGCAATTTCTTCGTGACTAAAATCCATTTTTTTAGCATAGCACATTCCGAGAATTTCATTGGCTAACTCTTTGTTGAATTTTATCTCACCAATATAATTTTTGATGGTTTTAGTTTCTCCTTGACTAAGTAGCTTTTTGAAGGCTTCGCGTTTATATTCTTCATCATAGCTTGCTTTTTTGAGCACTTCCAGGGCAAATTTTTCATCACAATGAATTTGATTCAATATGTTTTTGTGCATAAAAGGTGATTTTTCGCCCGGATTGAACTTTTTGAGATTGACATATTCCCCTCTCTTTAAATCACCGAGAAGTTCAATCATTTCATCTAACCTTGTTTCACCACTTTTGAGAGCAACTCCATCTTTCACATCTAAAGTAAGATTACTTAAAAGAATAGAGAGACTTTTATACCGATTCATCGTAGGTTGTTTAATCGGGACATCTTTGCTAAGAAGTTGATTTTCTATTTGTTCTAAAAGTATTTTATAGTCTCTCTTATATTTCGTGCGTTTGCGCCACATACGATAAGTTCCACCTACTTCTAGGAATCCTACAACGATAAAAAAGACTACCACAGGGATTATAAACCATACGGCGACAGGAAGTGTAATGCTTTGTGTGCTAAACGGAATCGCAAACGAATAACTTTCGCCACTAAGACTATAAACATAGAGCCCTAAAAGAACGATAAATATAAACAATGCGCTAATGTAATATTTGAATTTCATTTTTGATCCTTTGAATCTTTTTCAATAATTTGTCGGCATACTATACAATATTTTGCATGTGGTTTTGCTTTTAAACGTTGGATTCCAATTGATTCCTCACACATTTCACAGATTCCATAGCTTCCTTCATCAATTTTTTTTAATGCTCTTTCAATGTGTTCTAATTCTAAAAAATGTCTTTGAGAAATAGAAGCTTCTAGTACATTTCTTGTTTGCATTGCGGCATAATCCGCTTCATTGATATTGCTATTTTGGATATGCTCCATTGTCTGCTTGTGAATGGAATTATTGTCTAAAATCGCCTTTTTTTGGGCTAGCAAAATAGACCTAAAATTTTCTAATTCACTTGGACGCATCGTTCCTCCTGTCATTTATGATATGGATGATTGTGAATTAAACAAAATGCACGATAAATTTGCTCACTTAACACGACTTTTGCGATTTTGTGGCTAAAGGTAAGCGCAGAAAGTGCAATTTGTGTATGGCAATCTTGAATGAAATTCTCTTCTAATCCATACGCCCCACCAATGAAAAACGCAATGTTGCTTTGGTTTTGTAGAATTTTTGCAAAGTCAAAAGAATCTAACTTTTTGGCATTAGGGCTTAGCGCGATTCTGTATTGATTTTCTTTAAAGGTTTTAAGAAACTCTTTTGTATAAGACTTTTTGGCTTCTTTTGCTTCTTGTTTTTGGCTTAAACTGATTGCTTTACAAAACAAATTGATAAATTCTAGTTTTGCTCCAAATTTCCCGCATAATGTGGCAAATTCTTCGCATAATTGGTCGCTTAAATCTTGATGATTTTTAGCGATATAATACACGATGATTTTAATCATAGCAATTTTTGATTGTGGAATTAGAGATGAAAGACAACGGAGTCAAAATCTCTTTGTGATTCTGCATTTTAGGCTTCTGTTTTGAGATATTCTAATGCTTGAGCAATGGTTTGCTTCATATCTTTGCGTTGTACAATCATATCAATGAGCCCGTGCTCTAGTAAAAATTCTGCTGTTTGGAATCCTTGCGGTAAATCCGCACCAATGGTTTGTTTGATAACTCTTGCGCCCGCAAATCCAATCATTGCGCCGGGTTCTGCCATAATCAAGTCTCCCAAAAATGCGAATGAGGCACTTACGCCCCCCATTGTTGGGTCGCTTAATACAGAGATGAAAGGCAGATGCGCTTCACTTAGAGCATTTAAAGCGGCAGATGTTTTTGCCATTTGCATTAGTGAATAAGTGGATTCTTGCATTCTCGCCCCGCCACTTGCACTCACAATCACTAAACCCTGTCGTTTTTCTATGGCGCGTTGGATTGCGCGGACAATTTTTTCTCCCTCTACGGAAGCAAGTGAGCCTCCCATAAAGCTAAAATCAAATAATACAATTTGCGCATTAATGCCATTAATCGTGCATTCTCCGCTGACAATCGCGCTTGGACGACCACATTTTTTAGAATATTCCTCTACACGTTTTTTGTAACTTTTTTTATCTGCAAAATCTAGGGGGTCATTGGGGGCTAGCTCTTTATCAAACTCTACAAAACTTCCTTCGTCGCACATTAATGCGATTCTATCTTCTAAGCTAATGCGCATATGGAAGTCGCATTTTGGGCATACATAGTGTTGCGCAATGATTTCTTTATAATACATTAACGCATTACAACTTGGGCATTTTACCCAATGTCTTGGAGCTTCTTGTGGCATGGCTCTATCGTCCTTTTTGAAGTTTTTGAAAAAATCTGCAAAACCCATTTGATTTCCTTAAACTTAAATAGCTTTCGCTTCACGATTCCACAAATTATAGGTGGAGCAGTGTCTTAAAATAAGAAATTTTGAAAAAATAACTAAAATTGTATAAAATTATGTGTTAATTTACACTTTAAAAAGAAGCAAAAAGATGCAGATTTTGACAGAAGATTCTAGTGTAACACTCTATAATGAACAATTTTGTGAGGCTTATCATAGTGCAAAAGACGGTGCATTACAAGAGACTTTGCACAAACATATTTTGCCAGCTCTTGCGCTAAAGTTTTACGAGCCGATTCTGTCTGTGCTTGATATTTGCTTTGGGCTTGGATTTAATACGCTTTGTTTGATATATATGGCGCGTTTGCAAGGTTTTAAGGGCAAGATTTTGATTTATTCTCCCGAATTGGATTCTCATCTTTTATCGCAACTCTTAACACACCCCTATCCAAACGAGCTAGAATCGCAACGCGTGATTTTGGAATCCCTAATCCAGAGACATTTTTACCGAGAACAAAATCTTGAAATTACCCTGTATGTAGGAGATGCAAGGGAGAGTTTAAATCATCTTAAGAGTGTCTCTAGCAGGATTCCTTTTAATCTCATTTTTCAAGACCCTTTTAGCCCTGCAAAGAATCGTAATTTATGGACTTATGAGTATTTTAAAACCCTGTGTGCCTTGAGCACAAAGAATGTTATCATCACTACTTATAGCCATCATTCCTCTATGCTTTATTCTGCGTTTCTTGCGGGTTTTTATGCTTATAAACTGCGGCAAAAATCTGTGCGAGATTCCATTATCCTGACCAAAACGCAAGAGATTCCTCCTCTAGTATTGGAGAATGTTTTGCAAATTACGCCTATAAATCTTGCGCATAAAATCAAGACAAATCCGAATCTTTGGGGATTATACGATGAATAGTTTTTTATTTGGGATTGCAATTTAATGGCATATTGTTTATTCATATGTGTGATGCTTTTGATTTATACGCGCCCCTTTGGGATTCCAATATGGGCGATAAGCGTATTGGGCGCATTGCTTGCTCTTGCGTTTGGAATCGTGAATTTAAGCGATGTAGGATTTGTGTGGAGTATGGTT
Source organism: uncultured Helicobacter sp. (assembly GCA_964464895.1). GTDB lineage: Bacteria > Campylobacterota > Campylobacteria > Campylobacterales > Helicobacteraceae > Helicobacter_D. Next base: position 397,623 of record CAYXGY010000001.1, on the reverse strand, counting down.
TGGGATTCCACTTTGGTTTTAGTGGGATTAATTGTTTTAACACTTGCATTGGAGCGCATTTTATTCTTTGATTTCTTGGCATATCGGATTTTGTGTTTTGCAGGAGTGAAAGCAACAAAGGAGCAGGGTAAAGAATTAGATGAGGAGATATTCTATTGTGCGAGTTGGAAGCTTTTTATTTTTTTGGTGCTTTTTGGAGCATTTTTGGCGACATTTTTTGCAAATGATGGGGCAATTTTGGTGCTTACGCCACTAATGTTTGCGCTTTTTACCAATAGGAATGCAGGATTCTATGCGCCTTTGGTAATTTTCTTACTTTTTATGGGATTTATGAGTGATTTTGCCTCTAATCTTTTTATTTTATCCAATCTTACAAATATCCTAACCGCGTCTTTTTTCGCGATTCCTTTTGTGGAATTTCTACGCTTTATGGCTTTGCCGCAAGGTTTTGCAATCCTTGCTTCACTCTTAGTTTTTTGGTATTTGTTGGGAGCAAAATTACCTCAAAAACTCATATTAACAAGCCGTTTTAGACAAGAATCTTTAAGCAAATTTGGGATTTGCTTTTGTTTTGCATTGCTTGCACTTTTGCCAAGTTGTGCAGCATTAGCAACATATTTTAAGATTCCACTTTGTCTTTTTGTGGGATTATGTGCAATTTTGGCGGTTGGCTATGGAGTAAAGCTAGGTAGAATCGCACCGCTTCAGTTACTCAAGGAATCGCCCTTTAGTGTGGTGATTTTTAGTCTCGGGTTATTTATCGTAGTCTATGGGCTTAAAAATGCTGGGTTGTTAGAGATTTTGCAAAGTGGAATCTCTCGCATTGGAGAGCAAGGTAGATTTTTAAGTCTCCTTAGTATTGGGTTTTTGAGCGCATTTGGAAGCAGTTTGATTAATAATTTGCCAATGATTATGCTTGGGGATTTAGTTTTAAAGGAAGTGAGCGATTTATCCTTAGTTTTTGCGCATTTATTGGGTTGCAACATTGGTTCAAAATTCACACCCATTGGCTCGCTCGCGACACTTTTATGGCTTGTGAGTTTAAGAAGATATGGAATCTTGATTCCACTTTTTAGATATTTAGCTCTCGCCTTTTGCTTTAGTGCAGTAGTGCTGTTTTGCGCCATTATAGGATTGTATTTGAACGTGATTTGGATTTAATCACTGATACACTTGTTTTAGCCATTAAAAGCGTGAAATTCACAATTTCCACTGCTTTTATTACGTCTCTTAGTTTTTTAAAGCCTGAATGATTCCAATCATTCCAACTCCTGCAATGTCTTTTATGATTTTGCCATTTTCGTTGAAATAATAAAAATTCATAAAAGTTGTTTTAAATGTTTTGCCTGTTGCGGGAATGTCTATAAATTGTCCGTTATTTGTGCCACTACATTCCCACATAACAGCGACTTTGTCATCTTCGGCTATAATGTCTTGCATCGTCCATTGCACATTTGAAAAGGATTTTCTTAACCAATGCACAAGAGAAAGGTAGCCTTTGCCACCATACAAAGGCTCAGGCGATGCGGGGGTCAAAAATGGCGCATTTTTGTCTATCAATGCGTCTGCCATTTTTTCATCTGCGGTATTAATCATTATTTGAAATTTTTTCATCGTCTTGATATTTTGTTGTGCCGCGTTCATATATAGAATCCTTATTTAAAATAATAATTATTATATCAGATTTATATTAAAATCTTTAAGCGACAAAGCAAAGAGAAAAAATAAGTGAATGGTGTCATTGTGGGGTTTGAATGTGATTTGGATTGAATAATCTATGCGAGGGGTTCATTAAAAGGGATTCTTTGGTTTCACATTCTAAATTGCTCATAATATAAAGAATCTCTTAAAGTTTCATTTGCACTTATGATACAATTTTAAGAAAAAAACATATTTCAAAGGGTAATCAATGAAACTAAGACCACGATTGCGCAAAAGATTGAAGTTTAAAACACATTTTCAGATTCTATCGGGTTTAAGTTTGGCTATTTTTTGCGCTCTTGTGGCGGGTTTTTTGAGTGTTTATTATTTTTCGGCTTCTTTTGAGGTGGGGGCTTTTATTGGCATTTTGTTTTTGTTGATTACCCTATGGATTAACGAAGCCTTGCCACTAGGCATTGTTTCCCTGCTTCCTATTATTTTGTTTCCTGCTTTTGGAATCTTAGATGTCAAAAGTGCAACGAGCAATTACGCAAATCCTATTATTTTCTTGTTTTTGGGTGGATTTATGCTTGCTATTGGGGTGGAAAAGATTGGTTTGCATAAAATCATTGCCAGAAAGTTCTTGAGCCGTTTTCCTGCTACGCCTAAGGGGGTTTTGACTGCGCTTGGAGTGGCGAGTGTCGCTTTAGGTAGTGTGCTGTCTAACTCTACCGTGGCACTTTTATTGATACCGATTGCCTTTTCTATTACGCAAGATGAGGTTTTGAAGAGTAGGTTTTTGTTAGCCGTTGCCTTTGGGGCTAGCATTAGTGGAATCACTACGCCTATTGGCACTCCTCCAAATCTCATTTTTTTAGGATTCTTAGAAACCGTGCAGTTTGAGAGCATTGGCTTTGCTGCTTGGATTTTTATGATGTTGCCTTTGACTTTATGTATGCTTTATGTGATGATTAAGGTTCTTTCTTATAATCTTGGCAATGAGGAGCTTAAAATTGACGCTTTTGAGGATATTAAAGTAACCTTTGAGCACAAAAAACTTTTGTTTTTGATAGGGGTTTTGCTTTTGCTACTTCTGCTTAATTCTCCGATTAAGCCAATTTATGACGGACTAGGGTTTAATGAAAATATCCTTTTACTTAGTTTTGGGCTTTTGATGTTTGTTCCTAAAGTGGGTTGTTTGCGCTGGGAGGATTCTAAAGCAGTTCCTTTTGAGGTAATGTTTTTGTTTGGTGCGGGGTTTTGTATTGCAATGGCGATTGCCAAAATGCAGCTAGGGGACGCTTTTAAGCCAATCTTTGAGTATTTTGGCTCTTTACCTATTTTGATTTTTCTTTCTTGTGTTTGTCTCTTGGTTTTATGTCTGACAATGTTTATCAGCTCTACGGCTCTGATTGCGATTCTGCTTTCTGCTATTTTCGCTTCCACGAAAGATTTTTTAGACCCGCAAATGCAAAGCTTGGTGATGTTGATTGCAACGATTTGCGTGGGATTTTCCTTTATGTTTCCTATTTCTACGCCACCCAATGCAATAGTTTTTAGCAAGGGTGGGGTAAAAATCTGGGATATGTTTAGATTTGGGATTCTTTTAAGTTTAGCTGGAATTGTGTTGATTATTTTCTTTGGAATGCTTTATTGGCGTTGGTTTTTTTAGCATTAATCTTTTTCCCGAAAATATTGTAATAAGCAAGTTTAGGCTATGATTGCGAAAAATTATATTTGGGGAAAAAGATGAATAATGTTCAAATTTTAGTGCTAGATTTTGGCAGTCAATACACACAGCTCATTGCAAGAAGATTACGAGAAGTCGGAGTTTATACCGAGATTGTGCCTTACTTTGAGAGTATAGAATCCATAAGAGCAAGGAATCCCAAAGGTATTATCCTAAGCGGTGGTCCTGCAAGCGTGTATGAGGAGGGTGCCTACAAGCCTGATGATGCGATTTTCACGCTCGGGATTCCGATTCTTGGAATCTGCTATGGTTTGCATATTATTGCACATTATTTTGGTGGCAAAGTCATCAAAGCCGATGCGCAGGAGTTCGGTAAGGCGGTGTTGGAATTTCTAAATTTGGAGCAGCAACTAACCTTTAGTGAGTTTAATCACCAAAAATTCCCTGCAATGCTGAATGCGCTGATAGATTTATGGGAAGATTCCGTGCGTTCAAGTCATGAATTTTTGGTAGAATCTGCCATTGCAGAAATTAAAGAGGAGGTAAGCAAACGACTACAAAGCGCAGAAAATATTCTTGTTGCGACTGCTTCTGACGATTTTGTAGGTTTTATTGGATTTGAAAACAATAAAATTGATATGTTGTTTGTTTCTCCAAAATTCTTTAAAAGAGGCGTGGGTAAGGCTTTGATACGAGAAGCCTATGAGAGAAAATTAAAACAATATGAAAGTATCCAATTAGACTGCAATGCTGACAATACGCAAGGATTGGCATTTTATAAGTATTTGGGATTCTGCGAGAGCGGGCGGAGCGCAAAAGATAGCAAAGGAAGAAATCTTCCTATCGTTCATTTTGAGGTAAAAAGCAAGAATTTAGCGCAGCATTTGGAATCTCATAGGTTGTTTCACGATGTCAAGCAAAATTCTGTCGTATGGATGAGCCACGCCGATAAGGTGGAATCTATCCCGCAGGGCTTTAAAGAAATTGCAAAGTCCGGCAATACGCATTATTGTGCAATTGCGGATTTGAAGCGCAAGATTTATGCGTTGCAATTTCACCCCGAAGTTGTGCATAGTGAATGTGGCGGGCAGATTTTGCGTAATTTTGCAGTGGAGATTTGCGGGAGTGATACGAGTTGGAATATGCGCAATTTTGCCGAGAATGAAATTGCTCAATTGCGCGCAATTGTGGGCATTGAATCTGCCCTAATGTTGATGACATTTCAAGAGGCTTGTGAGGATATTCAAAAAGAACAAATCATAGAAAAACTTCTACAAATATGGGAAGATTCTGTAAAAGCAACAAGCGAAATAAGCCAAATGCTTATTGCCCGCAGAAGAGAAGTCGTGCGAGATGATTATCTTAAGAAAGCCGAGCATATTCTTATTGCGTATGATAATACAAAATGGCTTGGTTTTATTGCGCTCGTTCAGAATGAAATTACATTGCTTTTTGTTGAGCCCAAATCTTTTAAGAGAGGTATCGGCAAATCTTTAATCAAAGAGGCGGTGAAGCGATATTTGAGTGGTTTTGAAATCATCAATGTCAATAGCTGCGAGTGGGCGTTAGAATTTTATTATCATTTAGGTTTCAAAAAGACAGGAGCGAAACCGATTTTTCCTTACGATTCGGGCAAATTCAAGCTGATTCCATTAAGCATACCATGTGCAGATTTGCAAAAGTCTTTGGGGCTTGGAGTTGGGGAGGTTTTAGAAAACAGACGTTGCGCATGGGCAACGGATAAAAATGAGCAATTGCGCAAACTCTACGAGGATTATCACGATACAGAATGGGGCGTGCCGTTGCATGAGGATAGAAAACTCTTTGAATTTCTCGTGCTCGAAACAATGCAGGCAGGGCTTAGTTGGATTACGATTCTAAAAAAGCGTGAGGCATTTCGGGCAGTATTTGATGATTTTGACCCAAAAGTTATTGCACACTATGATGAAGCAAAAATTCAAGAATTAATGAATAATGAAAGCATTATTCGCAATCATATCAAGATAGAATCGGCGATTCACAATGCCAAGTTGTTTTTGGAGATTCAAAAAGAATTTGGGAGTTTTGATAAATATATTTGGGGCTTTGTCGAGGGCAAGCCGATTATCAATCATTTTGCGTCTGTGAGCGAAATACCCGCGAAAACACCGCTTTCGGATAAGATTAGCAAAGATTTACAAAAACGCGGCTTTAAGTTTGTGGGTAGCACGATAATGTATGCGTATATGCAAGCGATTGGAATGGTGAATGATCATTTGCTTTCGTGTCCTTGTCGCGCGGATTCTAAGAAGCCAGAATCTAAAGATTCCACCAAAGACTCTAAGTCGGAAGGATTTTTAGGGGATTTTAGTGGCTTTGGAGCAAGGGGCGAAGGGAGTTACCTCAAGGGTAATGACCAAGCACCGAGCGAACAATCCGCTAAAAGCACCAAAAAGCCAACGACAAGCAAGGTTTTATGTGCCGTAAGTGGCGGTGTCGATTCTAGCGTTGTCGCCGCTTTGCTCTATCGTGCCATTGGTGAGAATCTTATCCCCGTATTTGTCGATACGGGGCTTTTGCGCAAAGGCGAGCGAGAGGCAGTAGAGAAAATGTTTCGAGAGAATCTCAAAGTGCCATTGATTACTGCGGACGCAAGCGAGTTGTTTTTGGGACGACTTAAGGGCATAATAGACCCAGAGATTAAGCGTAAAATCATTGGTGAGACTTTTATCGAAGTCTTTGAAAAAGAGGCGAAAAAATACAACCAAAAGGGCGAGATAAAATTCCTCGCACAAGGCACGCTTTATCCCGATGTGATTGAATCGGTGAGCGTAAAAGGACCATCTAAAACAATCAAGTCTCATCATAATGTTGGTGGCTTGCCTGAATGGATGCAATTTGAACTTGTTGAGCCATTGCGCGAACTCTTTAAGGACGAAGTGAGGGCACTAGGGCGAGAGCTAGGAATGCCAGAATCGATGTTGATGCGCCACCCTTTCCCAGGACCTGGACTTGCGATTCGCATTATGGGCGAGGTGAATAAGAGAGATTTAGATTTATTACGCGAAGCGGATTCTATTTTTATAGAAGAGCTCCATAAACAGGGATATTATGACAAAGTATGGCAGGCATTTTGTGTGTTGCTTAATGTCAGAAGTGTGGGTGTGATGGGCGATAATCGCACGTATGATAATACGATTTGTGTGCGAGCGGTTGAGGCAATCGATGGAATGACCGCGACTTTTGCGCATTTGCCGCATGACTTTTTAGAATCTGTCTCTAATCGCATTATTAACGAAGTTCAGGGTATTAATCGTGTCGTGTATGACATCACGAGCAAGCCCCCGGGCACGATTGAGTGGGAGTGAGGAGATGTTAAATCAAACCGAACTAAAAACTTTGCAAGAAATAGAATCTAAATATTATATGCAACCGATGATTGCAAAAATTAATGCGGATATTTCTACTCAAAGAGTGGGATTGCAAGAAGCTTTTAATCGTCTCTATGATTACCTTATAGATTGCAAAGATGAAGTAGAAACTCTTATTCAAAAAAGAATCCAAAAAGGTGAAATAAGAGACGCAAATCAAGCAAGAAAAAGTATCGCTGGAAGTGCATTTTCAAATTTGATTATTTGGGTGTTTCTCAAAAATAAGGCACAGGGAAATATAGGACAAAATATTTTTATTACCTCTAAAATCTCTTCCATTCCACAATGGCAAGATTTATTTTATATTAAAGTAGGAGAAGAGACGCAAAAGCCCGATGTAGACTTAGTGATTTATGGTCTAGATTCTGAAAATCAATTCCACAAATGTTTAATTTTGTCGCTTAAAACTTCTTTGCGTGAAAGAGCTGGGCAAACTTATAAATGGAAGCTTTTGATGGAGATTGCAAATACTCAATCTAGCATTAAAGAAAAATATGACATTTCTTATAATCCCCCTATCTTACCTCTTGTGTGTTTTGCCACTGTAAATTTTTATAATGAAATTAATAATCCTCAACACAGAGGAATGTTTAAATTTTTTGATTGCGCATTTATTGGCAAGAATATACAAACAGGAGATTTTATCAAGCCTTTAAGCTATCTTATTGATTATATAAGCGAGAATCTCCAATGACACTTATAGAATATTCTCATAACGCCAAAGAAAGTTTTGCTAAAAACTTCGAGAGACAAGAATATCATATCACATATGATTCTAGATACGATTTTTTGGGACAATCTTATGGAAGCTTATATCCAAATTTGCATAAATATCCTGCTACCATGCTCCCTCAAATTGGGTTGGAACTTTTTAAAGAGTTCAAGGTTAAAAAGAGCAATCTTTTAGACCCTTTTTGCGGAAGCGGAAGTAGCTTTGTGAGTGGTTTAGAATATGGAATTAAACATTTTGTGGGTTTTGACTTAAATCCTTTGGCGATAACGATTTCAAGGGCGAGAATGACTTATATAGAGTCCTCTTATCTTATGAGGCAAAAGGAAAGGCTATTGTGTCAATTGGAATCCAAAAATAAACTTTCTTTAGATTCTAATCCTTTAGAGAATATCACTAATCTTGATTTTTGGATAGAGCAAGAAGCCCAGCAGGATTTAAAACAGATTTTTTCTTATATTAAAGTTTTAGATGACAAAAATTTGCAAAATCTTTTTATGCTTAGTTTTAGCGAGACATTGAGGGAAGCAAGTTGGACAAGAAATAATGAATTTAAGCTCTTCAGAATGAAAGATTATGAAAATTATAAACCCAATGTGTATGCAATTTTTATTAAAAATTTAGAATCTCTTGTGAAAGATTATTTGCAATTTTATCAATCCAAGTTACAAGACATTAGCCTCAATCTCGTAAATGCAAGCTTTCAAAATTCAAAGCAAAAATTTGATACCTTGCTGACAAGCCCGCCTTATGGCGATTCTAAAACCACTGTGGCGTATGGACAATTTAGCACTTTCATTAACGAATGGTTAGGTTTTAAAGACGCTAGGAAGCTAGACTCTAAACTAATGGGTGGAGTAAAGGCGCAAAAACTTTACGATACAGGCTTGATAAAAGATTATATTTTAGAGATTTCTAAAATAGACAAAAAAAGAGCCTTAGAAGCCTCAAGTTTTTATTTTGACTTGGAATCTAGCATTCAATCTTTAATAGATTCTATAAACCTAGGCGGTAAGGTATTTTTTGTCGTGGGCAATCGCAGAGTAAAAAATATAGAACTTCCTACCGATAAATTTATTGCCGAAGTCTTTTGCAATAATGGCTTTATGCACTTGCAAACCATTAAGCGCAAAATTTCTAACAAATCAATGCCCCTTTTAAATTCACCCAGTAATAAAAGCGGATTTAAATGTAATACAATGAATGAAGAGTATATTATCGTGTGTGAAAAGTTGTTGTAATGGAATTTAGAAATTTAAATGAACATAAGTGGAGAGAAAATAAGGAATGACTCAAGATAGAATGAAATTTTTAGAATTTATCCAAAATACAATTATAAGAATGAATACAAACTCTTCACAAATGAAAACAATTTGTGTCACTATCGTATCAGCACTTTTTGCTGTATATGCGGCAAGTCAAAATAAACAAATTATATTCATTGCCTTCATTCCTCTATGCCTTTGTTGTTTGTTGGATATGTATTATCTTTGGCAAGAACAAAAATTTAGAGATTTGTACAATGAAGCAATCAAAGAACAAAGTATTATAAAAGATTTTGATTTTAGTAGTTTTAGAAATTGCCAAAAAGGATTTTCATCCTATATGAAAGTATTTTTGTCTCATTCTATTTGGATTTTTTATGGATTGATTGGGATTTCTAATCTTGTCTTATGGAGGTTATTATGAAAAGAGTATTTTTTAGCTTTCACTATAAGTTAGATAATTGGAGGGTAAATCAAATACGCAATATGGGTGTTGTTGAGGGACAAAAGATTTGCGAATCCAATGAATGGGAGGCAATTAAAAGAAAGGGTGAGCAAAGTATTAAAAATTGGATAAATAAACAAATGAAAAATTGTGATTGCGTAATAGTGCTAATAGGCGAACAAACTCATATGAGAAAATGGGTAAAATATGAAGTCAAAAGAGCCAAAGAATTAGGAATCCCTGTTTTTGGAATCTTTATCCATAAATTAAAAGATAGAAATAAAAAAACAGTAAATAAGGGTAAGAATGCATTTGATATTCGGTGTTACGAGTCAAATCCTAACAATGCCTATCAAAATATTAAAGATAATTTGGAATCTTGGATAAATAAAACCATAACTGAAAGCAAAGGTAAAAAAATAAAATCTCAAAAATATACAACTAAGCCTAAAAGTTTATTTCCATTTTTTAAATTTTTTGGAATCTTAGCAATTATCTTTTTTTTAAGTATTTTCAAAAATATTAAACTTTTAAGAATGGAGAGATAATGAATTATTTTCTTGAATCAAGCATAGAACTTGCAAATCAAAGGGACTATCTAGACCAACTTTTTAGAGTCTACCCTATGTGCCCCGATAACATTAGGGAAATAGATTCCAAGAAATGGAATAGCTTTGAAGAAGCGTTCAATTGTAATCAGCAAGAGAAAATCATAGAGGCTCTGCTTAATTTTGATTTATTTCCAATTAAAGACTCATATATTGCCTATCTAAGACGCGACAGAAGTGCTATCAAGCGCAATCCGACCACAATAGCAAGAATTTGTGGCAGATTAAAAGAAATGGGACTCAAGAAAATTTATGAGAATATCTCACAGCCCAAAGAAACTAACCGACAAATTGGACCGCTATTCAAGCGATGGGTGAATAGTGGTATTTTAGGAATCCAACCTGTTAGCCTAGAGATATTTAAAAATACTAATGAAAATACTATTTTGAATGCTTCCGATTCTGTTATGCAAGAATTTGCAAAAGAACATTTGGGCTATACCCGCTTAAAGGGTTTAGATTTTATTGCAAGATTTAATGGAAAAATAATTATTGGCGAGGCAAAGTTTTTGAGCGATTTTGGAGGACATCAAAATGCCCAACTCGAAGATGCGATGAATTTGCTCAATATGACTTTAGATGCAGATGTTGTGAAAATTGCAATCTTAGATGGAGTATGCTATATTCCCAGCAAAAATAAAATGTTTGAAATCCTAACGCAAACATATAAAGATTGTAATATTCTATCTGCCTTACTTTTAAGAGATTTTCTTTATCAGGTGTAACAATGCTTAACTTATTTAATCATTTTCAATCTCAAAAAGAGTTTTTACAGATTCCATTCAGCAAAGAATTGCAAGGAGATTTTACAAAAGAAAATTTGCTTGTTTTTGATGACAATCTCAATGCAATGCAGAATCTCTTGCAAAATAAATCCTTTAATCAGGGGCAAACTTTTAAAAATACGATTGATTTAGCATATATTGACCCCCCCTTTGGAACAAATAATGTTTTTAGAATGGGCAGCACAATGAGTGCAAGTTTGGATTCAAAAATTGCTTATCAAGATAAGTTTAATTTAGAATCTTACTTAGAGTTTCTATACTACCGCTTAATTTTAATCAAAGAATTAATGAGCGAAAAAGCGAGTTTTTATATTCATATTGATACAAAAATGGGGCATTATGTCAAAATTCTATGCGATGAAGTTTTTGGAAGAGAAAATTTTATTAATGATATTACACGTATTAAATGTAATCCTAAAAATTTCTTTAAAAAAGGATATGGAAATATCAAAGATATGATTCTCTTTTATGTCAAAAGTCGTCAATACATTTGGAATGAAATTTATGAGGATATTTCCGCTGATGATTTAAGCAAACGATTCACAAAACAAGATGAGAAAGGCTTCTATACAACTATTCCACTTCATGCACCGGGAGTAACACAAAATGGTGAAAGCGGGCGAGAATGGAATGGCTTAAAACCTCCGCAAGGGCGACATTGGCGTTGTAGCCCTAAGGAGCTCGACAGATTAAACAATGAAGGTTTGATTGAATGGAGTAAAAATGGAGTGCCACGAAAAAAAATTTATGTGAAAGATTCTCAAGGTAAAAAAATACAAGACATTTGGGAATTTAAAGATATACAGAATCCTATCTACCCAACACAAAAAAATAATGCTATGCTAAGACGCATTATTCAAATGTCGTCCAATACAGATTCTCTTGTCATGGATTGTTTTTGTGGAAGTGGAGGATTTCTCAAAGAAGCATTTTTATTAGAGCGTAAGTTTATAGGAATAGATGAGAGCAAAGAAGCCATAACAATTAACCAAAAATGGATAGGAGAATATAACCAACAAAACCTTATTCAATGCGAATGTAAAATCTTAAAACCAAAGACCGATATAGTAAATGAATATTGTATTAAAAAACTTGAGATAGCAGAAAATACCTAGTTTGCTCACAAAGGACCACCATGCCCCGACCAAACACCAAAAATAACCTATTGCATCAGAGTCAAGCACATTTTGAACGGCTATTTACGTTGATTGATTCTATGCCCGATGAAACGCAAATGTCAGAGTTTGATTATAATGAGCGCGACAAGACGTTGCGAGATATTCTCGTGCATTTAGTTGAATGGCAAAATCTGCTGCTGCATTTTGTGCAAACAAATTTGCCAAAGACAAGTGATTTTGTGCCCTTTTTGCCTGCGCCCTATAATTTCAAAACATATCCCAAGATGAACCAAGAAATATGGCGCAAACATCAAAACACGTCCTTGAATGAGGCAAAATCTATGTTGCAAGAAAGTCATGCCGCCTGTATGGAGATGATACAGCAGCTTCCAGACAAGGAACTTTTTATCAAAAAGCATTACGCTTGGTGTGGCACAACGAGTCTTGGGAGTTATTGCGTGAGCGCGACTTCAAGCCATTATGATTGGGCGACGAAGACGATTAAAAAAGCCCTAAAGGCACAAAAATGATAGCACCATAGGAATGCGTATCGTGTTGAACACAAGAATCTGAAAAGTTTATAATAATTATATTTCTTGGGGGCGATTCTGTGTTATAATCATTCCCAACAAGGAGGGCAAATGGCAACAAGTGAAGGCTTCAAAGATTTTGTACTAGAGACGCTCGATAGCGCGTTGCAGGGCGAGCCGTATCGTTTTAGCACCAAGAAAATGTTTGGCGAGTATTGTATCTATGTGTCCGATTCTGGCGATGTGCCAAAACCTATCTTTTTGCTTTGCGATGAGATTCTCTATGTCAAGCAACATACGATTCTAACGACTCTTTTAGAATCTGCCTCTAAGGGCTTTCCTTATCCAGGTGCTAAAGAGTACTTTATCCTTGACGTCGATTCGCCACAAATTTTGCGAGACGTTGTGCTTACCCTCGCTCCAACTTTGCCCGCTCCTAAACCCAAAAAGGCACGAGGTAAAAGCAAGCATAAAGGAGACGAAGCATAAAATGGAGGGAATCATGACGCCCAATGACATTCTTTCGTATTGCTTGTCTAACTTAGAGGGCACGACATTGGTAGAGAGTTGGGGTGAAAAGGGTATTTTTTATAATCCAAATAGAGCTCTGAAACGAGGCGTTTATGTCTTGACTATCAAAGAAAAAGACGGCAATAACGATAAAGGCTCTTTTCTAAATCGCGATAATGTCTATCGTGTCAATGTCGGGTTGAGAAAACAAACTTTTATTGAACGTTTTGGATATATCCCAGAACGTCCGTCTGCTGGGAAAATTATAAAAATGGATTATGATTTTACCATTTTAGATACCATTATCCCTCACCCTGTTTATGCGTGGATGGGTTGGATATGCGTCTTAAACCCGTCAAGTAAAACCTTTGAAGAGTTCAAGGCAATAATACGAGAATCCTATGAATTTGCAAGGGAAAAATTTGCTAAAAGGAAAAGTAAATGTTGCAACAGAAAAAGTGAAGTTTGTAGCCTAAAAAGATAAAAAAATAAATAAGAAGAATAGTTTAGTATTTGCAGTAAAAGGAATGAGATAATGCAAATTATGCCTTGTTGGTGCAAGACATTTTCGTGGCATAATGGACGAATTGTTTATGGTGAGGATAGTGGTTTTGAGAGCAGAACAAAAAGTGCGGATAGAGATTGACAAATTGCTTTGCGAAGCGGGGTTTGAGATTCTGAACCATCGAGATTTCAAGCCCGATTTGGCAAAAACTCATTATGCTGTGCGCGAATTTGTGCTAAAAAACGGCATGAGGGCAGATTATGTGTTATTTGTGGCGGGTAAGGCTTGCGCAATTATTGAAGCAAAAAAGCCAAACACCTTAAGTGGCGCGGAGAATCAGGCGCTCAATTATGCGCAAAATCTTGCGGGAGAATGGGGCAAGGTTGTCTTTCTTTATCAAAGCAATGCAAACGAACTCTTTTTTACGAATCTCAAAGAACCAAAGCCAAAGGCGCGCAGGATTTTTGCGTTCCATTCACCGCAAGAATTGCTTGCAAAGATTCACGACAAAGGCTCGCTAAGAAGCAGAATCTTGCAACTCCCACCACTTGATAATACGCGCTTGCGCGATTGCCAAAAAGATGCAATAGAAGGCTTAGAAAAATCGTTGCGCGACAACAAGCAACGTGCGCTAGTTTATATGGCAACAGGTGCGGGCAAAACTTTCACGGCGTGCAATATCGCCTATCGTCTGATTGCGTATGCAAAGGCAAAACGCATTCTGTTTCTTGTCGATAGAAACAATCTCGGCAAGCAAGCCAAGAAAGAATTTGATAATTTTGCAATCCCCAAAGACAAGCGACATTTTAGCGAGATTTATAATGTGGCGCATTTAGAAACAAATGTGATTCCAGAAGAATCTAAAGTCGTGATAACGACAATCCAGAGGCTTTATTCAATGCTTTGCGGAGAGGCGGAATTTGATTCTAGCAACGAAGAACATTCAGGCTTTGAAAGCCACGATGTCCAAACAAAAGAGGTTGCGTATAATCCACAAATGGGTATTGATACATTTGATTTTATCATCATCGATGAATGCCACCGCAGCATTTATGGGCAATGGCGACAGGTGCTTGAATATTTTGATGCGTTTCTCATCGGGCTTAGCGCGACACCCTCGAAGTACACTCTAGGCTTTTTCGCCCAAAATGTCGTGGCGCAATATGATTTAGAAAAATCCATTCTTGATAAAGTCAATGTGGGCTATGAAATCTTTAGAATCAAGACACAAATTAGCGAAAAAGGTAGTATTATCGAGGCGAATGCGGAATTTCAAGTGCCATTCCGCGACAAAGAGACGCGAAAAATCGGCTATGAGACCCTAGAAGAAGATTTAGAATATTCTAAGTCCGACCTAGACCGCTCTGTGCTCGCCCCCAATCAAATTCGCACGATTTTGCAAACCTATAAAGACAAAGTCTTTACCGAGCTTTTCCCCGAGCGAGAACCTAGCTATTTGCCTAAAACCTTCATTTTTCACAATCTTATATCCATTAATAAAACTGGGTTTGGGCATAAAATCAGCTAAAAATGGAAATTTTTGTTTACTCTTACTCAAATTATCTATTGATTTATTTCGTTGATTTTCAAAGTATTTTTTAAATTTTTTATCTAATATTTTGGTTACCTCTTCTTCAATATCTTCCCTAATATCTTCAATTTCAACACTTAAGCCATCTTGAGTAATTCTATCATCCAATAAAGGAGATGCTACATATATGGTTTGTTGTAAACCTTTTATATCTCTGTCATATTTAAGATTTTTATTCACCAATAATTTGTGTGCCACTAATTTTTCATTACCATTTACACTTAATAAAAACATATCATATTTTTTCCTTTGAATTGTAACGCTATAATCTTCTTTTTCCACGGAATCTAGGGGTATAATTTCATTTTTTTCATCTATGCTAACTGAAAATTCTAGTTTATTTAAATCATAAAATAAAAATGCAAAATTATCTAAAATCCATTCTTTTAATTTTTCTATATTATTTTTATATTTATTTACAAAAGCACTTAAAAGGTTTTCTCTTACTCTTAAAGTTAAAATTGTCCCATTATTTTCATTTGTTTGCAAGGGCTCTTGTTTTAATTCATCAAATAAACTATTTTGTGGTGGATATTTAAATGAAATCTTTTTATTATCACTAACACTGTCAAAACATATTTCCTCACTAAAATGCGCATAAGCAAGTCTACCTAATCCCTTAGTAGGAAGATTGTTTTCTATTTTTAACTTATTTCGTTCGGCAATATTAAAAAAAATCTCTTTATCTTCAATAGAAAAACCTATACCATTATCTTTAATAATTATCAAATTATTCTTTGAATTAATTTCAATACTAATTTTGGATATATAGCCTTGAGTATCTTTTCTTCTTTGTTTCTCAATAATACAAGCATGAATCGCATTGGAAATAGCCTCTCTTAAAATCAATAAAATACCATAAAATACATTTAAAATTAATTTAGGATTCCATATTTGGTTTATGCTTATTTGAGAGTTTCAACTGATAAACAAGATAACAACAAGCAAGAATATCTCGTGCTTGAATACGCACAGCAAAATAAAATTATTATTGATGAATTTCTGCGCGTGGAAATGAGTTCAAGAAAGAGCGAGGAAGCAAGGAGAATCACAGAGTTAAAAGCTAAGCTTAGAGAGGGTGATTTGCTAATTACTGCAGAATTATCACGCTTAGGGCGCAGTATGCTTGAAGTGATGAATCTTGTTATAGAGTTATCAGAAAAAGGTGTAAAACTTGCATTTGTTAGACAACCAGAGCTTAGCACCTTTAACAATGCACAGCAAAAATTCATCTTAGCAGTTTATGCTTATAGTGCAGAATCTGAACGAGAGTTTTTGTCAATGCGGACAAAACAAGGCTTAGCTGCTGCAAGGTCAAAAGGCAAGATTCTAGGACGACCAAAAGGAAGCGGTTTAGGCAATAGCAAGTGGAAAGACAAAGAAAGTGAAATTATAGAGCTTATTAATAAAGAGATTCCATTGCATAGTATTTGGAAGATAACAGGGAGAATTGGCACTTATGAGGGATTCTATACTTATTGCCAAAAGAATAAAAAAATAAAAGACGCATTAAGGGTGATGAAAGACACAAAAACTTCATTGATTGCATTGATGAATGAAAAGAAAAAGCAAGGAAAGACAAAATGAGAGTTAAGAAAAGCCTAGCTATTGCAGTAGCTAGGCTAACCTTGAACACAGATAAAATTATACCAAAAATAAACAAAAATATCAAATTAAAACGAACAACCATGAGTGAAAAAGCGATTGTTGCAAAAGTGTGGAACTTCGCAACGATTTTGCGCGATAGTGGCGTGAGCTATACGGATTATGTCGCTCAAATTAGCTATTTGCTGTTTTTGAAAATGGAAAACGAGAGAGAAGAGATTGGCGAGTATAGTAGAATCCCCGAAAGTTGTAAATGGGAGCGGCTGATACGACTAGATGGATTGGAGCTAGAAAGCGCGTATAGTGAAGCACTTGCAGAGCTTTCGGAATCTGATGGTGTGATAGGGCTCATCTATAATGGCGCGCAAAATAAAATCAAAGAACCCGCGAATCTCAAGAAGCTTTTTGTGATGATTAATAGTGAAACATGGCTTGGTTTGAAAGTCGATGTTAAGGGCGCGATTTATGAGGGGTTGCTCGCTAAAAATGCCACAGAGACTAAGGCGGGAGCGGGGCAATATTTCACGCCTCGCGTATTGATTCATTGCATTGTGTCTTTAATGGAACTCAAGCCTGATATGGACGTCTGCGACCCAGCATGTGGCACGGGCGGGTTTTTGCTGCATGCGTATGAGGTGATGAAAGCACAAACGCAAGACAGGGAGGAGCTACAAAAACTCAAAAGCGAGAGGCTCTATGGCAAAGAAATCACGCCCTTAGTGGCGTCTATGTGCGCGATGAATCTTTATTTGCACGGAATCGGGGGCGATGATGGCATTATAGAGGTTGGAGATTCTCTAAGTGAGCGCGGGAATCGACGTTTTGATAGGGTGCTCACAAATCCTCCTTTTGGTAAGAAATCTGCCGCAAAGATTCTAGCAGAAAATGGCAAAGTCAAGACGCAAAAAGAGGAATATAATCGTGAGGATTTTTTCGCGACAACTTCTAATTAAACAGCTGAATTTTTTGCAACATATTATGAATATTTTAAAGAATGGGGGCAAGGCGGCGGTTGTGTTGCCCGATAATGTGCTTTTTGAGGCGGGTGCGGGCGAGAAGGTGCGCAAGAGGCTTTTGGAAGATTTTAATTTGCATACGATTTTGCGGCTGCCCACAGGAATTTTTTATGCGCAAGGCATCAAGGCGAATGTGCTGTTTTTTGACAAAGTCGCTTCAGAAAAAGACGCAACATCGAAAGTGTGGGTGTATGATATGCGCACCAATATTAAGCTAAGTCTTGTGAGCAATCGTTTGAGCGAGGAGCATTTGAAAGATTTTACAAATTGCTACAAAGTGGGCGCGATAGAAACGCGAGAAGAAAGCGAAAGATTCCGCGCCTTTGACATTGCAGAAATTCAAAAGAGAGACAAGACAAATTTGGATATATTTTGGCTTAAAAGTGAGAGCTTGGAAGATGTGGAAAATTTGCCACGTCCAGAGGCTTTAGCCGCAGAGATTTGCTCTCATTTGGAATCTGCATTAAGAGAAATGCGGCGATTGGGAATATAATCGCTCATAAATGCGATGAAAGGAATGAAACAATGCAAAAATTTGATTTTAAAAAATATTTTAAAGATTTGTATGCCCCAAAACAGCTTCCGTCGCGCGTGTTTGTGTCCAAGATGTCTTTTGTTGCTGTGCGGGGAGAGGGCAATCCTAATGATAGTGGTGGCGCGTATCAAAAGGCTTTAGATATTTTATATACGCTTTCATATACGATTAAAATGGATAAGGGCAAAAATATTCAAGGATATTTTGATTATGTCGTGCCTCCCTTAGAATCGCTATGGTGGAACGATAGGGATTTGAAAGATAAAGATAATTTCCAATGGCAAGCAATGATTGCCCAGCCAGATTTTATCACGCAAGAAATTTTTCAATGGGCATGTGGCGAAGTTTTTCGGAAAAAGAATTTGGATTGCGCTCGAGCATCGCTCATAAGCTTTAAAGAGGGTTTATGCGTTCAGATGTTGCATGTTGGTTCGTATGATGACGAACCAAAGAGCCTTGCTTTAATTGAGGATTTTATTGCCCGCTCATCTCTTCATAATGATATTGGCGGAATCAAAGATGGATTATTCAGGGCACACCATGAGATTTATTTAAGTAATCCCAACAAGACTCCCCCACAAAAGCTAAAAACAATCCTCCGCATTCCTGTGCGTGAATCTTAGAGCTGTTGTATCTAAACTTTGCAAACTCTTGAGTAAATCAATAAGCAAAATATGTTATTTGTGATTACTAAAGACATTACTACTGCAAATAAAATCCTTTTGATTTAAGGTGTATTATTTTAAATCTTATCAAAAAAGACGAAACTTTATCTTAGATTTTATTTAATCTTATGTATCATTATGCTTTTGCAATCAAAGTAAAATAAAATGTTTAGATTAAAGGAATTTCGATGCCACAAGAACAGGTGATTCAAGGAAATATAGAAAAGCGAGAATCCCTTGATAAAAAGGGCACTTTGGGCTATTTGCCTGTGAGTTTTTTTGGCGCGTGTATGGGGCTAAGCGCAATGTGTGTCGCGTGGCATGCAATATCGCAACTAAGCCAACCACTAAGCTTCTTATTGTTTGTAAAGTCGCAGTTGAATGCAGTGATTGCTGTCTGTGCCTTTCTTAAGCCATTTGCCGATTCGTTGTCGCTTCTTTTTGCCATCTTGGCTGTCGTGGCTTTTGTGACGTTGGGCGTTGCATATAGCATTAAAGCTATTACGGGTTTTGAAAACTGCAAACAAGAATTTCTTTCGCCCATAACGCGCCCATTCTTTGGCACACTTTGCATTTCTTTGCTTCTCTTGCCTTTTGCGCTTGAGCGACTTGGAATCCCAGAAATAATCAGCCTGATTGTGTGGATTCTTGGTGCAATATTGATGTTGATTTTTAGCGTGCATATTGTTCAATTTTGGATTTGTCATAAATTTGAACTTGCGCATATCACGCCCGCGTGGATTATCCCCGTTGTGGGCTTGCTCGACTTACCCCTTGCTCTGCCTCTTTTTTCGCAAATCCAGACAATGCCCGACTTAGTATTTTTTATCACAATCTTTTGCATAGCTGTGGGGTTTTCTTTTACGGTTGTGCTCTGCACATTGATTTTTGCGCGCATTGTGTTTTTTGCCAAACTTCCTGATAAGCTCATGCCGACCTTGGTTGTCTTGCTCGCACCTTTTGGCGCGGGGGTGAGTACATATTCCGTGTTTATCTCTACGCAGGCGTTGATAATGAAGCTCGATTCTCGTGTTCTTGCAATTGATTCTATGCCCTATATTCTCTTTTTGCTCGGTTTCTTTTTATTGTTGGCATTATTGCCTCAAATTGTTCAGATTAGAAAGTGTTGCCCATTTCGAATCTCATGGTGGGCAATCAGCTTTCCGTTGGCGGCAATGTGTATTGCGAGCATAAAAATTAGTGCGGGGCTTTTGGAGCTTTCGAGAGCGAATTTATACATTTCTTCTTCTGTGCATACCCTTGTCACTCTTTTTTCATCTCTCTCATTCATTCTCCTGTCGTCTGTTACTCTTGTTTTTGTGTGGCTGATTGTGCGCACCTTGCTTGGAATTTTTCGGGGTGAATTGCAGAATCTTGCATAGAGTCTTGAAGAGAGATTCTAAGTCAAAGGGATTTGGCTTTTTATTCAAGGAACAAAGAGAGATTTATTAGCAAGATTAAAGTAAAATAAAGGTAGAATCGCGAAAGTTTAGTAATTTATAAAAAGAGGGAAAGAATGTCAGATATACTCAATCAAGATATTCAAAATGTCAATATAGAGGATTCTATTAAAGAAAGTTATTTAGATTATTCTATGAGTGTTATTGTGGGGCGTGCATTGCCTGACGCAAGAGATGGATTAAAGCCTGTGCATCGTAGGATTCTGTATGCAATGTATGAATTGGGTGTTACTTCACGCGTAGCTTACAAAAAAAGTGCAAGAATCGTGGGTGATGTGATTGGTAAATACCACCCGCACGGGGATACTGCGGTTTATGACGCTTTGGTAAGAATGGCGCAGAATTTCTCTATGCGTTTAGAGTTAGTAGATGGACAAGGAAACTTCGGAAGTATTGATGGCGATAGTGCCGCAGCAATGCGTTATACGGAAGCGAGAATGACGCAAGCCGCAGAGGAATTATTACGTGATATTGATAAAGACACTGTGGATTTTCTCCCCAATTATGATGATACTTTGCAAGAGCCAGATATTTTACCAAGTCGCTTACCAAACTTGTTGATTAATGGTTCTAATGGAATTGCTGTGGGAATGGCAACCAATATTCCACCGCACCGCACTAATGAAATCATTGATGCCTTAGTTTATTTGATTGACAATCCCAAAGCAGAGCTAGAGGAGATTTTGCAATTCATTGAGGGACCTGATTTCCCAACAGGTGGAATCATCTATGGCAAGAGTGGAATCCGCGAAGCTTATGAGAGTGGGCGCGGACGTATTAAAATTAGAGCTAAGACACACATTGAAAGAACCAAAACTAAAGACATTATCGTAATAGATGAGATTCCTTATCAAGTCAATAAGGCGCGCCTTGTAGAGCAGATTGCTGAACTTGCCAAAGAAAAGGTGATTGAGGGAATCTCTGAAGTGCGTGATGAATCTGACCGCGATGGAATCCGCGTAGTAGTAGAACTCAAACGTGAGGCAATGAGTGAGATTGTACTCAATCATTTGTTTAAATCTACCCCAATGGAATCCACTTTTGGGATTATTTTGCTTGCGATTCACAACAAAGAGCCAAAGATTTTTTCACTTTTGGAATTATTGGAGCTTTTTATCTCTCATCGCAAAAGTGTCGTGATTCGGCGAACAATCTTTGAATTAGAAAAGGCAAAAGCCCGCGCACATATTTTAGAGGGTTTAAAAGTCGCACTTGAAAACATTGATGCAATCGTTGCGCTTATTCGTGCAAGTAGCGACCCAAAGGTTGCTAAAGAGGGACTAGTAAGTCAATTTAACCTTAGTGAGATTCAAGCGCAGGCTATTTTGGATATGCGTTTGCAGAGACTTACAGGGCTAGAGCGAGATAAAATTGAAAATGAATACCAAGCATTGCTCCAAGAAATTGCGCATTTAAGCGAGATTCTTAAGAGTGAAGCCAAACTCAATGTGATTATCAAAGAGGAATTACTAGAATCCAAAGAAAAATTTTCAACCAAGCGAAGAACCGCAATTGAAGAGGATTATGAAAATATTGATATGGAAGATTTGATTCCTAATGAACCCGTAGTTGTAACGATGAGCCATCGTGGTTATGTTAAACGCGTGCCTGTGCGTATCTATGAGAAACAAAATCGTGGTGGCAAGGGAAAAATCTCGGCGAATACCCACGAAGATGATTTCATTGAAAGCTTCTTTGTCTCGGATACACACGATACCATTATGTTTATTACCAACAAAGGACAGCTTTATTGGCTCAAGGTTTATAGAATCCCTGAAGCAAGCAGAACAGCTATTGGCAAGGCAGTGGTGAATCTCATTAATCTTGGCGCAGATGAAAAGATTATGGCGACTATTACGACAAAAGATTTTAACGAAGATAAGTCGCTTGCGTTTTTTACTAAAAATGGAATCATCAAACGCACAAATTTGAGCGAGTTTAAAAATATCCGAAGTGTGGGCGTCAAAGCGATTAATTTAGATGAAAATGACGAGCTTGTTACTGCTAAAATTATCAGTCCTAGCATTCAAGAGATTTTAGTTGTAACTTACGAGGGAATGTGCGTGCGCTTTGGTGTGGATAATGTGCGTGAAATTGGACGTGTGGCACGGGGTGTTACAGCGATTAAATTTAAAATGCCTAAAGACTATGTGATTGGTGCAACCGTAATTGCGGATGAAAATGAAGAAATTTTGAGCGTTAGCGAAAAAGGAATTGGCAAGCGCACAGAAGTGAGTGAATACAGAATCACACATCGTGGTGGTAAGGGTGTGATAGCAATGAAACTTACAAGCAAGACAGGTAAGCTTGTAGGAGTAGTCAATGTAGATGAAAAAATGGACCTTATGGTGCTTACAAGTAGCGGTAAAATGATTCGCGTAGATATGCAAAGCATTCGCAAGGCAGGACGTGCGACAAGTGGTGTCATCATCGTAAATGTAGATGATGATAAGGTAGTTTCTATTGCGCGTTGTCCTAAAGAAGAGAAAGAAGTAGAAAAAGAAGGTGATGAGGGAGAAAATTCAATCTTTGGGGTTGATAGTTTAGAATAATGCTTAGGATTCTGTTTGGTTTAATGTGTTTTGTGGCTTTAGGCGAAGCTTCAGAATACATTTTTTCTTATAGGGTTGCGGTAGAAAATGGAATCATTTTGAATGAGAAATATTATTTCTCTCCCGCAATGGTAAGTGCAAAGATTCTAAATCAAACAAAAAATCCTTATAAAAAATGTGAAATTAGCCACGAAGCAAGAAGCGAGAAAGCTTTAATTAATGAGTATAAGCCTAAGATTTTGGAATGCTTTTTTAATTGGGGTGTGCGGTTGGAGGACCGCAGTGAGGTGAGTAATTTACGAGGCAAGTCAATGACCTTTTTAGTGATTCCACCTACACGCATTAAGATTGAATATGCAAGTGGAATCGCAACACTTTATGCGTTAGTGCAGACAAAGAACCTTAAAGGAGATTCTATCAAGCCGACATTATCGCCCAATCTATCGTCAGAGGATTTGAGCTCAAAAAGGAGTAAAGATGAAATTAGCTATCGTTGAAGATGATATTAATATGCGAAAATCTCTTGAAATTGCCTTAGGGGAATATGATGAATTTGAGGTTGTGAGCTTTAAAAGTGCGAAAGACGCGCTGAAAAAACTTGATGAAAGCATTGATTTAATTATTACAGATATTAATATGCCACAGATGGATGGCTTAGAGTTTTTGAAAGTTTTGAATGGACGTTATGAGGCACTCATTATTACAGGAAATGCGACTTTGGGCAAGGCAATTGATTCTATTCGTTTGGGTGTCAAAGATTTTCTTACTAAGCCTTTTGAGATTGAAACTCTAGTGGAAGCGATTCATCGTGCTAAAAAGGCGCAAGAAGTAATGGCAAAGGCGAGCAAAAAGTCTGCAAAGGGCGAAAAATCAAATGATAAAAATGCAGAAAATAAGCAGTTCATTGCGACTTCACCCACACTAGAGAATGTTCTTAGGCTTGCCAATAAAGCAGCCAAAACTGCTGCCGCAGTTCTTTTGCTTGGGGAAAGCGGTGTGGGTAAGGAGTTGTTTGCCAATTATATTCATCAAAATTCACCTAGAGCCAATGCGCCTTTTGTTGCGCTCAATATGGCTGCGATTCCAGATAATTTACTAGAATCCGAGCTTTTTGGTTATGAAAAAGGTGCTTTTACGGACGCGACAGAGGGGAGAGCAGGAAAATTTGAAGCGGCGAATGGTGGAAGCATTTTCTTAGATGAAATCGGTGAAATGCCAGCTTCCTTGCAAGCGAAGCTTCTACGTGTCTTACAGGAAAAAGAAGTCGTGCGTTTGGGTAGCTCAAAGCCTATCAAGGTGGATATTCGCTTTATTGCAGCAACAAATGCGGATATTCAAAAAAAGATTCAAAAAGGAGAGTTTCGGGAGGATTTGTTTTTTAGATTACAAACGATTCCAATTCACATTCCACCCTTGCGCGAGAGAGTAGAGGAGATTATTCCGCTATGTGAATGGAAATTAGAGCAAGTGGATAAGCAATATGGTGTAGGCAAAAAACATTGGGGCAAAGGAGCGCAAGAACAATTGCTCGCCTATCGGTGGCCCGGTAACATTCGTGAGTTACTTTCTGTTATAGAACGTGCGGCGATTCTCTGCGAGGGTGATGAGATTATGGTAGAGGATTTGTTTTTAAGCTCACGTGAGAGCGGGGGCAAAAAGAAAATTGCCAATCTAGAAGAAGAGTTGATTTATGAGGCTCTCAAAGCGAGTGATTCTGATGTAGATAGTGCAGCAGAATTATTGGGATTCAAAAAAGAGTTGCTTTTAAGCAAGATGGAACGTTATAATATTAAACTTTAAAGGATAAAAGATGAAAAAATATAATATAGCAGTGGCAGGCGCGACAGGTGCGGTAGGTGAAGAGATTTTCAGAGTCTTAGGCGAACGTAATTTGCCTATTAATAAACTTGTGCCACTCGCAAGTGCGCGAAGCGTTGGGAGAGAAGTGGAATTTCAAGGAGAGACAATTAAAGTCCAAGAGCTTACCCATGATGTGTTTGAGGGGGAAAAGATTGAAATTGCTTTCTTTTCAGCAGGCGGAAGCGTCAGTGCAGAGTTCGCCCCAAGTGCAGCAAAAGCCGGCGCAGTCGTGATTGACAATACAAGTCATTTTAGAATGCAACAAGATGTGCCTCTTGTCGTGCCAGAAGTGAATCCTCAAGACATTGCCTTATGGAAAAAAACAGGGATTATTGCCAATCCAAATTGTTCCACAATCCAAATGGTGCAGGTTTTAGATCCTTTGCATAAGGCTTTTGGAATCAAGCGCGTAGATGTTAGCACTTATCAAGCCGTTTCAGGAGCAGGGAAAAAAGGAATGGAAGAGCTTGTAATGCAAATGCAAAAATTCTTTGATTTTAGCCTTGAGAGTTGTGAGCCAAAGGCATTTCCTCATAGAATCGCACTGAATGTAATTCCGCACATTGATGTATTTTTGGGCAACGATTATACCAAAGAAGAAATGAAAATGGTCAATGAAACAAATAAAATTATGCATAGTGATTTTGAAGTCAGTGCTACTTGTGTGCGTGTGCCTGTGCTTAGAAGTCATAGTGAAGCCATTACGATTAAATTTGAACGCGAAGTGAGTGCCAAAGAAGCGCAAGAAGTATTGAGTAAAGCCGAAAGTGTTGTGTTGATAGATAATCCACAAGAGAAATCCTATCCAATGCCAATTATTGCGACAGATAGAGATGAAACTTATGTGGGTAGAATCCGTGTAGATAACTATGATAAGAAAATTTTACATCTTTGGTGTGTTGCAGACCAAATCCGCGTAGGTGCAGCAACTAATGCAGTCAGAATTGCACAAAAATGGATAAAAATGCAAGAAAAATAAATGAGTCCAAATCATTAACATAAGTAATTATCATAAGTTAAGCTTTTGGCAAGTGGGGTTTTTGGGATTTGAAGAATTGAGGAAAGAGATATGAAACAAACACAAAAGGTTTATCTAGTGAGTTTTGGGGATACAAGGCTTGGGGTTAGCATTTGCAGATTTAAACAACAATGCGGAATCTTTAAAAGTTTTTTGAGGATATTTTCATCTATACAGAAGCAAGTTTGCCATTAGAGTTTAAAGAACATTTTAGGGATAAATTCTATGCCAAAATAAGCGAGAAAAGTGTGTTTCACTCCAATAGGGGCGGAGGCTTTACGCATAATGGATTAGCTCCTACGCGTGGTTTTGGATATTGGTGTTGGAAGCCAAAGGTTATTTTAATGGCATTAGAGCAAATTAAAGAGGGGGATTTGCTAATTTTTTGCGACATTGGGTTTGAGTTTGAGGTTAAAAATAGGGACGCATTATTGGAAATGCTAAAAGATTTAGACGAGAATGAAATGCTAGGTGCGATTATGAAGTATCCTGAAAAAGAATGGAACAAAGCGGATTTGCTTGAGCATTTTGGTTTGCTAGAGAACAAGGAGTTTTTAGAAAGTGGGCAGTGCGCGGCTGGAATCGTGTTTTTGAAAAAAACCCAAAAAACTATGCGATTTGTCCAAGAGTGGTTGGACGTGTTTGAATCGCATTTTCATTTGGTTGATGATAGTCCATCAAAGATTCCTAATCTACCAGAGTTTAGGGAGAATCGCCACGACCAAAGCATTTATAGTATTTTGAACAAAAAATACAAAGTCAAAAATTATCCTTATGGAATATTTGGCAGTGAAGCACCCTTGCAATATAATCGCAACAAAATCTATCTTCCCAATAACGCAAAAGAAATGAAAACTATCAATGAGTTTTTAAGGGATAAAAAACGAGGTAACTATCATTTGACGCTTCAAGATTTGCAACAACGCATAAAAGATAGCCTACACGCGTTGGAATCCAGCATAGCTTATCGTGGCACTGCTTCTGCGCGTATTCACTCTCACCTAGCTTATAAACTAGGCTCGGCAATGACGCTGAATGCGCGAAGTTTGCTAGGTTGGGTGCGAATGCCTTATGTTTTGTCTTTCATCAAAGAATCCCATAAAGAAGAACAAAGAAAATATCAGATAAGAATCGCGAAAAATCCTAGCCTAAAACTCCCCAAGCTGGAATCCTATCCCGACTACAAGGAAGCTATCAAAGAAAAGCAATGCTTCACTTATAAGCTTGGTCAGGCTTTGATTGAGGCTAATTCTGCGGGGGGGGGGGCGAATATTTGCTTATTTGCAATTCTTCAAAAAAGTGCGTGAGTTAAAAAGAGAGTTCAAAGAGAAGAGAAAGTAAGGAATCCAAAATTGAATGCAGTATGCAGTGTTGTTGCGAAAATTAACAGAAGGTAGGAAATATTGTTAAGTCGAAAAATCCATTCTATCTTGTTTGTCTGCTTGGGAAATATTTGTCGCTCGCCTTTAGCGGAGGGAATCGCAAGAGAGATTGCAAAGAGGGAGGGGCTGTCTTTGCGCATAGATTCTGCAGGCACAAGTGGGTGGCATATTGATGAGCCACCCTGCGAACGTTCTATTCTCGTGGGCAAGAGATACGGTATTGATATTTCTAGCCTTAAGGGGAGAAAAGTTAGCCTCTATAATGACTTGGATTTTGATTGCATCATTGCAATGGATAGACAAAATTTCCACGACTTGTTACAACTAGGCTTTCCACAAGAAAAACTTGCTCTAATGGGGGATTTTGGTTTGAATGGAGAAGAGATTCCAGACCCCTATTATTTTAGAGATTTAGACGGATTTGAGAAAGTTTATTCTATGTTAGAATGTGCCATTATTGAATTATTCGCACGGATTCAAAAAAGATAAGATTCAACTTTCGTCATTGCGAAGAGGAAAGTAACAAGCAATCCATAGCCTAAAATCTTACCTTGATTTTTGTTTGTAATGACAAATTTAGATTATAGATTGCCATAGTGCGTAGCATAAAATCATAGAAAAAATTTATAAATTACACTCGTAATGGTTAAAAATCCTGTAATAAATACAAATCCATCTAATAAAGGATTTTTGTATTTTTTGAGTTTCTCCACACACCAAATCGCAAGAATTGGCATTAAAAATAAGATTGCCGCGATGATTGGACCGCCCAAATCCTCAATGAAGCCTAAAATACTAGGATTAAGATAGGCAACAAGGATAATCGTTACATACATAAACAGAGTGCTAAAAATCTTGATATTGCGGATATTTGGGGTTTCATTGCCACTTAGTTTAATGGCTTTCCTGACGATTCCATTCAAGCCTTCAAAAGCACCAAAATAATGCCCAAAGAACGAACTTACAATCGCCAAAAATGCTACAAGTGGCGCACCTAAAGCAATGATTGGGGTTTGGAATTGATTAGCAAAATAAGAGAGAATCGGAATGTTTGCCTCTCTTGCTTTAGCAAAATCTTCCACACTAAGACACAAAATACAAGAAAAGACAAAAAACATTACAAAGACAAGCAATAAAACTGCTGTGCGGAAAAGAATCTGATTTGCCTTTGCCTGTGAAGTGCTGCCATAAGTCTTGCGCACGCTAAGAGTAAAGGTTGAAATCGCAGGAGAATGATTAAAGGCAAAGACGAGCACAGGTAGAGTAAGCCAAATCACTTGGATAAGCTCCTCCAAACTCGGCACTTTTTGCAGGGATTCTAACTTCCAATAAGGAATCAGATAAAGAGAAAATATAAAAAGCACTGCACACAAGGGATATACAAGTGCATTGCAGGCTTTGGTAATCGTTTCTTCTTTGAGCACCATTACCCCCATCATTGCGCTGACAAGCACAAAGGCAAGCCCCGCACGCACTAGGGGATAAAGTGTCATTGTTTCTGTGTCATAAAGGCTTGTGAAGTTAAGCTGATGGATAAAAAAGCTTGCAAAAGTATTTGTGATTCCAACTCCATAAGCAAGGCAGATAGGATAGATAGCGAAAAAATAAAGAAGAGTGATAAAGAAACTAATTCCGCGTCCCCAATATTCCTCTGCAGCGTGCGTGATGTCGTGTTCTGTGCTTTGAGATTCATTGACGAAACGACTAAGTGCGCGGTGGGAGAGCCACACCATAGGAAAAATAAGAAGTGTCATCAACACCACAGGATAAAATCCTCCTGTCCCCGCACGAATGGGTAGAAACAAAATACCGGCTCCTACTGCTGTGCCAAAGAGTGAGAGTGTCCAACGCGTATCAAAACGATTCCATCGCATACGATTCCTTTAGAGGTTTTAAAATAAAAGTTTATAATGCCGAGCAAAAGAATCTGCTTAAAAATCAAAATTTATTTCTTTAATGAGAATTTTGTCTTTGTGTAGGAAATTATAATAATTGAGGTGATTATTTGCTGGTTTTGCCGCAAGGAAGATTCTTGCGGATTGATGAGGCTAACAAGAAGTTTCTTTATATACATTCAATGCAGCGAAACTTTGGCTTGTTGGCATTATCTCTAGTGTATTGACATTGATATGTTGCGGTAAGGTAGCCACCCAATAAACCGCTTGGGCAATGTCTTGTGGAGTGAGAGCGTTTGCTCCTTTGTAGAGTGCGTCAGCTTTTTGTTTATCACCTTTGAATCGCACGAGTGAAAATTCACTTCCTCCCGCGAGTCCGGGTTCAATGTCGCTTACGCGCACATTCGTGCCACTCAAATCCGCACGCAAACCTAAAGCAAATTGTCGCACGAATGCCTTGCTTGCACCATAAACATTGCCGCCGGGATAAGGATAACGTCCCGCAATAGAACCAATCGTGATAATATGCCCACTCTTGCGTTCTACCATTTGAGGCAGTATCAAACGCGTGAGATAGGTAAGGGCTTTGATATTGACTTCAATCATTCTTTCCCAATCTTCAAAATTGCACTTATCAGCACTCTCTAAGCCGAGTGCAAGCCCTGCATTATTGACTAGGACATCAATTGTTTTGAACTCTTGTGGGAGGGATTCTATTGCTTTTTGTAAAGAGATTCTATCGCAAATATCGCAAGGCAGAGGAATGCAATGTGGAATCTTGCGCGCGAGGGATTCTAATGCCTCTTTGCGTCTTGCGAGTGCGATGACTTTGTGTCCTTTTGTCCCAAATTCCTCTGCAATGGCGCGTCCAAATCCTGAAGACGCACCTGTAATTAAGATATTCATTAGATTTCCTTGATTAATAGGGTTCGTTTGAGTTTGGTTTGTATTATAGGAATATAGTTTTAAAATTTACTTAGATTTTTGGTTTGCAACCCTGTTACAAAATAAAATAGTAGGTTTTTTAAAAGATTATAGTTTGTTTTGTGTGGGATTATTAATTGCTATGCAAGTTTAAAAACTTGCATAGCAATGACGAAAAAACACATAGGAATAGGAAAGTTATTTGTGCAGGCAAAAAGTAATTTTTTTATAATGTTCTTTAATTTCGGATTCCTTTTCACGTTCATTAGGTGGAATCTTATCTATAATTTCTTTTGCCTTAGTGCAGTCTTTGAGTTTGAAATAGCCCCAAGCAAGAGAATCTAAGTAATAGGTGTTTTGCGGTTCTTTATCTAGGGCGAATTGCACATATTTTATTCCCTCATTAATGCGTGCAGAATCCTTGAAATCGTGTTCAATCATCAAATATCCTAGATAATTCCAATACAATGCGTCATCTAGGCTTTGAGCGGCAATCTTTAAGTCGTGTTCAATTTCTGCTAGTTTAGCGCGTGGATAGGACTTTAAACTTTCATAACTCATCATCGCATAATACGCAAGATAATTCAAATCTTGCGTATTTTCATAAAGGGATTTGGCTTGTTTGAGGCTATTTTGATAGTCTTTTTGCAAGCGGTAAATTTCTAGTAGGATTTCATCGTGCGCATCAATTTTGGGATTCTTGAGCAAAAATGCTTTGGCTAAGTCTAGTCGTTTGAGTCTGAAATAAAATTCTAATGCAATTTTGGCATAATTTTGGTCGCCTAGAGATTCATAAAGCTTGGTATAAATACGAGCAGCCTCTAAATGATTTTTGGATTCTGTGTAGAGGAGCGCGAGTTTTTCGCCAATGAGTTTAGAGATTCCGTGTGTTCTAATGTGTGTCTCATAGAGCGTGATGGTTTTTTGTGGTTGTCCCAAAAAAAGCAAATAAATCGCACCCAATCTATCCAATATTATTTCGTTTTGTGTGAGTGCGTAGGCTTGGTTTAGTGTTTGAGTCGCATTAGTGAAATCTTCACGTAGGAAATAAACAGAGGCAAGCGTTTCGTAATTTTGCGCACTCTTGTTGAGAGAAATTAGAATCTTTGCTTCTTTGAGTGCTGTATCTAAATCTTTAGAACTTGTAAGAATCCCGACCAATGCTCCGCGCACCTCCTCGTCTTTTGGGTATTTTGCTAGGTATTCATAAGCCTTTGTTTTGGCATTTTCAAAGTCTTGTTGTGCGACTAGAATCCCTAAGATTTCTTTAAGATAATTTTTATCTGGGTGGATTGTATAGGCTTTCATAAAGGATTCTTTAGCACTCTGCAAGTCTTGAATGTCTAATGCCGCATAACCTTGCATAATGTAAATATCTTCTTGATTCTCCGGGAAACTTGCGCGAGCAAAAGGCAATTTAAAGTCATTTCTAAAGCAACCCATAAGCCCGATTAATACAATCAAGGCAATACCGCTAAAACTTATAAAAAATTTATTTTCTAACCACACCAATACATTCCTTTAGTAAATCTGTCCAATCCTCTTTATAGCAATCCCAAAAGGGAAATTTTGCACATTGTGTCGGACGTTTTTGATAGATTTGACACACACCATTCTTGAAGAAAATGCAAGAATATGCGCCATTGGTTTCTAAAACTTCGCGCAAAGAATAACGATAACCGACTTTTTTGACGAAATTTTGACAAAATCTATCAAAATCAAAGCCTAGAAATTCCGCGATTCCTTGTATTTCCTTTGGAGTTACAAAGATATAGCCCCTTTCTCCTGTGCAACATTTGCCTCCACATTCTGTGCATTTGCTCGCGTCAAAACGGAAAGGAAAATTAGAATCTTCTAGCATTTGATACTCCAAGTGTTTGCGTGCCTGTAAATCGCAAGCACTTCTTGTGTGAAATCTAAACCGATATGCACGATGAGCGGAGGCAGAATCTCACATTGACTTTTGGAATTTTTTTTAGAACGACACAATACCAAAGTTGCGCTTTTATCTACCTTTGGATAAACAAAACGCAAGCAAATTGGACGCATTTTGTAGGAATTTAACACATTTATGAGATGAAAGATTGCTTTTGCGTCATAGCAAAAGATAAATTCTCCTTGCGGTTTGAGCAGGGAATTGACTTTGCAAACAAAATCCGAAAAAGGTAGATTCTGTGCATAGCGCGCACTAAAAATATCAGCATTTTGAGATTTCATCACGCCATCGTGGTAAAAGGGTGGATTGCTTAAAATCATATCAAATTGTATTGTGGAATCTGTATTTTGCGGTTTAATGTCTTGCGCAATTTGGCAAGAGTTGGCGAAGTCGTATTCCAAAAAGTCCGCACAGATTAGATGTGCTTTTGTTTGGTTAATGCGTAGGTTATGCGCGCAGAGTTCCGCCATTTTGGGATTCTTTTCTATCATCGTAAGTTGGCAAGCAGAATCTCGTGCGCATAATAATCCCAAGATTCCACAACCTGCACCAACTTCTAGGATATGGTAGTGGTGTTTTAAAAAGGGAAGTGCGAAATCATACAAAAATAATGTATCGCTGTTATAACAATAGCCATTTTTAGGTTGGTAGATTTGCATTTAAGTCTCGAGTAAGTTGCTGATTTCTAGCACAAATTTCATTTTGGATTGCGGGTTTTGAATCTGCAAGAAAATAGAGTCTTTCTTAACTTGATAGTCCAATAAAGAGTTTCCTCGCTTAATTGTTTGGGTAAAACCACTAGAATTTGTTTGTTTGTTTTGTCCTAAAAAGATTTCCTCGCCTAAAAGTACAGCTCTGAAATCCAAATCATCAAAAGTATCCTCTCCAAATAAGCGTCTGCCAAAGGATTCTTTGGCATAGCAGGTTTGATTGAGGCAAACTTTGTGTTTGTAGCATTCCATTTGGAGCAATAGAGTGCCTGCATTGAAAATTTCTAGGGTTATGTGATTGGGATAAGTCTTAATCAATCCCAAATCGTAGAATCTAAAATCTTTTGTGGAGAAAAAAATTGTTTTAGAAACAGAACTTTGTATTTTTTGGGGCGTTTTGGCGCACCCCAAAATTACAAATAAGGCTAAGCAGGAGAACGCTAGCCTTAGAATTGTTCGCCTGTTAAGATACGATACCATCGTTTTCCATCAAGTTTGAGTTCCATACTGACTTGGCAAAGCCCGTCTTTATACACAGTTTCTACAATTTCTGCATTGCGAATCACCGCTAATACTTTTGTTTTCACGGTTGAGTTTTTAAGCACCATATCACGCACGGTGTCTTGTGCATTGACGCGGATTCCATACATTTTCTCACCGATTTGGCGATAAGCATCTACGATTGCTGCGCGTTTTGCTAGGGCTAAAGCTTGTGCTGGAGAGAGTGTGGTTTCTGGTGCGACACCCATACCAATTGCACTAATTTCAATGATACTTGAAGGAGTGATGATAGGAGCGTTTGGAATCACAATATCATCTCCTCCTACTTCAATCCCTTGCAAGCCTGATGGGGAGTTAGAGTTTCTACCATGTGAGCTTGCATAAGGGCTTTGACTATTTGTGCTCGCAATGACTTGATTGCCCGCGCTACCAATTGGGCTAATGGTTTCACTGCTGGATACAGAATTAATTTGCTGTGCTGCAAATAAACTACTTGCTAAAAGCGTTCCCGCTAAAACTAATGAAATTGATGTTTTTCTTGTCATTTCAATCCTTTTTGACATTTGAGATAAAAACTCTAAAGCAATTAGTGTTCCACTTTTGATAAAAGCACTTCGCGCAAATGACTCATCATTTCTTCCATTGCCTCTGCATAGAGCACTTGAGCCTTTTGCCAAAGATTTTGCATAGAATCGTGTGGTAAATGCAAGCTTGCAAGAGCAATTGCATAGAGGAAATGGCTTAAAGTCCCACTAAATAAAATCCCAATAAAAGGATTATTTTGTCCCTCTTTAGAAAGAATTTCAAAGATTTGGTCTAAGACGATAAAAAGTGATTGTTTGGATTCTACCTTGACTTTGAAGCTGTCTTGGATTTTGTTTTTGAAAGCAAGTGCTTCAAAGAGGTGTTTTTGTGTCTCTTTAGTATAAAAGTTCTCTTTCGTTGGGTCTCTAAAAAGAGATTTGAGATTCTTAATTTCTTGTGCTTTGTCAATGGATTTTAGCTCAAAATCTTGATAATGCACCGCTTGCGCACCTGTAATTTTTGCCCCGTCATTAAGATTCAAGATATGAAAAGGCTTCAAAGCCCTAAAGGCTTCTTCTAGGGCAGTGCGTGAGAGGGAATAAAGTGCATCGGAGTAAATGTCATCACTGAAGTTTCCCGCCACAGGATAAGCGTCTTTTGGAATCTGTGCTTCTTCCTCTTTGTAATAAGAGTTTTGGGCGTGTTTTTTCGCCCCTTTTTTGTAACCGCAATCTAAGCCACACAAGAGGACATCACTGCCTAAATAGCTTGCAAGCGAAGCTCCTGCATTGCCAACTAAAGGCGCAGTAAAGCGCACTTTGAATTTCGGTGCATTCAAATTTGCCGCACTAGAACCATCACGTTCAAAAAGGTAAATTTCTTTGGCAAGACTTTTTGCCTTTTTGTCTAACACACTAGCACAAAGCAATGGAATCTCACCTAGTGGAGCAACTTCTAGCACTTCGTGCAAATAATTGTGCCGTTCGATTTCTATTTGAAAATCCGGTGTAATGCCTGCCTTAAGCAGTGGTTTAAGGGCAGTTCCGCAACTAAAGAGAATCATTTTTTCTTGATTTTGTTTAATAAAAGGAAGTAAGAAGTCAAGACTAGGACCATTGGCGATGACGCAAATGGGAGCGTTGATGCGTTTGGGTTCAATGAGCATTGGCTCAAGAGGAAAGCTCAATTTATTGACGATTCCACGCATTTCATCTTCAAAAGTTCCCCAACCACGCAAGGTTTGCGAGTGCGTCTCAAAAACGATTCCACGCGCGCTTTGATTCATTGGTGTTTGATACATCATCAATTCAAAGCGGACGATAGAAGTGCTAATTTTGCGCGTTAGAAAGAAATGATTAATATAATCGCGTTTGAGCATACTTTCTAAAAAGATATAGCCTGCTCTATGCTCTGTTTTGCTAAATAGTAAAGCAAAATCTACGAAAAAGCACGCAATTCGGAATAAATCAAAAGATTCTTCAAAAATAAAAAAATTATGAATCCTCGTGTAGTTTTCTGCTAGAATTTGTAGGAAAATCCCCCCACCTAAGCCAAAGAGATTCAGGCTTGGCAAAAAATCACTCGGCAGATGATAAGCGGAGACCCCTCCATTTTCTGTGGCATATTCGAGGATTCCATTGACTAAAACTCCGCTATAAGGGAAGTCTTTGCTCATCATTTCCGCACGCGAACCATAAATGCGATTCCATTTTTCATTAATTGGAGGATTGTAAGCGCAGTTTTGGTGTATCTCTAGCATACTAGATTTGCCCTCAATGATTGGGAAAAGAAAGCTATTTTGTGCAAAGTTTAAGATATTAACTCCCTCGTTGCCAATATAGAGTTGATATTCTTTAGCTGGTTGTTGTAAGGCTTCGAAGAGATTGGGATAATCGGATTTAAAAAATGCAAGGTTTTGGTGGAATCGCGAAGAGACAAAGGATTCTATTTCCTCGCAGCTGCTATTTTTTAGTATTTCTACAATGCCTTTGTAATTTTGGTTTTGATGTGCCATTACGATTCCTGAAATTTTAATGGGCGCATTTTAGCAAAAATTTCAAAAACCAATCTACAAAAAAGCAAAATTTTTAAGTTTCTAGTTTATAATGCCTGTTTTAAAATTTTTTTAAAGGCGGCTTATGCAAGATTATAAGATTTTTACAGGGACTGCGCACCCAGAGTTTTCTCAATGTGTTGCAAGGGAGTTGGGTATTGAATTATCAAAAGCAGAAGTAACGCGGTTTAGTGATGGCGAGATTGGAATCCGTATTTGTGAGAGTGTGCGGGGTAAAGATGTTTTTGTGATTCAATCCACTTGCGCACCCGCAAATGATAATTTAATGGAGCTACTCATTATGACAGATGCACTCAAGCGCAGTTCAGCAAAATCTATCAATGTGATTACGCCTTATTTTGGTTATGCTAGGCAAGACCGCAAAGCCGCCCCACGCGTTCCAATTAGCGCGAAGCTTGTCGCAGATTTGTTGCAGTGTGCAGGCATTACGCGTCTTGTGGCAATGGATTTGCACGCAGGGCAGATTCAAGGGTTTTTTGATATTCCTGTGGATAATCTTTATGGTTCTATCGTATTTAAAGAGCATATTGTTGCAAAGAAATTCAAGAATCCTATCGTGGCGAGCCCAGACATTGGAGGTGTAGCGCGTGCAAGATATTTTGCTAAGCTTTTGGGATTGGACATTGTGATTATTGATAAGAGACGCGAAAAGGCAAACGAAAGCGAAGTGATGAATGTGATTGGAAATGTGGAGGGAAAAGATGTCATTTTGATTGATGATATGATTGACACAGCGGGCACAATGGTAAAGGCTGCGAGTGCCTTTAAGAAAAAGGGTGCGACAAGTGTAACTGCGCTAGGCACGCACGCAGTTTTTAGCGGACCTGCTTATGAGAGAATCCAAACAAGCGAGATTGATGAGGTGATTGTTACGGATACGATTCCTTTAAAGCAAGCCTGTGAAAAAATCAAGATTTTGAGTGTCGCCCCTTTGTTTGCAGAAGTGATTAGAAGGATTAATAAAGATGAGAGCGTTAATTCACTTTTTGCTTAAATTGTTAATGGGATTCTTAAGTATAGGAATCCTAACCCAAGCACAAGAGTTAGAATCTCAAAAAATCCAAGCTGTTTTGGAAACAACTTCGGGCAAAATCACTTTAGATTTGTTTCCACAAGTCGCCCCTAAAGCCGTAGAAAATTTTGTTACGCACATCAATGAGGGATATTATAATGGCACGATTTTTCACCGCGTGATTCGTAGGTTTATGATTCAAGGGGGAGACCCTAGTGGCACAGGAAGAGGAGGGGAATCTATCTGGGGAAAAGACTTTGAAGATGAGATTGTCAAAGGATATGCCTTTGATGGAGCGGGGATTTTGGCGATGGCAAATGCGGGAGAAAATACTAATGGTAGCCAATTTTTCATCACTACCACACGCACACCGCATCTTAATGGTAAGCATACGATTTTTGGTGCAATTAGTGAGGATTCCAAAGAGGAAAGCTTCAAGACTTTGCGTAAGATAGAATACACCCCTACCAATTCCCAGGATAAGCCGATAAAAGAGCAAAAGATTCTTAAAGCCTATATTATCCAAAGTGATAAATAAGAGAGGATTTAGGCAGTATGCAAATTTAGCCATTCTTGCAAGCTAAGGCAAAGCATCTATGCCCTAGAATCCTAGATTTGCCTTTATTGGCGGAATATGCGGATAGTATGCCAAGATTTTTCATCAAAAGCCAATCTTAATTTTTTTATTCTATAATTATTTAATTTATTTTCTAAAATTTGGTGATAATTTGCAAACACTTCATCAGGCTTTGTTATTGAAAAAGCTGTATTTGTTACAATCTTGTGGATTTGTTTATTGCGACCCGCAGTATCTAGTGCCTATGCAAAGAGGATTCCAAAGTCAAAATCAAAAAGATTTGAAGCAGTGGATAGAATCTTGTAAATTATGCGCACAAAAGTCTTCTCCTGCTTGTTCTGGGTTATGCAATCAGGATTCTCAATTAATCTTTCTTACTCTTTTGCCCCTGTTGGATTCTCAATTGCGTTTTGCCTCTAAGAGTGCGCAAATGTTGAAAAATATCATAGAACGCGTGTTTCATCTAAGTCTGCAAAATGTCTCTATTCTCTCGCTTTTGAAGTGTGAGATTCCACAAAATGCGCAAAAAGATTGTGTGGAATCGTGTATGAGCTATTTTCTAAAACAAGTTGAGTTCGCACAAGGCAAAGTGATTGTTTTGCTTGGAGCGGAGGTCTATTTTTACCTGACGCAAGATGGAAGCCACTATGAGAGTGTGCAAGGCAAATTACTCCAGTGGAATCATTTAAGCCTTTTTCCTACCTTTAGCCTAAACCAATTGCTTAGGCAGCCGGAGTTAAAGACAAAGGCGCATAAGGAATTTTTGAATCTTAAAGCATTATTATAAGGAAAGGTTGCAATGCGATTAACGAAAAAAATAAAAAGAAGTTTGAAAAAATTATGTATGGTATTGATGGTGGGTGTATTGACTCTACCACCTTTTGCGAATGCGAGCGGCAAATATCTCTCGCCTCTGCCGATTCCTAATATAGAAGTTTTAAATGTGGAATCCCAAAAATGCAATAGTAGTTGTTTGAAAGAGTTTTTGGCGAATGAGCAGGTTTTTTCATTTATTGCAAACATTGATGAAAGCAATCAAAACAAAGACTTAATGGAGCAATTAGACAAGCTGATTTCTCAACTTGAAATTTCTGAAATTCCTTATTTTTTTGGATTGCAAAAGCCGTTTTTCAATATCGCATTATTGTTTCCACGCAAGGCGATTGGACGCTATTCTAGCACGACAATGAATACGATTTTAAGCTATCTTTTAGTTCAAAAAGGACGTTTTAACTTCGAGGTTTTTGATTCTCAAGGCGAGTCATTAGAGGATTTGCAAACTGCATTGGGAGAAATCTATTCTAAAGGTCATCGTCAAATTATTGCGGTTTTAACCCAAGAGGGTGCAAACAATCTCAACGCAATCAATCCAAGTGTGCCTATTTTTATCCCTAGTGTGCATAAATCTCAAGTTGTTTCTGATTCTAGTTTGTCGGCAAATCTTACCTTTGGTGGAATCAGCTATGAAGCACAAATTCAAAAATTATCCGCAATGCACCCCAATGTGAGTGCAACGAGTTTTTATGATTCTGGAAATATTGGAAAACAAATGCAGCAATACACGCAAGAGGCGAATGAAAATTTAAAATATTCCAAAAGCTTTAGTCTCAAACAAGGAGCGGAACTTCCAAAAGAAATTAAGGCTTTAAGGGGGGCTTTGCAGGGGACAAGATTGTTCTTGAACACACCGATTACAAATACTAGCATCATTCTTTCGCAATTGACTTATAATAGCATTCACCTTGATGGCATTTATTCTACACAAATTAATTATAACCCAAGCTTGCTCTCTATTACACAAGAACGTGATAGAAAGAATATGTTTATTGCCAATTCTATTTTGCCACTTGATGGATTGCTCGTAGAGCAGGCTAAAATGCTAGATGTGGATTTGGAATATGATTGGATTAATTATGCGACTGCCTTTGGAATTGAGTATTTTTATCTCAAGAATGCGCCAGGTGCAAAACGATATTTCAAGGAAAGAATCAGAGACAATCAAGTGCAATACAGAATTGAGATTCTCACTCCTACTAATAATCGTTTTGCTCCCCTTTGATGAAACAGAATCCTTAAATGCCCAAAAGTTTAAGACTTCCTGAAAATTTCCCTCCCAATCTTACTCTAAAGATTGTGCAAAAAAGGAATTTTAGGCATTTAAAAATGCGCTTTGGTTGTGATTCTGCCTTGATTGTGAATTTGCCAAGATACACCACTCAAAGAATTTGTGAGGAATTTATTAGAACAAATATCCAATGGATTCTTGCACATTTTGAAAGAAGCAAACAAGAGCAAGTAGGGATTCCTTTGCATCAATTTTATCTTTTTGGGCAATGGGTAGAATTTGAGACGCTTCAGCCCTATTTAGATAAAGGATTGGAAACCAATGTGCAAAAGGCATTGCAAAGGTGGAATCGTGGGCAAGAGATAGAAAGGGATTCTACAATTGTGCAAAGGCTATGGCAGGCAATAATGCAAGAGGAGGTAGGGAATAATTTGCTAGCCTTAAAGCCAATGGATACAAAGTCCAAAGTCAAGTTGCAATCCCTCCTCATTGCGATTTATCAAAGGGCTTTAGAATCTTATGTTTCTTTATATATAGAAGAAATTTCCCAAAGAATGCAGCTTTTTCCCCATCGTATCACTTATGGTAGGAGCTATCGTCAATTAGGTTGCTGTAAGACAAAGGAGCAATCCATTCGGTTAAGCTTGCGTTTGGCACTGATGCCTCAATCTTGTATCCATTCTGTAATCATTCACGAATTGGCGCATTTGCGCTATCCCAATCATCAGCGAGATTTTTGGAATCTCGTGCGGACATTTGATTCTAATCCTAAAGGCGTTGAAGTGTGGTTACGTACAAATGCCTCCTTGAATGCACAACTCTATCAAAGAATCTTTAAATAAAATGTGGCTAGATTCTATAAGCTCGCATTGGTGAAATTTGCAATGACGCAGAATCTCTACTACTATTAAGAATGAAGCTAATGTAAAGAAATTTTGGTATTAAAGATAATGTGCATACTAATTGCTTCAATCAAGGGGTCATTTTGCATTGTTTTCATATAGGCAAGATATAATTTGCGCTTGCATTTCACTCCTAGAATCTTGGTGCTA
The DNA here is from genome assembly GCA_964464895.1 of uncultured Helicobacter sp. GTDB lineage: Bacteria > Campylobacterota > Campylobacteria > Campylobacterales > Helicobacteraceae > Helicobacter_D. Next base: position 357,431 of record CAYXGY010000001.1, on the reverse strand, counting down.
TAAAGCGTATGAGATTGTAGCTCATTTTTGACTTGCATAAAGGGTAAAAAAGCAATATATGGCGTTTGGGATTCTTTATTTTCTAGCATAAATTGCTTGATTTTATCCAAACTATCAAAACGCATTTTGACATTGAGGTTTTCTCTTATTAGATGAATAGTTTTTAAGTATTTGTAGATTTCAGGAATGATTTGCTTATCCATTTTTAAACCTATCCAAGTGTAAGAGTAGAGGTCTTCATAATGGATTAGCTTCGGTAAATTTTGTGTGGAGATTAAGACCAATTCATCTTCTAGCCATTCGCGGTAAATGATATTCTCATTGGGTACATAGGATTCTGTGAGCGCAATGCTACAAAGCCCTTTTTGTAAATCCTCAATTGCTTGAAGTGAAGTAGAAATATAAAATTCTATGTCCGAATAAACTTCTTGTTGCAAGGATGGCAAGCATTTTGGGAAAACGAAGTGCCCAATCGTGTAAGAGCAAGCAATACGAATAGGGTGATTGCGATGAATGATTTGTAGCATTTGGTGCTGATATTTCGCGCAAGATTTTTCAATATTTTGGGCAATTAAGAGCAAGACTCCCCCCTCTTTTGTGAGTTGGATTCCATTTTTCTTGCGGATAATTATTTTGGTATTAAAATATCTCTCTATGGATTTGATTTGTTGTGTTACAGCGGGTTGGGAAATGCCAAGTTTGGCAGAGGCTTTAGAAAAGCTCTTTTCTTTGGCAATCACGAGGAGTGTTTGTAGTCTAGTAAAATCACGCAGCATTTGCTATCTTTTGAAAAATTTAGTTTGATATTTTAGCGATTCTTGAAATAATCTCTACTTAGATAAACAAAATTTCTAGTATTTGCAAAGGAAAGGTTACTTTATTGGTATAATTTTCAATTGATTAAACGAATGAGGAATTGAATGCAAGATTCTTTTTTACAACAACTCAATGAGGCGCAGCTTGAAGCTGTCAAAACCATTGATGGCGCACTTTTGATTCTCGCAGGGGCAGGGAGTGGTAAGACAAAGACTATCACGACACGGCTTGCTTATTTGATTGATGAAGTTGGGATTCCACCAGAGCAATGTTTGACGCTTACCTTTACCAACAAAGCCGCCAATGAAATGCAAAAACGCGCATTGAATATGATTGAAAACATTGCGACACACCCGCCCTTGCTCTGCACTTTTCATAAGTTTGGGCTATTGTTTTTGAAGTTTCATATCACAGAACTTGGACGCAAGACAAATTTTATCCTAGCAGATAGTGAGGATAGCAAGCGGATTATTAAGGGATTGAATGGAGATTTAGCCCCTCTAGCTTTGGTAATCAGTGAGATTTCACGATATAAAAATTCTCAAATCACTCCACAGGAAGCCTTGAAAAATGCCTATAATGAGACTTATAAGCATATTGCTAAAGTCTATCAAATGTATCAAGAGTTTTTGGTGCAAAAAAATATGGTAGATTTTGATGATTTGTTATTGCTTCCTTTAGAGATTATGCAGAAAAATCCAGAAATCGCAATCAATGAGAGCAAAAAATATGCGTATATTATGGTAGATGAGTATCAAGATACGAATCATTTACAATATTTGCTCCTTAAGCAGCTTTGCTCTACACATCAAAATCTTTGCGTTGTGGGTGATGATGACCAGAGTATTTATAGTTGGCGTGGAGCAAATATTCAAAATATTTTGCAATTTAGTGAGCAATTTAAGGGGGCGAAAATCATTAAATTAGAAAACAATTACCGCTCTACGCAAGCGATTTTGAAGGCGGCGAACCAGCTCATTGCCAACAATAAAGAGCGTTTGGGCAAGGAACTAAAGGCAACTTTAGATAAGGGGAAGCCTGTGGAGATTCTGCATTCTAGCGATGAGCAAGCAGAGGTGCGTAAAGTGGCTCAAATCATCAAAGACTTGCTAAGTCGTGGAATCTCTCCTAAAGATATTGCAGTTTTATTCCGCATTAACGCACTTTCTCGCTCTTTAGAGGAGGAATTTAATCGCGCGCAGATTCCTTATGTTTTAGTCGGAGCGATTCGGTTTTATGAGAGGAGCGAAATTAAAGATGTCTTGAGTTATTTACGCGTGTTAGTAAATCTAAACGATGATTTTTCAATGACACGTATCATTAATAAGCCCAAACGAGGAATCGGAAAAACAACGATAGAAAAATTATCCACTTTAGCGCAGAAATACGATACAAGCATTTTTGGCTTGTTTGAGGATTCCAAGGAGAATGTAGAGAGATTGCAAGATGTGCGAGAGGCTTTAAGCCAAAAGACATACAAGACTATCAAAGATTTTTTTGCTACATTGAAAGAATTGCAGCAGAATCTCAAGGAATCAAGTTTGAGCTTTGTAGATGAATTTGAGAGTAAGATTGGGCTTTGTGAGGAATTGGGAAAAAGCCACGAGGAGATTGATAGAGTAAGCAATATTCAAGAGTTTTATGGTGTCTATCGTGAGTTTATCAAACAGAATCCCTTAAGCGAATTGGAAGATTTTTTGAATGATTTGGCACTAAGAAGCGACCAAGAAGATGAGGAGATACGCAAAGAAAGCAAGGGCATAGAGGGGGTGTCGTGTATGAGTGTGCATTCTAGCAAGGGATTGGAATTTGATTATGTCTTTATCATCGGGCTTGAGGAGGGATTTTTCCCAATGATACGAGAGGATAGCAGTTTAGAAGAAGAGCGACGTTTGGCTTATGTGGCATTTACAAGGGCGAAAAAGGAGCTTTATTTGAGTTCTGCGGATTCAAGATTCTATAAAGGGAATCGCACTTCTTTATATTCCTCTGTTTTTTTGGTTGAAAGTGGCGTAAGAGGCGAGAGGAAACCAAAAGTAAGCAATTTTTTATCTCCCAAGCCTCAAGCTACAAGGGAATGTGAGTTTCAGAAAGGAGATTGCGTGCAGCACAAGATTCTTGGCTTTGGCAGGGTGCTAGAAGTTAATCAAAGTGGCAAAGAGATTCGGCTAAAAATCAACTTTGGAGGCTTAGAAAAAGAGATTTTTAGTCATTTTGTAACAAAAGTATAAAATCTCATAAGACGCTTCATCTGTCCTTAAATTTTCTTAATATGGAATCCTTTTTGCTAGTGAAATAAAAAACTAAAAGGGTTCTTATGATTCGTGGGTTATTATCGTTGATTTGTATTTTTTCCTTTGGATTTGCTTATGGGGAGCAGAGTGGAGGATATTATGCCCCCAAGAGCACTTATCACCCGCTCTATGAGCAGAGACGCAATCGTCTTTTGGGTGTTTATGGGAGTTATGCCAAATCTAATTCTGATGCGGAAATAACACTTGCAGGCTTTCCCTCAACAGAGCATTCTTTGAGTGAGAAGCAATTTGGATTTGGTGTGCAAGTAGGGTATTTGTTGAGTGAGAATTATAGAGTCTTGGCAAATTTTGAGCATTATTTGAAAAAAAATGGATTTTCTTATCAGCTTTTAACGTTTGGGTTTGCTTTGACTCCAAAGATTCCTAATACCACAGATTGGCGTGCTTTGTTTGGTGTCAATGCAGGTTTATTGCAAGGGAAGTTTGATAGTGGGAGCTTTGTGGTAAATGATATAGCAATGGATTCTCTTGACTTCTTGGGTTTTACTTATGGTGTCAAAGCAGGATTGATTTACGAGCTAGAGAGTGGTGAGATAGAATTTGGAATCCAAGCAAGACGATTGAATTTTGGAGAAGAAGAAAATCATAACATTAAGCTTGATTTGGGAAAGACTTCTTCTATCAATGTTTCAATGGGATATAATTTCTTGTTTTAGGGTTCGTCATTGCGAGAAGTGAAGCGATAAAACAATCTAAATTTAGAACCTTTCTAAAATTATGAATTGCCACGATAGTGGAATCTTACAATGGTAAAAAGCCCCCCTGCGTCATTGAACGCAAGTAGGGCAATCCATATTCTCGCATTTGGACTTCTCATAAGGATTTTAATGACTATCTTGCAAGGGTTGCAAGATTTTATTTGGTTTAATGCTCCTCTAAAAGCATAATGGTTTGTTTAGAAGATTCTTCAATTTCTTCAAATGTTTTCACAATGGCTTCGGCATTTTCTTTTGTCAGTGGTTCTTTGAGTTTCTCCAATGCTTGGTTAGTGTTTGCTAACAAAGCTATTTTTGTGCGGTTGAGGCTTGCAATATCTAAATTTCCGATTTGATGAATGGATTTTTCATCGTCTAAATACTTGGAAATTGGATTGATTTCATTGAAGTTGCAAGTTTCTTGCTTGAGATTGAAACTCAAATAAAGATTAGATTTATACACAATGTGTTCTAGTTTGGAGACACTTAGAAGCAATTTACTTGAGAGTTTATTGAAAACTTCTTGAAGTGTGGCTGTAGTGTGCTCCATATTGCTAAAAATATCATTAAAGTCATTAATGGACTTGTGTGTGGAGCTAGCAAATTCAGTGATTTTGCTAAAATTATCTTGAATCCCTGCAATTTCTTGTTGCATCGTTTGCACGACAATAGAAATGTCATTCGTTGCTTTCTGCGTTTTTTCAGCTAGTTTGCGCACTTCATCGGCAACAACTGCGAATCCTCTTCCGTGCTCTCCGGCTCTTGCGGCTTCAATACTTGCATTGAGTGCGAGCAGATTCGTTTGATTGGCAATATCTGCAATGATTTCTACCACCGAATTAATATCTTTAGACTTTTGTGTGAAGCTTTCTATCGTGGCGCGATTATCATTAATAATGTCCATTAGTCTGTCAATGGATTCCGTGATAGACATCACATCTTGTTGAGAATTTTTAGCCGAAGTTGTGATATTGGTAACATTTTCATTGACGATTCCCATATGGCGCATATCACCATCTAAATCAGAGGAAATCTTGGTGAGATTTTCATTTTGGCTACCCAAGCTCATATCCATTAGGGATTTGGCGAGTGCGTTGGAGATATTATCTTTTGCATTTTCTTTAATTAATAAAAGTGCGTGGTTAATCCCATTAATATTTTGAATAAAAGCCCCTTTGAGTCCTTGTGGGAATGCCAAGCGGAAATAATTACCCTCTTGCGAGCATTTGATTGCTGTGGAAATCTCACGCATAAAGGCTTCTAAGTTATCTGCGACATTATTTAGGGTGATGGCAATTGTGCAAAGGTCCAAATCCCCCTCAACCCTTAAAACGCGCGCTTCAAATTGTCCCCGTTGATAAAGTCGTGAGACTTTTAATATTTTTTGAATCAGCTCTTCACGTTTTCTAAATTTGATAAAAGCTAAGAGAAAAATTACGCAAAGTAACGCAAAAAAAGCAAGATTAATACTTAAGCCTTTCAAAATAATTTCTACAATAAAACCAAGCAGACTAAGCCCGATTCCACTAAGAAAAAAGATTTTCATCGGTAGCCCCCCACTTTTCCCTCGTTTTGTAGGTTAATCATTAATTCGTCCCATGAAATTTTGTTTTGCTCTAGGAAGTTGAGAACAAATTGCACCCCTTCTTCCATTCCTCTATCCCCTTTGCCTTTTTCAATTTCTAGGAGTGTTTGGTAAATGCCCGCTAGAGTTTCTACTCCCTTTTTGCTAGGGCGTCTGCGCACGGAGTAGTAGCTGATGACTTTGCCATTTTCATCATAAGAGGGGGTAATATTGGCGAAAACCCAATAGGTTTTATTTGTTTTAGACAGGTTCATAACAAAGGCAAAAAATTCGTGTTTTTGTTCCAAAAAGTCCCACAATAACTTAAAGGCGCAACGAGGCATTAAAGGGTGGCGAATGAGATTGTGTGGCTTATGCAAAAATTCTTTCTCGCTAAAGCCACTAAAGGCTACGAAATCTTGATTACCATAAGTGATTCTGCCTTGTAAATCGGTTTTGGAAGTAATGAGGGTGTCATCTTTGAGGAATATTTCATTTTTCAAATCAAAAGGGCGAGTTTTCATTCATTTGCCTTTCTAATTATAAGAATTGTTATAATTATAAGGTTTTAATAATAAAAGTTAAATTAAATTTATTTTTATGTTTCTTAATAAAGAGAATCTCTATAAATATGCTAAACTTCAAGCAATTTTTGTATAATTTTATAAACTAAAGTGATAGGAAGTTATAAAGTGATAAACCAGCAAAAGAATTTTATGAAATTTTTAGACCCTAAAGAAGCCTTGAAGCTTTACGATTTAGATATTTTTACACTTGGTAAAATGGCAGATTCTATCCGACAGGATTACTTTGGCAAAAAGGTATTTTTCAACTCCAACCGACATATTAATCCTACAAATGATTGTGCAGATATATGTAAATTTTGTGGATTTTCTTCTCACCGTAAAAATCCAAATGCTTATACAATGGACAAAGAGCAGATTTTAAGAATCGCTAGGGATTCCGTAGAGGCAGGTGCATTGGAATTTCATATCGTAGGTGCGCATAATCCGAAGTTAAATTTGGAATGGTATTTAGACCTTTTTGCAACACTAAAAAAAACTTTTCCACAGATTCATATTAAAGCACTGACAGCAGCGGAAGTGAATTTTTTAAGCCACTTAAGCGGTAAGTCGTATCAAGAAGTTTTAACTCTAATGGCAGAAAATGGTGTAGATTCTATGCCCGGTGGGGGTGCAGAGATTTTTGATGAAAAAATTCGTGCGTTTATTTGTAAAGGCAAAGTGGATTCTGAAAATTGGCTAAAGATTCATACCATTTGGCATAATTTGGGTAAAAAGTCCAATGCCACAATGCTTTTTGGTCATATAGAATCACGTGAACATCGCATTAATCATTTGTTGCGACTTTATGATACCCAAGAAAAAAGCGGGGGATTTAATGCTTTTATTCCTCTTGTGTATCAAAAAGAAAATAATTTTTTGAATGTTAAGAACTTTCCAAGTGGGCAAGAGATTCTAAAAACTATTGCGATTGCGAGAATTTTATTGACAAATATCCCACATATTAAGGCATATTGGGCGACTTTAGGCTTGAATTTGGCTCTGCTAGCACAAGAGTTTGGCGCAGATGATATTGATGGAACGATTCAGAAAGAAGCAATCCAAAGTGCAAGTGGAAGCAAGAGTGCGAATGGAATCACAAAAGATGAATTGATTGCACAGATTAAAGACGCAGGATTTTTGCCTGTTGAGAGAGATAGTTTATATAATGAAATTCATCAATATTAATTCCAAGATTTAGGAGGAATAATGCAGTATTATAGTTATGAAATGTTTAGGGAAGATATGAAAAAATTGGTAGATAGGATTGATTTTAATCCTGATGGCATCGTTGCAATTTCGCGCGGTGGGCTAACAATGGCGCATTTTTTAGGAATCGCATTAGATTTGAGACGCGTTTATACGATTAACACTTCTTCGTTTTTCAATAAAGTCCAACACGAAATACAGATTTCAAACATTCCAGAGCTTAATGGGAATCAACGGATTTTGATTGTAGATGAGATTGTAGATAGTGGCACAAGTATGGAGAAAGTCTATAATATCTTAACCGCGATTAATTCTAGCATTGATTTCAAAACTGCGTGTATTTTTCATAAGCCCACAGCCTGCTTCACACCAGATTTTATTTTGCGTGAAGCAAATGATTGGGTAGAATTTTTTTGGGAAGTGGATATTGTGAAATCTATGCGAGAAGAGCAAAAGTAAAAATGCAAAAACATCTAAGAGAGAATGGCAATGTGATTTATGGTGATTTGAATCGCCACATTAATCTTAAAATAAACTTTACAGGCAAAAACAATATTTTGTTTTTGAGCAAGAAGAGTTGCTTAAAGAATACGAATATTAATTTTTTCGGTAGTAATAGTTTGGTGTTTATCGGGGATTCTGTGATGACTGCAGATTCTATTGATGTGCAACACCATAATGTGTGCTTTATTGGAAACAATAATTATTTCAATCCTGCCGCTGGAAGATGGTTTGCTGTAACAGAACATAAAAATATTATCTTGGGTAATAATAGTTTATTTTCTCATTCTCTTTGGTTTAGGGTGTCTGACCCTCATTTGCTTTATGATAGAAATTCTAATATACGTATTAATCCTAGCCAAAGTATTTATCTAGGAGACCATATTTGGGTAGGGCAAGAAGTGGGATTTCTCAAAGGTTCGTTTATTGCTTCGGGTTCTGTGATAGGAGCAAAAAGCCTTGTAACTTCTAAAAGATTTATGTCGAACACCATTAATGCAGGGAATCCTTGCCGACAAGTGAAAGAGAGAATCTTTTGGAGTGGAGAGTATGTAGGTGGTTGGGATAAAGAAACCACGATTCGTTATGAGCAACTGCAAAAGAACGACTTCAAATATACCTACGAAAAGGATTCTTTCCTCTCTCCTAAAGCCATAGAAGCCAAGCTAGAATCCTTGCAAAGTGCCCAAGAAAAGTTAGAATTTGTTTATGACACCCTCTATTGCAATATGAGCAAGAATCGTTTTGCTTATTTTGAAGATTGTCCTTTTGAGATTCCTTTGCCTCCAATGCCAAAACAATTTGAGAAACTAAGATTTGAAACTTCAAAAGATTCCAAGAAATCTATTGCCACAGAGATTTCTCCCCGAGATTTACAAGCAAGGGTTGCAAGTCTTGAATTAGCTCTTTTTGGCACAGCAGTGAGTAGAGTCCAAAATCACCTTAGTTTTAAACTAGGACAAATATTTATCAAAGATTCTAAAACTTTCGGTGGAATCCTAAAACTGCCCTTTAAGATTCTCATCATCTATCACCAACACAACAAAAAACAAAAACAATATCAAGAAAAAATCGAAAAGAATCCTTATTTAAAACTTCCTCCTTTAGAATCTTGTGCAGACTATAAGGAAGCCTTAAAAATTCAAAACCATTTCTCTTATAAACTTGGCAGAGCTTTCGTTACCGCTAATTCTGTGCGGGGGGGGGGCAAATTATTTGCCTATCTCCAATTTATCCAAGAAGCGCGTAGGTTAATGAGGGAGAAAAATAAATATTTAAAGATTTGATTCAAGGAAATAATATGCGACAAACGATTGATGTCTTAAAAGCACATAATGAGCTAAAAATCATCACAGAACCCTTAGATGTAGAATTAGAGATTCCGCATTTGGCATATTTAGAAGTCAAGCGTAAGGATTCCAAAGCTTTGCTTTTTACAAATCCAGTAGATAAAGCCAACAAAATCAGTTATGAAACACCCGTGCTTATGAATCTTTTTGGTAGTTTTTCTCGTGTGCGGTTGCTTGTGGGCGATACGCGAGGAATCGCACAAGAAGTCGCAGAAATGATCAAGCTAAAACCTCCAAAATCATTGAAAGACGCATTGAAGTTCGCGCCAAAAATGTTAAATTTACGCTTTTTAGCCCCAAAAATTTTGAAAGAAAAAGGTTTATGTCAAGAGGTTATCCATACAGGAGCTGAAGTCAATCTTAATGTGATTCCTGTGCTCAAAACTTGGAATGAGGATGGTGGAAGATTTATCACAATGGGGCAATGCTACACACAAAGCCTAGATGGTAGTATGCGGAATCTCGGTATGTATCGGTTGCAAGTTTATGATAAGAATCATCTAGGATTGCATTTCCAAATTCATAAAGATAGTGTGGGTTTGCTAGAGGAATATCACAAAGCAAATAAAAAAATGCCTGTGAGTATTGCGATTGGCGGAGACCCTCTTTATACTTGGTGTGCTACTGCCCCCTTGCCTTATGGCTTATTTGAATTAATGCTCTATGGATTTATCCGCAAAAGTCGGGCAAGAATGGTGCGCTGTGTGAGTAATGAAATCTGTGTGCCCTATGATGCTGACTTCGTGATTGAGGGATTTGTAGAGCCCAATGTAATGCGTGATGAGGGAAGATTTGGAGACCATACAGGATTTTATACACCGATTGAACCTTATCCAGTACTAGAGGTTAGTGCAATCACACACAAGAAAAATCCAATCTATCTTGCGACGGTTGTAGGCAAGCCACCTTTGGAGGATAAGTATTTAGGATTTCCAACAGAGCGGATTTTTTTGCCACTTTTGCAAACCACAACGTCCAATTTGATAGATTATTATATGCCCGAAAATGGAGTGTTTCATAATTTAATTTTGGCAAAGATTAAGGCGCGTTTCCCACACATTGCGCAGCAGAGTATGCACGCCTTTTGGGGAGTAGGACAAATGAGTTTTGTAAAACACGCGATTTTTGTCGGAGAGAATGCGCCGAGTTTGCAAAGCGCAGAGATTATTCCTTTTATTTTGAATCGTTTTTGTGTGGAAAATTGTCTGATAAGTGAGGGCGTGTGTGATGCCTTAGACCACGCTTCCCCTAGTTTTGCTCAAGGGGGTAAATTGGGTTTGGATTGCACGTGTACTTTGGAAGTAGAAAGCGAATTGGAATTACTTAATGAACAGCAATTATATGGAATCTTAAGTGAGATTTTAAGCCCTAGTGGTCAAGTCCAAAATATCCGACAAATTTATAAGGAGACAAAGAATCCTATTGTATTAGTAGGAATCCAAAAACAAGAAAGTCTCAAAAAAGCATTTCTAGCATTGGAGCAAGCAAGTTTAGAGAGTCTAAATAGCACACCAACGAGTGCAGAATCTTATTTGAAAAGTGTAGAATCATTGCAAAAGTCTATGCGCATTGTTGTGATAGTAGATGCAGCAAAAAATGATTTGAATAATCTCTATATGTTGCTTTGGCGTGTGGTAAATAATATAGATGTAAAACGTGATTTAAAGATTATTGGGAAAATCCTGCTACTTGATGCGTGCGACAAAGATATACGCGATGGCTATATGCGTGAGTGGCCCAAAGAAACAGACTGCTCACGCGAAGTGTTAGAACGTTTGGAAATGCTCGGGTTATTAAGCGATTTTGGGGATTTACAGAGCTTTTATCGCACTTTTCATATTGATAAATCTTACCATTAATAAAATGTGAAGTTTTACTTGACAATTTTTAAGTAGAATTTGCAATATTAAATTTATGAAGACTTAAAAAAGGTTAAATAATGAACGCAAATGCACAAACAAAAATAGAGAGTAAAATGCGTAAAAATTGGTTGAAAAATCTAAAATCAGAGATTATGGAGTTACGTTGTAATGGGCTAGAGGATAGTATTATTAAAAAAAATATGCATAAGAAGTTTCGTGAATATTCTAGCACTATTGAACTTATGGTAGGATTTGTGTTTTTTATTCTTTTGTTAAATCTTGCGGGTTTTGGGTTACATATTGGCTATGCAGTTTTAATGTGGGAAGCGCATATTTATGAGTTTAGCGTAAATTTCTCCCCTTATGTTTCAATGATAATTTTCGGAATTTTATGTATTGTGCTTGTGGGACTCTTTGTCTTTTGGCTGCAATTTTTTGTAGATTTTTTGGTTTTTTATAAAACACTCAATGATGTTTTAGAGGAGCAATTTTATCTGAAACTTATCAAAACTTTTTTGACTTTGGGCTTGATTGGGTTCGCCATTTTTATGGTGATGATATTTTTCGTGGGAATGCAAATTTCAGAGGTTTATGATATGCCATTGGGGCGCGGTCTTTATGAGATTTTAGAGGAAGTGTTCGATTGATAGAGATTGGAATTTGTAAAGAGCTCGAACTGACGCGATTTGTTAAGGCGGGCGCATATCTACAAAGTGGAAATACAGAGGTATTACTACCCAATAAATATTTACCCAAAAGCGCAAAAATAGAGGATAGAATCTTGGTATTTCTTTATACGGATTCGCAAGACCGCCCCATAGCCACGACTTTAACGCCTAAAGCGCAAAGGGGTGAAATTGCAGTTTTAAAGGTGGTGGATAAGAATAATTTTGGCTGTTTTTTAGATTTAGGAATCGCTAAAGATGTATTTATGCCGACTAAAATACCCCAAAAGTATGCTTTGGGTAGTGAAGTGGCGATATTTTTGAGTGTGGATAGGGAGAATCGCTTGATAGCAAAGGAAAATATCAAGCCCTATTTGAGCAATTTTCGCGAGAGATTAAGTAATTTGAAAGTTGGATTTAAGGTTAAGATTCTACCCTTTAGAATCTCGCCTTTGGGCTATGAATGTGTCATTAATGGTGTAAATTTGGGATTGCTTCATCAAAACGAAGTTTTTGAGGAATTACCACTTTGTCGTGAGCGTGAAGGATTCATCAAGCGCATTTATTCTAATGGCAAATGCGATTTGAGCTTAAAGAATCCTAGAGAAAAAAGCCCCGATTTGCAGGAGAGCAAAAAGGTATTGGAGATTTTACGACAAAGAGGCGGGAAGCTAGCATTACACTACGATAGCAATCCTAAGGAGATTCAATCTCTATGCTCTATGAGCAAAAAAGCCTTTAAACGCGCTTTAAGTGTTTTGTTGAAAGAAAACAAAATCACGCTCAATCCAAAGGTTGGCATTGAATTAAGGTAATATGAATGATTGAATAAGTTGCAATGCTGATTAAAAGTTTTGCAAGAGTAATGTTTCTTTTTGTATCATTAAAAGCTATAAGAATATAGAAAATTTCTCATAAAAAGTAATAGAAAATTTGACTTTTTATAAGTTCTAGTGCTATTTCAATAAGAGGGTTTGCAACAATCTTTCTCGCTTTTTGTCAGATTTATTTTTAAATTTTAAGAAAACTATGTTAGGATACACAAGAAAGTTTTACAATTTAAGGATTTGTGCGTGTCTCATTTGGATATTTCTCATCCCTATTTTGGCGTATTTGTGATTTTTGCTTTTACTTTTGGGGCGTTTTTGATGACAACATTTCTTTCAAGATTTGTTGGACGAAAGTTAGCCAATAAAACAACCCAAAAGCTAAAGTTAGCCCCTTATGAATGCGGTTTGGCTCCCACAAAGCAACCCAATAGAATCTCATCACAATTTTATACTATGGCATTGTTGTTTATTCTTTTTGATGTGGAAATTATTTTTATGTTTCCTTGGGCAGTAGATTTTAAAGTGCTTGGTTTGTTTGGTTTTATTGAAATGATTTTGTTTGTATTGTTGCTTGTAATTGGTTTTGTTTATGCGTGGAGAAAAGGAGCATTACAATGGCAGAGCATGAAGTAGATTATCTTAAGAGCGGAGGCTTGCCCATCGCCTTAACGAGTGTGGATAAGTTATTGAATTGGGGGCGCAGTAACTCGCTTTGGGCAATGACTTATGGATTGGCGTGTTGCGCAATTGAAATGATGGCAACAGGCGCAAGTCGCTATGATTTTGATAGATTTGGTACGATTTTTAGAGCAAGTCCTAGGCAAAGTGATGTGATGATTATTGCGGGAACGGTTACAAAAAAACATGCGCAATTCGTCAGACGCTTATATGATCAAATGCCTGAACCTAAATGGGTGATTTCTATGGGAAGCTGTGCAAATACGGGTGGAATGTTCAATACTTATGCCACAGTGCAAGGAGTAGATAGAATCATTCCCGTAGATATTTATTTGCCCGGTTGTTCTCCTCGCCCAGAGACTTTGCAATATGCCCTAATGGTGTTGCAACAAAAAATCCGCAAACAAAAGTCCAATCGTGCGCAATCTCCTAAGCGTCTAGTATAAAGGATATAATATGAGAAAGTATAAGCCAAAAAGCAATGCGCAAAAAGAAGTCTATTACAAAGATAGATTCTATGTTGCACCAAAGATTCCAAGAGAGCCTGTAACGAATAACGCAGTTTATAGTGCAGATATAGAAATCTTAGGCAAACAGGTAAAGGTTATGGAATCTTATCTTGAGCGCGGAACATTGGTTATATGGGTAGAAAAAGATTCTATTTATCGTGCATTGGCGACTTTAAAAACAATGGGTTATGATGTCTTGAGTGAGTTAAGTGCAATAGATTATTTAGAACAAAAAGGTGGATTTGAAATTTTTTATCAAATGCTTTCTATGAGCCGTGCTAAACGTTTGCGCGTGAAGACTTTTTTACGCAAAAATGAAAAAATAGAATCCGTAACAGGATTGTTTCGTAGTGCGGATTGGAGCGAACGTGAAATGTATGATATGTTCGGGATTTTACCCTTAGGACACCCTTATCCTAAACGCATTTTAATGCCTGATGATTGGGTGGGACACCCTTTGCTAAAAAGCTATCCTCTACAAGGTGATGAAGCGGCACAATGGTATGAAGTAGATACGATTTTTGGGAAAGAATATCGAGAGGTGATTGGTGTAGAACAAAGAGATTCTGCGCGTATTGACCGCTATGATTCCACGCGTTTTTCTCATCTAGGCTATGAAGTAGAATATGGACAAAAAATAGAACAAGGAGCAGAAAAACCGCAGCCTATTACTTATCAAGAGGAAGAGGGTGTGTTGTTTGTAACGAAGTTAAAGCTAGAAAACTCCAAAGAGCTAAAAGAGAGGAAGTAAAATGCAACAGCCCAATAAATTAATGCCATTTTATGAAAACATTGCTTTTGACCGTATTAGCGATAATGCAATGGTGGTGAATTTTGGTCCTCAACACCCAAGCGCACACGGGCAGTTACGTTTGATTTTGGAGCTTGAGGGGGAAAAAGTCATCAAAGCAACGCCAGATGTAGGATATTTGCATCGTGGAATGGAAAAAATGGCGGAAAATATGATTTATAATGAGTTTCTGCCTACAACTGATAGAATGGATTATATTGCCGCAAGTTCCAATAACTATGCCTTTGCATTGAGTGTAGAGAAATTATTAGGTGTGGAAGTGCCTAGACGTGCAAAAGTGATTCGCACAATGCTTTTGGAGCTGAATCGTATCATTTCTCATCTTTTTTGGCTAGCTACACACGCATTAGATGTAGGTGCGATGAGCATTTTCTTGTATTGTTTTAGGGAACGTGAATTTGGAATTGATTTAATAGAGGATTATTGCGGGGCGAGATTGACACACTCTAGCGTGAGAATCGGAGGTGTTCCGCTAGATTTACCACAGGGTTGGATTGAAAAACTCAAGGCATATTTGGAGTTATTGCCAAGCCAAATTAAGCTTTATGAAGGAATCTTGAGTGAAAATAGAATTTGGCGTATGCGATTAGAAAATGTCGGTGTTGTTAGTCCTGAAATGGCGAAAAGTTGGGGGTTGAGTGGTGTTTTACTACGAGGAAGTGGAATTGCGTGGGATATTCGCAAGGAAGAGCCTTACGAAATGTATGATGAATTAGAGTTTGATGTGCCTGTAGGGGAAAGTAATGATAGTTATGGACGCTATTTATTGTATATGGAAGAAATGCGCCAAAGTATCCGCTTGCTTTATCAGTTGATTGAAAAGTATCAAGGGACAGATTCTTTGATTATGTGTGAGGACACGCGTTATTTTTCTGCGCCGAAAGAACAAATTATGACGCAAAACTATTCTCTAATGCAGCATTTTGTCCTAGTTACGCAAGGAATGCGCCCACCTGTGGGGGAAGTGTATGTGCCGACAGAATCTCCTAAGGGTGAGCTTGGATTTTTTATTCGTTCAGAGGGTGAGCCTTATCCCTATCGTGTCAAAATGCGAACGCCAAGCTTCTTTCATACAGGGGTTTTACAGGATTTATTACCCGGACATTATTTGGCAGATGTTGTAACAATTATTGGAAACACCAATATCGTATTTGGGGAGATTGACCGATGAAACGTTTTGATTTGCGTCATTTAAAAAATGATTTTTGTCCGCGTTTGGAGACTATTTTAAACCAAGAACTAGAAATCGGAGAAGTAGGAATCTTTTTGTTTGAAGTCTTGGATTTTGATAATGTCCAAAAAAGTGCAGATTTGGTTCAAAGGAGTGGGAATACTTTATTAAACTCTTTGCGATTCAATGAGGTGGATTGGACAATTGTAGTTAGAAAAGAAACATCAGAGGTTGCTTAATGAGTATTCTAGTGGAATCTTTTTTGGCAAATGGGGGAGAAGCGAGATTTATCGAATCGTTGGATAAAGATACATTTAAAGGCAAACATCTTTTACTTTTTGGTGGTTTCATTGAAGAATTTGCTTCTGTATTGAAGCAAAAAGGAATAGATTTGGATTCTTTAGAATCTCAAAAAAATCCTGAAAGCCCCCTTTATACCTTTTTGCTCCACCCCTTGAATTTCAATCCTTATCACAATCTTCCACATTTTCTTTATGAAGTGGGTTGTGAGGAAGTAATTGTTGCCTTGCTTGCCAGTGCGTTTTATAATGTCTATGAGGGAGATTCGGAATTGAAATCTTTTGTGCAGTCTTTGGATATAGGCAATCTTGCTTCCGAATGTAATTTATCGGAGGAGGAATTAGAGCAAATTGCACAAAGCCTTGCATTGCAAAAGAGTATTATTCTTTTAGGTAAGGATTTGAGTACGCACAAAAGAGCGCAGAATATCGGGAGAATTTTGGCACTTTTTTGTAAAATGTTTCCATCAATAGAAATTATATTTTTAGAATCCACACCCAAAGATTCAATGATGCTTCAAAGGGAAGCCATAGAATCGTTAGAGGAATTAGAATGTTATGATGGATTGGTAGCATATTTGCAGCAAAAGCCGCTTGTAGAACCGATTTTGGAAGTTTCTAAGCAGTTTAGTCAAGTGGGTAAAATACAGGAAAATGGTATAATCAAAGTGCAGTTTTTGGAATCTCAAAAAGAAATGGAAGCAAAATTGCATCACAATGTGGATTTAAAAGGTATGGTTGGAATTTTGTGGATTCCACAAACATTTGATTTAAAGAATGATTGGAATTTGAATGATACGTTTTGCTATAAAAAAGTCAAAGTAAGCAAGGTGGCGTAATGGAAAAAATAAAAGTAACAATTGATGGTTGTGAGATTCTTTGCGAGGAGGGGGAGAGTATCCTCAATGCTGCACGTGCCAATGAAGTGTTTATCCCGGCGATTTGCTATCTTTCTTGCGCATCGCCTACACTTGCCTGTAAAATGTGTATGGTAGAAGCTGACGGCAAGCGCGTATATGCGTGTAATGCAAAAGTCAAAGACGGAATGCAAATCTTTGTCAATACCCTAGAGATTGAGGCAGAACGCAAGGCGATTATGCAGACTTATGTTGTTAATCACCCTTTGCAATGCGGTGTGTGCGATAAAAGTGGCGAATGTGAATTACAAAATTACACACATTATGTGGGGGTAGGTGAGCAAAACTATGCAATGAAAGATGATGATAAGAAATTTGGTGCGTGGGGTCAGGCAATCTATGACCCGAATCTCTGTATCGTGTGCGAACGTTGCGTAACACTCTGTAAAGATAAAATTGGTAAAGCACACATTAAAGCCCAAAAACGCGAAGGGGATATGCCACCCAAAGAATACAAGGAAAGTATGCCTAAAGATGCTTATGGTGTTTGGACTAAAATTAAAAAATCTCTCATTGGCTTAAATGGTGTGGAATCTGAAGCTTGTGGAGATTGTGGCGAATGCGTGAGTGTGTGTCCGGTGGGTGCATTGAGTATCAAGCATTTCCAATATCGTTCTAATGCGTGGGAGTTAGAGAAGATTCCAAGCACCTGTGTGCATTGTGGGAATGGCTGCGCAATCACTTACGAAGTCAAGCAGCAAGGAATCGGAGGAAGTGAAAAGAAAGTTTATCGCGTCAGTAGCGATTGGAACTTTTCCACCCTTTGCCCAGCAGGAAGATTGGCATTTGATATAAACAATCAGAAAGTAAGAAAGGATAAAGCGTCTTTTAATACAAGTATCGCGGCTTTTAAAGAAGCACAAACAATTAGCTTTGGTGGAAATCTAAGCAATGAGGAAGCTTTGATTTTGCAGCGTTTAAAAGAAAGATTCGGCTATAAATTAGTCTGTAAAGAAGTGTATCCTTTCAAAACTTTTTTGGATTCTTTTATGAAAGTCAGTGGCTCATTGGGTAATGCAAGTCAAAAAGACATTACCAAAAGCACTTTTGTGATGTGTTTTGGTGGGGCATTGAGTTATGATATGCCTGTGATTACCCATAGCATTAACAATGCAATGAAACAAAATAAAGGTGCAAATTTAGCCTATTTTCACACGATGCAAGATGTGGTTGTGAATCGTTTTGTGAAATCTGCTATTAATGGAATCTATAAGCCAGATAGTGAGGAGGCTTTGGCATTATTGCTTGCAAGTGTATGTATTCCAAAAGAGCAAATGCCAGTCTCTTTAAAGGCACAAGTGGAACGTTATGAACGCAAAGAAACGCAGACAATAACCAAAGAAGTCAAGAAAAAAGTCAAAGTCAAAGAATTGGATAAAGAGGGGAATGTAGTCTTAGATGAAGAGGGCAATGAGAAATTCATAGAAAAAGAAGAAATTGAAAACATAAGCCAAGAAGTGGAAATCCTAACAAGTGCGCTATACGAGTATTGCGGCGATTCTATTAAGGATTCCATGGAGGCAACAAAAAAAGCTTTAGAAGAAGCAAAGAATCCTATTTTAATCATTGGCTTTGATGTGTATCGTGCAAGAAATGCCCATAATATCGCAAGGATTTTGGGTTATATTGAAAATTTAAGCAAAGTAAAGATTCTGTTGCTCCCACCGAGCACAAATGCGCTTGGAATCTCTTTAATTTGTGAATTAGACAAAGAAAAAGTAGGTTATAGCATTGGTTATAATGCGGAAGGAAACTATAAAATTGGCGTGAGTGCAGAAGACGCGCTTCAAATGCCTTATCTAAACGAACAAGAGGGCACGCTCGTCAATGTGGATAAACGCGTTGTGCCATTAGCTCCCGCAACACCTTATAATGGATATGAACTTAATGATATTGCCAAAGCTTTAGGATTAGAAAGCGAATACACGATAGATTATACGCTAGAATTGCCGATAGAAAAAGGCTTTAAAAGTGTGGAATATGATGATTTGAAATTTGGATTTTTAAATGATGGCTCTGAAGTTCGTGGATATTTGCTAAGCGTGCATTTCCCAAAAGAGCCTTTAGAGATTTCACCCATAGAATTAGTGGAGTTAGAATCCTATAATCTGTATGCACGCAATCCGATAGCACATTTCTCAAAAAGCACTCTGCAATCTTTGTATTTGGATTCCAAAAATGGCTTACAATTGAGTGAAGAATATGCTAAGAATCTTGGGATTCAAGTGGGAGAAACAATAGAGGTGTGCTTTGCAAATGGAGAAACAATAGAGGCTTTAGCAATCATTGATAATGGAATGGCGGGCGAGTTTGCAGCACTTGGCGTATGTGGATTGGAGGAATTTAAATTCTTTCCGATGACGCGTTACGCAAATGTTTCTTTAAAGGTCTAATTATGAATTATTTCATTGAAACACTGATTAAAATTCTAATTGTAGTATTAATTTTTTCAGCACTAGCAGGCTTTACAACCTATGTAGAGCGTAAGATTTTAGCTTTCTTTCAACGTCGCTTAGGTCCAATGATGGTTGGACCTTTTGGAGTTTTACAAATTTTAGCCGATGGGATTAAGCTTTTTACCAAAGAAGATATTGTGCCTAGTGGCGCAAATCGCATTATTTTTAGAATCGCACCAACGATTACTGCTGCTACGGCTTTTATCGCAATGGCTCCTATCCCATTTTTCCCTGAATTTGAACTTTTTGGATATACAATTGCACCGATTATTTCTGACATTAATGTAGGGATTTTGTTTGTGCTTGGTGTTGGGGCTGCTGGTTTATATGGTCCCTTATTAGGAGGTATTAGCGCAAATAGTAAATGGTCAATTTTAGGGGCGGCTAGGACAGCGGTGCAACTCCTTAGCTTTGAAGTCGTTTCGGGATTATCACTCTTGGCACCCTTAATGTTAGTTGGTTCTTTATCCTTGATTGATATTAACAATTATCAAGAGGGCGGAATCACGAATTGGCTAGTATTTTCGCAACCTTTGGCTTTTGTATTGTTTTTGTTTGCGGGTTACGCAGAGTTGAATAGGACGCCCTTTGATTTATTAGAGCACGAAGCAGAAATTGTCGCAGGATATGCGACAGAATACGCAGGAATGCGTTGGGGAATGTTTTTCATTGGCGAATATGCGAGTATGATTTCATTGTCTTTTGTTGTGTCTTTAATTTTCTTGGGAGGCTTTAACCCTCTTGGATTCATTCCCGGTGGAATCGCAATTCTCCTAAAAGTTAGTTTTCTCATCTTTTTATTTATGTGGGCAAGAGCAGCTTATCCCCACGTGCGTCCAGACCAATTAATGGGGCTATGTTGGAGGGTATTATTTCCTCTTGCGCTTTTGAATGTTTTTGTTACAGGGCTTGTGTGCTTAGGAGGTGGAAATTGAGTAAATATATCAAAATTGTTGAGCAAGCACCTTCATTAAGTCATACTCAAAAATTTGTAAGATTTTGGAATCGTGCCTTAAAGGGTGAGTTATTTATAGGTTTATGGCTTGTATTTAAAGAGTTTTATAAGGCGCAAATCCACACGGTGCAATACCCAATGGAGAAACTACCCCTTAGTCCACGTTATCGTGCAGTGCATAAGTTGAAGCGGTTACTTGAAAGTGGCAATGAGCGATGTATTGGCTGTGGATTGTGCGAGAAAATCTGTGTGGCGAATTGTATTCGTATGGAAACAGGTTATGGAGAGGACAAGCGCAAAAAAGTCTTTGAGTATAGTATCAATTTCGGACGATGTATTTATTGTGGGTTGTGTGCAGAGGTTTGCCCGGAGCTTGCGATTGTGCATGGTAAAAGATACGAAAATGCGAGTGAGCAAAGAGCGTCTTTCGCGCTTAAAAACGATATGCTCACCCCTATTGATAGGGTATTAAATAGACAAGAATCTGAATTTTCTGGTGTCGGGAGTGTGAGTATAGATGCGGATAAACGCATTAAAGCCACTCCTTTAAAATATTTAGAGGATTCTAAGGTACAAGAATCTAAACAAAAGGAGGAAATAAATGCTTGAAGCCATTGCGTTTTATACATTTTGCGCACTGACATTGGCAATGTTTTTGATAGTCGTTACAACGCGAAATATCCTTTATGCTTTGAGTGCATTAGCGGCAGGAATGATTTTTGTCTCCGCATTTTTCTTTTTGCTTGGAGCAGAATTTTTGGGTGTTGTGCAAATTGTTGTTTATACCGGAGCGGTCATTGCGCTTTATGCCTTTGCAATGATGTTTTTTGATGTCCAAAAATTACAAAGCGAAAAAATTGCTAATCCAAAAATTTTGTTTATTTTAAGCGGAGTTGGTGCATTATTGCTTGTTATTGTAGTGGTTGCACCTATTATTACGCAGAATCTGATAAATTTAGAAGCAACGATTCCACTGCAAGAAGGAATCGGAAATGTGCAAATGATAGGCTATGTGCTTTTTACAAAGTTTTTGATTCCTTTTGAGATTGCTGCGATGATGTTGCTTGTCGCAATGATTGCAGGAATCGTGCTAGCAGGCAAAGGAATGCGTTATTCTTTAACCTTAAATGAGCAAGCACCTAAGGGAGATGAAGATGATAACGCTTAACCATTATTTAATTTTATCAAGCCTTATGTTTATCATTGGTGTTTTTGGAATGCTTAGGCGCAAAAATTTACTAATGTTATTTTTTTCCACAGAAATTTTATTGAGTGCTGTTAATGTTGGATTGGTTGCTGTTGGAAAATATCTTGGAGATTTAAATGGGCAAATGTTTGCGTTTTTTATCCTTGCCGTAGCGGCAAGTGAAGTTGCTATTGGGGTTGGGTTGCTGATTGCTTGGTATAAGAAGCATCATACATTAGATTTAGACAAACTGCAAATTATGGAAGGCTAGGGTTATGGAAGCGATTTTATATGCCGCATTGTTTGCGCCATTGGTAGGTTCATTGTTTGGGATTCCATTTGCTTCAAAGCAAAAGTTTATAGGAGTTGGAATCTTTGCTTCTCTGATGCTCGGTTTTTCATTTTTGGCTTCTTTATTGCTCTTTGTTCATACTGCACAGGGTGGTATTGTCAAAGTTGTGTTAATGGATTGGATTGGAGCAGGGGGGCTTTATATTCCTTTTGGATTCTTGGTAGATAGTGTGAGTGCAACGATGATGTTGGTTGTAACACTCGTATCCTTATGTGTGCATATCTATTCCATTGGTTATATGAGCCACGATAAGAGTTTCAATAGATTCTTTGTCCATCTAAGTGCTTTTGTCTTTTCTATGCTGATTTTAGTAATGAGTGATAATTTCGCAGGATTGTTCATTGGCTGGGAGGGTGTAGGGCTTTGTTCTTGGATGTTGATTGGATTTTGGTATGAACGCGATTCCGCCTCTTTTGCGGCAAATGAAGCCTTTATTATGAATAGAATCGCAGACCTTGGAATGTTACTTGGAATCTTTTTGATTTATTGGACTTTTGGCACTTTGAATTATGAGGAAGTTTTGAGTAGCGTGTATGAAGCACCCAAGGGGGTTTTGATTGCTATGGGTGTTTTACTCTTTGTTGGTGCAATGGGAAAGAGTGCTCAATTTCCTTTGCATACTTGGCTAGCAGATGCAATGGAGGGACCTACCCCTGTTTCTGCATTAATCCACGCAGCGACAATGGTAACGGCGGGAGTTTATTTGGTGATTCGTGCGAATCCGCTTTATGCAATGATTCCTGAAATCGGCTTCTTGATTGCAAGTCTTGGAGCATTTGTCGCACTTTTTGCGGCTACAATGGCATTGGTAAATAAAGATTTAAAGCGAATTATCGCATATTCTACCCTCTCACAATTGGGTTATATGTTTGTTGCCGCAGGGTTAGAAGCCTATTGGATTGCACTT
This sequence comes from uncultured Helicobacter sp., assembly GCA_964464895.1. Classification (GTDB taxonomy): domain Bacteria; phylum Campylobacterota; class Campylobacteria; order Campylobacterales; family Helicobacteraceae; genus Helicobacter_D. The sequence continues at coordinate 334,821 of CAYXGY010000001.1, read as the reverse complement.
TTTCACTTAGCAACACACGCATTTTTCAAGTCCTTATTGTTTTTGGGAGCGGGGAATGTAATGCACGCAATGCACGATAAACTAGACATTTCTAAAATGGGAGCACTCTATCGCCCACTAAAATATACCGCAATTTTAATGATTCTAGCTTCCATTGCATTGTCTGGAATCTATCCGTTTTCTGGATTTTTCTCCAAGGATAAAATCTTAGAAGCAGCATTTGGTTCGGGAGCTTATGTCTTGTGGGGAGCATTGTTGTTGGGGGCATTTTTGACTGCATTTTATAGTTTTAGATTGATTATGCTTGTATTTTTCGGAGAGAAAAAACACGAAGAACATCCTCACGAGGCTTATCCTTATATGCTTTATGCAATGTTGCCATTAGGGATTTTAGCGGTATTTGCAGGATTTTTTGAACCAAATTTTCATCATTTTGTAATGCAGACTTTGCCTGATTTTAATGCCAATTTAGAGTCCCAAACGATTTGGAATCTCATTCTCCTTACCTCATTCGTGGCTTTGTGTGGGATTGCTTTTGCTGTGTTGAAATATCACAAAGGTGGTTTTTCTCCCAAATGGCAAGAAACATTCATTTATAAATTTTTGAGTAATCAATACTATATCCCCTATATTTATGATAAATTATTCATTCAAAACTACATTAAGCTCTCTAAGATTGCTTGGCTTGGAGATAAGCATGTGATAGATTTTGTTGTGGATAGAATCGCAAGATTTCTTAATAGCAGTGGAGAAAGTATGCAGTGGATTCAGGGTGGAAATCTTTCTAAAATGTTGAAAATTATGTTTTTTGGTGTAGTAGTTTTATTGCTACTTGTATTTATTTATAGGGAGGGCGTATGGACTACCTTTTAACTTTACTCATCTTTTTTCCATTAGTTGGAGCAATTTTAGCTATTGGTATCAAAGAGAATCTTAAAGCCTATGCAGTGGTTATTAGCCTGATTGAATTAGGATTAGCCTTGCTCTTGTGGTATAGCTTTGATGAAAGTTCTGATGGATTCCAATTTGTAACCTCGCTCCCTTTGGTAATGAATTTTAGCATTAGCTATCTTGTGGGTGTTGATGGAATCTCTCTCTTTTTGATTGTGCTAAGTGCGTTTATTAGTTTTATTGGGTTGATTTATCTTAACGAAAGTCAAGAAACCAAAAAGCTTATCATTTCTCTTTTGTGTCTTGAAAGCATTATGATTGGTGTTTTTTGTGCATTGGATATGATTTTGTTCTATGTTTTCTGGGAACTCTCTTTAGTGCCAATGCTTTATATTATTGGTGCTTGGGGGAGTGGCAGTAGAATCTATGCTGCAGTGAAGTTTTTTCTCTACACCTTTTTAGGCTCTATGATTATGTTAATTGGGATTCTATTTTTAGCCTATTACTATTATAGCGTGAGTGGTATTTGGACATTCTCTCTTTTGGAATGGTATAGTCTAGGCGTGATTCCAAAAAACTTACAAATGTGGCTATTCATTGCGTTTTTTTGTGGTTTGGCAGTCAAAGTGCCTATGTTTCCATTTCATACTTGGTTGCCTTATGCTCACGGACAAGCTCCGACAATTGGTTCTATCATTCTTGCGGCAGTGCTTCTAAAAATGGGAACTTATGGCTTTGTGCGCTTTTCTCTACCGCTTTTTCCCGATGCGAGTGTTGCACTCTTAATGCCTGTTGCGATTCTCTCTTTGATAATGATTATTTATGGAGCAATGGTGGCTTTTGCTCAAGAGGATATGAAACAAGTCGTTGCTTATAGCTCCATTTCACATATGGGTGTCATTATGATTGGAATCTTTGCACTCAATATAGAGGGAATTTCTGGTTCAGTATTTTTTATGTTAAGCCATGGAATCATCAGTGGCGCACTCTTTATGCTTGTGGGAATGATTTATGAGAGGCGGCATACGAAACTTATCGTTGAGTTTGGCGGAATCGCAAAGGTAATGCCTCATTATGCTGCAATTTTTGGAATTATGATGATGGCTTCAGCGGGATTACCTCTTACAATGGGATTCGTGGGAGAATTTTTATCTTTGCTTGGATTCTTTCAAGTTTCGCCGATTTTGACAGGAGTTGCTGGAATTAGCATTATTGTAGGTGCAATTTATATGCTTAATCTCTATCGTAAAACATTTTATGGAAAAGTTGCAAATCAAGAAAATTTAAAATTGCAAGATTTAGACAAGCGCGAATGGGGTGCTTTATTGCCATTGGTCGCCGTTGTGATTTGGCTTGGTGTTTATCCTAAGCCCATTTTAGTTCCTATCAATAAAGGTGTAGAAAATATGCTTGGGATAATGTATTCTCGCGCTACCACTCCAGAGGCTCAAGGCTTTTTTGCAATAGAGATGGTAGAAGTGCCAAATTCCCCACAAGAAGAGAATCTGCCAAATACTGAAAATCTTGAAAATTTAGAGAATACAAAGCAAGATTGTGATTGTGGAGATGGCTTGCAAGAGGAGGGAAAATAGATGTTAGAAATTTTTAGTGTTCCATTAGAGAGTTTAAATATTTTTAGTATATTCCCTATGTTAGTTGCGATTGTAGGGGGACTTTTGATTTTGGTTGTGGATATGTGCTTGAAAAGTGCGAATAAACAACTCTACACAATGCTTGCAATTTTATTCTTGGGTCTTGATTTGGGCTATATTATGTTTTTTGGCATAGGTAGCGAATCCAGAGCCTTTTTTGATTTGATTTTCATTGATGGAATCGCACTTTTAGGACAGATTATTATTCTTGTTGCAGCAATTTTATTTGTGCCTTTGACTTTGAGTTACAATAGATTCCACGAATTCGCTTATCCAGAATATTACGCACTCTTTTTGTTTATGTGCGCAGGATTCCAATTTATGGTCAGCAGTGATCATTTGATTGTAATTTTTTTGGGATTAGAAACTGCTTCCCTTGCCCTTTATACACTCATTGCAATGCACAATAGAGCCACTGCATTTGAAGCAGCCATTAAATATTTTACAACGGGTTCTCTATCTGCTGGTTGTTTTGCTTTTGGTTCAATGTTGCTTTATGCAGCCACCGGGCATTTGGACTTGGAGGGGATTAGGATTGTATTAGAAATCAACGATTATCAGCCTGCTTATTTGGTATTGAGTGGAGTGGTATTTTTTATCGCTTCTATTGGCTTTAAAGCCTCTTTAGTGCCTTTCCATACTTGGACGCCTGATGTCTATGAGGGTTCTAATTCTTTTCTTGCTGGCTTTATGTCTATCGTTCCCAAAATTGCAGCCTTAGTGGTTGCGATTAGAATCTTTGATTTCTTTATGGAACTCGTATGGGTACATAATATTTTTTATTTTCTCATTGTGGTTACGATGACTTTGCCTAATCTTGTAGCACTTGTGCAAAAAGATGTGAAACGTATGTTGGCATATAGCTCTATTGCTCACGCGGGTTTTGCGTTTAGTTCGGTGTTGATTGGTGGAATGCAAGCATATGTTGCGTTATTTTTGTATTGGATATTGTTTCTTTTTACAAATCTTGGAATCTTTTCAATGCTATGGATTTCTCGCACTAAAGAGCAAATTTGGGATAAACGTTATGACCATTCTTATGAAAAATTTTCAGGACTTATTAAGCTGTGTCCATTGGCAGCGGTGATTATGGGATTGTTTATGCTTTCTCTCGCAGGGATTCCACCTTTTTCTGTTTTTTGGGGCAAAGTTTATTTGATGAGTGCGGCAATTAATAGTGGCTATCTATTTCTAGCCTTTGTAATGGCAATTAATAGTGCAATCGCGGCTTATTATTATTTAAAGCTCATTGTTTATATGTTCTTAAAAGACCCTTTGATGAGCGATGGAAGCATTTATTCACAAAATGCGACCTTGCCACTTAAAATTGTCATAGGAATCGCAACGCTTTATGTTTGCCTCTCTGCATTTTTTGTAGATGGATTGTTGGCTGGAATCGTAGAGTTTTGTAATAATGCTTGGAGTTGGATTCCAAGTTGCCAAAGACTTCAATAGAAGTCGTGGCTTCTTTAAAATTTAGAAATGCTTTCATTTAAGGCTTTATCTCATCAGTTTAAAACTTCTCACAAAAACCAAATAATCAATTTTTAATATAAAAAAGAGATTGGCTCTAAAATCCTTATCTCATTTGTTGCAATTTTAGGTTGTTTATATATAAATTTATATAATGATAAATGTTAAATAAATCTTGACTTTTTAGCGTGAAGCGACTAAAATGCGGACTTAAGAATGAATAGGGTATTCAATGATATTCAAATTATCAAATGTTATGAGGAAATATGAATTCATCTATTAATCTCAATGCCGAATCTTTACCACTTGGAAATTTACTATTAGACAAACAAGAAAGTAATTACCAACAGAAACTCTCAATACTCAATGCAATACAAGAAATTATAGATGACTTTACATTAGAGAATAGTAGAGAAACACAGGTTGGCACAAGACTTGCAATTCTTTATGCTAATGAGGCAGAGGGTGTGATTCCACAAGTGGTGCAGGATTTCTCTAAGCTAGCACAAAAACATTTTGAAGTTTGTTTGTTGGATTTGGAATCATTAGAAAACTTCAGCGGATATTTTGGTGCGTTCAGTGCGAAATTAAATAATGAACAAATAGTAGAATTTGCACAAGCCGTGTTGTTTGTGAATGAAGAAGAGTTGTTACGCTTTAGGGGTGTGTATAATGTGGCAGACTTTAAAAGCCCCGAAAGTTTATTAGAAAAATTACAAAAAAACATAGGCGTTTATCAATACAAAGAGATGATTGGTTATCAGGAAAATGTTTGCCAATATCATCATCGTAGAGAAAAGCATTGCGCAAGGTGTGCTAATGCCTGTCCAACCTTTGGTGTGAGCAATGAGGATACTTTAATGGAATTAGTTTTCTCTCCCATTGATTGTATTCATTGTGGTGCGTGTGTGGGAGTTTGTCCAACAAATTGCTTAGAATATGAGGAACTTCCTAAAGAGGGCTTAGGAGAAATTATTCACCTCTTTAAAGGGCAAAGAATCTTCTTGTGCAGCTTGCAAGATTATAGAAATTTAGTTGCTCAAAATAAAACTTTGCCTGCTGATTTTCTGCCTCTTGTCTTGCCGAGTTTATCAATCTTAAATGAAAACGATTTATTAACTATGGTGCAAACAAGTGGATATGCGCTGGTTGTTTATACGCAAGATTGCAGTGCTCCAATGGAGTTTTTAAACAATATTACACAGAAAATTTATCAATGCAATGCTATTGTTGTGGTGCAGCAATTAGAATCTTTAAGCAGTCTTGTACAAGAATTGCCACAAATAGAATCTTACTTTTATCAAAATCGCTATAATAAGCCTTATCGTGAATCTTTTGCCCAACGTTTGCAATATATGATTAAAGAAAATGACTATGGTTTGGCTCAAAGTGTGCCTGTAACTCTTGCATGCAAATCATCGGTTTTTTATGGTAGAGTTAAGGTTGATACCCAAAAATGCACTCTTTGTCTCTCTTGTGTTGGGGCTTGCAATGTGAATGCACTCTTTGCAAGAAGTGATGATTTTTCTTTGCGCTTTAATGCGAGTCTTTGCACAACCTGTGGATATTGCGTTGCATCTTGTCCTGAAGAGGCTATGGAGCTTAGCAAAGAGGGAATAATGCTGAATCTAAAATCTTTCAAAAGTCAAGAATTGGCTAAAGATGAGCCTTTCTTGTGTGTAGAATGTGGGAAAGTCTTTAGCACTAAAAAATCCATAGAAAAAGTAATGTTGCTTATTGGGGATTCTTTTGCTAGTGATTCTAAAAAATTAAAGACAATCCAATGCTGTCCAGACTGCAAAGTCAAAGTAATGCTTGATGTAGCAAGTGAAGTTAGAGAGGGAAAAGCAAATGTTAGATAATTTGAGCGAACAAGAACAGTTAGACTTGAGAAATGCACGCATTTTGTATTATGACTTTTTTAACGGCTTGTTGGTTTTTGAAATGTTAGAGGAACGTGTTGGGATTGCAAAAGAGCAATTAGCGATTCTGCTTAATGCTCCACTCAATCAGGAAGCAGAGGGGAGTATGTTATTGCTCAAGCAAGAATTAGAAAACAATGGAATCAAAAATATCAAAGAAGAGTTTTCTCGTCTTTTTGCACTGCCTTTTGGAGAGAAACAGGTCGGTATGCACCTTTCGCATTATTATGAGAATTGTATCAATGGACAATCTTTGCTTAAAATGAGAGCTTTGATAAAGCAAAGTAATGTGCGTGTGAATACAGATAGTTTTAAAGAAACAGAGGAGCATTTAGGATTCCTTTGTGGCTTTATGCGTCATTTATTGGAAGTGGGGAATGCGGAGCTAGCAAAAGAAGTTTTTTTGTTTAGCCAAAAAGCTTTTTCGGGCTTAGTTGAGGAGATAAAAATGCGCGAAGATGCGAAATTATATCTAGCTGTTGCGCTCATCTTAGAATCTTTTATTGGGTTTGAAAAGGAGTTTTACGTAATATAGCAAGAAATAGCAGAAGTAGTTCCACGAAGATTCTTGAATCAAGATTCTTCGTGGGATTATCCCAAATCTTAAATAAGGAGCCATTATGGAAAAGAATAGGCGAGAGTTTTTAAAAACTACCGCAAAAACTTCCGTAGCAGTCGTGGGTGCGAGTATTGCATTAGCAGGCTGTGGCAAAAAAGGCACAAGTGAGAATCTCGTGCGTGGCAAATCGCCTAAAAAAGAGATTCTTTACCAAAAAACACCGCAATGGGATTTGTATTATTCTGTTGCAAAATAAAAAGCGAGGTGAAAAATGAGCGAAACAATTAAAAGACGCAATAGCAGACGTGCGTTTTTGAAAATGACCGCTCTTGGAAGCTTAGCTAGCGCAAGTATTGCATTAGGAAATGACACACAAAAAACTATGCGTCAAGCAACTACACAAGAGTTGAAAGAAAGGTATCCAGAGTCTAAAAAAGTCAAAACGATTTGCACCCATTGTTCTGTTGGTTGTGGAATCGTAGCTGAAGTAGTAGATGGTGTTTGGGTGCGACAGGAAGTTGCACAAGACCACCCCATTTCTCAAGGTGGGCATTGTTGTAAAGGCGCAGATTTGATTGATAGAGCAAGGAGTGAAACACGTTTGCGCTATCCATTAGAGAAAAAAGATGGTAAATGGACAAGGCTTAAATACGATGAAGCAATGGATAAAATTGCAGCACAGCTTAAGCAAATCCGAGAGGAAAGCGGACCTGATGCGGTAATGTTTCTAGGTAGCGCGAAATGTTCTAATGAGCAAAGTTATTATATTAGAAAATTTGCAGCATTCTTTGGGACAAATAATATAGATCATTGCGCTCGTGTTTGACACAGCCCAACAGTTGCCGGTGTGGCAAATACATTTGGGTATGGTGGTATGACAAATCACCTTGGTGATATGCAGTTTGCTAAATATATTTTAGTCATTGGTGCGAACCCAGCGGTAAATCACCCTGTTTCTATGGTGCATATTTTGCGTGCAAAAGAAAAAGGCGCAAAACTCGTATGCATTGACCCACGATTCACCAAAACCGCAGCGAAATGCGATGAATTTCATAGAATCCGTAGCGGGACAGACATTGCCTTTGCGTATGGTTTGTTGAATCATATCATTGCTAAAAAACTCTATGATGAGCAATATCTCAAAGATAGGGTAGATGGCTATGAGTTGATTATGGAAGAAGCAAAAAAATTCACTCCTGAAGTTGCAGCGGATGTTTGCGGAATCCCAGCAGATGCAATTCGTCATATTGCAGAAGAAATGGCGTCCGCAAAACCTGCAAGCTTGATTTGGAATCAGGGATTGACACAACACACTGTAGGAACGAGTAATACGCGTATTATGCCAATCTTGCAAATGTTCTTAGGAAACATTGGTAAAAATGGTGGAGGTGTGAATATTTTACGCGGACACGACAATGTACAAGGTGCTTCAGATATGACAAACCTTGCGGATTCTTTGCCGGGATATTATGGACTTGGTGAGCCAGCTTGGAAACATTTCTGCCGCCATTGGAAAGTAGATTATGATTGGATGGTTTCTCGGTTTAAAGACAAAGAAATGATGGGAAAAACCGGCTTTGCGCACTCTACTTGGAAATTCGGCGTGTTAGATGATGAGAATATGGAAAATAATGCAGGCACTAAATTGCGCGCCTTGATTGTTATTGGTTCTGGTATGACAACGGTGTCTTTGCTAGACTTGCAACGCAAAGCAATGGATAAACTAGACTTAGTTGTCTTTGTCGATCCTTATGTTAATGACTTGGCAATTTATGGAGACAGAAAGGATAATCTATTCTGCTTGCCCGCGGCTTCTCAAATGGAGACAAGCGGTAGTGTTGCAGCAACAAACCGCAGTTATCAATGGCGTTCCAAAGTAATGGAGCCACTCTTTGAATGTCGTCCTGACGAAGAATTTTTATTTGGGTTGGCAGAGAGATTAGGATTCCTAGAAGAATTCCAACGTAGACTTTATGATATTGCGAAATCTAAAGGAAGAGATCAATTTATATGGCCAGAAGATGCGACGGTGGAATTAACACAAAGTATCCGAAGTATTGGATTGCAAGGTATGAGTCCTGAACGATTGAAAGCACACCAAGAAAATTGGCATATGTTTGACAAAGTTACACTTGAGGGCACAGGACCATTTAAAGGGGATTATTATGGCTTGCCTTGGCCTTGTTGGAGCGATAAACACCCTGGCACACCTGTAATGTATAATGATAAGATTCCTGTAATGCGTGGTGGAATGGGATTCCGTGTGAATTGGGGTGTTACAAATCCTAGCGGTCAAAGTATGCTTACACCGCGTTCCTTGCCAGATGCAAAATATAGTGGCGGACACGCTCCTGTAACTGCAGCAAATGCGGAATCACTTGGCATTAAGCTCACAGAGGCAGAAAAAGAAGCGATTGGTGGAACTAGTTTTGCTATGGGATTTGGTAATAATATCCTCGTAGAAAAGGCATTAGCACAAGGACTTTGCCCTTATGGTAATGGGAAAGCAAGAGCGAATGTGTGGAATTGGTATGACAAGATTCCATTACATCGCGAACCTTTGCATTCTGTACGTGGAGATTTGGTGGATAAATATCCAAACTTCCCTGATAAGCAAAACCATTTCAGGGCAAATATCAAATACCGCAGTCGCCAAAAAGAACTAGGTGAGAATAAAAATTGGGTAGATGAATTCCCTATAAATATGCTTAGTGGTAGGCTTGTAGCACATATGGGAACAGGTGCGGAAACAAGAAGTGCGAAATACTTAGCAGAAGTTGAGGGCGAAATGTTTGTAGAGATTCACCCTGATAAAGCCGCAGAGATGAATATCAAAAACGGCGATATGCTTTGGGTGTATGGCACAATGGATACAAGAATCTTAGTGCCTGCTAAGCTCTCTACAAGAGTGGATTATAATAGCGTTTGGTTGCCACAAAACTTCTCAGGAATGGATCAAGGCAAATCACGACTTGAAATGTATCCAGAGGGCACGAAGCCTTATGCAATTGGGGAATCTGCTTGTATGGTTGCAAGTTATGGATTTGATTACAATTCTGCTTGTCCAGAAACAAAATGTGGTTTGTGCCGCATAGAGAAAGCGTAAGGAGTGAAAGATGAGTAATGCAATTCCTACAAATCTTGAAAACTTTTCAAGAGTCAAATTCTACTGTGATACGAATCGTTGTATTGAGTGCCACGGGTGTGATGTCGCTTGTAAAGAAGCACATCATTTGCCTGTGGGTGTCAATCGCCGAAGAGTCGTAATGCTCAATGAGGGCGTTGTGGGCAAAGAAACCGCCGTATCCATTGCTTGTATGCACTGTGCTGACGCACCTTGTGCGCAAGTTTGTCCAGTGGATTGTTTCTATATTCGTGCCGATGGAATCGTGCTACACGATAAAAAAACTTGCATTGGCTGCGGATATTGTCTGTATGCGTGCCCTTTTGGTGCGCCACAATTCCCAAAAAATGGCGTGTTTGGCTCTCGTGGAGCAATGGATAAATGCACATTCTGTGCAGGAGGTCCTGAAGAAACTAACAGTGAGGCGGAATATCATCTTTATGGACAAAACCGAATCGCTGAAGGTAAAGTGCCAATGTGTGCAAGTATGTGCAGCACAAAAGCATTGCTTGCAGGTAGTAGCGAAGAAGTTTCAAATATCATCACCCACCGCGCAACCGTTCGCGGAGAGAATATCCCTAATGCTGTGCCTAATGTGTGGAAAACGGCGTATGGTGATTAAGGGGGATTCTATGAGAAATTTTGCGAAATTCTTTAGAATCTTGATGCTAATACTTGTTATGGCAGGGGTAAATGTTGCTTTTGCAGCAAACCCAAGCGTTCCCAATAAAGATGGCAAGCAATATGCCGAATTCATTGAGGGTAATAATGCCCTCATTGCACCAGAGCAAAGAGCGAATCCACTTATTTATGGTGGTCCAGAGGTTGAAGCAATTAAGACTTGGGGCATTGGCTCGCCCAATTCTCAAGGGCTTGGCGAAATCTTTACGCTTTTACAAGGACATTATTTCGCTACGATTTTTGGGATTCTTGTTATTTTAGTTCCTTTAGCATTTTTAGGGCATTTTATGCTCATAGGGCAAAAGAAATTTAATCATGGTAAAAAAATCCGAGTATTTTCTAGTTATAACATTGCTGTGCATTGGTGTGCCGCAATTCCTTTTGTACTTTTGTGTCTTACGGGCTTGGTAATGGTGTTTGGCGACAAATTAGGCGGAGGAGGATTGGTGCGCTTTGCAAGAGATGTGCATGGAATCGTAACAATTGTCTTTGCGGTTTTTGGCGTCCTAATGTTTTTAATGTGGTTTAAGAGTGCTTTGCCTAAAGCCTATGACATTCAATGGCTGATGATTATGGGCGGGTATTTGAGCAAAGAGAAAAAACCAATCCCTGCAGGAAAGTTTAATGCAGGACAAAAAATGTGGTTTTGGGTCTGCACTCTTGGCGGATTTGCAATGGTAATTTCAGGTGCATTTATGTTTTTCCAATTTAGCGATATTGACACTTTAAGAATGATGGCATTAGTGCATAATTGCGTCGGGTTTTTGGTGGTTGCACTGCTTATTACCCATATTTATATGGCTGTCTTTGCGATTGAAGGAGCTTTACATTCTATCCTTGATGGACATATGGGTGAAGAAGAGATTGCGATTTTGCATAGCTATTATTACAAAGAATTAAATGCGGTATAATGGAATCCTATTATAAAGCATTAAGAATTGAGAAAATCTCTCCCAATGGATTTGGGGGGGAGTCTCTGAATTTCGTTGAAGATTGTGTAATAGCAGAGGAGCGCATTGCGTTTTATCTCAATGGCAAGAAGTTACTTTCAGTTATGAGTATCCCACAAGAGCAAGATTGTCATATTGTCGGGTTTTTGATAAGTGAAGGTGTGATTAATGATGTTTCACAGATTCGGCATTTAGAGATTGCCAAAGACGGAAAGTCTGTTGCAATAGAAGCGGAAATTGTTGAGGAAAATCTCCATAATCTCTTTCGCGAAAAAACGCTTACTTCTGGCTGTTGCGTAGGAGTAGCTGGGAATTTAGAGGGACACGTTGTAGAGAAATTTGTGGAATCAGATATAAAGATTTCGTGTAGTGAGATTTTCTCGCATTTGCGATGTTTTGAGAAGCCAAGTGCATTGTTTGAGAAGACGGGTTGTGTGCATAAGGCAATGTTGGTGTTGAGAGATTCTTCATTGATTTGTGAGGATATTGGACGCCATAATGCGATTGATAAAGTAATGGGAAAAGCGCGCCTGCAAGGATTAGATACGCGTGATGCGGTGCTTTATGTTAGTGGGAGATTGTCGCTTGAAATGGTGATTAAAGCGGTAATGCACAATATTCCTATTGTCATTTCTAAGGCAGCAGCAACTCTTATGGGTGTCAAGGCTGCACAAGAAACAGGAGTAACGCTTGTAGGCTTCGCGCGTGGGAATAAGGCAAATGTCTATACGCATAGCGGGAGAATCGTAGAATAAAATAAATTTGACCTATTAAAAGGCTATGGAAACCGAATAGGAATCTCTGGGTTTGGCAAGTAAGTGGGAGAATCCAAATCTTTTAGAATCCCTTGTTCTATTTTTTGATTTGCATTTAAGCCTAAATCCTTTAAATATTTGCGGTTAATATAGCTTGCCTCTATGGAAGTGCTGAAAAATAAGCCTTTAGAGTAAAAGATTTTGCCGTGATTGTTAAAATGCAAATGAATAGGGCAGAAGTGTTGATTTAAACGTTTAAGCTGTGTGATTCGCTGGTGGAATCCCTCTCTTTCCTCTGGATTGCAGCCGTGAAATTCAAAGATAACTTGAGCAAAATTCTCTGCTAAAGATTCTATCTTAATTCCCTCTAACATTTCCCACTCTGCATTTTCAATATCAATTTGCAGGATATTTGCTTGTGTGGAATCTAGCTGATTATCCTTGATGAGTGTATCTAATGTAATAGTGGAATCGCTATTGTATGCCGCAATGAATTTTTTGTAAAAAGTAATGTTTGAATGTGTGTAGGGTGAATGTGCAATACTTCCATCGTATTCTATGACTTCATAACCAAGCTCCGCCATCTCCAAATCCCAAGGAGAATAGTCTGATATGCCTAGCGAAATGGCTTTAGCGAGGACTTTATTCTGCCCCCCCCCCCATTTTTTAAGAGAGGACGGCACATAACATATCCTCCGTCATTTTCTCCACCGATTCTAACAAGTGCATCACGGTGGATTTTAAGAGGGCGTAGAATCTCTAAATATTCTTTGATTCTTGTATAGACTTGGGTGTTGTGATTGATTCGGAGATAGTTTCTGTCTCTATCTTGCAATAAAAGCAAGAGAGTTTGTTTGTCTTTTTTATTGATTTTTGTATTAGCAATGATTTGAGACATTAAAATTTGATTTTGAAGTAAATTGTTTTGTTTTACTTGTAAAATAAGAGATTCTAAAGATTCTTTTAATGAAATAAAATTTTGTGATTCTAGCATTCTATGTTCTTGCAAATTAAAATGGTGCGGAAAAGAGGACTTGAACCTCCATGCCTTGCGGCGCTAGATCCTAAGTCTAGTGCGTCTGCCAGTTTCGCCATTTCCGCAGTAAAAGTAGAGCGAATTTTACTAAAATATTCTTAATATAACTTTACAGCTCTTGTTGAAGATTCTTTAAGGCTTTGAAGTTTAATGTGTTTTTAGGAAACTGCATACTAATGCAGTGCAGACTGCCATGCTGTCTTATCAAAACCGAACAATCTATCGGAATAATTTTATGTTTTGGGCAAGTCTTTTGTAGAATCTCTATTGCCAATGCGTCATTGGAATCTTGATAAATGGGAAGCAAAATCGTTTGGTTTAAAAATAAAAAATTTGCGTAAGTGGCAGGCAAACGCTCGTTATTGTAATATTTTGCTCCCACAAAAGGTAATTCAACTAATTTGAAAGAATTACCCTTTAAATCTCGCAGATTTTTTAATTCTTGCTTCATTTTCAAAAGCGCAGGGTAATGCGTATCATTTTTGTCCTTGCAACCTACATAAACAATCGTCTGTTTATCCACAAAACGTGCAAGAGTGTCAATATGACTATCTGTATCATCTCCACTTAGATAGCCACTTGTGAGCCATAGAATCTTTTGAATCCCTAAAGATTTTTTAAGTTCTTCTGCAAGCTGTTTTTGAGAATAAAATGGATTGCGATTATCCTCTAATAAACATTGCGTATTAGTGAGTAGGATTCCTGCCCCATTGCTTTCAATGCTCCCGCCCTCTAAAATTAATTTTTCTGTTTTAATGTTTTGGAATACTTTGAGTTTGGCAAGTTCGCGTGTGATTTTGTTATCAAAATTAGAAGCGAACTTTAATCCCCAGCCATTAAATCCAAAGTCTAGCACAATGTTTTTGTTATTTTTGGTAATGGTAATGCCTCCAAAGTCGCGCGCCCAAGTGTCGTTACTGGGAATCTCTAGGTAGTATAAATTCATCAATAGTTTAAGATTCCAATGCTTTTGGTTAAAATAATTTTCTACATAATCTTTGGTGGATTCTTTATTCTCACACACAAGTAGGCAGGATTCTACTTGTAAAATTGCAAAAATAATTTCGCAATAGGTGGAACGTACTTCGTCTAAATAAGGCTTCCAATCGGAATTTTTATGGGGGAATGATAGCAAGATTCCGTCTTGTTTTTCCCATTCTGCGAAAAATTTTTTCATTTCCTATACTCTTTTTTAAAAAAATGACGATATTATTACATATCTTAAATTTTTGTCAAGGAGGACAAGATGGCAATTAATTCAGTAAATTCTAAAAGTAGTTTTGAGTATGCACAAGATTTGCAAAGTGCAATGAGTTCCAATCCACTGAAACAAAATGAAACTTCTGCGGAAGATAGAAACAAAAGCATTCAAGAAGCAGCATCAAAAGTTGATGCGAAATCTTTAATGATGAGTTATGTGGTGCAGTTTCAAATGAATATTACAATTTCAAGTGATACAAACTTCTCTTCACAAAATGGGCTTTTTGGAATGGGCACAAGCGCAATGAACGACCCATTCAAGCTCAATAATATTCTTAATGGTTTGGATTTAAGTTCTATCGGCTATGATGGCAAACCAATTCAGCAATTAACTCAAGATGAGGCAAAAGCACTGATTGCAGAAGATGGATTCTTTGGCGTCGCAAAAACTTCCGATAGAATTGCAGATTTTGTTTTAGCAGGCGCAGGAGATGATATTGAAAAACTCAAAGCAGGTAGAGAGGGAATCATCAGAGGATACAATCAAGCAGAAAGATCTTGGGGTGGTAATTTGCCAGACATTAGTAAAGAAACATTGGAAAAAGCATTAGAAAAGGTAGATAAAAAACTAGCAAGTTTGGGCGTCAATGTCCTAGATGAGAACGCATAAAAGCGTGAAAGAATCTTTGAGCGGGCTTATTTTAAGCATTGAGAGCAGTTGCGATGATAGTTCTATCGCACTCACTCAAATAGATTCCAAACATTTAATCTTTCACCAGAAAATCTCTCAAGAAAAGCAACATACCGCCTTTGGCGGTGTTGTGCCAGAACTTGCAAGTCGATTACACGCAGAAGCATTACCGCATATCTTAGAAAAAGTCAAACCTTACTTCAAAGATTTAAAAGCCATTGCTGTTACCACAGAACCGGGTTTAAATATCACTTTGTTGGAGGGCTTGATGATGGCAAAATCTCTTTGTTTTGCGTTAAATCTCCCATTAATTGGTGTCAATCATCTCAAAGGACATTTGTATTCTCTATTTTTGGAATGTGATGCCTGTTTTCCTTTGGGTGTGCTTTTGGTTTCAGGAGGGCATACAATGTTGCTTGAAGCGCATTCCTTTCATCAAATTGAAATCAAAGCACGTAGTTTAGATGATAGCTTTGGCGAAAGCTTTGATAAAGTAGCCAAAATGCTCTCTTTGGGCTATCCCGGAGGTCCAATCGTGGAATCTTATGCACAGAAAGGCTTACGCGATTCTTTTGCTTTTCCTATTCCCTTGCGTGATAAGCGACAATATGCGTTTAGCTTTTCGGGATTGAAGAATGCAGTGAGAGTGCAAGTAGAAAAAGAAAAGGAATCGCAAGGAGGCTTAAGCGAAAAGTTTAAAGCAGATTTATGCGCAAGCTTTCAGGATTCAGCTATTACGCATTTGGTGCAAAAATGTAAAATATTTTTTGCACAAAATTCTAGCAATTCTAACCAATGGAAACATTTTGGGATTGTTGGCGGGGCAAGTGCAAATCTAGCATTACGAGAGAGAATCGCAAAAATATGTGAGGATTATGGTGTTACATTATTGCTCTCTCCGCTTGAATTTTGTTCTGATAATGCGGCAATGATTGGGCGCGTTGCGATAGAATCCTATCAGTGTAAGGAATTTGATTCTATCAATTTTTTGCAAACGCGTCCAAGAATTGAAACATTTTAATCTAAAATTTAGTTTCGTTATTTAATAATAACCACTCAATTTGCAAAATATTTTTAAGGAAACAAAATGGTAACTTTCAAAGGTAGCGCAGTAACACTTGCGGGTAAAGAAGTTAAAGTTGGCGAAAAAGCCCCTAAAGTAGATTTAGTTGCAGGGGATTTGAGCATTAAAAGTGTAGGAGGTGCAAGTGGTAAATATCAAATTATCAATGTTGTGCCTTCCCTAGATACAGGTGTTTGTGCAACACAAACACGCAAATTTAATGAAAAGGCTGCAGATATTCCCAATGCACAAGTTTTTGTCGTCTCTCTTGACCTCCCTTTCGCGCAAGGTAGGTTTTGTTCTACGGAGGGAATTGAAAATGTAACTGCTTTGAGTGATTTTAGAAACAAAGACTTCGGTGATTCTTATGGGGTAGTATTGGCAGGTTCTCCATTGGAAGGCTTATTGGCGCGTGCGGTTTTTGTTGTCAATCCTGAAGGTGAGATTGTTCATAAAGAAATCGTGAGTGAAATTACAAGTGAGCCAAATTATGAAGTGGCACTAAAAGCTGTCAAATAATTTAAGGGGCATTAGGGTGCTATTGTATTTGCACGGGTTTCGTAGTGTTGGGTTATGTTATAAAGGCAAGCAAATAGTGGCTTTTGCCCCTGATGCGCTAACCCCAAATCTCCCTTATGTGCCTGCTTTGGCAATCAATCTCATAGAATCGTTAATCTTGAAGCATTCTCAATCGCATAAGATTTGCCTTGTGGGTAGTTCTCTTGGTGGTTATTATGCGACATTTTTAGCCCAAAAATATAATCTAAAAGCCGTTCTGATTAATCCTGTGATTGATGCTTATAAGACTTTGTTGCCAGCAATTGGGCGAATCTATGTTCCTTATAATCAAAGCTCGTTTTTTTGGAGTTTAAATTTGGTGGAGAGTCTCAAGCAATATTTTGTGGATTCTATCACGTCAGAACTCTATTGTGTGCTTTTGCAGAGTGGCGACCAAGTGTTAGATTATAGAATCGCAGCGCAGAAATTTAAAGATTCTAAACTCATCATTGAAGAGGGTGGCTCACATCACTTTGATAATTTCATCTCTCAAAAAGATACCATTCTAAAATGGGCAGAAGAGATTTGATTGCAAACTACAAAATAATTTCCATTTAAACTTTTATATTTATTTTTCAATCTTCTTATGCTTTGCCTAACTTTGCCTAAGAATGAATTTTTTATTAAAGAGTATTTCACAGATTTTAAAATGATAATCAATTTTAATATTGCTTTAACTTTCTAAAAGCTAAAATTTTAATATAATTTATAAAGACTCAAGTGGGAGCTTAAAATGACAATCAATGCGCTTAAAAATGGGGAATATGGCATTATTACGCATTTGGGAGTAGATGAACAATTGCGCGACCGATTCTTTAGCTTCGGAATCTCTAAGGCAAAACAAATCAAAAAACTTGAGACTTCGCTAGGCGGTTCTACTATTCTTATTGAGCTTGATAGAAATTGCATTGTTTTGCGTGCCGATGAAGCGAATGCGATTGAGGTTAAAAGAGTGTAGGAAGAAAATGGGTGTGAAGTCAAAACTAATCCGAATTGCATTCATAGGGCAGCCCAATGTCGGCAAGAGTTTGTTGATTAATGCGCTGTGTCATTCTACGATGAAAGTCGGAAATTTCCCGGGCGTAACGGTCGAAAAAGCCGAGGCGAGCACGACGCACAAGGGCTATATGCTCCAAATCATCGATTTACCCGGGACATATTCGCTCTATGGATATTCTGAAGAGGAAAAAATTACCAAAAATTTTGTGGAATCTAATGATTATGACTTAATCGTTAATGTCGCCGATTCTACAAATCTAGAACGCAACCTACTCTTGAGTGCGCAGCTGCTCGAAATGCAAAAAAAGATGATTTTGGCACTCAATATGAGTGATGAGGCGCAAAAAGAGGGGATAAAGATTAACGAAAAAGCATTGAGTGAATTGCTCGGGATTCCAAGCGTGTGCGTGTCTGCACACACAAAAGAGAACTTGGAATTTTTGCTTGATAACATTATAGAAATGCACGAAACGGGGCAGAGCACCAATAAACGCATTTATAGCAATGCGATTGAAACAGAGATTTTGCATTTAGAAGAATTTATCGAGAGTAAAAAAGACACGAGTATCGAATCGCTCCGCTTAAGTGCGCGCCAAGTTGCGATTTTGTTGCTCAAACAAGATGAAAAGATATTTGCGATTCTACACGAAAAGCCCATTTGGCTGGAACTATCCCAAAAATTGCAAGAATCTTTAAATGCTCTCTATACGATTTATGACACGCCTTCTAATAAAGAGATTTTCTTAGACGAACTCAACGCATTTGTGCAGGGATTGATTACCGAAACAATTGATTACGAAACCAAAAAAACGCGCAATCATACGCACACGATTGATAAGATTCTCATCAACAAATATGCAGGGATTCCAATATTTTTGTTTTTCATGTGGGCATTGTTTCAGCTCACCTTTACGCTTGGCGCGTTGCCTATGGATTGGATTGAGGCATTTTTCGGTTGGCTTGGAGATTTGGTTAAAGACAATGTGCCAAACGAGGCTTTTTCGTCTTTGCTTGCCGACGGAATCCTTGGCGGCGTTGGTGCTGTGGTTTTGTTTTTGCCCAATATCGTGATTTTATTCTTTGGAATCGCGCTATTAGAGACAACAGGCTATATGTCTCGTGTCGCGTTTTTATTAGATGGATTCTTTCATAAATTTGGCTTGCATGGCAAGAGTTTTATTCCTCTTGTAACGGGGTTTGGCTGCTCTGTGCCCGCATTTATGGCAACAAGGACGTTGAAGAGTCGCAAGGATAGATTGCTCACGCTTTTTATCATCAATTTTATGAGCTGCGGGGCGCGCTTGCCCGTTTATGTCTTATTCGTCGGTGCGTTTTTTCCTGCGCAACTTGCCGGGAATTGGTTGTTTGGAATCTATATCCTAGGCGCATTGCTTGGGCTTATTATGGCAAAGATTCTGCGCCTAACCGCATTTAGAGGTACAGATGAGCCATTTGTCATGGAAATGCCAAAATATCGTATGCCCAATTGGCACTTGGTTTGGTTCGCTATTTACACAAAGGCAAAGATGTATCTTAAAAAAGCGGGGACTTTCATCTTGGCAGCTTCTGTCTTGATTTGGTTTGCAAGCTCGTATCCAATCCAAGAAGAAACAAAGGCGATTTATGAAAGTAAAATAGAACAAACATTAAATGAAGAAGCGCGAGAAAGGCTCGAATTTGCGCTCGAAGAATCGCTGATTGAAAATAGCTATCTTGGAATGACGGGCAAGCTGATTGAGCCCATCTTTGCGCCGCTTGGATTCGATTGGCGCATGAGTGTGGCACTCTTGAGCGGATTGGCGGCAAAAGAGGTTGTGATTTCGACAATGGGCGTGCTCTATTCACTCGGAAGCGATGTCGATGAGGAGAGTGAAACGCTTATGGAGATTATCAAAAATGCGATTCCTCTGCAAACTGCCGTTGCGTTTATTCTATTTATCATGATTTATAATCCATGTCTTGCCGCGACGGTAGTTTTTGGCAAAGAAGCGGGCGGGCTGAAGTATATTATCTTCTTGTTTCTTTTAACGAGTGTATGCGCTTATATTGTGGCACTTCTTGGTTCGCTTATTGCAGGTGCGATTCTGAATTAAAAATGCGTTGAAAACTTTAAAGAGTTTTTGGACTGTTAAGGTAGTTTTTATTATTTTATGCTCAGAATATTTTTTGCGTTAAGAGGATTGGAATTAGGATTTTGTTATGATAGTCCTTTAGGAAAATCATCAGTCGTAAAAGGTTTTATATGTTTATCTCGCCTCAAGTGATTGGCTATGATTTATCACAGGAAATGATTGGAGACAGTATTGTAAATATTAAAGCATTGTATGCTTTGTCTGTTTTGTATCCAGAGTCAAAAATCATTGTGTTTTGTGATGAACGAGTTCGGAACATATTTAGAAATTATGGTTTTATTAGTGAATTTATCATTATTCCAAATATGAGAGGTCATTCCGATGTACTGAGTAATAAAAAAATAAGACATCTTTTCGGCGCACTTTCAAAAAGAAGATTAGATATTTTGTTAATACCTTTTGCGCGTAGTTTTAAGATTATAGTTGCAAGATTAGTTAGGATTCCTAAAATAATTGTTTTTGTGAGAAGAAAATTCCTTGTTTTATTTTCAAAGCAATTTGTTATGCCAACAGGTTATAAAAATCTATCAGGTCATGCGAGTGGATGGGGGCTAGCATTTGTCAGGCAAATTAATCCAGAATATTATGATAAAGCGATTTCAAAAATAGATTTCTCTCAATGTAGATTACAAACTTCTGATTCCAATAAAGAAGTTGTAGAATCCTTTTTGAAATCTTGTGCTATGAGGGGGGGGGGAGTTCTCTAGGATTATTGGCATCAATCCTTTTGGGAATAATATGAGCAATTTTAATTTTTCTCTGAATGATTGGATTTCTCTTGCAGAATCCTTAAGTAAAGAATTTCCACAAATTTTATTTATTCTCACAACTTATGAAACAAATCCCATAAAGCTAGAAATCAACGAATCCCAAAATCTTAAAGTCTTTTGTAACAATGCAGATATTTTAAATTTAGTAGAGATTACTTCACGATTAGATTTGTTTGTGAGTGTCAATACAGGGAATGTCCATATTGCAGATAATCTTAGGATTCCAACTCTTGAAGTTATTATAGGGGAAGAATGTAATCTATGGAGTGGCGGAAGTTATAGCGGAGAATATGATGCGATTCCTTTGTTTAAAGATTTTAAGGAGAATTATAAGGATTATCTGGAACGATTCTATCAACTAGTGAAATCAAAGATTCAAGAAATACGATAATGGGCATTTGATTCATTCCATTTCTAGGCGCAAGAGCAGCATTGCATTTCCCTTTGTAATGCTGACTTGATTGCTTCCACAGAGGGGGCAATGTGTGTAGTTTAGTTCTTTTGGAATGCTACTTTGATGACAAGAATTGCAGGTGAGTTCTACTTTAGATTCTTGGACTAAAAGTTTGGATTCTTCACAGAGGCTTCCCGCTTTAAATTCCTCAAACGCGCTTTTGAGCAGGGCGACATTCACTCCGCTACGTTCGCCAATATCTAAATGAATTGCAAGGACTTTTGTTGCGTGATTGTCGTGTGCAATTTCCTCGCAAGATTCTAAAAGAGAGGAAACGATAGAAAATTCGTGCATAGTTAGCCTTATCTAAGAAAATCATTATATTATAAGGCTTTAAAGTTTTATTTTAGCTTGATTGGATAAAATCAAATCTTTTAATTTCACTATTTGGAGCTACGTAATGCGACATTTTTTGACTTTGGCAGATTTTAGTAAAGAGGAAATTTTAGAAATCTTAACTCTTGCTAAAAGTCTTAAAAAGGAAATTAAAAGTGGAAAATATAGTCAGCCACTTGCGCATAAGACTTTGGGAATGATCTTTGAAAAGAGTTCTACAAGGACGCGCATTAGCTTTGAAACAGGAATCTATCAATTGGGTGGCAATGGAATCTTTTTGTCTAGCAATGATACACAATTAGGACGCGGTGAGCCAATCAAAGATACCGCACGCGTGCTTTCTTCTATGGTAGATTTAGTGATGATGCGAACACATCAGCATTCGCGTATAGAAGAGTTTGCAGAGTATTCTAGTGTGCCTGTGATTAATGGATTGAGTGATGACTTTCACCCTATGCAACTCCTTGCGGATTATTTAACAATGCAAGAATGCGGCAAAGATGAGAATCCCATAGTGGCTTATATTGGCGATGGTAATAATATGGCGCATTCTTGGCTTATGCTTGCGGCTAAACTTGGTTTTACATTGCGGATTGCTTCTCCAAAAGATTATGAAGTTTCTAAAAATATTCTGCAAAAGGCGGAAAGTTTTGCTAAAATTTCAGGCGCGAAGATTTTGCTAAGTGAAAACCCTCAAGAAGTAGTCACAGGGGCTGATGTTGTAACAACTGATACTTGGGCTTCAATGGGGCAAGAAGAGCAAAAAGAAGCAAGGAAAAAAGCCTTTAAAGATTATTGTGTGGATTGCGAACTAATGCGACTTGCGAAAGAAGACGCAATCTTTTTGCATTGCTTGCCAGCTTATCGCGGACAAGAGGTTACAGAAGAAGTTTTGGAATCCAAACAAAGCAAAATTTTTCAAGAGGCAGAGAATCGCTTACATGCACAAAAAGGAGTAATGGTTTGGCTACACCAAAACCGCTAATAAAACAAACAAATTCAGTGCAGCAAACAAACAATCTTTACGAATCTCTACAAGAAATTTTAAGAGGTGCAAAGACGCAAGTAATGATTGAGGATTCTGCATTAGATGGAGATTTGACCTATTGTTTCAAGGATAAAAATGCACAAGAGTTTTATCTTGTGTCCAAGAAAAATATGCAGCAACTTTTAGAATCTGCTAAACAACTTGAAATAGACAAATATCTTTTTAAGTTAGAACAAGAGATTTATTATAATGTCCCCATTGACTTTGAAGATGTATGGTGTATTGCATTAAAAGAAGCAAAGAATTACAAAAAAGAACCCAAGGCTTTGGTAAAAAATCTTAAAAAACGTTACCCTTATTTGTTTTTTGAGATTTCTAAAATCCCTCATTCACTCTAATCAACAAGGATTCTATAAAATGCAATCAAGCAAGATTGATTTTAAACAATTCGCTACTTATTCTAAGCCCGGTCCGCGTTATACTAGTTATCCTACCGCAATAGAATTTAATGAAAACTACGCACTAGATTCGTATTTACGAGATTTAAAGGCAGATAAAAGCCCGCTTTCGCTTTATGTGCATTTGCCATTTTGTCGGAGTGCTTGTTATTTTTGTGGCTGCAATGTCGTCTATACAAGCAAAGAAGAAAACAAAGCAGTTTATTTGGAGTATCTCAAAAAAGAATTAAATTTATTAAAAGAAGCAATGGATACGACAAAGCCCGTTCATCAGCTGCATTTTGGGGGAGGTACGCCTACTTTTTTTAATGCACAAGAATTAGGAATCCTGATTAACTTATTGAGAGAAACTTTCCCAAATTTCAGTAAAAGTGCAGAAATTGCCTGTGAGATTGACCCTAGATTTTTTGAGCAAGCACAAATGGAGGTTTTAAAAGAGGGAGGATTCAATCGTCTAAGCTTCGGAATCCAAGACTTTAATGAAAAAGTGCAAAATGCAATCCACAGAATCCAATCCTTTGAGCTTGTCAAAAAGGCGATTGATTTAGCAAGATCGTTTGGGATTACTTCGATTAATTTTGACTTGATTTATGGTTTGCCTTATCAGAATTTGGAGACTTTTAAGCAGACTTTAGAATCTTGTTTGCTTTTGGACCCGGATCGTCTTGCAATCTTTAATTATGCGCATGTCCCTTGGATTAAAAAAACAATGCGCAAAATTGATGAAACAACACTTCCGCAACCCGCAGAGAAGCTTAGAATCTTAGAATGGACGATTCATTATTTACTTCAAAAGGGTTACCAAATGATTGGAATGGACCACTTTGCAAAACCAGATGATGAGTTGTTTAAATCCATTCAAAAGGGGCAGTTACAAAGAAATTTTCAAGGATATAGCACACAAGGTGGCACGCAAACCATTGGCATTGGATTGACTTCCATTGGTGGAGGTAGTAATTATTACGCACAAAACTATAAGGATTTGCCACAATATCAAAACGCATTGGACAATCACCGCTTGCCCTTTGCTAGAGGGATTCAATTAAGTTTTGATGATAAGGTTAGAAAAGCGGTGATTATGCAATTAATGAGCAATTTTAAATTGGATTTTTGTGCTATCAATCAACAATTTCAAATTGATTTCAAAGAATATTTCAAGGACGCATTAGAGGAGCTACAACCTTTGTCTGAAGTAGGATTAGTGGCAATAGATGAGAAAGGAATCAAAGTCAGTCAAACGGGCGCATTAATGATTCGCAATATCGCAATGCCATTTGATGCCTATTTAAAGAAATTTAATACAAATCAAAAGGTGTTTAGCAAGACGATTTGAGAGGTAATAATATGGCGCATTTTGAAGATTACAATTATTTAAAGACTAGTAATGCGTGCGTAAAATGTGGTAAATGTTTGCCCGATTGCACAATCTTTGGTATTAATGGAGATGAAGCGACTTCGCCACGCGGATTTATTGATCTTTTGGGCGCATATCAACGCGATGAGATTCCCCTAGATAAGAATGCCAAAGAAATTTTTGAAACTTGTTTTTTATGTACCACTTGCGTCAGTGTTTGTCCCAATTCTTTGCCAACAGACACTTTAATTGAAAATATTCGCTATGAAATTGCCCAAAAATACGGAATCGCTTGGTTTAAACGCGCCTTTTTTTATCTCTTAAAACACAGAAAAATAATGGATTTTGGATTTAAGTTAGGAGCACTTTTCGCCCCTTTGCTCTACCAAAAAACAAAAGATGGTTATTCTATCAAACCTCGTTTTGCTTTGCCTTTGCTTCAAAATAGAATCTTTGGTGCAATCGCCAATCAAAGTTTTTTAAACTCTTATCCAGAGGAAATTAATTTCACTAAGTCAAAGGATTTAGATTCCGATTCTACACAGAATCTTGAGCAAAATCCAACAAAAGTAGCAATTTTTATTGGCTGTTTGGGAAATTATAATTATAAAAAAGTGGGCGAATCTTTGCTTGTGATTTTAGAAAAACTAGGTATAAGTGCTAAGCTTGCCAAAGGGCAAAAATGCTGTGGAGCACCTGCTTATTTCACAGGTGATTTTGCAAGTGTAGATACACTGATTCGCCATAATGTGGAATACTTTGAAAGCTTTATTGATGAAATTGATGCAATTTTGATTCCAGAAGCGACTTGTGGGGCAATGGTATTAGAAGATTGGAAGCATTTTATGGAAAAGGATTTAGAGCTAAAGTCAAGAATAGAGAAACTCTTACCAAAAATCTATATGGCAACCAAATACTTAGAATCCCAAACAAATTTGGTAGAATATTTGCAAGGCATACAACGAAACCGCAAAGATGAAAAGTCAAGTTTAACCTATCACGACCCTTGCCACGCAAAAAAAGTTCTTGGAATCTATAAAGAACCTCGCAGGCTATTAGAGCAAAACTATCATCTAATTGAAATGGAAGAGCCTAGCTCTTGTTGTGGTTTTGGTGGTGTTACAATTCAGACAGAACGATTCGCATTGGCAAAAAAAGTGGGAAGTAAAAAAGCAAAAATGATACAAAAAACACAAGCAAATTTTGTAGTAGCAGAATGTAGTGCCTGTCGTATGCAATTAAGCAATGCTTTGCATCAAGAAAAAGTGGAGATTCCATTTTTGCACCCTTTGGAATTGATTGCCAGAGTAATTTTAGAATACGATAAATGATGATATTTTGAGAAGCTCTATATTATCTATAAATTTTTTAAGCTTATTTTGCATATAATAAAAAAACTTTACATAGTTTAAATTTAAGGAATATTAATTATGATTGGAAAAAATTTATCATTAAAGGCACAACTTTCTGTTGGATTTGGTGTTCTCTTAGTTTTCATTGTCTTGATTGCATTTACAGGTTATGTGAAAATTAGCTTTGTAGAGGAAACATTGACAGAAATTAGTGATGTTAATGCAGTAAAACAACGTTATGCGATTAACTTTCGTGGAAGTGTGCATGATAGAGCTATTGCATTGCGTGATATTGTAATCCTCAATGATGCGCAGGAGATTGAGAATACATTGCGCTTAATTCAGAAATTGGAGGAATTTTATAAAGATTCCGCAGTGAAAATGGACGAAATTTTCAAGAATAAAAATATGATAGATGCGAAAGACGAAGAGATTCTAAAACGTATCAAGGGTGTAGAGGCTAAAACAATGCCTTTGATTTCTGAAATTATCAATAAAAAAGCTCAAGCAGATAGAGAAGGCGCAAATGAATTATTGATTCATCAAGCGCGTGGAGCATTTGTAGAATGGCTCAATGTAATTAATGAGTTTATTGACCATCAAGAAGATAAGAATCAAAAACTATCGGATATTGCGAGATATGAGATTAAAAGTTATTTGAATCTAACGCTCTGGCTCTCTATTATTGCTTTTGCTGTGGCAATGTTTATAGCATTTTATATCACGCGTCTTGTGATTGCCTCTTTGGGTGGAGAGCCAAAAGAAGTTGTCAAAGTGGTATTGAGTATTGCAAATGGTAATTTGAATACGCCAATTAAAACACAATATCAAGAAAGTATGCTTGCTTCTATGGCGCAAATGCAAGGAAGATTGCGGGGTATTGTTGCGGAGGTTATGAATTCTGCACAAGAGTTAAATGATCGGGCAAATGCAGTAACAAAAAGTTCTGAAGAATCCAAGTCCTCCTCTTATCGCCAAGTGCAAAGCTCGGGAGATTCTGTGGAGCGCATTAAGCAAGTAATGAATATGGTAAATCATATTTCTGATATTGCCAAACAGACAGAAGAAAATTCTGGATATACTACGAACTTATCCGATAAATGTATGGAAGCAATGAAGATGACGGTAGAAAGCATTGAGCAAATTACACAGACTGTTACAACTTCATCGGATCATATTCGTATGCTTGAGAAACATTCTCAAGAAATTGGTGGAAGTGCAAATCTTATCAAAGAAATCACAGACCAGACAAATTTACTTGCGCTTAATGCCGCGATTGAAGCTGCGAGAGCAGGGGAAGCAGGGAGAGGATTTGCTGTTGTTTCTGATGAAATTAGAAAATTGGCTGAACGCACAGGGGTGGCAACTTCTGAAATCACGAGAATGATTGAGGTGATTCAAGGAGAAACGCAAACTGCTGTTGAGGCAATTCAAAATGCAGTGCCTCAAGTGGAAAAAGGTATGGAACTTGCCAATGAAGCAAGTGAAATCTTAGAACAGATTAATTCCCAAGCAAGTGATTCGCTTAGTAAAGCTAAGGAAGTAACGAATGCAACTTACGAACAAGTGCAAGATATGGAGAATTTATCAAAAGAATTAGATGAAATTTCAAGAGATTCCAAAAATACTGCAGAGTTAATGGAAAGCAATACAGAAGCAGCACAGACGCTTAAAAACATTGCAAATGTTTTGAGGAATCATATCAATCATTTTAAAATTTAAGTTTGGAATCCTAAAGGGATTCTAAAACTTTCAAAATGTATAATTCCAAAATTTTAAAGTTAAGGAATTTGTTTGCCAAAGATTGCATTGATTTTGTTGGGAGCGGGCGATAGTAGCCGATTTCAAGCGTCAGCGTCTAATCTCTCGTCCAATGAAATTGCACAAGTTAAACTCCCTAGATTACCTAAAAAACAATGGTTGCGTATAGGAGAGATTCCACTTTGGTTAAAAGTTGCATTGGATTTGCGCAGAATTTATCCTTTTATGCAATGTATTTTAAGTGCAAAATCAAATGAAAAAAAATATATGCAAAAATACTTGGAGGCATTTTCATTAGATTTTGAATTGGTGAGTGGAGGTTCTACACGTCAAGAATCGCTAAAAAATGCCCTTGACACCCTTGAAGATTCTGTGGAATATGTCTTGGTAAATGATATTGCGCGTTGCAATATTCCAAAGGATTTAAGCCAAAGAATCCTAGACGAAATAGGAAATTATGATTGTGTTGTTCCTTGTTTGCAACTTAGTGATACAATTGCATATTCTAAGGATTCAAAGCTAGAATATTTGAAGCGAGAAAATTTAAAGATTATCCAAACACCACAATTGAGCAAACTAAGCGCATTGAAATCCGCACTAAAAGAGCAAGACTTTACCGATGAGAGTAGCGCAATTTATGCAAATGGCGGAAGTGTTGGCTTTGTTCAAGGAGCATTAGAAGCAAAAAAGCTAACCTTTGTAGAAGATATAAAAGAAATGCAGCTATCCAAGCCAAGTCCCCGCACGCTTTTTGGTAATGGAAGTGATATTCACGCTCTAAAAAAGGGTGAGGGAATTGTATTGGGTGGCATTGCGATTCCTTGCGAATTTCAATTCATTGCCCATAGTGATGGCGATGTGTGTTTGCACGCGCTAAGTGATGCGCTTTTAGGAGCGATTTGCTTTGGGGATATTGGCGAGTGGTTTCCCGATGATAATCCAATGTATCAGGGCGCAGATTCTGCCGATTTGTTGCGTATTATTGTCAATTTTGTACGTGATGTAGGCTATGATATTTTGCAAGCAGATGTAACGATTTTTGCTCAAAAACCTAAAATCTCTCCTTATAAAAGTGCGATGGAAAGTAGGATTGCAGAGATTTTGCAAATCAATCCATTTAAGGTAAGTGTCAAAGCTACAACCACAGAGAAGTTAGGTTTTATTGGTAGAGGGGAGGGAATCTTGGTGCAAGCAAGTGTGGTTTTGGAGTATTTTAATTGGGAAAATTTATTCAACTTTAAGGGGGAATGTAATGAAAATTTTAATCGTAGAGAATGAAATTTATTTAGCGCAAAGTATTGTTTCAAAGCTTAGTCATTTTGGATTTGTTTGTGAGATGATACCCGACATTGAAAAAGCTTTAAAGTTTGAAGTTGCGGATATTATTCTGCTCTCTGCTAGTATTCCGGGTCAAAACTTTTATTCATTGATTGAAAAATTTAAGGATTCCATTGTTATTTTGATGATACCTTATGTAAATGATGAAATGGTAACGCGTCCGCTCAAAGCCGGCGTGAGTGATTATATTGTCAAGCCTTTTATGATTGATGAATTAGTTCGCAAGATAGAGCATTATACGGCTTTTCGTCAATTACAAAAAGAAGTGGCGTTTTATAGAGATTATTTTTGCGATTCTTTATTGCTACCGACTTACACAATCAGCACAAAAGTTTCTTTTCCTCTTATTATCAAAAGTGTATCGCAAAAAGTCATTGATATGTGTGTCGTGAATTATGCGATTCATAAAAAATTTGCCATTAATTTCATTTCTTTGTATAAAAATCACAATTATAAAGACATATTCAAGAATATCTCCAAGACACAATTAACTTATATTGTAGGTTTTGAAACATTGCGTAAAGAAGAGAAAGAAGAATGTATCAAGACATTTAAAAATATTCCTGTGATTTTGTCTTGCTTGGGTGGAGACTTGAGTGATTTTAAAAATGTTTTTGAAATCAATATTAAAGAAATTGCGCAAGGATTTCAAGACGATGTTTTAAGCGTAGATGAATATATTAAAACAATGATTTTGAAATTTGAAGATAAATATCCCGATACGGAGCT
Organism: uncultured Helicobacter sp.; assembly: GCA_964464895.1. Lineage (GTDB taxonomy): Bacteria > Campylobacterota > Campylobacteria > Campylobacterales > Helicobacteraceae > Helicobacter_D. The sequence goes on along the minus strand of CAYXGY010000001.1, from coordinate 305,595 downwards.
TAGCAAACGTTTAGGTATGTCGCGCAAAAGCTTATGGGAAAAACGAAAAAAATATGGAATCACAAAGAAAAAATAATTTTCCCAATTTAGTGTAGGATTCTTGATGAAATCTCAATTTTTTAATACCTTTAGTGATGCCAAAGATTTTAGTAAAAAAGCTTTTTTGACATTATTCTTTAGCGGGTTAAGCCCAAAGGCTTCGGGGACACTCGGCACATTAGTTGCCTTACCTTTTGCGTGGGTGATTAGTTATTATATTGCTCCTAGCACTTTGTTGCTTCTAGCCTTGCTTGTTTCTGTGATTGCGGTTAAGATTATCAATGATTATGAAAAAGAGGGAATGCCACACGATTGTGGCGAGATTGTGATTGACGAGCTTGCGGGTGTGTGGATTAGCGTATCAATGCTTGGACACCATTGGCTAGGGTTATTGTTATCTTTTGTGCTTTTTAGGTTGTTCGATATTTGGAAACCCTCGGTGATTGGCAAAATTGATAGAGAAGTTAAAGGTGGGTGGGGAGTGATGGGTGATGATTTATTGGCAGGATTTTTTGCTGGGCTTTTAGGGCTTATTATCATTGGAATAATGCAAGAAGTGGAGTTTTTAGATTTTATTTTCTATGAGGAAGCATTTAAATAAGAGAGACTAAAGAATCCCCAAATAAAAGAGAAAAATCACACCCAAAAGGATTCGGTAGATTCCAAAGGGAATGAAATTAAAACGCGCAACAAAATTTAAAAATAACTTAATTGCTAAAAGAGCACTCAAAAATGCCAAGATAAAGCCAATCCCAAGTGCAAATAAATTTTCAAGATAGATAGATTCGTAACTTTTATAAAGACTATAAGCACTTGCAGTAACCATAGCAGGTAAGGCGAGCAAGAAAGAAAATTCCGTAGCAACCTTGCGACTACAACCGAGCAGTAAGCCTCCGATGATTGTTGCACCACTCCGTGAAGTTCCCGGAATCATTGCTAGAGCCTGAAAAAAACCAATCCAAAGTGCTTGTCTGTATGAGATTTTTTCTATCTTTTGGATAGGAGATTCCTTTTCTTTGTGAAAAATTTCTAAAACAATAAATACAATGCCGCCAATAATTAACATAATCGCAACGGTGATAGGAGCAAAGAGTGCTTTAATATAGGAATAAAACAAAAATCCAAAAGTGCCAGCAGGAAAGAATCCTATACATAATTTTATCCATAACTCAAAGCTATTTTTGAATAATTTTTCCCAAAAGACGAAAAGAACCGCCAAGATAGAACCAAGTTGAATCACAACTTCAAAAGTTTTGTGAAAGGTGTCTTGCGGAATCCCAAGTAATTCGGAAGTGAGAATTAAATGTCCTGTGGAGGAAATGGGCAAAAACTCCGTTAATCCCTCAACAATTCCTAAAATTGTAGCATTGAGCAAATCCATAAAGTGCCTTAAAAAATAGCTTAAAATGTGTAAAAATGCGTGAATTTTAGCATATTTGATAAAATTTTGCCAAATATTTGGCAAACTTCAACAATAAATCAAAAATAAAATTATAAAATGTATAAAATTTCTTTTGGGAGTTTTTATGTTTAAAAGAATTTTGATTGCAAATCGTGGCGAAATTGCTGTGCGCATTATTCGTGCTTGTAATGATTTGAATATAGAATCTGTGGCGATTTATTCTCGTGCCGATAGAGATAGTATGCATGTCAAAATGGCAACCCATACCTATCCTATTAGCGAAGACCCGCTTAAAGGCTATTTAGACCCAGATTTGATTATCCAAGCCGCAAAAGAGATGGAAGCAGAGGCAATCCACCCCGGTTATGGATTCTTAAGTGAAAACGCAGCTTTTGCTAAGAAAGTCAAAGAAGCAGGCATTGTGTGGATTGGACCAGATTATGAAGTGATTGCTAAGATGGGCGATAAAAATGCTGCAAGAAATTTGATGATAGAAAATGGAATCCCTGTTGTTCCGGGAACTGAACCTCTTAATGATTTGAGTTTGTATGAGATTGCTAAGATTGCGCATAAGATTGGCTATCCCATTATCCTTAAGGCAAGCAGTGGAGGAGGAGGGCGCGGAATCCGTGTTGTATGGGAAGAACAAGATTTGGAAACTTCTTTTGAAGCGTGTAAAAGAGAAGCATTGACATTTTTTAAGAATGAAGATGTGTTTATGGAGAAATACATTCAAAATCCACGTCATATTGAATTTCAAATCTTAAGCGATAATTATGGTAATGTGATTCATCTGCTAGAGCGAGATTGCTCTATCCAAAGAAGACACCAGAAATTAATAGAAATAGCCCCGTGTCCCACAATGGGTATGGATTTGCGACGCCGTATGGGAAGTGTAGCAGTTGCAGCAGCAAAAGCTGCAAAATACACCAATGCCGGAACGGTAGAATTTCTAGTAGATGATTACAATAATTTTTATTTTATGGAAATGAATACACGGATTCAAGTGGAACACGGAGTAACAGAAGAGATTACGGGGTATGATTTGATTGGGCGTCAGATTAGAATCGCAAATGGTGAGATTTTAGACCTTACACAAAGTGATATTTCTGCACAAGGATTTGCGATTGAAGCACGCATTAATGCAGAAGATGTGCATAATGACTTTGTCCCAAATCCGGGCACAATCACTTCTTATTATCCAGCATTAGGACCTTTTGTGCGGGTAGATAGTTATATTTATAAGGATTTTACGATTCCGCCATTTTATGATTCTATGATAGCCAAATTGATTGTGCGTGCGACGAGTTATGATTTGTCTGTAAATAAATTAAAACGCGCATTGAATGAGTTTAAGATTCGTGGCGTCAAAACCACGATTCCTTTTCTTATGAATATATGTAATGACAAAGACTTTAGGCGTGGAAATTTTGATACTTCTTATTTGGAGCAAAAGGTGCAGGATTTATTACCGCAAGAAAGCAAGGACGATAGCGATTTAGTTGCAGCCATTGCAGTCGCACTAGCAAGTGCTTTGGAATGAAGCGAAATAAATCTAGTTTTAAGTAAAATTGCATTAGAATTTGCGTTTATTTTTAAATTAAGGTTTAGCAATGAAAAGAACATACCAGCCACATAATACTCCACGCAAGCGCACGCATGGTTTTAGAGTTAGAATGCAAACCAAAAATGGTCGTAAAGTCATCAATGCAAGACGCGCCAAAGGCAGAAAAAGACTCGCTGTTTAAATGTTTTTTGGGTTATAATTTTGGTAACTTTAAACACGAAAAAAGATTTTGATAGTGTTTATAGGAGTCAGAAAAAATGGCATAACTCTCATTTTGTTTTGTTTTTTAAAGAGAATCCACATAAAGCAGTGAAGCGGGTTGGGTTTTCGGTGTCCAAAAAAATAGGCAATGCCGTATGTAGAAATCTTATTAAACGCCGATTGAGAAGCATTTATAGAGAGTCTATGTCAAGTTTAAAAAATGGGGATATGATTTTGCTAGCAAAAGTTGGTTTAGAAAAGATAGAATATAGAACTTTAAAAGAAAATTATCAATATGCTTTAATGCGTCTTAATTTGGTAGCTCAAGAATGTTAAAACGATTTTGTATTCAAATAATTTCTTTCTACCAATATTTTATTTCTCCAAGTTTGGGTATGACTTGTCGTTATTATCCGAGTTGTTCTGAATATTCTCAACAAGTTTTTTTGTTTCAGAATCCTTGCATAGCTATTTGGAAAACATTATTGCGAATTCTTTCTTGTAATCAATTTTTTAAAGGCGGCATTGCCTACCCTCAAATCTCTTTGAAAATCCAACCACATTTTGGCAGTCTTGATTCTGTTAAGTATTGGTTAATTCCCTATAAAACCCAAAAATATAGCCCTAAAAATATTCCCAATGGTGTTTTTGAGGATTTACAAATTCAAAAGTTTTATGTGATAAAAAATTATTCAAAGGTTTCCCGTGTTTGATAAAATTGATAATCTAAGCTCTCAAACTAGAATTCTGATTGCCGTCCTTCTAGCCCTTGCTTTTTTCGTTCCTTATAGTTATTTTTATAAACCCCAAATCAATGAAAATAATGCAACGCAAGCAACGACAAGAGAAATGCAAAGTGTTAAGGTAGAATCTAATACAATAGCGCAAGAGACTATTGCTGCAACGCCAGCCCAAAGCGGTGTAGTGATTGCCACCATAGAATCCGAAAGCTTTATTTACAAGATTGACCGATTAGGGAGAATTGTAGAAGTTATTTTAAAAGAGGAAAAATATCAAAAAGATTCTGCGCCATTGGCACTTTTTCCAGAAGATGTGGCAAATCCTAATAATCCGAAGATTTTAGAAATTCGTTTTTCGGATTCTTTGTTAAATCAGCAAGCTTTTAGCACTCCTTATAGTGCGGATTCCAGCTCTTTAGAAATAAAAGATAAGCCACAAACCATTACCCTAATCCAAGAATTGGGCGAAGTAAAAGTAGAAAAAGTGCTGACTTTTTATCCTAATGGATATTATGAGGCAAAAATCAATATTCCACAAAATTATGTTTATTTTGTATCTCCGGGTATGCGCCCAAGCGTGGAGAATGATTCTTATGTCTTTAAGGGCGTGATTATAAAAGAATCAGATAACACAATTACAACGATAGAAGATGGCGATGCGCAAGGACAAAGTAATTACGCTAATGCAAGTATTGTTGCGGCAGCAGACCGCTATTATACTACTTTGTTTTTTAGCAAAACAAATCATCTTAATGCGACAATTTTGAGTAATCCAAGCGAAAATCCAATGCCTTTTATTAGTGCTAATGGAGAACTGAAGCTAGAGGGTTATATCGGTCCAAAAGATTATCGCCTGCTTGAATCTATCAATCCAAATTTAACCGATGTAGTAGAATATGGAATTATTACTTTTTTTGCTAAACCACTTTTCTTATTGCTTGATATGCTTCATAATTTATGCGGAAATTGGGGTTGGGCAATTATTTTGCTTACGCTCATTGTAAGGGTGGTGCTTTATCCTTTGACCTACAAGGGAATGGTGTCAATGCAAAAATTAAAAGAACTCGCACCAAAAATGAAAGAATTGCAGCAGAAATATAAAGGCGAGCCTCAAAAGCTTCAAGCTCATATGATGGAACTTTATAAAAAGCACGGAGCGAACCCAATGGGTGGTTGTTTGCCTCTGTTACTACAAATGCCGGTATTTTTTGCGATTTATCGTGTTTTGTTTAATGCAATTGAGTTAAAAGGTGCAGATTGGTTGATTTGGCATTGGTTTGATGTGTATTGGATTAAAGACCTCTCTGCAATGGATCCTTATTTCATTTTACCTATTTTAATGGGTGGTACGATGTATCTCCAGCAGCATTTAACCCCTACGGCTTTTAGCGACCCAATGCAAGAAAAAATCTTTAAATTTCTACCTTTAATTTTTACAATTTTCTTTGTAACTTTTCCTTCAGGACTTGTATTGTATTGGTTTGTCAATAATATTTTCTCCATTCTTCAGCAGTTGCTCATCAATAAAGCATTAGAGCGTAGGAAAGCCCGAGAAATTGCTGAACATAAACATAAAGATGACTAAATGAAAAAGATAGAAGCAGAAACTTTAGAAAACGCATTAATTATTGCGTCCAATACTTTTGAATGTTCTGTAGTGGATTTGGAGTATGAGATTATTCAAAATCCCTCTAAAGGTTTTTTGGGGATTGGTAAGAAGGTTGCAATTATCTGCGCCCAGCCAAAGGCTTCATTCCAAAAACCGCTCAATGATTCTAAACTCAAAGATTCTAAAATATCTTTTGACGCAATCCATCAAGAACATTTCCAAGATAAAGAAGAATCTTCTTTGGCAAGTTTAGAATCCCAAAAAGCAGCTTTCAAGTATTCGTCAGAAGTTAGAGAGAATCCCAAAGAATCCCTTAAAGATGCTTCAAGGGATTCTAGTTTGCAATTTGTTAGTAAGACTCCCAATTACAGAGATAATAAACACAAAGAGCCAATGGATTTACAGGTCATTGCGCAGGAAGTGCAAAAGGAACTAAAGGCATTATTGGAGTTAATGCCTTACCGATTGAGCGAAATTTTTGTTGAACCTTATGATGAGAATACGCTTTATATCAAAATTGACGGCGAAGATTCTGCTTTATTGATTGGCAAAGAAGGCTATCGTTATAAAGCCATTTCGTATTTAATTTTTAATTGGGTTAATCACGCTTATGGTTTGATGATTCGTCTTGAGATTGCAGAATTTTTGCGCAATCAAGAGGAGATGATTGCGAATTATTTGCTTCCCACGATTGAAAGTATTAAAACTTTTGGAAAAGCCCAAACAAAACCTCTTGATGGTGTATTAGCACACATTGCGCTCAAACAACTTCGCGAACAATTCCCCGATAAATATGTTTCTTTCCGCATAAATAGTGAGGGAGAACGTTATATCATTATTAACGATTTTCATCACTCTTAAAAAGCATTTATATGCTAAATGATGATACGATTATCGCACCTGCTACGACTTATGGCAAGTCTTCATTAAATGTTTTGCGCTTGAGTGGTAAGGATTCCTTAAAGATTACTGCAAAGCTTGCCAAGACAACACCAGAAAATCTTATGTTCTCTTTGCCTGCGCGTTATGCAAAACTAACTAAAATTTATTTCAGCAATAATGACTTGCTTGACGAATGTATTTTGCTTTATTTCAAAGCACCCCATAGCTATACAACGCAAGATGTCGTAGAGTTTCAATGTCACGGAGGAAATTTTATCGCACAGAGTATTTTGCAAGAATGTTTGCGTTATGGCGCGCGTTTGGCAAATCCCGGAGAATTTACAAAACGGGCATTCTTGGGCGGACGCATTGATTTATCTCAAGCACAAGCGGTTGCAAAACTCATAGAATCTCAAAGTGCCCAAGCCCATCAAATGCTGATGCGTCATTTGAAAGGGGAAATGCAGAGTTTTTGTGAAAATTTACGCACAGATTTAATTACTTTATTGGCGCATAGTGAAGTTTTCATAGATTATGCAGAGGAAGAATTGCCTAATGATTTATTGGATAGCTTAGAAAATAAATTGAATGTCATTCTAAAAACCTTGCACACTCTTTTAGAGCAATCCCAAGCGAAGCGCACCTTGTTTGAGGGTTATCGGTTGTGCATTATTGGCAAGCCTAATGTCGGGAAAAGCTCTCTTTTAAACGCTCTTTTACATCATAATCGCGCAATTGTGAGTGAGATAGCAGGCACGACGCGTGATAGTATTGAGGAAAACTTTATGTTAGGGGGGCATTTACTGCGTCTGATTGATACTGCTGGGATTCATCAAACTAAAGATGTAGTAGAATCTGAAGGGATTAAGAGAAGCTTAGAAAAAGCAGAGGAAAGTGATTTATTAATTGCTTTATTTGATGGTTCTTCTCCTTTGACGCAGGAGGATTTTGAGATGGTAGAATTATTAAAAACGCATCAAATGAATAAAAAGATTTTTGTTTTGATAAATAAAGCAGATTTGGAATGCAAGATAGATGAGGAAGTTTTGCAGGAGTTTAATCCTCTGAAACTTTGTTTGAAAGGCGATTTGTATGCCAAAGATTCTCTATTAGAACATTTCAAAAAACATCTCCAGTCCTTATTGGATTCAAAAGAGGAATCGCAATCTTTGCTTTTAACTTCAGAATATCAGTTTCAATCTGTGCAAACTTGTATCAAGGCTTTAGAGGAATCCCTTTTGCCTCTACAAAATGCTGAATTAGAGATTTTTAGCTTTCATTTAAATGAAGCATTAAAAGCCATTGCTTCCATTACTAAGCCTTATGAGTATTCTCAAATGCTAGATGTAATGTTTGAGGATTTTTGTTTGGGCAAGTAAGAGTTTGGATTCTATAAACTTTGGTATAATTTAAAAAATCAAATGGGAATAGATTATGGAGCATCTTAAAAAGCCAAAATTAGGATTTGAACTTTTGCACAAAATATTTGTAGCAGCAAATATTCGCCGTTGGAATGACCAAGCAACTCCGGTGGAGTTTTTGGAACTTGATAAACAGGCACATAAAATTGTGATTGCCTATTTGCTTGCACATTTTGAAATCTTAAAGAACAAGCAGGAAATTAATTTTGAGCGGCTGATTTTGCAGTTTTGTTATGAATTTTTTGAACGCATTATTTTAACAGATATTAAACCACCAGTTTTTCATAAGTTAGTCAAGCAGCATAATCAAGCCCTTGTAGATTTTGTCTGCACACAATTAGAAGAAGATTTAGAAGGATTTGGTTTTTTAGAATCTATGCGAGAATATCTTTATGGAAAGGTGAATAATCTTGAAAAAGAGATTCTAAAGGCTTCGCATTACTATGCTTCCAAGTGGGAGTTTGATATTATCTATCATTTTAATCCTGCAATGTATGATGTCCAAAATATCAAAAAGGCTTTGGATAAGCAAGTGCATGAATATTACTCTCTAGCAGGTATGCAACAAATTATGTATGAGGAACTCCGTGAAATTGTGGATATGTTTGGGCAGTTGAGATTCCAAAAACGTTGGAGTCAGACACCGCGCGTGCCTTGCACTTCTGTGCTTGGACATACTCTTGTTGTGGCACTTTGTGCTTATCTTTTGGGCTATGATTTGGGATTTTCTAAAGAAATGCAAATCCAACATTTTCTTTGTGGATTATTCCACGATTTACCAGAAATCTTAACGCGTGATATTATTTCTCCAATCAAGAAAAATGTAGAGGGTTTAGATGCGTTTATTAAACGCATTGAAGAAGAGGCAGTTAAAGAGAAGATTTTGAATATTGTTCCAGATTCCATTGCACAGGAAATCATTTACTATACGCAAAATGAATTTAGCAATCGTTACAGAAAAGAGGGGAAAGTAATCTTTAGCTCTAATAAGGGAGAGGAGTTTTTAGCAGAGATAGAAGTAGAATCGCCCCAACAACCAATTTTTGGAGAGTTTTTAAAATATTGCGACCATTTGAGTGCATTTTTAGAGGCAAAGATTTCCATTGAGCACGGGATTAAAAGCAAAGAATTACTAGAGGGTGCGAGAAATTTAGAATATCGTTATAACGATAAAGCCCTTAAGGGCATTGATTTGGGCTATTTGTTTAGAGAATTTAAAGATTCTTGATTCCTTTGAGGCTAGTAACGATACAATCACTCATTTGCCTAACAGCTTGCAAGGAGCATTCTTTTTGCAAGTCTTGACTCATCTGTGAGATTCTATCTTCTAAGAGTTTCAGACTATCCCATAAAACCTCGCAAAATAAATCTTGCTCCAAGCATAAGAATCCAAGCCCTTTTTCCTCTAGAAACTTCGCATTATAGTATTGGTGATTTCCTGCTGCATAAGGATAGGGCACAAAGAGAGCGGGCAAGCCATTGGCGCATAATTCCCACAAGGAGCTAGCTCCTGCACGGCAAATCGCAAAATCACATTGCTTTAGAATCTTTGGCATTTGTGTGCTAAAGCCAAAGAGCACAACATCTACATTTTCCAATTCCTCCAATGTACCAATTTGTAAATTTTTAGATTCTACTTCGTTTAGAGATTCTGCACTTTCTTTAAGAATCCCTATTTTTAAATTGAGCTTTAGGTATTCCTCAAGCACGCGCGTGAAGTCCGCTTTGCCACATTGGTGGTAAATATGCAGTTTTCTCTGCTTAATGTCTTCTGCTAAGGCTAGAGCGAAATTATTGATTGCTCTAGCACCTTGTGAGCCTCCCATAAAAAGCAAATTTTCTATTTTTTGGCGCACTCTTGCTTCTGCAAAAAATACTTGACTTACAGGGTAAAATTTTAGAGGAGAGGACGGCAAGTAAGAGGAAAAAAATATTTTTGCATAGGGCTTGAGAATCCTATTGAGTCTCCCGATTTGTGCATTTTGTTCGTGAATAAAAAGTGGAATCCTAAGCAGCACTGCCCCAAATGCGGTGGGCGCAGCAGAGTAACCACCCACAGATAAGACGAAGTCTATTTTGTCTTGCTCTTTTAGGATTTGAAGGGCTTGTTGTAATGCTTTGGCTTGCTGCCATAGAGATTGTAATTTGCCCAAGCCTTTTTTATTAACGACACCAGAAGTTTCCAAGAAAAATTTTTGTTTGAAACAAGATTCTTGTTCAAAATATGCTTTGTCTTGACCATTGACAGAGCCGATGAAAAGGCATTCAAAGCCTTGCTTGTGAAACTCTTCTAAAAAAGCTTTCGCCACGCTTAGGTGTCCCCCTGTCCCCCCTCCTGTAATCACTACTTTCATTTTGAATCCTATAAAGTTTTTAAAATTTTATCCAAATTGTAACATAGCTTCACACTTTTAGGATATAGTGGAATAAAATGAATCTAAAATCGTATGAGTTTTTAAAAAGTTAAATTTTTTTGATACTTTTTATTGAAATATTACAAAAAAATGCTAAGATAAGCAGGATTAATTTTAGGAGAATGCTATGGATAATATGGAAAATGTGTTTGATATTAAGTCGCTTACAATGTCTGTGTTAATGACCCCAGCGGTAGCAAACTTTAAGGGTAGGGTGCATGGGGGAGATTTGCTAAAACTCCTTGACCAAGTTGCGTATGCTTGTGCTTCTCGTTATTGTGGTAAATATGTTGTAACTTTATCTGTGGATAGAGTAACATTTAAATATCCTATTGAAGTGGGAAGTCTTGTAACTTTTTTGGCTTCCGTGAATTATACGGGTAAAACTTCACTTGAAGTTGGAATCAAGGTGATTGCAGAGGACATTCATAAACGCACCGTAATGCACACCAATAGTGCTTATTTCACAATGGTGTGTGTAGATGAGAATGGTAAGCCTGTCCAAGCACCGCAACTAGAGCCAAAAACAGAAGCAGAGAAAAGACGTTTTGAAAAGGCACTCAATCGTAAAAAAGCGCGTATAGAACTTGCTAATAAACGCTCTTAATATGCTATAATTTCCCTCTTTGGAGAAATTATGCGGGGTTTGGTGGTGAAAGAATATTCAACAAAGACGAGCACACATCAAGAATCAAACAAACAAAAAACTGAAGAGATTGACGCAATACGTGTAAATATTATTAAATATCATCTAAGTAAGTTTTGCAAGGCTAATGCCAATGCGCTTGCATTAATTTTCAAAGCCTTGATGCGAGGGGAAGCCATTTATTCTAAGGTGCAGTTTTTGCAAGACTCTCAAACAAAAAGCCTGCTTTGTCAAAAAGTTAAAGATTCTAATTTGTCAGATAATCCAAAAGAATCCGCTCAAGAGTCTAAAATAAGTAAAATGTATCATAAAAAAGAATCTAAGATTGACAAAAAAGACTCTCTAGTGCAGCCCGCCAAATCTCCTAAACAGCAAGAGATTCAAAGACCAGATAATATAAAATCAAAAAAAGATTCCAAAGATTCTATTCAAGAGACAGAACCTATACCGAACAATCCCATTACACCTTTTCCTTTGAATATTGAGGGGTGAGGATTGCGATTCCATATTGTATTACACGAGCCTCGCATTCCACAGAATACGGGAAATATTGGCAGACTTTGTTTTGCGAGTGATTCGGTGTTGCATTTGATTCACCCGCTTGGCTTTCATCTTTCACAAAAGGAACTCAAACGCGCAGGTATGGATTATTGGAAAGATTTGGAAGTCTATGAATGGGAGAGTTTGCGCGCCTTTTGGGATTCTCCATTATTGCAGATTCCGCATTTCTATCTGACAACCAAAGCCACTTCTCCTTACTATCAAGCTTCATTGCAATGTGGCGCATACTTGCATTTTGGACGCGAAGATGCCGGACTTAGCGGAGAAATATTAAAAGCCAATCAAGAATCGTGTTATACGATTCCAATGAAAAATAATGCGCGCAGTTTGAATCTCGCGACAAGTGTTGGGATTGTGCTTTATGAGGGAATCCGCCAAAGAGATTTAAGCAATTTATAATTGCTTCATTTGCAAAATCATTCCCAATTCTAAATGCTTTGTGTGGGGAAATTGGTCAAAAAAGGCAGTATGCAAAACCTTGTGCGTTTGTGTTAGAATCTCTAAATCTTGCTTTAAACTGATAGGGTTACAAGAAATATAAATAATAGTCTGGAATCGTTGCAAAAATTGACAGACTTCTACCCCTAAACCTGCGCGCGGTGGGTCAATCAATACCGTGCTAAAACAAAAAGAATCCAAGTCAATTTCTCTTAAACGTTGAAATTTTCTCACACGATTGAGAGCCTCTATACATTCCATTCCGCTTAGGCGAATAAAATGGATATTAGTCGCCTGATTAGCTTGTGCGGCAAATTGTGCGGCTTTGATAGAGGTTTTAGAAATTTCAGTTGCAAGCACTTTGCGAAATTTTTGTGCAAGAGGAATCGTGAAGTTTCCACAACCGCAATACATTTCTAGCAAATCTTGAGAATGAGAGCCTCTTAAATGGTGTAGAATCCAAGTAATCATTTGTGTATTAATTTGTGGATTGGGTTGCGTGAAAGTCCCCTCAAAGTAGCGATAAAGATAGGCTTTGTCAAGAATCGTTAGGGATTCTGTCAAATAATCTTTGCCCACGATGAGTTTAATGCCTTTGGAGCGTCCAATCAAATGGATTTCAAGATTCAAAGCAAGTTGCAATTTTTGACGTAGAATCTCCGCTAGTTGCTCCCAAGATTTTTCTAATTTTTTGTGATAAATGAGGCTCAATAGGAGTGAATGGGTTTGCGTTGAGAGAATCTCTAAACTAAAGAGACGTTCTTTTAACTCTATAAATTCTACATGATTTAAAAGATTGCGTAGAATGGGCAATGCTCTCTGAATCTCTAAAGCTAGATTTTGACAATTTTCTATGCAAACAAAATTGATTTTTTGGCTTTTTGCGGTGCTTCTTAAAGAGCGCATAGCGAAATGTATTTTATCTTCTAAATGGTAGATTCCAAGTTCTGCACGCGCTCTAAAGCCTAAATCTTCACCGCTAAAGATATTAAAGTCTCTTACTCCGAGTAATTGGCTTGTTTGTGTGATTTTGGATTCTAGGCTCTCTCCTGTGCAACCGCCACACTTCCCAAAGTATTTACAAGTCATTGCTACCGAAAGCTTTGCACTAAATTCATTGTGAGCAAATTAAAGCCATCTACCAAAATAAAAACAAGGATTTTGAAAGGCAATGAAATCATCGTAGGCGGTAGCATCATCATTCCCATTGCCATTAGAATAGAGCTAATCACCATATCAATGACTAAAAAAGGCAAATAGAGTAGGAATCCAATTTGAAATGCAGTTTTCATTTCACTGATGATAAAGGCAGGCAAGGCAATACTTAGGGGGACATCTTGTGCGCTTTGGGGATTTTCAATATTGCGAATACGATAGAATAACGCAAGGTCTTTTGGGCGCGTGTTGCGAATCATAAAGTCTTTAAAGGGTTGAGAGGCGCGTAAAAATGCTTCATCATAGGGGATTTCTTTAGCAATGTAGGGTTCTATGCCTTGATTGTAGGCTTCTTTAGCGACGGGTTCCATAATGAAAATTGTCAAAATTAAAGCGAAAGAAACTAAAAGTTGCGTGGGGGGGGATTGTTGTGTCCCCATTGCAGTGCGCAAAAATGCGAGGACGACTAGGATTCTAGCAAAGCTTGTCGCCATTAAGATTAAAGAAGGTGCTAATACAAGAAGCGTTAAAATGACGACAATATTGAGTGTTGCAACCAAATCTCCCGGCTCTGTTGGTGCGCTTAGAGTAAGGTCTACCGTTGGAATCGTAGGACTTTGAGGCAAGGGCGGGGGTGCTGCCCAAAGTGAGAGTGTACTAAAGAGCAAAACAAATAAGAGGCGCGCCATTAAAATTCTCTTGCCAAATACACAAAAGAATCCATTGTATTAGGCTGTAAATCGGATTTATTTCGTGATGTTTGCATAGGATTTTGCGTTGCGTCATTTTGTCTATCTGGCTCTTGAGTTTGCGATTCTATATTGTTTTCTCGGTTTTCTTGTTGGTTGAGATAGTTTTGTTGAATCGTCCTATCTAAAATATTTTGTGTTTTATGTAAAAGCCTATCATCAGGATAGAATCTAAATTCCACGCGCCGATTATTTGCGCGATTCTCTTCGCTTGTGTTTGGGAGGACAAAGCGACTTGCTCCATTTCCAAGAGAAGTGAGTTTTTTGGGATTGACTTTATTTTCTATCAAAATCTTAGAGACATTCAAAGCCCTAAGCGCACTCAAACCCATATCATCTTTATATTTTGCAGTAGGTACTATAGGGGAATTATCAGTATAACCAATCACATCGGCGTGCAGATTAGGAGGCATTTTTTGCAGAATTAACGCAAGTCGCTTCAGAAATAAAATTTCTTCTTCACTCTTGAGTGTTGTTTCACCTTGTCCAAAAAGTAGCTTTCCACTAAAACGCAAGATAAAGCCTTCGCTCCCATCATCAACGATATTAGAAGGACCTAAAGAAACGCGAATGTTTTCTTTAAAATCTAGGATTTCACTTTCAATTTGTTTTACTTCTTCTGCACTTTCAGGTTCGGTTGTCATATCGGCTTGTTGTTGGATTCTTGTATTGTCTGGCTCTATTTTGATTCCCCCACTAAGCAAAGACATTGCGCCTTTCATACTTCCTTCGGCTTCGGTGAGCTTTTTTGCATCAAAAGTTACCATTGAGAGAATGAGAATAAAAAAGGTCAGAATTAAAGTAACCATATCGCCATAAGTTCCAAGCCAAAGTGGCAGAACTTGAGGGCAATCACAGGGCGGACAACGATTTGCCATTTACGAATCTCTATTCAAATTGGCTTACGCGTTGATTTGGCGGTAAAAATGTGAGCAATTTTGCTTCAAGTGCGCGCGGGTTGTCTCCCGCTTGGATAGACATAATTCCCTCTATGATAAGAAGTTTGACTAATGCCTCATCTGCGGCGCGCACTTTTAAAATATTGGCAATTGGCGAACCTACAACATTTCCAACGAATGAACCATAAAAGGTAGTTAGCAAGGCAACCGCCATCGCAGGTCCAATAGAAGCAGGGTCGGACATATTTAAGAGCATCGCAACCAAACCAATTAATGTCCCTAGCATTCCATACGAACCCGCAAAAGCCGCCCAAGTATCAAAGATACCCGCATTATCTTTATGTCTTTCCAAAGTTCTATCCATATCCGTTTCTAGCAAATCACGAATGCTATCGGGTTCTGCGCCGTCAATCGCCATATTGAGCCCACGTTTTAGGAATTCGTTTTCCTCCTGATTGGATTGTTGCTCCAAAGAGAGAATCCCATCGCGTCTTGCTTGTGTAGAATAATCTACGAGTTTTTTAATAAGTCCCGGAATATCAAAAGTTTGAGGCTTGAAAGCAATCATAAAATAAGTAAAAAACTTTTTCATACTTTCCATTTTATAAGCAATGAGCAAACTCGTGATAGAACCACCTACCGTAATTAAAATAGAGGGAACGTCAAAATATGGCATAATCCCTACACCAAGTGCCATCGCTGTGCCTAATAATATTAGCGACAATGAAATCCCTGCAACTGACCCTAAATCCATACGCGCACTTCCTTACAAAGAGTAGATAGAAATTTAACCCTAAAACATAATTTTGATTCCAAAACATAAATTTTAAACTTTATTGTGTTAAAATTTGTTTAAATTATCTTAAAGAGTGGAATCTTATCTATGAATCAAAACTCCTTATCAATCGTGATTTTGGCTGCCGGAAAAGGCACGCGTATGAAATCCAATACCCCGAAAGTTTTGCATAAAATCTGCGGACGCGAAATGCTCTATTATAGCATTAAAGAATCTCTTAAATTAAGTGATGATATTTGCGTGGTTTTGGGCTTCGAAGAGGAGTTGATTAAAGCTAAAATGCAAGAATATTTTGGAGAGAGGATTCGCTTTTTGCATCAAGATTTGGCAAACTTTCCCGGCACCGGAGGTGCGCTAAAGAACTATATGCCAAAATACGAAAAAGTCTTAGTTTTAAATGGTGATATGCCTTTGGTGCAAGCAGAGGAATTAGCGAAATTTATCGGTTTGGAATCTGATATTGTAATGAGTGTGCTTGATTTGCCAAATACAAATGGTTATGGACGCGTTGTGATTGAAAATAATCAAGTGCAAGAAATCGTAGAAGAGAAAGACGCAAGTGCCGAAATTTTGGCACTTAGCACGCTCAATGCAGGAATCTACTGCTTTTCTAAAAAAATTTTAGAATCCTATGTGCTACTTTTGGATAATCATAATGTGCAAAAAGAATATTATCTGACAGATATTATTGCTCTTGCACGAAAGGATTCTGTATCTATTATGCCTTTGTTTGTAGAGGTGAAAAATTTTAAAGGCGTGAATGATAAATTAGACCTTGCGAGGGCAGAGGAAATTTTGGGCAATCGCATTAAAGAATTTTGGCTAAAAAAAGGCGTTTTAATGTGCTTGCCAGAGACTATTTACCTTGAAGAAGGTGTAGAGTTTGTCGGAGAATGCGTGATAGAAAATGGTGTACGTATTTGTGGAGATTCCAAAATCATAGAATCGCACATTAAAGCACAAAGTATTATAGAATCTAGTATTATAGAATCTAGCGATATAGGACCTTTAGCGCATATACGTCCGCAAAGTGTGATTCAAAATACGCATATTGGAAATTTTGTAGAGGTGAAAAAATCACAATTGCAAGGCGTCAAAGCGGGGCATTTGAGCTATATTGGTGATAGCAAGGTGGGCAAGGGGACGAATATTGGCGCAGGCTTCATTACTTGTAATTATGATGGCAAGAGCAAGCACCAAACCATTATCGGTGAAAATGTATTCATTGGGAGTGATTCGCAAGCAGTCGCTCCTGTAGTCATTGAAGATGATTGTCTCATTGGTGCTGGAAGCACGATAAGGCGGAATCTCAAAAAGGGTGAATTATTTGTTACGCGTGGAGAGGAAGTCATTAAAGAGGGATTTTTTTATAAATTTTTCAATAAAAAATCATAAAATTGCATTCCGTGATTTAAAATATTCAAAGAGGTAATAATGCAAATTAAGTTAAATGGAAGTCTTATTGATACGGAATCTCAAAATGTGCAAGAATTGTTACAAGAATATAAGATTGAGACAAAAAGTGTAGCAGTGGCAATTAATCTTGAAGTGATTAAGCAAGACAAATGGGATTCTTGCTTGCTACAAGAAAATGATGTGGTAGAGTGTCTTACTTTTATGGGTGGGGGATAAGAATTAAAAGATTTGATACAGTTTTAAGAAAGGAAAATTGATGAAAATTAAAACTTCTATTATTGGAGTGAGTGGTTATACAGGATTGGAGCTAGTAAAATTACTCCTCAATCACCAAATGTTTGAATTAAATGCTGTCTATGCGAGTGAGAATTATCAAGAATTATCCACTTTGCATTCTTGTTTGAAAGATGTTATTAAATTGCCTGTGTTAGAAGCTAATCTCGAACAGATTGCACAAGAGAGTGAGTTGGTTTTTCTTGCTTTGCCTCATCAAAAGGCAATGGAGTATGTGAAAGGTCTTTATGGAAAAGGGATTAGAATCGTAGATTTATCGGCAGATTATCGCTTGAGTTTAGAGAAATATGAGGAAAATTACTGCTCACATTTAGACAAAGAGAATCTTAAAAATGCAGTTTATGGGCTACCAGAATACAATCGTGCGCAAATTTCTAACACGCGTTTGGTCGCCAATCCGGGGTGCTATCCCACCGCCTCTTTGCTTGCAATTTTGCCATTTGTTTCTTATTTGGATTCCAATCAAACGCTCTACATAGACGCTAAAAGTGGCGTGAGTGGTGCGGGGAAAAAATTAGTGCAAACCTCACATTTCGTAACCATTAACGAAAATCTTTTTGCGTATTCTCCTATTAATCATCGCCATTCACCCGAGATTAACGAACAATTAAAAAAGATAGGCAAAGAAAATTTAAAGGCACTCTTTGTGCCTCATTTGATTCCTCTGACGCGTGGAATGCTTGTTTCTGTTTATGCGCGCTTAAAAGAACCTATCAATGCGCTAGAGATTCTACAAGCAAAATATGCTAATGAGCCTTTTATTCGCATTCGCAATGCTTGCTCTCAAATTAAAAATGTTGCAGGCACGCATTTTTGCGATATTTTTGCCAAAACAGATGGTTTGGATTTGTTTATTACTTCAAGTATTGATAATCTCTTGCGAGGTGCGAGTTCGCAGGCACTTGCAAATGCTAACTTAATGTTTGGATTAGAGGAGTCCTTAGGGCTACCACGAATTGCTTATGCGCCTTAATTTTAAAGTTTATTTATGAGAGAGCAAGATTTAAGCATTCAAGAGGGGGCAATTTTTATTGCGGATTCCCATCATCATAGCCTCTATCAAAACACTTTAGATTCTGTATTTGAAACGCTTTTGCAATCTCCTAGTCGGCAAATTTTCTTGATGGGAGACATTTTTGATTTTTTGGTTGGTGGTGTCAAAAAAGCATTGCAAGACAATCAAAAAACACTTGCTTTGTTGGAGCAATTATCTTTAAAGCATAAAATTTATTATTTTGAAGGGAATCACGATTTTTTGCTATCTAAGATTTCCTATTTTAAAAATATTTGTTGTTTTCCTTTGAGTGCGCAACCTGTTTGTTTTGACTTTGGCGAAAAAAAAGCCTATTTAGCACACGGCGATGTATTTTTGAATTGGCATTATACATTTTATACGCAAGTGATTCGCCAACAATTTCTTATTAATTTTTTAGATTTTTTTTCTTTTTTTTTATATGCTAGAATTTTACGTTATTTGCAAAATAAAAAAAAATTAAAAAATCAAGACAAACAAACGAATCAAAGACTTTCTAATGACGATAAATTGGCGATTTTACGCATTGAAAGCTATCAAAAAAATTTAGTAATTCCAATGGATTCTTATATTATAGAAGGGCATTTTCATTGGGGAGAAAGTATAAAATATAATGGTATGAATTATATAGGGTTACCTTTTTTTGCTTGTAAAAAAAAGTATTTTGTTGTAGAATATACAAATTATTGTTTATCCTTAACTAAAAAGGAGTTTTGAGGTGTCAAACTTTGAACGAGATGATACTCTAAAAGTCGGAAACAACGAAATGGAGTTGGTAGATTTTAGAATCCATAAGCTTGAAAAAGGTAAGTTGTATGAAGGGATTTATGGAATTAATGTCGCAAAAGTTAATGAAATTATCCGTTTGCCAAAGCTTACAGAGTTGCCCGGTGTGCCTGATTATATAGAGGGAATTTTTGATTTACGAGGGGTTGTGATCCCTGTGATTAACCTTGCTAAGTGGATGCATGTTGAAGTTCCTAAGAATAAGAAGATTAAACCACGTGTTATTGTTGCGGAGTTTAATAATATTATGATAGGTTTTATTGTGCATGAAGCAAAACGTATTCGCCGTATTAATTGGAAAGATATTGAGCCGGCACATTTTAGCTCTTCGGCAGAAACCAATATGGATAAAAGTAAAATTACAGGTGTTACAAGGATTGAGGGTAACCAAGTCTTGTTAATTTTAGATTTAGAAAGTATTGTGCAAGATTTGGGATTCTATCATCCAGAAATGAGCGCAGAACGCACTTACAGTAAATTCAATGGGTTAGCACTTGTGCTTGATGACAGCACAATTGCAAGAAAAATCTTAAAAGAGTTTTTGGAAAAAATGGGCTTTGATGTCGCAGAAGCAAACAATGGAGAAGCTGGGCTTCAAAAGCTTGATAAGCTCTATGAAAACTATGGCGATAATCTTGTGCGGCAGCTCAAGATTATTATTTCAGATATTGAAATGCCCCAAATGGACGGATTCCATTTTGCAGCCAAAGTCAAAGAAGACCCAAGATTTGCTAAGATTCCGATTGTCTTTAGCTCCTCTATTAGCGATAAATTTAGTGAAAGTCGTGGTAAGGAAGCAGGTGCAGAGTCTTATCTTGTTAAATTTGATGGAAATAAATTCCATGATGAAATCACAAGAATTGTGAATAAATACAGCAATAATTAGCGTAAATTTTATTTTGTAAAGGAAAGGTATAATTATGGATGAAATGCAAGAGATACTAGAGGATTTTCTAATTGAAGCGTTTGAAATGGTTGAGCAACTTGACCAAGACTTGGTAGAATTAGAAAATAACCCTGATGATTTAGACCTATTAAATAGAATCTTTAGGGTGGCTCACACCGTCAAGGGTTCTGGTTCATTTTTGAATTTCTCAGTGCTAACACATTTGACACATCATATGGAAGATGTATTAAACAAAGCAAGACATGGTGAATTAGCAATCACTCCAGATATTATGGACGTTGTTTTGGAATCTATTGACTTTATGAAAAAATTGCTCAATGCGATTCGTGATACAGGAACAGACGCAAGTACAGGTTTAGACGGAGATATTGCTGGAGTTGTAGAACGTTTAGATGCAATCTCAAAAGGAGAAGCTCCACAGGCTCAAAGCGAAGCTTCAGCTGCTCCTGCACCAGAACCTGCTACTCCGGCTGCACTAGAACCTGCACCTGTCGCAGATGAACCAGAACCTGATTATGCAAATATGTCTCCAGAGGAAGTAGAGAAAGAAATTGAGAGGTTACTCAATAAACGGCAAGAAGAGGACAAAAAGAAACGTGAAGAAAAACGTGCTAAAGGTGAATTAGACGATGTGCAAGCACCAGGAGAAGTGAATGAGGCAGCTACCCCAGCAGCAGCTCCAGTTGCTCCTAAACCTGCTCCAGCCGCACCTAAGCCAGCAGCTCCAGCCGCCCCCAAACCTGCTGCAGCAGCTAAACCTGCTCCAAAACCTCGCGGAGGTGGAGAGGAGAGCAAAGCACCTGCGACTGCTATGGAACAAACTATTCGGGTAGATGTTAAACGTTTGGATAGTTTGATGAACTTGATTGGAGAGCTCGTTCTTGGTAAAAACCGCTTGATTAAAATTTATAATGATGTAGAAGAACGTTATGAGGGTGAAAAATTCCTAGAGGAACTCAATCAAGTGGTAGCAAGTGTATCTATGGTAACTACGGATATTCAGCTTGCAGTTATGAAAACGAGAATGTTGCCAATTGGTAGGGTATTTAATAAATTCCCTCGTATGGTGCGCGACCTTTCAAGAGACCTTGGCAAAGAGATTGATTTGCTTATTAGTGGAGAGGAAACAGAGCTTGATAAGTCTATCGTAGAAGAAATTGGCGATCCATTGGTGCATTTGATTAGAAATGCTTGCGATCATGGTGTGGAATCCAAAGAAGATAGGGTAGCAGCTGGTAAGCCAGAAAGAGGAACAGTTGAACTTAAAGCTTATAATGAAGGAAATCATATTGTTGTAGAAATCAAAGATGATGGTAAAGGTATGGATCCTAATTTATTGCGCTCTAAGGGGGTTGAAAAGGGTTTGATTAGCGAACGTGAAGCAGATTCTATGAGCGACAAAGAAGCTTATGGACTAATTTTTAAAGCAGGATTTTCAACAGCTAAAGTTGTTACCAATGTCAGTGGGCGTGGGGTAGGAATGGATGTTGTTAAAACCAATATTGAAAAACTTAATGGTATTATTGATGTAGATAGCAGTAAAGGTGAGGGGACAGTTTTAAAACTCAAAATTCCTCTTACATTAGCAATTATTCAGTCTTTGCTTGTTGGTGTGCAAGAAGAATTTTATGCAATTCCGCTTGCTTCGGTTATTGAAACCGTTAGAATCTCGCAAGATGAAATTTATACTGTAGAAAATAAAAGCGTATTGCGCCTAAGAAATGAAGTGTTACCGCTCGTCCGTTTAGCAGATATTTTTGGCGTAGATTCTGTTTTTGACGATTCTGAACAAGCCTATGTTGTTGTGATTGGTTTAGCAGAAAATAAAATCGGTATTATTGTTGATTTCTTGATTGGACAAGAGGAAGTAGTTATTAAATCTCTCGGTACTTATTTAAAAGGAACAGAAGGAATCGCAGGTGCTACAATTCGTGGTGATGGTAGAGTAACATTAATTGTTGATATTGCTGCAATGATGCAAATGGCAAAACAAGTCAAAGTTAGTATCAGCAAATTAGCCCAAGAGAGCGAATCCAAAAAAGAGAAAAATTCGCCAAGTGATTATCAAGTCTTAATCGTAGATGATTCTATGACAGACCGTGCAATTATGAGAAAATCCTTGAAACCTCTTGGCATTACTTTGACTGAAGCAACAAATGGATTAGAAGCATTAGATATTATTAAAAATGGCGACAAGCATTTTGATGCTGTTTTGATTGATATTGAAATGCCTAAAATGGACGGTTATACATTGGCGGCAGAGATTCGTAAATATGCGAAATTTAAAAATCTCCCACTTGTTGCAGTTACGAGCCGAACTAGTAAAACCGATAGAATGCGTGGGGTAGAATCCGGAATGACAGAATATATCACCAAACCTTATTCACCAGAATATTTGATGAATGTTGTGAAACGAAATATTAATTTAACCGTGGAGGTAACTGAATAATGAGCAATCAATTACAAGATGTTTTACAAAAACAACAAGCACAAAAAAAGTCGCCTGTGGAGACAGAAAATGTCATTCAATTAGTTGCTTTTGTGATTGGGTCAGAAGAATTTGCAGTGCCAATCTTGAGTATTCAAGAAATTATTAAACCGTTAGAATATACGAGAGTGCCCGGAGTACCAAACTATGTTTTGGGAGTATTTAATATGCGTGGTTGGGTTGTGCCATTAATCAATTTGCGCTTAAAGTTTGGTTTGCCTTATGAAAAACCAACAGAAGATACTCGTTATATTGTAATTCAAGTTCAAGAGGATAAAGCGGGATTTGTTATTGACCGCTTAACGGAATCTGTACGCATTAAAGAATCCGATATTGACCCTACACCAGAAACCATTAGTCAAGATGAGAATCTAATCTATGGCGTAGGAAAAAGAGATGATAGAATTATTACTATTTTGCGCCCTGAAGAACTCTTAAAGCGCACTTTCTAGCTTGCTATTTTTTTCAAGCCTTTGTGGCTTGACTTATGGAAAATATTTTAAAATCTAATAATTGAAAGTAGAGATGTTTAACTTTTCATTAAATCAGTAAGGCTTTGCTTTGGGCTTTTGCCCTCCATAATGAGTGCAACTTCTTTTGCAATGGGAGTATAGATTTGATGTTTTTGACTAAGAGAATAAATTTCTTGAGAAGTTTTCACTCCTTCTGCGATTTCTCCAATCTCTTCTAAAATTGTTGGCAGGGTTTTGCCGAGTGCTAATCCGATTCCTACACGAAAATTACGAGAGAGGATAGAATTGGCGGTCAGAAACAAGTCTCCAGCACCTGATAGCCCTAAAAATGTAGAATCTTGCGCTCCAAAATATTGTCCAAAACGTGTCATTTCTACAAGCCCGCGCGCTACAAGAGAAGCACGCGCATTATTGCCGAGTTTCATTCCCTCACAGATTCCACTTGCAATAGCAATTACATTTTTGTAAGCCCCACCAATCTCTCCCCCAATGATGTCATTACACGCGTAAGGTTTGATGAAATTTGGAAACAAACCTAACCATTCCTTGGCATTATTGATTGCATTGGTATGGATATTTAATGCACATGGTAGTGAATCTTGCACTTCTTTGGCAAAGCTTGGTCCAGCCAAAAAACAGAGTTTGCTTTGGGGATAAAAACTCTTAAAGATTTCACTAACGAATTGTCCTTGTGCAATTCCTTTAGAGGCAACTAGAATCTTAGCGTGTGTTGGTAGGGGTGAAGTTGCTAGCCAAGCGTGTAGGGCAGAGCTAGCAATTGCGACAATAAAGAAATCACTATCTTGTGCCTCTTTGGGAGTGATTTGTGATTCCATTCCTAAGTTTTTGCGTGAGACAATATAGCAATCATTTGTTTTACTAAAAGCAAAATGCAAGGCTCTTCCCCAAGCTCCACCACCAAATACACTTATTTTAGGCATTTTAATCCTTTGAAATAATGAAAATGCAATCAAATTTAAATCTTTGAAGTTATAATTTTAGTAAAAATATATTAAAATTCCACTTCGTCAAAAATCAAACAAAAGAGATTTAATGTCCCTACAAAGTCTAAGAGAGCGTCTAAATGGTCTTAATCTATCCCCCGCATTTGGTTTGATTATCAAAGTAGAACAAGGATTTTTATCCGCAAATGGCTTGATTCCACACATCGGTGATATTGTCCGTATTGTAGGCGAAAACAATAGCGCAATGGGTATGGTAACAGCACTAGAAAAAGATAATTTTAAAATTACTCCTTTTTCGTTTATTGAGGGAATGAAAGTAGGAGACAAAGTCTATTTGAATACGCGAGGATTGCAGATTCCTATTGGACCTGAATTACTAGGGAGAGTGATTAATCCACTAGGAGAACCCATAGATAGCAAGGGTGCTTTAAAGGCTGAAGGCTCAATTCCTATTATTCGTCCTCCTATTGCGGCAATGCGACGTGGTATGATTGATGAAGTTTTTAGTGTGGGTGTCAAAAGCATTGATGGATTACTCACCTGCGGTAAAGGACAAAAGTTAGGAATTTTTGCTGGGAGTGGGGTGGGGAAATCTACCCTAATGGGAATGATTGTACGCGGTGCAACTGCCAAAATTAAAGTTATCGCCTTAATTGGAGAGAGGGGCAGAGAAGTCCCCGAATTTGTAGAAAAAAATTTAGGGGGAGATTTAACAAATACCGTGCTTGTAGTTGCTACGAGTGATGATTCCCCCTTAATGAGAAAGTATGGTGCATTTGCTGCAATGAGCGTTGCGGAATATTTTAAGGCTAGAGGTGAAGATGTTTTATTTATGATGGATTCTGTAACCCGCTTTGCAATGGCACAGAGAGAAATTGGGCTCGCACTTGGTGAGCCGCCTACAAGCAAGGGTTATCCCCCCTCTGTTTTGACGCTTTTGCCACAATTAATGGAAAGAGCAGGAAAAGAAGAAGGGCATGGTTCTATCACTGCATATTTCACGGTATTGGTAGAAGGTGATGATATGAGCGACCCTATTGCAGACCAGAGCCGAAGCATTTTAGACGGACACATTGTGCTAGACCGCTCTTTAACAGATTTTGGAATCTATCCTCCTATTAATATTCTTAATTCTGCTTCAAGGTTAATGGGCGATGTAGCAAACGAAGAGCATATACAAGCAGCAAGAAAATTCCGCCGTTTGTATTCTTTGCTTAAAGAAAACGAAGTGCTTATTAGAATCGGAGCTTATCAGGCAGGAAGTGATAAAGACCTAGATGAAGCAATCGCCAAAAAAACGGAAATGGAAGAATATTTGAAACAAGGCTATAATGAAGCAATTACTTACGAAGAGAGTGTCCAACGATTGGTAGAGCTAATGCAATGATAAAGTGTGCAAAAAGTAACAAAAAATAAATTGTGAGTAAAAAAATATTTAACTATAAAGAATCGCAAAGGTTTTATTTTTTTTTAAAGTTAATTGTTATTTAATACACAGTTAAAATTTAACATTTTAAGGAGAAAATTATGGCTAGTTATATTGAATTAACAGAACAAAACTTTGATGAAATCATCAAAGAAGGTGTTGTAATGGTAGATTTTTGGGCTCCATGGTGCGGACCTTGCAGAATGATTGCCCCTGTGATTGATAGTCTTGCAACACAATATGAAGGCAAGGCAAAAGTTTGTAAAGTCAATACAGACGAACAACAAGAACTCGCAACAAAATTTGGAATCCGTTCTATTCCGACAGTTTTCTTCTATAAAAATGGAGAAAAAGTAGATGAAATGATTGGAGCAGCAACAGAGCAGGAATTTAAAGACAAACTCAATGGCTTACTATAAGTGTTTTTGAAGTCTTTAGTTCAAGAGGGAGTTTTGACATGAAAAAATGTTGTCCGGGACTCCCTATTGCGTTTGTCGTTATTTTTGCGATTGGTGCATTTTTATATTATCAATATTCTTTCACATCTATTTCAAAAATTAATTTCAATGAGGATTCTTTTTATCAAAGTCAAGAGGGTGTAATGAGTCTTTTTGTGCCTCAATCTCCACAATATAAAATATGTTTTTATAGCTCATTTACTCCAAAATCCACAGAGTTTTTAATGCAAAATATGCAAGAAAACCTTACCCTTTTGGCAATTGATTTGTATCAACAAGGTCAAAATGCACAAAAAAATATTCCAAATCTTATAGAGTTGAAAATTTCAAGCACTTTGATGTTAAAATTAATTCATGAATTTGATGTGAGAGTATTACCGCAATGCTTCATCGCAAAGCAAGATAATAAAGATTCTAAACTTTATACGCATATAAAAGAAAATGGAGTTTATAAATTAGTCAATTTCAAAGAAAATAAACCATAAGGAGAAAAGATGATAGAATTAGCGATTATTGGCGGCGGACCTGCTGGACTTAGTGCGGGATTATATGCGACAAGAGGGGGATTGAAAGAAGTTGTAATGTTTGAAAAGGGTATGCCCGGAGGTCAAATTACTTCTAGTAGTGAAATGGAGAATTATCCTGGTGTTGCAGAAATAAAAAGTGGATTTGATTTTATGATGCCTTGGCAGGAACAATGCTTTAGATTCGGTTTAAAGCATGAAATGGCAGAAGTCAAACGCATTGAAAAAAGAGAAAATCATTTTGTAGTGGTGCTAAGTAATCAAAAAGAAGTAGAAGCGGAAGCCGTTATCATTGCAACGGGTGGTAGTCCAAAACGTTCTGGTGTCAAAGGCGAGGATATTTATTGGGGGAAAGGTGTTAGCTCGTGTGCAACTTGTGATGGGTTCTTTTATAAGAACAAAGAAGTCGCAGTGCTAGGTGGGGGAGATACTGCCGTAGAAGAATCCATTTATCTTGCCAAAATTTGCTCCAAAGTTACGCTTATTCATCGCAGAAATGCGTTCCGCGCTTCTCCTGTTACACTAGAACGTGCTAAAAAGGAGGCAAAAATTGAATTTTTAACTCCTTATGGTATTGAAGAGATTTGCGGTGATGAATCTGGTGTAACAGGATTGAAGTTGAAAAACTTAGATAATGAATCTTTAAAAGAAATTAAGGTGGATGGAACCTTTGTATTGATTGGTTTTAACGTCAATAATGCGGTGCTTATGCAAGAAGATGGAAGTACTCTTTGCGCAGTTAATGAATATGGGCAAGCAATTGTGAATCTCAAAATGGAAACAAATATTCCGGGATTATTTGTCGCTGGTGATTTGAGAATGGACGCACCAAAGCAAGTAGTATGTGCAGCAGCAGACGGTGCAACCGCAGCACTTGGAGCAATTGAATATATTGAACATCATAAATAAA
Source organism: uncultured Helicobacter sp. (assembly GCA_964464895.1). Lineage (GTDB taxonomy): Bacteria > Campylobacterota > Campylobacteria > Campylobacterales > Helicobacteraceae > Helicobacter_D. The sequence continues at coordinate 278,396 of CAYXGY010000001.1, read as the reverse complement.
GGAGTTTGTTATGCTAGGTATTGGAGTTTTTGGTGCTGGCGGACGTGTAGGGAAATTGGTTGTAGATTTAGTAAAAAAAAATCATCAAGTCAAACTAGAATGCGTCTATGTGCGTAAAGATTTAGACTTTTCTATTGACCCAGGTGTTTTAATTACCAATGATTTGAAAGTTTTGCTAGAAAGTTCTGATGTAGTTGTTGATTTTACAACAGCAGAGGGCACTTGCGCATTATTAGAAGTGGCTCTTAACAACCCTACACCCATTGTGATTGGCACAACAGGATTAGAATCTCATCACGAAAATCTCATTAAAGAAGCGTCCAAAAAAATGCCTATTTTATATGCTAGCAATATGTCTTTAGGCGTCGCAGTATTAAATAAAGCAGTGAAATTAGTAGCAAAAGCTTTGCGTGATTTTGATATTGAAATTGTAGAGACGCATCATCGTCATAAAAAAGATTCTCCTAGTGGAACAGCTTTGTATCTAGCGCAAACTTGTGCGAAAGCTAGAGATTTGGAATTAGACAAAGTTCGCACGAGTGGCAGAAATGGTAATATCGGCGAGCGCAGTCAAGAGGAAATTGCTGTAATGGCATTGCGTGGAGGCGATGTAACTGGGATTCATAATGTCGGATTCTATGGTGAGGGGGAATATTTAGAGTTAGTACATACGGCAACTTCTCGTGCGACTTTTGCACAAGGAGCAATTAAAGCTGCCCTTTGGTTGCAGAAACAACCCAATGGATTGTATAGCATTGAAGATTCTTTAGGATTATAAGCAGTGGAAATGCCAATTAATAATAAAACTTTGACAAACCAATCCTCTATAAAAAGTGATTGGAATGAAGAATGTGCGGTAGTAGGGGTTTATAATGTTCAAAATGCTGCGAGCCTTGCATATTATTCTCTGTTTTCTATGCAACATCGCGGGCAAGAAGCCACAGGAATTGCCACGAGCAATGGAGAAAAGATTACAACGATTAAAAGAAATGGTTTGGTAACAGAAGTTTTTTGTGATGAAACACTTAAAAAACTCAAAGGTTCTAGTGCCGTAGGGCATAATCGTTATTCTACCGCCGGGAATGATTCCATTTCAGATGCACAGCCTTTATTTGCGCGTTATGATTTGGGAGAAATTGCAATTGTCCATAATGGTAATCTTACGAATGCGCGTCAAATTCGTAATGAACTCATCAAAGAGGGAGCAATTTTCCAAAGTTATATGGATACAGAGAATTTGATTCATTTGATTGCAAGAGCTAAACAAGAGAATTTAATAGATAGAATCAAAGAAGCAGTTTTGCATCTCAAAGGAGCGTTTTGTTTCATCATATTAAGTCGCAAAAAAATATTCGTGATTCGTGATAGATATGGATTTCGCCCTTTAAGTCTTGGAGAAATCATTAATCCTGACGGGAGCAAAGGCTATATTGTCGCGAGTGAAACCTGTGCCTTTGATTTGGTGGGCGCAAAATATTTGCGAGATGTGGAGCCGGGGGAGATGCTAGTTTTTTCTAAAGAAAATATAGAATCCCATCACATTATGCCATCCAATCCTCACCCTTGTGTTTTTGAATATGTTTATTTTGCGCGTCCAGATAGTCGTGTATTTGGACATCTTGTCTATAATATTCGCAAAAATATGGGAGAGGAATTAGCCAAAGAAAATTCTGTGGAAGCAGACCTTGTGATTCCTGTGCCTGATAGTGGTGTTGCCGCAGCACTTGGATATTCTCAAGAAAGCAAGATTCCTTTTGAGCTTGGCATTATTCGCAATCATTATGTTGGGCGAACTTTTATTGAACCAACGCAACAGATACGCGAGTTAAAAGTAAAGCTGAAGTTGAATCCGATTCGGGAATTGATTGAAAATAGACGTATCGTTGTAATTGATGATTCTGTGGTGCGCGGGACAACAAGTCGCCAGATTGTAAAGATTTTGCGTGATTGTGGAGCAAAAGAAATTCATATGAAAATTTCCTCTCCCCCGACTATTTCTCCTTGTTATTATGGTGTGGATACACCAAGTGTAGAGCATTTGATTAGTGCAAAAATGAGCCACGAAGAAGTTTGTAAATTTATCGGTGCGGATTCTTTGTCCTTTTTGTCTCTTGAGGGTTTGAAGCGAAGTATTGGTATAGAAAATTATCAATATTGTCAAGCCTGTTTTGATAGCAAGTATATTGGATAAATAGTGAAGCAAATGCTAACCTTTGGACGCTATTGTAAGCGTAGATTTGGAAAACGTGTGCGCAAAGTTCCGATTGCACTTGCAGGATTTACTTGTCCAAATATTGATGGCAGTGTGGCGCGTGGAGGTTGCATCTTTTGCAAGAATGAAAGCTTTTCACCCACGCTGGATAAAGAGCCAAAAGTCGCGCTCAAGATGAATCCTAAGATGGCAGAGAATCCTCTGCTAGAAATGCAGCTTAAGCAATTGCAAAACCAATACGATTGGCAAAGTGATTTTCATCGCAATAAGTTTGGCGTTGAAAAATATATGATTTATTTCCAATCTTTCACAAATACTTATGCTCCTTTTGAAACTTTAGAAAAGCTTTATATTGCCGCATTGAATTTACCTAATGTTGTTGGAATGTCTATTGGCACGCGCACGGATAGTGTAGATTTGAAATTGCTTGATTTTTTGGGTGATTTAGCACAGAAAAGAGGGCAGGAGATTTGGGTAGAATATGGAATCCAATCCGTGTATGAGGAAACTCTCAAGTTCATTAATCGTGGGCACGGCACAGAAAAAATGGAATATTGGATTAGAGAGACTAAAAAACGTGGTTTAAAAACTTGTTCGCATATTATTTATGGATTACCGAAAGAAACAAGAGAAATGATGTTGCATAGTTTGGAAACCGTGATTGCTTGGGGAAGCGATGGAATCAAGATTCATCCACTCTATGTTATTGAAAAGACGATTTTAGCAAATCTGTATGAAAGAGGGGAATATAAGCCTATTTCTTTGAATGATTATATTGATTTGATTGTAGAATCCCTCAAAATGATTCCTCAAGAGGTTGTGATTCATCGTGTGAGCGCAGGTGTGCGTAATGATACCCTGCTTGCTCCCAAATGGTGCTTTGATAAAAATATTCAAATGCGTGCGATTCGTGATGCACTAAGGGCTGCAGGAATAGAATATTAACTTCTTGACCCCCCCCCCCTCTATTTTGCTATAATATTGCCTTATTTTTATCCCTTACTCCTCCTTAAATCTTTCTTGAATCTTTGGAGTAAGCAAAACAAATCAAAAGGAATCTTATGTCTCTTTTAACTTCTAATCTTCAATGGAGAATCCAGAATCATTTAGCCTATAAACTCGGTTCAGCCTTGATTGCTTATGATAAAGCAAAGCATAATCCTAATTGTGCGGGGGGGGGGGTAATCTCTCTTATAATTACTCTTTATAAGATTAAACAATCCCACAAAAAAGAGCAGAGATTCTACCAACAAGCCATTGCGGTTTTCCCAGAGTTTAAACGACCTCCCTTATCCTCTTATCCTCCATTAGAAGTCTTAAAGCTTAAAAACCATCTCTCTTATAAATTAGGAGAGGCTTTAATGCAAGCAGGTAAGAATTGGTATAAAGGAGGATATTTTAAATTCTTCTCTAGTATTCAAAAAGCCAAAGAGCATTATAAAACTTTTCAAAGTCTGAAAGGCTTCTTAGAATCTTATGCCACTATACTGAATACTCTTCCTCTAAAGAGAGTAGAAAGTCTCATTCAAGATTTACAAGATAATCCACGAGAGGATACCTTACAAAGACTAAATCTCATAGCAAAAAACATTGATTTTAAAGTCTTGTTTTCTAAACATTTAGACTTTATTTTAAAATATCATCAAGAAATTTTAGAGTGGCTAGAATCTAAAGAATTTCAAGAGCAATACCTTGATACAAATCACCCTTATCCTCCCTTAATAAATCCTAAGAGATTAACCAAAGAGTCTAACAATCCTTATGCCAACTTAAGCTATGAGAGTATCCCTGCTGAACTTGCGTGGGAGATGAACTTGCCATTGCCGAAGCAATTCTTGTTTATTTATCGTGAGCTTTCAAGCAGTGCAAGTTGGGCGATTCCAAACTTTTTGCAGTTTTGTGGTGTATGTTTAGTGCCTTGCACAAACAATCAGGGTTTTATGTTTGCGAGTTTTAAGAGTGCCTATTATACGATGCTTAATAGCGAAAGTCCCCATTGTTTGCGTTTTAGATATTGGTATAATCCTAAAACAACTCCCAAATTTATTGCGCTTTCTTTGCGAGATAAAATTCCTTTTTTGATAGTTAGTAGAGACCCTATTGAGCGGTTATTACACGCGGTAAATCATCTAAATCATGGTTCTTTTGGCTTTGATAGTTTTAAACTTAAGATTCCAAAAAGCATTAAACGTTTTAATCTTACACAAAACCCAAAAAATTTAATGTTTCACCCTAGCTTTGCGCTAAATAATAACAGATATTTTCCGAGCGTAGATAGTTGTTTAAATTCTAATTTGTGGTGTTTTGCAGAATTGCGATGCGCACTGCAATCTATGCAGGACTTATGGGATAACATTAGCGAAGTGGAAGTGGTAGATTTTTTGGATATGAAAGAAAATATGGCGTTTGAAACGCTTTGCAAGTGGGCTGTACGTTTTGGATTTGATGCTCCAAATGATGCGAAGTATTTTCAAATGAGACAAAATCGTCATACAGGTAGCCTCTACCATTTACCTGTGAGCCTTTTTGTTAATAAGCGAGACTTGGGCAATGAATTTTGGGAACATACAAATGTGCAAGATTCTACTTCGTGTGATTTGGACGATAGTTTTGAGATTAAAATCGGGTTTTATCATACATTTGCAAAGGTTTCTGGTATGCGTGATATTTCAGGGTTGATTTTTGAGGATAATGTAGAGATAGAAGGGGCACAAATTGTAGCGTTATTATGTACGGATCAATATGATGATTTGTTAAGCAATAGAGAGCTATTCGTAGCACTCAAACGCTATGTTAAAGCATATATTTTAGAATTAAAAGAAAATGAATCAAAGCTTAAGGCATCTCTTATCACCCAAAAACAGCTTATGGAATTTTTATGTAATAATAAAACAGCTTGTGCGATTTTAAAAGAGAAAATGGCGGAACAAGTAGCCTTTACACAAAGATTTAAGCCAAAAATAGTAGAATCGTGGAAATATTATCAAGAGTTTCTTAGAATGTGTGAGGAATTGGATAAAGAGAATGCGTAAATGAGGATTCTACTGCGTCATTGTGAGGGTTCGCCCGAAGCAATCCATAATGTAGAATCTTGACATTAAATCTTAAGCCTTAAGATTTCATTACAAAAGTTTCTGTATTCAGGATTATAGATTGACACGCAAATTTAAATAATGCTCGTAATGACGCAATGGACAGATTCTACTAAATTGATTTAGTTTTCAAAAGTTGAAGAATTGAAAAACTCTAAAATTACTTCACGCATTAAAGTGGGATTCGTGATAGTATTCACGAGTGAGCGAAACTCGCTTGCTCCCTTTAATCCTTTGGAGTAGGCGTGTAAGTTTTTGCGAAACATAATTGCTCCATAATCCCCCCTAAAAGCAATGGTGCGGTCAAAATGTTCTAAGGCTACGCGTTGGCGCAATTCCACGCTCTCATCTTGCAGTCCCTCTTTGATTTGTGCAAATATCCAAGGCTTCTCAACTGCTGCGCGTCCAATCATTACGCCATCTGCTCCTGTGTGCTCCAAGACTTCAAGACTTTTTTGCATACTATTAATTTCACCATTGGCAATTAAAGGAGTATGTAAGATTTGTTTCATTAACGCAATGGAATCGTAATCTATACGTTCCTTTTTGTATCCATCGGTTTTTGTGCGACCATGCACTACTGCATAATCAATGGGGGTATCGTTTAGAGCATTTGCGATTTCTCGTGGGATTTTTGTATCAAATCCTAAGCGCACTTTCACGCTTAAATAAGGAATTTCACTCACATTTCTTATAAGTTTGAGAATCTCTACAAGTTTGTTTAAGTCTTTTAATAAAGAGCTTCCACTACCGTGACTAGAGACTTTTGGAGCAGGGCAACCACAATTTAAGTCTAAGATTTGAATATCATTTTTCAAAGGATTAAGAGATTCTATTGCTTTTGTGATAATGCCTTTTTCATTTCCAGCAATCTGCAAAGCAAAGGGAACTTCAAGGGGAGATTTTTCTACCATTTTGAGTGTTTTTTTGTTTTTAAAAGCAAGTGCATGGACGCTAATCATTTCACTTACCGTGATGTCTGCGCCAAATTTTTTTGCGACTTCGCGGAAAGGCAAATCACTATAACCCGCCAAAGGAGCTAGCATAATAGTATTGGGGTGAATAATGGATTCCAAAATAAACCTTTAAAAAATATGGAATCTTAACAAAAAACTAACAATAATTGATTAAAATTTCGTCCAAATAAATTTTGAATAGGAGAATTTTATGAAATTGAAAAATTGTTTAAAAACAGCTTTGTTTGTCGGTGTGTTTGGTGTGCCAGCGTTTGCAGATTTGGATATACAAGGGCAAATCATTGAGATTAATGATGTAAATAAGCAAATTACGCTTTCAGGAATGAATGGGAATGTAGTAGTGCAAGTATTTCCCTACACAAAACTTAAAGGAGATGATTGTGGAGTATTTGGAAATGATACTTATCATAATTTTACCGCTTTAAAGCCCGGAATGTTCGTTGAGATTGAGGGCTATCCTCAAGGACAAGGCGGAATTTTTGGCGCAAAAGAAATAGAATGGAAATGTGGCAAGAGAGCATATTAAGGAATCTTTGTGAGAATATTTAAACTTAGTTTGGTATTTCTTTGTTTAGGAGTGCTAGCTTTTGGAAAAAGTTTCAAGCTAGAGGGCATAATTAAAAGCATAGATAATGCGAGCAAAACCATCACGGTGGATTCTGTACATGGAGATTCCATAGTGGTGCAAGTTTTGCCCAATACAGAGATAGAATTAGACCATTGCGGAATCTTTGGAATAGGGAAATATGGGACTTTCAAGAACTTAACAGAGGGTTCATTTGTGGAAGTTAAATTATATTTTCAAAACCCAAACAATAGCGATAACCCTAAACCAGTTGCGCGTGAAATTGAGATTGAATGCCATAGAAAACCCGCGTATTAGCATAAAATTTATTTGCAGTTGCGATTCAAATCTTGATGATAATGACTAATCCAAACTGCGCAAAAGATTCATAGTGTTGTAAGTTAATCTTTTGGCAATTAGTAAAATAGCTATAAATTTTGCAACCATAAGACGCAATGGCTTGTAATTGAGGATTGAGAGAATTAAGGTTAATGGGTTCTAGCAAGATGAGATTCTCTATTCTTTCGTGAGATTTGAGCTTCTTTAAAGCATAAGTGATTGCTTGCGTGCAATTCTCCTTAATCCCAATCACACAAAAAGCATTTAAAAGATGCGGTGGAATCTCTAAGGATTCCAAATTTGCAAAACCAAAAATTTTCATTAAAGGACTTCGTTTTATTCAAGTTGTTTGTGGATTAATTGTCCGATTTCATTGTATTCTAATTTCTCATTTGCGAGCAAAGAGACTTTAATTTCTTCTAAGATTGCACGATAATTTTTAAAGAATACCAAGCGTTCGTTTTTGCACTCTTCCAAAATCTTTAGCACATCTTCTTCTCTTCCTAGCAGGCATTCTCCCATACCATAGGATTCTACCATTTGGTGCGCTAGGGCTTTTGCCGCACTCAAATCTTCTTTTGCGTGGGAATAACGTTCTTGGTAGAGTAGCTCAAGTGCAGCAATTCCAGATAAGTGGATTTTGATTTTACTCTCCATTTCATTCTTGCTTAAAAATTCCTTATCAATGGATTTTAAACCATCACTCATTAAAGTTGCCTTTTCAAAAGGAATCTCCAAAGAATAGGCACTAAAGGCTTTTGCCGCTTGATAATAGGCTAGAATTTCTTTTTCTTTATCGCTAAAGCTTAGCTTTTTGCGCACTCCTAACATTACCTTATCACGTACATTTAAAATATCCTCTTTAGTAATCGTGTCAGAGCCGCGTTTGATTGCGCATAATGCAGCTTCATTAATGAGTGAGGCTAAAGCTGCCCCGCTAAATCCTACGCAGAGTTTTGAAATCTCTTCAAAGTCAAAATCACAAGTTTTATTGCGTGTATGCACCTTTAAAATCTTGATACGTTCTTGCAAGTCAGGCAACTCTACAAAAATACGTCTATCAAACCTTCCACTTCTTAACAAGGCATCATCTAGGGATTCTACATTATTCGTCGCCCCAATGACAATGACGCCCGAACTATCTTCAAAGCCGTCCATTTCTGTTAAAAGCTGATTAAGTGTTGCTTCACGTTCATCATTGCGCATACCGCCACGTGCTTTTCCGACAGCGTCAATTTCATCAATAAAGATAATAGAGGGTGCATTGAGTTTTGCTTTGGTGAATAAATCATGGACGCGTTTTGCACCCATACCGACATAGATTTGCACAAAACTTGCACCACTTTGATAAAAAAACGGCACTTTTGCTTCTCCTGCAAGTGCTTTAGCAATGAGCGTCTTGCCTACACCTGGCACACCAATGAGCAACACTCCTTTGGGGAGTTTTACACCAAAATCTTGGTATTTTTTAGGATATTTTAAATAGTCAATGATTTCTTCTAGCTCATTTTTGGCTTCGTGAATCCCTGCAACATCTGCAAAAGTGAGGTTAGAAGTAATGGGCTGAATATAATGCAAGGCAAAGGCTTCACTTGCAAAAGACTTCGCGACATTTTCGCGCAATTCCTTAGAATCTTTTTGTTTTTGGGCATTTTGATTTTGAGTATTTGACTTTTTGAAACTTGCGAAGAAGAATAGAAGCACGAGAGAGACAATCAAAATAATGAAAATCTCTGTCAAGTTTTGTAACAGATTGAAATTGTTTTTGATTTCTAAGGGGACTTTTTTGCCAAATTCTTGTAAATCAATGCTACTTTTGGCGACTTTGTATTCTTTGTCCTCCAAGGTAAAATAAAGATAATCTCCCTGAATCGTTGCGACTTTTGGTAACTCCTTTTGCGTGAGAGTTTGTAAATGAGTTGCGCTGATTAATATGGGATTGCTTTTGAAAAAGAAAGCAAAAAACAAAGCCAATGCTAATAGAATCGCAAAGATTCCAAAATATAAACTTTTAAATTTCTGCATAGTTTTTGTCCATTTTGGGAATGAAGTGCGCAATAGGAATCCAACAATCTTTGGAAATAGGAGTTTGTGTTTGGATTTGCACAGGGTTGTAGTATTCATCAAAACCTTGTGCAATCTTGCTAGATTCTTTGGTTGTAATGTTTTCAATCAAGACACAAAGTGTTTTGTTTTGGGCTTTGAGCTTTTCTCTAAAAATAAGATTGTTTTGCGCAACCCTCGCTTCAATTTGCTGCTTTCTTTGTTTGGCAAGATTTCCCGCGATTCTATCTTTGAGAGTGGCAGAGAGCGTATGGTCGCGAGGGCTGTAAATAAAGCTATGCAGATGTGTTAGAGGCAAAAGAGAAAAATTTGCAAAGGCTTCTTGCCATATCTCCTCACTCTCGCCCGGGTGTCCCACAATGAAATCGCTTCCCAGTGCGAAACCCTTATCGGCTAAGAGGGTAAAAAGCTCTAAATCTGTTTTGAAAGTATTGCAACGATTCATAATTTTTAGCATTTTAGGTGCTGTGTGTTGCAAGGCAATATGCAAATGTCGTTCAATTTTTGGATTTTCTAGCACATTCAAGAAATGTTCATTGATTTGCGAGGGTTCTAAGCTCCCGATTCTCAGTCGTTTTAAGGTTGGAATAGCACAAAGAGATTCTATGAGGCTTGAAAGGTCTTTGCCAAATTCTTTGCCCCAGCTGCCTATATTTGTGCCTGTTAGAATAAACTCGCTAAAGCCTTTTTGGGTTAGTTTTTGCACTTGGGCTAGAATTTTTTCTTGAGGGAAGCTACGTGCTTTGCCACGCACATTTGGAATAATGCAATAAGAGCAAGAAAAATCACAACCCTCTTGAATTTTGATAAATGCACGACTTTTACCAATAAAATCACTCAAGATTTGAGAATCTAAACTCTTTAAATCGTCTTCTAAATAAAATGATTCTTGTTTTTTTAAAATAGTGTTAATATTTTCTTTATGAGAATGTCCAAAAACTCCAAACACCAAGCCTTTATCCAAGAGATTTTGTCCTTGTGTTTGCACGCCACAACCCGTAAAGTAGATTCTTTTGCCCTCATTTTGTAGGCGACGAATATAATTTCTTACCCCGCTATCCGCACCATTTGTAACGGTGCAAGAATTGACAATCACCAAATCACTTTCTTCCTCATAAGACGTTTGAGTGAAGTCTTTTAGTGCATTAATCATCACTTGTGTGTCAAAGAGATTCGTGCGACAACCAAAGGTTTTGAAATAGACTTTTTGCTTTTGCATATGCAATTCTTTAAAAAAAGCTTTGTGGAGGAACTTCTCCATCACCTTTGATTGGAATGCTCTTAAATGCTTTGTTTTCATTTTCTTGTAAAGATGTTTTTTGCTTGCCCTCATAGATTGTTGTGCTAGGATAAGCAATGTGAATATCGGGTTGTTGCAAGATTTCATCAATGATTTCCGCACTGATACTACTTCGCAAGGCTAAAGTAGCATAAGCATTGGTAAGATACCATACAGAAACACGAATCCCATTAGGCTCTAAGAGGTTAAAAACTCTTGGTTCTACATTGGTATTGCGTAAGCTAAAGCGGTCACGCATTTTAATAAATTGCTTGCGTGTGCTCTCTGCATAACCTTTAGCATATTTTTTAGCGCATTCTCGTGCGATATGACAAGCCTTTTCGTGATTAGAATCAAAAGTAATCGTGAAGTCAATGCCGTCCCAAACCGTTTTCATTCCCCCGTGTGTGTAGTTGGAAAACATCATAGTAAAGACGAAATTGTTAGGAATAAAAATAATGCGTCCCGCTCTACGATTCTCTTTGTAAGTTGTCAATGTAATATCTTCATAAAGTGTAATTCTAAGAACGGAAATATCCAAAACATCGCCAATATATACCGCACCTTCTTTGATGACTTTGATTCTATCTCCAGCATGCACACAACCACCCACGACAATAACAATCCAACCTAAAACAGACATAAAAAGATCTTTCATCGCAATAGCTAAACCCGCTGAAGCAAATCCAAGCACGGTAACAAGATAACTGACATTATCCAAATAAGCAAAAAGCAAGATTAATACAATCAGGGTGATATTAAGGAAATTAATGATTTTATTTGTAGTGTAAATGCGTTCATTGTCGTGAATATATTTGCGCACACCAAGTTTGAGAGAAAATGCGATTCCAATGAGGATTAGAATCGTAACCCCAATATAAACGCTTTTAATGAATTGCTCTTTAATTTGCACTTTTAGATGCGTTTTGGTATCTTCCATCTCTTTTGTAAAAATTTCTAAAGTTGTATTAAAAACTTCTTGAGTGGTTTCAAGCACAGTAAGTGCATTATCGTTCGCTTGATAGGCTTTTGCGATTGCTTCTCTATCGGAAAAGAGACAATCACTAGTGTAGCAGGTGTCCTCAAGTTTCAATAATTCCCTTAATGCTTCATCTTTTTGTTTAAGATATTTTAGATTTTCTTGTAATTTTTGATAATTATTTTTCAAAATCGTTAATTCTGTGTCAATTTTTTTGATATAAGAATATGCACGCGCAATGAGTAAAAGATTCGTAACATTAGGTGCTTCTTCAAATTTTTTGACTTCTGTTAGTTCGCGGAAAGGAGAATCCTTGTAAATGTTTAAAACTTCTTTTTGCTGTTCTAATGCGGTTAAATTGCGTTCTAAAACATTCAATTGATTTTGGATTTCAATCGTTTTGGGTAGTTTTTCTAAAAGATTAATTTCATTTTGCATTTGCGTTACATTAAAAGTTGCTTGTTGATAGGATTCATAATTGGAGTATTTTTTCATCCATAGATTATTGGGATTGTTCAAAAAATTATCCGCCTCAATGATTTGAGATTCTAGTTGTTTGATTGTTTTTGTTTCTTGTGCCGGCTCACTACTTAAAGCGTTTGTGAGTAAAGCAAAAATTAAAAGAAATAATTTGATTTGTCTCATTTGGCAAATTCACCTAAAACTTCCAAAATGACTTCTTTAGAAATATCTTCTTTGAAGCATACATTGCCAATTCCATTGGGCAAGATAAATTTAATCTTATTATTAAGGCTTTTTTTGTCCAAAAAGAATGCTTGATAGAAAGATTCTATATCTTGTATTGTGTATTCTGTTGGAATTTGATAATGTTGTAGTAGGTTTAAGATAGCATTAAATTCCTCTTGCGTGATAAGACAGAGATTTAATGCAAGTTTGTTTGCCATTATGATTCCAATGCCAACTGCTTCGCCGTGTAGATAATGTCCATAACCGCTTTGCAATTCAATAATATGTCCAAAAGTATGTCCAAAATTTAATGCCGCACGAATTCCGTGTTCTTTTTCATCTTCTGCTACAACTTTAGCTTTGATACTTACTGCTCGATAAATCATTTCTAGCAGTGCGTTTTTGTCGGTTATGTTGATAGTTTGCAGGGCGTTAAAGAAGTTTTTATCAAAACATACTGCCATTTTGATGACTTCCGCCATTCCCGCATTAAATTCGCGTTTAGGCAAGGTTTCTAGGAATTTAGGGTTAATATAGACTGCCTTAGGTTGATGAAACAAACCAATAAGATTCTTACCAAAATGATTGTTAATGCCTGTTTTTCCACCTACACTAGAATCCACTTGGGCTAAAAGTGTCGTTGGAATTTGGATAAAATCAATGCCACGCATAAAAATCCCAGAAGCAAACCCCACCATATCGCCAATGACTCCACCCCCAAAGGCAATCATTAAGGAATGCCTATCTAAACGATGATTGAAAGCTGCTTCTAGGATTCCATTGATTGTTTCAAAGTTTTTATAGCTTTCGCCATCCGGAATCGTATGGCAGTAGATTTCTTTTGCTTCTAAATTTGCAAGTAGAGTTTGCAAATGAAGTCCTGCAATTTTTGGGTTTGTGATGATGAGGATTTTTCCTTTGTGGGTGATTTTGGGCAAATCCCCAAAGCTAATCGTATAGCTTGGTAAGACAATCTCTAAGCAATGAGTTTGGCATTCCACTAAGTGCGCCTTAATAATGAATTTAAAGTGGTATTTTAATAGTTTTTTGTTTTATTTATTCTTTAACAATGAATCTAAAGTTTGTTTTTGATTACGGTTTTTTTATGTTAGAATCTCGGACATTGATTATTTTTGTGAAATTTGGTTTTAAAGCCTGCGACATTGCAAAGTGCAATGTCTTTTGCTATTTAGAAAAGTCTTAAGAATCTTATTTACTGCAAGCAGACTTGCCATCATCAATCGGTTGGATTGCGCTATTGTCAGCTAGTTTTTTGGCATTGACTTCTTCAATGAAATCCCAAAGCTCTTTGGCAGCCTTGAGGTATTCTTTGGCAGATTTGGATTCAGGTTTGAAATATACGATAGGTTTGCCATTATCGCCACCCTCACGCACGATAGGTTCAATCGGAATCTGTGCTAGTGTTTTGGTGTTAAATTCTTTCGCAACTTGTTCTGTTGTGCCTTTGCCAAAAATATCATATTCTGTACCGCAACCCGGGCAGATAAATCCGCTCATATTTTCAATGATTCCCGCAACAGGAATCTTAAGTTTTGCAAACATATCTAATGCCCTTGCACCATCATCAAGAGCTACTTTTTGTGGAGTAGAAACAGAGATTCCAGCGGTTACAGGGACACTTTGCGCAAGAGTAAGTTGTGCATCACCTGTTCCTGGTGGCATATCAATTACCATTACATCTAAATTTCCCCATAGCACATCACTTAGCATTTGTTCAATCGCACGAATAATCATCGGTCCGCGCCAAATCAAGCTTTGCCCCTCATCATAAAGCACACCCATAGAAATCATTTCAATGCCAAAGGCTTGCAATGGAATCAATTTTTTAAGATTTTGATCCACTTCTGGCTTTTCTTTTTCTAAACCGAGCATTCTAGGCACATTAGGTCCATAAATGTCCGCATCTAATAGAGCGACTTTTTTACCTTGCATTGCAAGAGCAATCGCAAGATTGACACTTGTTGTAGATTTGCCCACTCCTCCTTTGCCACTGCTTATCATAACGAAATTCTTAATCTGTGGGGCTAGATTTTTTGTGCTTTGCGGCTTAGATTCCTCTTGCGGTTTAGGTTGTTTGATGTCTAGGTTGATTTTAGTAATACCTTGTGCATTTAACTTTTGTGTAATGGAATCCTTAAGCTGTTGTGCTACTTCAGGAGAGGCAGAGGGAATCTCTACGCGCAAAGCGACAGAATCGCCTTGTATAAGAGTTTCTTTGACAAATCCAAAGGTAACAATATCCTTTTCAAAGTTTGGATAAATGACTTCCTTTAACAAATTAACGAGTTGTTCTTGATTCATAGTTTTCCTTTATTGGTGTTGTTCAATGATTTCTTGTGAAATCTTATAGCTACAAAATTTTGGTCCGCACATAGAACAAAATTTCGCATCTTTAAAGACTTCTTGTGGCAGGCTCTCATCGTGATATTCGCGTGCGCGGTCAGGGTCTAAAGCGAGTTCAAATTGCTTATTCCAATCAAAATTATAGCGCGCATTACTCATTGCATCGTCTCTTAATCGTGCGTTGGTGCGCCCACGCGCAATATCTGCTGCGTGGGCTGCGATTTTATAAGCAATAATGCCTTCACGCACATCTTGAGCATTAGGCAATCCTAAATGCTCTTTGGGTGTAACATAGCACAGCATTGCAACACCTTTCCAAGCAGCAATTGCTGCTCCCATAGCAGAGGCAATATGGTCATAACCTGCTGCAATATCTGTAACAAGAGGTCCCAACACATAAAAGGGAGCTTCGTGACAGAGTTCCTTTTGTAATTCTATATTGCGTTCAATTTCATTCATTGGAGTATGCCCGGGTCCCTCAATCATTACTTGCACATCTTTTTCCCAAGCACGCAAAGTGAGTTCTCCCATTACTTTGAGCTCATTTAATTGTGCTTCATCGCTAGAATCCGCCAAACAACCGGGTCGCAAAGAATCCCCAAGACTTAAAGAAACATCATAACGTTGGCAAATATCTAAAATCTCATCAAATGCTTCATAGAATGGATTTTGTTTGTGATAATGTAACATCCAAGAAGCCATTAAGCTTCCTCCACGACTGACAATGCCCATTTTGCGTTTGGATAACATTGGCATATGTTCTAACAGGAATCCGCAATGAATTGTGAAATAGCTTACACCTTGTTTGGCTTGTCGTTCCATAACTTCTAGCATTTTATCAATTGTTAAGGCGTTAATGTCATTTTTGACATCGTGCAGGATTTGATAAATCGGCACTGTGCCGATTGGGACACTAGAACTCTGAATCACTGCTTGACGAATGGAATCTAAATCGCCTCCCGTGCTCAAATCCATAATGGTGTCTGCGCCATACTTGATAGAAATAAGTGTTTTTTGCACTTCTTCATCAATAGAGCTTGCAAGTGCAGAACTTCCAATGTTGGAATTAATTTTGGTGCGCACTGCAACGCCAATACCCATTGGTTCTAAATTGGTGTGATGAATATTTGCGGGTAAAATGAGTCGTCCTTTGGCGATTTCTTTACGCACAACTTCTGGATTTAAGTGCTCAATATTAGCAACATATTCCATTTCTGGAGTGATGATTCCACGTTTTGCATAATGTAATTGTGTTTTTATTGTATCTTTTTCTCGTTGCTTTACCCATACTTTTCGCATAGAATCTCCTTAAAGTTTTTAGGTTTGATAAACATTTTATATTATGAAATCTATAAAGTATCAAAATAAAAATAAATTTTAGCTTTTCTTTTGAAATTTATCTGGAATTTATGATAAAAACATTTTGATTCTATGTGTTTTGCCACACTTTGTAGTTTTTAGTTATCCGCTTGTGCATCAAGGTTTCTTTACATTTGGTAATGCGAACATTTGAAATTGTATGAAATTGCAAATCTCTAATACTTCTACAAACAATTTTAACAACTTACAAACGACAAATGCAATGTCTAATATTACAAAAGAGATTCAGACTACCAACAATTTAGCCAAAGATAAAAGCCAAGCAGTGCAAGAAGTGTTAGGCTATGGTGTAGATAGTGAGGGATTCTTTACAAGTGATTTGAATGAAGCTGCAGGGATTCCAAAGGATATTAAGATAGATTCTGGTCTTGGCGTGAAATATTATTTACTTTCTCTCCCAATACTTGGCTATTACAATAATATAGACTTAAAAGGAAGTGTAAAAAATTTTTATAATTCATTTTCTAAACTCTCTACACAAGAGCAAGATAATCTTATAAGTCAGGCGAAAGAGACAAAATATTTCTTAGATAATGGGAAAGAGGAAGCATTGAATCTTAAAAGATTTGAAAGATTCTTTAAAACAGATTTAGGAAAATTGGATATAGAGATTTGAAAGCTATATCTTTGGATTACTTTGCGAGCCAAACTTTAGCAATCTTTTCTAGCTTTTCTACGCCATCGCTCGCATAAAATGTAACTTTTGGGGGATTCTCAAAAGACTTTAAAATATAAGAGTTTTGTAAGTATTCCATAATCGCTTCTCCGGAATGTATGAGCAAAGGCTGGTTATGATAATACCTAGAAATAGAATCTGCGAGGAGTGGGAAATGTGTGCAACCCAAAATAATTGCCTCCGGTGTGTGGGAATAGTTTGTGAAATAATGTGTCATTGTAGCTTCTAAGATTGCACCTTCAAAGATATTTTCTTCTACAATTGGCACAAAGAGGCTTGTTGCAAGCCCAAAAGTATTATGATAGCCCTCATAGGCTAGAAGTTCGCTATAAAGATTGCTTTGGATTGTTGCTTTTGTGCCTAAAATGAGAATTTTAGAATTTTTATCAGTAATTTTGTTTTTAAGAGCCAAAACACCCGGCTCAATGACGCCTACAATAGGGTAGGGTGCGACTTCTTGCATTGCTTTTAATCCATAAGCACTCACGGTATTGCAAGCAATCACCAATAAATCCAACTCAAAACTCTTGAAAAACTCCAATGCTTCTAAGGAGTATTGTGCAATAGTCTCTGGGCTACGCACACCATAAGGAACGCGCGCGGTGTCCCCATAATAGATAATTTCACTAAAATTATGTGAATCAATGAGGCTTTTTAAAACACTAATACCGCCCACCCCACTATCAAATACCCCAATTCTCTGTGGAATCATCTTTTAGTCTTTCGCATCGTTATTCATCATATTTAAAAACTCTTCATTATCTTTGCTCTTTTGCATTTGAGAATAAAGAAAAGTCAATGCGTCAATTTCATTATTCATCTGATGAATTGCATTGCGAAGCACCCAAACTTTTTGTAATTTATCACTCCCTAGAAGCAACTCTTCTTTGCGCGTTCCACTCTTTAAAATATCCATTGCGGGATAGATTCTACGCTCTGCGATATGACGCGCAAGCACAATTTCACTATTGCCTGTTCCTTTAAATTCCTCAAAGATAACCTCGTCCATTCTTGAGCCTGTTTCAATGAGTGCTGTGGCAATAATCGTCAAACTGCCACCTTGTTCAATGTTTCTCGCCGCACCAAAGAATCGCTTAGGCTTATGCAAAGCGTTGGCATCTACACCCCCGCTTAAAACCTTGCCACTGCTTGGCGTTGCAGTATTGTAAGCACGTGCTAAACGTGTAATAGAATCTAGCAAAATAACGACATCTTTGCCCATTTCTACCATACGTTTTGCTTTTTCAACAACAAGTTCCGCTACCCGAGTGTGGTTATTCGCTGGCATATCAAAAGTGGAGCTATACACTTCGCCTTTGACACTCCGTTCCATATCGGTAACTTCTTCTGGACGCTCATCTACAAGCAACACAATGAGTTCGACTTCAGGGTGATTGTGAGTGATTCCATAAGCAAGTTCTTTCATTAGCTCGGTTTTACCTGTTCTGGGGGGAGCGACAATCAATGCGCGTTGCCCTTTGCCAATAGGAGCGAAAAGATCTAACATTCTGCCTGTGATTTTGAAGCTATTGTATTCTAGTTTGATTTGTTCTGTTGGGAAAAGAGGAGTGAGATTATCAAAAAGTGGGCGGTTTTTCATCTCCTCTGGAGATTGGTAATTAATCGCCTCCACTTTTAAAAGAGCGTAATAACGTTCTTGGTCTTTTGGTGAGCGCACTTGTCCAGTGATAATATCACCATTTCTTAGAGTAAATCTACGAATTTGAGTGCTGCTAACATACGCATCATTTTGAGAGCCAGAGAAGTTTTCATCAATAGCGCGTAAGAATCCATAACCTTCCGATGTAATCTCTAGGATTCCTGTAAAAAGAATGAATCCTCCCTTGCTCACCTGTGTTTTGAGAATCTCAAAAATCAAATCTTGACGCAAAAATTCTTGCGCATTTTCAATGCCTAGTGATTTGGCAATGTCTGCAAGTTTATTGATAGGTTTTGCGCGTAAGTCTTCAATCGTATAACCTTCAACAGGCGTGTGCGTGCGAGTTTTGTGCTCTTTTTTGTTTGAATTGTTTTCGCTCATTTGTTCCCTTAAATTTTATTTAGGATTCCTTGCAAAAGTTTCTTTAAAGAATTTAAAATGTGGAAAAATTTGGATTGTTAAAACCCATGAAGTCCTTTATGCAGTTCCTTGATCTCATAATGAAGTGATAAAAGAATTCTAATCTAAAAATACACACTTGTCAAGATTTTAGAGATTAATTTTCACCCAAAACCAAAGGATAAAGACTTTGATAGCTTGAAATAAAAAGCAGAATCCCAAAAAGAATAAAGACGATTCCACAAACTTTGTCAATCCTATCAAAAAGTGTATTATTGATAAATTTTCTACAAAATACGCCTAGAATAATCACAAGGATAAAAGCAGAAAACAATCCACAGAGTAGCACTAAAAGACTAAGTTCTAAATGGTGATTCATAAAGGGGGCAATGATGACGGCAAAGAATAGAATCGCTTTGGGATTAGAAAGGTTTAGTAAAAATCCTTTGAGGATAAAATCATAAAATATTGCTTTTGCTTTTTGTGAGATATTTTTATTGAAATCAATTGCATTTTTTGGTTTTTTAAAAAGCAAAAAGGAAATATAAAATAAATAGAATCCACCGATGAAGCTTAGGATTCCTTGCGGTAATGCTCCATTGATAAGATGTGCAAATCCAAAATATAATAAGCTGATGAAGATAAGCCAACCACAAGAGATTCCACATAAACTAAAAAATCCTGCTTTAGCATCAAAGTTTATAGTATTTCTAAGCACAAACAAAATATCTGGTCCGGGTGTTAGAGCACCCACTAGCCCAACGATAAAAAGAGTAGCGAGCTCTACGATTAAAGATTCCATAACTCCAATTAAAAATAAGGGAAGTTTTTAGGAATTTTTGAGTTGCTATCGTGTGTAATGAGCGTCTCTAAAACCGCCATACGAATCGCTACCCCGTGCGTTACTTGCTCTAGCACTTTGCAACGTGGGTCTTTTAGCATTGCATCGCTAATATCAATATTGCGATGCACAGGTCCCGGGTGAAGCAAGATAATATCGCGATTGCCGAAAGTTTCTTGCGTGATACAATAATCACTTGCATAGTCTTTCAAGCTGGAATAAATCGGGCAATTATGCCGCTCTGTTTGTGTGCGCAAGCTCATCACTGCATCAACCTCATCAATGACTTCTTTTAAGAATAGACAATGACGTAAAGAGGTTTTGGGGATAAAGTGTGGAGGTCCTACCAAAATCACTTCCATACCGAATCGTCCCAAAAGCTCAATATTGCTATTGGCTACGCGTGAATTGCGAATATCACCAACAATCGCAATTTTTTTCCCCTCTAAATTACCCAAATGTTTGCGTAAAGTCAGTAAATCTAAGAGTGCTTGTGTAGGGTGTGCGTGCGCTCCATCGCCCCCATTAACAATGGAGCAAGAAACATATTGAGAAAGGATATTGGGCACACCAGAATTTCCGTGTCGCACAACAATTGCACTCGGATTCATTGCATTCAGGTTTGCCGCGGTGTCAAAGAGTGTTTCGCCCTTTGATGTGGAGCTACGAGACGCATCTAAACGCACGACGCTCCCACCAAGTCTTTTAGTAGCAACTTCAAAACTAGAAAGTGTGCGGGTGGAGTTTTCAAAAAATATTGTAATGACAATATGCCCATTTAAGCTATTTCTCGGTTTGGATTCTAAGAAGCTTTGAGCCAAATCCAAAATTTGTTCCACTTCGTCTTTACTAAAATCTTTGGTTTCTAAGAGATGTCGCGCCATAATCAAACCTTGCAAAGTTTTATAAAGTTTAAAATGAAAAATTATAATTTTATTTTGCTTTAAGTTTCCTTTGCAGTTTTTGTTATTTGGGATAAGATTATGCTAAAATGCGAAAGTTTGATTCAGTAGAGGGTGATTTTAGATGAATATAGCAGTAATTGGCACGGGATATGTCGGTTTAGTCAGTGGAGCCTGTTTTGCGGAAATGGGCAATAAAGTCGTCTGTGTAGATGTGGTAGAATCTAAAATTACGCAACTTCAAGCGGGCGAGATTCCGATTTATGAACCGGGTTTGGAGGGAATTGTAAATAAAAATTACCAAAATGGCAATTTGAATTTTACAACTTCTCTAAAAGAGGCACTTAAGAATTGCGAGATTGTATTTATTGCAGTGGGGACGCCTATGGGCGAAGATGGAAGTGCAGATTTGCAGTATGTGCTCAATGCCGCAAGGGAAATTGGCGAACAAATGGAATCACGATTGATTATCGTAGATAAATCTACCGTTCCTGTGGGCACTGCGCAAAAAGTCAAAACTATCATTAGTGAAGCTTTGGCAAGACGCAATCAAGAGATTCCCTTTGGTGTGGCAAGCAATCCCGAATTTTTAAAAGAAGGCGATGCGCTTAATGACTTTTTGAAGCCAGACCGCGTGGTGATTGGTGTAGAGGAGGATTGGGTGGAGGAATCTCTAAGAGAACTTTACGCACCTTTTTGTCGCAATCACGACCGATTGATTGTGATGAATATTAAAAGTGCCGAGATGACAAAATATGCAGCCAATGCTATGCTTGCGACAAAGATTAGCTTCATTAATGAAATGGCAAACATTTGTGAAGCAGTCGGTGCAAATATTAATGATGTGCGTGTAGGAATCGGGAGTGATAAAAGAATCGGATATAGCTTCATTTATCCCGGTTGTGGATATGGTGGAAGTTATTTTCCAAAAGATGTAAAGGCTCTATCAAAGATTGCATTAGATAATGGAGTGAATCCTAAAATCATTCACGCAGTAGAGCAAGTGAATAATGAGCAAAAACAAATTTTGGGTAAAAAGATTGTGCAGCATTTCGGAAATGATTTGAGCGAAAAGCAAATTTGCCTTTGGGGACTTAGTTTTAAGCCTGAAACTGATGATATGCGGGAAGCCACTTCCGTTGTTTTGATTAATGAGCTGATTGCACGTGGTGCAGTGGTAAAAGTTTATGACCCAAAGGCAATGCGAGAGGCACAAGAATTTTATCTTAAAAGTGTCCCAAACATTTTATATGCCAAAAACAAATATGACGCATTGGAAAATTGCGATTGTATGGTGCTTGTTACGGAATGGAAAGAGTTTAGAAGCCCGGATTTTTTGGAAATCAAAGAACGTTTGAAATCCCCTATTATTTTTGATGGACGCAACCAATATAATGCCAAACGATTAAAGGACTTAGGATTTACTTATGTAGAAATTGGTGTTGGAATATGAGAAAAAGGGCGGTGCGATTCTTTGTCAATGGAATGCTCGTTGTTTCTTTAATCCTTTTATGTGGGTGCGTTGATGTCAAGTCTTTTAAGTCAAGATTAATCCCCTCTAAACCCGAAGAATCTTATATTCAAGCAACGCGCAAAAGCGAATTAGTCTTTGATGAAATTACACGTATTGTACTAATAGCAGTGCATTTGAACGCTTACGATGAGGAGCATTATCCTCACGAAAAAGGAGAGGTCTTTTTCGTGGATGTTTATCAAAACGAACAAAATTCATTAGGATTTTTAGAAAATCATTATCAACTCACATCGGGCAATGGAGAAGCCCCGATAAAAATCACAAGATTGCAAAGGGAGGATTTGCAAGATTTTATGCGGCAAAATGCTATGCGTTGGGGAGAATATTATTTGGTTGAGTTTGCGCCACAAGATAAACGCGTGCAAGATAGTTTGACGCTCATTCTAAGCCACCCAAAATTTGGGCAAAATTCCTTGAAATTTGGTTTTAAGGGCTTGAGCAAACAAGACCTTAAAGGAAAGTAATTGCAGGATTTGCAGCAGAAGCAGGCAACGCGCCTAGATATTGCTTGTGTGAAATTGGGCTTGTGCGAGTCGCGTAACAAAGCGCAAAGCCTCATCAAGAAAGGCAAAGTCTGCGTGAATCATCAAGTATGTAGAAAAGCCTCTTATGAAGTTTTAGCTTCTGATTCCCTCTCACTTTTGGATTCCCTGTGTTTTGTGAGTCGTGCAGGGGAGAAATTGCATTATTTTTTGGAATCTCACGCGGATTTGATACAGGATTTTACCACTTTAAATGCTTTGGATATTGGTGCGAGCACCGGAGGCTTTAGCGAAGTCTTGTTGAGGGCAGGTGTGCAATCTGTCGTGTGTGTTGATGTGGGGAGCAATCAGTTGCACGCACGTTTGAGAAATAATCCCCGTGTGCGATTCTATGAAAATACCGATATTCGCGCGTATGCTAGGCAAATTGCTCACGAATCGCAAACTTTCCCCCTTGTCGTTTGCGATGTTTCTTTTATTGCTCTGAAAGATATTTTAGAGGCAATTAAAACTTTAGCGGCTGGATTAGTGATTCTGCTTTTTAAGCCGCAATTTGAAGTAGGAGTTGAAGCAAAACGTAATAAAAAGGGTGTATTAATGGAATCGCAAAGCACAATGAGAGCATTGGAAAACACACTTGCTTTACTTGAGAGAGAAGAGTTTAAGATTCTAATTTGTGAAGAATCTAAAGTTAAAGGAAAGGAAGGGAATGTTGAATTTTTTATCGCTTGCCAAAGAATCAAGCTTGGCGCGTAAGATTACAAGTCTCTCACTTGGAAAGTTTGATGGTATGCACATTGCACACAAAGCACTTTTTGAGCACTTGGACGCGCAAGGGGCGATTTTGTGCGTTGAAAACAATGAGGGAGAATTACTACCTAAGAAATATCGCGATTTTTATGCTTCTTTTCCCATTTTTCATTTGCCTTTGGAATGCGTGCGCAATAAAAACGATAAAGAATTTGTAGAATTTCTGTCAGAATTTTTGCCCAATCTTAAACGTTTGGTTGTGGGTTATGATTTTCGTTTCGGCAAAGATAGGCATTATTATGCCTTTGATTTGGAGAGGTGTTTTAAGGGCGAAGTCGTTGTTGTGGAGGAAGTTTTTTATAAAAAACTCTCTGTGCATAGTGGATTAATTAAGGAACTGCTGATTAATGGGAATTTGAAGCTAGCAAACAAACTCTTGGGGCGTCCCTTTGAGATTCGGGGCGGAATCGTGCGCGGACAGGGGATTGGCACAAAGGAACTTGTGGCAACCATTAATCTTGAAAACGATAAGTTTTTATTGCCCAAAGAGGGCGTTTATGCTGGATTTGTGCAACTAGGCGCACAATCTAAAGAATCTCCAAAGTATCCCGCAGTCATTTTTATCGGGAATCGTGTGAGCACAGATAAGGCTTTTGCGATTGAGGGGCATTTGTTAGGACTTAAGCTAGAGGTAATGCAAAAAGAGGCGGGGTTTTTTCTAATGAAATATTTGCGAGAGAATCAGCATTTTAAAAATTTAAGCGACTTAAAAGAACAAATTCACAAAGACATACAAAAGGCTTATAAAGTCTTGAAACTAGAAAGCCCCCAATCAAATATGGAATCGCAAAATATTGCTAGAATGCAAGGAGAAGTCAATGGATAAAGTGTTTGCAAAGGAGCAAGAAAAGCAGTTTGAGTTTGACGCGAGAGTCGCGGGAGTGTTTGATGATATGGTGAGCCGCTCAATTCCTTATTATAAGGAAGTTTTGGGGCTTTGCGCAGATTTTGCATTAATGTATTTGAAAAAAGATTCTACACTCTTAGATTTGGGCACAAGCACAGGAGCAATGCTCGTAGAAATCGCTTCTAAGGCGGATTTTCCGCTCAATCTCTATGGGATAGATAATGCGCAATCTATGTTAGAAAAAGCGCAAAACAAGCTTAACGCATATGAAATGAGTGCAAACCTCATCTGTGGCGATATTTTGGAAGTGGATTTCCCTAAAAGTGATGTGGTGATTGCCAATTATACTTTGCAGTTTATCCGCCCGCTTCAGCGCGAAAAATTAGTCGCAAAAATCTATGATTGCTTGAATCCCAAAGGCATTTTTATCGCTTCAGAAAAGGTAATGGTGGAGCATAAAGAGCTAGACTTCAAGATGATAAACTATTATCTAGCAAACAAAAAGAAACAAGGATATAGCGATTTTGAGATTGCGCGCAAACGCGAGGCATTAGAAAATGTGCTTGTCCCTTATAGTGAAGCAGAGAATCGCGAAATGTTTTTAAAGGCAGGATTTGAGTGTGTGGAGACACTTTTCCGCTGGGTGAATTTTGCGAGTTTTATCGCGATAAAGAATTAAGCTTTATATTTTGCTAGATGAAATTTGGAATCCGCCCACATACCCAACCAAATAGCCAAAAAAAAGCCTAACCCTCAAAGAGAGCTAGGCTTAACCAACTTGTAAGGCTCTATAAAACCTTTTTGTCCATCTACCAAATGGATCAAATTTTATAACATAAAAATAAGAAATGTAAAATCATATTACTTTTGGATTATTGCGAAATAGTTTTTGTCATTGCAAACAAAATAATATAAAATTTATAAAAATTTTATGTAATATTTATTTTTTCTAAAATAGAATTGCGGCTTTCACTTTATTAAACAACAGGAGTTCATTATGCTAAAGACAACCTTAAACAAAGCACAGCATAATCTTATCGGGGAGGGGGGGGGGATTCCACATTAAATAGCGAACCCCCTAAATCCAACTTTCAAATCCAATCTAAAATTCCAAATCTAAATCTTCCAAAATATATAAAGTTTTCCGCGCTTTGCGTGGCACTTTTATTTGGTTCTCTCGCACAAGCAGACTTTGATACATATTGCTCTAATGGAAACTGCACAATTAATGCAGATGAAATTAGTAATAACACAATTACATTCTTAAGGCTACAACAATATAATGCTTTTAATAATTTAGGCACAATAGAAGTGGCGGGACAAAACAATGGGATTGATAATTGGGGCATAATTCAAAACTTAACAAATAGTGGTAAAATCATAGGACGTTATGGAATCTTGAATCTGGAATCAGGTTCAATAGGAATACTCACCAATTTGGGCACAATTACAAAGGCAAATATTGGAATTGAAGACAAAACCCAATCCCATACAGGCTATGTGAGATTGGGAATATGGTGATAAGGAAGATTAGGAGCAATTGTTAAGGAAAATTTTTTGGCAATATGAGATTCTTTTTGTAATATTCCAAATATATTGCTTTTTTGCATTGGAAATACATTCTTGAGCATTCTCTGATAATTTTTAAGTACCATACTATCTTCATACTTCGTGACCCTATGGTGCTTTCGTGTATGTTTAACATTTCTCTTATGATATGTGGTTGAATACATACATTTGGGATATTATGAATATAGAACATATCTATATAATCATCTACTGCGCAATACCAAGAGGACGCACCACCTAAAAACCCTTTTGCCGCAGTAGGAGTGAGATAATAGCCTTGAGTGCCCGCAAGATTATCAAAGCTGATATAAAAGTTATCCTCTAAAGGCAAGAGGGGAAATTTAGTTTTTAGATACATAAGTCGCACATAAGTATATTTGCTTTGTATTATATTTTGAAGTTTTTGCCAAAATTCTGGGAGTATCTCTATATCGTCTTCAAGCACTATAATTGGCTCATTTAGTTCTATACATTTTTGCCACAAGCAATAATGACTTGCAAAGCACCCACGTTCCCCATCACTCATTTCTTTTCCACGAAAGAGAATGCTCTTGAATTTAGAATATTGTTTAAAGGAGTTTATGCCCCCCCCCCCGACTTTTTTAGCGTCAATAGCATTAAAATATAAAATCTCAAAATTTTTATTCCCCCCCCCCTCATTTATTACAGCAAACTGCTTTTGCATAAAAGCTCTGCGCTCTGTTGCTCTCTCAAGACTTATAATAAAAATTTTCATTAATTTACCCGATAACTTTTTGCGCAAGATTTTATCTATTTTTTTGTTTAAGCTTCTTTAAATTTGGTTTTGTTTATGATAATTTCGTCTATCTATTAATAAGTGTTCTATAAGAATTCAAATGAATTTAAAAAGGATTCCAATGCAACCACAAACAAAAGCGCAAACGCATAGTATAGAGGTTTTAAGGCGGCTGATTACCTATCCGACTATCACCCCGCAAGAATGTGGAATCTATGCGTATATTAGAGGGATTTTACAAGATTTTGAAGTATTAGAGTTTGAAAAAGAGGGTGTAAAGAATCTTTTTTTGTATAAGGATTTGAGTGCAGACAATGTGGAATCACAAGCGCAAGATTGCCCCGAGGAAAAGTCTCTTGTAATGACGGAGGGAGGAGAGTGTAATGATTCTATAGAGGCAGAATCTTATAAAGCTAAGAAAACACATTTGTGTTTTGCGGGACACATTGATGTCGTGCCACCGGGTGAGGGTTGGGAAAGTGAGCCTTTCACACCTACTATAAAAGAGGGATTCCTCTATGGTAGAGGTGCGCAAGATATGAAAGCGGGGGTGGCTGCCTTTGTCTGTGCGATTCGGGAGTTTGTGGATTTGCAGAATTTTAAAGATTTCCAAAATTTGCAAAGTCAAAGGTTTAATGGAATTGTGTCTATGCTTTTGACAAGTGATGAGGAGGGTGCAGCAGTTTTTGGCACAAAATATACTTTAGAGTGTCTCAAAGAATGTGATTTATTGCCTGATTTTGCGATTGTCGCAGAACCCACGAGCGTGGAGAGATTCGGAGATATGATTAAAGTGGGCAGACGTGGCTCTATTAATGGAATCCTAAAAATATTTGGTAAGCAAGGGCACGTGGCGTATCCCAAAAAATGTGTGAATCCTGTGGAGCTTATCGCCCCTTACCTCTCACAAATTGCGGGGTGGGACTTGGATAAGGGAAGTGCCGAGTTTGAACCAAGCAAACTTGTAATTACCGATATTCGCGGAGGGTTGGAAGCTGTCAATGTTACACCCAATGACTTGAAAATTATGTTTAATGTGCGCAATTCTACGCAAACAAGTTTAGAGGATTTGCGTGCGTATTTGGAAAATTTGCTTGCCCAAATTCCGCATTCTTTGGAATTAAATCAGAGCTCTAAGTCGTTTTTAACAGATAAAGAGAGTCCGATTGTGCAAAAAATTGCCAAAGTATTAGAATGGCAAAATGGCTTCGCTCCAGAGCTTAGCACGAGTGGTGGCACGAGTGATGCGCGGTATTTTGCAGAATATGGAATTAATGTAGTGGAATGTGGAGTGTGTAATGATAGCATTCATTCTCTTAATGAATGTGTGCGTTTGAGTGAAGTAGATTCACTCCAAAATGCCTTTTTGACTTTGTTGGCACAATGGAAAATACTTTGACTTTTGTTTTGACAATAAGACTTTAGCCGATAAGGCGAGATTCTACATCATAGATTGCCACGCAAGTTTAAAAACTTGCTCACAAAACCAACTTGACAAGATTTTATAATGATAAAAATTACTTTTGCCCTTATTCTGCGAGTATTTTCTTAATTTCTGCGATACGTTTGGAATCATTAGGGTGTGTGGAGAGAAAATCTAAGGAGCTTTTTTCTCCATTGGCTGCCATTTTTTGCCAAAAACTAATTGCGGCTTGCGGATTGTAGCCTGCTTTTTTCATTAACATAATGCCTGCTTTATCCGCCTCAAGTTCGTGAGAGCGGCTAAAAGGCAACATTATACCCACATTACTGCCTATGCTGTATGCTTGGCTAAACAAATCACTATAAGCCGGTGCTTGTGTGCTAAGAACCAATCCTAATATCCCCCCGCCAATAGATTGAATCTTTTGCATACTCATTCTTTCTGCTCCGTGTCGTAGAATCGTATGAGCAATTTCGTGAGAGAGCACCACAGCAAGCTCATCATCATTGGCGACTAAAGGCATTAATCCTGTATAAACAAACACTTTGCCGCCGGGCAAACAAAAGGCATTGACTTGTTCTTCTTCTAAGAGATAAAATTCCCAAGTGAAATCTGGACGCTCTGCGACATTTGCGATTCTTTGTCCTACGCGTTGAATCATTTGTGTCTGCTGCATATCGGTGCTTAATTTGGATTGTCGTAAGACTTCTTGGGCACTCTGCTCTCCTAAAGCAATCTCTTCTTGAGCACCTAGCAACATAAGCTGTGGGCGATTCGTGAGTGCAGTAGAAGAGCAAGCGTTAAAAAGCATACAAAGAATCAAACTAGACAAAGTAAATAATAGATTTCTCATTAATAAAATCCTTGGAGGAATTGTTTAAATATAAATTGTTGGCAAAAATATTACTAAAATTAAAATTGTAAAAATATAAAAATTTGACTACCGAGCATTACTTATTTTTAAAAATTAATGTATAATAATTTTAACTACGACAAGGAATATGTAAAATAGATTTTGCTAATAAGGGAGAGAGTATGTCCATTTTAAATAATCTCAAAGTAGGGATAAAATTAATCTGCTTGATGCTGATTCCCTTAATTACCCTGATTGTTTTTTCTGTTGTATTAATCAATGAGCGTTACCAAATTGCACGAGAATCTGTATTGTTAAAGCACGGCGTTACTTTGGCGACTAAGATTTCCCTTGTGATTCACGAATTACAAAAAGAACGAGGTACTTCTGCTGGTTTTCTAGGCTCACAAGGTAGGGATTTCAAAGAGGCTTTGCAAGACCAACGCAATCTAAGCGATGAAAAAATCAAAGAACTACATAGTTTCTTAACAGAGTTTGATTTGCATACTTATCCTAAAAATATGCAAGATTCTTTGCAAGATTCTCTTGAAGCTATTGGCAAAATCAATGAGATTCGGAAAGGCGTGGATTCTTTGAATGTCAAAGTAGGCGATGTTTTGGGATATTATACCGGAACGATTGCCCGAAATATCCAATCTATTGTTGAAATCATTAATATTAGCACGAATGACCAAATTACAAGAAATTTAGTCGCCTATGTCAATTTCTTGAATGCCAAAGAAAACGCCGGACAGGAGCGAGCCGTGCTTTCTAATACCTTTAGTGCGGATAAATTTGCGAGTGGCATTTATAATCGCTTCATTGCTCTTACCATAGCGCAAAATATCTTTTTAGAGGATTTTAAACGTTATGCTAGTCAAGAGAATTATCAATATTATCTCAAAATGACAGAGGATAAAAGTTTCTCTGAAGTAGAAAAAATGCGAAAAATAGCAATGGAGCATTTTATGGAGGGAGGATTTGGAGTTAAGGCAACTTATTGGTTTAGCACGATTACACAAAAAATCAATTTGTTAAAAGAAGTAGAAGATAAATTAGCGGGAGATTTGATAGGACAGATTTCTAGGATTGAGAAAGCAAACTTCTTTAGTTTTTGGTTAATGCTTAGCATTGCGGGTGCTGTGGTAATCGTTACTTTGGCGGTTGGTTATCTGATTGCACATAGTATTACCTTTAGAATCCGCCTAATGCGGAAATATTTAGTAGAGCTAAAAAATACAAAAAATATCGGAAAAGAATTGATGATTGGGAAAAGTTCCGATGAAATAGGCGTCATCAATCAAGCAATGAATGATTTTCTTGAGGCGATTCGGCAGATTTTCTTGCAATTAGCTCCACAAAGCAAGCAAAATTTACAAACTTCAAAGAATTTGCTTGATAGTGCGAAAGAAGTATTAGTCCGCACACAAGAGGGATTCGAGCTTTCTAATAAAACAGAAATGACAGGAAAAGAAGTTGAGAGGGAATTGGAGGATAATATCCAAAAGACAAATGCCACGATGCAAGATGTGCTTGCCGCAAAAGAAGAATTAGATAATGCTTCAAACACCATCATAAATTTTACACAAACGATTACTCAAGATGCGCAACTGCAAGAAGATTTAGTCCATAATGTCGCTTTATTGGATAAAGAAGCGCAAAATATCAAAGGAATCTTAGGGGCAATTGATGATATTGCTTCTCAAACAAACCTCTTAGCCTTAAATGCTGCAATTGAAGCCGCAAGGGCTGGAGAACACGGAAGAGGATTCGCTGTCGTTGCCGATGAAGTAAGGCAACTCGCGGAAAGAACGCAAAAATCCCTTAATGAAATTGATGCGATTATTAATACGATTGTGCAATCTATCAATGGAGTGAGCACCCAAATCACACAAAATGCAAAAAGTTTCTATCATATTGTAGAGGAATCTCAAACGATTCAAGAAGCCATTACTTCTGTGGTAGAAAAAATCAAAATTATTAGCACTTTATCAAAGGAAACGATTGATAGTTCTTTGATATTGAGCAAAGATACAGAAATGCTTTTAGAAAATAACAAAACCCTAAACCAAAATTTAGAAGGAATCGCAGAGGAAATGAATAGGATTTCTTCTGTTTCTAATGAGCTAGAGAGTAGAGCAGTAGAAATGGAAAATAAAATCAATGAGTTTAAATTCTAAAAAGTTACTCAAATAAGTTTGGTATAATTTGATATTTTATTTAAAGGATATTTTTGAAAAATGTTTTTGAAAAATTAATGTGGAATGCGCGGCTTTTTATTATTTTGGCTGTCGTTTTGTCTCTCGTTGGTTCTATTTTGTTGTTTATCGTTGCAAGTATAGATATCTTAAAGGTAGCGAAACAAACTTATTTGTATTATATCGGCGCATTGGGAGCAGATGCGGATATTCATAATCTTTTGCTTAATTCTATCATTATGGCGATTGATTTGTATTTGATTGCGGTTGTTTTATTGATTTTTGCTTTTGGGCTTTATGAGTTATTTATTGCCAAAATTCAAATTAGAGATGAAAATAATTCTAAAGTGTTAGAAATCCATACATTAGACCAACTCAAAGATAAGCTTGCAAAAGTTATCGTAATGGCTCTGATTGTAGCGTTTTTCTCTAAAGTTCTTAATATGGGAATGAAAAGCACGCAGGATATGCTGTTTTTTGCCATTTCTATTTTGGCACTCGCAATAGGATTGTATTTCTTGCATAAAGATTCCAAACATTAAGGCATTTTAATGTGTAAAAGTTTTCAATCTTGGTTAGAGATTCTATTGAAATGTGGAATTGTAATGTTGTTTTTGATTGATTTTAGTAATGCACAATCTTTAAAGGAAATAAAAACTTTTAGCGCAGATTTCACACAAATCCTGCATTCTAGCGAAGAAAATGCACAAAATCAAATTGTTTATAAAGGTAGAGTTTTGGCACTTGCACCCTCAAAATTGCGTTGGGATTATGTTACACCAATTCCCAAAGAAATTTTTATAGAAGAAGGCACAATGATTGTTTATGAGCCAAAGCTAAAGCAAGCAATTGTTACACGATTGCAAGAAAATATGGATTTGTTGTATTTATTGAAAAATGCTAAAAAAATAACAGAAAATCACTACGAAGCAATGATTTCGGAGCAAAAATATAATTTGCTTTTAGAAAATGGACTCCCTAAACAAATCAGTTTTAATGACACATTGGGAAATGAAGTTGAAATTATATTCTCTGATATAAAAGTCAATATTACAATGGATTCCAAAATTTTTGATTTTAAACCAAGTAGCGAAATAGACATTATTTATAATTGATAATGTGTAAAAAAATAGCAGTTTGAAAAATTTTGGCAGAAATTTAAAAATTTTTTACACTTTTTTTTAAAAAAGTTGGTTAAAATAAATAAACTTTGATTTTACAAGGAGTGAAGTATGGGAACGATAACATTAATCAATAATGAAACAGGTGAGAAGTTTGACTTTGATCTCATTGATTGCAAACGAGGACCTAAAGCAGTAGATTTTAGTAAGTTGTTTGAGCGCACAAATATTTTTTCTTACGACCCGGGTTATGGCTCCACAGCAGGTTGCGAATCTACGATTAGTTACATAGATGGTAAAAATGGTCAGTTGCTTTATAAAGGAATCCCTGTTGAGGAAATTGTAGAAAAATATAAATTTACCGATGTAGTGAAACTGCTTATCACAGGTGAAGCTCCTAAAAATGAGCAAGAATCCAAAGAGTTTGATTTGGAATTGCGCCATAGAGCCTTTTTACACGAGAGTTTGATTAATATTTTTAACGCATTTCCTGATGGCGGACACCCAATGGCAAACTTAAGTTCTGCTGTTGCCGCACTTTCTACTTTTCATTTTGACCACAAAGAAATGAATGATGAGGGCGATTATCAGACAATGGCACGTAGGATTATTGCCAAGATTACAACTCTTGTTGCGTTTTCTTATCGTAATTCAATCGGCACACCTTTTATTTATCCTGATGTGAGCCGTAGTTATGTAGAAAACTTCCTTTATATGTTACGTGCTTATCCTAATGGAAGGCTTAAACACACACTCAAAGGAGAGGAAGAAATTTCAGCTCTTGAAGTAGAGGCTTTAGACAAAATCTTTACTCTACACGCAGACCACGGACAAAATGCTTCTACAACAACTGTGCGCAATGTTGCTTCTACAGGCGTTCATCCTTATGCGGCAATTTCAGCAGGTATTAATGCGCTTTGGGGACCAGCACACGGAGGAGCGAATGAAAAGGTTTTGGTGCAATTAGAGCAAATTGGTGATGTAAAAAATGTTGATAAGTTTGTCGCTAAAGCAAAAGACAAGAGCGATCCTTTTAGGCTTATGGGATTTGGACATCGCGTTTATAAGAGTTATGATCCTCGTGCAAAAGCAATCAAAGCATTGAAAGATGAATTGAATCAAAAAGGGATTACAATGAATGCGCGTTTAAGCGAGATTGCAGAGAAATTAGAGGAAGTCGCTTTGAATGATGACTATTTTAAAGAACGAAACCTTTATCCTAATGTAGATTTCTATAGCGGTATTATCTTGACTGCATTAAAAATTCCTGTGCAGCTCTTTACGCCTATTTTTGTGATTGGTAGAATGCCGGGTTGGTGCGCACAAGTGATAGAGCATATGAAAAATCCACACGCTAGAATTACGCGTCCAAGACAAGTGTATTTGGGCAAATAGAGCGGGTAAGGGTTATTTTATCATTTGTTGGGTAGAATCGCCAATTTATTTTAGATTTATTAGGAAAATCAATGCAAGATATAAATTGGAATCCCAAAAGCTGGAGAAGTAAAATTGCTCTTCAGCAACCCACTTATAAAGATTTAAGCGCACTAGAAGCGGTTGAAAAAGAGATTAGTAAATATCCTCCTCTTATTTTTGCTGGCGAAGCAAGAACTCTTAAAGCTCATTTAGCAAAGGTCTCCAAAGGGGAAGCATTCTTGCTTCAAGGTGGCGATTGTGCCGAGAGCTTCACAGATTTTAATGCGATTCGGATTCGGGATTTATTTAAGGTTATTTTACAAATGGCAGTCGTGCTCACTTATGCAGGTTCTTGTCCAATCGTTAAAGTCGGACGCTTGGCAGGACAATTTGCTAAGCCACGTTCTAGTGATACAGAGACTTTTAATGGTATTACTCTACCAAGTTATCGTGGAGATATTGTCAATGGTATTGAATTTGACAAGGCTGCTAGAGAAGCAGACCCCAGACGAATCCTGCAAGCCTATCACCAATCGGCTTCCACATTGAATTTAATTCGGGCTTTTGCGCAAGGCGGTTTGGCTGACCTTAACCAAGTACAAAAATGGAATCTTAATTTCGTGAGTAGTGCTCAAAGCGAATGTTTTAAAAGTATGGCAGATAAGATTACACAAGCCCTAGCCTTTATGGAAGCTTGTGGAATTACTGCACAAAATACCCCAACCTTACACGAAACAGAATTTTTTACTTCGCACGAGGCTTTGCTTTTGAATTATGAAGAAGCTCTAACGCGCAAAGACCACTTAACAAATCAATGGTATGATTGTTCTGCTCATATGCTGTGGATTGGTGAGCGCACAAGGAATCTTGATGGAGCACATTTAGAATTTTTACGCGGTGTGGGAAATCCATTGGGTGTGAAAATCGGACCTAATGCGACAAGAGAGGAAGTTTTAGGAATTTGTGAGATTCTTGATCCTCAAAATGAAGCTGGACGCTTGAATTTTATTGTTCGTATGGGTGCAAAGACTATCAAAGAAAAATTACCCAAACTATTGGAATCTATTAAAGACGAAGGAAAAGAAATTGTATGGAGCATAGACCCTATGCATGGAAATACTATCAAGGCAAGTAGTGGATATAAAACACGTTCTTTTGATAGTATTTTAGATGAAGTAAAAGCATTTTTTGAAATCCATAAAAGCATAGGCACTTATGCTGGAGGCGTGCATTTGGAAATGACGGGTGAAGATGTAACAGAGTGTGTAGGAGGGATGCAGGCTATCACAGAAGAGAATTTGGGTTGCAATTATAACACACAATGCGACCCACGTCTGAATGCAAGCCAAGCGGTAGAACTTTCGTTTTTAATTGCAGATATTTTAAAGAATCGCAAGGTATAGTTTGCAGGATAAAGTCCTCAAAATACTTTTTTGCAGTATTGCAGAGGAGAAGTGCAGATGAGTTTTATTTTAGAAATAATGAAATATTTTTAATCATTAAATCTTTCTTATTTTTTATAAAAATTTGTTTAAAAATAGCTAAAACTATGCTACAATTCCGCTAATTTTTAAATTAGAAATCAAGGAAAATGAATGCGAATCTTAATCGTTGAAGATGAAATTAGTCTTAATAAGACAATTACTGAAGGTTTGAATGAGTTTAATTATCAAACTGATGTGGCAGAAAATTTAAAAGATGGGGAATATTATATCAGCATTCGCAATTACGATTTAGTGCTTGCAGATTGGATGTTGCCAGATGGTAGCGGACTTGAAATCATTAATCAAGTTAAAAATAAATCCCCTCGTACCGCAGTTGTTATCATTTCTGCGCGAGATGATGCGGAGAGTGAAGTGGAAGCACTTAGGGCAGGGGCAGATGATTTTTTAGCCAAACCTTTTGACTTTAATGTATTGGTGGCAAGGATTGAAGCACGTTTGCGCTTTGGTGGGACAAACTTGATTGAAATTGAAGATTTAGTCATTAACCCAGATGAAGAAAAAATCACTTATAAAAATCAAGAAATTGAGCTTAAAGGCAAACCTTTTGAAGTATTAACTCATCTTGCGCGTCATAGAGACCAAATTGTTTCAAAAGAGCAATTATTAGATGCAATTTGGGAAGAGCCAGAGCTTGTAACCCCTAATGTTATTGAAGTAGCCATTAATCAAATTCGTCAAAAAATGGATAAACCCCTTAATATTGCCACAATTGAAACAGTTAGACGCAGAGGTTACAGATTTTGCTATCCAAAAGGAGTATAAGAGGGGATTATACTAAGCAAATCACAATTTCTTTTATCGCCCTTTTGGCGATATTTTCTAGTACGCTTTATACTTATCTTTATTTTGATACTTATGGCTGTATTAAACACAGCCTCCAAAGCCAGTTAAATTATATTTTAAAAAGTAACATTCATTATAATATCGGACAAAGTTTTTTTGTCCAAAGCCCCAATCCTTTCAGGAGGGAGATTTGGAAAATTGAAGTTTTGGATACACAAATCCAACAAAATCTCTATACTAAAACAGAATCTCAAAATAGCATTTATTATTCCCTCTCTTCTCCTTATCAAACCAATAAAACACTTCAAATCACAAAAGACATTACACAAGAAGCTGCATTTTTGGATTCTCTTTTGAAAGGCATTCTTTTAGTCGTCTTTTTTGCATTGATTTTAATACAACTTTTTGCGCTTGCCTTTTCAAATATTCTTTATAAACCGATTCAGAATCTTTCTACTACGCTTGGAAAACTCAAAGAACACGATTTGGAATCCTTAAATAGTGCGGGATTGCCCTTGGAGTTTCACCCATTAGTCGCGTCTATCAATAATCTTTTAGAACGGATTAAAAGTTATTTTGGAGGGCAAAAGCAATTATTTATCGGAATTGCACACGAACTTAAAACTCCATTGGCTGTGATTAAAACCAAATGTGAAGTAACGCTAATTAAAGAGAGAGAAAAAGAAGTATATATCAGTGCCTTAAAAGAAAATATCCAAAGTATCAATGAGATGAATGCAATTATCAAAACCTTGCTTGATTTGGGAAGGCAAGAGAGTGCGCAATTTGAAAAATCTAGTCTCGTAGATGTGCATAAGATACTACAAAATATTGCGGATAATTTTCGGATTCTTAGCGAGAAAGAAAATAAACATTTTGTTTGCAATCTTGATACCGACAAACTTTTAATCACAATCAAGCCCACACTTCTAACCCAAATTGTGCAAAACTTTTTACAAAATGCTTTTAAATTTACTCCCAAGGGCAAAAGCGTTTTATTGACAAGCCAAATCATCAACCAAGAAACTCTCCGCATTGTTGTAATGGACGAGGGTTGTGGGATTGATTCAGAATTAGAAGATATTTACGCTCCTTTCAAACGCACGGGCAATAAGAGCGGTGCGGGGCTTGGATTGTTTCTTGCCAAAAATGCCGCAAATGCACTAGGGGGGAGCATTTCATTGCAAAATCGTTTGGATACTCACGGTACGATTGCGACTTTTGAATTAAGAATCACGAACCATAAATAATAAGGAACAAAAATTGCTGAATCTCTGAAAAAGGAGTTTTATGCAACGCATTGTTTTTGTTTTATGTGCTTTGATGAGTATGAGTTTTGCATTGCCACAGGTAGAATTTAAAAATTCTTGTGTCCCTTTGAATCAGTTTTCAGAATCTCAAAAAAGGGTTTTGCTACGCTCTTATCTCGCGGGTGAACAAGATGGATTTGGCTTGACGCTTGCTGCCATTGCTTGGCAAGAATCTTGTGCAGGCGAATATAAAATGAATTTTCAAGACCCAAGCGCAGGGAATTTTCACGCTTATATTCCCGGCGTCATTAATCGTTACCCGCAATTAAAGCAAAATGGTTTTACGCAAAATATGGTAGGAGCAATGCTTGTCGAAAACGATGCTTTTGCTGAACAAATTGCGATTACAGAGTTGAAATATTGGCAGAGAGAACATAAAGGGAATTGGAAAAATATTATCAAATCTTATAACAAAGGATATAGTTGGCAAAAGAATGAGCAAGCCAATATACAGGCTGAAAAATATTATCAAGAGATTGCAATACGCGTCAAACAATTGGAATCTTATTTTAAAACAAGAGAAGCGCAAGAAAGCATTAGGTTATCTCAAAATACTCCTAAAATCATTCAAACAAAGTCTTTAGCGGAATCAAGAGATTTCGTGCAAACCAATGTCGCGAAAGATTCTCAATCCAAATCCAAAGACTATTATGCTTATGGGGAAGGTTCTATTGATTATGATTCTAGTCTTTTGCCGATTTATCAAGTGGGCAATGAGTTTGCCGCACCTTTTAAGCCCAAAAAAACAATCATTAAAGAATTTGATTTGATAGAAATTTATTAATACAAATAAGCAGATATAAGGGAAATAGAAATTAATTTAAGATTCTAAAAAGCTTGAAAATCTGTAAAACCCAATCAAAGTTAAATATAAATTTGCTATTATCCTTAATTTAAAAAAGGAGAAATCAATGCGAGTGATTTTTATGGGAACGCCAGATTATGCAGCGGTGATTTTAGAATCTTTATTGGCTCATCATCAAGTTTGCGCATTGGTGTGTCAAGAGGATAAAAAGGCAGGGAGGAATATGCACTTGCAAATCCCTGCGACTAAAAAGTTATTATTAGAAAAAGATTCTAAGATTCCAATCCTGCAACCCAAAAGATTAGATGAGGATTCCGCAAAGGAGTTAAAAAGTTTTTCTTGCGACAAAATTATCGTTGCGGCTTATGGTAAAATTCTCCCCAAAAGCCTATTGAATCTCGCCCCTTGTATCAATCTTCATGCCTCTATTTTGCCTCAATTTCGTGGCGCAAGTCCAATCCAACAAAGCATTTTAAACGATGAAAAATATTTTGGTGTTACCGCAATGCAAATGAATGAGGGATTAGATTGTGGGGATATTTTGGGCTTTAAAGTATTTAAAAATACACTTCAAAATGCGCCAAAGTTATTTTCGCAACTAGCAAAAACTGCTGCGGACTTGATATTGGAGTATTTGGAGCGATGGGATTCTATTGTGCCTTTAGAACAAATTAATGCGGAGGCGAGTTATTGTAAAAAGATCAAAAAAGAATGGGGGAAAGTAACCTTTAACGATGCGGATTCTTTAGCGAGAAAAGCACGTGCTTATGAGGGATGGCCCGAAATTTATTTGGAAAGTGGATTGAAGCTAAGAGGGATAAAAGTTGCGGAATCTGTGAGCGAGAATCATTCAGGAGAGATTCTGCAAATTGTAGATGAACGAATAAAAGTAGGCTGCGAGAGGGGAAGCATTTGGATAGAATCTTTGCAAGCCCCTTCAAAAAAAATTGTGAGTTCTTATCAATATTTACAAGGAAAACGTCTAAAGTTAGGAGATATTTTAGAATAAATGCAAATTTTAAATTTTGATTGTATAGAATCTACCCAAATTTTTTTGGCTCAAAAGATTCGCAAAGGCGAATTGAAACCGCCTATAATGGTGGTAGCAGAGCGTCAAAGTGGTGGAATCGGTAGCAGAGGAAATGCGTGGGAGAATGTCAAAGAGGGATTATATTTCTCTTTTGCGCTTCAGATAGGCTCACTACCGCAAGATTTGCCCTTAGAATCCATTTCAATTTATATGGGATTCGTATTTAAGGAAGTTTTACAAGAAAATGGTTCGCAAATTTGGTTAAAGTGGCCCAATGATTTATACATTGATGAGCAGAAAGTTGGAGGGATTCTATGCTCTAAATTGGGAGAGGTAATCCTCTGTGGAATCGGGTTAAATTTAGAAATAGAAAGGCAAAATTTCGGTGCATTAGATATAAAAATTTCTAAAGAAAGAATTTTAGAATCTTTTATAAAAAAATTAGAAAATGACAAAAAAAAATCTAGCTGGAAGCAAATTTTTAGTAAATATTCGCTAGAATTTACAAATAATTTCAATCATACTTTTCACCATAATGGGAAGATTATTTCTCTTCGCAATGCTTTACTTTGTGAAGATGGAGCAATTCTTGTGGAGGGCGAAAAGATTTATAGTTTAAGATAACTGGAGCAAAGAATGTGTGAAGTGATTTGTATTGCAAATCAAAAGGGGGGAGTAGGGAAAACAACGACAGCCGTAAATCTTGCTGCCTCACTCGCGGTAGAAGAAAAAAAGGTGTTGTTAGTAGATGTTGACCCGCAAGCAAATGCTACAACGAGTTTGGGATTCCATCGCAATAGTATTGAGTTTAATATTTATCATGTTCTGATTGGGACGAAAAAGATTTCGCAAATTATCCAAAAAACCTCAATCCCTACTTTATATTTAGCACCTTCAAATATTGGTTTAGTTGGGATTGAAAAGGAATTTTATAGTCAAAAACGTAATGGACGTGAGCTGATTTTAAAACGAAAAATTGAAGATGTGATGGATGTGTATGATTATATCATTATAGATTCTCCACCCGCACTAGGACCATTAACAATCAATGCCTTGAGTGTAGCGCATTCCGTCATTATTCCTATTCAATGTGAGTTTTTTGCTTTAGAGGGTTTAGCACAGTTGCTCAATACTATTAAATTATTGCGAAAAGAAATTAATCCTACTTTAGAGATTAAGGGATTATTGCCAACAATGTATAGCGCACAAAATAATCTTTCTCGTCAAGTTTATGCGGATTTGTTCCAACATTTCAATGGACAACTGATTAAAGAATATGATTCTAAAGAAGTTATTGCGATTCCTAGAAATATTAAACTTGCAGAATCTCCAAGTTTTGGAAAGCCTGTAATTTTATATGATGTGCGTTCGCAAGGGAATATTGCATATCAAAATTTAGCACGAGCGATTTTAGAAAAGAGGGCTTAATGGCAAAAAAAAAGAATGTGGGTTTGGGACGTGGATTAAGCGCGATTCTAGGGGAAGTAGAAGAAGCATATCAGAACGATTTAAATGACAATTCTGGACTTGTTGTAGAAATTGATTTGGATAAAATCAAACCTAATCCGTTGCAACCCCGCAAAGTCTTTGATAATGCCAGCTTACAAGAACTCGCCGCCTCTATTGAAAAACATGGATTACTCCAACCTATTTTAATTTACGAAGACAATAAACATGCAGACCATTATTTTTTGATTGCAGGGGAGCGTAGACTACGTGCAAGCAAACTAGCAAAAAAGGAAAGCATTAAGGCAATTGTTGTAGATGTGCAAGCAGAGAAACTCCGCGAATTGGCTTTGATTGAAAATATTCAAAGAGAAGATTTGAATCCCATTGACCTTGCGCAGTCCTATAAAGAGCTTATTGAAGATTATGGAATTACGCACGAAGAGGTTGCAAAAAGGCTTTCAAAATCTCGTGCGCAAATTACAAACACTTTGAGACTTTTGGAGCTAAACCAAGAAGTACAAACGATGATCTTAGAAAATAAGATTTCTCAAGGACACGCAAAAGTGCTTGTAACATTGCCAAAAGAGCAGCAGATATTGGTTGCAAACTCTATTATAGGGCAAAAATTGAGTGTGCATGAAACAGAAAAAATTGTCAAAAATTTTAAAAACGATATGAGAGATTCTAAAAATTTAGAAATCAAAAAAGACTTGAAATCATCAAATGTCCTTAATTACGATTCTGTGGCTAAACTTAAAAATATTTGTAAAATTTTGCAATCTGAATCCATTAAAGCCAATTTATTAAAAAATAAATTAGTTGTAGAGTTTAGTAACGATGAGGAGGTGGAAAAGTTTAGCAAAATTTTACCGAATCATAGTTTTTAAGAAAAACTTAGAAAAAGTCGTGATAAAATAAAAAGTATTTTAGATTTAAAGAAAGGAGTGCAAATGACTATTATCCCAACTCCTTGGGTAATGGCACTAGTTTTTGTTGTTTTTCTTGTTTTGATTTATTTGCTGAATCGCATACTCTATAAACCTTTGCTGGGGTTTATGGATACGCGTGATGCTTCTATCAAAAAAGATAGCGAAGGAATAGAGGGTAATACAGCCGATATTAAGGCTTTACAGAAAGAAGCTAATGAGATTCTTCAAGCCGCTAGAGCTGAAGCTGCTTTGATTAAAAACAAGGCACAAGAAAATGCAAAGCAAACTGCCGAAATGAAAATTTCTCAAAAAAAAGATGAGTTGGCTCAAAAATACAATGTATTTGTAGCGGGTTTGCAAGAAGAAAAGGCTAGACTAAAAGATTCTTTAGAATCTGAAATTCCGCTTTTTAAAGCAAGCTTAAAAGCAAAACTTGAAAAGCTATAAGGAGTAGATGATGAGAAATAAGATTTATCTTTTAGTTTTGTTGCTTGTGCCCGGCGTCCTTCTGGCTTCAGGTAATGGTGGAGAAACCGATATTATTCACAGAACAATAAATTTTGTGATTTTCTTTGCTCTGATTTATTATTTTGCAGCAGATGCGATTAAAGGTGTTTTTAAAGCGCGTAGAGATGATATTGCAAATTCTTTGGCGAAGATTCAAGAGAAATTGCAAGACTCCAAAAAAGCGAAGCAAAAAGCAGTAAATCAATTAGAAGAAGCGAAAAAAACTGCAAAAGATATTGTAGAAGCTGCACATAAGGAATCTGCTATCATTGTGCAAAAGATTGAAGAAAATACAAAAAATGAGCTTGAAAATTTGGTGCGTCAATACAATGAGCATATTGCTTTTGAGCAAAGAAAGGCAGAAAAACTCATTGTAGATGAGATTTTGTCTGAATTCTTGAACAAAGATTCCATTGCTTTGAGTAAAGAAGTTTTAATTCAATCTCTATTGAAAAAGGCGGCATAGATGAAAGATTTAATTGCAAAACGATACATTAAAGCGTTGGCGAAAGCCGCTTCTGAAGCTGAATTAAAAGAGATTGTAGAGTCTTTAGGAAAGCTTGCAGGAGCTTATAAAATTGCAAAATTTAAAGAGATTGTGGAATCTCCTTATGTGGAACAAGGGCAAAAAACTGAATTTGTTTTGAAAAATATTTTGGATAATACTGCAAGTGTAAAATTTTCTAATCTCATTAAAACACTGGCGGAGCATAAACGTTTAGATTTATTTGAAGAGCTTTATAAAGAATTATCCTCTTATTTGGCTACTTTGAATAAAGAATATATTGCACAACTTATCGTGAGTGAAAGCTATGATGAAGCAGTGCTAAGAGAAATTGAAAGTCAATTCAGTAAAAAGCTCGGCGTGAATCTCTTATTGAAGCAGCAAATTGTAGCCAATGTTGGAGTTAAATTAGTAGTGGAAGATTTAGGTATGGAAGTTTCTTTTTCCCAAGAGAAATTTGTAAATGATTTAAGAAATCATATCTTAAAAGCATTTTAATTTTAAAATAAGGAGTAATAGTGGTAGCAAAGTTACAAGCAGATGAAATTAGTTCAATCATCAAAGAAAGAATTGATAATTTTGAACTTGATTTAAATATTGCCGAAACAGGCAAGGTAATCGCATATGCCGATGGTGTTGCAAAAGTTTATGGACTTAAAAACGCAATGAGCTATGAAATGGTTGAGTTTGAAACAGGCGATAAAGGTTTAGCGTCAAGTCTTGAAGAGGGTAGTGTAGGTGTTGTTGTTTTGGGTGCTGGTAAGGAAATCAAAGAAGGTTCTTCTGTTAAGCGTCTTGGAAAGCTTTTGCGTGTTCCCGTAGGAGATGGTCTTATGGGACGTGTTGTAAATGCTATTGGAGAGCCAATTGACGGAAAAGGTGCAATTGAGGCAAAAGAATATCGTTTTATGGAAGAAAAAGCACCAGGAATTATGGCTAGAAAGTCAGTGCATGAACCACTTCAAACAGGCTTGAAAGCTATTGATGCACTTGTGCCAATTGGGAGAGGACAAAGGGAATTAATCATTGGTGATAGACAAACAGGTAAAACAACTGTTGCGATTGATACCATTATTAATCAAAAGGGACAAGATGTTGTTTGTATTTATGTAGCAATTGGTCAAAAAGAATCTACCGTTGCACAAGTAGTTAGAAAATTAGAAGATCACGGTGCAATGGAATATACAATTATCGTTAATGCTCCTGCGTCAGATTCTGCCGCAATGCAATATCTTGCTCCTTATGCTGGTGTAACAATGGGAGAATACTTTAGAGACAATGGAAGACACGCTCTAATTGTCTATGATGATTTGAGTAAGCATGCGGTGGCTTATCGTGAAATGTCTTTGATACTTAGACGTCCTCCTGGTCGTGAGGCATTCCCTGGTGATGTATTTTATCTACATTCAAGATTATTGGAACGTGCGGCGAAAGTAAGCGATGAGCTTGGAGCTGGTTCGCTTACAGCATTAC
Organism: uncultured Helicobacter sp.; assembly: GCA_964464895.1. GTDB lineage: Bacteria > Campylobacterota > Campylobacteria > Campylobacterales > Helicobacteraceae > Helicobacter_D. The sequence goes on along the minus strand of CAYXGY010000001.1, from coordinate 234,674 downwards.
CAATCATAGAAACACAAGCAGGGGATGTAGCGGCGTATATTCCAACCAATGTTATTTCTATTACAGATGGTCAAATTTTCTTGGAGACAGATTTATTTAATTCTGGGATTCGTCCTGCAATCAATGTAGGCTTGTCTGTGTCTCGTGTAGGTGGTGCTGCACAAATTAAAGCAACCAAACAAGTTTCTGGAACTCTAAGACTTGATTTGGCTCAGTATCGTGAATTACAAGCTTTTGCTCAATTTGCTTCTGATTTAGATGAATCAAGTAGAAAACAATTAGATAGAGGGCAAAGAATGGTGGAGGTTTTGAAACAGCCCCCTTATTCTCCTTTGCCCATTGAACGTCAAGTCGTGATTATTTTTGCTGGTGCTAGAGGCTATATGGACGATGTGGCAGTAGCTAACATTACGAAATTTGAAGCTGATTTGTATCCATTCTTGGAGGCAAAATATCCGCAAATTTTCGAAGATATTCGTTCCAAAAAAATGCTAGATAAAGATATTGAAGAAACTCTTTGCAAAGCATTAGAGGAATTTAAATCTAGTTTTGCGGTGTAAAATAGGGAGTTTGTTATGGGAAACAACCTAAAAGACATTAGAAAAAAGATTTCAAGCGTTCTCAATACTCAAAAAACTACACGCGCAATGAAACTTGTTTCTACTTCTAAATTGAAAAAAGCCGATGAAATGGCAAGACGTTCTAAAATGTATGCAAATAAAATCGTGGAAGTCTTGTCGGAAATTAAAGCAAAAGTCGCAAGTGGTGAGAATTTGCAAGATAATCCCTATTTTAGCGCAGGGAATGAAGAATCTAAGCTTGTAGATATTGTGTTAGTAACGGCGGATAAGGGTTTGTGTGGAGGATTCAATATCAATACCATTAAAGAAGTAAATCATCTTATTGCGGAACATAAAACCAAGAATATGAAAGTACGCCTACGTGTCATTGGTAAAAAAGCAGTAGAATATTATAAATTCAACGAAATTGAGATATTGGATAGTGTAGTGGGCTTGAGTGCCACACCACAATATGCACAGGCAGCAGAGTTTATTAACAAGGCAGTTGCGGATTATCTTAGTGGAGTTACTTCTAAAGTGATTTTAGTGCACAATGGATTTAAAAATATGATTTCACAAGAGATGAAAGTTTCTCAACTTTTACCAATTGAAAGTATTGTTTTGCCAAAAGAATGCACCTCTGTCTTGGAAGTAGAGCCCAATGAGCAGGAAAATGAGATTTTGCACGAATTGGCAAACAAATATGTTGAGTTTAGTATGTATTATGCGCTTGTGGATTCTTTAGCAGCAGAACATAGTGCACGTATGCAGGCAATGGACGCAGCGACAAATAATGCGGGAGAATTAGCAAAAACTCTCACAATTGCTTATAATAAAGCAAGACAAGAAGCAATCACGACAGAATTAGTAGAAATTAATACTGGCGTTGAGTCAATGAAATAAGGAGTATATTAAATGTCAGAAAATATGGTAGGAAAAATTATTCAAGTAATGGGTCCTGTTGTAGATGTAGATTTTGATTCTTATCTACCAGCAATTAATGAAGCATTGGATATTGATTTCTCAGTAGATGGGAGAAGTCATAAATTAGTTTTGGAAGTTGCAGCACATATTGGGGATAATAGAGTGCGAGCGATTGCTATGGATATGACAGAAGGACTCACAAGAGGCGAACGAGTTATTGCAAGAGGCAATCCAATCACCGTTCCAGTAGGTGAGCAAGTTTTAGGGAGAATCTTTAATGTTATTGGTGAAGTAGTAGATGGTGGAGAGGAATTAAAAAGTCCTGAAAAATGGTCTATCCATAGAACTGCGCCAAGTTTTGAAGACCAAAGCACTAAAACAGAAATGTTTGAAACAGGTATTAAAGTAGTTGATTTGCTTGCGCCTTATTCTAAAGGTGGTAAAGTTGGTTTGTTTGGTGGTGCTGGAGTTGGCAAGACCGTTGTTATTATGGAGCTTATCCACAATGTTGCTTTCAAACACAGTGGTTATTCTGTATTCGCTGGAGTAGGAGAAAGAACACGTGAAGGAAATGACCTTTATCACGAAATGAAAGAATCCGGGGTTTTGGATAAAGTTGCTTTGTGCTACGGTCAAATGAATGAACCACCAGGCGCAAGGAATAGGATTGCTTTCACAGGTTTAACAATGGCAGAGTATTTCCGTGATGAAAAAGGGCTAGATGTGCTAATGTTTATTGATAATATTTTCCGTTATGCACAATCTGGTGCGGAAATGTCGGCACTTTTAGGCAGAATCCCATCAGCGGTGGGTTATCAACCAACACTAGCAAGCGAAATGGGTAAATTGCAAGAGCGCATTACTTCCACCAAAAAAGGTTCTATTACTTCTGTTCAAGCGGTTTATGTGCCAGCAGATGACTTAACTGACCCAGCACCTGCTTCCGTATTTGCCCATCTTGATGCGACAACGGTATTGAATAGAAAAATTGCTGAAAAAGGAATCTATCCTGCGGTAGACCCATTGGATTCTACTTCGAGAATTCTTGACCCACAAGTTGTAGGTGAAGAGCATTATAGAGTAGCAACTAATGTGCAACAAGTGCTTCAAAAATATAAAGACTTGCAAGATATTATCGCGATTTTGGGTATGGACGAACTTTCAGAAGAAGATAAAAAAGTGGTTGAGAGGGCAAGAAAAATTGAGAAATTTTTATCTCAACCATTCTTTGTTGCAGAAGTCTTTACAGGAAGTCCAGGTAAGTATGTTACTCTTCAAGAGACATTAGAAGGCTTTAAAGGTATCTTGGAAGGAAAATATGACCACATTCCAGAGAATGCGTTTTATATGGTTGGTAACATTAATGAGGTTCTTGAAAAAGCGGAGAAAATGAAAGCTAATGCCTAAGGAGCTTTAATGGAAACCTTGAAATTGGATATTGTTACCCCAGAGGGTAAGATTTTCTCTAACGATGTAAAAAGTGTTACACTTCCGGGTAGTGAGGGTGAGTTTGGCGTTTTGCCGGGACACATTGGCATTGTAACTACATTAAATGCGGGTGTGATAGAGATTGAAAAAAAAGACAACAAAAAAGAAATTGTTGCTATTAATTGGGGTTATGCAAAAGTCAATGAAACAAGTGTTGATGTCTTGGCTGAAGGGGCGGTAGATATTAACGGAGATAGTGAAAGTGAAATTGCACAAGCCATTGCAAATGCGAAGAAACTTTTGGAGGAATCCACAGATAATAATCTCGCAGTTTCGATGGTAGTTTCTCGCATTGAAAATACCGCAAAGAGTTCTTTGTGAATTTGGCTACACTACTAGAGGACTATGGAACGGTTGCCATAGTCGTTCTAGCTTGGCTTTCTTTATATTTTATCCTAGTTATTTGGATTTTTTTCTATCGTTATTTTTCTTTGAGTATGGTATTAGGCAATGAAAAAAGATGTCTTGAGATTCTACTAAGCGGACGTAATACTTTACCAAAAAATTCGCTTTTGGGTTCTAATCTCATTGGTATTGATAAAAAATTAACAGAACCTATGTTGCAATATTCATTAGATAAGGCAATCAAAGATGCAACTATTGGTTTAACCTTTCTTGGAATTGTAGCTTCTACTGCACCTTTTATTGGTTTATTTGGCACGGTGGTGGAAATTTTGGAAGCTTTTTCTAAACTAGGAACAAATTCCAAAGCTACTTTAGATGTGATAGCTCCAGTAATTTCAAAAGCACTCGTTGCAACAGCAGCAGGGATTCTAACCGCAGTTCCTGCATATTCTTTTAATTTGTTTCTCAAACGTAAAGTTTTTGAGTTGAATACTTATTTGCAACTGCAAATCAATGTATTGATTTCTCCAAAAAATTTGTGAATCCGAAACGAAATGAAAACGCATTTTGATTGGGACGAAACGCCAGATTTAAATATCACTCCCCTAGTGGATATTATGCTTGTATTGTTGGCAATTCTTATGGTAACTGCTCCCGTGATAGTTTATCAAGAAGAGATTTCTCTTCCGCAAGGCTCAAAGAGTACGGCAATGCAAGAGGATTCCAAAATTGAAATTCGTATGGACATCAAACGCAAAATTTATCTAAAAGATGATATTTTGACTTTTGATAGTTTTCCTGACGCGTTCGTAATGTTTGCGAATGCTTATGATAAGAATACGCAGGTTTATATTAGAGCTGATAAGAATCTTAAATATGATGATGTAATCTATGTATTAAAGATTGCAAAACAAACAGGTTTTACAAGGGTTTCACTCGTTACTGATGGCTAAAATTGTTTTATTTTTTACGAGTGGCGGAATTGCTATTTTTAGCTATATATCAATGATTGCATTGTTAGTGTGGCAATTTAGTGTGGCTCAAAAAACACCCAAAGCTTATACTTCCCATAAAGAAACGACTTTTAGCGTTAATTTGATTGAGGAAATTCAACCTAAAAATACCATTAAAATTGCCCAAAAGAAAGCAGAGAAAAAAGTAGAGAACATTCCAATCAAAAAAGAAAGCGCGTCAAAAACTGCAAATAGTGGTGTGGGTATCAATGATCTTTTTAAGCAAATTGATTCTAAAGTTCCCGTCAAAAAGGAAGCATTGAAACCCCAAAGTCAAAATGATAAAATCGCTAAGAAAAAACAGGCAAATCAAAGCTCTCAAAGTGAAAATTTAAGCAACGAATTAGAAAAAATTATGGCAAATTTAGACACTCAAAAGACTTTGAGCTTTGTTGCCCCAAAGGGTGAATATGATGAATTTTATGCTAAAGTGCAAGAGATTTTGGCTCAAAATTGGAATCCTATGCGCACTTTGCAGGAGCATAAAGCAGAAGTGCAAATTAACATTAATGCGTTGGGGCAATTTTCTTATTCCATTATTCAATTATCTGGGAATTTAGATTTTGATAAAGCATTACAAGAGTTTTTGGATATAATGCGCACGCAAGAATTTCCACGCTTTGAAGGTGGAGCTCAAACCAATATTATGGTAACTTTTAAAACTGAGGTGTAAGATGAAAAAATTTTATCTTTTGTTGTTTTGTGTGAGTTTTGCATTAGCAGAACCAATTGATGCGACACTAGAAGTTGTGAAAAAGTTTGGGAATCTCCCTAATATTTTAGTACAAAATACAGGTAAAGATTATTCACAAAGAGAATATAGCCAAAGAATCTTTAAAATGCTGATTGCGGATTTAAAGGTAACGGGGCATTTTGCAACACAAGAATCTCCAGAAGTTATTTCAAGTGCAATGGTGCTGAATTTTGATGAATACCGCAAAAGCAAAATTGACCTTATTGCGCGTGTAAATGCAGAAATAACAAAGGAAAGCTTAGAAGCAAAATTGCAGCTTTATGATGCAAATACAGGCTTATTGGCTCTCAATAAAGAATATAAAAGCACCAATGTAGAATCCTATCCTTTTTTGGCTCATAAAATGGCAATTGATATTAATGATTACATCAAAGCCCCTAAGGTAGATTGGATGGAAAGAATGGTGATTCTTTCGCATTATACAACTCCGGGTGAGAGTGAAATTTTGATGAGTGATTACACTTTGACTTATAAGAAAAAAATCATTGGTGGGGGATTGAATATTTTTCCTAAATGGGCAAACGAATCGCAAAATGCTTTTTATTATACAAAATATTTAGATAGACCAACGCTTTTTAAATTTGATTTAACGAATGGACAAAACCATAAAATTTTAGAAAGCAATGGTATGTTGGTGGCTTCAGATGTCAGTAGTGATTCTACTAAACTGCTTCTTACGATGGCTCCTAGTGAGCAAGCAGATATTTATCTTTATGATGTGCCAAGCAAAAAAGTTACTAAACTTACAAATTATAGTGGTATTGATGTAAGTGGGAATTTCATAGAAGATGAAAAACGAGTGATGTTTATTTCTGACCGCTTAGGTTATCCTAATGTTTTTGCGATTCCTGTAAGTGGGGAAGTAAGTGGAGCAGTGGAACAAATGGTCTATCATGGGCGTAATAATAATGCGGCAAGTGCGTATGGCAACTATATAGTTTATTCTAGTCGTGAGACAAGTGATGAGTTTAATCGCAACACTTTTAATCTTTATTTGATTTCTACCAAGAGTGATTTTATTCGTCGTTTGAGTGCTAATGGAGTGAATCAACTACCTCGCTTCTCAAAAGATGGTGAAACGATTATGTATGTCAAACACGAAGGCAATCAAAGCGCACTTGGCATTATTCGTTTAAACTATAATAAAACTTTACTTTTTCCACTAAGCGGTGGCACAATTCAATCTATGGACTGGTAAAAGAGTTTTTTATGCAAAATTATATTTTTCTGGTATAATATCGCATTTTTAATCAAAATTTAGGGAGAAGAAATGAAAAAATTTCTAGTTTTAGGCTCATTGGCAGCCGCATTATTGGTAACAGGTTGTAGTAACAAAAGCAGTGTAGAATCCAATGCAAATATGCAGAGTGGTAAATATTATACAAGCGATGGAAGTGGTTATGATTACAATAGAGATAATTTTGTGAATCTTGAGGAAAGAATTGGCTATGTAGAAGATGGCTTACGCAATGTTTTCTTTAATTTTGACCAATTCACCGTGCGCCCAGATATGCAGCCTGTTGTGGAAAGAGACGCGAGAATTTTAACTTCTATTTCTGCTGGCACATTAAATGTAAGAGTAGAGGGTAATACTGATGAATGGGGAACTGATGAGTATAACTATGCTTTAGGTCTTAAAAGAGCTGTTGCAGTGAAAAACGCATTAGTTGCTCAAGGTGTTGATGAAGGCAAAACAATACTTGTAAGCTACGGTGAAAGCAAACCTACTTGTACTGCTAAAACAAGAGAATGCTGGGCTGAAAACAGAAAAGTAACTTTCAAAATGTTGCCATAAGGTTTAGTATTGCAAAAATTAATTGTTTCAAGTCTATTGGTAGCTAGTTTATTGCTTGGACAAGAACCATCAGCTTTTAATGCTGGTGGTAGCACGCCACCAAAGAGTGAAGCTCAAATCATCAATGAAAAACTTTTTAATCTTTCTAATAAAGTCCAAATGATAGAAGAATCGCAAGAAGGCTTAAAAAGTATTTTTGAGGGACAGATACAAAGAATCCAAAACCTTACAAGTAGAATTGATTCTGTTCAAGGTGAAAATAACGCAACATCGACAGAAATTAAAAAACATATGGATTCTAACTTCGCTCTACAAAATGAAAATATTGACAAACTGAAAAATAGCATTTCTGCATTGGGGGCTTTGATTCAAAAAACAAATACACAAATGCAAAATGAAATCAATGATTTAAAAGAGCAAATTGCTGCATTAAAAAAAGATGTGGCGACAGAATCCGTGGATACTATTACCAATCAAAAAGATTCCAAAGAAACTGCGGCAACAAATGCAAAAATCAATGCTGTTATTGCAAACCTAGAAAGCAATGGCACACAACCTTTACAAGAGATTTCAACAGATAAGGATAATTTAACTAAAAGCAATTCTCAAGCGTCAGAACCAAGCAATGCAGAGGTAAATGCTTCGCAACAAGAAAAATCTCAATCAAAACAATCACAAGATGAACCAGCAAAGCCTAAAGTCAATCTCAAAGACAAAAAGCTATCCGAAGTCTTTAAAGAGGGTGAAGAATTTTTCAAAAATAAAAATTACGAATCTGCTGAAGAATATTTACAATTTGCCATAAAGGGCAATTATAAGCCTGCGCGTGGAAATTATTTGTTAGGGGAAGTCGCTTTTGCCCAGAAACATTATGAGGACGCTATTTATTACTACAAAACTAGTGCTACACGTTATGATAAGGCAGATTATATGCCACGTTTAATGCTAAATAGTGCAAAATCATTTAATGCTATCAATGAAAAGGATAATGCGAAACGTTTTTTAGAAACACTGATTTCGCTTTATCCCAAGTCCAATGAGGCTAAAGAAGCTAAAAAGCTTTTGAAATAATCAAATTTTATTTTAATTAGGAGAAATCAATGATAGAAAATAATCAAGTAGTTAGCATTGAATATCAAGTGAAAGAAAACGGGACAGATCATATCTTGGATTCCAATATTGGTGGCAAACCATTAGAGTTTATTATGGGGGCAGGTGAAATCATTAAAGGTTTAGAGGAAGCCATTGCGCAAATGTCTGTTGGCGATAAAAAAGAAGTTATTGTTGCTCCTGCAAACGCTTATGGGGAATACTTTTCTGATTATGTGCAAGAAGTGCCACGAGACCAATTTGTTGGTATTGATTTGCAACAAGGTATGACATTGTTTGGTCAAGGTGAGAATGGCGAAACAGCCCAAGTCATCGTAAAAGATTTCAATGATGAAATAGTAATCATAGATTATAATCATCCATTAGCGGGCAAAGAATTGCATTTTGTTGTTACAATTTTGGATTCCCGCGAAGCAACAGAAAAAGAATTGACTTGTGGTTTGCATGCTCAAGACCATCATCACGGTGAAGGGGGCGGGTGTTGTGGCAGTTGTGGTTGCCACTAGATTGATGAATCTCTCGTTTGCCTATACACACTCTCCCATACACTTTCACTTTAGGCAGAGTCCTCGTGATTTTGTTGTTGAAGAAGTGCCTCTTTATCCTTTTAGCGGGGAGGGTGCGCATTTAATTCTAAAAGTACGCAAAAAATCCCTCACAACTTTTGAGCTCTTAAAGATTCTTTCTGCGACTTTTGGCATCAAAGAAAATGAAATAGGTTATGCGGGTTTAAAAGATAAGAATGCTTTAAGCGTTCAGCATATTAGTTTGCCAAGACATTTAATAGAATCCAAAATAGAATCTTTCAACCACCCTCAAATCAAAATCCTCAATCAAACTTATCACAACAATAAAATTAAGATTGGACATTTAAAGGGTAATAAATTCTTTGTTCGCTTAAAAAAACTAGACCATTTAAATGCACAAAAAATCTTGGAAGTTTGCAAAAAAATTACACAATTTGGGATTCCAAATTATTTTGGCTATCAACGTTTCGGAAAAGAGGGCAATAATTACCAATTAGGTTTAGAAATCATAGAGGGGAAGCGCAAGATTCGCAATAAAAAACTGCAAAACTTTCTTATTAGTGCTTATCAAAGTTATCTTTTTAATCTATGGCTTTCTTTGCGTCTTGACATTTCTCATTTGATTGCAAGTACTGCGCCAGAATCTCTGCATCAAGCTCTTAGGGTTTATCTTCATTGCGATGAGATTCCTTGTCATTTTAATGATATAGCTTATTGTAAAATGTTAAAAAATCAGCTCCATTGCTTTAAGTTGCTCAAGGGTGATTCTCTATGCCATTATCCTTTTGGGAAAAATTTTATTCTCAATGAAATGGATAATTTGATTGCAGAATCCGAACGTTTTATGCGCAAAGAAATTGCGATTACAGGAATCTTGAGTGGAGCAAAAGCAAAAGTGAGTGAAGAGGAGGCGGGATTTTTGGAATCACGATTCTTGGATTCTAGGATTAGAAGTGTAGGGCAGAGACGTTATGCTTGGGTTTTTCCAGAGAATTTAAGCTTTCACTACAAAGAACAAGAAGCACAAGGAGAAATAGAATTTTATCTACCAAAGGGTGCGTATGCAACAAATCTATTGCGTGAGATAGCTCATCGTGAAATTGTGGAAACCATAGATTTGGAATCCTATGAAGAAGATACATTTTAATGTTTTAATTCAATCAAAGGAAACGAATGTTTGATAAAATCATCAAAGAAAATCAATTCAAAACGAAATGTGTAATTGCAATTTATCTCTTGATTTTTATTTTGATTGGGTTGCTTGCAGATATTGTGCGTCTTGATGCTTCAAGCTTGGGTGATGGATTCTATCAACTTTTGACTTTTAAGAGTTTTCCTATCATTACTCTTGCATTATCTGCCATTGCTGCCTTAATCATCTTGTTTGCAATTCGTAATTTTAAACGCATTTTGCTTAGCGGTAATGAATATAAAGAAATTATTTATGGCAAGGAAGAAAATGCACAAGAGCGTGAGCTTAGCAAGATTTTAGATGAGTTGGTAGAAGTGGCGAATCTTTCCTTTCGTCCTAAACTTTTTCTAATGGAAGCACCTTTTATGAATGCTTTTGCGAGTGGTTGGGAGGCAAAAAATTCACTCATTGCAGTTACAACTACTCTTGTGCGGAATCTCTCAAGAGAAGAATTAAAAGCAGTAGTGGCGCACGAATTGAGCCATATTCGGCATGGAGACATTCGGCTAACTTTAGTGGTTGGTATCTTAAGTAATATTATGCTATTGGTGGTCAATTATGGGGTGTGGCATTTGCCTGCTCGCCAAAAGGGTGCGCAGACTGCACGCACGATTCTAATGATTTTGCAATTTATTTTGCCATTATTAACTCTTGCATTGCAAATGTTTTTGAGTCGTTCTCGCGAATATATGGCGGATTCTGGGGCAGCATACCTTATGAATGATAATGCACCTATGATTCGGGCATTACAAAAAATTAGTGGCAATTACGCCCAATCGGATTTTTCACAAGCAGATACGAATCCCACGCGCTCGGCTCTTTATATTTTTAATCCTAAGGAAATCTTTAGCACACACCCAAGCATTGAGAATCGCATTCAGGCTTTGCTTCAAAAATAAAGGAAAATAATGAAAGAAAAGACAAATGAGATGGAAGAAAACATTAGAAAAATTTTTGATTATATTGGAGAGGATAGGGGGCGAGAGGGTTTATTGGAAACGCCCAAACGCGTGCTAAAAAGCTGGGAATATCTTTATAGTGGTTATAAGAGTAATCCTAAGGAAATTTTGGGAAGAGTTTTTATTGAGGGTGCTTGCGATGAAATGGTGGTGTTAAAAAATATTGAATTTTATTCTGTATGTGAGCATCATTTATTGCCTTTTTTTGGCAAAATTTCTATCGGTTATATTCCAGATTCTAAAGTCGTAGGAATCTCAAAACTAGCTCGCTTGGTAGAAGTGTATTCAAGACGCCTACAAATTCAAGAAAAAATGACGGCACAGATTGCGGACACATTAATGGAAGTTTTGCAGCCCAAAGGTGTAATGGTTGTCGCAGAAGCAAAACATATGTGTATGGTGATGAGAGGTGTAGAAAAGCAAAATAGCTTAATGCTTACAAGTGCGATTCGTGGATTATTTAAAAGCGACCATAGGACAAGAGAAGAGTTTATGGGGCATATCGCAAACTAAGGCAAATCTAAATATAGTTTATTTTGATTTTGCTAAAATCTTGTCCTCTTTGATGCGTCCTCTATTGACGCGATATATCAATTCTACTTTTTTTGGGAATATCGCCTGTCATAAGGCGATGTTTTATCCATTTTTCAATGATTTCAAGAGTATATTGACTTGCTTCGTAATCCCCTAAAACATTGGCTTCTAAATGGAAAATATTTGTATTGTTTGCTCTTGCTTGAATCAATAAATTGCAGTTAAGTTGGTCTATACTATGGAGAAAATCTAAAATCTGCTCCGCATAGGTTGTGATATTTAGATTGTCTTTAAGTTTAAATGTTAGTTGAATGTATGCCCCACTTTCTGAAAGGAATTTTTCTAATTCATCATCAGCAGTCCATATACGCGCAGTTAATGGCATTTTTAAGGTAATGTGCTGGTCAGAAATATATTTCTTTGCTTTGCAAAACTCTAAAATACGGGATTCTATATCTTCTTTGAAAAAATATACAGCATAGTCATCTTGGACATCTTCTGGTATTTTTTGTGATAGGCGAGCCATTGTAATATGTTCTAGTGCATTTATGGGAGCAACTTCGCCAATGTAGGTATAATTTTCCAAATTCTCATATCCGACAAGGGTAAATTCTATTCCATATTTCTTCTGCATTTGCTTTAGCAAGTGAGTTCGCACGGAATCTAAATTACTAATTTGTTGTAGCAATGCTTGATATTCGCTTACTCTATCCAAAATATATTTTTGAATCTCCTTAGCATTGGTTTCAAAGCCTTTTAAGTCATTGTAGCGAATCACGAGAGGACGGGATTTAATTTTGCCCCTTTTAAGTTCTCTAATATCAAGTTTGATAGATACCCAAGAGGGCATAATATGGACTTTTTCAAATGTATCGATGTAGGCTTGGGATAATACCATACACACTGTTTCCAAATTTTCCAAAGAGATTGATTTAATATTCACATACAAACCAGAAGACAATGATTTGATTTTTGGATAGGTGTAGTAAGTGTGGTCGAAAGTATATTTTATATTGGTATTTGCTGCCCGCACTTGAAATGCCTCAAGAAAAATATCAAGAGAATATGTATCTTGCAAATAGTCAGAAATGTATGGTATGCTGTTATTAGAGCCCCCCTCAATTATATTAAATGCTAAGAATTGCGCTTTTGGGTTGTCTTTGGGAGATACCACAAAAGCTTTCGCACGCAATACTCTAGGAATATCAACACTGCTAGAGATGTTTTTAGATGAGATGACGATAAATTCCTGTCCATATCTCTTGGTAAGTTGTTCCTCTACCTCTTGATGAGTCATAAAGCGAAAAAATAAAACAAAAATTATTATTGGGGTGCATACCAAAATGGTGAAACATATTGTCGTTTTTATCGTCATCTCTCCTGTCTCTTATAATTATAGTTCTATGAGACGATTTTGCAATTCTAGCTCCTGCTGATAAGATTTAGCAACTGCTCTGCGCTACATTCTTGTTTAATATTATTCCTTAAAATTTTACAAATAATAGCACTGTCAGTGCCACCATTCCAGCCATTAGAACCAACGAAATTTTAAGGGGGGAACGTTCTCCGCTTTTCCAGTCGGAAAATAGGCTATTATTATCATCGTCCATAAGCAATCGCCCATTCCGATTCCAAAGCACAAAATGATAGATTGCATAAACAAGGTCTATAACTCCAAAAAGCAACACAACATTGCGCACATAAAAAATGACAATACTCAAAGGTATTTTATCTCTTTCGCTTCCCAACAAACAATCACCCCATATTATGTCAATGGCTGTCATTATGATAGCAATTAAGGCGAACATGATAGCCACAGCTCCATATTGTTTTGCCTTTAGTTTTTCACTAGTAACATTGTTCATTATTCTATTTCTCCTTTACGACTGATTCATAATTTCTGTGGTACTTTTTAGTTTTTGTTTGTCAAAATGTGTATAAATGCGCGAAGTATCAAGACTAGCGTGTCCAAGAGCTTCTTGAACTAATACCAAATCCTGACTTTTTTGATAGAGTAGGGTAGCGAAACTATGACGCAACATATGCGCACCATTCTTTTCCTTGCGGATTCCATTGGTAAGCAAAACTTGCTCAACAATGCGACTGACATACGCTTGTGTGAGTTTTTTACCCTTATGATTGCAAAAGATTAAATCTTCTTGAACCTCATTAGGGCGAGAATTTATCCAACCTGAAAAATCGTCATTAATGTTTTTTGCCTTTATCATTACTACACGTGGTTTATTGCCTTTACCGCGCACTTGAATGATGAAAAATTCCCCATCTAGCATCATATCCTTTATCTTGAGATTCAATGCCTCACTGACACGAATCCCAGTATAGATGATTAGTTTGAGTAGCAAGCGATTGCGAGCACCTAAATTTTCGTGTTTGAATGGGAAACTATCAATTCCATTTAAGAAGCGATGCACTTCATTTTCATTCATATAAGAGGGTAATTTTTGCCCACTTTTACCGCGCAAACCACCCCAATTTTTGAGTTCAATACGAAAATTATACGAAGCACCTTCATCGTCTTCATTTTGCTTATCAATAAAGCTAAAAAAATTCAAAAGTGTCATACGATAATTCTTTTTTGTTGCATCTGAAAGCGAGCTCGTATGGATAGTTAAAAACTCCTTTAACATTTCTTCATCTATTTCCTTGAGGCTTGCAAGCCCCAAATAAGTCAAATATTCATAGAGTTTTAAAAGTGGCTGAACATAAGTGTTAATACCAATCAAGCCAGCATTGCGACATTGTTTGCAAATCTCTTGCAAATCCTTAATCTCTGCGATTCCACGTCTTAATTTGTTGAGAGCACCAATAATTTCTTTTTTGTCTCTAACTTGGTGGTTAGATAAGCTATTGAGTTTGCTATAAACAAAACGTTCCATCCAAAATAATAAATTATTAGGAAAATCATCTTTAAAGTCAAGTGGATAACGCATATTTAATCCTTGCCATTTTTGGATATATTGTAAATTGTAGATTTTGTATTGAAAACTACATTTTCAAATTTAAGATTAATTTAAGAATAAAGAAACCACTGAATTTTTTAAAAGGGTTGAACAATCCTCAAAACTTGAATTTCATTCAGTGATTCTGATATTTAACCTTATTTTTAAATTTTGTATTGAAAACTACAATTTTCAAACTTTTTTATTCAATCATACCTACAATACTACTAATCTCTAAAGATTGCTCTCTAAATACTAATGAAAATTTATTTGGAAATTCTAACAAAAATCTATTAAGTTTTTACTAATTTTTACGATATTATATTATATTTAAATTCGTGGAGCAAAAAATGGCAATCTCACTTTCAAATAATCCTTTTGGCTTCAATAATCCTTTCACAAACAATACTCTTAGCAATCTCAAGCCACACATTAGACAAAACAATGAGGAATCTAATGCAAAAGAAGCGGAAGCAAATGAGAAAAAAGTAAGAACAAATTCAGAAAATAAGGAAACAGAGACTATAAAAAACCCATTGGACGCACTTAAGTCAAGCCTAACTAGCAAAGTGCTCAGCGGGCTTTTAAACTTCGGGCTACAAAATGCAAAAAATAATATGGCAAATTTGCAGAATCTTAGGCGACTACCAGATGAAATGAAGCCAAAAGAAGAGCAAGCACACTCCCCTATTCCAACATTTAAAGACCCACTAGATACATTAAGAGAAGTAACTAAAAAGGATACAAAAGAGCCAGACCTTGACCTTTTAGGCAAACTAAAATTTCTCAATGTCGATAGATTGAGTGAAGGTATTAAGGAGGGAGAATTTAGCCTAGTTGCTGCAAGCAGCATTGAAGTGCGGGAAAGTATCACCTATACTATAAGCTATGATAGTGCAAGTGGGCAGTATTCACAGAGTATTTCTTACTCCTCTTCTTTGGTAGCAAATTTTGATTCAGAAATCACGGATAAAAATGGCAATACCTTTATTTCCAAAACACAACTTGTAATGGGTAAAAGCCTCGAGAGTCAAATTACAGGTGGTGTAGAGAGTGTAAATGACACACTTAAAGAGTTTTTAGAGGGACAGAAATTTACATTAGACTATGACGGAGAGCTAGATGAAGAGAGCTTCAAAAATAGCGGATTGGATAATATGTTACTCATTATTGATAGCAAAAATAACGTCATAGCAAACGCTTTTAACGAAATCTTAAGTCAGAAAAACGACTTTGGCAGGATATATGGTAGAGAAGTTAAAGAGCTAGTCTCTCTTTTTGAAACATTGCATAATGTCTTAAATTCCTCCTTGGAGATATTCTTAGGAATCGCACAAAATCAAAATGATATGAACGATAATAGTTCTAAAAATATGTTAAATAACATCGCAAGTTTTAGCTCTAAAGAATATAACTTCAATATTACCACTGCTAAAGTGGGCATACAAAGCACAGATATGCCAAATGAACAACAATGGAAAGCGCAAAAAGTGGATATTGAGAGTTTAGAGATTCTAAGCTATTCAAGTTCAAGCTATCAAAGCTCGTTTATGCTGAATGCTTAAAAACTCTCAAAAAGGAAATAAAATGGCAATTTCATTGAATCTTTTTAATCATCATTCCACCTTTAATACATTGGAAAATCTTAAGCCAAGAATCAGTAAAGAACCCAATGATAGCGATAATAAAACAGGGGACAAAAATGCTAAAGCTGACACTCAAGATAAAAACTCCTAAAGATAATTATGAATCTCTCTTAAGCAATCTCCAAAATACACTTCATTCTAATCTTGAAATGTTTGTAGGGATTCCTAAAGAAAATCAAAACACCCCTACCCTGCAAGATTGGCTTAAAATTCCAATACACTGACAATTACTGCTTCATACGCGGAATATAGTGCGCAATGGATAGGAGAAAAGCTGAATAACTCCGAATACGGGATATGGTTTTATGGCTCTATTCACCAAGAGAGTGCTTCTTTTAAATTTGAAGGGATTCTCCCCCTGTTTTTTGCCACAATCAAACTAATTTAGAAATCTAGCTCGTGTGTGAGATTCTTAAATTTAATGTCTTCTAATTGTTTTTTGATATGTTTATTCTCTTCGTTCAAAGAATCTAGTTGCGCCTGAAATTGGATGAGGTTGCGACTTGTATAATAAATATTATTGCGAATATAAACCTTTGGCACAAAGAGTGAAAGTGCGATAAACATAGCAACAAAAACAAGGCACACGACTTTAAAAGGAATCTCTTTAGCAGTCAAATCCATCTCTAGCACAGCTTCTTTTTCTTCTATATTCAGGCTTGTAGTTTGCGATTCTGCTTCATTAGATGTATTTTCGTTTTTAACCTCAAGCAATAAATCATCTAACAAGACGAGATTTTCTTTTGGTTCTTGTGATAAGATAGAATTGTTTGGGGATTCCAATATGGAATGATTGGTTGTTGCATATCGCTCTTCTAGGAAATCTAAACTTTCTTCCGAGATTTTACTTTCTCTTCTGAAGAATCTTTCCCAAAAACTCCGTTTTCGCATTTTGTCTTTTTGTTCTAAGCGCAAATTTTCATAAGATTCCATTTAATCCCTCTGAAATTCAAAACTACGAAGTTTTGCGCTTCGTGAGCGTGGATTTGCCTGTATTTCTCTGTCCTCTGCACACAAGGGTTTTTTGTAGAGATTCTGCCCCTTTTGGTGATTGTTTCTACAAACGCATCGCATCACTCCCTTATCGCAAATACATTTTCTCTCCCATTCTTTAAATGCAAACTTGACGAGTCTATCCTCTAGGGAGTGGAAAGAAATAATAGACAGCCTTGCGCCTTTTTGCAGGGGTTGATTTTTGATGATTTGAAGCAATCGTGCCAACTCTCCCAATTCATCATTGACTGCAATTCGTAAGGCTTGAAATGCTTGTGTTGCTGGGTGAATCTTGGGGTGTTGAAAGTGTTTAGCAATCAAGTGGCTTAGTGCTTTAGCACTTGTAAATTTCTCTATTTTGCGCGATTCCACAATCAAACGCGTAAGTTTTTTATACTCTCTAATCTCCCCAAAATCCCTAAAGATTTGCTCTAGCTGACTTAAAGTATAGTGATTCACAATCTCTTTGGCATTCAAAATCTGATCTTGATTCATTCGCATATCAAGCTGTTCTGAATCAAAGCAAAATCCACGCTCTTTGGCATCAAATTGCAAAGAAGAAACACCAATATCTGCTAGGATTCCAACAATATTCCGATGCAAATCTGCTTCCTTAAAAAGTTGTGCTAGCACTTCGCTATATCTGCCAAATCTATAAGAAAACCTCTCTCCAAAGTTCTTTAATCGCTCACTCGCAAAAGCAATTGCACTTTTATCTTGGTCAATTCCTATGATTTTGATTTTAGGATAGGATTCTAATAATGCCTCACTATGCCCGCCAAAGCCTAAAGTGCAGTCAATGAGCACCCCACCCTTTTGCATTAAAGGTGTATCAAAAGATTCTACCACTTGTTTTAGCAAAACAGGAATATGCGGGGTATCCATTAACAAACCTATTCCTGCAAGCGAGAAATTTGCGCACCTAATTTTGTGAGTTTTGCCTCTAAATCCTCATAACCTCTGTCTAAGTGATAGATTCTGTGAATATCTGTTTGTCCCTTTGCAACCAAACCCGCAATCACTAATGCACTAGAAGCGCGCAAATCCGTTGCCATTACATCTGCACCAATCAACTCACTGATTCCATAAATCGTTGCGGTATTGCCGCGCAAACTAATATTCGCCCCCATACGTTGCAATTCACTGACGTGCATAAACCGATTTTCAAACAGCCTTTCCTCAATAATGCTACTCCCCTCACATTGCGTTGCAAGTGCCATAAATTGCGCCTGCATATCTGTGGGGAATCCCGGATATTCTGTCGTAGAGAGTTCAAAGGCATTGCGTTTCTTTGCAGGATAAATTGTAATGGAATCGTGATTAAAGGTAAGCTTAAAGCCAATTTCCTCTAACTTAGAAATCACTGCGCCTAGATGATTTGGATTGATTCTATGTAAAGTAATTTGAGAATTTGTAATTGCTCCTGCACACAAATAAGTCCCTGCTTCAATGCGGTCTGGAATCACTACGATTCTATCGGGCAATCTCAAGCTTTCCATATTCGTTCCATAGATTTCGATCTCATCACTCCCGATTCCATTAATCTCTATACCACTTGCTTTTAATACTTCGCAAAGCTGCACGACTTCAGGCTCTTTAGCGGCGTGAATAATGGTTGTTTTGCCTTTTGCCATTGCGGCTGCCATTAAAATATTTTCTGTGCCTGTAACGGTGATTTTGTCAAAGTTTATTGTCGCACCTTTCAGTCCTTCTTTTGCGGTTGCGATAATATAACCCCCTTCTATCCGAATCTTTGCGCCCATTTTTTCTAATGCCTTAATATGCAAATCCACAGGACGTGCCCCAATGGCACAGCCTCCGGGGAGACTGACCTCACAATATCCAAAGCGTCCCAAAAGAGGTCCTAAAACTAAGATAGATGCACGCATTTTACGCACAATATCGTAAGTTGCTTTTGTGCTATTGAGTTTAGAGATTTCTACGCTTGTCGTATGATTATCTTGTTCGCTCACTTCGCAACCAAGCATTGTAAGGAGATTAAAGAATGTCTTAATATCTACGACATTGGGGAGATTTTCAAGTATTACCTTGTTTGCAGCAAGAAGGGTTAATGCAATCAAAGGCAAAGCAGAATTTTTCGCTCCTGCGATATTGATTGCTCCTTGCAAACGCGTTTCTCCCTTTAATGCTAAAAAATCCATTTCGCTTTCCTTTTTGTTATGAATTGAAGTTGCTATTTCTTTTTGGCTTTTTTCTCATCACGATTCTTTAATGCCGAACCAATCACCGTTTCTATTTCTTTTTTATAATTTGGATTTGCTTTGACAATCTCTTCTCTATAATTGACTACGCGGTCAATATCCATATTGGGACACCAAGAAAGCGCACTGATAAAGTCAATGCGTCCTTGATATTCTTCGCTCTCTTTGCTAATGTCTCCAAAATGTAAAAAATGTTGATTAAAGGCTTCTAGTGCCTCTTCTAGCAATTCGTGTTCGGAATTTTCATCTTTAAAGATTGAAATAAGATAGTTAATATTTTGAAACTTTCTCTCTCGCCCTCTTAGCACTGCAAGGTAAGATTGGATTCTTTCATAGATAATAAATCCACCCGCAAGCAAGAAAAATGGCATCATTAAGATACACAAAAACAAAAAAATAAAAAGATGAAAATTAAAACTATACATCAACTATTGACCATTTTTTAATTTATCATAAAAAACATTCGTTGCTTTTACGAAGCCATCAACACTACCACAATCATAGCGAGTGCCCTTAAATTTATATCCAAGCACCATTCCTCTTTTGCATTGTTCTAAAAGTGCGTCAGTAATTTGGATTTCACCATTCTTACCTGGTTTGGTGTGATGCAGAATCTCAAAAATGTCTGGAGTGAGAATATAACGTCCAATGATAGCTAAATTACTCGGTGCTTCTTCTTTGCTCGGTTTTTCAATCATATCATCTACCACAAACACATCTTCATCTATTTTTCTCCCCGCAATCACACCATATTTGCTTACTTCTTCTAATTCCACTTCTTCTACCGCAACAATAGAGCAACGATATTTTGCATAAATCTTGCACATTTGACTTAACACGCCCTCCCCTTTATTGTCGCATAAGTCATCACTCAAGATCACCGCGAAAGGTTCATTTCCAATGAGATTTTCTCCTGTCAATATTGCGTGTCCTAAGCCTTTCATCTCCATTTGTCGCGTATAAGAAAAATTGCAGGATTCCAAAATATGACGAATATCTTTTAAGAGATTTTCTTTACTCGTTCCTTTTAGCTGATGTTCCAATTCATAACTAATATCAAAAAAATCCTCCAATGTTCTTTTTCCTCGCCCTGTAACGATTGCTATATTAAAGATTCCAGCCCCCATTGCTTCTTCTACACCATATTGGATTAGAGGTTTATTGATAATGGGTAACATTTCTTTAGGCGTTGTTTTGGTTGCAGGCAAAAATCGTGTGCCATAACCTGCGGCGGGGAATAAGCATTTTTTTATCATCGTTTCTCCTTATAAATAGTCTAACAAACCACTTTGATAAAGTGCATAAAATTGTGCGGCAGTGCGCGGATTGCGTGTGCCTTTTTGGGTAGCATATTGCAGAGCGATTCTGCGAATCTTTTCCCATTCTTGCGTTTCTTTTATTTCCTTAAAATAACTTTCCAAAACTTCCAAGTATTCCGCACTTCCTTGAGCATAAAATCCAATACATAATGGAAAGCGGTCACTTAATGCGATTTTGTCTTCATTGCCCTCATAGCCAAAAATCTCATTTTCATCGTGAAATTCTGGCAATAAATGCCGCCTATTAGAGGTGGCATAGATTTTTGTATTTTTAGGCAATGCTTCCAATCCACCCTCTAGCACACTTTTCAAACCTTTATAGGTTTTTTCGTCATTTTCAAAGCTCAAATCATCACAAAAGATGATGAATTTATAGTGCTTATTGCGTAAAATATCTAACATTTCGGGTAGAATCTCTAAATTTTCTTTTTCTACCTGTAAGATTCTTAAGCCCTCTTTGGCATATTTGAGCAATAAGGCTTTAATCAGCGAGCTTTTCCCACACCCTCTAGCACCCCATAATAAAACATTCACACCCAAGCCTTGATATAAAAAAGATTCCGTGTTGGCGCATAAAAGTTTGATTTCTTTGTCTAAGCCAAAAAAAGATTCTAAACTTTGAGATTCTATTGTATCAATGCCGTGTAAATAGCCACTTTTACGATAGATTGCAGCGACTTGTGATTCCAAATTCCAAGCAAACTCTATCATTGTTTGCCTTTATTGTGCTGTTTATTTGGTTTGTGTGCAATTCTTTTGGAATCCTTTGGTTTCGCATTGCGCACTTTAGTATGATAGAGAAGTTGTTGATTTTTGTATTCAAAAGTAATGATTCCGCCTTGACTTAAATCCCCAAAGAGCATTAAATCACTCATTGGATTTTTAATTTCTTTTTGAATCACAACTGCCAATGGACGCGCACCAAGTTCGGCATTGAATCCGACTTGTGCCAAATATTCTTTCGCACTTTTTGCTAAAACGATTTCTATCCCTTTGGAATGAATTTGTGCATTTAAATCCGCAATATTTTTATCTACGATTTTTAAAATTTCTTTTGGACTTAACGCATTGAAAGAAATAATTGCGTCTAGGCGATTCCTAAATTCTGGAGAAAAACTTTCTTTGATTGCACTAGCAAAACGCGCACTAGAATCTTGCTTGAATCCAAGCACGGGAGATTCTTTAGAGCCGACATTAGAAGTCAAAATCAAAATCACCGAAGAGAAATCTATACTCTGTCCGTTATTGTCTGTGAGTTTTCCATAATCCATTACTTGTAAAAACAAATTTAAGACTTCAGGGTGTGCCTTTTCCACTTCGTCTAATAGTAATAAAGTGTGCGGATTTTTCTTAATCATTTCCGTTAGGATTCCGCCCTTTTCGTAACCTACATAACCTGCTGCTGCGCCAATAAGTTGTGAAGTGGAAAATTTTTCCATATATTCACTCATATCAAGACGTTCAAAGTTAATCTCCAATGACTTTGCAATCTCTTTGGCGAGCTCGGTTTTACCCACACCACTAGGACCACTAAAAAGAAAAGAACCAATGGGTTTATTAGGAACGCTTAAGCCTGCTTTATTGCGTTTTAATGCACTGACAACTTCGTTGATTGCCTCATCTTGCCCAAAGATTCTGCTTTTTAGGTGTTTTTCTAAATTTTTAAGCAAACTTTTATCGTCTTTAGTCGCCTCAATTTCAGGGATTCTAGCCATTTTGGCTACCATTTGTTTAATGCTTTGTAGGCTTATTTTGCCACTTCTGCCATCAAGTTTATAGCTCGCACCGACTTCGTCCATAATGTCAATGGCTTTATCAGGTAAGAATCGTTCGTGCAAATAGCGCACAGACAATTCTACCATTAATGCGATTCCCTCGTCTGTGTAGCGCACATTATGGTGATTTTCATAGTGTTTTTTGACCCCTTGCAGAATCAAAATACTTTCCTCTTGGCTTGGTTCTTTGACTTCTACCTTGGCAAAGCGGCGAGAAAGTGCTTTATCCTTGTCCAAAAAAGAACGATATTCCGCATAAGTGCTTGCCCCAATGCAACGCAACTTTCCACTACCTAGCAGAGGTTTAAGCAAATTTCCTGCGTCCATACTGCCACTATTGGTTGCTCCTGCACCAATGAGCATATGAATTTCATCAATAAAAAGCACGATATTCCCGCGCTCCAACACTTCATCACTTAAGAGTTTAATACGTTTTTCAAAATCTCCCCGATATTTCGTGCCCGCAACGAGTGCTCCCATATTGAGCATATAGATTTCTGTATGATTTAGCGGGCTTTTTTCTTGTGCGATTCTTAGAGCCAATCCTTCGGCTACGGCTGTTTTGCCTACTCCGGGTTCGCCTACGAGCAAGGGATTGTTTTTTTTCTTGCGGAGCAAGACTTCAAAACAACGTCTAATCTCTACTTCCCTCCCAACCACGGGGTCAATCTTGCCCTCTTTTGCTTCTTTGGTAAGATTTGTGCAATATTTTTCTAACGCAGATTCTGACCTTTCTTCTTGTCTTTCATTGGAATCCAATGCGCCTTTATCCCCATTTTTCTGTGTGTCTGCGTTAAAATCCTCTTGATTTTCTGTGATGTATTCTAAAATATTTAAGCGCGTGATTCCTTGCGTTTTGAGAATCTGGGTGCAAAATGCCTTTTCTTCTTCTAAAATTGCCGCGAGTAAATCGCCAACTTGCGCTTGCTTGCGTTGCGAGCCACGCACGTGGCTTATCATCATTTCAATTACGCGCGTAACTGCGAGCGTTTCTTGTGGCATTTCATTATTGCTTTTATATTCTGGAAAAGTAATTAAAAAATGCTCTAAATATCGCTTGATTTGCTGCTTCATAATATCAATATTTCCGCCACATTCCTGCAAGGCTTTGATGATTTTTTCATTCTCCAACAATGCTTGGAAAATATGCTCTAATGTAAGGTATTCGTGCCCTCTAATCTTGGCTTCTTTTTGTGCATTTTGTAATACAATATTTAATTCTTTACTAATTTCAAACATAACTTTCTCTTATATTCTTTCTAAAATTGCGCGCAAAGGGTATTGTTTCTCTTTTGCCATTTTTCGCACCTGCACCGCTTTAATTTCAGCAATGTCAT
Organism: uncultured Helicobacter sp.; assembly: GCA_964464895.1. GTDB lineage: Bacteria > Campylobacterota > Campylobacteria > Campylobacterales > Helicobacteraceae > Helicobacter_D. Next base: position 211,221 of record CAYXGY010000001.1, on the reverse strand, counting down.
AAGGGTAGATTCCACACACTCCCCTACCACTATGATGAATCTTAAGCATTAGATTTAGCGATTCTTCAAAGTTTTTATGGAAAACGATTTGTAAAATTTCCATTACAAATTCTTGTGTCGTATAATCATCATTGAGTAGAATCACTCTATAACGTATGGGTTCTTGGACTTTTTCTAAAATTTCAGTTGCATTTTCGTATTGTGCATCTTTTGGCACGGAGATTCCTTTGGATTCATCATTCTTTTATAAAGCTTTAATTATAACGCTTTTTCATTGATTTTTGCTTTATTGGGAGTGATTTAATCTTAAAAATAAGCAAAAAATAAAATATTATTGTTTTTTAGCCCTGATATGTTTTCTTGAAAATGCAGCCAAGATTCCGCCACAAGCAATCAGAATCATACCCACAATGACTAAACCGTGTGGTACTTGGTCGCCTAAGATAATCCCCGCTAAAGTCGCCATAAAAATCGTAACATAAGAAATCGCCCCAATAAGAGGTGGATTCCCTAAACCATAAGCCTTTGTCAAATAGATTTGTGCATACATAGAGACAATCCCCATAACCACAATCAAACCCCACTCTTTTAAATTTGGCATAATAAAAGGCTCAAACAAGGCAATGGGATAGCTTTCATAAGAAACGCATTGCATTAAAAGAGGCAAGATAGAACCACTAAGCATTAAGGAGCCGATGATAATGCGAGGGTCATAATTTCTGGCAAGCTCTGCAACAGAAAGATATGCGAGTGCCGCACCAATCCCGCTATAAATCCCAATCAAGAATCCAAAAAAGCTCAAATCTATGCTTTGGGGATTGGAAATTAACAAGATTCCGCTAAACCCCATAAAGATTGCTATCCAAATTCTCAAAGATACACGTTCGTGGATAAAAATCATACTCAAAAGAGCCAAAAAAATCGGGGAAGTATAGGAGAACGCATAGGCTGTGCCTAAGGGCATTACCGACATATTATAAAAATATGCCATCATTGCACTTCCGCCAGCAAATCCTCTGAAAAAAAGTATGAAAGGCTTACCGCCCTGTGGTGTTTTGGGTGGATTAATCGCTAATGCACCTAGAATCCAAATTAAGCCAAATAAGTTTCGGGCAAAAGCCACTTCTATAACCGGTAAATCTGGTGTGAGCATTTTTACAAACATTCCCATTCCCGTAAAGAGTAATGCTGCAATCAACATAGCAATAATGGCTTGTTTGTTGGATTCCATCACCAATTCCATAAATTTTTGGCAGAATCATAGAATCTTATGCTTAAAATTAAGCTAAAGATTTGACAAAGACGCACGCTTAAAGTAAAATCAAACTTTAAATTAAAGGCGAGAGAATGGATAAAATTTATGGCAGTATTGCGATTTTAGGGAGACCCAATGCGGGTAAAAGCTCATTATTTAACCGATTTTGCAAACAAAGAATCGCAATTACTTCAGAAGTTGCGGGCACAACACGTGATGTCAAAAAAGCAATCATTTCCTTGCAAGATTTACCCTTTTTGCTTTTGGATACCGGTGGATTAGAGGATAAAGATTCGTTATTCCAAAATGTCTCTAAACATTCTATTAAAGCAAGTGAAACTGCGGATTTGATTCTTTATATGGTAGATGGCAAAACCCCTCCCCAAGCCATAGACAAAGAAATTTTTTATTCTTTGGAGCGCAAAAATCCAAATATCTTTTTGGTGGTTAATAAAATTGATAATGAAAAAGAAAAGCAAAATGCGTGGGAGTTTATGGAGTTTGGCACGAAGCAAATCTTTTATGTCTCTGTCTCACATAATCGCGGAATCTTAGAACTTGAAAATGCGATTCTATCTACTCTTAAAAATGACGCATTAGAACAGCTTTTTAACCAAGAGGCGCAAGAGGACTTGGAGGAGTTTTTAGACGCAGAAGAATCTACTGATAATGCAGAATCGCAAGCCGCACAAATCAATATCGGAATCATCGGGCGCGTGAATGTTGGCAAGAGCTCACTTTTAAACGCATTATTAAAGACGGAACGTTCTGTCGTCTCTAATATTGCGGGAACAACCATAGACCCCGTAGATGAGGTAGGAGAAATCAAGGGGAATAAAGTCAATTTCGTAGATACAGCTGGAATCCGCAAGAGAGGCAAGATTGAAGGCTTAGAAAAATTTGCAATGCAACGCACGCGTGAAGTCTTAGAGCGCACAGACATTGCGATTTTGGTGCTTGATGCCTCTACCCCCTTTGTAGAGCTAGATGAGAAAATCGCGGGATTGGTAGATGAATACAAGCTGGGCGTAATTGTTGTTTTGAACAAATGGGATATTGCACATAAAGACTTCAAGGGAATCTTGGAAGATTTTAAATTGCGTTTTAAGTTTTTAGAATATGCCCCTATGCTTACAATATCGGCTCTAAATGGACGTCATATTCAAAAGTTGGAAGAGGAAATTTTGAAAGTCTATCATAATTTTGCCTTTAGGATTCCGACTGCGAAACTCAATGCAATCATCAGGGAAGCCACCGTGCGTCACCCACTTCCTAGCGACCACGGGAAAATTGTCAAGGTTTATTATGCAACGCAATTTGAAAGCAAGCCCCCACAAATTGCGCTCATTATGAATCGTCCTAAGAGCTTACATTTTAGCTATAAGCGATATTTAGTCAATATTTTGCGCGAACACTTTGATTTTAGCGGCACGCGCATTATTTTTATCGCACGAGGCAAAAACAACTTTGAAACAGAGGAATCTTGAAAACCCATCGCCAATAACGAGCCTCCCGCCGTCATTGCGAGGAATGAGCGGAGCGAGATATGCGGCAATCCACAATGTAGAGCAACAAGAAAATCATCAATGGAAATTTATGAAATAAAAACAGAATTCCAAAAGTGTAAAATTGGCAGCTAAAATCACTAAAAACTAAAAATCTTGCTATAACCGCATTTTTAAAATTTAAATCCAATTTCAAGGCTCATTAATGTTTCATATTGTTTTTAATGCAGATGAAAACTATATTAAATATAACGCAGTTTTAATCACTAGCATTATTTTCCAAACCCACAAAGCCAATAATAGCAATTTACCCCCCCCCCCGCACAATCCGCGACACAAAGTTTAGAAAATGAGGGTTATTGCTTTCATATTTTAAGCGATTCGCTTCAGCCCTCCACACTCACAAAGTTAGCCAATCTTGAATCCGCACTTAGTGTAATCTATCCTTGCAAGATTCTCGTGCATTTCCTTGATGATGAGGACTTTAAGGATTGTCCAAAGCGTTCAAATCGCACCAATTATTCAAACTTTTTTCGCATTAAACTTGCTTCCGTTTTGCCCGAAATTGACAAATGTTTATATTTAGATGTAGATATGCTAGTAGTTGGCGATTTGCGTGAGTTATTTGTGCTAGATTTGGGAGAGAATATTGCGGGAGTTGTGCTAGATTGTAGCAATCCCTACCGCCAAAAATCCTTAAAAGCGCGGGATTCTACACGCGCAGATTTTGTTTTCCCTTTTAGAGAAGAATATTTTAATTCAGGTTTTATGCTTATTAATCTGCCTAAATGGCGTAAATTAGACATACAGAGCAAGGCTTTAGAGTTTGTGCGTAGCTTCATCACAAACATGGATCAAGATATTTTAAATGCAGTTATTGGAAATCAAACCTTAAAGCTACCTCCCAAATGGAATTTTTTTATTAATCATCTAACGGCTGATAGATTAGGAAGAAAAGATAATTTTTGTGCCGATGAGAGTCAAAATTGCCTATATGGATACACGAGCAAAGATTATCAAGAATCCTTAAAGAATATTAAGATTGTGCATTTTACTTTTTTGTGCGCAAAACCTTGGGAGAATGAATGCAAACTGCTAGATACGGCTTATTTGCCCCTTGATTATCCCTATTACAAGGAATGGTGGGAAGTCGCAAAACAAACGCCGATTTTCAAAGAAGAGCTAGAATCGCATTTGCAAATCCTCAAAACCAACGCTTTGCAAGATTATGCCAAATCCCTCTCACACAAACTCATCGTCCATAGGAATCAGCTTGAAAATCTCTCGCGCAAATCCGAAGAAATGTTTAAATTCCACCGCAGAATCCTACAAAGGCAATTTGTGGGTGCTAAAAGGCGCGTAGAAAATCATCTAAGCTACAAAATAGGCAAAGCGATTCAAAAAAGCCAAAAGAACGTGTTTTCTAAAATCGTCCTGCCCTTAAAGCTTGGCTTGATGATTTATCAACACAAAAAAGCTTTGAAAGATTATCAAAACTTATGTGCGATTAATCCGAGTTTGAAGCTACCTCCTCTGCAAGAATATCAAGATTTTAATGAATCTTTGCGTTACAAAAATTGTGATACTTATAAATTAGGAGAAGAGTTTTTAAAATCGTGCAGAAAATGGTATCGTGGTGATTTTATCAAGTTTTTTATTACGTATCTTCAATATGGGTCGTAAAATAGAGGTTGCGAGATAAAACTATTTTTAATTAATGCGATTCTAAACCTTGTTGGAGTGCTTATTTGTTATGATGAAATTCGCCAAAAGCGCAAACACAACCAAAAGATTTGCAGTAAATAATCCCCCAAAAAATGCCAAAGGCTGAAAAACTTGATGTCGGATAAGAATTAAGATTCCAAGTGCGAGGAATCCATAAGCAAGGAGGCGCAAAGGATAAAAAAACATTTTTGCCCCTGTTTTAGTATTTTGCGCACTAAAATTTTGCCAAAAAGCCCTTGAGGGCTTGCGGTGGTTTTGCTGCGGTTTGGGCATAGAGCTTGAAATATAACTCTTGGAATCTTGCGATTCTAACTCTCCCCAAAACTCCTCTTCCTCCTCTTCCGCAATTTCTTGTTTGCTTTTATAAGCCTCGCTTAAGGCTTCTAGCTCCTCTTGGGTTGCATTTTGGATTAGGCTTTGGATTTTGTGTTTTTGTGTATAAAACACCACTGACACGATGAGACTAAAGGAGAGAATCGCAAAGGCAAAATTTAGCGCAAAGATTCCGCCAAAGCCAACCCATACACACAAGCAAAGGATTACAACCAAAACAAAAAGCAGAAATAGCCCTTTCTCTCTCTTAATCATCGTCCTCATCATCAAACGCTTTTGGATTGTAACTATATTTCGGGTCTTTTGCGAGTTCGTCAAACTCACGCTTTTGACGCTTGTAGGCTTTAAACACATTGAGGATTGCCGCACACACTCCCCACACGACTCCTAGCCAAAAGAGCCAACGCGAACCAAAGAGTGATTCTAATCCATAACCAATCCCTACGCCAATCAACACCGCAACCACCATTGAAATGCCTAAAGTCGCATTAGAGTAAGCCAATACTGCATCTTTATATTTTAATTCCTCTTTGGGTTTGGATTCTGTCTTTTGCGCCTCCCCCTCCCCTGCACTTTCTTGATTTTTGGGATTTTGTTTCTCTCCCTCATCATTGAATTGCGCAATAGAATCCTGCTTATTTTCCATAAGTGCTAATCTCCAATAACACTTCGCGTGCGCGCTCCAATGTGCCCTCAATCAATTCTTCATTCATTGTGGCACAAATAAACCCTGTTTCAAATTGCGAAGCTGCGAGATAAACGCCTTTATTCAGCATTCCTTGATGAAAACGTGCAAACATTTCTGTATCACTCTGCAAAGCATCTTGAAAATTTTTCACCTTTTTTTCATTAAAGAAAAATCCAAACATACTACCACGAACACAGGTTTGTAGTGGGATTTTAAACTCTGCGCAAATACTCTCTAATCCTTGTGTGAGTTTCAAAGCGAGGCTTTCTAATCTTTCGTATATTTTGGAATCCTCACGCAATTTACGCAACGAAACGAGCCCCGCACTCATCGCCACAGGATTCCCGCTCAAAGTCCCTGCTTGATACACTGCACCTTTAGGAGACAGCAAATCCATAATCTCTGCTCTTCCTCCAAACGCACCCACAGGCATACCTCCCCCAATCACTTTGCCAAAGGTTACCAAATCTCCCCGCACAGGATAAAATTTCTGTGCGCCACAGAGACTCGCTCTAAATCCGCTCATCACTTCGTCTAAAATTAACAGGATTCCATACTGATTACAAAGTTCTCTTAAGCCCTCTAGGAATTTTTCTTCGCTTGGCACAAGTCCCATATTTCCAGCAATGGGTTCAATGATTATACAAGCAACGCCACTACCTTGTTTTTGACTTAAAGCAATGCAGGATTCTACACTAGATAAATCATTATATTGCGCCACTAAAGTATGCTTCGTAAAGTCCTGCGGAACGCCCGGCGAGCTAGGATTACCAAAAGTCGCTAATCCACTTCCAGCAGAAACCAATAAGGAATCACTATGTCCGTGATAGCAACCCTCAAACTTAATAATGTCCTCTTTTCCACTAAAGGCGCGTGCAAGACGAATCGCACTCATCGTTGCCTCTGTGCCACTTGAGACGAAGCGGATTTTTTCTACCCCCTCCACAATATCAATCACTTCTTTGGCGAGTGCAGTTTCTAAAGTCGTAGGTGCGCCAAAAGATAAGCCCTTTTTCACGGATTCTATGACTGCTTCTTCAATGTCTTTATCGCAATGCCCAAAAATCAATGGTCCCCAACTCTGCACAAAATCAATGTAGCGATTCCCATCTTCATCAATCAAATATGCCCCGCGCCCGCTTGCAATAAAGGGCGGTGTGCCCCCCACACTCTTAAAGGCGCGCACAGGAGAATTAACACCACCGGGAATAACCTGTTTTGCCTCGTTAAAGTCATTAATACTATTGAGATGATTTAGAGATTCCATATCTTTCCTTAAAAATTTTCACTTTGATAATTAACTATCTAATCTTATGCGCAACAAATTTTGACATATTATCCAAAATCTCCCCGCCCTTGCGGAATCCTAATGCGCAAGCTTCATACGCATAAAAAACATTCGGTTGATACAGGCTACCTTGATGATTATTTTGCATTGCGAAGGCTTGATAGATTGCGGGATAATTTTCATACTCTCCACTATGATGGTGTAGTGTCTTTCCTTGCGCATCTAAAATACTGACACTCTCCCCCTCTCTTCCAAAAGCGTGTTTTTTGACTTGCTTTTGATGGAGTGGTTCGTAAGAAGTTTCAAGTAATAAGGGGTGATTGGGGAATAAATCCCACAGAATCTTTAACATTCTCTTGCTTTGAAACATTAGAGTATAGGCTGGATTCAAAAAGATTGTATTTTTATTCGCAATCATTGCCGTCATCAACTGCGCTAACTCTGGCTCATCTACTGCAATGCTTTCCCACGGAATGAGTTTGAACCAAAATTCATAATTTGTCCCTCCAAAACTCAAGCCCTTTTGCTCATTTAACACCGCTTCGTGTGCATAGCAGAAATTCGTCTCAAATCCTGCTTCTTTGGCAATGACTTCTAGTAACTTCACGGTGCGCTCCTCTTCCTCACTTCCTTGAACGCTAGAAAAGAGAATCTTCCACCCCTCATAAATTTCATTAAAGTGAGAAATGTCATCGCCTAATGTGATGATACGTTTAAAATTATCCCCCAATGCTTCGTATAGGCTATTGAATTGTAAGGATTCCTTGAATCCATTTTTCTTTAAAAATGCCCATTGAATGATTGCGCTCTCATAGAGCATTGTAGGAGTGTCTGCATTAAACTCTAAAAGCTTAATTGGATTGCCATCTAATCCACCTGCTAAATCAAAGCGTCCGTATAAATGCCAATGCACTTCTTCTTCCCAGCTTCTTTCAATTGCTTCTACAAGATTAAATGGGATTCCAAGTTCAAAAAATAAATTATTATCAATGATATGCTGCCCCGCCTCTATATACATATCATATAATTCGTTGGCTGCATTATAGAATCCTTGCGCTTCTTCTTCGCTAATTTCAACAATTTCATCACTCACATAAGGAGTATTATCAATATCCGTATGCCAACTAAGCCCCAAATCCTCTAAATCTGCATTATTAAGTGGCTGTGCGTTGAGAATCTGCATTTTTAGCCACCATAGCTTGATGTTGAACGAGAAGTGCTAGAGCGATTTTGTGTCGAACCTGTGTTGTTTGGCGAATAGAATCCACTGCGTCCGCTTGCCGCACTTGTGCCTGCTTTTGCGGCATTTTGCTTAAAGGAATTTTGCGAACGCTCATAGGCTTGCGGGGTTTTGTAGCTTGCTTTTTGTTGTGCTTGATAGTTTGAATTGTTAAAGAGTTTATTCCCAATCCAGCTTCCTAAAATCGCTCCTGCTGCACTTGCTAAAATCGTCCCTCCTAAGCCTAGCCCTCCTCCTGTCGGGTTAGTTAGTTCTGAAGTGCCCGCCTCTATGGCTGCATTTTCTTTTGCAATTAATGCGTCAATCTCTGCTTGGCTTAGGATTCGCTCCGTTCCATTCTCTCGTAAAATCACGCGTGTTTGCGCACTTGGCACTTCATCTAAAATCTTATAACTTCCATCGGATTGTTTTTCAATCGTTACGGTTACTCCCTTTTTAGCTGCTTCAGAGATTCCACTACTTGCAGAATTTTGTCCGCTATCACTACAACCGACAATCAACAATACAGCAGCTAATCCCAAACCGCTTTTGCTAAATGCGCCTACAATTTTAGGGTCGGAAATTTTTTTCAAATACTTTTTCATCTAAAATGCTCCTAAAAATAAATTTGCAAAGAAATTATAGCAATTTTTATTTATAAATTAATAATAAAATTCTACAAGAAATTATAGCAACCTACTCTCTATAAATAGGGGAAATAAATTTATATTATGATAATTATTTTCATTTAAGTTTATTAATAGTAAGATTCAATCTCATTTTAATCATCATTGAAATGAAAGTTTCGAAATTTAAACAAGGAGTTTAGTCTATGAGAAAATCAAGTTTAAGTCTAGTTGCACTTCTAGCACTTGCTGCAAATGCGAATGCACAGAGCTTAGAAGAAGCCATTAAGGGGGTTGAAGTGAGCGGATTTTTGCGTTACGAATATGAGGATAATCGCTTTAAGAATCAAGGATTTGATGAAAATGGGGAAAGAAGTGGCGATGTAGAACATACTTGGCACGCAGAAGCAGAGTTTAAAGCCCCTGTGGCAGATAATCTTGCTTTGAATCTTGGAATCTATTATGAAGGTTCTAATAATGTCAATCACGGCAAAGGTGTGGATTCAAATGATGATGGTGTGATAGACGCTTCGGAGGGTGCTTTTGGTTATGGGCTTGGTTCTGGTAAAGACAATAGCTTTGGCGTGAGCACCTTTAATGCACTGATTATGCTAAATTCTACAAATACCAATATCGCCTTAGGAAAAATGCGTTTGGACACGCCCTTTAACGATGGTGGAGAGGATAGAGGAACGGGGATTCTAATTGTCAATAGCGACTTGACAAACATTAGCTTAGTCGCAGGCGCATTTGATTCTTGGGCATTAGACGATTTAAAAGATGATTTACCAGAAGAGACAAGCGTTACCAAACCGCTTTATCTCCTTGCAGGCTTGGGGAATTGGGAGCTTGATTTTGGAAATGTAGAGGGGCAACTTTGGTGGTTTTGTATTGATGAAATCTTGGATTCTGCGTTTTTTGGACAACTTGGATTCTATCAAGATTTATTCCATATCAGCGGACAATATGCCTATGCGCAAACTACAAGCTCTGGAGTGGCGAATCTAGTTGAGGCATTGGGTGGCACTTATGAATTTATGCAAACAAAAAGCGACTTTATTAGTCTTGAAGTAGGTGTGGATTTTGCTAGTTTCGAGATTCCTGTTAGTCTTAATTTGGGATACATTACCAATACTCAAGATAATTTTGCTGTTTCTTTAGATGATGAGGGCGCATTGCAGCTTGCAGGTGCGGTATGGTTTGATAATTATGATGCCACAGGAGTGAATTTTTCTGCGATTGGCGGTGCGATTCCTAGAACAGAAAGCAAGGATTTAGAGGTTTTCTATGCAAGCCTTTCGTATGATTTGCTTGACAATTTGAATGTTGGCATTGATTATGTCAGTGGGACAAATAAAGTCAAAGAGATTCCAAACAACCTAACGACAAAGATTGATTTCTACGAGATTACACCCAATATCACTTGGGCTTACAATGATCATTTGGAAATTGGCGTCTATTATGCGCTTTTAAAAACTGAACGCAGTGGTGGCTATGCTGCTCCAGAAACAGATTCAGAGGATAGAAATCAATTCAAAGTAGAAATTGTTTATGAGTTTTAAAGATTTCTAATTTCATTGCAGACTTTTTTATTTCATTGAAGTTTGATATTATGGATTGTCACGACTTCGGACGAAGTCTCGCAATGACGCTACAAAAACCTAATTCCTTGCAGAATCTCTTAATGGCATTCTCCATATTTTCATCGCATTCGTGGGCAATTTTCATCAAAATTATTATAAAATAGCCTTTAAACACTAAACTATTTGGATAAAAATGAAAAAATATTCCTTTGGAATTCTGCTTTGTGCGACTTGTGATTCTGCCTTTGTAGTTGGTGCAATGATAGCCAATATCAAGGCAAAATGCGGTGAGGCGATTGATATTTTTTATCTAATCCACGATGGATTTAAGCAAAGCGACAAGAAGGCTTTGCAAAGAATCGCAGGGACAAGTGCGGTAAAATTTCAGACTTTTACCAAAGAGGATTTCATCTCTAATCTCAATGCCTTTGCCAAATCTCCGCTTGATTTGAAAAATAATAAATTCTTAGGACGTTGGACACATATGGTCTATGCGTGTTTTGAGGGTTTTAGATTCTTAGATGAATGCGAATGTGTGGTGTATTTGGATTTTGATATTTTATTATTGCAAGAAATTTCACATTTAAAGAGTTTAAGAGAGCAAGGCTTCGTTTTGGCAGCTAGGAAGGGAAAAACAAGCATAGCCAATACAATGCCAGCCTATCAAGGAAAATTTCAAAACACTAATGTTTTCCAAACTCCTATCATTGTCTATAATGATACTTTGAAGAATCCCCAAGAATGCTATGATTTTATTTATCAAATCAGTGCGCAAAATCCACTCAACATTAATGACCAAGGCACTTTCTCGCTTCTTGCCCTTGAGAAAAATTTAAAAATCAAAGACTTGGGCAATCGTTATGTTGGTAGTGTGCTATGGCGCAAAAATCAAAATCCTATTCTAATCCACACCTATGGCTCAAAGAATCGCTTTTGGAATAATCGGCTCTGCAATCAGATTTGGCAAGAATGGAATCACTATTACCAACAATGGTTAGAAGCGGGTGGCAGTCAAAATATAAAAGGCTTTATCGCAAATACAACCTATGGTTACGAGAGGATTCGTTACCACCTCTCCTATAAACTTGGTTATGCAATCATCAACCATTACAAAAGTTTGGGGGGACGCTTGAAGTTGCCTTTCATTTTGGCTTTTATCGCCTTAAAACACAGACAAGAAGCGAGATTCTATACACAAATCATTGCAACCAAACCGCATTTGAAATTGCCTCCTTTGGAATCCTATGATGATTATCAAAATGCACTAAAAGAAAAGCAGACCTTTTCCTATCGTCTAGGAGCGGCACTCATTCAAGCTTGCAAAACAATCCACAAGGGAGGATTGTTGAGATTTTACAATGAAGTGAAAAAACTGCAAAAAGAAGTGCGCCAGCTTAAATATTAAGATTATCATTTTATTTAGGATTTTGCTTGCGTTTAAGGGTATTTATTGGTTTGAGCATTGTTTGTTATTGCCTTTGTGTAGGGATAAGATTCTATTATCCTTTCCTCTTGAGTGCTTATCCGCAATATTTTTATAATGAAGCACTTTTGCTCAATACGCACGATGGTTATTTCTATGCGCAAGGTGCGAAGTATCTATTATCCATTGCACAAGAGTTTCATTCAAGTTTTACTTGGGAATTATGGAAAAATCCACAAAAGTTTTTTACAATTCTAAACTCCCCTCACCTATCCCAAACTGCTCCCAAATCTGCCGATGAGATTCTCTCTATACTCACTGCATTCTTGGCTTTCTGCCTGCCCTTGAACCTAGAGCAAATTTTCTTTTTTATGCCCGGAATCTTTGGCAGTTTGATTGTGTTTCCCATAATGGCTTTAATGCGAAACTTTGGTGTGATTCCTTGTATCTTAAGTGGTATTTTGAGTGGTATTAGTGTAAGTTATTACAACCGCACACTTTTTGGCTATTATGATACAGATATGCTCGTTATCGTTTTAGGTTTGAGTGTAGGAGTGATGATTTTGCGTGCTTGGCAAACGCAACGCACGCGAGACTATGCTATTTTGCTTGTTTTAAGTGCTTTGACACTTGGGTATTATGCAAATTTGCGTTATGTTTTGCTGGGATATATTTTGATTTTATGGTTATTTCTCTTAAAGGATTTGTGGGACAAATCACACAAAGAATCCCAAATACAATGGATTCTTTTGGGTTTGCTTTTGACGCTAACTTTAGAGATTTTTTTCCCAAAACTCACCTTTGCTTGGATATTCTTAGGATTCTTTTTTGGCTTGGGTTTGAAATCTCCATACCAATACTTCAAGTCAAAGACTTTATTGATACTCTTTTTCTTAAGTAATCTTGGACCTTTATTGTGGAAATTGCTGCCCAATATGTTTGATAGTGATTATCTAAGCTATTTTTTAACTTCTAATGCTAAGGGCACGAATTTTCATTATTTAAATGTCCTAGATTCTATTGCAGAGGTTTCAAGCATTGGCTTTGATGAATTTGCCTACCGTGTGAGTGGTGGAATTGCTTGGTTAATACTAGGTGCTTTGGGTTATGTTTGGCTTATCTTGACTCATAAGAGATTCTTAATCTTTTTGCCTTTCTTAGCTTTGGGTTGTTTTTCTCTTGTGCAGGGCTTACGTTTTAGCTTTTATGCCACACCAATCTTTGCCATTGGACTCGGATTCTTGCTCTATCAGATACAAGAAGCTTTAAGATATTTTAAAGAGACAATCTTTAAAAAAATTTTGATTTTTAGTTTCGTATTTTTAGCGATTCTACCCCATTTATGGCATATCAAAAATTATATTGTCGCCCCTATTTTAGAGACAAGTGAAGCAGAGATTTTCCGTGCTATTGATACCAAAAATGGTGATTTTGCATTAGCTTGGTGGGATTATGGTTATTGGATTGCCTACTTTAGCGGTTTAAAAACTTTTGTTGATGGCGGAATACATTCTGGGAAGCAAAATTTTCCTATTAGCCTAGTGCTAAGCTCTAAAGAGGAAAGAATCAGTTATAATGTCGCTAAAATGCTTTTAAATGCGGAATCCTTAGAGGATTATTTGAGTCAAAATGGGATAGAAACAGGACTAGAAAATTTAAAAGTAGAACAAGATTTCACCACGACACAAGAGAATCTTTATATTATTTTACCTCTTCGTATGCTTGAGATTTTCCCAAATATTATGCGTTTTTCTTCTGTGGATTTGAACAATGGCAAAGTGCCAAAGCTTGATTTCTTTGCTCTTTCCATTGGCTCAAACAACGAAATGATACACTTCAAAAATGGAATCAGCTTCAATAAAATCACGGGTGAAGTCTCCGCACAGGATTTCCAAATCACCATACAAAAAAGCATAGACTTAAAATATAACATTACACAAGACTTTGATGATACAAGCGCACTTGTAGCGGTATTTTTACCTAATGGCAAAACATTACTCTGTGCAGAATCGTATTTAGAAAGATTTTATTTCAAGGGCTTGTTCTTTGAAAATTTAGATTCCAATCTATTCCAAAAAGTGTTAAAAAATGACACAATTACAATTTATAAAGTCTTATGATTAAGAAAGGAAAGATATGGAACTCACACATTTAGATGAACGACAAAACCCTAAAATGGTAGATGTTTCGCCCAAAGATTCTACTCATAGAGTTGCCATTGCAAGAGGGAAAATCTCAATGAGCGCAGAGGCTTTTAGCGCAATCAAAGAGCAAAGAGTCAAAAAAGGAGCAGTTCTACAAACTGCCATTGTCGCGGCTATTATGGGGGCAAAACGCACTTCAGAACTGATTCCAATGTGTCATCCACTTTTTTTAACAAGCGTCAAATGCGAGATAGAAGAAATTGCAAGTGAAAATGCCTTTATTTTGGAAGTGTGCGCCAAAACTTATGGGCAAACGGGCGTAGAAATGGAAGCCTTGATGGGTGTTAATATTGGCTTATTAACAATTTATGATATGGTTAAGGCTATTGATAAAACAATGGTTTTAAGTGAGATTTATTTAGTGGAAAAAAGCGGAGGAAAAAGCGGACATTTCGTGCGCTAAATGAATCTTGTTAAAGATATAAAGTTATTAGGGGGGGATTTTGTAAATTAAAGCTTCCAACATTAAATTTTATTGATTTTACAGCTTCAGTACAAACTTTCACAATAGAATCTTAAAGATTCCTTGTGAAATAAGATGAATGGAGAAAAGTGATTAAGCTTTCTTTTCGCTTACGATTTCTACGATATTGTCTCCCACCATTACCGCAATTTTTGCCATAAATTCTTCAGGGCTTGTAAATCCTACGCAAGAGCAGTTGATTTCACCTAAAATATAGCGGTCTGCACCTTTTTCGTCTGTATCTAGGATAAAGTCTGCTGTCCAAATTAGCGGTAAATCATAGTTACCTAGTTTGCTTTTGATTTGTGGAAGTTGTCCTAAAAACCAATCTACTAATGTTTGCCAATCTTTTGGCTCATCGTAGCGATATTTTGCTCCACTAAAGAGAGTTGCGCTAAACGCATCACCACCTTCTGCTGGTTTTTTATGCACGACATACACAGGGGTTTTATAAAGCATAAGGATTCTAATTTCTCCCTCTTTAATACGAGGCAAGAAAGTCATATCTACGAGCATACCATTATCACCCACTAAATAATGCTCACAAAAATCCATAAACTCGCCTAATTTTCGCTCTTCTGTGTGATTATCTTTTGCCTCTGTGCAGATGATTTTAGTATCTAGTGGGAGAGATTCTACTTTATTATAATCACTGCTAGATTCTAATCTTACGCGCCAAATCCCCTCACCTGTTGAACCACGATTTTGTTTTAAGACCCTTTCACCTTTTGCTAGAGTTTTAGGGAAAGTTTTTTTGAAATCGTGTTTGTCGCTGAAAGTTACTCCGATTCTTTTCGCTTCTGCTGGGTCATAATACGCATAAGTATCACTAGGCACTAAAGGGGTATCAGCTAATTTTGTCAAGGCGTCTTTTGCACCATAACCAATCATTGCATCAGGGTGAGGCATACCTACCAATCCATCGGCACAAAGTTTGCGCAAAACATCAAAATAGAGTTTCTCTTCTTTTAAGTTTCCGGGATTGACGCGAGAAACATAACCATCGGCACTTTCACGCACTTTTTTATAAATTTCCTCTCGCTTTGCAGAATCACGCAATGCTTCATCAGTGAGTTGCACTACTTCTGCATTCCAACCTTTTGCCTTTAGGGCATTTACCATTGGCATAGTATCTTTTCTGTGTCCATCTGCACCTTTATCACTACCGCCAACTGCTTCAAAAAAGACAATATTCTTTTTCATAACTTTCCTCCAAAAATAAATTATAATTTAGAAGAATATCAAAATAAGTCTTAAACTTGTTATCCTTAAAGTGCTCTCCAAGTGATTTAATTTATGAATGTTACTAAAATATACAGAAGTCGCGCAAAATTTCATTTGTAGAACTATGTTAATATTACTTTTATCAAGAGATTTATAAAGTTTTTTGGGATATAATTCCGACATTAAATTAATCTGATTTTAAGAAAATTTCTTTGGATTTTTAATTTCAAATCAAGGAATCCAATGCCTAGTGGGATAGAATCTCAACTCCATAGCCTTTTGTTAGTTGCTATCACCATTATTGCGGTGTTAAATCCTTTTGGAAATCTCCCTCAATTTATCTCTATGACAGACGATTTAGACACAACAACGCGTCAAAGCCTCTTTCGCAATATTCTTTATGTTGCTTTTATGATTGTGATTCTATTTTTGCTCACAGGTCCTTTTATTATGAAATTTCTTTTCAAAATAGAATTAAATCATTTGCGCATTGCGGGAGGATTTCTTTTGGTTTTGGTTAGCCTTAAGGGATTGCTATTGCCTACACACAAGGATATGCAGCACCACGAGGGTTTAAGCAAGACAGAATTGCTCAATCAAAGCATCGTTCCAATGGCATTTCCTATGCTTGTAGGTCCAGGAACACTTTCTACGGTTGTTGTATTATCCGAAGAAGAAGGTCTCATTCTCACGATTGTCGCCATCATTGCTGCTTTTGCCTTTATGCTTGGGCTTTTTCATTTTTCCGCTAGTATTGAGCGCATATTGGGTAAGCTTGCATTACATGTGCTTTCTCGTATCGCACTTGTATTCATTATGGCAGTGGGAGTTAAGATGATTATTATCGGCTTAAAGGCTATGTTTTAATAATGGAATCCAATGAACTTTTTTCTGCCCTTTTTGAGGCATTAAACGCCAAGAATGCCCAAGAAAAATGTATTTTAACGCAAGAAATTTGGCAAAATTTCCAAAATTTCACCCTAGAGCATAACCAAATCGTTTTGCCCTTAAATGCTCCGACTTTTACACATTTTTGTCCGATTGTACCACCCTCTAAAGTTCCACAAGGTAAATATCTAAAAACAGATTTGAATGTCGCGCACTTATTGCATTCTGTCGCACACATTGAGTTTTCAGCGATTGATTTAGCTCTAGATTGCGCCTATCGCTTTCGGGGATTGCCTTTAAACTTTTATTATGATTGGGTGGAAGTGGCAAACGAAGAAGTCAAGCATTTCTTGGCACTCCAATCACTTTTAGAGACTTTGGGATTCCATTATGGAGATTTTGGCGTGCATACTTTGCTGTTTGATTCTATGAGAAATTGCAATGTGCTTTTGGATAGAATCGCTCTGATTCCACGCGGAATGGAAGCGGTTGGCTTAGATGTCAATCCTTTTTTATGTGCAAAGGTTCAGGCAAGCCACCATTCCATTAAAAAAGAGCTTTTGAGTGCTTTAGAGATGATTCTACAAGATGAAATTTCACACGTTTGCAAGGGTAGCGTATGGTTTGCCTATGTGTGTGAGAGAGAAAAAATCGCTCCTCAAGAGCGAGCTTCAAAGTACTTTGAAATTCTTAAAAATTATCATTTTTCTTTTCCAAAAGCCAATACGCAATTCAATATCCACGCAAGATTACAAGCAGGATTCAGCCGAGAAGAATTAAAAATGCTAGAAAATGAGATTTTTCTTTCACAAAACCCCAAATAAATCAAAAGTAGGCAAACTCATTCAATATAATGTGCGCCTACGGAGAAATCTCGTTTCAAAGCAGATTCTATGATATTTTTAGCGGTCAATAAACGCAAGCGTAAAAGTCTCCCTACACCACTTTGGAGCATTACTTCCACTCCACCTAAGGCTTCATTCAAGCCAGACTTTCTACGAATGATACCTACTTTATGCCACATTAAATGACGCAAAATCGCCTTTAAGTTTTCATCTTGTTCCTTTTGCAAGACTTGCGAATGCAAAGGAAATTCCCGCAATTTAGAATCTTGAATTGTATTTTGCCCCACTCCATAACTTCCCAAAATCTCTTTTGCACTGCGTCTTGAAAATACCAATCCCTCAAGCAAAGAGTTAGAGGCTAAACGATTTGCTCCATGCACTCCTGTGCAGGCACATTCTCCCATTGCATAGAGATTCTGCATACCTACAACTCTGCCGACATCGTCTGTTTCTATCCCTCCCATACAATAATGAAAGGCAGGAGAAATAGGGATTCTGTCCTTTGGCAACTCATATCCAAGCGCACTTAGATTGCGTGCAATGTTGGGGAAACGTTCATAAAAAAACTCTTTAGAAAATGGGCTCAAATCCAAATAAACTTCTTTTTGTTCTTGTGGGGCTTGGGGATTCTTTTCTTCTAATTTCATTTTATAATCAAAAATGCTACGTGCTACTTTATCGCGTGGAGCTAACTCTCCATTAGAATCATAATCAAACAAAAAGCGATTCCCAAAAAAATCTACAATCCTCGCCCCCTCTCCTCGCAAAGCCTCACTTAAAAGCATTTTACGTGCGTGTGGGGTTTTCACAAACACGGTGGGGTGGAATTGCAACATTTCCATATCTTTTAATTTCAAGCCATTTTCCAAAATCATTCCGTGCAACTCACTAGAAATCGTATAAGCGTTGGTATGATATTCAAAAAGTGCCCCCACTCCGCCACTAGCTAGAATCACGTGCTTAGCATAAAGATTGTAATTCCCTCTTTTGGTTAGAACACTCACTCCATAGCAATGATTTCCCTCAATCAACAATTCTGTAACGGTGGCGTTTTTCCATAATGTATGCGAAATTTGTGCAATCAAATGTGAATGCAATGCCCTCCCTGTGCAATCGCCTCCTGCGTGAATGATACGCGAAGTGCTATGGGCAGCTTCTTTGGTAAAAAGCAGATTTCCCTGTGCATCTCTATCAAAGGGAGTTTGACGCGCAAGCAAATCTTCTAATACCTCCAAACTCTCTTCACTTAGGGTTTTGACTACCTTTTCATCACACATTCCAGCACCCGCATTAAGCGTATCTTTGACGTGTAGCGGAATGTCATTCACATCTTTTGCAACTGCGATTCCACCTTGTGCATAAAAGGTATTGCACTCCCAAGGTTGCTCCTTGCAGAGAATCAAAACTTTTAGATATTTAGGCAAGTTTAATGATGCATACAACCCTGCAACGCCAGCCCCTACGATAATCACATCAAAATAAAACATACTTTAATCCTTGCTTCTAGGCTAAACCCTGACTTATCATAAGATTCCTACCTCCAGAATATTCTACACTACTTGTATTTTTTTGAGGATTGAAAGGGTCATCTTTGAAGCCACAACCTGCGCTTAAAAAACTTAGGCAAAAAATCTGTGCTATAATTAAAAAATGAAAAATGTGTCGGAAATTTTGTCGCATCTCTTTAGTGCTCCTTGTTATCACAAATATCGTGAAATAAACCAAGTGAATCATTTTATTCGTTTGCTTCCTCTTAGTATCAAAAATGGAATTGCTTTTGGCTATATCAAAAACGATATTTTATTTTTGGCTCTTAAACACCCTGCTTTTAAACAGGAATTTTATCATAAAATCTCTCTCATAAAACAACTTCTCAAAACTTACCAAAATGAAAAATCTAATCTTTTAGAAGTGCAAGATATTAAATATTTTGTAACCTATAACGCCTATCAAAAGGAGGTGCAAGCATTACAAGACAATGCGATACAGCAATGTTATGGCGAGTTATCTTCTGGCAATTTCATCAATTATGCACAAGATAAAGAAATCTATGAAATCTTTGAGAATATTCGCCAAGCAATTCTAAAAAATCAAGAATCCTTTGAGACTTAAGAGGCTTTAATGGAATCCAAAGCAACAAACTCCAAACTCACACCACTTTCTGATAAGGTTTTAGAAACATTAAAAAAGATTCCAAACAAAAGTGGAGTTTATCATTATTTTGATGGTGAAGGGAGATTGCTTTATGTTGGCAAAGCAAAGAATCTCAAAAATCGCGTCAAAAGCTATTTTCGCTTCACTCCCACCCTCGCCCCTGCCCCTAATTTGAGCCTAAGAATCGCGAAAATGGTGCAGCAAATCGCGATGATTCGTTATCTTATTGTAGAAAATGAAAATGACGCATTAATTTTGGAAAATTCACTGATTAAGCAACTCAAGCCCAAATACAATATTCTCTTACGCGATGATAAAACCTATCCTTATCTTTGCGTGGATATGCAAGAGGATTTCCCACGCATAATTCTTACAAGAAAGGTTTTTAAAAAAACGCAAGGCTTGCATTATTTTGGACCTTATTCCAGCGGTGCGCGCGACTTGCTAGAATGCCTTTATGAAATCTTCCCACTTGTGCAAAAAGAATCTTGCAAACAGGGTAAAAAAGCTTGCTTGTTTTATCAAATCAAACGTTGTTTAGCCCCCTGTGAAGGAAGGGTCAGCATAGATTCTTATCACTCCATTTTACACAATGCGCTAGATTGCATTGAGAATCCTAAAAAAATCCTTACAAAATTAGAAGAAAAAATGCTCTTTTTAGCAGAAAATTTACGTTTTGAAGAAGCTGGTATTTTGCGAAATAAAATCGCAAAGATTCAACAACTCCATACAATTTCATCGGTTGATTTTGCTCGCCTAGAGGATTTAGATGTTTTTGCATTAGTTTGTGAGGAGAAAAGTGCGGTTTTGGTAAAATTTTTTATGCGTAGGGGCAAAATTGTCTCTAGCGCAACGCAAATAATTAAAAGCGAAATGGGTTTTGATGAAAGTGAAATTTATAAACAAGCGTTAATTAATTATTATGATAGTGATTTGCCCCTGAAACCCAAACAAATCTTGATTCCTTTTGATTTGGGAGAGATTGCAAAAGAGTTAGAAAATTTCTTGCAACAAAAATTCCATAAAAAAATTCCATTGCATAATCCCAAAAATGGAGAAAAAAAGAGATTATGCGAACTTGCCATACAAAATGGCAAAGAAGTTTTGCGTTTGCAAAAAAATGATGAGGAAGAAGTGCTTGAGGCATTAAAATCACTCTTTAATCTGCAAAACATTCCTTTACGTTTTGAAGTTTTTGACACTTCACACCATAAAGGACAGCAATGTGTTGGCGCAATGATTGTATATGAAAATAAAACCTTTATCAAAGAATCTTATCGGCATTATTTGTTAAAAGGTTTAGATGAATATTCACAAATGCGTGAAATGCTAGAGCGCAGAATCGCAGATTTTACCAAAGAATCGCCCCCAGATTTGTGGGTTTTAGATGGAGGGGTTGGACAAATTAACTTAGCAAAAGATTTACTAAGCAGTGCAGGAGTGAATTTAGAAGTGGTTGGAATCGCAAAAGAAAAGCTAGACCACAAAGCCCATCGCGCCAAAGGAGCAGCAAAGGATATTTTACGCGATGAATTTTTGCAGGAATATCGTCTCCCCTCTAGTGATAAACGTTTGCAATTCCTTCAAAAATTACGCGATGAGGCGCACCGCTTCGCAATTACTTTCCACCAAAAACAAAAGCAAAAAACAATGCAAAAATCTAAGATTTTAGAAATCAAAGGCATTGGCAAAGCAACACAAAATAGGCTTTTGTCTTACTTTGGCAATTTCGAAGCAATCCATAATGCCACCTTAGAAGAATTAATGCAAGTGCTTTCTCAAACACTCGCACAAGCCACTTTTGAATCTTTACATTCCAAAAACTAATTTTGCTTATGTAGTCTTAATTATTTTGCGATTCTGCATTATCAATGCAAAAAGTGTCGCTTACCTGTGAAATAAAGTGCGATTCCATTTACATTTGCGCATTCAATCACCTCTTCATCTCGGATACTGCCGCCGGGTTCAATGATAGCACTCACGCCGACTTTATGCGCCTCCTCAATACTATCTTTAAAAGGGAAAAACGCTTCGCTTGCCAAAACGCAGCCTCTCAAATCTAATCCCATTTCTTGTGCCTTTCTAATGGCAGCTTTTGCGGCATCTACGCGACTTGTCATTCCCATACCAACGGCTACCATTGCGGAATCTTTTACATACACCACACAATTAGACTTCACTAAACTTGCAACTTTATAAGCAATTTCTAAATCTTGCATTTGCGCTTGATTCGCAACTTTTTGGCTAACACACTGCGCATTTTTCACTTCATCTAATGCAATCTTATCAGAATCCTGCAAGACGAATCCTCCTTCAATATGTTTAAAATCTTGCATATCTTTAGGGAACTTTAAATATTTACCCCCACAGGTGAAGAGTTTTATTTTTTTCTTTGTCTCAAAAAGTGCCAAAGCTTCGGGTGTAATCTCTGGTGCAACTAAGACTTCAATAAAAATCTTATTTATCTCTTGTGCAAGTTCCAAATCCACGATTCCATTGACTGCTACCACACCACCAAAAGCAGAGATAGAATCGCATTTGAGTGCTTCTACATAGGATTCTACTAAATTGTCTCTCAGTGCAAATCCACAAGGATTGGCGTGTTTGACAATACACACACAGGGACGCTCACCAAAGCTAGAGGCGATTTTGACTGCACTATTAATATCTGTTAGATTATTAAAACTAATTTCCCCTTTGAGTCTTTTGAAAGTCGCAGAATAGAAATTGTCAAATTCATAATATGCTCCTTTTTGGTGTGGATTTTCCCCATAACGCGTAGGGCTGACGAGATTTCCACTGATAAAATGAGAATCGCCAAATCCACCCTTAAAACGTTGATTCATATAATTTGCAATCATACAATCATAGCTTGCAGTATGTTCAAAAGCTTTTATCATCATACTTTGGCGAAATTCCAATGTGTTTTGATTATTTTTAAGACGCGTTAAGACTTCTTGATAATCCTTAGGATTCGTCAGAATCAAGACAGATTCAAAGTTCTTTGCCGCAGCCCTCACCATTGAGGGACCGCCAATATCAATGTTTTCAATAATTTCCGCAAAATCATCTGTGCGCTCAATCGTAGCCTTAAATGGATACAAATTCACACACACTAAGGAAATATCACGGATTCCAAATTCCTGCGCTTTTGCAACATCTTCCCTATTACTGCGACGATGCAGAATCCCGCCGTGAATCTTAGGATGCAAAGTTTTCACGCGTCCGTCAAACATTTCTGGGCTTTGTGTGTATTGGGCAACATCTAATGCTTGGACATTGTTTTCTTTTAAAACCTTTAATGTCCCTCCTGTTGAGAGAATCTCATATCCTAATTTCACTAATTCTTGCGCAAATTCTACAATTCCGCTCTTATCGCTTACACTCAAAAGTGCTGTCATACCCTACTCCTTATATTATGATTTATAATTATTCCTTTGACATTCTCAATAAGACAAACAAGCTCATCAAAAATAATGCAAAAATCGGCAACAAAATACTAAACTCTGGCTGCAAAAATCCACTAATAGATAATCTTGAAAAACTGAAAAAAATCCCCCAACTTATTAAGATTCCCAAAATCATACTTAATGTCATCAAACCCAAATCGGTATAACGATTGGAGTTGGGAGTAAAATTACTCAAACAAATCATCATTAAGGGTGAAAAAAGCGGAAAAAATATTAAGTTATACAGCAAACCACGAATTTTTTGCGTATTTACTCCCTGCGCATCAAAAAGTAAAATTGCTTCATACGCATCGAGGATAGAGGTGCTAGCATTTTTTTCATAGATATTTTCCAAAATCTTAGGTTTAAATCCATTTAAGGTTGTATAAGTTTCCTCCTCTTGAATGATTAATGGATTTTGTCCAATCTGCAAATTATCCTCAAGATTTATAATCGTAACATTTTGTAGATTCCATTCCTCACCATTAAAAAATGCCTTAGGAGATTCCATCATACGCAAAACAAAATTATATTCTTCGTCAAATTCATATATATGCACACCTTCTGCACTTTGTAATAAAGGGAAAATCTTTTCAAAATAAATATAAGTATTGTTGTATTTTACAAATAAATTTCTCTTATAATCACTTAATAATCCTTGGTCAATAATTAAATCTATTTGCTCTTTTGCGTAAGCAAAGGGTGTCGCATTGAGCGCAATAAAAGAAAATGTTATCAAAAAACTAAGAGTAAAAATAGGCAAGAAAATTTTTAACTTTGAATATCCAAGTGCTAAAAACGCAGTCCATTGCGAGCTTTTAAGCAAAACAATCATCAATACAATTTGCGATAACGCCAATGAGAGAGGCAAAATAAATTGGCTTGCATACATAAAATCATAAGCCAACAAAAAAACGATTAGGTTAGCAGAACTTGGTAAATCGTCTAAATATTTTACTAAGTCAATTACAACAAAAAAGCATTCTAAAGAAACAAACAAAAAGAAAAAGTATTTTAAATATAATAATCCAATATAACGAAAAAATAGACTCATTTGGTTTCTTCAGAAATCTTCTGCGATTCTATATCATAAGATTTTGGTGCTAAAGTAAAAAGACTAGAAATCTTGCTTGCCAACTCTTTAGGTGATTCTAGCTTGGAGATTTCTAAAGCTGCTTTGGCACAATGTTCAATAAGGATTGGATTTGCGGATTCTTCTTGTATATCAAAATCACTCAAAACCCAATGGCTCACTTCAGATTTTATCTTAGGCTTGCTGATTCCATAGCGGATTCTATAATATTCATTGCCACATAAAGAATCAATGGACTTCAATCCATTATGTCCCCCATTTCCTCCGCCGAATTTAAACTTCACTGCTCCAAAAGGCAAATCTAACTCGTCATGCACAACAGCAAAATGAATAATTTTATAAAAATTTTTAACACTCTGCACGGATTCACCTGACAAATTCATAAAAGTTTGGGGTTTTAAAAATAAGAGTTGATTGGATTTATAGACTTCACCTTGAAAGTTTTTATCACTTTGCCTCCTTGCACCAACAGAAGAGATTAAGGAATCCAAAACCCTAAAGCCTATGTTATGGCGGTTGTTTTGATATTTTTTACCCGGATTCCCTAAACCTACAATTAAAAACATTTTAGCGAGATTTTATTACACCAACAATCGCAACATCATCACGTTCAACAATCTTCACGCCATCAAATGCTGGCAAATCTCGCACAAGCACAACATCACCTACATCTAAATCTGTTACATTAATCTCATATTCTTTGGGTAAATTTTCAGGTTTGGATTTGACTTTGATACGTTTTTTAGACATCATCAAAACACCCTTGTTTTTAAGCCCTTTGGGTATGCCAATTGTGCGGACTTTGACAGAATATTTCGCCTCTACGCCTTGTTGTGCTAGCATTAAATCCACATGGATAATCTCACTTGTAACCGGGTCTTTTTGATATTCTTGAATGACAACAGGATATTTTTGTGTGCCAACTTCTACTTCAAAGATTAAATCTGTTTTACTTTTAACTTCACGAATAAAAGCATTGCGTTTAAAAGCACAATGGATATTTTCCTTGCCTTTTCCATAAATATTGGCAATTAGATAACCATTTTTTCTTAAAGTCTTGACATCAGACTTAGAAATACTCTCTCTAATTATTCCACTTAACATTTTGTATCCTTAAAATTAAAATAAACTCGCCATTATAGCGGATTTTTTTAAAACTTAATTTAAATTTATTCTAAACTTGACAAAATCTTTTCAAAAGCTATTTTGAAATCTTGTAACCCCTGCTCCAAGAGTTCCTTGCTAACCTGATTCAAATCTATTCCTGCTTCTTTGACAATGGCAAAATACTCTTCTAATTCCTCTAAACTTGGCAAATAAGCTTCCTCTATCTCGTCTAATTCCACAAAAGCCTTTAAGGCGGTAAGTGGCGCGGTATTGATTGCGTAAGGGTGGTAAAGCTCTTTGATGTAATATGCAGGCTCTAAATCCTCACCCTTAACTCCTGTGCTTGCAAAAAGTGCCCGCACTCCCGAGAGAGAATAACTATTTAAGATATGATACAAATATTGCGCATTTTTAATCCCCAATGTCGCACTTGGAATCCCGTGTTCTTGTAGAATAGAATCGCATTTACGGTCAAAGCGAGAGACAAAAATGCTAACAACCGCACGCGGATAATCTTTAAACTCTTTTTTGCTTGTATTTTTTAATCGCTCATAACCTTTTTTAAACGCTTCCATACAACCTACGACTTGTTCTTTGCTAAAGACTAAAGTCGCATTAACAGAAATTCCTTGTGCAATCAATTCCTCCATTGCGCCAAAGCCAGCTTTTGTTGCTGGAATCTTAATCATTACATTAGGATAGCCAATATCATTAAATAATCGGACGCCCTCTTCAATGGTTTCCTTTGTATCTTCACATAAATTAGGGTCTACTTCAATACTAATATAACCATCGTTAGGATTCGCGTTATAAAGTGGCTCAAGCAATTCTGCGGCGCGTTGAATGTCTGTTTTGGCAAGTGCTTCATAGATTTCTTTCGCACTCTTACCCTTTAGGGAATCTTTTTGGGCTTGGTAACTTTCGTTCAAAAAAGCTTGCTGAAAGATTGCTGGATTGCTTGTCGCACCCTCTACTAAATCCCCCTCAATCATTTTAACAAAATCATTTTCTAAAAAATCTCTTTCTACAAAATCACACCAAAGCGAAAGCAAAGCACTCTCTTGCATATTATCTCCTTAATCTAAGTAATCCGTAATCAACATAAGATTCTTTTGGCTAATAATGATATTTGCTGCTTCTTGTAGCACTTTATTAGCACAAAACGCTATCTTTTTACTTGCATATTTGAACATAGAAACATCGTTTGCCCCATCGCCAATCACAATTGTTGTCTCATAAGTCGCATTGAGCAAAATTTGCAACTTCTCAAGCATACGCCCTTTGGAATATGCAAACATCATCTCGCCCCCTACTTCTCCTGTCAATACACCGTCTTTGTGGTGCAGAGTGTTACAAAAATACATATCATAACCCAACGCTTTCTGCCCCGCACTCACTCCCTCATCAAAACCACCGCTAAAAACTACAATTTTGTAATCTCGTTTTTTTAATTCTTCAATTAATTCTCTTGCTCCTAGATTGTAACACAAATGATTACACACCTGATACACTTTTTCTAAAGGCATACCTTTCAAAGTCGCCACGCGTCTTTTTAAACTATCGTGAAAGTCTAATTTGCCTGCCATTGCTTCTTTGGTGATTTGACTTACTTCTGCTTCACTATTATTTGCACACGCAAGTAAATCAATCGTCTCCCCGTCCATTAAAGTAGAATCAAAGTCAAACACTGCGAGTTTCAAACAAATCCTTAAAATCTAAAATAACAAGTATTATACAATGCCAAAATAAAAAGTATTT
Source organism: uncultured Helicobacter sp. (assembly GCA_964464895.1). Lineage (GTDB taxonomy): Bacteria > Campylobacterota > Campylobacteria > Campylobacterales > Helicobacteraceae > Helicobacter_D. The sequence goes on along the minus strand of CAYXGY010000001.1, from coordinate 184,391 downwards.
CAAAAATGAAGTTTAATTTATTTTTTCAGGTTTTTTAAAGTAAGCAGAGCTCAAAAGCTCCACTTATATTTTTAAGAGATTCCGAGTTTTTTTTCAAGCTGGACGATTCTATCCCAAGTTTCTATCATAGAATCCGGATTAAGCGAAATAGAAGTAATGCCATTTTCTACCAAAAATTCTGCAATTTCTGGATAGTCGCTTGGAGCTTGCCCGCAGATTCCGCAATACTTATTGTGTTTCTTGCAAGCTTCAATCGCCATTTTAAACATTTTCAATAGAGCAGGATTGCGTTCATCAAAGATATGGCTCACAAGCTCGCCATCTCTATCCACTCCTAGTGTGAGTTGCGTCAAGTCATTAGAACCAATGGAGAATCCATCAAAGAGTTGTAAAAATTCATCTGCCAAAATAACATTCACGGGCAATTCACACATTACATAAATTTCTAAGCCATTTTCACCCTGCACTAAACCATTTTTACGCATAATGTCAAGCACTCTGCGTCCCTCTTCTGGTGTTCTTAAAAATGGAATCATAATCTTCATATTAGAGAATCCCATTTCATTTCTCGCCATTGCTAGTGCCTCACATTCCCATTCAAAAGCTTGACGATATTGTTCAGAATAATAGCGACTTGCTCCTCTGTATCCAATCATTGGATTTTCTTCGTGTGGTTCATAGCTTTTTCCCCCTACCATACGACAATATTCATTGGATTTAAAGTCGCTTGTGCGTACAATCACAGGCTTCGGATAGAAAGCAGCAGTAATCATTCCTACACCTTCCGCAATTTTTTTAATAAAGAAATCTTTCGGATTGGAGTAGCCAGACATAATTTCTTTCACGCCCTCTATTCCATCAAATTCTTTGTTTCCATTGTGTAAATCCACTAGAGCTAAAGGGTGCGCTTTAATGTAGTTATTGATAATAAACTCCATTCTAGCAAGCCCTACACCATTATTTGGAATCATAGAGAATGAAAATGCTTTTTCAGGATTTCCAATATTCATATAAACTTTAGTTTTAGGCTGCTCAAGAGTGCTTAAGTCGATTGTTTCTATTTCGTATTCATAAACTCCCTCATAAACAAAGCCATCTTCTCCCTCTGCGCAAGAGACGGTAACTTCCATACCTGTTTCTAGCTTCTCTGTTGCTCCTACTGCTCCCACAATTGCAGGCACACCAATTTCACGCGCAACAATCGCGGCGTGGCAAGTGCGCCCACCACGATTTGTAATGACTGCCGCCGCCTTCTTCATCGCAGGTTCCCAATCTGGGTCAGTATTATCTGTAACAAGGATTTCACCTTGTTTCAATTCTCCCATATTAGCAATACTATCAATCACACGAATCTTACCTGTTCCTATTTTGCCTCCAACAGCCTTACCTGTCAGCAAAATCTCTTTTGTGCATTTATCTTTAAAAAAGTATTTTTCAAAGGTATTGCCTTGTTTTTTCATTTTTTGACTTTGCACGGTTTCAGGACGCGCTTGCACGATGAAAATCTCACCACTATTTCCGTCTTTTGCCCATTCCATATCCATTGGACGATATTCACCCGCTTCTTTGGAATAATGTCTTTCAATCAAGATTGCATAACGTGCTAGAGTAAGCACTTCATCATCTTCTAGTGAAAAACTTTTCAATTCTTCTTCTGTTGTCTCAATGTTTTTAGTTGGATGTTTAGCTCCTGGTGCAGCATAAACCATTTTAATATTTTTAAATCCCAATTGACGTTTCAAAATAGGACGTTTGCCTAACTCTAAAGAGGGCTTGAAAACATAAAACTCATCAGGATTCACCGTTCCACCCACGACATTTTCACCTAATCCCCAACTAGAAGTGATAAATACTGCGTCTTTGAAGCCTGTTTCTGTATCAATACTAAACATAACCCCAGAGCTTCCCTTATCAGAACGTACCATTTTTTGCACCCCCACAGATAAGGCAACTTTAAAATGGTCAAACCCTCTTGAAGCACGATAACTCACTGCTCTTTCTGTAAAGAGAGAAGCAAGGCAAGACTTCACATAGTGGATTAATTCTGTTTGCCCTTGCACACTCAAATAGGTATCCTGCTGTCCTGCGAAACTCGCATCAGGCAAATCCTCAGCAGTTGCGGAACTTCTTACCGCAACATCTGCTTCTTCCATTTTATATTCCGCACTTAAGATTTTATAAGCTTCTAAAATCTCTTCACGCAAATCTTCTGGCAATGGAGTGCCAAAAATCATATCGCGAATTTTTTTAGAGCGAACATTTAATACATCAATTTCAGTTATATCAATCCCATCAAGCAATTCTTTGATTTTCCCTCTAATTCCTGCGCTATCTAGCAAATACCAATAGGCTTCACTCGTAATCGCAAAACCATTTGGGACTTTAATTCCCATTGGCACAAGCTCTTGAAACATCTCTCCAATACTTGCATTCTTCCCCCCGACAATAGGGACATCTTTGTTGTTTAACTCTTTGAAAAACTTGATGTATTTCATCTTAAATTTCTCCTTGAAATTCCTGCATAAAAATTGTTTTATGAAATAAAACGCGTATATTCTACTCAATTTAATTTTATCTCAATCTTAAGTTTATCTATACTTTATGCGTCATTTGATAAACTTTCATTTATTTTGTAAATTTTACACATTAAAATGCACACAAAATCGCATATTATGTTTCAAGGAAAAAAATGGAAAATCTACCCCAAGTTTTAAAGCAACACAAACTTACACAAGAGGATTACGACAAGATTCTAGGTATTTTGGGGCGAGAACCAAATCTAGTAGAACTCGGTATTTTTTCGGCAATGTGGAGCGAACATTGTAGTTATAAATCTAGCAAAATCTACCTCAATGGTTTTCCTACCCGCGCACCTTGGGTGATTCAAGGACCGGGAGAAAATGCCGGTATCATTGATATTGGTGGAGGCTATGGAGCAGTGTTTAAAATGGAATCCCACAATCACCCAAGCTTCATTGAACCTTATGCTGGTGCAGCAACAGGTGTGGGTGGAATTATGCGAGATATTTTCACGATGGGAGCTAGAGTAGTAGCAAGCCTCAACTCTATTCGTTTTGGAGACATTACCAAAAGGGATTCCATAGGTGCAAAACATCGTTACTTATTGCGCGGTGTTGTCGCGGGCATTGGCGGTTATGGTAATTGTATGGGTGTGCCAACCATTGGTGGCGAAATGAGTTTTGAGCCAAGTTATGAGGGGAATATTCTCGTGAATGCCTTTTCTCTCGGAATTGTCAAAAACGATGAAATCTTTTATGGAAAGGCGGAAGGAATTGGCAATCCAGTCATTTATGTTGGCTCTAAAACAGGACGTGATGGCTTAGGTGGTGCGGTGATGAGTAGTGATTCTTTTAGTGAAGATTCTAAATCTCTTCGTCCCACCGTCCAAGTGGGCGACCCTTTCACCGAAAAGCTACTTTTAGAAGCTTGCTTGGAATTATTCCAACAAGATTTGATTGTAGGAATCCAAGATATGGGAGCGGCAGGACTTACAAGCTCTAGCTTTGAGATGGCAGGACGAAGCGGAAGCGGTATGATAATGCACTTGGATAAAGTGCCTATGCGTGAAAGTGGAATGAATCCCTATGAACTTATGCTTAGCGAATCACAAGAAAGAATGCTCATTTGCGCCAAAAAGGGTTGCGAGGCAAAAATCATAGAAATCTTTTCCAAATGGGAACTAGATTGTGCAATCATTGGCGAAGTTACCAATAGTGGCAAAATGGAGCTCTTTTGGTATAATGAAAAATGCGCCGAGATTCCTATCGCACCCCTTAGTGAAAAAGCTCCCCTCTTGCGTCGCCCAATAAGTGAGAATCCACATTATTTAGATTCTATTACTCCTTTAGATAAACAAAATTTAGAAACACAAGACACCCAAAAAGTCTTTGAATCTTTGCTCAAAAGCCCAGAGATTTGCGACAAAGCTTGGGTTTATACTCAATACGATTCTAGTGTGCAAACTAACACGATTATCCCTAGTGGTGCAGGCGGTGCAAGTGTGATTCGCGTCAAAGAAAATGGCAAAGGTTTGGGAATGAGTGTTGCGTGTCAAAGCCGATTATGCTTCCTTGACCCAAAAGAAGGCGCAAAACAAGCCGTAGCAAAAGTCGGGCGTGATATTGCTTTACGTGGGGGACGCGCTTTGGCAATTACGGATTGTTTGAATTTCGGAAGCCCAGAAAATCCCGAAGTAATGTGGCAATTCAAAGAATCTTGCGAGGGAATCAAAGAAGCCTGCAAGGCTCTAAATACCCCTGTTGTAAGTGGAAATGTCAGCTTATACAATCAAACCAATGGCAAAGACATTTATCCCACACCAAGCATTGCAGGTGTTGGCGTCATTGATATAGTAGATAATGTTTTGCAATCTCATTTTAATGAAGCGGGATTAGAAGTTTATCGGTTAGCCCCACGAGACATTAAACCACAATTTGGCGCAAGCTTAGTAGCAAAGTATTTCGGCAATTCTTTCAAAAGCGAAATCGCAAGAATCAACCTAAAAGACGAGCTATTTTTATGGAGCGCATTAAATACCGCAAACGAGCATAGATTATTAAAGGCTGCTGTGGATATTTATCAAGGTGGCTTAGCACTAGCCCTAGCCAAAGCGTGCATAAGAGGTCATATAGGGGTTCAAAGTGTAGAAAATCTTAGTTTTAGTGAATTATTTGGCGAAGCACCTACACAAGTTTTGGTTGCCCTAGAACCTCAAAATGTTAAGAATCTTTTCTCCTTGCTTGAGGATTCTAATTTGACTTTGACAAAAATTGCAACACTTGGCGGCACAATGCTCCAAATAGACAAAATCTCTCTTTCGCTTCAAAATGCACACCAAACATTTTATCAACAATTTCAAAATATTATTGAGACGCTTTAGCTTTACCTTTGGGATTCTATTACAGAATCTCAAGGTGCGTTTTAATCTACTTTTATTTCTTATCTTTCCCCCTTTGTTGCTCTATGCACAAGATTCTAATACTTCTTTAATACAGCCTAATTTTATGAATTTTGACCAATTCTATGCCCAAGTACATAAACAAACCCTTGCACGTAATTTCGTGCGCTTTCGTCATCGTATTGTCGTGAGTCGTGAGGGCTATCACTCCTTAACCCCCAAAGAAAAAGAATCTTTAAATCAACTCCACGCACTCGTGTTAGTCTTTAGTAAAATCTCTTGGTTCATTTATTTCAATGAGCAAAGTGGCGTAGGAATCTCAACGACTGCAAATAGTCATTTGCAATTTGATATTCGTTATTATGAAACCTTGCGAGACATTGGGATTAATGGAGATATTAAAGCAATGTGCGTCTTACCTTACTTTGATAAATGTATTTTGCTTGGCTTTAGAATGTTTTAATGAATCATAGCTTCCCATTCATTAAAGCATTCGTTTTAGCCGCTTCTTAAATTCTTTTATGGTAAAATTTCCATTTGACGATTAAAATTATACCAAAAGTTTTAGCCGCTTCTTAAATTCTTTTATGGTAAAATTTGCGAGGTTTTTGGGGTGTAAAATGATGAGTTTTAGCCGCTTCTTAAATTCTTTTATGGTAAAATACACTCTGCTAAAATAGCTTATATAAGGGGATTTAAGGATTTTAAAGGTTCTTAAATATCTTAAAATAAGTCATTTTAAGATAAAGAAAGATATAATTCTTATAAAGAATTTAAAAAGTGGCTAAAATAAGGAGTTTTCGGTCTCCGCAGGGTTACAATCCCTTAAAACCGAATCTATATCTTTATTATTTTTAAATTTTTTGAAGTCAAATCTATTAATATACCTTTTAGTAATCTAAAAAAGTGTAAGTTGTCTAGGTTTATTCGCCTTTTCATTTTCACTTCTTTTTCCTAGCAATAATCGCATATTGTCAAACTGCTTTTCTGTTAGAATCAAACCCCTAATATGTCCTTTAGGAGGTATCATCAAACTCACTCTATCTAGGTGATTATTCGCACTTGCTATACCCTTGCAAATCCTCATATAAACACTATATTGTAACATCATAAAGCCATCTTTAATAAGAGACTTGCGGAATTTCGTGCAATTCTTTCTGTCCTCTTTACTAAAAGTTGGCATATCAAACATCACTAGCACCCTCATAAATTTCTCTTCCATTGGATTTCTCCTTGCAAAAGAAAGGTGTTTTAAGCTTGAGATTCTCTACTTCATCAAAGCAACGCACCAAACTTTGCACACTCACTATAACCGCACGACTAAGCGGATAAAGTTTATTTTCTATCATCACTGACACATTTAAGATTTCTACCAATTGGACGCGATTTTCTAGGCTTAAGGATTCTTGTAATTCTCCACTTTCATACATTCGCATTACAAGAGAATCTACAAAAATCCGATAAGGTTCTATCATATCATCAGCGAGATTAAACGCATTGAATTGATTTTTGTGATTGATTCCAAGTGCTGGATTAAGCCCGCTTGCACAAAGACTTCTTACAACGATTCCTCGTACAATCGCATAACCATAATTGAGTGCAGCATTTATTGTTCCAATTTTTTCCTCTTCAAAAATTTGGATTTTGCGACTAAAACCTACACCAAAAAGTGCCTTGAAATAGATTGCGGCTGCTTTAGCCTCATTGTTTGTGCTATCTCCTAGATTGACAGACTTCGCTAAAAATTCTAATTGATGGGATTCTGCTTTACCACACATTTGCAGCAAAGCCACTTGATTGTTTATTTTTGCTTTAACCATTTGCTGCCAAAGTATTGCTTTGGTTTGTTTTTTGCATTTGATTTGATTTTGTAAAATACTTAAGCTCTTAAAATGTCCCAAAAATGGCATAAATATGCCGCTAGGTAAATGAGAGCTATCACAAGTATAACAAACGATTTTATATTGTGCTAATGCATTAAAAAGTGCGTTTGTCAGCGTAATTTGCGGGGATTCTAAAATAATGCATAGAATATCAGAGAGTGGAATCTTCACATTTTCTTTGTCTTTTTGGGCAATACACAAATGTCTATCAAGCATACTAAGCCTTGCTGGAGTGCTTAGAAAAAGTGTGCGGAAAGCAGAATCAAACATTACTTCTTCTTACCTTTAGGGCTAGATTTCAAAGAAATGGCTTGACGCGGCATAGATTCTGCCTTTTGAATTTCATCATTACCAAGTGGTGAGACTTGATATTTTTCAAAGACTTTGAGATTTTGGATTCCTATGCTTTTACCTACCACTTCTTTTGGCGTTGCATTAGAATAGAGCAGTTTTTCATTTTCACTCAAATCCTCAAATTTATTATTGTGTTTTTCTACTTGAATACTTGCAGTTGCCACACCAAAACTTACAAAATAACACAACTCCGCTTTTCCCATTTCTTTCTTCTGCACCAAAATCAAATCGTCCTTAAAGAGGCTAAAGCAAAATTCATAGCCAGAACCCATCTCTAACCAATCTTTAATAACCCCCTGTTTATCTTTTCCACTCACAACCGCCTTGTTGGGCAAGATTCCAAGCGCAAAGTCCATTGTATAAATGGGCACGCCATAGAATTTACGACTTTGCTTGTGCCTGAAAATATCCACACGTACCATTGCGCCATTGCTCACAATCTTTGTGCCAATTTGGCGAATCTTGCCAAGCTCTAATGCCTTTTGTATTCCCTCTTGCCCGCCATATTCTTTGTGCAGCTTTTTATCATCAAAAGAATAGAACGTTTCTTCATGCAATGCCCCTCTTGCCTTTTTACGTGGGGGCTTGGAAACAAAGATAGAATCCACTTTTTCTCGCACTATTTGCCTAAAGTTTTTGCAAGGTTCAAAAAATGCCCTTTTATCCTTATATTCTGATTCTGTAATCTGTTTAGCATAGAATTTCGCCTTATTTTGCTCTTGAAGCTTTCTAAAATCTGAAAATGCGTTGATGACGTCAGTATTTGTAAAACCAATAATCACCGCATCGAATGCGTGGTGTAGGTGGTTGTCGCGATTCTTGTCTCCAAGCCCCCAATAATGCCTAAGTGTCGCTGTCAAGCTCCCATTCATCACTTCCACATGTACCTTGCTGCCCTTTTCTCCCGCAACCATTACTTCATCTTCACTTAGAGGCAAAAACTCTAAACAATCTTTTGTCCATTGACTTGCCAACCTTGCAATATAACTTGTATCATTCAGATTTCGCGCAAGGAATCCTTGCTCTTTATCTTTAAATTGCGTATTGGAGATTCTACAATACTTGGGCTTAGGGAGCTTGGTTGCAAAACTAAGAATCTTATCCCATTTTTCTTTATCTGCGCCAAAAGCCTCAAAGGGTGTTCTGTTGCCCTTATTCTGATTTTCTTTGGCAAAAACAAGCACTTTATTATTTTGGCTATCATCAAAGCTGCGTGAATAGGGGTAGATATGGTCAATTTGTAGCATTGCGGAATCTTTTAAATGTTCTCGCGTGATTTTTTCTCCACTATAAGCACAAAATTCGCCCTGCTCCTGCCAAAGTTTGAGTTTGAGGATATTGATTCTATCTGAAACTAATCCAAAATCTTCACATCTTTTTCTTGCCTCTTCATTCGCCCTAAATCGCTTGCCTTGTTCCTTAATGACTTCTTGTCTTTCTTTTGCGCTCAATTTTGCCTCGCGTGTCAGCTCGATATGAATCTTATGCACCTTTCCATATTTTCTAAGCAACGCATTGCACACCTTGCGATACTCGCTCAAAGCCCTTGCGACAACAAGATTTGCAAGGTATGGTTCATACTCTTTGAGTGGCGAGAGAATATTATCCTTTTGTTGATGTTTTTTATACTCTTGCAATCCCGCTTTCTTAACTGCCTCATCATAACGCAAACACTCACCCGTTTTATCTCCACGCATAAAAGGCAAAATCTGCCCCAATGCCTTGAGGCTCAAATCAATAAATTTATCAAAATTCAATTCGCTTAGATTCTCTCTTTGCTTTTCACTTAAGTTTGAATAATCTTTTAATTTGTCTTTTAGCTCTGCTTTGCTTTTCGTTAGCGCAATAGCATTTGCAATCCTATCGAGCTCGCCTCTATCAAACCCTTCAAAACCCTTGTCGCCAAAAGCCTTTTTAAAGCTTTTTAATTTTTTAAATTCTATAACCTTTACATTTTCGGCGTCTTTTTTAGCATAATCAAGCTTGGAATCTTTTGGAAATTGGATTCTGTCATCAAGGTTAATTATTTTACGTAATTTTTTGTAGCTGATTTCGCCTTTTTCTAATACCACATCGAGAATCTCACGTACTTGGTTAGCATGATACACTTCGCCGCTGCGTTTGGTGATATTCGCTAAAATATTGATGATTCTTGTAAGCGCGACAAACTCCATTGCGCTTAAAGAATCTTTGGCGGCACGTTTTTCACCTTCAAAAAACGTGCATTCGCCAACTTTATCCTCAAAGCTTTTAAGCGGACGTTGCAAAAAGGCTGTTTCCATAATCGCGGATTCAAAATCTAACTCTTTTATTTTGCCATTTTCATCGAAAATTTTATATTTCCTATCGCTAAACTTAAAACCAAAATCACGTTGCTTAACAAAAATCAATCTTAACTCTTTTTGCAATTCACTCTGACTTAAACAACGCGCATACGATTCTGCCTTGTTTCTAACATTTCTAAATTCTTGCGTGCCATGCGTGTTGTTCAAAGACTTTGGCTCAATCGCAAAATCACGTGGCTTTTCAAAAAATTCTTCATAAAGATATTGCCCCGCACTCTGATACTTCTTTTCAAGCAATATTTTCTCATTCTCCTTAATTGCCTTCTTGACTTTGCCACTTTCATCATCATCTGCATCTTTTACATGCTTATTCCCATACCCCCGATGTTTGGCAATATGCAAAATCACTCGTGCCAAATCTTTAGAATCGAGCCTTTGTTCAAGCACCAGAGCGCGGAGCTCATAAGGATTTTTGGTCTCTTTGCTTGTCTCATAAGCCTTTGGCAGCTCGCCATCGTGTGCAAGGTAATCGCCAAGCTTCAAACCAAACTCTTTGCAAATCAGCCTTTTTAACGCATACAGCCTCGTCTTTCTGCGCGCCAGCCTCCTCCTTGCGCTCCGCGTCTCTACGTGGAGCAGCAAGCGAATCGCCACTTTTTGGATTCTCTGCCTTGGTAAAGATTCTAACGCCGCAACCTTTAAGCACATCATCTTCAATATAAGCCCAACCAACGCTCGTGATTCCTATATCAAATCCTAAGACTTTCACAATAGCTCCTTGATAATTATCCAATAAATCTTAAGGAATTGTATTATTTTATTGCTTTAATGAAAAAACGATTATTCCTCAATATAATTTTTCTGCTTGCTCACCTATATACCTTGCTTCCTTTCTCTCCCACAAGAATAACTTTTATTTGAGGATTGGAAAAAGCTTTTGTTTGCATATTTGTTTTCCAATTTGCTTCCTCATTCCAAGTAAGTAAGGGCATATCTCGCCATTTTTCATTTTCATAATATCCAAAACGCGAATCTACAATAAAATCATATAAATTCAATGGAAAACTCAAGGCACTCACATTACCACTTTCAATAATTGTATTGATTTCATCACGGATTGCTTGGGCGTGGGATTCTAAATATTCAGTCTTATAATAGGGCACATAGTAACTTGTAAAAAATCCTGATTGTTTAAAAATATCAAGAGATTTGTAATTTCGGCTTTCAATGATAAGATTTGAAGGTGAGATTTCATAAGTTAAGCAAAGACGTTGCAATTCCAAAAGAGCAGCTTGCTTGTTTTCTTCACTTAGATTCTTAAAATCAATCCAAAGTTGAATCTTATCTCCCGTTAAATGCTCCATATTCTGTTTTTGTACACGAGAAAACATATCTGCAAGATTTAACCCTATGCTTGAATCCGCTCCATCGTGTCCAACATCAAAATATGGATTAGGGTTTAATAAAAAATGTACATCAATTTCAAAACCACGATATTTTTCTTTGAAATCCTCAAACTTTGCCACTTCATCAACACGATGAAGCCATAGCCGTGAGGGAACAAACTCTTGCTTTGACAACATATCCTTGTCATAATCCAATCCGCTAAAGATTCTTATCCGTTTTTCATTGTAGTTTGGAGAGAAAATCGACCTTGAGGATTCATAATCTTTGCTTACAATGCCAAGTAAATCAAGAAAGGAGTGAATAAAGTCATCATTCATAAAAGGTTTATCTTTTGCTTGTTGCACTTTTGTGAAAATATCGGGATATTTTTGCTTGAAACTCTCGCTCATATAAACCATAAAAGGTATCTCTACCATAAAGCGCGAACCCATTGTCTCAGTGTGTCCGACAAAATCGCGGAAGTCATATACTTCATCGCCGTGGTCGCTTAGGTAAATCACCAAAGCCTCTTTATCGGCAAAAGATTCTATAATAGAGCTTACGACTTCATCATTATAAAAAATTGCGTTGCAATAGTGAGCTTTGGTTTCAAGCTGGGATTGATTGAGATTTGTCTCGGCGGTAAGAATATCTAGCCCATTCTGCCTCAAATCCTGTGGAGAGAAATGCGCAAATGACTTAGGATAGCGGTTTTTATAGCTTATATGCGAACCCATTAAATGTAAGACATAAAATTGTTTCTCCGTCGAATTCGCAGATGCTAGAGTCTCCTCTAACATAGGAAGCAAGATGTCATCAAAAAACATCTTGTCGTCATTACCAGTCTTAAAAGAGCTAAAGCGTGTATTTTGTGCCCTTCGTGATAAGGCTTCAGGGATATTCCCCCAAATAGAAATGGCTTCTTGATTGCTTAGCCAATGGGTTTTATATCCTGCAAGATTTAAAATATCAATGAAATTTTGCTGCATAAACCACGGAATCTGTGTATTTTCATAGTTACTAAAAGTAAGCATTTTTTGCAAAGAATTATTCGTATGCGAATGAGGAGATATGACATTACTAAACGCAATAAGATTACCACTTTGCAAAAGCGTATCAAGCTTAGGAGTAGTTGGCAAACCATAGCCATAAAGTGACATATAGTTGCGTTGGGTAGATTCTCCAATGATAAGCACAACAGTAGGAAGATGAAGCGTATTGCTTAGAATCTCATCAGACCTTTTAGAGAGATTTTCATCTAAAGTTTGCATCAAGGTTTTATATTGAGCAATGTAGTTATTATTCTCTGCAATAGAGTCGCTCACAACCAAACAATAACGCACTAATGCACTTCTACTCTCTAGCCAATTTGCCTTTGATACCCTAGGGACGAGCAACAAAAAAGAAACGAGCAGTACGATAAGCCCTAGAATGCGATAGATATTGGGTGCGATATGGAATTTCCCAATGCGTATTTTGTATCGCGGATACAAAAAGACAAAGCTTAAAAGAACAAATCCACCAAGAAAAAGCAGAGTTTTGGGCGTCAGAACATAAAAAGAAAAAAACTCTCTTGCTTCAGAAAAATTGCTAGAAAGAACCGTGGTAAAAAAGATGGAATTTAAAAAAGAAGAAAAGCTAAGGAATAAAAAAATATCAACCAAGCCTATGAGAAAAAACAAAAAAGCGAGAAAATACTCCAAAAAAATACCAAAAGGAAAAAGCTGACAAATATAAAATACACAGAAACATAACAAGCCATTTTCAAGGATATTTTTAAAGATATAGTAGCTAATAGAGTGGTGTGTACCCCCCCCCCCCTCTAAAAACAATAAATCCATAGCATAAAGGAATGCATTGATACAAACAACATACCAAAAGCGTCTGTTTAGCACATCTCCGATTGAAGGACAAAACGCTAATACATTAGAGAGTGAAAGGAATCTCATTAAGCCTACTCCTCAATATAATTTTTAAGCTTGCGTCCTACTTTCGGGTGTTTGAGTTTTTTAATCGCACTAGATTCTATTTGTCGCACACGCTCGCGCGTTACATTAAGTTCCTTGCCAATCTCCTCTAAAGTCCTATCCGATTCATCATCAAGCAATCCAAAACGCATACGAATCACGGCTTTTTCACGTTCATTAAGTTGGTCTAATACATCATCAATTTGACTTTTCAAATCCTCTTTCAAAATATGGTCCATTGGTCCAATAGAGGTTTTATCCTCTACAAAGTCTCCGAATTTTCCATCTTCCCCATTGCCAATAGGTGCTTCCAAGCTGATAGGTTCTTTTGTGATTTTGATAACATTTTTTACCTTATCCACAGGCAATCCCACGCCCTCTGCGATTTTCTCCAAATCCGGCTCTTTGCCCTCTTCTTGCAAAAATTTGCGCATAATTTTATTGATACGATTAATCGTCTCAATCATATGAATTGGAATCCGAATCGTGCGTGCTTGGTCTGCGATTGCACGAGAAATTGCTTGACGAATCCACCAAGTCGCATAAGTAGAGAATTTATAGCCTTTTTTATACTCAAACTTATCTACGGCTTTCATCAATCCGATATTACCCTCTTGAATCAAATCCAAAAAAGGCAATCCACGATTCGTATAACGTTTGGCAATACTGACAACGAGGCGCAAATTGGATTTTGCCATTTTAGTTTTTGCTTTATCGGCAATGTCTTTCCCTCTTTTAATCTGCTCTAAAATTTGCTTTAATTTCTCTGGCTCTAAATCAAAACTTCCCTCACTTGCGGCTTTGGTTTGGAATAGTTTTTTGATTTCCATATAAGTAGAAACCATTGTCGCTTCTGGCACAGCAGAAGTAATATCTGCCTTGCTCATTTCCGTGATATTGTCCAAAATCTTTTTATGATTTGCCAATAAAATATCATTGAATAGAGGCAAACGATATTCTAAACGTTTTAATTCTTTCTCAAATCCCTCATCACTTTTAATTGTATTTTCCATTGCCTTGACAAGCTCGTTAATCAATTTGCTTGTGGGTCCCAAGTCTAATAATTTTTCTTTCAAAAGCTGTTTTTTGTGTGCTAGAGTGAGCAAATAGAGCATATCCTCACAATTTTCATTGTCTTTCTCTTTTTCCCAAGTTTTTAGCCAATCTTTTTTGGCTTTTTCTAATGCTTTGAAGCTTATTAGCACTTTTTCTACACGTTTTTGGTCTTTTTTACTAATGGGCTTTTTGGATTCCTCACTCTCTTCGCTTTCGTTTTCTTCATTCTCCTCTTCCTCTTCTTCCTCGCCCTCTTCTTCCTCATCATCAAAGCTTTTAAAGAGTTCCTTCACGCGTCTTTCACGATTAATCAAGGCTTCTTTATAATCCAAAATAAAATCAATCAAATAAGGCACAGAGCAAATCGCATCTAAAATAATATTCTCGCCCAATTCAATGTTTTTACTAAGCTCTACTTCATCTTCACGCGTCAAAAGTGGAATCTGCCCCATTTCTCGCAGATACATTCTCACCGGGCTATCACTACGACTCCATTCAAGTAATTCACGCTCTTTCATAAAGTCAAATTCATCTTCTAGCTCCTCGTCTAAAAGACGTTTTTTATCTTCTTTTATCTTCCTCGCTTCGTCTTGATTAAGAATCTTTGCGACTTCAGAGGCAGACATTAATTTTCTTTTATATTTTTTTGCAAGCTCACTTACTCTTTTAGCCTGCGCAGCGGTAGGGAGTTTGCCCAAAACCTGTGCAACTTTTTCATAAGAAACATATTTGGATTCGTTTTGAAACAATTCATCTAGTTGTTGATTAACATTTTTTGCGGACATAGACAACTCCAAAAGTAGATAGAGCTTAAACTATTTTTAAGCTAAAAGGAAAATTTTTGATTATATCTAAAATTAATAAATTTAAACTTAACAAATTCCGATTCTTTTATAGAATCTGATTTATGGAATCCGAAAAACTCCTAAAACTAGCCTTTAAGGACGGAATCTCCAACATTCTTTGATTTCTTTTAAGTATTTTTTATCCACTTCGGCAATCAATAATTCCTCGCGGTCTCCTAGACAATCTATTACCTCGCCATTGGGACAAACAAAGAGAGAATCTCCATAAAAATTCCACAGAGTTTTTGTTGGCATATCCTCATATTGTCCGATTCTATTTGCACGCAAAACATAGCAGCTATTCAAAAATGCCCGCATTTTGATAATGCTACGCCAACGCAAAGAAGAATCAAAAGTAGAAGCACTCGGCAATAATACGCAATCCACTTTCTCGTTTTTAAACTTCAGCCAAAATTCGTCAAAATGCAATTCATAACCAAAAAGTACAGAAAACTTAATCCCTCCCACATTAAAAGTCGGAGGAGTTCTAAGAATCTTTGGCGAAGTGTTAGCAAAAAATTTCGCTTCATTCCAATGCTCATAAGGCATAAGCTTCTGTGCCCTATAATGGATTGCTTTGCCTTTATTAATAATCAAGATTGTTTTATAGAGTTTGCGAGAAACAACTTCTATTATGGGCGTTACAATAATGATTCCATATTTGACAGAAAGTTGTAATAGATTTTCGTTTTCTTGATTGATTTGCGCTAGCCATTGTGTTTTTTTATTACTTTTAGATTCCAAATTTTTGAAAAATGGATTAAGTAAATATTCTCCAAAAAGAATGACTTTAGCCTTTGCTTCCACCGCGGTTTTAAGATAAGATTCTATTTCGTCTTGACTCTTGGTATTTGAGAGTTGTAAAGCAGCGATTTTCATTGGTTTTCCTTTTTGTATTGCATTTTAAGCTCCTCGCATTGCAATTGCGCATTCTCTAAAAGCTTTTGCGCTTTCTGTAAGTTTTCCATACCCTCTTTATAGAGTGCCAGCCCCTCATTAAGCGTGAGATTTTCCTCCTCTAATTTTTCTAAACATTGCGAAATTATACCAAGATAATCTTCAAAACCAATTTCTTGGCTCTTAGATATTTGTTGCGTCTTTTCTTTTTTCTCTCTCATTGTTGTCCTTGCGCTTGAGTTGCACTTTGAGATTCTAACAATCTTTTTGCATCTATACATAAATTTTTCCAAGGTGATTTTGCTTGGACTGCTTCACATTGATTGTAAGATTCTATTGCTGCATCTTTATTACCTAGTTTATCATTCAAATATCCTTGCAAATAATAAATTTGAATCTGCTCATTCCCTGAACTAATATGTGATTCTGCACTCTTTAATAAGTCTAAAGATTCTTGAAATTTACCCTCACGATTTAGAGCTTCCACCATACCCAATTCTACCCAAGGGGAATATTCAAAACGTTCGTGTTGTTTTTGAAGCGTCATTAGCTTATTGGCATACACCTTAATCGCCGTATCATCTTTTTTTGCAAGCGCATTTTGCAATATCTCCTTATAAACCTCTATCATTTTATTATCATCTTTTAATTTATCCTCTAAAATAGGTAGAATCTTAAATGCCTCTTCGTCTCTTCCTTGCTTGCTTAGAGCCATAAATAACACCCAAGCACTATCATTGTGTGCAGGATTGCTTAACAAACTCAAAGTATCGCGCGCCGCAAGAGCGGCTTTAGGATAATCCTGCATTTCGTATTGCACCCACGCCAAACGATAGAGCCAATCCTCTTTATCCATTGGCACTTTAGCGTTTTGCGATTCTATTTGAGCAATCTTTTGTGCGACACTATATTGCTTATTCTCTATCAAGCAATCAACCACTTGCAATCTTTCCTTGCTTTCTAGCGGGATTCTCTCTCCATACAAACTACCATAATACGCTGTTTCTTTGCAATTTTGGTCTTTAAGAGAATCTCTAATCAACGCACTTAAAGTCTTCATTAAAACTTCGGGATTCTCCCCTAGTTCTTTTTCTAACTCACCCCTTATAGCAAAGATTTCTTGATATTTTCCTAATTCATATAGAGTTTGAGCCTTTTTCTCCAATGCCATTTTGGCTTCTTCTTTGCCTTGATAATTTTGCATCACATAATCATAGTGTTCTAATCTTTTCGTTGCATTTTCTTCATTGAAATTCAACAATAAATTATCATCTAAATTTTGCACCTCACGCCGTTCTGCATCGCTTTCTGTTTCTTTGAGCAAAAGCTGATAGTATTGGTGTGCTTTTTTGAGATTTCCTGCTTTGTCAAACCACACCGCCATACTCTTAAGCAATGGTAAATACAAAGGGTCATCTTTATCCTCTAAGCTTTCAAACATTACTTCCGCTACCTGTGCAGGCACATCAAAGATTCCAGCTTCTGCCCAACCTTGCAACATATTGTAATATTTCGGAATATCTTTTAAAAAATACTTTCTATTTGCGTCTAAAACATTTTTAAGATACCTTTGAGATTCTGTTTTGTTTTCTGCCTTGCGATAATAATCCCCAAGCAAAACAGACGCCAAAGACGCAATCTCTAAATCTGTGGTTTCATTCAAAGTGGATTCATACATATTCAAAACAACTTTGCGGTCTCCCCTTGCATAGAGATTCTCTCCATAATCAAGCCTCGCCAAAAGCTCGTATTTATCGCCTTTATGTTCGGTAAAAAGCCTATCATAATAATACTTTGCTTCTTCAAAAAAATTCATTTTTGCATAAGTCTTTGCCAAAATAAACAAGGTTTGGGGCACATGTACATCTGTCGGATAAGCTTCTAACCAAGCCTTGGCTAACATCATTGTATCTTCATAATTTTCTTCTTTACCCAAGCCATCTAATGCGGCAATTCTAAAATACAGCACATCGCGCTTAAAGATTGTATCAGGATAAAGCCCTAGCATTTCCTCTATTGCAGTCAAAGCCTCTGTATAGGATTCATTAGAAATTAAGGATTGTATGCGCAAAAAATAATCTTTATCTGCTCCCACTTCATTATTCATTGGACGCATTTGCACATCTAACGCACCAACTCTTGGTAATTCCTCTTCAAAGACAATAGGGAAATTTAACCCATTGCTAGGCTGGTCATTCAAAAACGGAATCCTATTTTCATAACCCAAAATTTGCCAACGTTTGGAGATTGCATTATGTTCTTGTGGGATAGATTTGCCCGAAATTAAGCTAAATTCAGCATTATAAAGCTTGATTTTCTTTCCACTTTTGGGTTTAATTTTTAAAAGGAATCCCCCTGTATCGTCCTTAAGGCTCTCTGGTGATATAGAAAAAAACAATGTTTCACTTCGTTGAAAGCGCGACAATAAAGGCGAATCGAATTTACAAATAATCTCACCCACTTCTGATGCTCTATTATAGGATTCCACACAAGCAAAGGGTACATTGTCAAGCAGATTCAAAACAGCAAAATTTCTATTTTCTTCTCTGCCACTATTAATATAAAATTCCAATGCAAAAAGAGAATGTGTCATAAACAATAATAAAAATGTCCAATGATTCTTATTTCTCATACGATTCCAAATTTCAAATACAAAATTATACTTTCTTTTCTTTGAAATTTACTTTTAGCTTTTGATTTAACCCGCAACAAATTCAAAATATGTAATCTCTGCACGCGCTAAAATTCGCATTGGCGGTCCCCAAAATCCCGTGCCCCGATTGACATAAATCTGCGTTGTGGGGCTGTGCTGATACAAGCCTGCTAAATAGGGTTGCTCTAGCTTCACGAGGAATCGGAAAGGGAAAATTTGTCCGCCGTGCGTGTGTCCGCTTAAAATCAAATCCACTCTATGCGATGCTTGTACTTCAAGGGCAAATTTTGGTTGGTGTGCCAATAAGATAAGGGGTTGCGATTCTACTCTATTTTTCAAAGCCTGCTCTAAATTTGGCTCTAAAACCCCGATTCTACGCCCAAACAAATCATACACACCCGCCAAATTTAGCACTATTGCGTTATTTCTCATTAGTGGCACACATTCGTTTTCTAACACGCGAATTCCAATAGACTTTAAATTCTCAAGCAAAGGCTGAATATCGTGGAAATATTCGTGATTGCCCGTTACAAAATACACTCCCAAAGGGGCACTAAGATGAGCAAGCTCTGCCATTGCCTTTGGCACTCTAGCAACTTCTGTGTCTATAATATCACCTGTTAGCACAATGAAATCAGGCTTTAGCGCATTGACTTGCTGGACAATTTGCCGCACGACATTTTCTTCAATCAATCCCCCAATATGTAAATCACTGATTTGCACTGCATTAATGGGAGTTTTAAGATTCTTAAGTGGAATCTTGACCCTTTCTAGCTTAGGAGACAATCTTCCCTCCACCAACCCCGCCCCCAAATATCCTAAAGCAAAGATTCCACTTGTGAGATTCAAAGCATTTTGAAAGAATCCTCTACGTTTTTCAGAAAACTTCGGAAACAACCAAGTCATAAGACGCAACATCAATGTAAGGAATTGATAGAGCAATGTTACAACAAAGAGCACAAATCCTACACCAATAGACAAAGAAACCAAAAAGTATAAACTCTGAGGGAAATCCACGAAATAACGCGCTGCGAAATAAGACATCACGCCCAAAAAATTAAAAATCAAAAAACACTTCAAGACCAATAGAGGAATCTTTAATTTAATAATTTGTTTGATAAACAAAAAATAAATGCTTAGATGAAAGACCAAAAATACGATAAATGCTAAGAGTGGGAAAATATTTTTTATCATCAAATCGCCTTATAGACTTTACTTTCTAAATCTTTCATTCTGCCTCTCAATTTCAATTTATTTTTATTATTTAAGAATTTGATTTGCGTGTCAAAGAAAATAAAACCAACAAAACTTGCAAACCACAAATTAAAAATGCTCCATACAAGAGGATTTGCGAGTAGAATTGTGATTCTTTTATAATATTTTGCGCATAAAATTGCTGGCTAAGCGTTGCAAGCTCTAAACTCGCAAGCAAACCATTGTCTTCTTCTAATTGCTGCAAAAGTTCCTGATTAATGCGTAAAATATCCTGCGTGGATTGCAGAAAAAATATTTTATTTGCGTTGTTTAAGAATTCTTCCATTCTAAAACTCAAATTCCCACCACCAAAATAAATTTCGTCTAAAGTAGAATGATTCTTATCACTCACAATAGTAGAAATTACAAAATTTTGCAAAATTAAATGAATAGAATTCAGTTGGGTAATGCAACTACGAAGTTCTGTGAGGCTCTCGGGATTATTGCGATTCAAAATACGATTAGTAACAACAATTTGGGACAAAAATACGATTCTCTGGGCTAATAAACGTTGCTTGCCACTGATATTGACATAATAAAACAATGTATCTTGCTTCTTTAATTCTTGTTGATTGTTTTGCACATAAAAAACAATTCCAACGCCCAAAATTAAGCATAGTAACAATTCTAAAATAATGATTTTTTTATCTTTAAAAAGAAGCAAATTTTTACCTTTAAATTATTTACGTATTGTATCAATCTTACTAAAAATTAGCAATAAAATGTGTTAAAATTAACTTTTTAATTCAAGGAGTGTTTATGGAATCTTCTCAAGCATTGAATCTAGGAATCTTTTTGAAAAAAAGTTGTTTTTTCGCCTTTAGTGCATTGCTTCTAAGCGCGTGTGCGCAAAAATTCAATGATTTGCCCAATACTCGTGTTTTAAAAACATGTCAAAACCCCATTGCAACTTATCATTTAATTGGTTTAAGAAATGGGGATTATAACGATTTGACAATTCCAAATATACAGATACAAGAAATGGTAGAAAATTCGCTTGCACAAAGTGGTTGTTTTAATCAATCTTCACAGATTGTGATTGATGAAACCACGAAAAACAGCCATTATCAGCTAGAAGTTATATCTGGAAATATTCACACGCAAGAGAAGCGAGGGGATTTATTATACACACAAACAAGTGATGAAGCGGTTTTTGAAGTACAACTAAACTTTAGCAAAACTAATGAGGTGAGGATTTTTCGCGGAAAATCAAGTATCCAAAACCGAAATAACCGATATTTCATCTTTGGCAACAAGGCTAAGCTAAATCCTAACCAAATTCAAATTACGCTCCAAAACGCCATTAATGCAGCTGTCAATGAAGCAACATTGAATTTAATCCAAGCCCAAAAGACAGATTCTACGAATCATTCCAACTTCTAGCCTTAAACACCCTTGGGGGCTTTATTGCTTTTAAGATTTCTTTAATGCTTCTTTAGCAATTTCCTTGGCACTTTGTAGAGCTTGTGGAATCTTGGACTTGTCTTTACCGCCAGCTGTCGCAAAATCATCGCGTCCTCCGCCATTGCCCCCTAGAATTTGAGCAATTTCTTTAACCCAAAAACCTGCCTTTAGATTCACACCTTTTACACCCGCTGTGATTCCTATTTTACCACTTTGATTGTCTGTCGCAAGTAACAAAATGGCAACTTTTTCATTTTCATTTTTGGCATTATCCACAAACGTTTTTGCCTCACTCGCTTCAATCTCTTTTAACTCCGCTACGATAAGCTTTGTCCCATTGATAATTTCTGATTCTATTCCTTTCAGATTATTTGAGGATTTACTCGCTTTATTCTTTAACTCACGCACTTGTTCTTTTAGTTTCTCAATCCCTTGTATTAGATTTTGAGCTTTCAAACTTTCTTTTGCATTTTCTATACTCATCAAAGCATTTTTGCCCCATTGGTATGCTGCATTCCCGCAAACCGCTTCAATTCTACGCACACCACTACTCACACTAGATTCTTTTATGATATAAAAACTTCCGATAAAGGCAGTGTTAGGCACGTGGATTCCACCACATAATTCAATAGAATCCCCAAAACGAATCACACGCACTTCGCTTCCATATTTCTCGCCAAAAAGTGCAATCGCTCCTTTTGCTTTTGCGCTTTGTATATCCATTTGTTCGCAAACTTGTGCGTGTGCTTGGAGAATCTGCGCATTGACATTTGCTTCAATCTTTTCTATCTCCTCACGATTCAATGCATTGGGGTGGCTAAAATCAAAGCGCAAACGATTCGCCTCTACAAGACTCCCTGCTTGCGCAATATGCTCGCCCAAAATCTCACGCAAGGCTTTATGTAATAAATGTGTCGCACTATGGTGTTTGGCAATCTCCAAACGCGCGGAATCCACCACCGCCAATACTCCCTCTTTTAGCCTCAAATCCTGAATTGCTTTGACTTGACTGATGTTTAAGCCAAAATATTTTTTGGTATCTAACACCTCTGCAATCTTGTCTTTGTTGTGCATTAATACACCCTTATCACCCACAGGACCGCCTGATTCTGGATAAAATGGAGTTTTATCCAACATCACAAACCCTACTTCGCCCTTCTTAATCGTTTCTACGCGCTGCAAATTAGTATCCAAAAGCGCGAGGATTCTGCCTTGTGATTCCATTGCTTCATAGCCGACAAACTTATTAATTCCAAATTCACTTAGCAAAAGCTTGAAATCGCCCTCTTTTGCACTATCACCGCTACCTTTCCAATTTGCCTTTGCCTGTTCTTTCTGTACTTTCATACAAGTTTCAAAACTATCCATATCCACGCCAAAGCCATTTTCACGCAACATATCTTGTGTCAAATCAAGAGGGAATCCATAAGTATCATACAACTTAAATGCCACTTCGCCACTAAAGAGTTGGTTGGGTTTCTCCTCTTTTAGCTTGACTAATTCTTTATTAAAAAGACTCATTCCGTTTTCAATTGTTTCAAAGAATCGCAATTCTTCCGCTTTACATTGCGTCATAATTGCCTGCTGCTTCTCTAGCAAATAACGATAATGTGTTCCCATATTTTCACATACACACCCTACCACTTGATAGACAAAGGGGGTGCGTAGCCCTAGCAAATATCCGTGACGAATTGCTCTCCGCAAGATTCTACGCAACACATACCCCCTCCCCTCTTTGTCAAAATTCACTCCTTGCGCAAGCAAAAACGCTACACTTCTAGCGTGGTCTGCGATGACGCGAAAACTCGCACCACTTTCATAAAAATAAGTTTGTTTTGTGATTTCCTCCACTTTGGCAATGAGTGGCATAAAAAGCGAGGAATCAAAATTACTATGTTTGCCCTCCAATAATGCTACCACACGTTCCAATCCCATGCCGGTATCAATGCTGGGTTTGGGCAAAGGCTTCAGATTCCCTTCTTTATCGCGTTCAAATTGCATAAAAACAAGATTCCAAATCTCTAAGAATCTGTCCCCATCTCCGCCGAAATAATCCTCTGGTCCATCAAAAAATTCTGCCCCTTGGTCTACAAAAATCTCACTACAAGGTCCGCAAGGTCCTACATCACCCATTTGCCAAAAGTTATCCTTATCCCCCATTCTCTTAATGCGCGCAGGGTCAATATGCTGACTCCATAGCTCAAACGCCTCATCATCGCTTTCGTGGATTGTTACATACAAAACACTTTTATCAAATCCTAACACCTCTGTAACAAATTCCCAAGCATAAGCAATTGCTTCTTTTTTGAAATAAGCACCGAAGCTAAAATTCCCAAGCATTTCAAAAAGCGTATGGTGGCGCGCAGTATAACCGACATTCTCCAAGTCATTATGCTTGCCACCTGCACGAATACAAGTCTGCGCACTCGTCGCGATATTGGGAGAAGGAATCGGCACTTTACCCGTAAAAATGTCTTTAAACTGCACCATTCCTGCATTTGTGAATAATAAAGTAGGATCATCAGGCACTAAAGGCATAGAATCATAGACTTTGTGTCCTTTGCTTGCAAAATATTCTAAAAATAAAGCTCTCACATCTTTTACTTTCATTGATTTAACCTCAAAAATTTTTACCAAATTCTACTTTCTTTCAATTAAAATCTTGCTTTGGTAAATCTTACAAAAATAAACAAGGAATTGTGGAATCAAAAGCACAGAATCCCGAAAGATTCTATACATTGATTAGTTGCGTTTTAGCTGGATTGCTTCTTGCATTAGTTGGTCGGCAGTCGTGATAGACTTCGCACTCATTTGATACCCTCTTTGATAAACAATCAAGTCTGTTAATGATGTCCCTGTATCTGCATTGCTTGTTTCTAGCATATGGTCTAAAACTTTACCAAATTTCAAGCTTGCTGTGCCACCCTCTTCCCAAGCAAGCAAAGGCGGACCGCTGACAACTGCAGTTTCTCCATTGATTGTGCGTGCGTTAATCTGAAATAAATTACCGCCCACTTTGCTAAGTCCTTGATCATTCACAAAAGCAGCGATTCCAAAGCGACCGATTGGCTCTAGCTTGCCATTAGTAAAATTAACAAGAATAATGCCATCGTCATTAATCACAACATCTTTCATTATTCCCGCAGCTGTGCCATCTTGTGTAGTGGATTTTGTATCAGAATCCGCATAAGCAAAATTGCTTGAGGTTTTGCCGTCTGCAGATTGGGTTAAATCCACACTCACACTTCCACCATTGAAAGGAACTTGGAATATTGGAGCATTTGCCGTGCCATCATCATTAAAAGTAATCTCTCCAATCGTTGGATTCTCGCTAATCATCACTTCCCCAATACCATTATAAATACTGCTGCGCACTTCCCAACGTTCTAACACTTCTGGAGTTACACTCCTATCGGCTTGGTTGAGTAAGATATATTGGGTTTTCAAAAGAAATTTCTCACCTGAATCACTATAAATTTCAGTATTTGTCTCATAGGTAGGCACTTGGAGTTGTGTGCTGCTAATGCTTGAAACGCTTAGCATTTTCCAACCCATATTATCCTCTAAAGGATTCGTATTGCCTGTACCATTGACTTTGCGATAAAGGATTCCATTATAGCTCACGACAGAATTTTCTGCATAGAATGTGCCCTGTGCATATTCTTGAACTTCTCCAAATGTAGCGTTTCCCACTTCTTCCCAATTTGTTGCGTCATTTTGTGGTAAAGCAATGGTAGTCGCGCCTGTTTGTGGGTCAATGATTTCTGTAACCTCTCCTGCGTCTGTTAATTTTCTATAAATCTTGCCTCCACTAACAACAAATTCATCTTTTTCGTATCCCTTTGCTTGCACTTCTTGATAAGAAGAGACTCCGCTACTATCTACGAGCGTCCAACCATTAGGATTATCAATAGGATTGCCATTGGCAATACCTTCGCCATTTTTTTGAAAAATCATACCCTGATATTTGACATATTCTTGATTTTGATATTCTGTGCCATTGACAAAGTCTTTCACGACACCGCCAAAGGCAGATTCCAAATTAATGCTAGTAGCTTTCATTCCCAATTTATCTGCAAGCTTGCCATTAATGCTTACTTTGACATCTTGCATACCCGCATTGCTAAGATACAAGGAGCAATCACTAGGATTTCCCTCACTATCTAGTTTCAAACCCAAATTCAAACCAGTTTGCTCTTTGATAAGATTCATCAACTCACCCATTGTTTTAAAGCCATTTTCTGCTACCCCATAAGTGAAAGTATATTGTGTGGTAACTCCCCCTCTCTCAAGACTCAAACTAATGTCTTTATAGTTTTTAGGGTCTAATAAATCACCGCTTGCATTCATCATAGAATTAATGTCTTGAGCAAGAAACTTATCCATACTAAAATTCCCATTAGCATCTTGTAAATTTCCAATTCCTTTTGGATTTTGTGTGCGGTTAAGATTGATAGACAATCCTACTTCTGTGGTTAGAGTGGGTTTATATTGCAAATTTTTAGGAATCTGTAAAGGCTGTAAGTTAGAGCCAGAAAGCCCGGCATAGTCTGCTTGTAAATTGTTTGTACCTGTCAATGTCCCATCGGCTGCAATTTTCCCTAGATTGATTCCATACATATAATAACCACTAGAATTAACCAAATATCCTTCACCATCTAAACCAAATGAGCCATCACGGGTAAAATAATTTCGCTGTGTTCCGTCATAAACAGGTGCATTAATATCAAAAGCACCATTTTTGTTTAACCCAACGACAAACCAACCCTTGCCACTATACGCGACATTATAATCTCCGTCTGCACTCACATAAGTTCCATCATTGGCATTAATCGCATTAGAACCTATTGTAGAACCATAGTTATAGTCATTGGAAATAGGAGAGCTAGAATTGACATAATCCATACTTACCGCAAAAAGACTTTTAAACTCTGGTAAGTTTGCGCGATAACCTATTGTATTGATATTGGCAATATTGTTAGAAGTAGAATCAATCCCAAATTGATGCGTTCTAACACCACTAATTCCATTATAAAATGCACCTGTCATCATCAATCCTTATCTATGCAGCTTGCTTTAATCAACTTTTTGGCTCAAATGAATAAACATAAGTGATTGGCACAACCATTTCACCAAGTTTTACATAAGGCACACCTTGGTCAAAGATGACGCTTTGAACTACTCCGCGTCCTAATGAAGTCTCTAAATATTTATTGGTTGTAGAATCCAAATTGTATTCTGCTGTGATAGTATAATCCCCAGCTTTGACATAAGTTCCACCATTATCTTTTGTATCCCATTCGAAAGTAATCCAACCACTCTTTCCATCGTAAGCACTAAGGTCAATTTCCTTAACGATTGTTTTTTCCACATCTTCTTTTCCGTTATCATCTGTAACCACTTTATTAGAAACAATCGTAATTTTTGGATTCCCTTTGCTCGCATCAATGGGTTCGTCAAAATAAAGCCCAAATTCAATTTTATCATTTTTCTCAATGGTAATCGTATCCAAACCTGTTTCCGCCATTTTGCCAATCACACTCACAGAGTTATAGCCACTTAGGATATTGCTATCCATAATGCTATTAGAGAGCAAGCCTAAGGATTCTAGCATTTTTTCTTGAGACTCTATCATTTTTTGTTGCGATTCAATCGTTTTCTCATTTGTTTCCTGCATAGATTCCATTGCTTTTGTCATTTTTTCCATTGCAGTTTTCATTTTTTCTTGCGCTTCTACTTGTGTTAATTGCGCAGTTTGGGTTAGAATCTCTTGTGTCTCCATTGGAGCTGTTGGGTCTTGATTTTTAAGCTGTTCCAAAAACAATCGCATAAACGCTTCATTAGAAAGAGAGTTTCCGCCTGTTGTGCTCTCATCTTTTGGAATCTCTTTATCGTCTAAAGGGTTGCTCCATTCTTTTGTGCTTGTGGAAGTTGGTTGTTGGTAGCTTCCTTGCAAACCTGTGGCTGTTGTTGATGACATAATTTACTCCTTAAGCATAGTATGAAAAGTTAATCTCCACAAGTGCCACTTTGGCATAAGGGTTATTCACTTCTTTGTAAATGTGTAAGCTATTTCCGTTCCATTTTTGAGCATTTTTTGAATTTTCATCAGAATTTTGTTCAAATTCTTGTTCCTTATGGGCATTTCCTCTTCGATTTTGCTCTTGGAATCCGCCATTCTCTCCACCATTAGAACTACCAAAATCTCCATTGCCTAGACTATTCCCCCCACTATCTTTAAATTCTAAATTCACATCATTCAATCCTAGATTGCTCAAACTATTTTTAAACTCTTGCGCATTTTGCATAAAGAGTTGTAAGGCGTTGGGGTTGGAGCTAATTTGCACAGAAATATTATCTCCACGTTTCGTAATCGTTAGCTCTACGCTCCCTAGATTCTCTGGATTTAATTCTAAAGACAGCTTTGTGATTGGCGGACGATAATTTTGTAATGCCTCCCTTAATTTATCACTGAAATGCAAAAATGTATTCTGCACACTGAAGCGATTCTCTACTTGCGCCTGTGAAGTGGTTTGGAAAATCTCTTGATTGATTTTTGACTTCTCTTGATTCCCTTTACTGACTTCTTTGACAGCTCCTTTTAACGCCTCTTTAGGAGTTTGGGTAGATTTTTCTGTGGTTTTTAGCAAATTATCCAAGAAAATATCTTGTTGTTTCATCTCCTGCCTCATACTTTCTTCTTTTAATAAAGCACTCAAATTATTAGTATTTTGTGTCGTGCTAGCCTTTGGATTCTTGATATTTCTTTTGTCCTCCTTATCCTCTTTGACAAAAGAATCTTTCACTTCTTTTTTCTCTTTTGAAGCAAAAGGATTCTGGATAAAATCTTGTGTTAATTTCATCTGATTAGTTGTTTTTAGGCTTTGGGATTCTTTATTGACTGCTTCTTTAACAACCTTTTCTTGCACAATATTTTCTTGTTTTACTTCCTCTCTCTCCATAGAGTCTTGTTTGAAAGATTCTTGCCTTAAAATCTCTTGAGATTCTTTAGTTGTTTTTTGTGAAATCTTATCTTGCACTTTTGTTTGTGTGGATTCTGTCGGCTTAGATTGCTCTTTGTTTAGGACTTTTTCTGTCTTTTCTTTAGAATCTTGCAAGGTTTTTGATTCTGTTTTTTGGAATTTGCCTTTTGTCTCCAAAGTTTCTGTTTGGCTTGTTTTAGTCTCTGTTTGAGATTCTACCTTTTCCTTTTGGGATACTTTATTTTCAAAACCCTTAGAGCTTTCAAGGACTTTTTCCTCTTTTTTGTCATTTTTCATTGCATTTTTATCAAGAGATTCTTTACTTTGAGTTTGGATTTTAGAATCCTTTAAATCCGTTTTGACTTGGGTAACTTTTGTTTGTGTGGATTCTGTCGGCTTAGATTGCTCTTTGTTTAGGACTTTTTCTGTCTTTTCTTTAGAATCTTGCAAGGTTTTTGATTCTGTTTTTTGGAATTTGCCTTTTGTCTCCAAAGTTTCTGTTTGGCTTGTTTTAGTCTCTGTTTGAGATTCTACCTTTTCCTTTTGGGATACTTTATTTTCAAAACCCTTAGAGCTTTCAAGGACTTTTTCCTCTTTTTTGTCATTTTTCATTGCATTTTTATCAAGAGATTCTTTACTTTGAGTTTGGATTTTAGAATCCTTTAAATCCGTTTTGACTTGGGTAACTTTGGAAGTTTGATGTGATTGTTTATCTATCAATTCTTTGTCTTGTAAAAGATTGCTCAAAATATTAGGAGATTCTTGTTTTGTTTTTTGTGCTGTTTGTAAATTTACCTCTTTACCGATTCTAATACTCTCATTGGAGCTTAAAAGTTGTTTCGCAGGGGAGATTTCTTGTTTGACAAGAAAATTTTTGATATTTTTATTTTGGCTTTCTTCGCCCTTTTGCAAACTGATTTTTTGAATATTGAGTTTCAAATCATTTGCCACTGCACTTAAATCCTTTAAAGTCTTTGCCTCTTGTTTTTGAGACTTTGAAAACTCCAATAAATCCCTCGCGCTTTTTAATGTCGTGGGTGTCGGAAGAGAAACACGAGAATTATTGGGAATATTGACTTTTACACTTTTACTTTGCGATTGCGTTTTTTGAGTCTCCAAGAAATTTTTAGAAAGATTGTATTTCTCATCTAAACTCTTTAGAATGCTACTTGGATTCTCATTTTTTGAGAGTTTATTGAAACTTTGATTCTGAGAAGATTCCCGCGCGTTTTGGACAATCTTTTTAGAATTTCCATCAGATTTTTTAGCATTTTTATCCAAGTTTAGAAAATTAAAAATTTCAGCAAATCCTCCACTTTCTCCCTCGCTTACACCTTGAGTATTTTGGGTTTTGATGACATTTTTTTGATTGACTTTTTCAACTTCCAATAAAGATAGCATTGTTGCGCCTTTCTTTGAAATTTAAGAACTTTTACAAGAATATAAGCAAACGCTATTCCATAAAGATTTTTGCTAACTCTTAAGATTCTTTTAGATAGAATCCACAATTCAATTTTTATTTCAAGGAAAACAATGCAAGAAATTAGAAATATTGCCGTGATTGCGCACGTTGACCACGGAAAAACTACTCTTGTCGATGGATTGCTTAGACAATCAGGAACTTTTGCAAATCACGAACAAATAGACGAACGCGTAATGGATAGCAATGAGATTGAAAAAGAACGTGGAATCACGATTCTATCCAAAAACACGGCTATTAATTATAAAGGAACAAAAATTAATATTATTGACACTCCCGGACACGCAGACTTTGGAGGAGAAGTAGAACGCGTCTTAAAAATGGTAGATGGGGTTTTATTGCTTGTAGATGCGCAAGAGGGCGTAATGCCACAGACAAAATTTGTCGTCAAAAAGGCATTGGCATTTGGAATCCGCCCTATTGTCGTGGTAAATAAGATTGATAAGCCAGCAGCACAACCCGACCGCGTCATTGATGAAGTCTTTGACTTATTTTCAGCTATGGGAGCAAATGAAGAGCAACTAGATTTTCCTATCGTTTATGCAGCCGCACGCGATGGCTATGCCATTAAAGAATTAGAAGATGAGAAAAAGAATTTAGAACCACTTTTTGACGCCATTTTAGAATATGTACCTCTCCCAAGTGGAGAAAGCACGAATCCGCTTCAAATCCAAATCTTCACCCTTGATTATGATAACTATGTAGGCAAAATTGGAATTGCTAGAATCTTTAATGGCAAGGTTAAAAAAGGGCAGAATGTAATGCTTGCAAAAGGAAATGGCGAGAAAATCACAGGAAAAATCACTAAACTCATCGGCTTTTATGGATTGGCTAGAACCGAGATTGAAGAAGCACAAGCGGGAGATATTGTCGCCTTAGCAGGATTCCATTCTATCAATGTGGGAGATTCTATTGTTTGCCCAGACAATCCGATTCCGCTTGACCCTATGCACCTAGAAGAACCGACAATGAGCGTAAATTTCGCCGTCAATGATTCCCCTTTTGCAGGAACGGAGGGCAAACATGTAACCGCCAACAAACTGAAAGAACGTTTAGAAAAAGAAATGCAAACCAATATCGCAATGAAAATTGAAGAATTGGGTGAGGGAAAATTCAAAGTCAGCGGACGTGGAGAATTGCAAATCACGATTTTGGCAGAAAATCTACGCCGTGAAGATTATGAGTTTAGCATTTCACGCCCTGAAGTCATTATTAAAGAAATTGAGGGGGCTAAATGCGAACCCTTTGAATCTTTGGTGATTGACACACCTCAAGATTACGCAGGAAGCGTGATTGAAAAACTGGGACGCAGAAAGGCAGAGCTCAAGGCGATGAATCCAATGGGGGAAGGTTATACGCGTTTGGAATTTGAGATTCCAGCGCGTGGATTGATTGGTTATCGTAGCGAATTTTTAACCGATACCAAAGGAGAGGGGGTAATGAATAATAGCTTTTTAGAATTTCGCCCCTTTAGTGGAAGTGTTGAAACAAGGGGAAATGGCGCACTCATTTCAATGGAGAATGGCGAAGCGACGCCCTTTTCTCTAGGCAACATTCAAGAACGTGGCGTGCTCTTTATCCCTCCGCAAACCAAAGTCTATGTTGGTATGGTGATTGGCGAACATAGTCGTGAAAATGATTTAGATGTCAATCCCGTTAAAGCCAAACACCTAACTAATATGCGTGCAAGCGGAAGTGATGAAGCGATTAAACTCGTGCCACCAAGAGATTTGAACCTAGAACGTGCATTGGAATGGATTGAAGAAGATGAAATTTTGGAAGTTACCCCAAAAAACATTAGAATCCGCAAAAAAGTGTTAGACCCAACACAAAGAAAAAGAAAAAGCAAATAAGGGAGAATCTATGCTAACCGTTATTAAAAGAAATGGACGAATTGAACCACTTGATGTAACCAAAATCCAAAAATATACGCGTGATTCTGTAATAGGCTTAGAGGGGGTTTCGCAGAGCGAACTAGAAGTAGATGCAAAACTACAATTTCGGGATAAAATTACCACACAAGAAATCCAGCAAACTTTAATCAAAACCGCAGTGGATAAAATTGATATTGACTGCCCCAATTGGAGTTTTGTTGCTGCAAGACTTTTCCTCTATGACCTCTATCATCGCGTCAATGGCTTTAATGGCTATAAAACTTTGCGGGAATACTTGGAATTAGGAGAAAGTGAGAATCGTATCATTAGTGGAATGAAAGAGAAATTTGATTTAGAACGACTTAATAAAAAAATTGACAAAACGCGTGATTTGCAATTCACTTATTTAGGAATCAAAACGCTTTATGACCGCTATTTACTCAAAAACAAGCAAGGCGACCCCATTGAGTTGCCACAACATATGTTTATGGGAATTGCAATGTTTTTAGCCCAAAACGAACAAGACCCAAATTTCTGGGCTGAACAATTCTATGACCTACTTTCTAAATTTGAAGTAATGGCGGCAACCCCTACGCTCTCTAATGCAAGAACCCCACGTCATCAACTAAGCTCTTGTTATATCGGAAGCACGCCCGATAGCATTGAAGGAATTTTTGATTCCTATAAAGAAATGGCACTCTTAAGCAAATATGGTGGCGGAATCGGTTGGGATTTCTCCAAAATACGCGGACTTGGAAGCTTCATTGACGGGCATAAAAATGCAGCGGGTGGGGTGATTCCATTTTTGAAAATCACCAATGACATTGCCATTGCAGTAGACCAACTAGGCACACGCAAAGGTGCAATTTCAGTCTATTTAGAGCCGTGGCATAGTGATATTTTTGATTTCGTAGATATTAAGAAAAATAGTGGGGAAGAGCGAAGAAGGACACACGATTTATTTCCCGCACTTTGGATTCCAGATTTGTTTATGAAGAGAGTGAGCGAAGATGGCTTATGGAATCTTTTTGATTCACTGACTTGCTCTGATTTGACAAATCTTTATGGAGATGCGTTTGAGGCGCGTTATATACAATACGAACAGGACCCCAATATTCCAAAAACAACGCTCAAGGCAAAAGACTTGTGGAAAAGGATTCTAACAAATTATTTTGAAGTGGGTTCTCCCTTTTTGTGTTTTAAAGATAATGCTAATCGTGCCAATCCCAATCCACATAATGGAATCATTCGCAGTTCCAATCTCTGCACAGAAATTTTTCAAAATACCGAACCTAACGAATGTTTTGTTCGCGTAGAATATGAAGATGGGACGATTGAAGATTATCCTGAATACCAAGAAATCATTACCGATTGTGGTATCAAAAAACTTTCTAATAAGATTACTTCTACCGATAGTATTAAAGGCAAAAAAGTCTTTATCGCTCAAAGAGAATCTCGTGATGGCAAGACTGCAGTCTGTAACCTTGCTTCTATTAATCTCTCCAAAATACACACTAAAGAAGATATTGAACGTGTCGTGCCCATTGCGGTTAGAATGCTAGACAATGTCATTGACTTGAACTTCTGCCCCAATCGCAAGGTAAAAGTTACGAATCTCAATAATCGTGCCATTGGATTAGGCGTAATGGGCGAAGCACAGATGCTAGCAGAAAAGCATATTGAGTGGGGAAGCGACCAACATTTGGCAAAAATTGATGAAATAATGGAAATCATTAGTTACAATGCCATTAAGGCAAGTTGTGAGCTTGCGCAAGAAAAAGGAGTATATAGTGAGTTTATCGGCTCGGAATGGTCTAAAGGAATCTTTCCAATAGACAAAGCTAACAATGAAGCCAAAAAACTCATTGACCGCGGGGGGCTTTTTGGGTTTGTCTATGATTGGGATACTTTAAGAGAAGAAGTCAAAACTAAAGGGATTCGCAATGGGTATTTGATGGCGATTGCACCTACGAGCTCTATCTCTATTCTCGTAGGCACAACACAAACGATTGAGCCCATTTATAAACGCAAGTGGTTTGAAGAGAATTTAAGCGGATTGATTCCTGTTGTTGCACCCAATCTAAGCTTAGAAAATTGGAATTATTACACTTCTGCTTACGAAATTGACCAACGTTTGCTAATTAAAGCCGCTGCAATTCGACAAAAATGGATTGACCAAGGGCAAAGCACCAATATTTTTATGGCTTTAAATCTCGCAAGTGGCAAATACTTAAATGAGATTTATATGTTAGCTTGGAAATTAGGCTTGAAATCCACTTATTATTTGCGCTCTCAAAGTGTGGAAGCTGAAAGTAACACAGACGCAATGGACCGCAGTATTGAGTGTGAAGGTTGCCAATAAGTGAAAAAATCCTACTTAATTGATACTTCAATTATTTTAGACGATGTGGAAAATCTCTTTTTTCTACATCAAGAGGGTGAAAATACGATTTTCATCTGCGATGTAACTTTAAGTGAATTAGACAAAAAGAAAGATTTAAGTAACGAGACGGGGTTTTTTGCACGAGAGTTTTTTAGGAATATTTTAGGAGATTCTACTTCTGTATCAGAATTTAGTACGATAGAGAAAGATAAAATCCATACGATTTATTTTACAATTCATCAGCACAAGATTCCTTTACAAATCATTCATAGACCAAATTATAAAACCAAATCCCAAGATTATGGGCTGAATGACGCACGCACTTTAGAAATTGCTAAGGACTATAACTTTATATTACTCACAAATGATATTTCCCTCAAGGTTTATGCTCTCTCGTTGAATGTTTCCTCACAATCTCTTATGAGAGACCGCATCGAAAACCCTCAAGCCATTGATTTTTTAAACCATTTCCAAATCCACAAAAACAACACAAAAGAAAGTCTTGAGTGTAATGCTGCATTCCAAGCCCTCACGAATTGGAGTTTGATTGAAATTGCCGAAGAAGACAATACTGAAAATAGTCTCTATCTCACAGGCAAAAAACGTTATGGCATTAAACTAGACAATGCCTTTTGTGAATTAGATTTTGATACGCGTTTAGAAGAAGATAAACTCTATATCAACCCTATTAATTTGGAGCAAAAATTCCTCTATGCACTTCTAACGCATAGCAAGAATAAAATCACAATTTGTAGCGGTGCAACTGGAAGTGGCAAGACACTCATCGCCTTACAAGCAGGCTTACATTTATTGAAAAAGGGTGTCGTCAATGGAATTGTCTATTTGCGCAATACCATTACAGCAAATGACAAAGAAGCAGAACTTGGATTCCGTAAAGGCGATGAAAATCAAAAACTAAGCTATTTTATGTATCCACTTTTTAGTGCCATTAATTTCATCATCACCAAAATGCAAAAGGAATCGCTCGCAAAACGTATAGAATATCGCGGAGAAGCAAACAGCATACAAAGTCAAGAAGCCACAGAGTATTTTTTAAATAAACACAATATTGAAGTATTAGACATTGCCCACGCACGCGGAGTGAGTATTGCCAAAAAATTCGTCATCTTTGATGAAGCACAAAATGCTTCCAATGCGACAATTAAACTCATTGGCACGAGAATGGCAGAGGATTCTAGGATTGTATTTTTAGGCGACCCTATGCAGATTGACCACCCCTATCTTAGCAAATATCGCAACGGATTAATCAGTTTGCTAAACAAGGCAAAACAAGATGACTTTCTTGCTGGCATTGTTCTACACCAAACAATTCGTAGTGAAATTGCGGGCTGGTTTGAAGAGAATTTTTAGATTTGATTTTTATTTATTTTATATACTTTAGCGATTCTACTTTAGCCAAAAAAGATTTTAAATTTTCCAAACTTGCCTCTAATGTTAAATGCACTCCATTCTCTAAAAATTCTTTTTGAACGATATTTATTTCAAGTTTTTTGATGAGATATTCCACTTGTGAGAAAATCGTAAAGGGAATCTGTATGTCAAGAGATTCTTTAGGGATATAAGGTTGCAATGCTCCTTGCTCTTTTGCTTTTATCACTACATCTTTTACCCCTTGTGTATAAGCCCGCACAAGCCCTCCTGTGCCAAGCAATGTGCCACCAAAATAACGAATCACTAGCACGCCACATTCTATCAAATCATACCCGCGCAAAACTTTCAATATAGGCAACCCTGAAGTGCCTTTTGGCTCTCCATCATCGCTAAAGCTTTCCTCCACTTGCCCCTGTGCATTAAATCTACGCGAAGAAGTTACAAAATGCACTGCTTTGAGATGTTTTGTACGTGATTGCGCAACAAAGTCTGCAAATTCGTTTATCGCGACCAAATAAGAGATAAACTCTGAACCTTTTACTTCAAAGCTAGATTCTATCATTGCACTTGGATAATAAAATCCAGCCATTATTCTTCTTTGAAACGTTTGAGATTACCTGCTGCAAAACTTAAAATTTTTTCAGTGATAGAATTTAAACTTACAACCTCACAGATTGCGCCTTTAGCAATGGCTTGTTTGGGCATTCCAAAAACAATACAACTTTCTTCGTCCTGCGCAATCGTATAAGCCCCATTATCGTATAAATCCTTGATACCTATACTTCCATCATCACCCATTCCTGTCATAATAATAGCCAAAGCATTTCTGCCGATTACATTATTGACACTACGAAACATTACATCTACACTTGGACAATGACGCGAAATACGAATCCCATCTTGTGGTTTCGCATAATAACCGTCGTGTCGTTTTTCTAAAACCATATGCAAACCACCTGCCGCTAAATAGACACCAGAATCATTCAAGAGAATTCTTTCTCTCACTTCAAACACATCTAGTTTAGAGATTCTATCAAGCCTTTGGACAAAAGAAGTAGAAAAATTACCCGGTATATGTTGCGTTATTACAATAGGAGGTAAATCACGAGGCAATGCTTGCAATATTTTCGCAATCGCATCTACTCCTCCTGTGCTTGCACCAATAGCAATTAACTTTTTGCTATCGTTCCCTTTATAAGGATCAGATTTTAACAATAAATCAGGATGATACTTTTCACTAGTATTTACCAAATTAATTTGCCACCTTTACAAAGATATTTTTCCCTAGACGATCCACTTTAGAAGCAAGATTCAAAATGCTTTCTGAATGTCCAAGATATAATGTTCCGCCCATTTTTAAATGAGAAAACATTTTGCTTAAAATCTGCTCTTGGTCTGAAACTTTAAAATAAATCAAAACATTACGACAAAAGATAATATCAAATTCCTTTGCCCCGAAAGGATACCTTGAATCATAGAGATTTTGCTGCTTAAAGGTCAAAATATTTTTTAGATTTGACTTCGCGTACATAAAAATCTCGTGTTCGTTTTTGTTGCGTATATCAAAATAATCTTTCAAATCCAACCAATTAGGTAAAGGATTTAGTTTAGTATTTACAAGATATTTACCCTCTTTAGCGAACTCTAATACAGAAGTATCAATATCTGTGGCAAGTACACTTACGGGTGTATCAGAATGATAAATTTCTTTTGCATAAAGCAAAGTTGCGGCGATAGAGTAAGGCTCTTCACCCGTAGAACTCGCGGAACAATAAACCTTTATAGGCTCATTCTCTCGTAATCTTTTAGGTAAGATTCTGTCCAACATATCTCCAAAATGAAATCCCTCACGAAAAAAGTCTGTTTTGTTGGTCGTAAAAGCATTGATAAATTCTTGCTTAAATTGTCCTTGCTTGATTTGATTAAAAAAAATATCAAAATCTTGAATCCCAAGCTTACGTTTTAATATATCCAAACGATTTTTAATTGTAGAATCTTTACTTGATGGCAAATAAATGCCCGCAATTTTATAAATCGCCTCTCGTGCTTTGTTGATTTCATTATTACCAATCGGCATCAGTCCTCTTTAATCTAAATTATGTTGCTTCTTGTAAGCTTCTCGCCATTTTTGTGGAGTGAGCGTATCTGTGATTTGCCCAATGGCTTGATATTGCCGATAATAATCCTCCACAAAAGCCCTTACTTCTGGCTTCAAGGGCTTATAATTCCCTTCAGAATCTTTGATGGCATAACAATCCAAGAAATTTTTAGCATCTTGCTTGTTTAAATAAGTCAAAACCAACTGATTATAAACGCTTAAATACCGATTTCTCAAAGATTGTTTAGTATTTTCATTGATTTCTACTTCTAATGCAATTGTATCAAAACTGCCCTTGTAACGCAAAATCCCCGAACTAAATAAGATTTCTAAATGGATTAAACCCTCACAATAATAAGGCAATACATCATCTTCTTTCATCCAAGCAATCAAACCCACTGAACGCGCAATCGTATTCAAAATAAGCTCTTGCAGGAGGGGCTGATTGGCAGATAAAAAGTAATAAATCAGTCCTCCCATTGTTGCTTTAAATTCTTCTATATTTTTAAATTGCCCGCTCTGATTCATCTTTAATTCACTATCAGAACTCACCCACAAAATATGTCCAAATTCGTGCCCAATCGTTGAAATCTCATAGACTTTATACCAATCTTCTTTTCTAAAAAACAATAATTCCCTATTGGAATCCAAAAATTCTTTAGGGAAAGTCTTAGATGATAAAAGCATAAAAGGCTTTGCAAGAGATAATTCTCGCACGCGGTCGGGAAAATAAAAAATCTTTTTTCCATATTTTCTACTTACTTTTTCATCATTTGGCACAACTTGGGCACTAAAGAGTCCATTGAGTTCCGCTCCATAAAAAAGTGCGGGCAATCCACCATAACTTTGCGTCTTGAGCAAAGATTGCTCCACACAAGTATCAATTTCTTCTTTATATTTCGTTTTGGGTGCTTTTGAGCTATAAAATTGATAAAATTTCAACATAGACTCTTTCGAAATTTTGCAATCTTGTGATTCTTGCGGATTGAGCAAATCAACACCCTCGTAAATTCTTGCAATACGCAAATCCCATTCTGGAGCAACGGCTTTCCTAAAATGGTCTTCGTAATATTCTAAAGGGTGTCCTATCTGCAAAGGAGTAGAAATCGCCATCCAAGCCTTATCTACAAGTCGCCAAGAAGCCAATAAACGATTGGTGTTTGTCTGCATTAGGGCTGATTTTAAGGCTTTGAAATAGTCTAAATAAGCATTCTTTTGTTCTAATTTTGGGAAAACTTCTGGGGTTTTCTCTAAAGATTCAATTCCTGCTTCCAAAGCGTTTTTTAAAGCTGCAAATTCTTCTTCAAAAAATTCTGCATAAGCGACTGCTTGATAAGTAGAATCCTTCAATACAGGCACGGAATAACTCCTATCTCCTACTTCACCCTCTTTTGTTAATTCGTCTTCTTGGATTGGAAGTTCTTTTAAAGCCTCATCACTTAAAATATTCTTTAAAGAATGCGTATTGACGGAGGAAACCTCCAAACTAGGCTTTAAAATTTCTAAAATCTTTTGCAAATCTTTCTGATAGGTTTGACTTAATTCACGATTAATTCCGAGTATTAAGTCTCTCTGCCAAGCTATAAAAAAATCATTAAAGCATAAACCAATATTATGCACCACTTGGAATAGTGTTCTTAAAAATGGGCTCAAAAGCTGTTCTTTTGTGATATATCCTAACAATAACCGATGTTTCTCCATATGGAAATCACGCGTAATTTTGAGAAGTTGCATTCTTAGGCTAATGATTTGCTCCTCTTCTACTTCAAACTTTTGCAAGATATTGATTAAAGGAGCTTCTTGTAATGCTACCACGCGGTCCAAACAGGCAAGTAAAGATTCGTGATTGTGCGGAATCCTCACAAAAACACTTTCTAAAAAATGCGGAACTTTATCTGCTTTAACACAATTGTAAAGAGCATTTATTTGCTTGTTTTGGTGTTCTATACGCCGATAAATCTTTGCAATATCGTGCAAAACATCTGCTTCTTTCATCTTTGTTCTTTACTCCTAATTTCAATCCGATAAAGTGCTTTCTCTGTGTTCTTTAATCTTTTGGTATGCTTGGTTGATTGCTTGTAACTTTTGGGTGCAAGTTTCCATAATGGATTGGTCTAAGCCCTTATGATACAGAATGTCTGGGTGAAATTGACGCACGAGATTCTTGTATGTTTTTTTGATGTGTTCCATATCGTCTTCTTGACTGACGCCTAAAGTCTCATATGCTTCTTGTAAAGTAGAATCCGCTTGTTTTTGAGCATAAAACTTCTCAAAAGCATCATATAACGCATTAAAATCATCATTATTGATTTCCAAATATGCCGCAACATCTAGGATAACTTCTCGTTCCTCATCGCCTAGCCTGCCATCTGCATACGCAAGCGCAATCAGATATTCTATCAATTTTAAGCGACTTTTATATTGTCCTTTTGTGAGGATTGCATAGCTTTGCGTTAGAGACTCCACACTTTCATTGGTAGCATCAAAAATCTTATGCAAAATCTCTAATATTTCCTCTTTTTGATTCATTGCACTTTGCAAACATAATGCTTCTGCAATATCTTGCATAGTATTTTCCATAAGCTCTGATTCCAACTCACACACCTTGCCATCACTCTGAGCAAGCTTAGACAAAAGCGCGACAATTAAACCATATTCACTTTTTCTAATCTTTTCTTCTCTGCTAAGACTCAGGGGTTGTTCTTGGTTTTTATAAGGATTTTGATATTCGCTCACTTCATTGTTATCATTTTCTTTACTATTAATACGAGGATGTTTCTGTGGATTATTCAAATAATCTTTAAAATTAATGATTGCAATCGCGATAATTATAATGGTAATAAATAATAAAATCTCCATTAAAAGCCTTTATTTCGTAAAAAATCCTTTCAATTTGCCAAAGATTCCACTTTCACTTAAAAATCCTAATTCTTGAAGCTTGAGCTTAATCTCCGCAATTCCATTATCATCTGCTTCCACTTCCACACTTTGACTTGCTATATCCACTCGCAAAGAGGGATACTTTTGCAAAAGTGCTTCATTGATTTTTTTAACGCAACCTTGACATTTAATATTTTGACATTGTATTTTTTCCATATATTAAATTTCCTAAATAAATCAAAGTGATGTGGTGGGCCCTATAGGACTTGAACCTATGACCAATCGGTTATGAGCCGAGTGCTCTAACCAGCTGAGCTAAGGGCCCTTTGTGAAAAAGAGTCGTGATTATACACAAATTTATACCTAAAGGCAAGTAAATTTTCTAGGACAGCAAAAAGAATCATAAAGGTGATAAAACTGCTTCCTCCGTAACTAAAGAGAGGCAATGGAATCCCAACTACTGGTGCTAATCCAATCGTCATAGCAATATTAATTCCTGAATAAATAAAAATCAACAATCCCACACAATAAGAAATGGTTTTAAGAAAATAATCCTTTTCATTTTCGTGGCTCATAGAAAAAATATGAAAAATCAGAGAACCATACAAGATAAACAATACAATCACACCGATAAAGCCGAATCTCTCCACAAAATAAGGAAAAATAAAATCACTCGTTGCGATAGGCAAAAACTTATACAATGCTTGCGTTGCTTCTTCTTTCTCTTTACCATATATTCCCCCTGAACCAACCGCAATCATCGCTTGTTTCACTTGATAATCTGGCTCTTTAGAAATAAAATCCACGATACGTTTTTTTTGATAATCGTGTAAATTCGCATACAAAATGGGCGATAACAAAGAAATGCCAATCGCCAAGGTAAGCCAAATTTTATAATTTACACCAATCAAAAATAATGCCCCAAAACTCATTAATAGCAACACAAGTGCTGTGCCTAAATCTGGCTGTTTGAGAACCAATAAAAAAGGTAAAAGAATCAAAAAGGATAATTTCAGAAAATCTAATAATTTATAGCCTCTCTTAGGAGGAGGTTTTTTACTAACATAATAGGCTATGATTAAAATTAATGCAGGTTTCATTGTTTCAGATGGCTGAAAGGTAAAATGTATCAATGGAATCTCAAGCCATCTTTGTGCGCCCAAACGTGTATCTCCAAAAAATTCTACTAAAACCAAAAATACGATATTAATACAATAAAAACCAATAATAAACCACGGAATTTGACGCACGGGGATAAAAAAGACAATCGCAAAAATCAATATTCCAACAAAAACATATATCAAGACTTTATTACCCAAAAATTCACTATTTTCATTAATTAAAAACCAAGAAAATAAGACAATGGGCACAATTAATAAAGGCAAAGTCCAATCAAAATATGATAGAATTTTATTAAATCTAAACAAACCAAATCCAAAGCAAATATTTTAAAACGCAATTTTAACATAATTTCCACAGAAAGATTTTATATCAATGAAAAATTTTTCACACACAATACCGACTAAAGACTCATTAGGCAATTCCTCATCTTCTTGCTTCTCCTTAGCGCAAGACACCAAAACCCTGCCAAATCTTGAAGAAACTCCCTGTCAAATTTTCACCCTAACAAATAATGAAAGAGAAATCCGAGCCGATATTTTTATAGCCAAAATGCTTCAAATCTCACGCTCGCAAGTGGAAAAATTATTTTTAAAAGAGCAAATTTCACTGAATGGAGAAAAATTAAACAAGCTTGGAATAATTCTCAAAACTCAAGATATTATTTCCATTCAAGAAAATGTTTCCCCGCAGGAAAATTTAAACAAATTAGAAAACCTAGAGATTCCAATTCTCTATCAAGATGAAGACTTATTAGTGCTCAATAAACCCGCTGGATTAATCGTGCATCGTACCAACGAACAAGACAACCAATACACGCTTGTGCATTGGCTAAAACAACAAAATTTCCCCCTTTCTAATCTTGGTGATTCCTATCGTGCTGGCATTGTCCATAGATTAGATAAAGGCACGAGCGGTGCAATCGTTATCGCAAAAACCAATTTTGCCCACGAAAATTTAAAGTTACAACTTCAGACGCGTCAAATGGGACGCTATTATCTTTGTGTAATTGACAAAAGTTTAAAAGAATCGCAAATAATAGATTCTCCACTGCTAAGGCATTCCAAAAATCGTTTGAAATATATTGCTACCAACAAAACTAATCCTCACGCAAAAGCTGCCAAAACTGCATTTTTTAAAATCTCCTCT
The DNA here is from genome assembly GCA_964464895.1 of uncultured Helicobacter sp. Lineage (GTDB taxonomy): Bacteria > Campylobacterota > Campylobacteria > Campylobacterales > Helicobacteraceae > Helicobacter_D. The sequence goes on along the minus strand of CAYXGY010000001.1, from coordinate 142,131 downwards.
GCACACAATGAGAAGTTAGACTATGAGTTAATTGGGGCAAAGCTTTTTAGTGGGAGGACACATCAGATTCGGGCACATTTAAGTAGTTTAAACCGCCATATTTTAGGAGATTTTTTCTATGGCTATAAAGATTCTACTTTTAATTTAAATTTAAAAGATGCTTTGCAAGAAAGAATCTTACTCCACTCTCACCTATTATATTTACAACACCCAAGAAACGGGGAGACTCTACATATTTATGCCCCACTTTTCAAAGAAATGCAGGATTTTTTAAACTTACATTTTGATTTAAAGTCTTATCAAGATTCCTATGCAAACCTCCTGTTTCCTTTGGATAAGCTTTATCAATCCGCTTTCCCTTAAATTGACGCAAATTTGACACAAAAACCATTAATAAATCTTGCGCTAAATTATGTAATTGTGTTAAAATTAAACTTTACTTTACTTTACTTGATTAGTAATTTTCATATAAGGACTTCCAATGCTCTTAGGCAATCCATTCAGAATTTTTCTCGGTGGAATCATCGCTGTTTTCACGTTAATTTTTAGCGGTTGTGCTGCTTCTCTCAATCCTAGCATCAATAGCTCCATTACGCCTCCAACAGACATTCGTGTCTTAAGTGATGTCAATACGATTGGCTTTGAATGGGCTTTGGTTCAAAACCCAGAAGTTGCAGGCTATTATATCTACCGCAGGCAAGCCAATGCACAAAATTTTAGTAAAATTGCTACAATAGATTCTCGTTTCACCACGCATTATGCAGATAATAAACTCAATTCCAATACAGAATATGTCTATCAATTTGCTTCCTTTGACAAACAAAAAAATATTTCCCATTTTTCCTCTGCTATTACAGCCAAAACGCATTCCATTGACGCTGTAAGTTATGTTGAAGCAATCAGCAACTATCCAAGAAAGGTAAAAGTTATTTGGAATCCACACCAAGACACACGCGTTCATGGCTATATCATAGAGCGGAGAGACAAAAATGGTAATTGGAAAGAGCTCAATAAAGTCTCCAATCGCTTACTTGTAGAATACTTAGATACAGGACTAGAAGATGGCACAACTTATGAATACCAAATCCTTGCCTATAATGCGAATAATTCGCGCTCACTCCCTTCTAAAAGTGTCAAAGCAACCACCAAACCAAAGCCTGCAAAAATCACCAATTTTAAAGCCACCAACAATATTCCAAGACAGATTAATTTGAGTTGGGATTTGCACAAAAATCCTGAAGTAACTTCTTATAAAATCTTGCGCTCTGGCTTTATCTCTAGTTTTTATACCACACTCACCACACTACCTAGCAATACAAACTCCTATCAAGACATCATCAGCAAAGATGGTGAGCAATACAACTATAAAATCATCGCCACAGACAAAGATGGCATTGATAGTCTAGAGGCTGGACCTATTACAGGCTCTACCCTAGCAGTTCCAAGTGCGCCAAACATTACTTATGCACAAATTGAAAATGGCTATGTTGTATTAAAATGGCTTCCTACGGACGATCGCGCCACAGAATATATCGTCTATAAAAAAGATTCTATGTTTTTTGGGGAAACCTTGCGTTATAACAAAGTTTTAACTGCAGAATTTATTGATAGAGAAATCAAAGCGGGTGAAAAATATTATTATAGTGTCAGTGCCTTGGATAAAAATGGATTAGAATCCAAACCATCGCAAGAAGTTGTGCTCTCTTTGCCCAAATAAAACAATGCCACATTTCAAAACTGCGCAACTCAAACTCCCCAATCTCCCTTTAAAGGTTACACACCCATTAGGGGAATTTTGCTTTGAGCGCATCTTCACTTCTTCGCAGAATCCATATTTTGCTTTATTGCAAGTTTGCTTTATCCCCAAAGATTCCAAAGAAAAAATCAAAAATTTTTTCCTAGAAATCAAAACGCGTTCAAAATCTCCTAAAAAAAATCAAGAAACTATTGTCCATTGCGACAAAAACTCACGCATTTCTCCAATTGAAATCATCAAATGTGCATTAAAAATTTTAATGGATTTTCAAGATTCTATCCTTGCACACAACCTACAAGGCAAAAGCACTGCACTAGAACACAAACTCCCATTTATCAAACAAATTGAAGATTTTTTGGATTTTGAAAATCTATTAAAAACACAAAAATTAAAATTTCCAACACCTACAAATGTCTATTCTCGCAATGATTCTAAGGATTCCGTGCAAGATTCCAATATTTTTTCACAAATTTGGCTAGAAATTGGCTTTGGCAGTGGGAGGCATTTGCTACACAACGCCAAACATCACCCCGAAATTTTACACATTGGCTTAGAGATTCACCACCCATCATTAGAGCAGGTAGCGCGTCAAATCGGGCTTTTAGGACTCAAAAACATTCTAATTCTTGCCTATGATGCGCGTATATTTTTAGAAATCTTACCCTCCAATATTTTAGATAAAATCTTTGTGCATTTTCCTGTGCCTTGGGATAAACAACCTCATCGTAGAATCCTAAGTGAAGCTTTTTTATCTCAAAGTGCCCGCGTTTTGAAGCAAAAAGGGCATTTACAATTACGTACGGATAGTTTGGAATATTTCAACTACGCCCAAAGTCTAGCCAAAAATTTCACAACAGACTTTTGCACGCAATCACAAGTCAATACCGATGAAGCCATTACGAGCAAATATGAAGCAAGATGGCTTAGACAAAAGAAAGATATTTATAATCTTGAATTTTTTGCCCTGCACTCTTCTACCCCGCGCAAATTAAAATTTGATTTTGATTTTTTGGATTCAGATTTGAAGCCTCTAATGTTTTCCCCTAAAAACTACCAAAAAACTAAAATAGTACAAAATGATTATTTTTTACATTTAGAGGATTTATTGCTTGATACTCCTCATTTTCGCGCCTCTAATAATTCTATAATAAAGCATTCTATGGAAACAAGCTTTTCAGAATCTCCTTTGCAATCCCCTTGCTTGCTTAAACTTTCTTTTGGAGATTTTAATTATCCCCAAACGCGTTATGTTATGCAAACTAATCATATAGAGTATTTCAAAGAAAATCCATTGCCAACCCACCTCAACTATCAAGCGCACAAAAAGCTTCTCCAACTAATCCAAAATGACTTTAACCCCAAGTAAGGAATCATCAATGGACGCAATCATTCAAGCAAAGAATATTAACCTAGGCTACAAAAACGAAATCATCATCAAAAACACGAGCTTTAGTATTTATCCTAAAGATTTCGTATTCATCAGCGGTCCAAGCGGAAGTGGAAAAAGCACACTTATGCGTTCTATTTATGGGGATTTACCTCTTAAAAGTGGTTCTTTGGAGGTTTGTGGGGTAGAAATGTTTAAAGCAAACAAAAAAAACATTGAGATTCTGCGCAGACATTTGGGCATTATTTTCCAAGATTATAAACTGATTAAGGATTTTAATGTAGAAAAAAATGTTATGCTTCCAATGATTATTGGAGGATTCACAAAAGAATCGTGTCGAGCACAAACTGACAGACTTTTAGCTCATATTAAGCTTTCTCATAAAGGGAGTAAATATCCTTTGGAATTAAGCGGGGGCGAACAACAACGCGTTGCAATGGCGCGTGCGCTTTCTCACAACCCGCTTTTGATTCTCGCTGATGAGCCGACAGGAAACCTAGATGACTATTCCTCTGAAGTGATATGGAATTTATTAAGAGGTGTCAATGTGCAACTTGGAATCACGGTGGTAGTGGTAACACACAGAATCCCAGAGACTTTAGGCGTGAATTATCGTCATTTTTATATTGAAGAAGGGGTCATCTATGAACTCTCTTAAAAATCATTTAAGTTTAATTATCCCTCTTGTCGCCCTTCTTTTTGCATTGGAAAGCATTTTGCTTGTACATCGCACCCTAAGTGATTATGAAAGCAAACTAGGTAAAAACTATGCAATTATCCTTGCAAGCACCAAAGAATTAAGCCTAGAGACTTTACGCAATAAAATCGGGGAAGCGCAGGATTTAAGCCCTATTGATTCTAAAATCATTCTTGAACGATTGAGCAAAAGTATTAGTCAAGCCAATATTGTTTTGCTTAAAAAATCACTTCCAAGATTCTACTCTCTAACACTCAATACCTATCCTAGTAGTGCGCGTTTAGAGGTTATTCATCAAACCCTAAGTGAATTAGACGGAATCTTGCGCATTGAAACTTTTACTAAAAGCCATAGCCAAATTTACCAATTACTTTTGATTATCAACGGAAGTGCGATGATTTTTTCTAGCTTCATTGCGCTTATTAGTTTGCTTTTGATGTTTAAGCAAATTGAAATCTGGAAATTCCAGCATTTAGAAAGAATGGAGATTATGACCCTGCTTGGAGCACCTCTTTGGATGCGCTCTCAAGTTCTCTTTCGCCTTGCTTGTTTTGATACGATTCTTGCGACTCTTATCGTCTCAAGTGGTTTGATTTATATTTCTCAAAACCCAAGTCTGCTTATTTTCTTTCAAGAATTAGGGTTAAATCCAGAAATTTTTTCACCTATTTTAGATTCCATTGTCTTACTTTTGACCGGACTTGCTGTCTCGCTCATTGCAGTATGGATTGTCAGTTTGCAACATAGGGATTAAGGTTTCAAATGCGTATCGGGCTCATTCTTCTTATCGTATTCTCCCTGCTCTTTGGAATCAATGAAAAGGAAATTACCCAAAAAATCAATCAAAATAAAAATACCCTAGAGGATAAAAAGCGTCAAGAAAAACAAATTAATGCTAAACTCCAAGAACTAGGCAATGCGATTAATCAACAAAAAGAAGAGTATAAATTGCTCCAAAAAACTATCAAAGAAAACGAACAAAGCATAGCAAAAAACCAAAAAGAATACAATGCAAAATCCACTTTGATAAAAAAACTTAGCAGTAATCAGGATTCTTTATTTCAAACACGCAAACAAATTGAGCTTGAAATGATGGATTTAATCGCCAAAGAAGTTTCCTTTGCGATTCTATTAAATGACTTTCAGCCAGAATCCATACAGGATTTAATTACAGAGGAAGCATTTAAATCCTTAAGCACTGCTACCAAAAAACATTTAAGCACTCTAAGTGATAAACAAAGTGAAGTGATTGCGAATCTTCATCATCTCAAAAATGAAATTGAGCAATTAAAGAAGTTTCTTGATACAGAAAACCAAAAACGAACCCACCTAAAAGCACTCCAAAATGAGCAAGAAACGCTCATTGCCAACTATCAGAAAGAAATCACTAAATACAATGGAGAGTTGCAAAAAATCGTTAAAGAACGTGATGCGGCGCAAGAGATTCTTGTCAATCTCAATATTCTCAAAAGTCAAGAGGAAGAAAAACGCAAAAAACGCGAAGAATTAGCCAAAACTAAAGAATCACAAGAAACGTCTTTGCTCAAGCAAACACCCAAAGCCACAAACAAGGATTCTGCTTCCAAAGAAACACAAACAACCCAAAAGCCAAAAACTAATGATGATTTTGATGTGCGCCAAGTTGCAAGCTCTTATCACAATATTGGAACGACCAAATACAAAGGGGCAAAAACCATCGCTCCATTAGAAAATTTTTCTATTGAAAAACATTTCGGACCTTATTTTGACCCTGTATATAAAATGAAAGTCTTTAACGAATCTGTAACTCTATCCCCTAAAGGCGATGATAAAGTTAAAAGTGTCCTAGACGGCAAAGTCGTCTTTGCGAAAGATACGCCGATTCTCAAACGCGTAGTCATCATTGAACATAAAGACAATATGCACACTATTTACGCACAATTAGACAAAATCGCACCAACAATCAAACCCGGTAGCACGGTCAAAAAAGGCTACACTATCGGGCGAGTAGAAAATGCTTTGAAATTCGAAGTAACTCTCAAGGACAAGCATATTGACCCGCTTGAACTCATCACTACAAAGAATCTATGAGATTCTGCAAAAGGAATCCTAAATTGCAAAGATTATTAACAAATCCTAAAAGATAAAGGTATTTCAAATATTTTTTGCAAATTTTGCTTATTTACTCTTTATTTTTTTGATAAATATCCGATATACTTTTATAAGTGATTTTGTAATCGCATATTCATTGAATATTTTACATAGATAATAAGGAGGTTACTATGACTATTGCTGAAAATGGAATGAATATTGCTAGCACAACAGGGAATGCCTACTCTACACAAACACAAGCAAATGTAAGTGTAAGCAGTCAAAACAGCCCACAAGTGCAAGAATCAATGACACAAACAGAACGTGTGCAAAAAGAAATTGATCAAACAAGTGAAGAACAAAAAATTCAAGAGCAAAAACAAAAGCTCAATGAATTGGCACAGCAACTCAATAGAGAATTGAATCCTCTAAACACTAATGTTACTTTTGGATTCAATGAAGACATTGAGGGGCTTTTTATTACTGTGAGCGAAAAGGACACTAATCGCGTGATTCGCAAGATTCCAAGTGATGAAGCAATGCAACTTATGGCAAAGATGAAAGAAGTCGTTGGAATTATCTTTGATAAACAAGCTTAAGATTAACTAGAAAAGGAGCTATTATGGCATTAGGAACTTTTGCATCATTAGGTATCGGAAGTAGTGGAGTTCTTAACTGGGATATTATTGACCAGATGAAAGAACAAGAGGTAAAAAATAGAATTAATCCTATTACTACAAAAATTCAAACCAATATGGAAAAACAAACCGAGCTTACATCATTGATGACAATGATGTCTTCGCTCAATACTAACTTCAAGAATTTGTCAGATTATAGCACTTACCTCAAACGTTCTACCACCGTAGAAGGTAGTGGCGTAAAGGCTACTGCAGGAGATGGTTTGGCGATTCAAGATATTAAAATCAATGTCAAACAACTTGCGCAAAATGATGTCAATCAAGTAGGTATGAAATTCTCTTCAAGAGATAGTATCTTTAGCACAGATAATACAACATTGAAGTTCTATCATAATGGCACGAATTACAATATTGACATTAAAGCGGGTATGTCCGTAGCAGAAGTAGGACAAGCTATTACAGACGCAACTGATGGCGAAGTGATGGGAATCATTATGAAAACAGGTGGGGACAATCCCTATCAATTAATGATTCAAGGAAAAGATTCTGGTGCGCAAAACAAAATCTACTTTGGAAGCACACTTGAGAGTGCAGGAATGCCGGGTGGAAAAATCACAAGTGGAACATTTGAAATTGAAATCGGTGGCAAAACAATCAGTATCGATTTGGCAAGTGATGTTGCAAGCAAACTTGGGAATACTACTGAAGATAATGCTAAAGCGGTCTTAGAAGCTATCAACCAAAAAATTAAAAATGACTCTAGTCTATCAGACATAAAAGATAAACTTGCAAATGGTGAAATCACTATCGGCTTAAACAGCACAGGAAAAGGCTTATTGCTTAACGATTCCAAAGGTGGCGAAATCAAGGTAAATGTTGCAGATGCAAAAGTCCAAGCCGCAGAGGGTGTTAGTGAAGTTAAGACAGACTTAGGGTTCGTCAAGACTTCTGCTGGTTCTGGTGGAATGGGCTTAATTGAAGGATCTTCTGCTGTAAGAAGTGGTGCATTAAGCGGGACACTTACCATTAATGGCGAATCCATTGACTTAAGCGCAATCAACAATACAACAGGCTCGGACAATGCACAAGCAATTGCAGATTTAATCAATGCAAATACAAATTTAAATGACAAAGTCTCCGCGGAAGTTAAAAACGGAAAGCTAGTCATTAATAGCTTAAATGGCGAGAGTGTAAGAATTGGTTCAACTGGTGAAGCAGCAGAGCAAGCCAAAGTATTGGATTCCATAGGATTACAATCAGGTAATTACGCAACAAGCCAAGAGTTTTTAGAAAAAATGAATATCACTAATATTCAAAAGGCGCAAAATGCACAATTTACTTATAATGGAATTGCAATTGAGCGCGATAAAAACTCGTTTGATGATGTAGTTTCTGGATTGTCTTTAGAACTCACTAGTGTTACAGAAGCCAATAAAGATGTGATTGTACGTGTTACTCGTGATGATTCTGGAATCGCAGAAGAGTTCCAAAAGTTTGTGGATAATTACAACACAATGTATAACAAAATTCAAGAGTTAATGCGCTATGATGAAGATACTGGGATTTCTGGAGTATTTAACGGAAGCAGTGAAATTAGAGAAATCATTAGAGGATTTAATTCCATCATTTCCTCCAATGACGCACAAGGAAACAATCTTATAAAATATGGAATCTATTTCAATGATAGTGGAATGCTTGAAATGGATACAGAGAAATTTAACTCTGCATTTAAGGAAGACCCTGATGCGGCAATGGCTTTCTTTAGAAGTTCCACTGCCACTGTTAGAGGAGTAGAAACAGAAGTAGATGGCATTTTTATGCAACTTCAGAAAAAAATGGATAGCTTAATCACAGGTAGTAATTCTACATTAAAAAATTTAGAAACCTCTCTCGTGAATGAGCAAAAAACTCTTGACAAGGATAAAACTTCCACACAAGAATCCATTGACAATCGTTATGATATGATGGCGGAAAGATGGTCAGCTTACGACCAAATGATTGCAAAGATTAACCAAAACGCCAATACGATTTCAAATATGATTCAATCAATGTATTCACAAAATTAGGAGAGAATAAACAATGAAAGGCAATTTAGCTTATAGTTCTTATCAGCAAAATTCTGTTGCGGTAGAATCGCCTGCAAAGCTTGTAGAAATGCTCTATGAGGGTATTTTACGCTTTGCCTCTATGGCGAAACGTTGTATTGATTCTCAAGATATTGAGAAAAAGATTTATTATATTAACCGCACTACGGACATTTTTGTAGAGCTTTTAAATTCGCTTGACTACGAGAAAGGTGGGCAAGTCGCCCACTATTTGACGGGGCTTTATACGCATCAAATCAAGCTCCTAACGCAAGCAAATATGGAAAATAATAAAGACAAAATTGACATTGTGATTAAAGTAGTCAAAGGATTACTTGAAGCATGGAAAGAGGTAAATAATGAATTGGCTTAATGAATTAAAAGTAGCATATCTAAATAAAAATGACAACAAACTCAATGAACTTTTAGATAATACACCTATCCTCAAAACGCGTGATGAAATGTTTGAAGCATTAGCGATTATGGAACAAATTGCAGAATATGCCAAAGCTCAAAAAGAAAAATTAGGTGTGGAAATGCGCAAACTCAAACAAACTAAAAATTTCCTCCCTAAGCAAGAAAATGCACAAAAGCTTAATATTTCTTTTTAATTCTTTGTATTAAAATATCCTTTTAACTAAAAGGAATGCGAATGCAATGGAAACCAATTGACATTGAAGATAAAGAATTGCTTACTAGCTTCTTTACTTCACAGAATATTCTCGTTTCAGACCTTACCTTTACTAATCTTTATCTTTGGCATTATGCGCGTCATATCAGTTGGACGATACTTAATGATTGTTTGATTATCAAAACACAATATCCTAACGAAAATCCATTTATCTTTTACCCAATCCACAAACAAAACAACTTGAATCAAAAAAAAGAAACTCTAATACAATTACAAGAAATCTGCAAAGCAAAGGGGTTGGGATTCTCTATCCATTCTCTAAGTCAAGCAGATAAAACCGAATTAGAATCCCTATTCCCCGATACTTTTGATTTTATTTATCGCGAGGACCGCAGTGATTACATTTATTCCACTCCCGAACTCATTGAGTTAAAAGGTAAAAAATATCACAAGAAAAAAACGCATCTCAATCGTTTTACAGAACGTTATGCCTTCACTTATGAAAAATTAACTAATGATAATCTTAATGAATTGATTGCCACTTACCAAGCTTGGTTTGGCAAGATAAGCGATACCGCGAGTGATGGTTTAAGAAATGAATATGTTGGCATTATAGAATCCCTCAAGCAATTCTCCAAACTAGATTTCAAGGGTGGAATCTTGCGTGTAGATGGCAAAATCATCGCCTTTAGCTTTGGAGAACCTCTCAATGAAAATACTGCCGTAATTCATATTGAAAAAGCCGATATTGAATATCAAGGGGCTTATCAGGCTATTAATCGTGAGTTTTTGGCTCACGAATGGAGTGCTTATCCTTTCGTCAATAGAGAAGAAGATTTAGGTATTGAGGGTTTGCGCAAAGCCAAACAATCCTACCAACCACTTTTTTTACAAGCCAAATTTGATGCAGTCTTAAAATCTTAAACATTGCACACATTTTGCAATCACGATTCTACGAGATTCCACAATTACGCATTGCAACGCCTACCATCGTTGCAAGAAGTCATTAGTAAGATTCCACTTTCGTCATTGCAAGCATTACAATGCAACTCATGGCAATCTAGCACTAAATCTCTTTAGATTCCACGATGGAATCTTTTTTGGCAAGACCTAAGATAATTTGAGATTTTACGCTATGGATTCTTGTTTTGTATTTTTTGTTTTTTTAGCTTCTTCTTTAGCTCCCGCGCTTTTTGGATAAAGGCAAATTACCCCCCCCCCCCGCACAAATGGTAGTCAAAAATGCTTCTCCTAGTTTGTAAGAGAAGTGATTTTTGATTTTCAAAGACTCTTGATAATCGGGATAGGATTCTAAAGAAAGGAGTTTTAGGCTAGGATTGTTTTTGATTTTTACTTTATATTCTTTTTGTACTTTATTATGTGCGAGATAAACACCGCTAAGCTTAAAAGGCATTTTTAAGATTCCACTTAAATGTTTAGAATCGTGGGTTAAAATCTGCCCCATTTTGTAAGCAAGGTGGTTCTGGATTCGGGATTTTGCGCTCGTGCATACAGGAATCTCGAATTTTGCATCAAACCCTTTTATCAGTCTAAAGCTCACAGAATGCAAAAACAGCAAATCCCCTAAAACGTTCTTAGGATTTTTGATATTGACTTGTTTGATATGATAAATTACCTCACCTTGTTTGGTTTCACATTTCACATTGCCAAACTGCGACTTTAAGGATTCCAAAAACTCTTCTGGATACGATTTTAGAAGCACAAGTTGCAATTCACAAGGAATATTATTCTCCTCATAGATTCTTCCAAGATAAAAACGATAAAAAGCAGATTTGCCAAAAGTTTTAGAATACACGCATAATTCTTGATTAAAGCAGAACCCCAAATACATATCACCAACAAAGTAATCACCAAACATATCCACAAAAGGCTTGAAATAGTGCATTGCACGTAAGCTATTATATAAATCGCCACTCTTTTGCAATGACAAGTTACTTTGCCTAAGCTCTAATTCCTTTTTTCCTGCGATTTTCTCCCATTGCTTATGATTGAGCCACCATTCATTAAAAAGCAAAGGCGCAAGTGGCGAATTCCAAAACTTAGAATCACCTGTTGAATGAAGTATGACGCTTTGCGAATCTGCTTCATATAAAGGAATATTTGCCACTACCAAAGGCGCAAAAGCAAGTTTAAAACGATAGGCAATCACCCCAAAAGGATTTTCATCACTCCCATCAATTCTTTTCAAAAATCCTTTGGATAACAAATCTAGCGTGATTTTATAACATTCTTTTCTTAGCTCCACACCGCTAAGCTGTGTTTTGTCTAAAATATTGCGCGAAAAGCTTAAAACCCCACCATTTGGTTTTTGTGCTTTCATAACAGATTTTGTATTTTTACTTCCTTCACAATGCAAAAGATAATTGATAAGGTCTTGACTGCCTCCTTTGCGATATTTAAAATCAAATTCCCCACACAAAATAGGCGCGAGCGAACCTAAACATAAAGTATCCGTGTCTAGCCAAAGGACATTTTCATATTCATTTAAATATTCAAAGCAATAGAATTTCGCATAAATATAATGCCCAAAACGCTTATTCTCTGCGATTAACTTAGGGATTTCTCCGCCTGTGCTTAGCATAAAATCCCTAGCAAAATCCTTATAAGCAAAATTTACAAAAACGATTCTATCTGCCCAAAGTGAAGTGATTTGCACTCGTTTCCATTGTGGCATATCCGAATAAACAAAAATCGTATCAATCAAATCCTCATTGTATCGTTTTAGCCCGATGATAACATTGGCAATCGCAAAATCTAGGTGCAAATCCCCACTTAAAACAACCGCTAATTTCATCTCTCCCTCTTTATATTCTATCACTTCTTGTTTTGCCTCTTTTTCTTATTGATTTTGAACTTCTTGTGAATCCCTATTTTGAGATTCTATCATCTCTTGCGATTCCACATTTTGTAATTCTTGATTAACATTCAAAATCTTAAGAATCTTTTGATTGCTTTTTGTCAGGGCTTTAAACTCCACTCTCCTTGAAAGTTCAGGAGTTTCCAAAGGCTTAGCAAAAGATAACCCATTAGCACGTAAAACGCTAATCAACCATTGCTTCTGCGTATCAATTTGTTTGTTATCAAAGCAATACTTCAAGACTTCTAACGCCCTTGCTTGAGAAAGTTCAGCATTTCCAAGATAACGAGATTCCAATGTGTTTGCATTTTGCCATTCTGTTGAAGTATGTCCCTCAATACGAATCTCCTCAATATCTTGTTTATATTTTTCTTGGCTTAAGATTTTGATATAACGTGGGAAAAAATCATCTAAAATCTCTTTAAAACGTATTTTAACTTCTTTCTTTCCTTGGTCAAATAGAATTTCTGGCTCTTTGAATCGCACAGTATTATCTGTATCAATCTCGGCATTCCAACGTTCTAAATTGCTAGAAAACTCCGAAACTAAATCTTGGTAAAGTTCTGTCTGCAAATCTTTGTGGGTTTTTGCAATATCACTCATTTGGCGATTCAGTTCTAGGAGTTCGGCATTTTGAATCGCAAGCTTTTTTTCTGTTTTGCTAATCACCACCATATAAGAAACAGCAATTAGCAAAAAAATCATCATTACGCCCGCCATCATATCCGAAATGCTAATCCATTCATTGCCTTTATAAGAATTTGCCATTAGCCTCTAGCTCCCATTAATTCTCGGATTCTGCGCAAAAACCATTCATAATCTTGGCGGAATCCCAAAGTAATATTGGAAAGTGCCCCGTCCAAATCCCCGAGAGATTTGCAAAGATTTTCATTTAAACTAGAAGTTTGATTCAAGGAAGTGGCGATATTGGTTTGTATGATTCTTAGAATCGTATCAATCTCTTTGCGGTTGTTTTCCAAAGATAGATAAGTTTTATCAAGTGCATCGCTTAGATTTTTTTGCAATTTATTAAATTCATTCAATAGCTCTACACTCGCATTTTTAGGAGTTTCTATGCTTTGTTTTGTAAGAATCTCAAGACTTGTTAGATAGTTTTTCGCCATTTCAACTAAAGTTGTCTTAACGCTTTTATCCAACGCATTAAAACTTGCCATCATTTCTTTTGTATGCGCTTCTAATTGTGCATTGTTTGATTTTAACAAATGATTTGCTAAGTTTTCAGAGCTTGTCAAAACCTTTTGCGCATTGCTTTCAAAGCCTTGCGCAATGGCTTTTAAGCGCACTTGCAAATCCTGCTCTAGTTTTTGGTGTGTTTCTAGGCTTGTTTTTTGCGTATTTTGCGCCAATGTAGTGAGTTGCGTTTGATACGCATTGGTGGTGTTTTTCAAAAACGCACTCAAAGACTCCAACGCATTTTTGTAGGATTCGCCAAAGCTACTGCGCATTTGGTTTTGAATTTCTACATTATGATTTTGACTCTCTTTGTGCATTGCCTCTAAGCTTTGGTTAAACCCATCGACACTTTTTACCATTAAATCTTGGAGGTTTTGGTTGTGCGTCTGATTCTGTGTTATCAAACGCGTTACACTTGTCCCAATTTCCTCCGTAGTTTTGGCTAGATTTTCTCTCACATTATCATTGAAACTTCTAAATCCCTCCTCTATACTTTGCGTGCTTTGGGCAAAAGAATCCATCAAGGTTTGATTGGTATGCACGAGAGATTCCTCAATATTTTGCGTGCTTTGGCTTAAGGTATTTGCCGTGTCATTAAGCAAAGAATCCAAAGACTTTGTAGTCGTCAGCATAGAACTTTCTATCTCTTTACTAAGTGCTGTAAGCGTATCCTTAGAATCTTGGAAATTTTCCTCTAGGGTTTTTGTCGTATTTCCTAGAAGCTTATCAAAGTTTAACACCGTATTGGTAATATGCTGCTCTAGTGCATCAGAATTTTTCGTGAGATTCTTTTGCGTTTGCTCACCCAATGCTTGCAAATTATTGCTTGCTTTTTCTAAGGAACTTTCCATTTCTTGCGTATGGCGCAACAAAGCTTCATCACTTCTTTTGGTTTGTTCCTCTACTAGCAATAAGGATTCTTTTTGTGCATTTTCTAGTGTGTCTAAACTGCTTGCAAAGCTTTCTTTAATCTCTTCTAAATGCTCTTTAATGCTTACCTCAATCTGTGCTATCATCTCTAAATTTTTATGCTTAAGTACAGAATCGCTCTCAACTAAAGATTTCATAAAGTCTTGCGATTTTGCCTTAAGAGATTCCAAAGACTTGGTTAAATGTTCTTCATTTTGTGCTAAATACTCTTGATTAAACTCACCAAAAGCATTTTGCAAAGCATTGAGTTGTTCTGATTGCTTTTGTGCGTCTTCCTCAAGTGCTTTGAAACTATTTTCTAACAAATTCTGCGTCTGTTCTTGATGTGTCTTTGTGCTTTTTGCTAAGAAATCTTGCACTTCCTCTAACGATTCCTTAGTATATTCTAATGTTTGCTGATGCGTGTGCTGCAAATTTTGACTTAAATTTTCTACACTTACGAGAGCTTCTCTTGCGTCCTCGTGCATTCTCTCAAAACCTTGCAAAAGATGTGAGAGCTTCTCATTCTCAATGCGCGAAGCCTCAATGCTATGCGCTAACGCATTATAGACTTCCAATACTTCTGTATTGCGCTGCGCAATCAATTCTAAAGATTCTTGGGTGGATTCAAATAATTTCAATGTGCCTTTAAGGCTAGAATCCAATCCTATAATGGAATCCTTATAATTGTTCTGCCATAAAATCATCTGTGCCACAGCACTATTTAATTCTTTAAAATTATCTCCAAATTGCTCCGTAATGCGCTGGTTGAAATCCTTAATCACCCCCTCTAATGCCACAATTAATTCCTTTGATGCTCCTTGTGCAAGATGGTGCATTGCCTCTTTTAAAGAAACATTGGTTTTGACAAAATTATCCTCTAAAACCTTGAAATTACTAACTTGCTGCTTATAATAAGCATTTTGTGAGCCTATTTGTTGCTGATTTTGCGTAACGATTTCTTGCAATTTGCCTAGAGATTCCAACTTCTCTAGTTTTTCTAATTTATCTAACTTTCCTGCTTGTAAAGAAAAATAATCTAACATATTTTCAAAATCACTCTTAACGGCTTTGCTTTTTTGCACAATAGAGAGTAGAATCGCTAATGCCATTCCCAAGATTGAAGTATAAAATGCGGTTTTTAAGCCCGCAAGTAATGAGGGGACAGAATTTTCTACATTGCCGACATCAAAATCTTGCAAACCGACAAAAATTCCGACAAATGTCCCCAAAACCCCTGTACTCATAATGATAGATTTAAAATCGCGATGCTTTTGCTTACCATAGCTTAGATAATCCCAAAGCGCAAGTGCGAGCATAAATGCAGTAAAAATTGCATTAATGATTAGATTCTCCATTGTTCTCCCTTATCTTGATTTATTTTCGTTTGTGTTTTCTTGTCTGCACATCAAAACGTTCATCCTCTAGCCAATCAGGCTTTTGAATCTGTGAATTATTGCGATTCGCTAGATAAAGCGCGAAACGAATCGCTAGCACGACAGCCACAAAGGTAACCACTGCTGAAATAATTGTTGATAAATCATAGCTTTCTCTAAACATCAAAATCCTTTATCATTGACTTTGTTCCACTTGCACATCTATATTATCGTGTCCGCTAGAGCTCAAAACCCCAATTAAGGCGATAAAACTTTCAAAATAACTTTTTTGGTCTCCCCGCAATAAAATAGGTGTATCCTTTGGAATCTTTAGGATTTCACTCTGGATTAATTCTAAACTCATAGGAGTTTTATCAAGATAATATTGCCCCTGTGCGTCAATGGTAATTTCAAGTGTTTTTAGGGGTTGCGTGATTTTATCAGAACCTTGCGCTTGTGGCAAGGCAATGGAAATCTTACCTTGTGCAATAAAGGTTGCACTCGTAAGGACAATCACGAGCAAAACAAGCATAATATCTATAAAAGGCACAATATTAATACTATCCATTCTCCTAAAATGCTTCATTGCGCACCTTTATTTGCCTTATTTTCCTGCATAATTTCCCATTGCGCAATCAAAACTTCACTTTTGCGCATTAGGAGATTGTAAAACACAATACTTGGAATCGCTACAAGCAATCCACCCGCTGTGGCTTGGAGTGCAAGTGCAAGCCCTGTCATAATATTTGCCGTATCTACCATACCAGATTGCCCAATCTGCACAAAGGTAATGATAATCCCAAACACCGTTCCTAGAAGCCCTACATAAGGAGCATTTGAACCGATAGTAGCAATCAAGGTAAGATTCTTTGAGAGGTCTATTTCTAATTCTGTTTTATTTGTATAGAGCACGAGTTTAATGTATCTATAAAACAATAATCGCTCCAATGTCGCCCAAAGTGCCACTACGCTCATCAACATTAAAACTCCAATAACTCCATATTCTACCAATTCTTTTAGAGACAATCCAAGCATTTTTTTCCTTATTTCCTTTGCATTTCTTTTAGGGTTTGTGCAATCTCTCGTTTTTGGATTTTTTCTTTTAGAGATTCGCGTTTGTCGTGTAAATTCTTACCTTTAGCCAAAGCAATCTCTAGCTTTGCTTTATTGCGGGAATTAAAATAAAGTTTCAATGCCACAATACTCATACCAGAAACTTGGCTTTTGCCAAAAAGTTTATCAATCTCCTTACGATGTAAAAGCAATCTACGCGCACGTTTTTCATCGGGTTTATAATGGAGATTCGTTGTCGCAAGTGTTGCAATATGCGCTTGAAACAAAAATGCCTCTCCTTGAATGATTTTCACAAAGCTATCCTTGAGATTTACGCGTCCTGCACGAATGGATTTCACTTCACTTCCTTTAAGCTCAATTCCTGCTTCATATTTTTCTAAAATAAAAAAATCAAAAGTCGCTTTTTTGTTCGTTGCGATGATTTTCATTTTCCCGCCCTTGGAGAATCCCAAACTTCATACAATGCTTGCTTGTCTTGGGATTTCTTTGATTGCCGCCAAAAAGAACTGCCACTTCCGCTCAAAAATAATCCCTCCTTGCTATAAGATTCTAATTCTGGATAAAGAGCCAAAACCGCAACAAGCAAATCATTGTTTTGTAGAGCATTGTTTTGTAAAATGGCTTGGTTTGACATTTTTAACCAATTTTGTGCTTGAGTTTGTTGGATTTTTGTTTCATTATAAAACGATTCCGCATATTTTTGATACACTTTCGCGGTGTTGCAATGTAGTTTTGGCATCACAATTTCCACTTCAAAAGGTGCAAACTCCTGCGATTCTGTCTCTTGCTGGCAAGATTCTATGATTTCTCCCCTACCCTTGACATTCGCAATCTCTAAACTGCTTAAAAAAAACGGTACATCACTCCCGACTTGTGCGCCAAGATTCATCAAAGTTGGCAAGTCTAAACCTATTGCCAATTTCCGATTGACTACCTGCAAAAAACAAGCGGCATTTGAGCTCCCTCCGCCTAATCCTCCACCACTTGGTATGTTTTTTTCCACTCTAATGCTCAAATGCTCTAATGCTTGTTTTTGCGATTCTGTGAGATAGGGAATAAGGAGACGATAGGCTTTGAAAATAGTATTTTGTTCTGTGGTGCAATCAAAATTTCCCACAATCTCAAAAGCAGGCGCATTCCAATCAAAAGCCAATGTATCATAGAGACTTTGCACTTTCATAAAACGCGATTCTAAGAGATGATAATTCACATCATTAATGCAAGTTTTACCGACAATTTTTAAAAATAAATTAATTTTTGCATAGGATTTATAAGTATCTTGCGTCAAAGAATCGCAAACCATTATCTTTAAACTTTCTTTTTAGCTGCCACAAGCCTATCAAGCGCATTGCCTTGTGTTTGCTGCTGAAGAGATTTCTTATTCTCTTCTGAAATAGCGAGTTTTAATTCCTCGCGTAAAATTAACAATTCTGGAGGTGCATCAAAACCAAT
This sequence comes from uncultured Helicobacter sp., assembly GCA_964464895.1. GTDB lineage: Bacteria > Campylobacterota > Campylobacteria > Campylobacterales > Helicobacteraceae > Helicobacter_D. The sequence continues at coordinate 123,985 of CAYXGY010000001.1, read as the reverse complement.
CTTTACATTGCCTTTATCAATAGAAATCACCCTGATTGTGATGTTCTCACCAATAGTAATACTCTCGTTTTCTTTTCTTGATAAAATTAACATAAAGGAATCCTATTTACCAAATATTGTAAGTTTTGATTTTCGTATGAAATTATAGAGAAAAAATCTTCAAATTGCACTATATATTTTCCAAATTTATTAATTTTCAACATTTTTGGAGAAATTTTTTTGCCCTCTTGCATTAAAGAACGTAAAAACAAATGATGACGCAAATCCAACTTTGAAAAAGGCAGAATCTCCAAAGGATTGAGTGCCCTCTCTCCTTGATAGCTTAATCCCCCCTCACTGATACGTTCCAAATAACTAAGAGAGCCAACGCAACCTAGTTTCCTTGCGATTAATGCCCCCAAAGAACGAATGTAAGCCCCCTCACTCACCCAAGCCCTAAAGCTAATAAAGGGGTGAGAATAGCCCAAAAATTCTATTTTCTCTACCAACATTGTTTGTTCTTTAAGGTGTTGCTCTAATAATTCCTCTTTTCCTGCACGCACTAGTTTATATGCCTGCGTGCCTTGTATTTTTTTGGCACTATATTTGGGTGGCACAAAGGACACAATTCCAACAAAGCTTTGCAAAACAGATTCTACTTTGTTTTGAGAAAATTTAGGCACAAATTGCACCTTGCGCACATTTTCCAAATCTAGCGAATCACTCTCCATTCCAAGCCAAAGTGTCGCCTGATAGACTTTGGGGGATTTCTCTAAAAAACGAAAGAGTTTTGTATATTGCCCAAATGCCACGAGCAACGCTCCACAAGCAAAAGGATCTAGGATTCCACTAAATCCGCCCTTTTTTTCTCCAAATCTCCGTTTTAAAAGGCTTAAATAATGATTAGAAGAAATAAAAAGCGGTTTTTTTGCAACAAAAATGCGATTCAAACTTTAAAATCCTTGTTTATTTTGCTAGAATTTGCACTTCAAAATCCTTTAATCCAAGAGAAATAGAATGCAAAGTAAGATTCTAACATTTTTTCTTTTAAGTATTGGCTTACTTACCTTAGGTTGCACCAATCCTCCTTTGGCAAATCCCAATTTTTCTTATCCCAAGATTACATATTTGAAAGCAAACGATACGGATATTGTGCCTCAAGATTTTGCAAAGACTTTCATCAATCGTTTTCAGATTCTTTATGAACGCAATCCTAATGTAAATTTACAAGAGGTGCAATTCTATTTCAAAGACTATTATAATGAAGCAAGGGAGGATTTTTCTCCCTCCGCTTCGTTTAGCCTTGTACCACGTTATTTGTTTAAAATTTATGTGCAAGCAATTACCCTTTCACAGACACAAACTTTCGTGCAATATTATGAGATTCCTGTGATGGGCTTCAATCCGCCCTATTCACAAAACTTTGATGGTTTAATTACAAAAATTTTACGAGAATGGTAATGGCACATAATCCTTACATTGACACTTACCGCGATAGCAAAGCTATTAGCAGAATCTTTAATGCCTTAAAAATTCTAAGCAAAGATTTAACACAACCTCTAAAGATTATGGAGGTTTGTGGCGGACATACACATACGATTATGAAATATGCTTTGCCAGAACTTCTGCCTAACACAATAGAGTTTGTGCATGGACCGGGCTGTCCTGTATGCATAATGCCTAAAGGTCGCATTGATTGCGCTTATAAAATTGCAAGCCAAAAAGATGTGATTTTAGTTACACTTGGGGATATGATTAAAGTGCCCGGAAGCTATGGAAGCCTACAAAACGCTAGGGCAAAGGGATTAGATGTACGGTTTGTTTATTCTCCACTAGAAGTATTAACGATTGCAAAAGAGAATCCCACAAAACGTGTGGTGTATTTTGCAATTGGCTTTGAAACAACCACTCCAATGTCTGCTGCCTTGCTAGAGCGCGCAATTTCTCTTAAGCTACAAAATGTTTTTTTGCATACCAATCACGTCTTAGTACCTCCCCCACTAGAAACAATTTTGAGTGCTCCAGATTGCCAAATCAACGCACTTTTAGCACCCTCACATGTCAGTGTCATTACGGGTTCTAAAATCTACCAACCGCTTTGCGAGAAATTTAAGATTCCTATTGTCGTATGTGGATTTGAACCCTTAGATGTTGGGGAAAGCCTTTTAAGTATCGTCCAACAAATCTTAAACAAATCTCCCAAAGTAGAAACACAATATGCGCGCAGCGTAACGACACAAGGCAATCTCAAAGCCCAAGAACTCACCCAACGTTATTTTGAGCTAGACGATAGCTTCTATTGGCGTGGGCTTGGGGAGATTCCACATTCTTCCTTGCGTCTAAAAAAAGAATTTGCAAACTATGACGCAGGCATTCTTTTTAAAGAACACCTAGGCGGAATCGCAAAAGAAGAGCATAGAGGCTGTTTGTGTGGCGAGATTCTAAAGGGAAACAAAAAACCCTTTGACTGCAAACTCTTTGGAACTCTTTGCACACCGCAAAATCCTCTAGGAAGCTGTATGGTAAGCAGTGAAGGAGCTTGTGCGGCATACTATAAATATCAAGGAATGCGCCCTGTTTAGTTTAAATTCGCATTCCAAAGCCTTTTTGATTCAAGCAGCAGAAAACTATCTGCAATATATGCAAACCTATGATAAAGGATTTGAGGTTATCAAACTCCAAAATATTTCTAAAGATATTTTCGGATTACGTTTGCAATTAGAATATAAACTCAAAAGCACTGAAACGCTCATTCTCCGCACTCCACTAGGAGAATTTACACTAGAGAAAGAATCCGAAGAAAACATTAGTATTCTCTCCTATGATGAAAAATCCAAAGTGCTTAGCCTTAATGTAGAGGAAAGACTTTGTGAAAAACTATTTAAACAAAAGGAATCACTCCAACTCATTTCGGATTTGAAATTCTTAGTTCAAAATGTCATTAATTTTTATCTACAAGATTATTCCTTGCAGCTTCCTATGATTCCACCTACTTTAAATCCCGATATTGACGCACTAAAAGAGCTCCAAATCCCACCACACTTAGAGCAACTCAATGCGCTCAAGGGAATCTTTAAAAGTCCTTTTTGTTATGTTTGGGGTGCTGCGGGCAGTGGCAAGACAAAAGTCGTATTATTACACGCATTGGCGTTTTATCTCAAAGCCAATCTCAAAGTGGCGATTCTTGCACCCACAAATAACGCCTTAGAACAATGCTTAACGACTTTGATTGTCAATTTAGATGAAATCGGCATTGAAACTTCTAAGATTCTAAGACTTGGCACACCTAGTCAAAGATTTGCCGAAAATTTTCCCAAAAATTGCGATTTATTACTAATAGACAAAGCCATAGACTATAAAAAATCTCTACAAGACGCCCTAGTCATTGCAATGACTTTAGATACTTTTTTGCGCAGAAATGATTTGCATACGATAGATTTCAAACACTTTTTCATTGATGAAGCAGGATTCTCTCCTTTAATTAAGACTCTACCACTTTGCGCATTTAACAAACCTATCACGTTTCTAGGAGACCACAAGCAACTCCAACCCGTGTGCTTATTGGGCTCTGCTGATGCTCAAGAATCCCAATGGAAACCTTCAAGACTTTGGCGATATTCTGCACTTTTTATAGAAAAATTCTTTGAAACACAGAGCAACTTAGATGATGAGGACTCCCCTTTTTTAGATTCCACCTTGCCAAACGAAAATCCTCCGATTGCACAAACCTTTACTCTAACACAAACCTATCGCTATGGCAACAATCTCGCACAATTACTCAATACCTATATTTATAAGAACGATTTGCAAGGATTGAGTACGCATACTTATCTGCATTGCTTAGATATTTCACAAATGCCCAAGACACCACCCTTAGACAAAGCCAATCATAACGAAGCACTGCAATGTTGCAATTTAGCGCGTGAATTTCTTAACACACATCAAGATTTTGCGATTCTTACTCCTTTTGTCAATCAACGTCAGTTAATTCTCAAGCTTATGCCCGCTCTTTATAAAGAAGAATGTGTTTGGACGATTCATTCCTCTCAAGGACAAGAGTTTGATTATGTGCTTTTTTCTCCTGTTATCTTACACTATCATCTAAACAACTCTAATAATCAAAATGCGCTTTTTGCGCTCAATGTCGCACTCTCTCGAGCGAAAAAGGGAATCATTTTAGTTTGTGATAAAGTCTATTGGCTTGAACAAAAAAATCAATTTTTGAGTGATTTGGTGCGAATCGCAAAACCTTATCCAGATAAATTTTTGATATAATAAAATTTTATTACAAGGGACAAAATGAATGAATGGTTTTTTAGTTGGATTAAATGCACAAGCAAAGCGCGGTTTAATTGAACAAGCACACAACAAGCGTAAGTTTGAATTTGATTTGCGTGTATGGGACGGGGATTTCAAAGAAATTTCGCCTAATATGGAAGTAGAATTTGAGCTTGCAGATGACAAAAAACAGGTCCGTGTAGTACGTCCCAAAAAACAGCCAAAAGAAGACTTTACAATCCACCAAACAAAAAGCATTAAAGACTGCATTTATGACTACTTTGGTGGGGTAGAAAATCTTATCAAACATTATGAAAAAGAGATTAATTCCAAAAAGGATTTGGACTTCTTGCGCATTAAGCGATTCTTATTCACGGCTTATAATGACTTATTTGAGTTGGATAGCACGATTCCAAACTTGGCTTTAAGTAACTTAAAATCCGAGCTTGGAAAATTGGATAAAGAATATGAATCTTTTATCAAAAAATCTTCCTATCCTCCACAATACTCCTATGAAAAAATCTTTCTTGCGCATCAAATTGAATTTGTCAAAAACGAAGAATCAATCCAAACCACACAATCTATTATCAAAAGCACTACAATCCAACAAGCCTCTATGGGGCAAGCACTCAAAAATATGGAAAACCAATTTGCCGCACGTAACGACACAAGTAGTGCGAGCTATCTCCAAGCACAAAATAATTTAAAAAGCTTTCGCAAACGTTATGTGGATTTACTTCACTATCTCTCACAGCAAAAAGAAAAATTAGCAAAAATCACCAAAGCGGGAGAGGATTTTTCAGAAAAATTCTTTGAGCCATTTTTAAAAAGTTATCTACCCCTTACAAAAGAATTGAAACAAGACTTTATTAAACTTTTAAATGCCAAAGCCTATGATTTGGATTCTTTATTGTGGCAGCGGGCAAAACGTAGTTTAAGTGTGCGAAGATTCTTTATTGAAGCGGGCATTACAGGTACTTATAGTTCTAAAACTTTTCTCAAATACTTCCTACGCAGTTTAGACCATAATAAACTAAGCAAAGAAACTAAAGGGCTTTTTGATTTATTAAAATACCTTGAAGCATTTTCCAAAAAAAATATTCTCTTAATTCAAGAAGACCCCAAAGACAGCAAATATTACAAAGAATATCTAAAAAATTTTGACAATAGTCTGCAAGTTTCCACTTCTAACGACCCGCGCGATAATTTACGTTTGTCTCATCCCGCAGAAATTCATATTGTTGTAATGGAGTGGGAAGTAAAAGAAATGAATATTTTAAACTTTAGGCAAAAATATATTGAGATGTTTAAAGATTCTGTTGGCACACCTATTTTCTGCGCGATTATTCCCAAAGAAATGGAAGAAGAAATTCTGCAAAATGCCAAGAAAGATGGAATCTCTTATTTTGTTATCAAAGGTAGCATAGACCAATTTATTGATATGATGCGTATGATTTTATAAATTTTTGCGTCTTATTGGCTAAATTTTGCTACAATAGCAAAGTTATTTTAATTTTAGGGTATTTAGATGACTTTTAACACCACGCTTGATTCTATTAAAACCTACGAAGCGGGAAAACCTATTGAACTCGTTGTAAGAGAGTTTGGAATCCCAGAAAATGAAATCATCAAACTTGCCTCTAATGAAAATCCACTAGGTGCAAGCCCCAAAGTCATAGAAACAATCATCAAAAATGCTTGCAATGCGCATTTATATCCCGATGATTCTATGTTTGCTTTAAAAGACTCTTTAAGTAAATATTATAATGTGCAAAACAAAGAGGTGATTATTGGTTCAGGAAGCGACCAAATCATTGAGTTTTGTATCCACGCTAAAGCCAATCAAAACAGCAAAATCTTAATGGCAAAAACGACTTTTGCAATGTATGAAGTCTATGCCAAAGCCGTAGGCGCACAAGTCATTCGCACAGCAAGTCATGAGCACAATCTAAAGGAATTTTTAGAATCCTATCAACAACACAAACCGCAAATCATTTTCCTTTGTATCCCCAATAATCCTTTAGGGGAATGTTTAGACGCAAAAGAAACCTTTGATTTCTTAAAGCAAATAGACAAAGATTGCTTGGTCGTCATTGACGGGGCTTATCAAGAATACGCCAAAGCCAAAGATTCCAACAAGGAAATTAATCCAAAATCCCTCATTGAGGCATTCCCTAATGCAATTTATTTAGGAACTTTTTCTAAAGCTTATGGATTGGGAGGTATGCGCGTAGGTTATGGAATCGCAAGAGAAGAAATTATCCAAGCCCTTTTAAAGCTTCGCCCACCTTTCAATATCACAACTTTATCCTTAGCTGCGGCTATTGAAGCTCTAAAAGACCAAGAACACATCAAAAAAAGTATTCAAAACAATCTTACCCAAATGCTAGAGTTTGAAAAATTCGCCCAAGAAAAAAGCTTTCAATATACCCCGAGTTTTACTAATTTCATCACTTATTATTTTGAAGAATCTCTCAATTCCACCCAAATTGCAGACTATCTTTTGCAAAAAGGCATGATTGTTAGAAACCTTGCTTCGTATGGCTTAAATGCGATTCGCATTACTTTGGGCACAGAGACACAAAACAAAAAGTTTTTCACACTTTTTCATCAATATTTAGTTCAAAAGTAGGATTAAGCATTGGATTTAAAAGCATTATTTGAACAAATTAGAAGCCTCTATAAGCGGCTTAATCAAAAACAAAAAATTGTTATCTTAGCAACAATCGTTGCGGTAGTTGGCTTCATCTCCGCCCTTGTGGTTTGGAATTCTTCTAATAAAGCAGGTGTCTTATATCCGGGTTATGCGGTATTGTTTGAAGGAGTAAGCCCAGAAGATGGCGCACTCATCGTTCAGCAACTCCAACAAGATAGAATCCCCTATCAAATCCCCAAAGACAATACGATTCTAATTCCTCAAGAATCCGTTTATGAACAGAGAATGAAGTTAGCAAGCAACGGAATCCCAAAAAGTAGCAAAATCGGTTTTGAGATTTTTGACACTAAAGACTTCGGTGCGACCGATTTTGACCAACGCATTAAATATTTGCGTGCGCTTGAGGGAGAATTGTCCCGCACAATTGAGAGTTTAGCACCCATTCAAAAAGCAACCGTGCATTTAGCACAACCTGAAAAAACCGTTTTTGTCAGTGAGCAAACACCTCCTACTGCTTCCGTCGTGCTTGTTTTTAAGCCCGCACAAGCCTTGACTCCAAAACAAATTTCAGGAATCAAAAACATTGTTTCCTCTGCGATTCCAAATTTAACCGTTGAAAATGTAGAAGTCGTCAATGAAAAAGGCGAGCCCTTAAGTGAATTAGATGAGCTAGGAGGTGCGCGTGAGCTTGCCGCTGCGCAGTTGCGTTATAAAACAAATTTTGAACAAACCTTGGAAGAAAAAATCGTCAATATCCTAGCACCCATTACAGGAGGAAGAGAAGGTGTTGTCGCAAAGGTTACCGCAGAATTTGACTTTGCACAAAAAGAAAGTACGCAAGAATATTATGACCCCAATAATGTCGTGCGAAGCATTCAAGACTTAGAGGAAAAACGTGAGGGATTTCGTCCAAAAGAAATTGGAGGAGTTCCGGGTGTTGTCAGTAATATCGGACCTGTGCAAGGGCTAGAAGATGAGGACACAAAAGAAAGATATGAAAAAACTCAAAATACTACCAATTTTGAAATTAGCAAAACAATTTCCAATATCAAAGGGGAGTTTGCCACGATTCGTAGGCTCTCTGCTGCTGTTGTCGTAGATGGTAAATATTCTCGTCAATTAGATGAAGAGGGAGTGGAAAAACTAGAATACACCGCACTTAGCGACGAGGAAATGGAGCAGATTTCAGCCCTCGTGCGTCAAGCCATTGGTTATAGTCAGCAAAGAGGAGATGAAGTCTCTGTAAGCAATTTCCAACTCAATGGGCAACTCTCCGGATTCAAAGCACGCACGCCTTTGGAGCGATTCTTAGAGGGTGCATCTGCCCTCTTAGCACCTTTTATGCCATTGCTTAAATATGCAATTGTGGGCTTGATTCTCTTCTTCTTCTACAAAAAAGTCATTGTGCCCTTTAGTGAGCGTATGCTTGAGGCAAGAGCAGATGAAGAAGAAGAGCTTGATTCTCTCATTAAGATTGACGAAGATGAGGAAGAAAATAGTGATAGGTTGAATGAAGTGCGTCGTAGAATTGAAGACCAACTTGGCTTTGGCGGAGGAAATGAAGACGAAATCAAATACAATGTCTTGCTAGAAAAAATCAAGGAAATTGCAATGGAGAAACCAGCTGAACTTGCGAATCTCTTTCAAACCCTAGTGCATGATGAACTAGGACTTGAAAATATGGGTGGAGGAGGAAAACACTAATGCCTTCTATTACACTAAGTCCGCGCCAACAAGCACAATATGATGAATTTTCAATGGCAGAGAAAATTGCGATTCTACTTGTGCAATTGGGTGATGAAATCACAGGTGAAATTTTTTCAAACCTAGACTTGGATTCTATCACGGAAGTTTCTAAATATATTGCTCAAAATTCAGGAATAGATAAAGCACTTGGAGGAGCAGTTTTAGAGGAATTTTATGCAATCTTCCAATCCAATCAATATATTTCTACTGGTGGTTTTGAATATGCCAAAGAATTGCTTTACCGCACATTAGGACCAGAAGCGGCAAAAAAGGTTTTGGACAAGCTTGCCAAATCTATGCAATCTTCCCAAAACTTTGCTTACCTTTCTCGTGTGCGCCCACAACAACTTTCAGACTTTATTATTCACGAACACCCACAAACGATTGCTTTGATTCTAGCGCATATGGACCCGACAAATGCCGCAGAGACATTAAACTTCTTCTCTGATGATTTGCGGGCAGAAATTGCGATTCGTATGGCAAACTTAGGTGATATTTCTCCCAATGTCGTCAAACGTGTTTCTACGGTGCTAGAAAACAAACTAGAATCTCTCACAAGTTATAAAGTAGAAGTGGGTGGAATCCGTGCAGTTGCGGAAGTTTTCAACCGCTTAGGACAAAAAGCAGCCAAAGCAACGATTGCCTATATTGAACAAATTGATGACCAATTAGCTGCGGCAATCAAAGAGATGATGTTTACTTTCGAAGATATTGAAAAACTAGATAATAATGCGATTCGTGAAATTTTAAAAATCATTGACAAAAAAGATTTGATTTTGGCACTCAAGGCTTCCCCAGAAGAGCTAAAGCAAAAATTTATGTCCAATATGTCGCAAAGGGCGGGAGAACAATTCTTAGAGGAAATGCAATTTTTAGGTGCGGTAAAAGTCAAAGATGTTGAAGCGGCTCAACGTAGAATCGTAGAAACCGTCCAATCGCTTTCAGAACAAGGCATTATCCAAATCGGAGAACAAGAGGATACCATTGAATAACATTAATGAACACGAAAACATTATTACAGAAGCACACAAAGAGCGGCATGACATTAAAAAATATAACTTTAGAAATATGGAAATTTCTAATAAATCAGAAACTCCTGCACAATCCAATGCAGAATCTCAAGTCATTGAGACACCACAGCCCACAATGCAAACAGTAGAACCACCAAAACAAGCAGAACCAAGCATTGATGCGCCCGCTTTAAAGCTATTTGAAACTGAAGTGATTGATAAGATTCTACAAAAAAGTGATGTGTTAGCACAATCTTTACAAAAACTACAAGAACGATTTGATAAACAAGAAAAAGAGATTAGCGAAAAAGTCAATTCTGCTAAAGCTGAAGCAAAAGAACAAGGCTTTAACGAAGGCTATCAAAAAGCCAAACAAGAGCTAGAAGCACAAATTAATAGCCAAAGAGAACTCTACGCATTGAGTATTCAGCGCATTGATAGCAATATCACAGAATCTAAAAATCACATTCTAGGCTTAGAAAAAGAATTAAGCTCCATTGCCCTAGATATTGCAAGAGAAGTCATCGCAGCGGAAATCAGCACTAATAGTGCGAAGATTGCCTCGTCCCTAGCACGCACACTTTTACAAGATTTATCACAAAATACGCAAGTAACGCTTAAGGTTTTTCCCGGCGATTTAGAGGAATTAAAAGAATCCCTCAAAGACTTAAACCAAGTCGTGCTAGAGGCTGACCAAGCGATTTCTAAAGGTGGCGTCGTGATTTTGAGTAATGAGGGAAATATTGACGGGGATATTTTTATGCGCTTTGAGACTTTGAAAAAATCTATTTTGGAGAATAAGCTATAATGCCTTTGGATTCTAAATATTTGGAGCTTTTACGTCAAAGAGAATTTAACGAAGAAGACTTTATCACTCTCAATGAGCTTGCGCAAAAGGTGCGAGATAGAATCCTAGAAGTCGTATCCAAGAATGGGGGACATTTAAGCTCTACTTTGGGGGCAGTAGAGCTTATTATCGGTATGCACTGCGTTTTTAATAATCCTCAAGACCCTTTTATCTTTGATGTCAGTCATCAAGCCTATGCCCACAAACTATTGACAGGACGTTGGGATTCTTTTGAAACTTTGCGTCAAAGGCAAGGTATTAGCGGATTTACTAAACCAAGCGAAAGCGACCAAGATTACTTTATTGCGGGGCATAGCTCCACTTCTATTTCCTTAGGTGTAGGTGTCGCCAAAGCCTTTTACCTTAAAGGCGTAGAAAATATTCCTGTGATTTTAATTGGCGATGGAGCAATGAGTGCGGGGCTTGCTTATGAAGCCTTAAACGAGCTTGGGGATAGAAAGTATCCTATGGTGATTATTCTCAATGATAATGAAATGAGCATTGCAGAGCCTATCGGGGCAATCAGCAAATATCTCTCCCAAACGATTGCGGGTAAATTCACCCAAAATATCAAAAATAAGATTGGAAGTGTAATCAACAATATGCCCAATGCAACTTATCTCGCAAAGCGATTTGAAGAATCTATCAAGCTTATCACGCCCGGAATGCTGTTTGAAGAGCTTGGATTGGATTATATCGGACCCATTGATGGGCATAATTTAAAAGAAATCATCAAAGCCTTGCGTCTTGCAAAAAGCATTCAAAAACCCATTGTAGTACATGCTCAAACCCTCAAAGGCAAGGGTTATCCCATAGCAGAAGGACATTTAGAACAATGGCACGGCGTGAGCCCTTTTGATAGACAAAATGGCGCAGCATTAGCCAAAAATAGCGCAAAATCTCCGACACAAATCTTTTCCCAAACTCTGCTAGAGATTGCCCAAAAGGATTCCAAAGTCGTTGGAATCACCGCGGCAATGCCTAGTGGTACAGGGCTTGATTCTCTCATCAAACATTTTCCCGAACGTTTCTGGGATGTTGCCATAGCAGAACAACACGCCACCACACAGGCAAGTTCTCTTGCTAAGGAAGGATTTAAACCTTTTGTCGTAATTTATTCTACTTTTCTCCAACGCGCCTTTGACCAAATCGTCCATGATGTAGGTATTATGCAAATGCCTGTGAAGTTTGCGATTGACCGCGCAGGAATCGTAGGAGAAGACGGAGAAACACATCAAGGCGTCTTTGACATTGCATATCTAAATATGATTCCGCATTTCGTGCTTTTTGCACCCCGAGACCAAGCGACTTTAAGGCTTGCAGTGCATTTTGCCAATGAACTTTCAAATGCTCCTTGTGCCTTTCGTTATCCTAGAAAATCCTTTAAACTTGAGGAGGATATTTTCCCTTCAAGCCCTTTTACACTAGGCAAATTAGAAATTTTAAAAGAATCTCAAAACACAATTCTCTTACTTGGTTATGGCAATGGCGTGGGACGCGCATATGCCTGCCTGCTAGAGCTAGAAGCGCGAAACATTCCTTGCACGCTTGTGGATTTGCGTTTCATCAAGCCTTTAGATAGAGAATCTCTGCTTCATCTTGCAGAATCTCACTCTCATTGGTTTGTTTTTAGCGATAGCGCAAAAATCGGTGGCGTGGGGCATATCCTAAGTGCATTCGCACAAGAGTATCATCTAAAAGTCAAAATCCATTCTTTTGAGTTTGGAGATTCTTTCATCTCTCACGGCAAGGTAGAAGAAGTGGAAGAACAACTAGGGTTAAGCACCCCTCAACTGACACAACAAATTCTACATCTAAAGGATAAAGATTAATGCAAAAATTTCTTTTTTTATCTGTATTCTTGGCTGTTTTCTCCTATGCAAAAATTACTATTAATACAGATACTATTCTGCAATCCTCCTTACAAAGTGAAGAGAATCTTGATGATTTTGAAGAGGAATACACCCACAACACTCAAACAATAAAAGACCCTTTGATAGGCTATAATCGATGGATGCATCGTGTGAATTTCGGCATTTATGATTATCTACTAAACCCTGTGATTAATACATACAACTATGCCACACCGCTTGGACTTAGAATAGGAATTTACAATTTTTTTGATAATCTCTCCTCTCCTTTGCGATTCCTTGCAAGTCTCTTTGCAGGAGAACCCAAAAAAGCAATGGATGAATTGGGACGCTTTACACTCAATTCTACGGTTGGAATGTTTGGAATATTTGATATTGCTTTAGAAAATGGCTTATACTCTCATCATAATGATTTTGGTATCACCTTTGGCAAATGGGGATTTAGTGAGGGATTCCACCTTGTTTTGCCTTTGCTTGGACCCAACAATTTGCGTGATATTCTCGCAATACCCTTTGACACCCTTGCTAGCCCTCTTACTTATTTAGGAGACAATAAAATCTCCTATGGTATGAGTGCTGTCAAAATGTTAAATTATACGGCGCGTCATAAAGCAACACTAGATGCCTTGCGCCAAGATTCACTGGACAGCTATTTGCTCTTTCGCGATGCTTACGAGCAAAGACGCACCAAACTTATTTTAGAATAAAGGACACAAATGAAAACCTCAAAATTTCTTGTAAAATCTTTACTCCTCTTTAGCCTCCTTTCCTCTTGCTTGTTTGGATTGGATTTCAATCAGATTGAAAACACAATGGCTCAAAATATCCAAAAGGCTCTTGCAATCCTCCAAACAAGCACACAAAATCAGACAAAGGATTCTATGATTTCTAATGCTCAAGCAGAACAAATTGCAAAAGAAATTTTTACACTCTTTGATTCTATTTTTGATTACAATCTTATGGCGCAACTCTCCCTCTCCAAAGATTACAAAACCTTGACCCAAGCCCAAAAAGAACAATACAATCAAGCCTTTGAACAGAATCTTAAAAAAAGCTTTACAGATAAGTTAAAACTCTATAAAGATGAAAAGATAGAAGTTGTTGGTGGGGAAAAGACTAAGCCCAACCGCTATAATCTCAAAGCTTCTATCGTCTTAGATGGCAAATTAAACTTTATTGTTTTCAAATTTCACGACAACAAGGGAGATTGGAAAATCTATGATGTAGATATTCTAGGAATTAGCGTAATTCAAACCTATCGTTCCCAATTTGGCGATATTTTAGCCCATAGTGATTTCCAAACTCTATTAACAAAGCTCAAAAGTGAAATTACCTTTGAATCTCAAAAACAATAATTTTTCCTTGCAATTTTATCGGACAATCTTAAATACACCCAAGGTTGTCCTTGCGCTTTGTATGATTGCATTATTTGTCTTTGGTTTCTTTGCGCTTAGGCTTCCTATTGACGCGAGCTCTGATAGTTTAATCTTAGAAAATGACAAAGACTTCAAGACTTACGAATCCATTGCCAAAAACTATTCCTCTCAAGATTTTCTTATTTTAGCCTTAAGCCCTAAAAATGGTGATGTATTCAGTCAAGATTCGCTTACTATCCTGCAAAATCTTACACAAGACTTAAAAGAGATTCCACAAATTGACGGAATCTTGAGTATCTTAAATGCACCCTTGCTTAAAAGTGCGCCCGACTTGGATTTACAAGAATCCCTCCAAGCCAATATTACCCTACTTTCTTCTCAAGCAGACTTCAAATTGGCAAAAAATGAGATTTTAAATCACCCTTTCTATGCGCAAAATTTAATTTCCAAAGATGCTAAAACCGCCGGAATTTTAATCTATCTTGCTGCAAATGAGAATTTAGAAAGATTAAGAGAGCTAAAAAACACGACAATAGACGAATCTCAAAAACAAGAGATTCAAAAGCTCATTGAAAAAGAAAAAGAAAAGGCGCAAGCACAAAACGACACCACTATCGCCGAGCTCAAAAAGCTACAAAACAAATATGAGGGATTACAAATCGGTGGAATCACACTCATCGCTAGTGATATGATTGCCTATGTCAAATCTGACCTCATCACTTATGGAACAAGTCTAAGCGTGATTTTAGCCTTTATGCTTTGGGTATTTTTCAGACATTTTAGATTTGTCTTCTTAACCTTATTTATTTGTTTTTTTACTCTTGTTGTGAGTAGTGGAATCTTCGCCGCATTAGGTTATCAAATCACGGTGGTCTCCTCTAATTATGTTTCTTTGCTGTTGATTATTAATGTTTCTCTGGTTGTGCATTTAATCGTAGCCTATTTAGAGTTTCATTCCAAATTTCCCAAAGCCTCACAAAAAAATCTCCTCTTAGCTACGCTTTTAACCAAACAAATGCCAAGTTTTTTTGCCGCTTTTACAACGATTATCGGCTTCATTAGCCTTATTTATTCTAATATTTTGCCCATTATTCATTTGGGTATCGTGATGAGTCTGGGCGTTAGTGTTGCCTTGCTCTTTACCTTTGTGCTGTTTGCTAGCATTCTAGATCTTCTTGAGAAACCAAAACACATTACCAAACTTTCTACAAGGCAGCAAAATTTCTTAGAGTTTTGCGCAACTTTAAGCATCAAAAAGTCAAAGGTGATTTACTCTTTTGCACTCCTTTGCATTGTGTTTAGCCTCTATGGAATCCAAAACTTAAGAGTTGAAAATAGCTTTGTGAATTACTTTAAAGATTCTAGCGAAATCAAACAAGGCTTACTAAAAATTGATAAAGACTTAGGTGGCACTGTACCTTTAGAGGTTCTCATTACCTTTTTGGACAAACCCCAAGTCCAAGATTCTGAAGATGACTTTGAAGCGGAGTTTAATGCGTTAGAATCGCAAGATATTTATTGGTTTGATAGCCAAAAGTTAAGATTAGCCAAACGCGTGCATACTTACTTAGAAAGTAACCCCTATGTCGGCTCTATCTTGAGTTTGCATAGTTTGGTACAACTGATAGATACTTTGGGAATCCAAGCCGATGATTTCACCCTTGCCTTTCTCTATAAAAATTCTCAAGATTCACTCAAAGCACAACTCTTCACACCCTATGCTAACCTAGAACAAAACCAACTAAGATTCGTCTTGCGCACATTTGATTCAGACAAAAGCCTCAAACGCAATGAGTTTATTACTCAAATTACGAATGATTTAAATGCTTTATTACGCAATGAAAAAGTGCAACTCCAAGTTAATGGCGCAATGGTATTGTATAATAATTTGCTCCAGAACCTCATTTCCTCTCAAGTGGATACTTTAAGTTTTGTAGTCGGAATCATTTTTCTTGTTTTCTTATGGATTTTTAGAAGTCTCAAACTCGCTATCATTGCACTTTTAACAAATCTAATTCCTCTGGGAGCAATTTTTGGAATCTTGGGCTTAAGCGGGATTCCATTAGACCTTATGGGCGTTACAATCGCCGCAATTTCTCTTGGAATTGGCGTAGATGATGTGATACATTATATTCACCGCTTCAAAGTTGAAATCAAAAACAACTCCGTACAAGAAGCAATTATAAAATCGCACGATTCTATCGGAAGCGCAATGTATTATACGACTTTAATCATTGTGGTTGGCTTCTGTGCGATGATGAGCAGTAACTTCATTCCCACAATTTACTTTGGATTCTTAACGACACTCGTAATGCTTCTAATGCTACTTAGCGCACTCCTCTTGCTCCCTACTTTGCTTAATAGTTTTTATAAAAAGGCTTGAAATTTTGGCAAAAGAGACAAAAGCAAGAGGTAGAGATTGCCACGAAAATTTTTTAAATTTCTTTACGACAACCTGCTTGAAAAATCATAAAAACTCATAATGCTCAAGATTCAAAACCACATTATGATTGTATTTATCCCATTGTAACGAATAAATGCAACCAATTTTCTTTCCTACACTCTCCCGTAAATCTTGAAAAAACGCTAAAGCACTTTGTTTGCTCTGATTTTCTTGCAATTTTACACTGCTATGCCCTGCGCCAAAATAACGCACTTCTGTAATCAATGCTTCTGTATAAAATTTAGGCAATGCATTGCCTTGTCCGAAAGGTTCAAAACTTTGGATTCTTTTAAAAAACGGCACATCAATCAAATCCAAAGGCAATTTCCCAAGCACCTCTTGAAAATAAGATTCCTGTGTAAGAATCGTTTGTTGGTATTCAAGCTTCATTAATCGTTGCTTGAAGTTCTCTAAATTTTCCAAATCCAAGCTCAATCCTGCCGCACCAATATGTCCCCCAAAGGTTATTAAATATTCTTTGCTAGCCTCCAAAACCTGCATACAATCTACATTGACAGAACGCATACTTCCCTTTAGGATTCCATCCTTTAAAGTCAAAACAATGCTTGGCTTTAGAAATTCCTCACTTAATCGTGCAGCAATAATCCCAATGATTCCCTCGTGCCAAGCTTGATGAAATACCAAAACAAAAGGCAAATTCTGATAATCCTCTTGCGCAAAAAACATTGCCTTTGCTTCCTCGTAAATGGTATTTTGCAAAGTCTTACGCTTGGCATTCAAGTCTAATAATTTCTTAAAAAGCCGTTTGGATTCTGCAAAATTATCCGCAATCAAAAAGTGATATGCCAAGAGTGCATTTTCCATTCTACCCGCACAATTTAATAAGGGAGCAATATAATAGCTAATCAGTTGTGCATCTAAATTATGTTTTGAAAAATGTTCTTTAAGTCTAAGCAGCGCGATTCTTTTGCTTTGACGCAAAACTTCTAAGCCTTTTTTAAGTAGCACGCGATTGATTCCACGCAATGGCATCACATCACTTACAATTGCAAGGGCAAGCAAATCTAAAAACTCTACCATTGACACATTAGATTGCATTTCATTTTTTAATGCGGCACAGAGATACCAAGCCACACAAGCCCCGCAGATTTCTGGCTCTGGAAACTCGCTAGATAACTTCGGATTACAAATCAATGCTTTAGGCAATTCCTCTTGGGGCGTATGATGGTCTGTGATGATGAGTTCAATACCCCTTTCTCTGCAAATTTCCGCTGCCTCTAGTGCATTGATTCCATTATCCACAGTAATAATCATCTCGCAATCCAAACGTGAAATAACAGAGGCAGATAAGCCATAACCATCTAAAAAACGATTAGGAATCTCAACTTTTATCGGATAATGAAGCTTCTTAAAAAATTCATAGAGAATCGCACAAGAAACTACCCCATCTACATCATAATCTCCCACAATCACGATTCTTTTGTTTTGCCCGATTGCCTCTGCGATTCTTTCGGCAATTTTAGGTAGATTCTCAAGGCATTTAGGCAGTGGCAAGTCCTTTAGGCTCACAATTGTATCTTTCGCAAAACGTTGTGCAAGCTTTGCCTCTATTGCTTGAATATCAAGCAAATCCAAATGTGGAATCAAAGAGAATCTTTAAGCGTGCAATTTTTACTATAAGCCAAAGATTGCTTGATAAATTCTAAAATTACCAAATTGGGTGCTTGCAGGCGCGAAGTAAATTCCGGGTGAAACTGCACCGCGACAAACCACGGGTGCTCTTTTAATTCAATCGCCTCAATGAGCCCATTACTCTCACCACTGACTATCATACCTTGCGATTCTAGCTTGGAGCGATACTTTGGATTTGCTTCGTAACGATGACGATGCCGCTCTTTAATGATTTCTTGTCCTCTATAGGCAGCTCGCAACTTACTGCCCTCTTTTGTGCAACACTCATATTCTCCTAGTCGCATTGTGCCACCCATAGGCGAAGTGTGCGTGCGGATTTGCTTTTTGCCACTCTGGTCAATGAAATTCTCAATCAAATAAATTGCAGGATTTTTCGTTTCTGGGTTAAATTCCATAGAATCCGCATCTTCAATCCCAAGCACATTGCGACAAAATTCCAAGATTGCCAATTGTAAGCCTAAGCAAATTCCTAGAAATGGAATCTTGTTTTCTCTTGCAAACTCAATTGCTTTCATTTTACCCACGATTCCACGCTCACCAAAGCCTCCGGGAACTAGGATTCCATTGACATATTTTAGGCTTTTCAAGGATTCTTCGTTTTTTTCTAACTCTTCGCTATCAATCCATTGGATATTGACTTTCGTATCTAAATTTGCGCCGGCGTGAATCAATGCCTCTATCAAAGATTTGTAAGATTCTTTTAATGTCAAATATTTGCCCACAAATGCAATCGCTACTTCCTCTTGTGGTGCTAAAATCTGCTTAACTAGCAAATCCCATTCTTTCATATCTGGCTTAAATTCAGGCAATTTTAAAAATCTAGCAATCGGAACTAATACGCCCTCTTTCAAAAAATTCAATGGCATTTGATAAATGCTTTTGGCATCTTGCGCCATAATCACGCAATCATAATCCACATCACAACTCATAGAAAGCTTGTTTTTGAGCTCTTTTGGAATCTCTTTCTCAGTGCGTGCAATAATGATTTGTGGCGTGATTCCGATTCGCCGTAATTCCTGTACGCTATGTTGTGTTGGCTTTGTCTTGAGCTCGCCTGCGGCACGAATCAATGGGATTAAAGTTACATGCAAGCTAATCACACGTTCAATTCCATATTCGTGCTTCATTTCGCGCATCGCTTCTAAAAAAGGCAAACCCTCAATATCTCCAACCGTCCCTCCAAGCTCGACGACTAGGATTTCCTTTCCTTCTCCTGCAAGAGAAATCCTATGTTTAATCTCATCTACAATATGGGGAATCACTTGAATCGTTTTCCCTAAATAGCCACCTTTGCGTTCCCTATCAATCACGCTTAGATAAACCTGTCCTGTGGTGAAGTTATTTTTAGAAGAAAAATTCATATTCAAGAAACGTTCATAATGTCCGATGTCTAAATCCGTCTCTGCTCCATCGTGTGTTACAAACACTTCGCCGTGTTCTAAGGGGCTCATCGTGCCCGGATCTACATTGATATAAGGGTCAATCTTTAAGATTCCCACTTCAAAGCTAGAATTTTTTAACAAAGTTGCAATAGATGATGAAGTGATTCCTTTGCCTAATGAACTTAAAACGCCACCGGTTACAAAGATATATTTTGTTTCAAATTTGGACATTATCAACCTCTAAAATTAAAAATATTATTATACTTTTAAGCAAGTTAATTTTTGCTTTTTACTCTATGAGTTATTCTTTGTTTTCCTTTCCCCATTTGCACATAGAATCTAAAACCGGAATCAAAGATTTCCCCTTTTGAGAAAGACGATATTCTACTTTTGGTGGGATTTGGGGGTATTCTTTGCGTTCTATTAGCTTATCACTTTCAAGTTCTTTTAAGGCATTCGTCAGTGTCTTAAAAGAGATTCTAGATAAGTAACGTTTGAGCTCATTATAACGCACCACTTCAAAGCGAAAGAGACAATACAAAATACTCATTTTATACTTCCCAGCTATTAGTGAGAGCGTATAGGCAAAGGGCGAATCCTCAAAGCATACATTGTATGAAATTTGTGTAGGACAAGTGTTTGACATCAATATCTCCTTAAAGGGTTATTTCAAAAATTTTATTATACTCTCTTTTAAGTATGTATCGCACTAAAATTTCCGTATTGCACTTTTAAAAAGTTTAACTTATAATTCTTGCGAACTTTTGTACAAGAGTTTAATCAATGCAATAGGAGCAAAAATGCAAACAATTTTATTACTCAATGGTAGCAAGCCATTCTATAATTCTGAAGGCAAGCTAAGTGCTACTTTAATAGCCACAGCAAAAGAGACTTTAGAATCTTTAGGCTTTAATGTCCTAGAAACACAAATTGACAAAGGTTATGACGCAACGCAAGAAATTTCAAAGATTCTCCAATCTGATTGCCTTGTATGGCAGTTTCCGGGCTGGTGGATGGGCGAACCTTGGATTGTTAAAGAATATATTGATAAAGTCTTTATGGCTGGAGCATCTCAATTCATCACAGGTGATGGGCGACACAGGGATAATCCTAACAAAAACTATGGTACAGGTGGATTGCTAAAGAACAAAAAATACCTCTTAAGCACCACTTGGAATGCTCCATTAGACGCATTTAATGACAAAAACGAGTTTTTTGGAGGAATCGGCATAGATGGAGTCAATTTACATTTGCACAAAGCACATGAATTTATAGGAATGTCTGCATTGCCAAGTTTTACTTGTTATGATGTCGTCAAGAATCCTCAAGTTAAACAATACACTGCAGATTATAAGGCACATTTACAAAAAGTATTTGGGACACTAAGGAGCTAGAATGCAAAACTACCAACGTAGAAAGTTTCTAAAAACTTCTGCGCAAATTGTAGGTGTGTTGGCTCTTGGTAGCACAACGTATTGCTTCGCAAATTATCATAAAATAAAGGAAGAGAAAATGACAAAAGTCAATGAATATGAAGCTATTATCAAGGTGATAAATTTTTACCTAGAGGGTGCAAACAAAGGCAAAAGTGAAATAGCCAAACGCGCCTTTACTCAAAATGCTCTAATGCACGGTACAGACAAAGACGGCAGTATTGTGAGTGGAAGTATAGATAATCTCTACAAAGGACTTGAAAACATTGGGGAAGCAAAAGACTGCAAAACACATATTGATGTGCTTTATGTTGATGAGAGTATCGCAAGCGTGCGTGTGATAATGGAAAATTGGCACGGATTAAACTTCACAGATTTGCACCAACTCTTCAAAAGCAATGGAGAATGGAAAATTGTCTCAAAGGTTTATCAAGCGCATTAATTAAAATTTTTAGGGGGGATAGCTTCAACGATTCCTAATCATAAAAATTATAAAATGTAGCTAATGGATTATCTTTTGTTTATCACAACTTTTGCCTCCGTGTCCTTTCTGCCCGGTGTTACTATGAATCTTGCACTTTCACTTGGACTTAGCATTGGATTCAAAAAAACCTTATTGATGATGTTTGGCTCACTTTGTGGATTCATACTCGTAGCCGTGCTTTGTGGTTATGGAGCAAATTTCATTTTGTCCTACTCACTTGCCTTTAGAATCTTTCAGGTGATAAGTGCCTTGTTTTTGATTTATCTTGCGTGGCAATTCTCTACTCAAAGAGTAACATTAAAAGAACAACATTGCAAGAAAAAAGATGGAATCTCGCTTATGATTCAAGGGTTTATTGTCTCTATTTCTAACCCTAAAGCCTATATATTTTTTCTCGCACTTCTCCCGCCCTTTTTGGCAAAATCCAATCTTTTTATCCTTATAAGCATTATGGTGATTTTAGAATTTATCTCACTGACAACTTACGCACTAGGGGGCAGTATGTTTCGGATTTTTCTTTCTAATCATATTAATAAGCTCTCTAAATTCTCTGGGCTTTGCCTCTTTGTGCTTGCATTAGGGATTCTCTATGAAGCAATCTTTGAATACTCTTTATAGATTCATTTCTCCATAAATTAATGTTGCGCACAAAACCCTTTGATGTCCTCTTTGCCCCTAAAAACTAAAGTTTTATGTTGTAGCCTACATAAAAACTCCAAAATCTCTTGGTGTGTGAGGATTCCGATTTTTAAACTCTCGCTTTGCGCATTGGGAAATTCTTTGACTTTCAATCCTAAAAACTCATCTTCTATAAACAAAGGCATTCCGAGTATTGCTTCTTTTGTCTCTTGAGAAAGTGCCAAAAAGTCTTTCAGCGTGATTCTACTGCGTAAAAATTCTGACCAATCTTGCTCGCTAAAATAAGAAATACTTAAATCTTCTCTTAAAGGAATTCTGAAAGGTTCATACAAAAGATTAAAATAACTTTTTTTGAAGCCCAATTCTCGAAAATTTGGCGTGGGTAAAACATTGCAATAAATATCTGTAAATCGCTCCACTTCAAGCACTGCCAAATCTAAATTATCATCTAATGCCAAAATCTTAGCGTGGCTTAGACAAGCAATAGGCTGCCCCAAAACCTCCGTATGATAAAGTATAATATCCTCCGCTTTTTCTCTATCAAAGACAACTTTAGCACTTGTAAGCACTAAATTATAATTTATCACAAGACCATAACCCTCAATAAAACTAGAAATATGCTGGTTAGGCTTTTTAAATTCTGCAACCACTTTGACGCTATTTTGTAACCACTCTGGATATTTTGCATAGGCACTTAGTGCTAAGAATATTATCAAAATCAGTTTTGCCATTTTTGCCCTTTTTGCAACTTTTAATACTTAAAATACTACAATAAAATTTTTAATTTTACCACTTAAGGATTTAAAAATGGAGTTAAAAGAATTTAATCCTACACAAGAAGAGCTTGATACAATGCAATATGCAACAATCTCCACAGAAAAAGGAGCAATGAAATTGAAGCTTTTTCCACAAGAAGCTCCAAACACTGTCGCAAACTTTGCAAGTCTCGCCCGAAGTGGATTTTATAATAATCTCAATTTTCATCGCGTGATTGCAGGATTTGTCGCACAAGGCGGTTGCCCTGAAGGAAGTGGGCGCGGAGGACCTGGCTATTGTATTAAATGTGAGCTAGAAAACAATCCACACAAGCACTTCAAAGGCACAATTTCTATGGCACACGCAGGACGCAACACAGGCGGAAGTCAGTTTTTTATTTGCTTTGCACCCCAACCTCATCTTGATGGCGAACACACGGTATTTGGGCACATTCTCCCAAACGATAAAGCAAGTCTAGCGGTATTGGATTCTATCAAACAAGGGGATAAGATTCTAAGCATTGCAATTTCTAAAGAATAGTGTTTCGGTACTGCTTGCAACATTGCGAGATTCTATTATAGAATCTCACGCAAGAGCAAACTAGAAATTGCAAACGCTAGAAATTACAAACCAAAGAAAAAACCCTATTTTATCGGAATTTTCTCCCATATAGCCACACAGCAAAACCTATCAATCCAAAGCATAGAATCTCTAGCATAAGAGATTCTAACTCTATCATACGCTCTCCAGCATATTTTTTAACAACACTTCACTCTTGAGCCAATTTTCTCTTGTCGTCTCATCTAATGATTCTAAATAACTCGCGTCCAAAGTGTCTTTGAGTTTCTTGCTTTCAATAATTTGTGCGGAATCCTCTGCCTTTGCGCCCAAATTCAATAAAGTATCCTTTAGGGATTCCATATTTAATTCTATTTTAAAACTTTGAATCACTAGAATCTCCACGCTACTTGCATTCGCACTCTGCATAGTTCTAAGAAAAACCGCTTCATTGCTACTACCAAGAATTTCATTCAGGCTTAAACCGCCATCAAAATTGCTATCTTGTGAAATAGAATGATTGATAAAATCCCCTAGATTATCAATGAATCCTACTTGCTCTAAGAATTTCTTTTGCATTTCCACATTACCACCAAACTGCTCCGAAACAGAAGAATAATTCCCATTAACTAAGCTCACAAGATTCTTGAGATTCAAGCCCTCCTCTAGGCTAATCTTGCCATCGCCATCGGTATCACTCCTAAGATAACCCATCTGATAAGCCGCATCATAGTAGAATCCTTTGACATAATCACTCGCCGCTTCAAGACTTCCAAAATGCTCTACTAGTTTGTCAGCATTTTCTTGACTTAAGGGCACACGCACATTTACTCCACTCACTTCATCAGTAAATTCCACCGCAAGAGATTCTAAGAAACTTGCTTCTGAACTTGCATTCATTGCTAAGGGATTGTGTGCTAATTTGTCCGATTCACTCACATTGCTTGGCGCGCTAGAAGAAGTCGTGAAAACATGCTTATCAAAAAGCCCTCCACTCGTTTTATTTGCCATTCTATCTATTAGCGAATCATTCTCTACACTCTGCCTAATGACTTCTTTCGCCCTCTTGGCTTCGTCTGCATCTTTATCCGTAACGCCACTTGCTTGCTGTAAAACATTTGGAATCGCATCTTGAGGCTTGACTTGTTCTTTATCTAGCACATTAATAGCCGACTTCAAAGCCGCACTTTGGGTTTTGGCATTGAGTTGGCTTTGTTTTCTTGCCTCGCTAGATTCTGAACCCTCGCCGATACTAAGCGCATTGGATTCTCCATTTTGTGCATCTTGTAAGCTTTTCTTCAAAGATTCTACATCAACTTCTTTTGCAATCTTTGCGCTCACGCTCCCATTGCTTTGCAGCTGGGCAATTGCTTCTTGAATCAAACGTTGCTTTTTGAAATAATCCTCTTGACTTGAAGTAATACTCAATCGTTTATTTTCGGCAGATTTGTTTTCTGGGTTTAAGGCTTCTTGTATCCAATCCGAATAATTGACGCCTGCTACATACGATTGTACGCCAAATTGTTTTGAATAAGAATAAGACATTTTCTCTCCTTGTTCTTAAAACTATCCTTGCTCTTTAAATCAATTCCTTTGCAATTTATCAAGCAAAAACCATTCCTTAATATTTAAGGATTCAACAATGCAAATATACAAGATTGCTATAAAAATACGATATTCTCTTGACAGAGACTAGCTCTCAAGATTTATAATATTAAGCCTATTTTTAGATTCTATATTTAAGGAGTGATAATGCAAAATCACAAACGTAGAAAGTTTCTTAAAACTTCACTACAAATCACGGGTGCAATTGCTCTTAGTAGCACAACAGATCTCTTTGCAAACCAACAAAATCAAACAAAAGGAATCCCTATGCAACTCACAAACAATGCACAACAAAATCTTGAAGCACTTTTTGGCAATCCAAACCTTAGCGAACTCGCCAAGACTGACCCAGAATTTATGCAAAATTATGCTAATTTCGCCTTTGATGAGGTCTATCAAGAGAGTGAGATTCTGCCTTTACAAACAAGACTGAAACTTATCTTGGGAAGCCTCATTGCCACACAAGGAATCAACGAATTTAAAAACTTCGCACAAGCAAGTCTCAAAAATGACGTGAGCCCTGTGGAGATTAAGGAAATCATTTATCAAGCCACACCCTATGTCGGAATGGGTAAGAGTTTGGAATTTATCCTTGCAAGCAACGAAGTCTTTAAAGCAAACAAAATCAAACTTCCCTTAGAATCTCAAATGACAACTACGAGAGAAAATAGACAAGAAAAGGGGCTAGCCATTCAACGATATTATTTTGGTGAAAGCATAGACAAGGGAAACGCTGCGGCAAGAGCAGATGTTAAACATATCCGCAGATTTTTAAGTGCAAATTGTTTTGGAGATTATTATACACGTAAAGGATTAGATATAAACTTTAGAGAGCTCTTAACCTTTGCAATCCTCATTAGTCTTGGTGGGGCAGAACCACAAGTTAAGGGACACATACAGGGCAATCTCAATATTGGCAACGATAGAAAGATTCTCATTGCCGCTACGACTGCTCTAGTCCCTTATATTGGCTACCCAAGAAGCCTTAATGCTCTCAGTGCCATTGATGAACTCACTTTGAAAAAATAAGATTCCATCAGAGGATTTCATTATGCTTTGCGCACCTCGCAATTGCGAGGATTTCGCGTGCAATATTCAACTACTCGGCGTATAAATCCGTGCTCAAATAACGCTCGCCTGTGTCGCAAAGAATCGTTACGATATTTTTATTGGGATTCTTTTTTGCTATCTCTCTAGCCGCCCATAGATTTGCGCCGCTTGAGATTCCAACTAAAATTCCCTCTTGCAATGCCACTTTGCGAGATTCCTCAATCGCCCAAGCAACATCTACCTTTAGAATCTCATCAATCAATTCAGTTTTTAACGTTTGCGGAATAAACCCCGCTCCAATTCCTTGAATCTTGTGAGGTCCCGGCTTTTCACCACTGATTACAGCAGAATTAATGGGCTCAACCGCAATAATCTTAACATTGGGATTCTTTGATTTTAATACTTCACCTACACCGCTTAATGTCCCTCCTGTGCCCACAGCAGAAACAAAAATATCCACTTTCCCCTCTAATGCCTCCAAAATCTCTAACGCTGTTGTTTTGCGATGACTTTTAGGATTGGCTGGATTTTCAAATTGTTGCAAGATGAAAGAATCTTTGATTTCTTGTTGCAATTCTATCGCACGATTAACGGCACCCTTCATACCAAGTTCGGGCGGAGTGAGTTCTAGCTTCGCCCCAAGTGCCGCCATTAGCCTTCTGCGCTCAATACTCATAGAAGCGGGCATCGTAAGAATTAACTTAATCCCTTTCGTTGCGCAAACGCAAGCAAGCCCGATTCCGGTATTGCCACTTGTGGGTTCAATAATGGTTGTATTCTGGTTAATTGCACCACTTTGAAGAGCTTCCTCAACCATACCTAATGCGATTCTATCTTTGACAGAACCGTTAGGATTGAAAAACTCACATTTTGCGTAAATATTTGCTTTTGTCTCATTAGATAATGCACGCAATTTCAAAAGTGGTGTATTACCAATCGCCTCTGTAATAGAATGAATGACTTTCATTGCCTTACCTTTCTAAATAAATTAAAAATAAAGATAATAATTCTGTATGCAATGTTTGTCAAAAATTTGCTTATCATATTTTATTAAATTTATTTTATATGCCTTTTTATAATATAAACAATAAAAATAAAATTAAAAAACTTACGATTTTACACAATTACTTCAAAAAGATTAAAAAATCTTTATCTAAATTTACATTATTTTAATAGAAAATTTGTATCATTAGGCGAAATATTACCAAAAGGGGATAAAATGAGTTTTTTTGAAAAATACGATAAATTAGTCAATGAACGCGCAAAGCAAAATGTTCCGCCGCTTCCATTAAGCAAAGAACAAACCTTAGAAATCATTGAGCTACTCAAAAAAGGCGAGCGCACAAAGGAGTTAATCAATTTGCTCTCTAATCGTGTCAGCCCGGGGGTAGATGAAGCTGCAAAAGTCAAAGCAGAGTTTTTAGACTCTATTGCAGAGGGAAAAGTAAGTGTAGAGGGAATCTCCAAAACACACGCGATTCAATTACTTGGCACAATGCTTGGTGGATACAATATCCAACCTCTCATTAAAGCCTTAAAGTCTAGCGACAAAGATTCTGCAAAAGCAGCAGCAGAGGCATTAAAACATACTCTACTCGTCTATGATTCCTTTAATGAAATTGTAGAAATCTCTCAAAACAATTCTTTTGCCAAAGAGGTCTTAGAATCTTGGGCAAATGCAGAATGGTTTTTGAATAAACCTGCATTAGAAGAAAAAATCACCGCAACGGTATTCAAGATTGATGGCGAAACAAACACTGATGACTTAAGTCCAGCAGGAGATGCTTTCACTAGAAGTGATATTCCACTCCACGCGCAAGCAATGTTAAAAAGCCGCACACAAAATGCTTTTGGCAGAATCGCAGAACTCAAGAAAAAAGGACACCCATTGGTCTATGTAGGCGATGTCGTAGGTACAGGTAGCTCACGAAAGTCTGCTTGCAATTCACTTGTATGGCATATGGGGCGCGAGATTCCTTATATTCCCAACAAAAAAGCAGGTGGATTGGTCATTGGCGGTGTAATCGCTCCGATATTCTTTAACACCTGTGAAGATAGTGGTTGTTTGCCAATTATTGCTCCTGTAACAGAATTAAATGAGGGCGATGTGATTGATATTTATCCTTTTAAAGGGGAAATTTGTAAAAATGGTGCGGTAGTATCCAAGTTTGATTTCAAACCCACTACATTAGCCGATGAAATACGCGCTGGAGGTAGAATCAACCTCATCATCGGACGCGGATTGACTGCTAAAGCAAGAGAAGCCTTGGGAATGCCAAAAGAAGAAATCTTTGCCAAACCACAATCCCCAAAATCTAGCGCAAAAGGCTTTACGCTCGCACAAAAAATGGTAGGACGCGCGTGCGGTGTAGAGGGAATCTTACCCGGAACTTATTGCGAACCACTCGTTACCACTGTGGGAAGTCAAGATACCACAGGTGCAATGACGCGTGATGAAGTCAAAGAACTTGCTTCCTTAGGGTTTAGTGCGGATTTTGTATTACAAAGCTTTTGCCACACTGCTGCATATCCCAAACCTGCAGATGTGAAACTCCACGCAAGCTTGCCACAATTTATGAGTAGTCGCGGAGGTGTTGCACTGCGTCCGGGCGATGGTGTGATTCACTCTTGGCTCAATCGTATGGTTTTGCCAGACACCGTAGGGACAGGAGGAGATTCTCACACAAGATTCCCAATTGGCATTAGTTTCCCTGCGGGAAGTGGATTAGTTGCCTTTGCTGCTGTTACAGGTTCTATGCCACTAGATATGCCTGAATCCGTACTTGTGCGCTTTAGTGGCAAACTGCAACCCGGCATTACTTTGCGGGATTTAGTCAATGCGATTCCTTATTATGCAATCAAAAAAGGCTTGCTCACGGTTGAGAAAAAAGGCAAAAAGAACATCTTTAGCGGAAAAATCTTAGAAATTGAAGGATTGCCAGATTTAAAAGTAGAACAAGCATTCGAACTAAGTGATGCAAGTGCAGAACGTAGTGCGGCAGCCTGCGCTATTGCTCTTAATAAAGAACCTATTATAGAATATCTTAAATCCAATATTACATTAATTCAAGCGATGATTCAAGCGGGTTATCAAGACGCAAAGACACTACAACGTAGAGCAAAAAGAATGCAAGATTGGATTGATAACCCAACTTTATTAAAAGCAGATTCCAATGCAGAATACGCCGCAGTGATTGAAATCAACCTCAATGAAATCACCGAACCTATCTTAGCTTGCCCCAACGACCCTGATGATGTTGCAACACTAAGTGAGATTCTAGCAAATTCTAATCGTCCTCACAAAATAAACGAAGTGTTTGTTGGAAGCTGTATGACAAATATTGGGCACTATCGCGCACTTGGTGAAGTTCTAAAAGATGAGGGAATGGTCCCTACAACACTTTGGGTTACTCCACCTACCAAAATGGACGCAAAACAACTGATAGATGAGGGATACTATTCACTCTTTGGTGCAGCAGGAGCAAGAATCGAGATTCCGGGATGCAGCTTATGTATGGGAAATCAAGCACGTGTTCGAGATGAAGCGGTTGTGTTTTCAACTTCTACTAGAAACTTTGACAATCGTATGGGAAAAGGAGCTCAAGTCTATCTTGGAAGTGCGGAACTAGCGGCAATCTGCGCATTGCTTGGCAAGATTCCAACCAAGCAAGAATACTTGGACTTAATCCCTAAAAAACTAGAGGGCAAAGAATCCCAAATCTATCGCTACTTGAATTTCAATTTGATTGAAAACTACACATTAAACTAATCTCATTAGGAATTTAGGAATCTCCTAAGTTCCTTTTATCCTCTTTTATTTTGATTCATTAATAACCCTAAATTCATCTCGCTACATTTTCTCATCAAACCACTATTACATAGAATTGATAACAAAATAATATTTTATCTATGAATCTAATTATTATTATAATTTGTTAAAAAAAAATTATTCTTTGCATTAATATTTTTAAAAGTCTGTATAAGATAAAATTTTTTTGATTGTCAAACAATCATATTTCTTTTATTAGGAGTTCAAATGAAACGTTTTGTTGTTTCGTTATCGTCAATCTTAGTTGCCTCTACTCTTACACTTAGTGCACAAGATCTTTTAAGCCAAGCAAAAGATAGCGGATTAGTTCCTCTACCAAAAGACCAAGCTGGTGTAGAAGCAATGCTTAAGGAATTTGGTGTTAAGTTCAGTTCATTTTCACAAGAAAAAGCAGAATTGGGTAAAAAACTTTATTTTGAACCTCGTTTATCTAAAAGTGGTTTGATTTCTTGTAATACCTGCCATAACTTAGGATTAGGTGGAACAGACGGAATCTCTGCAGCAGTAGGGCACAAATGGACAGCTAACCCTCATCATCTAAATTCTCCTACCGTTTATAACTCTGTCTTAAATTCTGCACAATTTTGGGACGGACGTGCAGGAGATTTAGCAGACCAAGCAAAAGGTCCTATTGAAGCAGAACCAGAAATGGCAACACCTGCAAAACTAGCAGTTGAAAAAATCTCATCTCTAGCAGAATATCAAACAGAATTTAAAAAAATCTATGGTAGAAGCGGGGTAACCTTTGATAATATTGCTGATGCGATTGCTACTTTTGAGCGCACCCTCATCACTCCTTCACGTTATGATGCCTTTTTAAATGGTGATGCACAAGCACTCACTAAACAAGAGAAAGAAGGCTTACAAGTTTTCCTAGATAAAGGCTGTGTAGCTTGCCATACAGGCGTCAATCTAGGTGGTAGTATGCAAGGATTTGAAGTTGCAGGAAAATACAAATTTGCAAATCTTGGGGATTTCAAAGGTGATGCAAATGGTATGGTCAAAACTCCGACACTAAGAAACATTGCAGAGACTGCTCCTTATTTCCACAATGGTGCAATCTGGAGCTTAACTGATGCAATCAAAGAAATGGGAAGTGTTCAACTTGGAATCAATATCAACAATAAAGAGGCAAACCAAATTGCAACTTTCCTCAAATCCTTGAGCGGGGAAAAACCACAAGTCGTTTATCCGCAACTACCTATTGCCACAGACAAAACACCCAAACCTGAATTGTAATTTACAACTCTAGTTTATTTAAGCTCAAGTTCAAGCTTGAGCTTAAACTCTAAATCCATTATCATAAATACCCAACACCAAAAAAGTTAAAAACCGAATAAACTTCAATAATCTACACGCGTCAAAAACAATCCATTAGAAGCAATAGGGATTCTATAAATCTCCTCTCCCATTAATTGTGCTTTGAGTTCTTCTAAACCCAAATATCCTTTATCGATTTCTAACAAAAATCCAACCATTAGACGAATCTGCGCACGCAAAAACCCATTTCCCCAGAAAGATAAAATCCAAAAATCCTTGCTTTCTAGTAATTTTGTCTTATAAATTGTGCGCACACTCTGTGTCTCTGCATTTCTATTTGTTATATTTTCTATATAAGAATCCCCGCAACCTCCCTTTTTCATAAAGGCTTTGAAATTATGTGTGCCCACAAAGAGATTCAAAGCCTCTTTGAATAATGAGACATTTTGAATCGTGTAGGGAAAGCTAAAGGCGTTAAGAAATGGGGAAGAATGTTTGCTTAACACATAACAATATCCGCGTCTCTTGGCAGAAAAACGCGCATTAAAATCCTTTGGCACAAACCAAATCTGCTTTATCTTAATCCACGGTAAAAGTTTGGAGTTCAAATGCTGTTTTAGATTCTCTAAATTATGCCAATAGTATGGAATCTCTAAAGAAATCACTTGAGCCGTGGCATGCACCCCTTTATCTGTACGCCCACTTCCTACAAATTCACTAAAAATTCCGATACTTTGCAGTGCAGCTTCTAAGGCACTACTAACGCTTAAAACATTCTTTTGACTTTGAAATCCAAAAAAAGCTCCGCCATAATAGGCAATGCGCATTGCAACCTTAACGGAGTCTCTTGCAGAATCTTGTTGTAAATTCATCTTTTAGATTCAAACTTACCAATGGATAAGTTAATAAAATCTCCGAACATAATGCCGATACAGCCAATAACCAGCTAATACCCAAACTAATGGCAATATTACCAAACCAAGCAGAGGAATGTAGCTTGCACACAAATACATCAACGCATAAAATCCACCTGCAACCACCATTGCTTGCAAAATTGTATAATTCTTTTGATAGCGGGGATTCTTAATGCCTAAAAATGGATAATAAAATAAACTAATCAGAGGAAAAAGCGAGAGTAAAATATACATACTGAGATTTCTCTTAGTCTTTTCTTGTCTCGAATTAGGATAAAACGCTCTTTTCCAATAATCTATTAATCCTAAATTGGATTCCTCTAAAGAATCTATCGTATTTCTCAATATCAATTTATCAAAACCAATCCTTTCAATATTTTCATTGGGTGTGCGGTAGATTTTACCTTTTTCTAATGTTACTTCCATTACCCCATTTGTATTAGAAATTTTTGCTTCTTTGGCAAATATCAATCCTTTTTTGTCTTTATTACCCTCTTTTGCTAGAGACAAAAGCATAATATTTTCATAAGTATTTTCGTCTTTTTTGCTCCTTTGCACATAAACAAGCCATTCTCCAAACTTTTGTCCAAACTCACCCGCTTGCAAATTAATGTTAATGCTATTTTTGCGCTCCTCCAAAAAATGCCGATAAGCTATATCGCTCAATGGCGTCAGCACTAGGGACAAAACCAACAAACTAAAGCTTGCTAACAAGGCAATAGGTAGAAAAATTTTCATAATCACTTGAGGATTCATTCCAAGTGCAAACAAAACAGGCAATTCATAATCAAAACTAAGACGAGACAATCCAAGCGCACACGCAACAAAAAAACTAAGTGGAATCACAAAAAAAATCATTGTAGGAAGTGTATAAAAATAAAGAGAAAATAATTCAAAAAAGCTGATTTTAATTACAAAAGTAACGCTTGCAATACGAATAAAAATCACCATCGAAGCAATAAAAAATAAAACCAAAAAAATAGGGAAAAATATCTGCGCAAAACTCTGAAATAAAAAATTTTTGATTCTCAAAATTGTTCCTAAAAGATAATTAAGAATATTTAAAAAGCGTATTTTACATAATTTCTATTAAAATTTTACACCAAAATGCAGAAAGTTCTATAAAATACAATCTAGCATAAATCCCCTTGCAAATCTTTAAATCAGATTCCTCCCTCTCGGATTCTTAAAAATACAGGGAATCGAGGCAAGTTATTTTTGGTATAACCTTGATATTTATAAGTAATGGTTGTGCCAATTTTAGGGGGATTCATACGTTCTTCTTTGCGAAATCCTGAACCAATTTTAAAACTTTTCTTTTCTCCTAAAACCTCTCCCTCACACCAAATTGCACCCATTCGATTAGAATTTTTGCCCCTGCCTTGAGTATAACCCCGCACAACGCATTCTGAATCCATAAAGGGCTTGAGTTTATAACCCACATCGGACATAGAATCTTTACGCAAAATAACACCCTCTCCACCATAATTTAGAATCTTTTGATAATAAGATTCTAAATGCTTGCGGCTTTTTATTGGAATTTGAGGAATGACTTTAATATAAGGATTGGGAAAGTCTTTTAAATAATTTTCAAGCCATTCTAAACGTTCACGCAAAGTGCATTCATCACAAACGCCACGTACATCAAAGACTTGATAGGTGATGTTTTGCCACTCTACCTCATTGGGAATAGAATCCCTTACAACACTCGAGACTTTTTCAAAACTATTATGTGCAAACCACAATTCACCATCAAGATTAAAAGGAGGGAAATTTATAAGCCAAAATTTCGGTGCTTGAATCATCGTGCCTTTACGCGTTTTCAAGGCTTTGCCATTCCAGATTCCGCGCACTCCATCTAGTTTTTCACTCATCACAAACGAAGTCAGTTCTTCTTGGGAAATTAAGCTTTCTTTATAGGGAGGAAAATGTGGAATCTCTGCACATAAAGCGAGATTCCAACTGATTAAGAAAAGATAGATTTTTAAGAGCTTCAAAAACTATCCAACGATGAGAATTATAAACCTTGTTCAATCATCGCATTAGCGACTTTTCTAAAGCCTGCAATATTCGCTCCAAGCACAAGATTCGTAGGTTCGCCAAATTCCTTTGCAGTTTCACTTGCATTAGCATAAATATTTTTCATAATATTATGCAATTTCTTATCCACTTCTTCAAAAGTCCAAGCTGTCATAGAAGCATTTTGACTCATTTCAAGTCCGCTTGTAGCGACACCACCTGCATTAGCTGCTTTGCCCGGACCATAGCAAATTTTTGCATTCAAAAACTTATGCACTGCTTCAATCGTTGAGGGCATATTTGCTCCCTCACTAACACATTTACAACCATTATCAAGTAGATTTTGTGCGTCTTTTGCATTGATTTCATTCTGTGTCGCACTTGGGAATGCAGCAAAAGCTGGAATCGTCCATAATGGATTATGGTCTTTGGGATAATCTTTTACACTTGTCCATTTGGCACTACTGCGCTCTTTAGCATAAGATTCCAAACTCTCGCGTCTTACCTCTTTAACTTCTTTGAGCAATGCCAAATCAATTCCTTTTTCATCATAAATCATACCCCTAGAATCGCTAATAGTTACAGGCTTCGCACCAAGTTGTTGGAGTTTTTCTACTGTGTAGATTGCGACATTTCCGCTACCTGAAACGAGACAAACTTTACCCTCTAACTCGCCTGCATTGCTATTTTTAAGCATTTCTTGCGCAAAATACACATTGCCATAGCCTGTCGCTTCTGTGCGCACCAAACTGCCACCCCAAAGCAAAGATTTACCTGTCAAAACACCTTCATAGCGGTTAGTTAATTTCTTGTATTGTCCAAACAAATAGCCAATCTCGCGTCCGCCCACTCCAATATCTCCTGCAGGAACATCTGTATGCGCTCCAATATGGCGATAAAGTTCGTTCATAAACGCTTGACAGAATCGCATCACTTCCCTATCACTCTTACCCTTAGGGTCAAAGTCGCTTCCACCTTTACCCCCGCCCATTGCAAGTCCAGTCAAAGAATTTTTGAAAATTTGTTCAAATCCTAAAAACTTAATGATTCCCTCTGTTACGCTTGGGTGGAATCTCAAACCGCCTTTATAAGGTCCAAGCAAAGAGCTAAACTCAATGCGATAACCACGATTCACTTGGATTTCGCCCTTATCATTTTCCCAAGTTACACGGAAATTAATTTGACGCTCTGGAATCACGATTCTTTCCAAAACTTTATGAGCCTCATATTTTTTGTCTTTCTTTAATGCAGGTTCAATGGATTCTAGCACTTCTTTAACCGCTTGATGAAACTCTACTTGGTCAGGATAGAGTTTTTGGACTTTTTGAATGACATCTTGTGTGTAAGACATTTGATTCTCCTTGTAAATTTAATGGCAAAATTGTATTTAATCTTTAATTAATATAAGCTTATATAATTAAAAATAATTTTTAAGTTTTATTTTTATATTTTACGAGAAAACACCGCAAAATAAACTTCTAAAATTCATTTTAGAATGCTTAAATATCTAAGAATTGAATCGTAAAATCAAAAATTTACAAAAAATTTATTTTAGTTTTTTAAAAAATAACCGATATAGAGAATGAAATTTAAAATATAAGGAGAAACAATGCAAGCAACAAGTCTAAGTTTCTCTTCTTTGCAAGCCTCATATACCACCACGCAATGGAGTGCTGTTAAAGAAGAGCTTATAAACACTAAAGCAAATAGTGTTCCACAATCAACTATCAACCAAGACGCAAAGGGGCAAACTAATAATATTGTTACAAGTAATAGCTTGAATACTGACGGCTTAGGGGATTTTCAAAAAACGATTCTAAACAAAGCTTTAGGTAAAGTTTCAGAAATTCAAGACGAAATGATGAAACTATGGGAACAATTATTCCCAAGCAGTGGCTCAAATACTACACAAAATACCACATTAACATTATCAGATTTGCTGTATAACAAAAACTTTGCAAGTCAAATCATAGGTAGCGGAATTAGTCTTTCTCAAGGCTTTTCTCAAAGCTTATCCATTTCCATTTCGGGCACAATGATAGGGAGTGATGGAGTCTCAAAAAGTTTGGAATTAAACATTAATGTCTCCCAAAGCTTTATGCAAAATTTGCAGATTAATAACTCAAACGCTACACAAAACATTCCTCAAGGTGTCAATAAGAAAATTGTTGACCCACTCGTGATTGATTATGATGGTAGTGGCACAGAGCTAAGTGATACAAAAATGCGTTTTGATTTGGATAGTGATGGCACTCCCGACCAAATCTCTACACTCAAAAAAGGTTCTGGATTCTTAGCACTTGATAAAAATGGGGATGGGAAAATCAATGATGGTAACGAGCTTTTTGGCACACAAAGTGGAGATGGATTCAAAGATTTAAGCGTTTATGATTCCAATGGTGATGGGAAAATTGACAAAGACGACCCAATTTATGATAAATTAAGAATCTGGACTCCTGATGCAAATGGTGAAGGACGGCTAGTAGGATTGGGAGAAAAAGGAATCGGCGTCATCTATCTTAACGCTCAAGAAAGCCAAGAAATGATGCGAGGGGAAAATGGGGATTTACTTGGAATCAAACAAAAAACTGCCGACTATTTACGCGAAGATGGTAGTAGTGGGCAAGTGCATCATATTGACTTAGTCAGTGAGACAATCAAAGACGAATCTTTACAAAACCAAGCACAAAATGATTCCATCTTAAATGCTCTTCAAAGTCTTAGCACACACATTGGCAACAAAACCTATCAAGGCTTAGGTGCTTCTATCTCTAATTTGCAAATCTCTATTACTGCGCAAAATAGTGCCAACGCGTTGTTTGGAGTGTTAGGGAATGGAATTAGCGGATTGTTTGACAGCACCTCTATGGCAAATGTTTCTAAACTTGAAGTTAATATCTCTTTTAGCTTAAATTCTCTGCAAACTGCTAGTAATGGTGTAAGTCAAGAAGCTTCTAAAATTTGGAATGCAGTAGAGAGTAATTTCAAAAAAATGGAAGAAATGAAAGAAAAAATGGAATCCGCCTTTAAACGATTTGATGAGTTGGTGAAATTAAATCGTTTGATGTTTGACCCGCTAAACTTCACAAAAACAGATACCTTTAAAACAGGAATATTCAATATGCAAAATATTCATAAGCTTTTAAGTGCATAAGCAGCCTAGCTGCTCCGCTTATGCTCGCGAGATTCTACTCTTTTCTTAAGTCATTGTGGGCGTGGTTTATCACGTGTAGCAATCCATAATACAAAACTTCTCTTTGAAAGTTTCATTGATAAATGAACTATGTAAGATTATAGATTGCCATATTTCCTTGCAGAATCACGCAAGGACACAGTGCATTAGTCAATGTGAGGGGTTAGAATCTTAAAGGGAGATTCCCTCATCTAGTGAATCCTCTTAAATATAATTTACAAGAGAGAGTTGAGAAATCTTGCCAATACTTGAAAGCATTGCTTGATAATTCAAAGATAAGGTAGCAAAGTTCAAATAATTTTCAGCAAAATCTGTATCAATCGTATCAGAGCGCAAAGTTTTTACTTGCACAATAAGGGTTTCTGTGCGCTCAATAGAATATTCAAACGCATTTCCTTGCGCCCCGTTTTTAGTATGCACTTTATTCACGTGGTCTGCTAAATGATCAAAGATTTCAATAGCATTTTGAATCCCGGGATTCCGCATAGAATCATCATAGTTATCAGAACCAGGTCGATAGACGCCATCCTCTACGGCTTTAATAATCGCATCAACTTGCTGAAAGAAATTCACATGCGGGTCTTCACCTATAATTGCATTATTGGCTTGAAAAGTCAAAGCCGGACGCTCCGTAGTATCCACACGCCCGGTTAGAGGGTCTAATTCAAAATTACTACTCTCATCATCATAAAGCGTAAATTCCATACGCGTAGGTATGCGATTGAGGTCTTTTAATTGTAATTGCCCATTGACATCAAGCCCAATCCACACATTATTCTTAGCTTGCCCTAACATTGTTTCATAGGAAGCCTTTTCAGCTGGATTATTGAAGTTTGCTGCCGCATTAAACACATTCGCCAAATCACCCGGATTTGAGTTGCTAAGATTCATCACCATTCCCATTACATCTGCCAACTGCTGATAAGTTACATCATCGGCTGGGGTTGCATCTCCGGCTACTTGTGGTGGATTTCCATTAGCTTGCAAAATAGGAATCTCAATTCCTGCAATGTTTGTCCCATTCATTTGCGCTGGGCTCTCTATCACGAGCACACTACCCGCGTCTCTAAATTCTATCCTACCACTAATGGGAACTCCATTGACATCTTTTACTTCAAAATTATAAGTGTGTCCATCAAGCCCTACTCCAGCAACTTCAGAAAGTTTTGTATCCATTGTGGCATACTCATTTGTAGCACGTACAATTTGAGAGACATTAGAACTAAGTGTTCCACCATTGCGCGAAAATCCTACGCGGTCATATTCCACACTATAATCATTACGGAATCCGTTAATAGGATTCCCCCCTGCGTCATTGGTGGTTAAAGTAACACTAAGGGAGCTTTCCCCGATATAAGGCAATTCTTTTTCGTCTCTATCTGGTGGATTCTTTTTGGAAACATTATTATCCACTATTATAATTTTGCCTTCAGAAAATTGCACATCTACATCGCCATTTGCACCATACACTCGCTTCATCTCGTCCATTAAGTCTTGCACGGTGGTTGTGGGCGTAATGGCGAAGTTTGTAGGAGCTACTGCCACCCCTGCTTGGTCTAATGCAGTGTTTCCCTCTGTCCCACTTAGAGTAAGAGAGGTAACATCATCTGGGAAAATATCACTCAATAGAGTGTTTGTTTTGGCAATTTCATTGGTATGTGTTCTAAAAGTCGTTGGAATCGTATGGATACGATGGTCGTTGTAATCCTCTATTGAAGTAATACTCTCACTAGAAAAAGTGCCAAGAAAAGGACTTTGCACATAAGTATTAACTTTTACACCACTATTTAATAAGGTATCAATATCATTTGTGCCCACACCATCAGGATTATTTGGGTCTTGATAACTACTAGAAATCATATAAAATTCAATATTGGAACGACCACCGGTTAAATCTTTGATTTCAATTTCTCCCCATTTATTAACTGTGACTTCTACTGCTTGACTCACCTCTGTGTTGCCAAACTCACGTCCGATTTTGTCTAATAAGTCTTGCACTGTGGCAGCTTGATTCTTATCTGTATAGGAAATATCCATAGAAAATTTGGATTTAAACGCTGTGCCATCTGCTTTGCGTCCTGTAATATAAAACACTTCTGGAGGGTTATTGCTAGTATCCGCATCATTGTCTCCGACTAAATCCCTCAGAGTATCGCCCGCTGTAATATATACTTCTTCACTTACGCCTGTTGGGTGAGTAGGATACATAATTGTTGGATTAAGATAACTTTGGTTGAATTTTGGCACATTAGTAGAAATCATACGATTTTTATCATTGTCTGAACCAAAGAATAATTCTGCCCCTGTAATGTTATAAGTAACAGAATTATTAGAGCCAAGCAAGGCGTTAAGGGTCGCATTATTACCATTATAACTTCCATCTGCATTAAAAGGTATTCGTGTTGTTGCTGTGCCTCCGAAGATATACTCACCGCCCACAGAACTATTTGCAAGCGTCAAAAAGTGGTCGCGAATAGATTTCAAATCCTTTGCGATTGCAATGCGCGAAGTCTCACTATGCCCTGCATTTGCACCTTGAATCAATTTGGTTTTGAATTTGTCCATATTTTTGGTTAAATCACTCAATGCAGTATCGGTATGCTTGGTATAGGTTAAAGCATTGGTTGCGAGTGCGTGGCTTTGATTTAAAGTCGCGAGATTATAATCTAATGCTAAAGTTTTATTGAAAATAGAAGTTCCTTGATAGCCAAATTGGATTTTTTGCCCACTCATTTGAGCCAAAGTAGTTTCCAAGCCTGTTTGTGCCCTATTTTGCTGATATTGCATATTGATATATCTTGAGCTAGTTCCGATTCGCATTCCCTTATCCTTTATCCAAATCTTAGTCTTTGTTTGAAACTATCAAGCAAATTTTATTCCATTTATAACACAATCCAAATTAACTTTTCGTAAAAGTCAATGAAATAGAATTGACACAATGACGCGTATTTTTCTGCGTGAATCCCTCACCCAAAAATATATGCCCCAAATGCCCACCACATTTTGCACAAATGATTTCTACTCTCTTACCATCTGCGTCTA
Source organism: uncultured Helicobacter sp. (assembly GCA_964464895.1). Taxonomy (GTDB): domain Bacteria; phylum Campylobacterota; class Campylobacteria; order Campylobacterales; family Helicobacteraceae; genus Helicobacter_D. The sequence goes on along the minus strand of CAYXGY010000001.1, from coordinate 83,962 downwards.
ATTGCTCTTTCACCGCCCCTTGCAAACAATCGTCAAAACTAGCCCAACCACAACCGCTATGGAATTTGCTTTGAGAGTCATATAATGCTTGATTGCATTGTTTGCAATGGTAGATTCCTGTTTCAAAGAAGTTTTCAAATTCTCCGCTAAAGGGTGCTTCAGTGCCTTTATGTAGAATCACATATTGTTCTTCTTGGGTTAATTCTTTATACATTTTTGTCTTTTCTTTCTTTGTCTTGGAGTAGTTTTTGTAAAAACTCTTCTAAATTGAATTTCTTGCGTTGATTTTCTGTAAAAAGATGAATAATAATATCACCCAAATCTATCACAATCCAATCCGGATTCTCTTCATCAATATGAAAAAACTTCTCTCCTTTAAGCTTGAGCTGTTTTTTTAGCTCCTCCAAAAGTGCCATTGCGTGTCTATCCACAAGTGCTGTGGCAATCACGACAAAATCTACGAAATAATCTGTTTTCTTGAGATTAAAAACCTCAATATTCTCGCCCTTTTTTTCTTCTATGATTTGACGAATTGCGTTGAGGACTTCTTGTCTGTTTTCTTGCAATGTGTTTCCTTTAATATTCTCTCTAAAATAGGCTGTGGAACTAGAGAAGATAGGTTTGCATAATCCCCGCTAGCTAACTGATGACGAATCTGCATAGAACTTATGTCTAGCTCACAAAATGGTAGAATCTGAAACCCTTGTGGAATCCCAAAGCCCTTACGTGGAATTATAACAAATTCTACATTTTTTTTAAGCCAATCAAAATTTTGCCACCGATGCAAAGATTCTACATTGTCTGCACCAAGTAGTAAATAAACTTTATCCTTTAGTTTGATAGAGTAAGATTGTTGCATAAATTGCAAGGTTTGATAAGTCGGTGTGGGTGCATTTTGGCGCACTTCATAGTCTAGCACCTCCACTGCATTAGAGAAGTCTTGACATAGAATCCTAAGCCATTCTAGGCGAAGATTTGGAGAGAAACAAAAATCGCTTTTAAAAGGGTTTAAAAAATTTGGCACGACAAAAAGTTTATCAATCTCAAGTTGTGTCAATGCAGATTCTATAATGCGCAAATGCCCCCAATGTGGAGGGTCAAATGAGCCACCAAAAACAGCAAAACTGCGTTGCATTTCTCGTCCTTATTTCTGCTCAAAATAATAAATTCTCAAATTAACAAAAACTCTATTAAAAATTTAGATAAAATTGTAGCAAAAAGAGGAATCTTATGGAATGGTTAGAGTGGCTTTTTATCTTTTGTTTTGGACTCTCTTTTGGTTCTTTTGCCAATGTTTTAATCTATCGTATCCCACGTTCCATTAGTATTATTTCTCCTGATTCCTTTTGTCCGCATTGCCAAACCAAACTCAAATGGCGTGAGAAAATTCCTCTGCTTTCTTTTTTGCTTTATCACGGCAAATGCTCCTATTGTCGCACCAAAATTCCACTCTATTATCTATTGAGTGAGATTTTAGGAGGAATCTTAGCTATCTTTTGTTATTGTTGGCTTGGGGCTTGGGGAATCATTCTGTTTTGGCTTCTTTTGTGCTTTTATGTATTAAGTGTTATTGATTGGAATTTTTTAGAAATTCCAGATGTTTTAAACTTTTTTAATTTAGCATTAGGAATAAGTTATGGCGTGATGATATTGCCCGCTAGCTTACTAGACGTTGCTTGGGCAGAATCGCTCTTATTCTCTACCTGCTTTATGGGATTGGCAAGTTTTTTGCGACTCTCTTTAGGAAGTCTCACACACAAAGAAGTGCTAGGTGAAGGCGATATTATCGTTTTTGGCACACTCGGTGCAGCACTCGGTGGCTTTTGTGGAATCTTGGCAATATTTTGCGCTTCTAGTTTAGCACTTTTTACACTCTTAATCTTTAAGCATTATCCCAAATCCAATCCACAAAGACTAGAGATTCCCTTCGTCCCCTTTTTATTCTTAGGATTTCTTTGTGTCATTTTATGCCAATTCTTTGGATTTTTATGATAACCTTGCTAAAGTGGTTTTGCAAAAATCAATTTATAATAAAGATTACAATTAAGAGGACACTATAATGCAAATTAGAATCTATTATGAAGACACGGATTGTGGTGGAATCGTATATCACACAAACTATCTAAAATATTGCGAACGCGCACGTAGTGAAGCATTCTTTCAATCAGGAATAATGCCCTTACAAAATGATATTGGATTTGTTGTCAAAGAAATGCAAATCCAATTCCACTATCCAGCCAAACTTGGCGATTTATTAGAAGTGCAAACGCAGGTTTTGGAGCAAAAATCCGCTTCTTTAAGCCTCTTGCAAACGATTTATCTTGCAAATTCCAAAACTCCTAAAAAAGTTTTTTCTGCTACAATGACGCTTGTCTGTATCAATTCCAAGTCGCAAAAAATCACCAAAATACCAATGTGGGCGCAGAAAGTCTTTGACACCTTAAGAGGCGAACAATGAAAGAACAAAAGATTCCCTATCCTTGCACTTGGCATTATCGTATTATTGGCAATAGCAAAGAGGAATTGCATTTAGCCACGCTTGAAATTCTCAACAAGGAATTTATCTATACTCCAGCCAAAGAAAGCAAAGGAGGCAAATATCATAGCATTAATATAGAAGTGGTTGTAGATAATCAAGAAGAACGTGATGCAATATTTGCGAAGTTTTATCACGATTCAAGGATAAAGTTTGTCCTCTAAAGTCCTGATTATTGGCGCACTTTTAGCCACAAAAATCCTACTTGGAGCAGACCAAACCTGCCCTAAAACTTCAGAATTAAATTCTCAAATTGCCACACATTGCTTATTAGAATCTTATCCCACACTAGAATGTGAGTCTCAAAACATTTTAAGATTCCGCTCCAATCAATCTTTGATTTGGAATCTTGCGCTAGACTCTACAAACCCACTTGCCTATAAAGAATCTTTGCAAAATCCAAAATTAGTAGATTCTTTCATATTTCCCTACCCAATAGGCAATTTCGCCAAAAAACCCTATGAAGACAGCTCTAGGATTCGTGATATTTCGCTTTTTGCTCATCTGTATGGTGCAAATGAAATAGAAGTGAAGCAATACCTAAAGCCTCTTATTTGGTTAGATGGGACAGAAATATTATTCAATACTCAAAATGGTGCTTACGAGGCATTAAAACGCGTCCGCAATCGTTTAGCAAAACTCATAGAATCCAATCCTAATTTTAAAGTTTATCTACAAAATATTGGCGGAACATTTAAATGGCGCAAAATTGCCAATTCTAAAAACCTAAGTGCGCACAGCTTCGGAATCGCAATAGACATTAATGTAGCCAATTCGCGTTATTGGTTATGGGATTTGCAAAACCAAGTTTTGAGTGCTCCTCAATCCGTTGCTACAATCCCATTGGAAATTGTTGAAGCTTTTGAAAGTGAAAATTTTATTTGGGGCGGACGTTGGTGGCATTATGACACAATGCACTTTGAATATCGCCCAGAGATTCTATGCTATGCTAAAGCCTTATTGGATTCCAATCCTATTCCTTTATTACACTAAAGAAAAAATAAAATTATTTTTCAGCCTTTTTTAAACATTTTTCACACACAACATAAAGCAACATATCGTGCCCCACAGGCTTCGCATTATAAGAATTTGTAACCTCTACTTGCAGCTTTTCAATCTCATTATTGCAAAACTCTTCAATTTTCCCACACTCCACACAAATAATATGGTCGTGATGCAAACCACTTGCGATTTCATAACGTTTTCCACTTTTATCTACCTCAATTGAACTGATAAACCCCTCTTTCTCAAGAAATGAGAGAATACGATAAATGGAGGATATGCTTGCATTGGTACAGGTTTTGCGAATGATTGCAAAAATATCTTCAGGACTCAAATGTCCGCCATCTTCATAGAGTGCTCTAAGTATAAATTCGCGTTGTTTGGAGTTTTTGAGATTGTTTTTTTTAATTGCCAAATGCAATCTGTCCAAAATAGCCTTGAGGGGTTCTGTATATTTTTTCATTTAGAAATCCTTAATTTATGTGTATTGTGTGCAATCTAATAAATTAATTATAGCAAAGTATTATAGAATAAATCAAATATAAAATAAGAATCATTTTTATTTTATATTAAGTTGATATTGATTATTATTTTGTAAATAAAATCTTAAATATCTTTAAAGGAGTTTAATGTCTGTTTTAGTGATTGGAGGCGATGAGATTACGCCCATTAAAGCTGTTTTGAAAAATCTAGGTTGTCAATCTATCACACATTGGGACGCTAGAAGGGAAAGCGTCAATCATAAAGATTTGCCACAAAACATTGGTTGCTTGGTAATGCTTACAAATTTTCTGAATCACAATACAATGAAAAAATTTCGCACCCAAGCGAAGAAAAAAGATATTCCGGTTATCTGCACAAAACGAAGCGTAAGCTGTCTGTATTGTGAATTTATGAAAACATTCGGTAGCGAAAATTGCCCTTGTGCCAGCTTTTAATTTATTTTTAATTTTAATTTTGTAAAATTATCCCTAAATTATGTTTTAGTTTAATTTAAGGATAAGAATGCTTCCTGCACTGCTTGAACCTCTCGGCAATTTAACAATTCTGATTGTGGAAGATGATCCTGTCGCATTAGATTTACTTAGGATTCCACTGGAGAGACGATGTCGCAAGATTCTAACTGCCAAAAAAGGTGAAGGTGGCTTGAAACATTTCAAAAATAATGTGATTGACATTGTGATTACCGATGTGAATTTAGAAGGCAAGATAGATGGAATCGCAATGGTTAAAACAATGCGCAAGACGAATCCCAATATTCCTGTAATCTTTATGACGGCTTATAGTGATGAAGAAAAAATCAATGAAATGATTAAACTCAATGCTTGCTCGCTCATTAAAAAAGCAGTAGATTTAGAAGAACTCTTCGTGCTTTTATTAGGAATCAATAAGCAGCTTCACAAAGAACAAACTGTAGACCTTGGACAAGGAATCTTTTATCGCAGGCGAGACAAGTCTATTTTAAAAGGTTTTGCAGTTTTTGAGCTCACCGATAGAGAATATCAAATTTTGGATTTGCTGATTAATGCAGATAGTTATCCTGTAACCTATGAAGAATTCCATAAAAAAATCTGGAAAAATCAGCCTATGACAATGGATTCTTTACGTATGCACGTCAATAGTATTCGCCGCAAAACTTATCACGACCTTATCCGCAATCATTCCCGCTTAGGCTATAAGCTCAATTGTGTTCCCCTAGAATAGTCGTTGCATACGCATAAGATTCCACAACTTATGGATTCCAATCAATATTTGCTTTTTGCGCATAAGCTCTTTGGAGATTTTTTGCAATCCTATAAAGTTTAGAATCTTTTAAAAACAAAGTGCCTGTTTGGTGGAAATGAAATTTGATTCCCGCGAGTTTCGCTTGAGATTGCAAAGAAAGCACCCACGCAAAATCACACACTCTAGTATGAAGTCCCGATTCTCCCCCTACACTGATTTCTGCAATCTTGCTAGAATCCAAAAAAGGCATTAAATTGATATTTTCTAAAAGCGGGGCACAGATAATCCAACGCGTTTGAATTGGCGAGGACAAAAAGATTCCCAAGCGTGCATTAGCTTGTGCTTGATTCTCTACGCTACAACCCACAATCACATTAGAATATCCCTCCCCCCAATCTTTAGGAATACAATCCAAGAATCGTGCAATACGTTTGGTAAAAAATATAAAAGTGCAATCTTTTCTCTTGGCAATCATTTCCCACACTTCCCCTCTCCATTTATCCGCACTCTCTAACAAGAAATCACTGCTAAAACAGAGCCACACTTTAGAATGACTTGGAATCTTATAACTTCCCTTGCGGTTTTTGATAATTGGTAAATAAAAATTACGTGTTTTATAAATCTCGCGTGTGTCTTTTTGGATAAGAGAATCTATCGTATAAACATAACAATTCTTGCAACCCTCACTGACACGCAAACACCCGTGCCAAGGATTCCAACTAACTTCCAAAGAAGTGTCAAAAAGGGGGAGTTTTGGAGAATTCAAAGCAATTTCCTGCTAGAAATTATTGCTTAATCCCTAAAAGCGTGGTTATCATCTCATCAATTGCAGAAATTAACTTCGCATTGGCACTATAACCTGTTTGAAACTTAATCAAATTTACCAATTCATCATCTACGGAAACTTCTGAAATTGTTTTATATTCTTTTTTGACTGAATTATATACAGCTTCTTTAGTCTCTTGTGTGATTTGTGTTCCTTCGGTTTGAGAGGCAACTCTGCTCGCAATATAGCGAAAGTATCCACTAATTGTTTCTTCCCTCTCCTCTCTATCATAAACATCTGTAAAGGTAATCTTATCATATTGCAATTGCTGCATCATATTTGCAACTTCAAAGTTACCATCTACTGCCTCACGATAAGCACGAATCAAAGTTGGGTCATCACGATAAGCTCTTGCTAGCTCTATATTTCTCGCGTCATTGCCGTCAAAAAAGCGATTGACACCAAATGCCCCAGCGAAATTTGTCCCATTGTCTTGGATTGAAATATAGATTTCTTCTGACGGATTCTTAGAGGTTATAGCAAAAGTCTGTGTGTCATTATTGTAAGTCGCTTGGAATCTATCATCAAAATCATTCAAAGCATTGCCGTCTAAATTATCATCATTATTAGCATTGAGTTGGTCAATAATGCTTTGCATATTCGTAAGATTATCTATATTCACCTCACGCGCGCCCAATTCGTTACCTTGTTTATCATACATCACCACCTTGAAGCTTCCTTGACGAATATTATAACCACTCGTTGTTAGCGCATCTTGGGTATTGATGTAGAGTTGGTCGCTACGCGCGCCTAATTGTGCGCATTGCGCATAAATATTATTTGTCGCCTCAATGATTCCATTTGCAAAAGTATCCAAATCATTGATATAGACTTGTAATTTCCCCAAAGTTCCATTACAAGTTAGCACATCTTCTGTGCGAATCAAGTCTAACAATGCCCCAACTTTCCCCTCATTTAATACATTTGTTAAATTATGCTCTTTATGGTCTCTACGCAAATATTTAATCGTATAGATTCCACTTTCATTTTTGGAATTATCTAAAGTTAAAGGGTGGAAAGATTCGCCATCCACAATAGACCTCCCACCAATTGTTAGCGTATAATCTTCATCAAAATCTGCAATATTTTTATTGACACACGCACTTCCTTTGACTTCTTGCTTGAAAACATCACAACCAATCAAATTATTAATTTCAAACTCATATTGGTCGCGCAAATCACGCAAATCATTTGCCTTTCTATGCAAGTCTTGATTTTCATATTCATTAATTTGCTTATTAAGGATTGCGATTTGCTCTCCTAAGCGATTTACTTCTTCTACTGCGACTTTCAACTCATCATTTAATCGTTGTTGTAAATAAACTAATGAATTCCGTGTTTCTTGGATATTTCTGCAAAGTGTATTGGCTTCCTCTGCTAATGCAATTTTTTGCGCTGGGTCGCCCGCTTTTATAGATAAATCTTTCCAAGCATTGAAGTAATTTTGCAAATCATTATAAATCCCTACCCCATCTATTTCAGGATAATAAGAGGAGGCTTCCCTAAGCCCTGCAAAACTCGTGTCATAATAGGTTTTTTCTGCGGTTGCTTTTTTGTAACGCATAAAAGTATATTCATCGTGTATGCGCTCTATTGTCATCGTAGCAAGCCCTTGCCCCAAAGCATAATTTTGCTTCCAAAGTGGGGTTTCTGCTGCACTTCTTACGACTTGTCTTGAATAAAATTCATTATTCGCATTGGCAATGTTGTTACTTACCGTATCCACCATTACTTGATGTCCGGTTAAACCTGTATAGGGAGTATTTAATGAAGAAAGTATTCCACCCATAATGTCCCCCTACACTTCAGTATGCAAAAAGGACGCATTGCCCAAAGATTGTTTTTTATAGCCGTGCTCCTCCACAGGAACAATCTTGCTTAACAAAGAGCTATAAAACTCCGAAACAGCTAAGGACATTTTACCGAAACGATAATTGAGATTCTTTAGGATTTCTAATTGGTCGTGCAGTTCTGCGGTGCATTCACTCGCACCTTCCCCTAGTAAATGCTGCTTATCTTCATAAGTTAAATCCTCTAAAGTTGCATTAGGGTATTCTGTGCGCAAACGCTCTTCAATGCTTTTAGCGTAAGCTTCTTTTTTGCGAATAAAAGATGCGGTTAATTCCTCTTTTTGTGGAATCCTTGCAAAAATAGCCTCATTATTTGCGATTTTAATATCCGCAATATCTTGTTCTGTAATTGCAATGAGTGCTTTAATATCTTCTAAAGCCTCTTTTAGAAACTGCAAAGACATGAGATAACTCCTATAAAATAGACTTATCTCTTATCTAAGCAATTCTTGTGCCAACTTTTGCGCACTCCCCCTTAAATCTAATTTATAAGTGCCGTCTTTTATCGCGGCTTTGATTTCATCTAATCTACTATTAGAAGAAGTTTTTGCACTTTTTTCTGTTTGAGACTTTTGATTAATGGATTCTTCTTTGGCATTATTAATCTGCGAAGCATTTTTATTATTCGTCTGATTAATAGCACTTGAAAAAGCCGAGTTACTCATCAAATGGCTAATCATTTTCTCTCCTTTGTAAAAAATCTTTCCACATAATATCGGCTATTTTTCAAAAAACTAAAATGATTTTCTAATACTTTTTGAAATATCTTGCAAAAATTTCTCATTAGCATCCTTAGGTGGGGCGATTTGTTGGCTATCGCCATACAATGGGACATCAGGACCGCCGATTTTAATTGTATATAAAATTACAAACAACATAAAATAAATAAAGAGTCCAAATCCCATTGACGGTACAAACCAATCTTTCATCGCCACTCCTTTAAATCAAAATGTTTTAAAGCCTTCAAATACATTTTGTATTATTTTTAAAAGTATAGCAGAATTTTATTTTTTAATGAAATTTCAAAAATTTTTATAATTTTTTTATATTTTTGCCTCAAACTGCGGTTTTTGTGCTATAATCTCCTTTCTCTAAAATACCATACCACATTAATCATTCATTTAGGGGCTAGACTATGCGATTCTTCAAACTTCTTAAATTAGTATTTTTTAAAAACCTTTTGAAAGTTTTTTGCATTTTGAGCACCTTTGGCTTGCTGAATGCCAATGCTGCAAATATCCAAGAATCCCAATGGGAACAAGGACAAACTCTCCTGACTTTTTTTGCAAAAAACAATATTCCATTAAAAGTTTATTATGATTTAGCCCCGGAAGACAAAGAACTAGCCGATGAAATTATCAGTGGTAGCACTTTTTACACACTTTATGAAGATTCTACTTTACTTCAAGCTTTGATTCCTATTAATGAAAATTCTCAATTGCATATCTTCAGACAAGGTGATTCTTATGGTATGCGTGCAATTCCCGTAACTTACTTCACAGAAGAACGCACAATTGCTCTTAGTGTCGAAAATTCTCTTTATAATGATATTATCAAACTCACGGGAGATAAATTCCTAGCAAGTGATTTTGTTCAAGCTTATAAAGGAAGTGTGGATTTCCGCCGTGAAGTGCGTAAAAATGACAAACTTGCGATTATTTATGAGCGCAAATATCGTTTGGGCAAAAATTTCGGTTCGCCAAACATTAAGGCTTCTATTTTGAATGTTGGCAATCGTCATCAATATGTTGTGCGCCACGAAGATGGACAATTCTATGATTTAAAAGGCAATAATATGAGTAAATATTTACTCACGATTCCCTTAAATTACAAACGCATTTCCTCTCATTTTTCTATGGGACGCAAACACCCTATTCTTGGTTACAAACGTCCGCATTTGGGGACAGATTATGCTGCACCACGTCATACTTCTATTCGTGCGGCAGGAAAAGGCAAAGTAATCTTTGCTGGAACAAAAGGAGGCTATGGCAAAACCGTGATTATCCAACACGAAAATGGCTATAAAACGCTTTATGCCCATATGCAAAAAATCAACCGCAAAATCCGCACAGGTGTGTATGTCAAACAAGGAGAACAAATCGGCACGGTAGGTAGCACAGGGCTTAGCACAGGACCACATTTGCATTTTGGACTTTATAAAAATGGCAATGCAGTCAATCCTATCAAACATTTGAGAATCGCCCATTCAAAACTTACAGGCAAAGAAAAGGAAGGATTCCTAGCCACAGCAAAAGTTTATCAGCAAGCTTTAAATGCTACTCTTGCTCAAGGAATTGAGAATCAAACGCCATTTAGAAAAATAAAGAATGATTATATCGTCTATCTTAATGCAGAGGATAAGAATTTAAACTAATGCTCCCCAAAGATATTTCTAATATTCGCTTTTGCAGTTGCCATAATTCACAATACATTAAGCCTAAACGAATGCTTTTTTGCGAAAACGGCAAAGAACGTAGCTGGGATATTATTGAAGCACACGATAGTGTAAGTATTTTGCTTTATCACAAACCAAAAGATTCTTTTGTAATGGTGAAACAATTTCGTCCCGCAGTTTATCTTAAAGAAAATGTCCGCCAAACCCAGAATCTAAAAGTTGAATTAGGTTATACCTTTGAACTTTGTGCAGGCATTACAGACAAAGAAGGGAAATCCCTTAAAGAAATTGCTCAAGAAGAGATTTTAGAGGAATGCGGTTATGCGATTCCACTAGAAAACATTGATAAAATTACAGAATTTTATAGCTCCGTTGGCTTTGCAGGAAGCAAACAAACGCTTTTCTTTGCAGTAATTGACGAATCCTGTCGCCAAAATCAAGGAGGTGGCATAGAAGACGAAAATATTGAAGTCGTCTTTATCCCAAGACGCGAAGCTTATGATTTTATCTTAGATGAATCTTATCCTAAAACATCAGGTGTTATGTTTGCCTTTCTTTGGTTTCTTAAAAATTTTGAAGGTCATTAATGCAAAATCGCTCCCCGCTTCAAGAACTCACCAAAAAGTTAGATGAAATCAAAGAATCGTGGCAAATCTACACTATCTTTGAAACAGAAAAAAAACGTTTTAATGAAGAATTTGATGCCCTCAAAAAAGACAAAGAATCCCTATTGGAATCCTTTAATAACATCTCGGCTAAAAATGCGTTATTGCTCGCAGACAATAAAGAATTAGAACAAAGAAATCAAACATTAGAAAATGAAATTGCTACAAAAGAACAACACCTTGCCTCTTTGAATCATTCCCAAGCCTTAGAGATTTCAGATTCTAATACCCTAGAATCCAAATCCTTAGACCTCAAAGCCCTAGAAGCTCAATACCGCGCCCTAAAAAAACTTCTTAAATCCACAAAAGAACTTTTTCAAAACATTCCCCTTGAACGTCCCAAAGCCGTAGAGAAGTTGGAAGTCTCCTATCAAAAACACCAACGATTGCTCGCCAATCCTGCCAAAGATTATGTGCTTTTAGAATCCGCCGAACTACTTTTTGACTTATTAATCAAAATAGATTCTAGGCTCAAGGCACTAGATTTAGAAAGCTTCAAGCTAGAAGCAGAGATTCATAATTTACAGAGCAACACAACACAATCCACACAGAAAATGTTAGATGACATACAAGATTTAGAAATCCATTCTGACCAGAATCCAAAGGCAGATTCAGAAAAAATCTCACACAAAAACCTCAAAAATTCCGATGAGATTCCACAGAATCCTTAAGAGTCTGCGTGAAAACCTTAAAAATCTTTGTTTCTGCCATAGAATATTCTGCCAATATCCATTTAGCCAATCTTGTAAAATCCTTGCAACAGGCGCAAGTTCCCTTTATGCTCTATGGAATCTTTGATAGCGCATTGCTTCAGCAATCCTTACTAGAGCCCTCCAACCCAAACGCAACGAATTCTACGAATCTTTTTCAAAGTGCTTACAATCCGGAATCTTTCCGCGTTATGGGATTTGTTGGGATTCTTCGATTGATTCCAAAATTTTTCAAACTCAAGCAAGAACTTGCTCAAATTGCCCTCAAATGCGATATTGCACTCTTCATGGATTCCTCCTCATTCAATATTCCTTTAATCCAAACAATTCGCAAATTGCTTAGGGGCAAATCCCAAAAGCCTCCACACATTATTTATTATATCCTGCCACAAGTTTGGGCTTGGAAGCCTAAACGTGCAAAAATTTTAAGTAAAATTTGCGATGAGCTATGGGGAATTTTGCCCTTTGAAAAGGACTTTTATCCAAAGACTGCGCAGATTACTTATGTAGGTCACCCACTCCTTGATGCGATTCCTTATTCTTTGGATACTCCTCAAGAATCACAAAAAATTGCCTTTATGCCGGGTTCTCGCAAGAGTGAAATCCGCGCCCTTTTTCCAATCTTTAGCCAACTTGCTAAAACCTTAAAATCTCAAGGCAAAAGTGCGGTTTTAATCGTTCCTAAAGCATTTGAAAAACGCAATTTAAATGCAATCTATGGCGACATCAGTACATTTGAAATTTCTTTTGATACCTATGTCGGATTAAGGCAAAGTGCGTTCGCTTTCGTATGTAGTGGCACAGCAACTTTGGAATCTACCCTGCTTGGGATTCCAACAATTTTAGCTTACAAAGCAAAGCCTTTGGATTACCTCATCGCCAAATCTTTAGTCAAATTAAACTACATAGGCTTAGCCAATATTTTTTTAGAATTTCACACTTTTAATTCACCCAAAAATAATCCCAATCCCGCTATTTTTCCAATTCATCCAGAATTTTTACAAGAAAATGTCAGTGTAGAAAATTTGCAAAATGCATATGCTTGCTTTGATTATCAGTATTTTTTCGAACAAAAAAAGATTCTATTCCAATATCTTGCACACGGAAGTGCGGAATCTTGTGCAAAAAAATTACAAAATTTTGCGAAAAATTTATAAAATAAAGGGCTTTTTAACACTCTTTTCCTTACCATATCCAAATTATTTTATCTAAAGGCATTATATGGAACCTATGACTCAATATGGTTATAATAAATTAATTTCCGAACTTAAGAATCTCAAAGAAGTGGAACGACCAAAAAATATTATTGAAATTGATACTGCAAGGGAACACGGCGATTTAAAAGAAAATGCAGAATACCACGCTGCAAGAGAGCGACAATTATTTTTAGATGCTCGCATTAATGAATTAACACAACTTGTCGCTAATGCACGCGTGATTGACCCCCAAAGCCTAGAACATACCAAAATTAGCTTTGGTTCAACGATTAAACTAGAAGACTTGGAAACAGAAGAGACTTTTACTTATACTATTGTCGGACAGACAGAAAGCAATCCGGAAAAAGGTTTAATTTCTTATCATTCCCCTTTAGCTAAACAACTTTTAGGCAAAGTCGTAGGTGATGAAGTGAGTGTAGCCTTGCCAAAGGGACGCGTGGATTATGAAGTCTTGGAGATTCTCTATAAACCAATCCAATTTTAAGGTTATTTTATGGCGATATTAAAAATCAAGAAATTAATCCCGAATGCAATTATTCCAAAATACCAAAGCAAAGAGGCGGCAGGATTTGACCTCTGCTCTAGTCAAGATTTGACTTTAGAAAAGGGTAAATGGGCACTTATTCCTACAGGGCTTAGCTTTAGTTTCCCCAAAAACTACGAAGTGCAAGTGCGCCCAAGAAGTGGTTTGGCATTAAAGTATGGCATTACGATTCTAAATTCACCGGGCACAATTGATTCGGATTATCGCGGAGAAATCAAAGTCATTGCAATCAACTTAGGAGAAGAAGACTTCAAGATTAATGCGGGCGATAGAATCGCACAAGCAGTGCTTTGCAAGGTTAAACAAGCCAAAATCAAAGTCGTCCAAACATTAGACAAAACCAAACGAGGCGAAAAAGGCTTCGGAAGCACGGGCAAATAAATCATCAAATTAAAGGAGAGATTTTGAGTTTAAAACAAAATGTAGATTTTATTAAAGAAGAAATGAGCAATGATGAAAAAATGCTAGAGGGTCTCATTCGCTTTGAGGGCTGGTTCAAACGTTATAAGATTCCGCTTATTGCATTGGCAATTGGCATTATTATATTTACCTTTGGCTATATGGGTAATAATTATTATCAAGAAAACAAACAACAAGAGCTTTCTAGCCTCTATGAAAAGGCTTTAAAGGGCGATGAAAGCGCAATTGCATCACTTCAAAAATCCCAAAGCAGGCTTTATGATTTGTATCTTTTTCAAAAAGCACTCCAATCTAACGATGCAGAAACTTTAAAAACATTAGAATCTTGCAAAGACCCAATCATTGCGCAGTTTGCTAGATTACAAAACGCCTCTTTAAACCAAAATTTAAGCATACTTGATTCCAAAGAATCGGGTGATTTTAGCTACTTGCAAGCTGCATTTTTAGAAATTCAAGCAGGAAAGATGCAGGAAGCTAAAGTAATTTTGTCCAAAATTCAAAACGATTCCCACGTCAGAGATTTTGCCAATGCACTAGAACATTTAAGCATTCAAGGGGCTCATAATGCCCAATAGATTCTTTCAGAATTTAACTATCTCTATTTTTCATCTTTTGATATTGTCCTTTATTTTGAGCGGTTGTGGGTCTAAATATTATTTCAAACCAGAAGAAAGTGAAATCAAGGGTGAAGTTTCCTTTAATGATTCTCTCCCCTCCCCTATTGCCTCTATTGTGCGTGATGGCGCGACATTGCAAAATGGGCAATTCATCACCAAATATTCAGAGATTCCAAACATCTATTTACCCAAAGGGGCGCAATATCTCAACCAAACAGAAGATTATTATCTCGCAGGTGCATATCGTTCCTTATTATTGATTGACAAAGAAACCAATGCCCAAACCTCCATTGCATTTGAGAATACGCCCATTAGTGCTTCTATGAATGGACAACTCATTGCAATTATTTTTGATGATAATACTTTTGCTTTATATGATTTAAATAGAAGCCAAATCGCCTACAAACAAGATAGCACATTAGCTCCGACTAATAATACCCTCATTGCTTCGCCTTATTTTCTAAGTGATATTGTCATCATACCAACCTTAGACGGAAAACTTGTCATTGTAGATAAAAACAATATGCAAATGATTCGTAATATTGTCGTCAATGGCGATAAATATTTCAATAATGTTATTTTCCTAGAAGCCATTGGAAATCGTATGGTTGCAGCCACTCCTAAACGCATTATTTCTGTAAGCCCGAGTGTCATTAGCACTTTTAATGCCAACATCAAAGACCTTTTGTTTTTTGAGGATAGAATCTTTATTTTCACCAATGAGGGAGAGGTGATTCTCACAGACCAAGATTTGAATGAAAAACGAAGAATGAAATTTCCCTTTGCACACTTCACTGCAGCAAACCACGGGAGAAATATTGTTATTTTAGAGACAAGAGGCTATTTAATTAGTTTAGATGACGAATTACAAAGTAGCACAATCTTTGCACTTCCTGATGAAATCAATGTCCCTACATTCTCTGGTGCGCGTAAAATCTTTGTCGGCGATAAAATCTTAAAAGTAGAATAGAGGCGCAATGATTCTCTGTGATATTGGCAATACCTTTTTGCATTTTTATTATCGCGGTAGAATCTGGAAAGAGGAGAAAAATAAACTAACTCCAAAAGATTCTAAAGAACTCATTATGTATATTAGTGTCAATGAAGATTCTACCAATGCCTTACTCTACGCGCACCCTCGCTGTTTTGATTTGACACCCTATGTCAATATTGATACGACTTACAAAGGCTTGGGGATTGATAGAATCGCAGCTTGTAAAGCCATTAATGATGGCGTCATTGTAGATGCAGGAAGTGCCCTCACCATAGATGTAATGCAGCAAGGGATTCATTTAGGAGGTTTTATTATGCCCGGAATCGCTCAATATCGCAAAATGTTTAGCAGTATTTCTGTATTGGATTGTGAGATGAATTTAGGTGTCGATTTAAATACTTTTCCCCAAAACACAAGAGACGCTGTGAGCTATGGTATGCTAAACTCTATCATCTTAATGCTCAAAAACACTTCCAAAAACAAAAAAATCCATTTTACAGGTGGTGATGGCAAATTTCTTTCGAGATTCTTTAAAGATTGTTTTTATGATGATTTGCTTGTCTTTAAAGGAATGCAAAAAGCCATTAATGAGAACTTCACCTCACAAGGAATTTATGTATGATAAAGGTTGCATTACCCAAAGGCAGAATCGCAGAACAAACACTTACGATTTTTGAAAAATTCGTTGGTGCGCCACTTCATTTTGAAGACCGCAAACTCATCTTAACCAAAGGTAATTTTGAATTTATGCTCGTGCGCAATCAAGATGTGCCTGTCTATGTGGAACGAGGAGCTGCGGATATTGGGGTCGTGGGATTAGATGTTTTAGAAGAGCAGCAAAGCTCGCTTGTGCGTCTGTTAGATTTGGGGTTTGGCAAATGCAAAATCGCAATTGGCTCTCCCAATCATTACACATTAGACTTTTCTAACCCCAACCTAAGAATCGCAACCAAAATGGTTAATATTACCGAAAGTTTTTTTGCCAAAAAGGCTATCAGTGTGGAGATTATCAAGCTCTATGGCTCAATCGAATTAGCCCCCCTTGTGGGTATGGCAGATGCAATCGTAGATTTAGTAGAAACAGGCGACACTATGCGTCAAAACAATCTCAAAATTGATGAAACCATTATGGAAATCAGTGCTTACTTGGTAGCAAACCCCAATAGTTTTTATGCGCAAAAGCTTGAGATTCTCAAGATTCAGAATTATTTCAAAACACAAATCCAATCTTAAACAAAGGAGTTAAAATGGGACAAACAATGACAGAAAAAATCTTTTCAGACCATATTGGCAAAGCCGTTTATGCAGGAGAAATCGTTGATTCTCCTATTGATATGATTATTGGCAATGACATCACGACGCCCCTTTCGATTCACGCCTATGAAGAAAGCGGAGCGCAAAAGCTTGCAAATCCCGATGGATTCTGTATCGTGATGGACCACTACATTCCCGCAAAAGACATTGCAAGCGCGAATCAAGCACGTATTAGTCGGGACTTCGCCAAAAAACACCGGCTCAAATATTATTTTGACGAGAGAGATATGGGGATTGAGCACGCTCTACTTCCAGAAAAAGGCTTGGTTGTCAGTGGAGATGTCATCATCGGAGCAGATTCTCATACTTGCACACACGGAGCTTTAGGCGCATTTAGCACGGGTATGGGGAGCACCGATTTGGCTTATGCAATGATTACAGGGAAAAATTGGTTTAAAGTCCCAAGTGCGATTAAAGTTGAATTTATAGGCAAGCCCGCACACCATATCTATGGCAAAGACTTAATCCTAGAAATTATTCGTCAAATTGGTGTAGATGGTGCTTTATATCAAACACTTGAATTTTGCGGTGAGGGAATCGCTTATCTTTCTATGGACGATAGATTTTCACTTTGCAATATGGTGATTGAAGCAGGAGCAAAAAATGGAATCATTGCTCCAGATTCTATCACGCGTGAATTTTTAGCAAGTCGTCCAAGCTTGCGCGCAAAGCCAAAAGAATTTTTCTCTGATGCTGATGCGCATTATACACGCACGCTTACGATTGATATTAGCAAATTAGAGCCACTTGTTGCTTATCCCTATCTCCCAAGCAATGGCAAAAGCATTTCCCAAGCTGTCAAAGATGACTTAAAGATTGACCAAGTTTTTATTGGCAGTTGCACCAATGGTCGCTTGAGTGATTTAAGAATCGCAAGCGAGATTCTAAAGGGCAAAAAGGTTCATTCCGATGTGCGTCTCATTGTTACACCGGGCACACAGCAAATCTACAAAGAAGCACACAAATTGGGCTATATTGACGCTCTATTGGAAGCAGGTGCGCTGATTTCAAACCCAACTTGTGGTGCGTGTTTAGGTGGATATATGGGAATCTTGGGAGATAAGGAACGTTGCGTCTCTACCACAAATCGTAATTTTGTAGGTAGAATGGGTGCGCGCAATTCTGAAGTCTATCTTGCAAATTCTGCTGTGGCTGCCAAAAGTGCTATTGTGGGTAAAATTGCTGACCCAAGAGAATAATCTAACGCTCACGGAATCCCATAAAGACTTTATGCTAACTTGTCTTTGTGGGAGTAGCGACAGAATCAGCCAAAGCAATTGGAGGATTCCGCTACCAGCTCAAGATAAATTCGCTTCCCTCCCCCTCTTGACTATTGCAAACAATCTGAATATGATAGATTTGACAAATTTTCTTTACGAGGGCAAGCCCAATGCCAAATCCTCCTTGATGAGAATTATCGCGATAATAACGTTCAAAAATTCTATTTAAATTCTCTTTTTTGATTCCACAACCATTATCTTGAATCCTCAAACTCTTTTCCTTTAAACTCACCTTGACGAATCCCCCGCTAGAAGTATATTTCAACGCATTGCCTAGCAAATTATCTACCACCCTCGCAATACGACTACGATTTGCTTCTAATAAGCTTTTTGTCTCACTTTCCACAAGAATTTCAATATTTTTCTTCTTGAAAAAGGGTTGGAAATAAGCAATGCACTCCTCAATCAACTGCGCCATTTCAATCACTTCAAGATTCAACTCTCTTGCCTCATCAAAGTTATAAAACAGCAAATCTTGATAGATTCTCCCCAATGTTTGCGCTGCAAACTTAATGCGTTCAAACTTTTGACATTGTGAGGGTGTCAATTCATTAGGTTTGATACGTTCAATACTCATCAAAATTACGCTCAAAGGCGTGTTAATCTCGTGAGTAGAATCTTTAATAAAAGCATCTAGCGATGAAATTTTTTCACGCAAAGGCTTCAGGGATAAAGAAACCAAAAAATATGCAATGATACCCATTGCAATCAACACGATGCAAAAACTTCCAAAAATCATTCCCAAGAGTTTATAAATCTCTGCCTGAATTCCATTTGAGAAAAGCACCAAATAAATTCTTCCTCTTGCTGGAGAATCAAAATTTAGTTTCAATTCTTGGTTTAAAAGATACCAAAATGACTTACCAATGTGATGTGTAATCAAAATCATCGTATCGTTAAAAATCACGATTCTAGCGTTTTTTGCCAATCCTACTGATTCTCCCTGTGCATACAAAATCGCATTGATTTCCTCTTGACTTTTTTCCTCATCTAAAGAGCTAAAGATAATCTCTCCCTTATGTGTTAGCATCATAAAGGGAATCTGAAATTCTTGTGAAGCTTGAGAAAAAAGACTCTGAATCTCTTGTGTCGTGTCCATTTGTAATTTTTCATAAAGATTCATTACTAATGTGTGCGCATTCTCACGCAATATTATCGCTTTGGATTCCAAAATAGCCGATTTCTCTTTCTGATACCAACCATAAAAAACAATGCCCAAAAAGACACAACTCGTTAGAACATAAAGCGCAAGAATCTTTAAAGTCGTCTGTCTTGCTTCCATTGCTACATTTTCCTTGTATGTGCAGGTTGATAGCAGTATCCCTCACCGCGTCTTGTCAGAATATTATCCTTACCAACAATTTGACGCAGATTCTTAATATAAACACGCAAACTCATCTCACTTGGTTCTTCATCATAGCCCCAAAGAGCAGAATAAATTTGCTCTAAAGGGATAAATGCTCCCTTATTTTGCAACAAAATCTTTAATAATTCCCTTTCTTTAGGTGGAATCTTAACGATTATCCCTTGATGATAGAGAATCTCCTCCGCACAATCAAAGCAATATCCATTTTCAAGTTCAAAAACTTCTAGCTTCTTACTTCGTTTCAATTGCGCCTCAATCCTAAGGAGCAATTCGGACAACTCAAAGGGTTTGCGCAAATAATCATCACAACCACTTTTAAAGCCCATTTCAATGTCTTTGAGTTGGTTTAGAGCGGTGACAAATATAGCGGGCGTTTCCTTGCCACTTTTGCGAATGGCGCGTAAAGATTCAAACCCGCTTTGCCCTGTAACCATCACATCAAGAAGCAAAATATCAAACTTTTCTTCATAAGCTAAATTGGCAGCCTCAACGCCATTGCTTACGCACACTACGGCATACCCCTCTTCCTCTAAGCATTCTGCAATGATTTCTTGCAAAGCCACATCGTCTTCAAGTAGCAAAATTTTTGCTTTCATTCTTTTCCTTTTATTCGCAAGATTATACCATAAGCAAAGCGTATCAATCGCATTTCTGTATGTTATAATTTTGTGATTAAAATAAAAAGGTGCGGTATGGAATTAGAAAGAATCTTGGAATCCTATCCTAAACATTTAAGCAAAACTCACCGCAACCTATCTTTCACTTTAGACAAGAAAACTTGCGTATATGGCGCAAGAGGCATTGGCAAGACAGAAGCTGTTTTCACTTATTATGCACAGGCAGAATTTAACACACTCAAGAAAATGTATTTAAACCTAAGTGATTCTAGGCTAAATCCCTACAAAATTTTAGAATCCTTACCAACTTTTCTCCAAAAGGAAAAGATTGAACTTTTGATTATTGACCATTTTAACCCCTCTCTCTTTTCGCCTGCCCTACTCGACTGCATTGCCCATACACCACGCATTACAATCATTTCGAAATCCCCTTTGATTCATAAGGATTATTCTCTTTTAGAGATTCCACCCATTACTTTTCAAGAATGGACAAAAATACGTAAAATGCCTATGGAGGAGAGCTTAAACTTGTATCTAAAATTCGGTAATCTACTAGAGCATTTAAACGAATACAAAAAGGGAGAATTTTTAAAGATTCTTGCGGGGGATTCTAGCAATTTTTGGATTTTGCAGAATCTTATTTCACATTTAGGGCAAAAAGTTTCTATGCACCAAATCTTTACCAAGCTCAAAAAAGAGGGGAGGCTCTCAAAAGATAGATTTTATGAGTACTGCAAGGATTTAAATGCAAGCAAAATATTGTTTTGGCTTTCAAAATTTGAACACGAATCCGCACCAAAAAAATTATATTTTTGGGATTTTACGCTTAAAAACGCTATTTCTTATGAACGAAATTTTGCCTTGTTGTTTGAAAATATGATATTTTTAGAACTACTCTACCACTTCAAAGAAACAATCTTTTATACTGATAAGCTAGACTTTTATTTACCCAACCTCTCTATCGGGATTCTTTGTGTGCCTTTCATTCAGCCCTCTATTCTTGAAAAACATTTGTATAAAATTACCAAAGAGCGTGAATTTTGCGATTCTTTTTTAATCCTAACACTCAACCATAAAGAATCTGGTGAGAATTTAGGCACACCTTACCAAATCTTGCCTTTTGGGGAATTTGCTTTACTAAATTCTCTCCCCAAAATCTCCTAAATTAATATTTTCATTCTGAATAAAAAACAAAGAACCCTGCAATAATAAGGGGAGAATCATTGATAAAAGAAGTCAAGCCAAAAGACTTGAGGGGAGATTATTTCAGCATAAAACGTCTTAAAGCGTCCTCTACTTCTACCGGATTAGATTTAGAAATAAATTCATCTGCATTGAGTGAGCGCGCCATATCTTCATTGCTACTTCCACTCATAGAGGAATTGACGACAACAGGAATCTTAGAGGTGAGTGCATTGGCTTTGATTTGTTTAATGACTTCAAACCCACTTGCCTCTGGCATTTCCAAGTCTGTAATAATAATCCCGATTTTAGAAATATCTGTCCCGTCAGCAAAAACATAATCTAGCAGTTTTTGCCCATTCACGAAAGTCTTGTGCTCCACACCGATCTTCTTAAGAATGTTCTGCATTGTTCGGATAACACTTGGCGAATCGTCTGCAAGTAAGACTTCCTTGCTAGTGATAATTTGCTTAATCTTATTCATCTCATCGTTTTTCTCAGTTTCAATCCAAGGGAATACATCTACAAGCATTTTTTCAATATCCACTACTTGCACCAAACGTCCATCAAAATAACGCGTTCTACTAACAAGCTTGCTATTTAATCCGGAATTACCAATTCCTGCACTTTGTTCAATCTCTGTCCATTTTTTGTTTAGGATTCTATCTGCTTCATAGATTTTAACCCCTACCGTCCATTTAGAAAATTCACAAATCATAATCACTTCGTCATCACCGGGACTACGTGTAATCGCATAAGGCTCAAGATTTTTAGATTTATCTCTTGAATCATAATAAAACCATTTACGCAAATCAATTAAAGGAATCGTAAGCTCACGAATCGTAATCAATCCCTCTACTAATGAGCTTCCCTCGTGAGAAACCACCGTGATTTCTCCACGATATTTGACAACTTCACGGATTTTAAACACATTGACTGCATACAAATCTTTATCTTTTTCAAGCCTAAAGCATAAGAGTTGCAATTCGTTGTTTCTGTGTAAATTGGTTATTTGATCAACATTGGACAAATTTGACATTTCCAAACCTTAAATTTAAAAATTTCCGCTATTATAACATAAAGCACATAAAAGTTTTAAATAGTTTTATAATATTCTCTAAAGGATTCGCATTTTTCAAACAATTCTGCTTGGGTTCCACTAGCAATGATTTTTCCTTTTTGGAAGAAGTAGATTCTTTGCGCCAATGAAACCGTGGAGAATCTATGAGCAATAATAATCACAATCCTATCCGCAAGCAAATCACTCAATGCTTCCCTAAATTCTTCTTCTGTTTTGTTATCTAATGCACTTGTAGCTTCATCTAAAATCAAAATCTCTGGATTTTTGTAAAGTGCGCGCGCAATGGCGATTCTCTGCCGCTGACCCCCGCTCAAATTTGCACCAAACTCATCTAACATTGTATGGATACCATTCGGCAGCGATTCCACATATTCCAAGATTCTTGCTTGTCGCAAAGCAATCTTGACTTTTTCTTCGTCCATTTCACTGCCATAAGCAATGTTTTGGGCAATACTATCATTAAAAATAAAAATTCTCTGCGTTACAATTGCGATTTTTGAACGCAAACTCTCTTGTGTAAAATCCTGAATATTTGTCTCATTAATACTCACTTCTCCACAATTTGGCTCATAGAGACGCAAAAGCAAATTGACAAATGAACTCTTGCCTCCTCCACTACTACCAACAAGCGCAATGCTTTCTCCACGTTTGATTTCTAAATTAATATTGTTTAATGCTTGCTTTTCTTGATAGAATAAATCTACATTTTTAAATGTAACCTTTTGTATCTGCTCTTTTAGTTTTTTCTCTCCATCTTGGATTCTTGGGCGTCTATCTAGCAATTCAGAGATTCTATCCCAAGCCACAAAAGCAATTTGAATATTACCATACAAACTATTCAAAGTCTTAAAAGGTGTATAGAGCATAAACAACGCTGTTACAAAAGAAAAAAACGCTCCTGTGGAAATCTCATCATTAATTACCTTGTGTCCGCCAATGATAACCACTACAGCGACCGCAATAGAGCCTAAAGTCTCCATTAGAGGAGAAGTTAGGATAGAAACGCGTAAATTTTTCATAAAAATCTTGAATAATTCCTGCGTATGATTTACAAACTGCTTGCATTCCATTTTTTCGCCCGCACTTGCCTTGATTAATTCTATATTATTAAAAATCTCTAGCAACTTAGAATGCAAATCTGCTTGTTTTTCTTGCATTTTTCGCCCGCTTTTCTTCAAACTCTTTGCGATTCTTGAGATAGGATATAGAGCCAAAGGCATTACGACAAGTCCATAAAACGCTAATTCTGGGCTTTGATAAATAATAACGGCTATAAGTCCAATGATTGTTAATCCATTTTTAACCGCTTCAACAAAATAACTTGAAACTGCATTGCGTATTGCTCCAATATCTCCTGTAATGCGCGAAATCAATTCCCCTCTATGATAACGATTAAAAAACTCCATTTCAAAAGTCAAGATTTTTTCTAAAAGTTTTTCCTGAAACTGACGCACAATACTTTGTCCCACAAAATTCATACAGTAGGTTTGAATATATGAGCCAGCTCCCTTAGCAAAATATGCCAATGTAATTAAAAAGGGTAATATGTTTAATAATGTTACATCTTTTTGAATGAAAATTTCGTCTAAAACAGGTTTGACAAGATACGCACTCGCAGCAGTTGCGCTTGAAGTCAAAATTACACCAATAATGGCATAGAAAAAATATAATTTATGGGATTTCATATAAGGAAATAAACGTATAAAAAATTGCTTCAAACCATTTCCTTTAATAATTTATATCAAAAAATAATCGCATCATTGACTTTTGGCTGATATTTAATCGGGGATTCATCGGTATAATAAACCCTCTCACCATCCACTATACGACTTTGCACACCATCAGGTATGACGAACTTACGCTCCAATCCGGGGTCAATTTCTAGGATTTTATCAAAGAAATAAGCAAAAGCGGGTGTAGGTGCGATACCTCCTGTTTCACTATAACCCATAGATGTATTATCGTCCTTGCCATACCACACAATTGCTTCAATACTAGGGGAAAATCCACAAAACCACGCATCTACATTATCGTTTGTCGTTCCTGTTTTCCCTGCCAACTCAATACCCTCTACTTTTGCGCGTTTCCCTGTGCCCACATTAATAACATTTTGCAAAATATCCACAATCAAAAAACTTTGCTTGGGCTTACTCAACTCACGTTCTTCGCCACTAAAATACGCTACATCTCCCCGCATATCCACGATTCTATCTATAAGCATTGGAGTGATAACTTTGCCATAGTTTGAAAATACCATAAAATTCTTTGCCATATCCAATGGAGAAACCCCAAAACTTCCCAATGAAATCGTCAAATCTTTTGGCACATTTTCAAATCCATACCCCAAAATTTCGTTGTAGATTCTATCAAATCCCACTTCCTGAACAAGATTAATAGTCGCCAAATTCAATGATTTCGTCAAAGCAGTTTTGAGCGAGATAAAACCATTCAAAGAATTCCCATAATTTTTGGGTTGCCACTTCTTGCGCACATTTCCTACCCTATACTCATAGGTACGCGCGATGTCTGGAATCTGATAGTTCTGCGCCAAACCCGAATTGATTGCACTAAGATATAAAAAGGGCTTGACGCTACTGCCGATTTGTCTCTTACTCTGTGTTGCGCGAGAAAAATTACTTTTTTGATAATCCACACCCCCAACAAGTGCGAGAATCTTTCCTGTTTTGTTCTCTAGCACGACAAAGGCACCATTTAATTTTTCTTTTAAATCCTCATTCCCTTTATGACGCGATAAAATCTGCTCATAGCCAAAATACAATGCCTCTTGCGCAATGTCTTGATAATCCAAATCAATGTTTAGATAAATCTTGTAACCTGCGGTTTTTAAGTCCTCTAAGCCCGCTAATTGCCGCTGCACCTCATCTACTACATAGGGTGCGACATTTTGGGTTAATGTATCATTATAGACTTTAGGCTGCTCGCTAAGCCCAGAATCTAACACTTCTTGAGAAATCCAACCCACTTCATACATTCTTTGTAAGACATTATTTGCGCGCCCCAAAGAGAAATCATAGTTTTTTGTCGGGTCATAAAAACTCGGTGCGCGTGGCAAAGAAACTAGCATTGCAATTTCCTTTAGCGTCAAATCTTCCATATTTTTACGAAAATACCCAAGTGCCGCAGTTCTGATTCCATAGAATCCGTGCCCGAAATAAGTATGATTCAAATAAACTTCTAGGATTTTTTCTTTGGTTAAGATTGTCTCTAAACGCAATGCTAAAAGAAACTCTTTTATCTTTCTTTCAATCGTTTTTTCACGCGTCAAAGCAATATTCTTAATCAACTGCTGCGTAATCGTGCTTCCACCCTCTGCATAGCGGGCATTTTTAATGTTTTTAAGCATTGCTCTTGCAATCGCATCAACATTCACACCAGGGTGCTCAAAGAATAAAGTATCCTCAATCGCCAAAAGAGCCTCGACTACGCGCGGAGGAATCTCCTCAAAAGTCGCATAAAATCTAAATTCCTTGTCAAAAATATTGGCGATTAATCGTTCTTGTCTATCAAAGATTTGTGTTGCAATCGGTGGCTGATAATGAATGATTTTATCCGTATCATTACGAATTTCAGAATAAATTTGCACAACAAAAATCACGATTCCAATGCCGAAAACAACTCCAAAAACAGCTAGGATTCTCAAAAAAATTTTTATAAAACTCTTAATAAAACTCATAAACTCCTCATAAACTCATAGACATAGATTCCCTAAAAATAAAAAACTTTTAGATTTTAACATAGAAATTCTAAAGACGAGTTTTAAACAATGCAATTCTACACCTAATCGTCGCAAAGAATCGTAAGACTTCGTGGAAATACATTAAATTCTACTGCGTCATTACAAGTAAGCTTTTAAATTTGCATAGCATTCTATAACATTACACAAATTAAAATTAACAATAGAATCGCAAAATTAAGATTATGGCGAGATTTTAGATTATTTCAACTAAAGGTAGAGGTGATAAGAAAATTACAAATATACAAGATTATGGATTACTTCGCCTATGTTCGCAATGACAAAAGTTAGTTGCTATGGATTGCGAGATTCACAAGGAATCAAGCAATCCCTAACTTCCAACCCAAAGGATAAAGAGGCATTAGAAAGTATAGCGCACTTCGATTTGCAAACGATTTCTGTCTTCAGAATCAGCAGTACCAGGAGTAGCACTTGTACCATCAAAATGAGGCATAACAGTTCTATCTCTATCAGTAGTTAGCATTGCATAAAACGCGCTTAAAGACAAGTTAGAGTTATATTGCCATTTCACTGTAGGTGTGATTTCTTGGAAATCAATATCGCCTTTATTGTTACCAACATAAGTTAGCTCATTTGTTCCCATAACATAATCAATGCTTATAGAGAGATTCTCGAAAATATCATACCCTAAGTTAGCATAGATGACGCTCAATGAATTGCTCTCACGTCCTGCGAGCATAGGCATAGACTGTCCTTGAATTGGCAATGTAGAAATGCTTACACCTGTGGCATCGTTTTCAAACCAAATTTGTCCTGCTTTATTGAATGCACCCTCATTATCTAAAGAAACTGCATAGGAATCTTTGGAGTTACCCATATAACCCACTTTGAAAAACAATGGCACTTCAAAGTCATGGAATCTCATTCCTGCTTCTAAAGTATAAAGGTCTGCTCCTCCGCGCACTCTATCACCATAAGCTGCAGTTGCTAAAGGATTTTCAGGTTCATTATCCAATACCGCAAAAGCATATTGTCCTGCAATATGGAATAAGCTATTGCTAAATCCTAATTGTGTGAACATTCCACTCTCTAAAATATCGGTGATTTTAAATCCCCAGAATTGTGCATCTATATTACCCACTTCTGTTTCATAGTTACCTAATGCAGCAAGCGTATAGAGTGGCTTGGTGATAGAGCCACCATTATTAGTGCCTGTTACAGGATCTACATAACCCGCTTGGAAATCATCAATACTCCAAGAATCAAATGCTCCACCGACAAAAGTCCAATGATTCAAATCCGAATTGATTGCCAAAATCCCTGTTCCTCTATCGTCTAATGGGTCATTTAGTGGAGTAGTAAGAATCATTTTACCAATTTTAACGGTAGTGCTTGTAGAATTTGGAGTGAATACAACGTTAGCTTCACCTACACCAAAGCTACTATCTTTACCTGCACCAAGTCCTTTACCCGAAAATGGATTCGTGAGGTTTCCATTGCCATCATACAATCCCTTTCCGTGATTCACATTTTGCTCTGGGTTGTGGTAGCGCACACTAGCATTCAAAGATACTGCTTCTGTTACAGGTACTTTGAATAACGCTTCTGCACGCCATTGATGTCTTGCATTTCCTCTATCGGAGTTATCACGGACATAATCCTTATCAGTGTATCTATCATCTCGGTAACGATAACGAATCAAACCGCTTACATCTACCCCTTTAATAACTTCCTCCAACGAACTTTCTGCGCTTGCTGTGCTAGCGATTCCACATATTGCGACACAGGCTGCTAAGCTAAGCTTTAAAAATTTCATTCTTACTCCTTATTGGTACGTTTAAGAAAATGGAACTTTACTTAAAATCTACTTAAAATCTACTTAAAATCTATGTCAAGAGGTGCGGTATTGCAAGATTTCTTGTCCTTGCGTGGCAATCTATCACCAAGCGGACACAAAATATTCCAATATTGAGAAAAAATTATGGATTACTTCGCTATGCTCACAATGACACAAGAGAAACCCTCACAATGAAGCGAGATTCTAAAGCGCAAAATATTTCGCTTCCCTTTGTGGCACAATCAAAGCGGAGGTGGTAGCCTCTGGCATCATTTGATAAGTTTGACTTAGAGTAATGCCAAATTCCTCTGGATTCAAGAGTCTAAACAGCCCCTCACTCAACGCCAAATCTGGACACGCAGGATAACCAAAAGAGTATCGCTGCCCACATTGAGAATCTAACCCAAGTTCTTTCCTCACACGAATATGCACAAAATCCGCTAATGCTTCTGCCAAATCCATACCCAAAGAATGCACCAAATAATATTTATGGTATTGGGATTCTTTGTATAACTGCTGCTCAAAGGGTGCGAGTTGGTGTCCGCTTGAGACTAAATGCAATGCACAAATATCACCTTTGGGATTGAAATAATCCGCAAGACATAAATAAGGCACTTTGCGACTTCTTGGGAATAAAAATTCTTCTGATTTACCAAAGGCAGAATCTGTGCTTAACTCCAAAATCAAGCCCTCTTCTAAATTTTGTGGCTTTTTTGTGCGTGTATGAAAATATCCATAAAGCACGATAGGTGCAAAGATTCCTTGCGTGATTAATTCTTGTTTAAGCACCTCAAACATTGGTTCTAATTCACGTTTCTTTAACTCCAAATATTCGTCTTTTTTGAGTTTGCTATAACCCCAACGATGTTTAAATAGCAAATCCTTATCAATGAGCCCAAAGACTTCCTCTATCTCTTTTTCATTGAGAGACAAGACTTTACGTCCCAAAAAAGGCACTTGATGCGTAGGATATTCAAAGCTTAATTCGCATTGTGTCGGCAAGGGTTTAGAATCTTGCGCGTTTTGTTTGACAAGTTTTTGGGCTAAACGCGATTCCTTGCGGCTTTCTGCCTCACTCGTCTTTGAACGCACCCTTTGGCTTGGCAAAGTCAAATCGCTAAAGTCTCCACTCTGAATGATTTGCATTGCCGCCACACTATCAAAGGCGTCTTTACAATAAAATATCACGCCATCATAATTTGGCTTGCAGTATTCCTCTACAAAATTCCGATTGAGTGCCGCACCGCCAAGCATAATAGGAATCGTGATTCCACGATTTTTAAGTTCCTCTAAGTTTTCTTTCATTACCAAAGTAGATTTGACGAGCAAGCCGCTCATTCCGATACAATCTACCTTTCTTGATTCTATGACTTCCAAAAACCTCTCTAGCTCCGCCTTGATTCCGATATTAATTACTTCAAAACCATTATTACTTAAGATAATATCCACTAAATTTTTGCCCACATCATGCACATCGCCTTTGACTGTGCCAAGTACAATGGTTGTTTTGTGCTTGCTTTGTTTTTTGGGCAAAAATTCATTGAGGTAATCTACACTCTTTTTCATCACCTCTGCACTTTGCAAGACAAAAGGCAGCTGCATTTCGCCTTTGCCAAACTTCTCACCTACGACTTTCATCGCATCAATCAGAATCTCATTGATGATTCTTTCAGGAGAAATGGTTTCTTTTGCTAGGGGCAGAATCTTTTGCATTGCAGTCAAATCACCATTAATTAAATATTTAGTGATTCTTTCTTCTTCGCTTAAATTCTCCTCCTCTTTTATATTTTGCAACTGCATACCTGCTTTGGATTCAAAATGCTTAATAAACGCATAAAGAGGCTCGCTTGTGCGGGAATAGTTGAAAATCAAATCCTCACAAACTTGAATGTCTTCTTTTTCCATTTGTGCATAAGGAATCAAATGTGCAACATTCACAATCGCGGTGCTTAAACCATTTAAAATAGCGTGGTGCAAGAAAACAGAGTTTAAGCAAATCCTCCCCTCTTTGCTCAAACCAAAAGAAATATTAGAAAGCCCCAAAGTGCTTCCGGCTTTGGGATAAAGTCTGTGCAGTTCTTGAATCGCCTTGAGCGTCTCTATCCCTGCGGTGAAATACTCCTCATCTCCACTTCCAATCGTAAAGGTAAGCGTATCAAAAATAATATCCTCTTCCCGCAGTTTATGCACACTTACAGCGCGTTCCATCATTCTTTTGGCACATTCCACTTTACGCGCAAAAGTCTTGCACATTCCTTGTTCATCAATGCTCAAACACACAAGCACTGCACCAAACTTCTTTGCTAGCTTCGCGACTTTATCAAACTTTTCTACGCCGTCTTCTAAGTTAGCAGAATTAATAATTGGGCGTCCGCCAATAAGTTTTAAGGCAATTTCTAATGCATTAACTTGTGTGGAATCCGGCATTAAAGGCAAAGGAATATTCGTCGCATAACGCGTAATGAGCTCTCGCATATCACGGCTTTCATCTCTTCCTGCAAACGCCACGCTGACATCTAGGCAATGCGCTCCACTTCGCACTTGAGAACTTCCCACACCCAATGCCCCCTCATAATCTTCTGCGAGCAGTAACTCACGAAATGCCTTAGAACCTGTGGCATTAGACCTCTCACCAATCAGCAATGGGGCGGGCTCTTGCTTGAGCTCTAACGCGCCAAAAAGCGAAGCGACGCTTGGTTGATAATTTCCCTTTGGTGGCAAGGGAATCGCATTTTTTGTTTTTTGCACAAGCAGTCTAATATGTTCTGGTGTTGTCCCACAACAACCCCCAAGCAGTGCTACACCGGGAATCTCTAAGAATCCCTTTTCAATCTCGCTAAACTCCTCTGCCTCCATAGGATAGAAAGTTACACCCCCACGATTGCTTGGCAAACCCGCATTGGTATGGATTGAAATAGGGAATTTACATACTTCGCTTAGATGAAGCAAATGCTTGCGCGCCAAATCTGGTCCAAGCCCGCAATTCATTCCCAAAGAAAGCAAAGAAAAGGGCTCTAAAATATGGAAAAGAGTAGTGATGTCTGTGCCAATCAGCATTGCTCCATTGGTTTCAATCGTAACAGACACCATTACAGGAATCTCTGGGGCGATTGCCTCACACGCGTGCAAGGCGGCTTTGATTTGTAAAGGGTCTTGTGCAGTCTCTAGCAAGATAATATCTACGTTTGCTTCCTTAAACCCCTCTACGCATTGATAATATCCTTCAAACATTGTTTCATAATCAATATGCCCCAAACTTGGCAACTTCGTGCCAGGTCCCAAAGAAGCCGCGACAAAAAGTGCGTCTTGCTGACTTTCTAGTGCGTGTTTGCGATAAGATTCAATGCAGTCTTTTGCGAGCTGAACACCACGTATCGCAATTTCTTTGCATTGGGATTCCAACCCATACTCCGCCAATACCCAAGGCATTACGCCAAAAGTATTGGTTTTGAGAATATTTGCTCCTGCTTGCAAATAGCTTGTGTGAATCCCTGCAATCACCTCTGAAGCATAGAGATTTAGAGCTTCAGAGCAACCCTCTAGCTTCTCGCCTCGTGCGTTTTCTCCCCAAGTGGGAATGGCTTGCTTTTGAATCTCTGTGCCCATTGCGCCATCAAGGATTAAGACGCGCTTCTTTAATAATTCTTGAATCCTCAATTTAACGCCTTTTTGTCGCACGACTCAACCACAACCAAAGCCCACCCAACAAGACAACTAAAAACACGGGAGTTAAGCCGGGATAATCCCCTATGAGTTCAAAACCTTTGATGAGGATTCCACCAGAAAAATATCCCAAAACCCCAATGCTTGCACTCCAAATCACTGCACCAATCGCATTATAAAGGTTGAATTTCGCCAAAGAATAAGAGGTTAGCGCAACTGCGAGTGGTACGAGGGTTTTAAACCCATAAATATATTTTTTGATGACTAAAATCACCGAACCATATTTGCGCATAAGCAAATGCACTAAGGCGAGTTTGCGCCGATGTGTTGCGAGGTAGGGTTGTATCATTGCTTTTTGATAACGCGCAAGATAGAAAAGTAGCCAATCACCCAAAAAATTTGCCACACCAGCTACCAAAATGCTAAGGCTCAAATCCATTTTTCCAGTAAAGCTTAAAATACTCGCACCCACAAGCGCAATAAATCCTCCCCCTAAGGAATATAAAAATAAAATCGCATAGCCATATTTCGCAATTAAATCTATTGTTTCTTGCATATCTTTCCTTTAAGTTCTAGCGAATCAGGAATAAAACTTTAGCAAAATTTTTCTTTTTTGTAATAAATTCTGCATTATTTTTTATGGCTCTAAAAAGTAAAAATGCAAAATCTCGTATCTTAAGATTCCATATATTAATTTATGAAATATGTGGGATTAGAATTACTTCGCTGCACTCACAATGACGCACTACTTCTACGCTTTTATGGAGTAAAAACTAAAGTCTGTATTCAATCACAATTAAACAAAAACTTTGTAGAATTGCGCAAATTTTATTCTTAAGGATTCATCTTATGGAAAAACCTGTGGCTAGCAAAGAAGCAATTAAGCAATTTTTTGATTTTTGCAAAGAAAATGAAGTAGAGTTTATTGACTTCCGCGTTACAGACATCAAAGGTGTTTGGCATCATTTTTCTTTCAGTGCAAGCTCTATTGATGAAAGTAGTTTTGAGGGGATTCCATTTGATGGAAGCTCTTTTCCTGCGTGGCAACCTGTGGATAAATCAGATATGATTCTAATCCCAGACCCTGTGCGTTATTTCATTGACCCCTTTACTGCAGACACAACGGTGGTAGTGTTTTGCGATGTGTGGGATATTTACGAAAACAAACCCTATGACAAATGCCCCCGCAGTATTGTCAAACGCGCAGTAAAACACTTACAAACAAGCGGAATCGGAGATGTAGCTTATTTTGGTCCTGAAAACGAATTTTTTATCTTTGATTCTATTAAAATGAAAGATTCTGTAAATTGTCAATATTATGAAATTGACACCGAAGAGGGGGAATGGAATCGCTCTAAAGAATACGAAGGAGTGAATCTCGGACATCGTCCCGGCACAAAAGGAGGCTATTTTCCCGTTGCACCAGTGGATTCTATGGTAGATTTACGCGCAGAAATCGTCAAAGTGCTAAACCAAGTAGGCTTGGAGACTTTTATCGTGCATCACGAAGTGGCACAAGGGCAAGGCGAAGTGGGGATAAAATTTGGAGATATGTTAGAGGCAGCGGACAATGTCCAAAAGCTTAAATATGTCGTCAAAATGGTTGCCCACCTTAATGGCAAAACAGCGACCTTTATGCCAAAACCACTCTATGGCGATAATGGAAGTGGAATGCACACACATATTAGCATTTGGAAAAATGGGAAAAATCTTTTCGCAGGAAGTGCCTATGAGGGCTTAAGCGAAATGGCAATGCACTTCTTGGGCGGTGTTTTAAAGCACGCAAGAAGCATAGCGGCTTTTACTAATGCCTCTACAAACTCCTACAAGAGATTAATTCCGGGATTTGAAGCACCGAGTATTTTGACTTACTCCGCACAGAATCGTAGCGCGAGCATTAGGATTCCTTATAATAGCGGAGAGAAAGCAAAAAGAATGGAATTTCGCTTCCCCGATAGCTCAAGCAATCCTTATTTAGCCTTTGCGGCACTCCTAATGGGCGGATTAGATGGCATTATCAATAAAATTGATCCCGGTGCTCCTATGGAAGTGAATCTCTTTGAACTCACCCTAGATGAGATTCGCGAAAAAGGCATTAAACAGCTTCCGCACACTCTAAGAAGCGCGATTGAAGAAATGCTATTGGACAAAGAATTTTTCAAAGTGGGCAAAGTCTTCACTGAAGATTTCATTCAGACTTACAAGCAATACAAATTTGAAACTGAAATTTGGCCCTGGGAAGCGCGTCCGCATCCTTTTGAGTTCATCACAACTTATAGCTGCTAAGACAAACTTAAAATATGGCTTGCGATTCTGCCAAATTGCAAGCCACAACACAAAGCAAAATCGCCACGATGAAGAGATTTCATCATAAACTTTTCCTATCAAGCCAAATTTATTTTAAAATATCTAAAATTTTGTTATAATAAAAAATTCTATCATTTTAATTTTTAGGGATTTAATATGGAGTCTTCAACCATCAAACTTCTAAGTAACTATATGCCAATGGTTCAACGTTATGAATCTCAATTTGCGTCATTCAACAACCTGCTTAGCAAAACAACATTAACAGGAAAAATCAGCTCACTTGATATTGCAGAAAACCTCTTTACTTATATGGAAGAAACGCAAGAAAAGTTTGAAAATCTTCAAGATAAACTCATTGAAACCATATTAGAGCAAAACTTTTTCAATTCCTACGAAGAGGCTGAAACTTCAGTCAAAATTGTTTCTGAAATTCTAAAATTCTATTTCCATAATCGCCACGAAGACATCTTGCAACTCGCAAACAGCAAGCATTTACTAGACTTGTGCCTAGAATTTGATTCCCATAAAGGTAAAGACCCTGAAAAATCTAAAGTAGCCTTAGAAGCTATCACCTCTTATCTCAAAAAATTTGGCTCTAATAGCACATTATATAAAGATATATTACTTTATGCAAATGATGGTTCGCTTTTGCAAGCAATTGATTTAGGACAAAAATACGCTATTGCCTATAAAACCAAATTAGCATCTGTCCTTGAAACGCACAAATTGGAAAGCTATGGAGAATTTTATCAAAAGGTGGATTTCTATAATACCAAAGAGCAAGAGCAAGAAAGGACAGAATTTTTCTTTGTAGTGCCCTTACGCCAAAGCAAAGAGCAAGCACCCATAATCACATTGGTTTTAGTTATCAATATTCAAGAAGAATACAAAACAATCCTTGAAAGTTTCCCATATCGCTTGCCACAATCCAATCTTGTTATTATTGATTCTAAAAATCACATTTTATTTTCCGATAATACACACATATTCCCAAACGGGCAATTACTCAATCTTGCGGTGCATAAAGACTATACCTTTTTAGAATATCGTTCTAAAGCTTGTATGGTTGCACTACAAGAGATTGGAAATATAGGTGGCTTTACGAGCATTGCTGAACAATGGCGTATTTGCAGAATCGTGCCACTTTATATTGCATTTGATACCAAAAAACAAACTAACCACAAAATTGACCCCTTTTTATTGGAAAATTCTTTATTGGTTACAAAAGACTTGGATATGGTGATTGCAGAAAGTGAAAATATTAATGAGGAATTGGGAGATGTCGTTATTAATGGTGAAATCATTGCATCTAAAAGCCATTCTTATGCGCTCAATCCAATTCTAAACAATATCCGAATCCTAAGCGAAGAAATGAATACACTTTGTGTCCAATCTACCGAAGAACTGCAAAAAGGAATTTATAATGCACTCTTTAATGTCATTGGCTATTATTCTCAATACTCTGTGCTAATGATGGATAGTCTCTTTAAAGAATGCTGTAAGGATTCTAATTGGATAAAAAACGAAACAGAATTTAAAACTTATTTGAGCGAACACGTACAAGGGAATCTCACACCTGAAACGCTTGCAAACACAAAAACACTTTTAGAGCATTTAAAAGAAACATTTAGAAACTTTTACAATATCATTTTGTTTGATAAAGAGGGTAATATCTTGCAAAACGCCTTAGACGATGCGCAATATAATGCAAAAAAGGTTAGCATTATTGACCGCCTTAGTAGCAATACTGACAATCTCATCATCTCAAACTATGAATCCACAATATTCTATGACAACAAAAAAACATTCCTTTTCTATAATGTTATCAAAGGGGAAAATAATCACCTCTTGGGCGGTTTGCTTTATGTTTTGGATTCTAACAAAATTCAAGAATTTTTAAGCAATGCTTTACCCAAAGAAGATTCTGCGGTTCTATCAGATAAAAGCGAAATCTTTGGCGTCGCATTTGATAGTCAAAAAAATATCCTAGCAACCACAAAAGAAGATTTTAATTTTGAAAACTATAATTTAACTGAAAAATTTGACTTCAAAAATCTAAAAAGTTTCAAAAAAATCATTCAGATTGGACAAAAGCATTATTTGATTTGTAGTGAAGTATGCAATCCTGCCCAAAGTACTTTTACTGAATACACAAAACGTTCGCTTTATGTAATGATTTTTGTTGCAGTCAAAGAAGAAGTTGAAGAATATCCACAAGCACAAGTTGCACAACAGCCCGTAGAAGCCTCTAAAGACTAATAATCAGCGAGATTTTATCTCGCAATCTTAATCAATCTTTAGCACTGCTAAGAAAGCTTCTTGTGGCAAAGCAACTTTGCCAATAGCTTTCATACGCTTTTTGCCTTCCTTTTGCTTTTCTAGTAGCTTGCGCTTACGCGTAATATCTCCTCCATAGCATTTTGCTGTAACATTCTTGCCCATTGATTTGACGGTTTCGCGCGCAATGATTTTATTGCCTATGCTTGCTTGAATCGCCACTTCAAAGAGCTGACGCGGAATCATTTCTTTCATTGCCTCCACCAATTCTTTACCGCGCTCGTAGGCTTTGGATTTTGGCACAATGATACTAAGCGCATCTACAATCTCATTAGCGACGCGAATATCTAACTTCACCAAATCCCCTTCTTGATAGCCGATAGGCTCATAATCAAAACTCGCATAGCCTTTTGTGCAAGATTTTAACTTATCATAAAAATCCATTACAATTTCATTGGTTGGAATCCAATACTCCAACAAGACACGCGTTTCTTGCAAATATTCCATTTTCTTTTGGATTCCGCGCCTTTTATTTAGAAGCGTAATGATATTGCCCAAAAATTCGCTAGGGACAATAATCGTTGCACGCACATAAGGTTCTTTAATTTGCGCAATTTTTTGTTCTGGTGGCAATTCACTTGGATTTTGGATATAAACAATCTCGCCATTGGTTTGGCTCACTTCATAGACAACCGTTGGTGCAGTCGCAATCAAATCAAGTCCAAACTCACGTTCTAGCCGTTCCTTGACTACTTCCATATGCAAAAGACCCAAGAATCCAATGCGGAATCCAAAGCCCAATGCGACAGAAGTTTCAGGCTCATAAGTAAGACTAGAATCATTGAGTTTTAATTTGTCTAACGCATCACGCAAATCTTCAAACTTATCTGTATCAATCGGATAAATTCCTGCAAACACGAAAGGTTTTGCGGGTTCAAATCCAGTTACAGGCTCTTTTGTGCGCACTTTAAAGTCTGTCATCGTATCGCCCACTGCAATATCTGTTACATTTTTAAGCCCCAAAATCACGATTCCAATCTCCCCACTTTGAATCACTTTTGTTTTTTCTTGATGCAGAGGGTGAGGATACATCAACCCTAACACCTCGTGATTCTTCCCGCTTCCCATAATATAAAGATTCTGCCCCACCTTGATACTTCCCTCAAACACACGCACAAGAGCAAGTGCTCCCAAATAATTGTCAAACCAAGAATCATAAATCAATGCCTTAGTAGGGGTATTCACATCGCCACTTGGAGCAGGGATTTTTTCTACAATCGTATCCAATAACTCTGTGATTCCAATGTTTGCCTTAGCACTTACCTGCAAAATATGCGAGCAATCCAATCCTATGGTTTGTTCAATCTCGCTTGTTACGCGTTCAACATTTGCAGCGGGCAAGTCAATTTTGTTTAACACAGGGATAATTTCAAGATTATTTTCTAGTGCAATATAAACATTTGCAATCGTTTGTGCCTCCACTCCTTGACTTGCATCTACGACAAGCAATGCTCCCTCGCAAGACGCAAGAGAACGTGAAACTTCATAACTAAAATCCACGTGTCCGGGCGTATCAATCAGATTCAAGATATAATTTTCGCCCTTATAATGGTAGTTTAAACGCACACTTTGGGCTTTGATTGTGATTCCCCGCTCTTTTTCAATCTCCATTGTATCCATTACCTGTGCGCTCATTTCTCGCGCACTAATCGCACCGCAAGCTTGGATTAAACAATCTGCTAGAGTAGATTTTCCGTGGTCTATATGCGCAATGATAGAAAAATTACGAATCTTTTGTGCCGCGTCCATTAAAATTTAACCTTTAATCATCAATATTAAAGCCAAAATCTTAGCAAATTTACACTTAATATTTTTGGCTATGCTATAATTTAACCTTTGATTTTTATTCTAAGGCGTTTTATGAAAATTCTTAATTTCTTAACCAAACCGCTAGAGTTCATTACGAAATATTTTAAAGCATTGGTATTTTTACTCGTGATTGTCTTGATTTTTATGCCTAAAGACGACTTGCAATTAGAAGACGCAAATGTTGCTAGAATCAATTTATATGGTGCGATTCTGCAAAGTGATAGCTTCTTAGAAGAATTAAAAAAAATAGAACAAATTCCAAATCTCAAAGGAATCCTACTTGTCATTGACTCGCCCGGAGGTGCGATTGCCCCAAGTGTAGAAATTTCTGAAGCCATTAAACGTATCAATGCAAAAACTCCTATCATCGCTTATGCACAAGGCGTAATGGCAAGTGGAAGCTATCTTGCCGGTGTTTGGGCAGATTCTATTGTAGCCAATCGTGGCGCACTTTTAGGCTCTATTGGCGTGATTATCAATGGAGCAGATATTAGCGAATTAGCAGACAAATTAGGAATCAAGCCGCAAACCCTTAAGGCAGGAATCTACAAGGAAGCAGGCACTTTTATGCGTCCTTGGACAACGGAAGAAGAAACAATGCTCAAAGACTTAGTCTATGAACAATATCAAATGTTTGTAGAGGAAGTCGCAACTGCGCGTAAGATTCCATCACAAAATGAACCAAACTTCGCACAAGGCAGAATCCTAAGTGCTCAAAGTGCGCTAGAGCTTGGCTTGATTGATAAAGTGGGCAATCTTGATGACGCGCAAAACTTACTTTTTCAAAAAGCCAATATCACAAACCCCAAATGGCACAAAGAAGAAAAGGATAAAATTGACATTTATTTAGAAAAAATCTTTGGAGAAAATCTCGCACTCGGCGTGCAAAATGGAATCGCACTCGCTTTAGAACAATTCTCTAAAATTTGGTTAAAGGGTGAGGAATGCAAATTATACTAAAGATTCAGACACCAGACCAAAAAGGCTTGATTGCAGAGATTACGCGTGTGATTTTTGAATTGAATTTGAATATCCTCAAAAATGACGAATTTGTAGATAAGGAAAATAATATTTTTTTTATGCGTTCTGAAATAGAAGGAAACTGCGAGATAGAATCCCTAAGGGCTAAAATTTGCTCCCTACTCTCTCTGCAAGCTCACATAGAAGTTTTTGAAGCCAAACGCAAAAAAATCGTAATTCTCTGCACTAAAGAAAATCATTGCTTAGGGGATTTACTGATTCGCTACGATAGTGGCGAGCTTAATGCAGATATTCTAGCTATCATTTCTAATTACACACTCTTAGAGCCATTATGCCATAAGTTTAGCCTGCCATTTTTCTGCATTCCAAGTGAAAATCTTACGAGAGAAGAGCACGAAACAAAAGTGTTAGAAGTGTTAGAAAAATTCCCGAGTGATTATATTGTGCTCGCAAAATATATGCGAATCTTAAGCCCAAAATTTGTCCAAAAATTTGAGGGTAAGATTATCAATATTCACCACAGCTTTCTTCCCGCATTCATTGGGGCAAATCCCTATAAACAAGCTTATGAACGCGGTGTGAAAATCATCGGGGCTACGGCACATTTCGTCAATAATGCACTTGATGAGGGACCTATTATCTATCAAGACATTACTAAAGTAAGCCACGCAATGAGCTGGAAAGATATGCAAAAAAGCGGACGTGATGTAGAAAAAATCGTATTAGCCAAAGCACTTAACCTAGCCCTAGAGGAAAAAATTTTCGTCTATAATAATAAAACTATTGTTTTTTGATTCACAAAAGCTAGAAAGATTCTAGCTTAGAATCTCAAAATAGGCTTAAACTTTCACTTTGATTTCGTAATTGTATATCAGAAAAAATCTCTTTTTCTAAATAATGCCATTCCAAATCTGCGGGAATAGAAGAATCTGGCAGAGACGCACTACTATTGCTTCCAACATTTTTAAAAGAACGTTCGCTATATCCTCCAAGATTACCCCCTTTCATTAGATAGGCTGTTACTCCAGCACCAATCCCGGTACCTAGTAAGAATGCGTCTGTTTTGGGTGAAATGCACCCGCCAAAGAACATTGCAACACACGCAAGATAGCCAAAAATAAACAATTTTTTGAGGGTTTTTTGTTTCATTGTCTGCCTTTTTCTAAAATAGAATCTACAATTCTCTAAGCACACTTTATTCCAAAATTAGATAGAATCGCAAAATTCAGACAAAAATAAATAAAAAGGCAAAATTTAGCAATGTTTGGAATGGGATTTTTTGAAATTTTGATGATTGCGGTAGTAGCAATTATTTTTTTAGGACCAGAGAAACTACCCAAAGCCCTAGTGGATATGGCAAAATTCTTTAGAGCCGTGAAAAAAACAATGGACGAAGCAAAGGAGAGTTTGGAACGCGAAGTCAATCTAAGCAAAATTAAAGAAGAAGCCCTTGCTTACAAAAATAGTCTCACACAAGAAGTCCAAACTTTAAGCAAGGATTTAGAGTTAAAAGAGCTCAATTTAGATTTTGAAGAAAGCCCTTTAGAATCTCAAAAATCAACTCCAAGTGAGCCTATGCAAACCCCCATTTCTACACAAAATTTACAGGATTCTACCCCACAATCCACACTCACAGAATCTCATACCAA
Source organism: uncultured Helicobacter sp. (assembly GCA_964464895.1). Classification (GTDB taxonomy): domain Bacteria; phylum Campylobacterota; class Campylobacteria; order Campylobacterales; family Helicobacteraceae; genus Helicobacter_D. Next base: position 43,323 of record CAYXGY010000001.1, on the reverse strand, counting down.
CGCGTCATCAAAAAGAGAAATCCAACCCCATAAAAATGATAAAACCACTTTGAGTTTTGGTGCAAATCTTACCCCACAAACTCAAGAAACCCAAAATGACGCTTCTCAATCTAGTTTAAACCCTAAGGAATAAAAATGTTTGAAGACCTAAAGCCTCATATTCAAGATTTACGCAAATGCCTGATTCGTATCACACTTGCAATTCTCATTACTTTCCTTGCTTCTTTTTATTTTTGGGAATTTATCTTAGATTGGATGGTTGCCCCTCTTAGCACTGCGCTTCCAAATGGACGCGAAAGCGTAATCTTTACACAAGTGGGAGAAGCATTTTTTACAGCCATTAAAGTGGCGTTCTTTAGTGGATTCATTTTTGCGTTGCCTGTGATTTTTTGGCAAATTTGGGCTTTTGTCGCACCTGGATTATACGATAATGAAAAAAAACTTGTTTTGCCCTTTGTTATCTTTGGGACTTTTTTCTTTTTATGTGGTTGTGCCTTTGCCTATTATATTGCCTTTCCCATTGGCTTTGGGTATCTTATTAACTTCGGTTCTCAACTCTTTACCGCACTCCCTAGTATTGGGGAATATGTAAGCTTCTTTGCCAAACTAATGGTTGGTTTTGGAATCTCTTTTGAACTGCCTGTGGTTACATTTTTTCTCGCCAAAATTGGGCTCATTACAGATAGGACACTAAAGGAATATTTCAAATATGCCATTGTATTTATTTTTATCCTTGCGGCAATCCTCACTCCACCCGATGTGCTTTCTCAATTCTTAATGGCAATTCCTCTTGTCTTACTCTATGGATTGTCCATTTTCATTGCTAAAGTCGTAAATCCCTACCAAGCACCAGAAGATTCCGATGAGGAGACAGCAGAATAAATGCGTGAACTACAATTGAGTAGCTATGATTACATTCTTCCCAAAGAACGCATTGCCACGCACCCCCTATTTCCAAAAGAAGCGGCAAAATTATTAGTCTATGAGCGCGCAACCCATCAAATCACGCACACAACCTTCAAAGAATTTGCACAATTTCTCCCACGAGAAACTTTGCTCGTGTTTAATAATACCAAAGTCTTGCCTGCAAGGCTCTATGGGACAAAAATCGTGCAAGATTCCAAAACGCCTTATGAGAATGGTGCAAAAATTGAAGCACTTTTCCATAAAGAAATTGCTCCTAATGTTTATTCAATGCAATTCAAAGGACGCTTGAAAGTAGGAAATTGGATAGCTTTTAAGGGAGGGATTGTGGCAAGAATCCTCAAAAGTAATCCAAACGATACATTTGGTGTAGGTTTCAAAGAAGCAGAGTTTTTTAAGATTCCCAATCTACAAGCAAACGCAAATCTCTCTTTGGACTCCTCAAAAGAGCCTTTAAGTCGTCAGGAATTTTTTGACTTTTTAGAGCATTTTGGACACATTCCCTTGCCTCCCTATATCAAGCGATACGACACGCAAGAGGATAAAGACGATTACCAAAGTGTGTTTGCCAAACATCTAGGAGCGATTGCAGCCCCTACTGCCTCCTTACATTTCACTCAAGAGGCATACCAAAACCTCAAAGCGCACTTCCAAAGCACAGAAATAACACTTCACGTAGGTGCTGGAACTTTTGTAGGAGTAAGTACAGAAAACATTTTGGAGCACAAAATGCACAAGGAACATTTCTTTCTCACGCAAGATTCCGCCGACAAGATTCGGAGTGCCTCCCATATCACTGCGATTGGAACAACTGCTGCACGCACAATTGAAGCATTTGCTAGAAGCGGTGCGTTGAGTGGGGAATGCGATTTGTTTTTGCACCCACAAAACAAACCGCATAAGACAAATGCGCTTCTTACTAATTTTCATCTGCCAAAAACCACGCTCTTAATGCTTGTGGCGTCTTTTATTGGCTTGGATACTACCCAGCAGCTCTATCAAGAGGCTATTGCGCGAAATTATCGCTTTTATTCCTATGGAGATGGAATGCTCATTCTATAAGATTCCAATGCACTATACTTTACACGTTTCACAAAACGCATTATTAGAATCTTATGCGAAACTATTGTTGCATTGGAATGCTATCCATAGCTTGAGTGGAGCAAAGGATATTGCAAGCATTCAAAAAAACATTCAAGATTCGCTTTATCCTTTGAGTTTAAATCAGCTCAAGCTAGAGACAAAAACCTATCTTTTAGATGTCGGCAGTGGCAATGGTTTCCCAAGTATTCCACTTGGAATCGCATTAAATATCCCCACGATTCTATGCGAACCCAATGCAAAAAAAGCTGCTTTTTTGCAGAATGTTAAAGCGAATTTAAATTTAAAAAACTTTACAATTAAGCGTCAAAAAATAGAATTGCTAGAACTAGAAAACAAACCGAATCTCATTACTTCAAGGGCAACCTTTAGCGTAAAAGAGTTTTTGGAAAAATGCCGTGCGCAGATTACCCAAGAGACAACTATCCTACTCTATAAGGGTTCAAATTTTAAAAATGAGATTCCAAAAGATTTGGAATATATGCACTTTCAGAATGGTTTATTGCATTATCTTATGATTTCAGGAGAGAACTTGAAATGCTAAAATGGTTTTTACTGATTTTATTACTCGTTGGGATATATCTTCTCTTTTTTCGCAAAAATGCCACCCCGACAAATCATTCCAAATCACAAGATTCTATTATGCTTGAATGCACACAATGTGGCACTTATGTTTCTAGTGAAGAAGTCATTATCAAAAATGGAAAATACTATTGCTCCAAAGAATGCGCAGAACACTAAATCAAGGATAAACGATGTTGATTTTAAACCACCCCTCTCTTGAATCCTTAAATATTCTTACGATTAATTCCAAAGAGCAAATCGCCAAAACATTACCCTCTGATTTTTTGGTGCTTATTTGCGATACTTTTACACAAACTTTGTCTCTAGCGCGTTTTTGCTGCGACAATACTCTTACCTATGCAAGTCTTGTTAATAGCGTCAAAGAGGCACTTCTACTTGTCAATTTAAATGTGCGATTCTTACTTTGCAAAGAAATAGACCTTGCAAAAACCTTACAGAATCTCGCGGAAACCTATCTTTTTGACGCAAAGATTTTACTTTGTATCCAAGAAGAAGAAGAGATTGAAACTATTGCAAAATATGGTATAGACGGGGTGATTTTTGCAAGTCTTTGAATCTTTAGAATCTTTCGCACCTTTTAACGCACTTGAGCAAAAGGATTTATTAGAATTAAATAAAATCGTAACTTTCAAAACCTTTACTACTAAGCAAATTGTGCTTTATGAGCAAACAGAAGTGAATGCGTTGTTTTATTGTGTCAAAGGCTTATTGAAACTCTACAAAGTCAATCGCTTTGAAAATGAAATCTTTTTGGGACTTTTAGAGAATGGATTGTTGCTAGATTTGAATTTGGAGAATTGTGGGAAATTCGTTTCTTTTGCCAATATTGAATGCCTGCAAGATTCTATCATCGCGTGCTTTGATGGCGAGAAGCTAGCCCAAGCTTTCAGAACAAATCCTCGCATTTTGGCTTTATTTTTCAAAGAAACACTGAAAAAACTACAACTCTTTGAGGAAGTAATCCAAAAAAACCTCATCTTTGATAGCACAGCCAAGATTGCTTGGAGTCTCTACTTCCATTTGGAGAGTTTTAACACATATAAAAAACAAGAAAATGCAAGCTTTTTAAATATCCAACCCGAAACACTCTCCAGAACGCTTAAAAAACTTCATCGGGACAATATTATAAGCACCAACAAACAAGGAAAAATTGAAATACTAAACCCACAAAAACTCTATGAGATTTTTAAACAGGATTAACTATGACAATTACAATTCGCCTCATTATACTTGGGATTCTCACAACTTTTTGTATCTCTACGATGATTTTATCTGTCATCTTTATCAACCGACTTGGAATCCAAGATGGCTATATTATCAATATTGCTGGAAAAGAGCGAATGCTAACACAAAAAATCACAAAAGAAATCTTTATGATAAATTCTCAAAATAGTCAAGATTATGTTGCGCTCAATTTAGCCATAGAGGAATTTGAAAATAATCTACATATTTTGCGCTTTGGCGATAGCACAAAAAATATTAATCCTCCGACTAAAACAGCTATTATCACAAAACTAGAAGCAATTGATACACGATGGACAGACTTTAAAGCATTGGTAGAGGATTTTAAAGACATTTCTAGCAAACTTTATGAGGACAGAAAATTTTTAGATGAAAACAATACCAAAATGCTTATTTTATCTGACAATATCGTTAAAGCAATGGTGGAATCCCAAGTGCCTAGCAATTTGATTGATGATTCTGGACGCCAACGTATGCTCACGCAATGTATGGCATATCTGATGATGCACCATCTTTATATTTGGAATGATAAATCCTATCGTGATTTTAAAGAAAGCTATAATCTTTATAATACGATTATTACAAACTTTTATCAAAATTCCACCTACAAACGCACGCCAAAACTTGCAAAATCTATTCAAGAAGCTTATGAGTTTTGGCAAATCTACTCCCAACATATTGACAAGGTATTAAATTTACAAGAACATATTGTGAGGGATTTAAAGCAAATTACTATACAAAATACTGCGATTTTAGATGAAATAGACTGGACGGTTAATCTTTATTCGGATACTTCTATTCACTTGCGCACTTATTTAGAAAAATTCCAATACACTGCAGCTTTTATTATGCTCTTGCTTGCACTCTATTCCGTTGATAATCTCTTACGCATCAAAACACATTTAAAGCATTTCCTAAACAAAATGCAACTTCTTGCGAGTGGAAAACTCAAGAATAATCTAGCCGAAACCATTCAACTAGAGGGAGAAAGTGAGCTTTCTCAAGCCTCGCAGAATCTCTCACATTTCTTGCAACAAATAGAATCAACCAAAAAAACTTCCAAACAAGCCATTGATTTGAGCGAACTAATTAATGAAGAAATTACGAATATCAGTGAGGAGATTCGGCATAAACTCGCCTTTGCAAAAATTAGCGAAGAAAGACGCAAGAGCATAGAAAATTCTATCAGCCTAAGTGAAGACATTGCAATCCAATCTAGCGAACAGCTTATCATCACCGCAAGATTGCTTGATAAACTTCATAGAATCCTAGAAGAAATGGAAGATTGTTGCGAGTAGCTCTCTACCTTTTCCAAAGCCGATTGAAAACTTGAAAATGTCTAGGCTGATAAAGGTTGATGAGATAAGTTGCAAAAATTGCAATACTCCCTCCAATGAGTGTTAAAACGCTTGGAATCTCATCTAAAATAATAAAACTACTCACCAATGCTGCGACAGGAACAAGCAGATTAAACGAGCTTGCTTGTGCCGCTCCTATGCGTGCAATTCCTAAATAATAAATACTTGTCCCAATCGCCGTAGATAATACCGCTACAATAAACATCATCCACCAGAATCTAGGCTCAAAAGTAAAAATCTCCAACATTGCCGGTTGAAAGGCAAAAATAGGCGAACACAGAAGGACACTAAAGAATGTAACATAGAAATTAATCGCCACAGGGTGGATTTTAATATTCCGACTAATAAGTGTTAAGACTGCCCAATCCAATGCGCAAAATATAAAAAGTAAATTAAACTTGCCAAAGAGCTGCTGCCAACTCCCTAAGTTTAACAAACAAAGCCCTGCGACAATGCCCAAGAACAAGCCTAAGATTTCGTTCTTTTTCATTTTTTTGGTGGAATCTTTCTTTATCTTATAAAGACCAAAAGTCAAAAGATAAGCAAACACAGGTATTAAAGCCTGCACAAGCACACCACTTTTCCCCGCGCTACCATAGTTTAAGCCAATAAAATACATTAAAGAATACAAGCCATTGCAAAGAGCAGTTAGCAAGAGAAATTTAAAAGATTGTCTATCAAGACGCAAAGGAATCCTTAAAAAGATCACGATAAAAAAAGAGGTGACGAAAGCGAAGAAAAAACGCCAAAAAGTAACTATATCCGCACTCGCATACTCAACTAGCACTTTGCTAGCAGCCCATGAAGCACCCCAAAAACTCATCGTTACTACAAGCAAAAAATAAAAAATATTATTTTTCATTATAATGCTTTTCTAGGTTTTCAAGACGCATTTCATATTCCTTTTGCATTTTGACCAAATTTGCTGTTGCGGTAATTTGGTTTAATAACACCCAAAGACTAAGTGAAGCAAAAATAATCATAACACAGCAGGCAATTAAAGAAATCTTGACTGCTTTTGTTGCCGTAGCTTGCGCGCGTTCTAAAGTATCTTGTAGTTTTTTGTCTTGCATAGCAATCTTTTAAGTTGTTTGAAATTTTTTAAAATAATGAAAAAGAGCCACAACGAAAGAAAAAATAGACAAAATCATTACAATGCTAGCCCCTGCTTGTAAATCATAAAAATAAGCTAGTGCGATTCCACATAGCATACAAACCAATGAAATCAAACTCGCTCCTAACATCATTTTTGCGAGAGAAGTTGTAAAAATTTCACTGCAATAAGCCGGTATGCTCAAAAGTGCCACAATAAGGATAATCCCGACTGAACGCATAGAAATCACAACTCCCAATGCAATTAAAATCATCAAAAAGACACTAAAAAATCTTGTATTAATGCCTCGCAATTGCGTAAATTCACTATCATAAGAAATTCCCAAAATCACCCGATAGTTCAGCCAAACAAAAACAATTAGAAGTAAGCCAAAACAAACCATAATATAAATATCATTTTCTGTGATACTCAAAATACTACCAAACAAGTATCCCATAAAATCCTTATTATAACCCGGAGTTAATTCCACAAGAATGATACCCAATGCCATACCAAATGCCCATAATGAGCCAATAAGAGAATCTAAACGTTCTTTAGCAAAGAGCAACATATAAGCTAAAAGAATCGCACAAAATACGCTAAACCCCATTGCTCCAACCAAGATTGGTAAGCCTAAAAATGCTGCGATTCCGACTCCTCCATACACACTATGCGCAATCCCACCAGCAACAAATACCATACGATTTGTTACAACAAGTGCGCCAATGATGCCACAAATAATACTTGTGCAAAACGCGCCCCAAAGAGCATTTTGCACGAAAGTATATCCTAAAAGCTCAATCAACTAGCCACTCCAAATTTTCTTCATTTAATTCGGCTTTAATTCTGTCCATTTTCACATTAGCATTGAGATACTTTGTAATCTCAAGCATATCAATGAGAGCATTGCGTATGCAACTTGTTGCACCGGGACTTGGAGTCATATTAAAAGTAACACCCTCTCCACTTTGAATCTTTTTCTCGCCCAAGATGAGCTTTTTTTGTTTCTTGTCAAGTACTTGCGGACGAATTCCACCAAAACCACTAGCATAAGTCAATTCCTCTAAAGTTAGAGAGGGGATAATTTTTCGCGCCTCTTTAATGAATAATTTTTTGCCAATTATTGGGATTTCATACAAGAAATTTCGTAAAATATAATTACGAATCTCGCTATCTGAAAACAAATCCCACATAATTTTAGTTGTCGCCACCTCTCCAAAACCAGAAATCTTAAAGAAGTCTAAATAAGTTCCGGGTTTGAATCTCTCTAGCTTCGGCAAGGAAAGAGCTGTCGGACCTAAGCGATTCTTTCCACTTGCAACGACATCAGGGTCTCCGTGAATTGCGGCAAAGGGTAATTTTGGGTGCTGCACCGTATAGACTTTGCCCCTTAGTTTATCACTTGGGATAAAGAAAAAACTACCTGCCACAGGCAAACAACCAAGTTCTAACCCAAATCCCATATTTTGCGCTAAAAATAAGGAATGCGCGCCTGCATTGACAAGCACGAAAGAGGCAGTAATAGGCTCTTTGCCTTTTGCGCGAAGTGTATATCTCCCATCTCCTTGCTTGATAATATCTTTCACTTCATAGTTAAACTCCGCTTTGTGCTCACCAAATACGCTTTGCTCAATCATATGATGTGCCACAGAACAAAAATTCATTGCACAAAAGCTCTTGCGCACTCCAGAAGCTACGACATTTTCTACCCTATCACTTCCATCCGCCATTTTAATGACATTGGGTTCAATCTCCTTAATGTCCTCTTTGGTAAAAAATTCCAATTCTGGATAAATCTCTTTAAATTCTTCATAACGTTTTTGCATAAATTCTACTTCTTGATCACCTACACCAATCGCCATTTTTTGATATTCAAAGATGCTTTTATTTTGCAATTGATGGAAGAGTGCGTAAGAAACTAGCATTTTTGCCGACCTTGCGACTTTTTTTGCTTTTTCAAAGGTATAATTTGTTTCAATGTCCCCTGCGTGAATGGTTTGAGAGTTATTATTACCACTAGAGCTAAGTGATGCGGGCTCGGAATATTTTTCTAGCAAAATCACTCTTTTTAAATCTGTATAATGCGTCAAAACATAAAACAATGCACTTCCAGAAATCCCACCTCCAATAATTGCCACATCATAAGAATTATTCATTTTTACCTCCTAAACTTTAGAGTTCCACAAACCCATAAGCTCCACTTCGCAAAAATGTTCGCTTTCCATATGAGAATCGCAAGGAACACTAATATTGCTTGGCAAGTTATGTGTCGTAACTTCTTTATTAACATATAAAACTTTTTTTGCGCAACTTAGCAAAACAGATACATCGTGACTAATCATTATGATAGTCTTTTCTTGGTTGATTTGTCGCAACAAATCATAAATTTCTTTTTGGTTTTTCTGATCTATACTTGCTGTGGGTTCATCTAAAATCAAAAGATTTGGATTCCCGCACAATGCACGCGCAATCAGCACTCTTTGACGTTGCCCTCCAGAAAGTTCTCCAACTTTCTTATACGCATAAGATTCCATATGGAATTGTTTTAACTTCTCCATTGCAATTTCTTTTGCACTTTTAGGCAACAATCCGCCAAAAAGTTTTGGTTTTAAAAATCCCATCATCACAACCTCAAGTGCTGTAATAGGAAAATGACGATTCAAAAAAGTATTTTGTGGCACATAGCCTATCTGCAAATCTTTATTTTTGATAATTTCACCACTTGTAGGTTTCAATAATCCAACCAAAAGACGCGCCAATGTGCTTTTGCCACCACCATTTGGTCCAATGACTGCCCAAAAATCACCTTCACAAATCGTCCAATTCACATTATACAAAATTCGTTCTTTGGTAAAATAAAATTTAACATTTTTGCATTCAATAATTTTTTTATCATTTTGGATTTGCATTATCAAATTCACTTTCTAAAAACAAATTTCGCATGCCATAAATGCGATGAATTAGCAATTTGTCTTGATTGATACCCTGTATATCTTTGCCAATTTCAAGTGGAGTAATCGCAATCTTACCAATAATTTTTCTCCCTTCTTGTGTTTCATTTTGTAGCGTTCTTAATCCCCAAATGTCGTGCAGGATATAAATTTGCTCATCTAACTGCCCAAGATAAAGCATAATATGCCCTCTCATACCAAGCAATGTTCCAAATGGAATCGCATTTTGCCAAATCATTGCTTTCTTTTGCTCTACATTTAAAGCACTCAAATCAAAATACAAGTCTTGGTTGTTTTTTATAGGATTCTGTCGTATTTGTGCTTGTGAATTCCTAGGGAGATAGAATCCAAAATTTCCTAAAATATCTCGCAAAAACATAGAGCAATCTCTATTTCCAAACATTCCGCCCCAACCATATTTTTCACCCATGATTCCTTGCGCTAAAAAAGCAACCTTTTGACTAGAAAAACTCATTGGAAATTTTACAAAAGAATCTTGGTCTAATACCACTTGACGCGCATAGGCATATCCACGAGAATCGCGTAAAAAAATTTGACTTTCGTATTTATTTTTTGTGCTTCCAAGCAGAGGCAAAAGCATACCAATGCGTGCAGATTCTAAATACTCTTGATGATAATTCTTGATAGGTGTTAAATCTTTTGTAACCACCAAAAAATCTTTTGTCTGCTTCAAATCTTGCACTTGATTATCGTTAAGAATTCCAACATCTAATGTTAAAATCCACCCACTAACAAATCCACTCTCCACAAATGCCCATTTCTTTGAACGCGAATAATGTGTGATGAGTACAGGAGTGCCTAAGTAAATAGAGGAATTTTGCCAATAATCAAAAGGGAATCCCTCTCCTGCTTCGTTTGGGTCATAGAATCTCGGTTTATTGGTAGGCAAAACGCGCAAATTAGAGCTTCGCGTAATAATTGCTGGTTTTTTTACACTTGGATAGGCGTCCAAATTGGCTTCGAACTCCAATAATTCAATTTCTTTTTTTTGATAAGGCAGTAAATTCTCTCCAAAACCTAAATTTTGATAAGCTGCATTCAAACTCCACCGCATTTCTTCCACACTATGTTTGGGCTGTTTTTCAAAAGGAGAAAAAAATTGTGTCAAATATTCTTGTTTTAGCATTTCTTGTTCAGAATGCTTCAAACTTCGTGATTCTTTGACAAAGAGTTCCAAATCTTGCGTGGGGAGAGTAATAAGAATCTCTTGTGGCTTTTCCAATCTTGCACAACCGCCAAAAACCAATAATGAAGTTAATCCTATAATAAAAAATACTAAGATTTTTATTTTCATAGTTATTAATTTTGTCATCTTAACCATTGCACATTTTTATAAAATTCCTCATCAAACCCTACGATAACTCCACTTGGATATTCAATCACAGGTCGCTTAATTAACATAGGTTGTTTTATGAGCCATTCTTCAATCTCTGCTGGGGTTAATTCTAAATTCTTTAATCCTAGGCTTCTATAAGTTGTACCTTTTTTGTTGCATAACACCTCTAAACTAACAAATTCTAGCCAATGCTCTAAATTTTTATGCGTTGGAGGAATGGCTTTGAAATCTACAAATTGATAAGGAATTGCTTTAGATTCTAAGAATCTCAATGCCTTTTTAACACTTCCGCAGTTTTTAATCCCATAAACTCTTATCATTCCATTCCTTTTAAAACATTTTCAATGCAAAAATATAGAAAATAATTCCTATAAATATGCTTAATACAGAGTTTTTAGATAAGATAAAACACACGCTAGCACAGAGAATCCCTCCGATTTCATAAACCCCATAAGTCTCACTCCAAGCAGTATCTTTGAGACTAAAAAACACGAGAAGTGTCATAATGAGCAGGGGCATTGTTTCTTGCAAATAACGTAATAAAGGATTATGGGTTGCATTTTTAAACGCAAAAAAAGGTAAAAATCGTGTCAAAGCAGTGCCAAAAGATGCGGCAAAAATTGCCCAAAAAATATAAAGTACATCTAAATCCTCATTGATTTGCACTTCCATATCTACCTCTCGTTAGACAGCTCTTGCGTCTTACTATCCATTACAATCCATTTTCTAAAAACTAACAAAATTACGATTCCACATACCATACTCAAAATCAAAAATTGCTCATTTGGAAAGATAAGAAGCCCTAAGATTCCAAGCACCAAAGCAAGATAAAAAGGCTTTTTGTTTATAGAATTTTGCAATAATGCTAGAGTGAGCACACTAAAGAGTGCTGTTAATGCAAACTCAACACCATCGGGCTGGAATCCTAACTTCTCACCCAAAAAGATTCCAACTCCGCAACCAAATATCCAATAAAGATGGTCAAAGAAAGTGATATAAAGGTAGTTTTTTTCTATTTCTTTTTGGCTAAGGTTCAAAGTTTCTTTATTGGTTTTTAACACCGCAAATGTTTCATCTGTAAGCCCAAAAAGAATATAATATTTACCAATGCCAAAGCTCTTGATTTCATCAGTAATTGCCAAAGAATAAAACATATGACGAATATTGAGCAAGAACGAAGCAATGGCGATTTGAAAAAAACCCGCATGAATTGCAAGCAAGGAAACAAGTAAAAACTGCCCTGCTCCTGTAAAAATTAAAACCGCACTTAAAATACCAAAATACCAAGCCAAATGCAATTTAGAAAATAGAATCCCAAATGCGATTCCAAGAGGCAAATAGCCCATAAATACCGGTAATGTCTGCACAAAACTTCTAAAAAGCATTTAATGAAGCAAATCCTTAAGAATTAACCCGCAATATCAAGTCTTGGAATGTAAGAATTGCTTGCTGCATTTGCCACATAACTTTTTATTGCATAGGCGGCAAGCGCATTTTCAAGAAATGGCTTTCTCTCTTGTGTGTTGGAAGTATTTTTGGATTCCATATTGGAAAAATCCTGATTCATAGAATCCTCTGAACTTTTAGATTCCGACTCCTTGGAATCTTGCGCATTGCTTGAACCTTCTGTTTGTTGTTTGATTTCTTCTGTTCGTTCCGCCGCTTGTTCGCTTCTTGCTTGAGCTTCCATTTGTGCAGCATTTGCCGCAACCTTATAGTCTTGCGGACTTGGGTCTGCTGGAGCCATTGCAGCAGAAACAATTTGACGCGCATTTTGGATAGTTTCCTCTGGTGTCCTACCCTCTTTCATAGAGATTGGCACTTCACCGGAAGTTGCATACATTTTGCCATCTGGTCCGCGCGTATAACCAAAAGTAGCACCCCCACTGACCACACCCGCTCCCGCTCCAATATGTGCCGCTTCGTGCGCACGCACACTTGCATCAATTGTTGCCAATTCACGCACATATTGTTGCTCACTTGGGTCTAGTTTCTCACCATTGGGAGATTCTGGTGCAGTTATGTCTGTATTTTGCGACTCCTTTTCATCGGCTGTTTCATTTAGAGGCACATTTTGCGATTCTGTTGCACTAAAAGTTTTTTGAGAATTTTGTGTCTGAAAATCATTGGAGTAATTTTGCAAATTAAAATAAGAATTCGCTCCTATCTGCATTACTGCTCCTTAATTTGAAATTGCTTCATTATAGCCAAAATTTAAATAAGATTCGATAAAAATCTTACATTCTTTTAAGCGCGCAAAACTGCAATCAAACCTTAAAAGAATCCAATTGGCTATTTAATGCACTTGCCTTTTGTGAAATTTCTTTAGAGATTCCATCAATCAAATGTACCGCCTTGCTATTTTCATTAGTTAGTCTTTGCACTTCACTGACTTGTTTTAAAATATCATTCACCGCCGCAAAAAGTTCGTTTGTTTTCTGCAAGGATTGAGAAGAGGCTTCTACGGCATCTTCTAAAGACTTCACACTTGTTTCTAAGTCATCTGTGCTTTCTATTGAAGCATCTGCGATACTAATAGTATTTTGCACATTCGCCCCCATTGCATTATTCGCGTCAGAAACAGATTGGATAATTGTATTGACTACCGCATTGATTTCACCTAAACTTTTTTGCGTGCGCTCGGCTAGTTTGCGCACCTCATCGGCGACAACAGCAAATCCTCTTCCTGTTTCTCCTGCACGCGCCGCTTCTATATTGGCATTTAATGCAAGTAAGCTTGTATGGTCGGCAATTTCTGCAATAATGGTTAAAACGCCTTTGATTTTATCTGTTTCCTGTGCAGTTTGCGAAAGACGTTCCGCAATATCACGTTCTGTGCTGACATTCCCTTGCACTTCATTAATCACTTTTAACAAAAGTTCTTTTGTCTTAGAAAGCTGCTTAGCAGAATCTTGAATATCGTGCGCACTTTTTTGCACCAAAGCCATAGAATCGTTTAGCATTAATTCAATATTATTGCCAAGCTTCGTGCTTCGCTCTACAATTTGTACTAAACATTCAATGTGCTCGTCAATTTCTTTTGATGCGTTAGAAAGTTGTGTAGATTGTAAAATATTTTGATGACTTGCGTCCTTTGCGTTTGCAACGGTATTGTCAATCTTTTGGATAAAGTCATTGATATAAGAACTTGCTTTTGCAATCTCATCTTCATTTTTAATTGGTAGCCGTTTTGTCAAATCTCCCTCCCCTTGTGAAAGGTCATAAGCCACATTCGCAAGATTTGAAATCGGATTAAACACCCAACGATTAAACAAGAAAAGCAAGACAAGCAAAGCAATAATACTAATACTCACCATCCAAAACAGAATCTTAAACTGAATCTCTTGCGAGCGATTCATCAATTCTTGGCTTGAAATTTGCATTTCAGCCACCCCTAGCACCTCTCCAGCTTGTGAAGTCGCGTGGCACATCAAGCAAGAATCCTCTGCGATAATAGGCTTTGCCATTAAATAACCTTGGTCGTTGTCTGCTTTATAGATTCTGATAAATTCTTTTTTGGTTTTAAAGACTTCCAAAATCTCTGGAACTGTGGTATAAGTTTTGCTCAAGCCCATTAACTCAATGATTGCTTGAGAGGGAAAAACTTCCATATTTGTAATACCCGGAACTTTTTTAGAACCCTCAATAAATCCACCAATGATTTCTGGGTCTCCTGTATTCATCGCAACTTTCAAACCCTCAAAAAGCATAGCATTTAATTGATGTAGCTCATTAGTAGAACTGCTTTGGGCAATAGTATCAAAACCTCTCAACAAATTATAATGGACCATTCCCAAAAGAGCTAACAAAAACACAATAATCATTACAATGATTTTAGCTCGGATTGTCTTTAGCATTAATTGCCTCTCTCCTGATAGCTTACAAAACTTAAAGCTTAATCAATATTTATGTTATTATAGCAATGCTATTATAAAAATTGGTTAAACTTCGTTCTAACATAATTCATCAAATCATCTAAAAATAGTTTAGACTATCGATTCTTTAATTTGTATTGGTAGCTCAATCTTGAACTCTACTCCCTCTTTTTCATTGACAAATGTGATTCTTCCCTCCATTTTATCCAAAATCATTTGCGCCATTGCCAATCCCATTCCACTACCATTTCCTTTAGTAGTGAAAAACGCTTCAAATATCTTTCTGGCAATTTCTGTATTAATCCCTCCGCCATTGTCTTGCACGCGAATCACACAGACTTTAACCCCTGCGATGTTTTGTTCTATCGCACAATGAATACGGATTTTCCCCTCTTTAATTTCTCCACTATTGAGGCGCGCCTTAATGGCATCAATCGCATTATCCAATAAAACAATCATTACTTGCTGTAATTCATTTTTACTTGCATAGGTTTTGAGCTGTTTCTTTTCCTTGCAAGGCTGCATTTTAATACTGATTCTTTTATCCACAAGCCCATAAAACAATTCCAACATTTCTTTTATTGCATAATAGATTTCAAACTCCTTTTCATTCTTGCTAGGATTATAAAATTCTCGGAATGCGTCGATTGTCTTAGACATAAAATCAATTTGTTTTGCCATCATTTGAATATACTTTTCAAAATTTTCACTATTTAATTCATTGTATTGATTCATTTCTTTGAGATTCTGGCAAAGTAGGTAGAGAGAATTTAAAGGTTGTTTCCACTGATGTGCAATATTTCCTAGCATTTTCCCCATTGCTTCTTCTTTATTTTTCTGCATTAAAACCACGCGTTTATTGCTTAATTCATTTTCTAGTTTTGCAATATCTGAAATATCTACAAATGCAAAGTATAAGGTAATTTTTTGTGCAAAGTTCATAAAGTGAATGGAGACAACCACAGGAATAGTGGAATCCGCCACACATAAATCTAAACGAAAGTTTTGGCGCAATTTACTTTGTTTGAGTTGGGTAATTTTTTCAAACACTGATTTCTTATGCGCCTTATCGCTAAATAACTCTAAAATATTATGATTTAAGATTTCTCCCCCAAACAGATTCAAGGCTGCATTGTTGCGCCTGATGATTTTCAAATCCTCATCTTGTGCTAAAATAATCGCATTGAGACTATTTTCAAACAGATAATCGTAGGTATAATCACTTTTAAGCCTCTGTGCAATTTCATATTCAATCTGATTGGCAAGCTCTTTACCCAAGCTTTCAATTTGCATATTTTTATGCAATAACTCATTTTCAAGCTTTTCTTTGTTTTTCATTTCATTTAAAAGCTTTCTATAATTCAAAAACAAATAAATGATGATTCCAAAAAAACAAACTGCAAGCCCAAAAAACAGAATCGCGAGCGAATAATTCTCATTCCAATTAGATAGCCATTCCACGATGATTCCTAAAAATATATTTACTTTAGAATTAATTATATCCTAAAATTCAATATTTATGGATTTTAAAGTTTTTTCTTGCGTTATTTTGTTACAATTTTAGAACTTTTTGATTTAGAGGTAATAATGACAACTGCACTCAATACAAGTCCTTTTTTGCTTGAAATTGGCACAGAGGAGCTACCCGCGATTCCATTTTTGGCTGAACTCCCAAATATCAAAGGCAAATTCCAAAAAATCTTAATGGCTAATCGCCTTGCTTGCGCATTTGACTTCTTTTATACACCGCGTCGCCTAGTCATCACCGCTTCAAATTTTCCCCAATTTCAAGATGCAGAAATCTTAGAATTCTTCGGACCTCCCTTAAGTATTGCTTACAAAGACGATACACCTACTCCAGCGGCTTTAGGATTTTTCAAAAAATGCGGAATCTCACAAGAAGAAGCCACGACAACCATTAAGGAAGGGAAAGAGATTCTATACTGCCAAAAACAAGCCCCGCAAGTGCCAGCTACGGAACTTTTAGAAGCGATGATTCAAGAATTTTTAGAATCTTTAAATTTTGGCAAAACAATGCGTTGGGGTAGCTTGAAAGATTCCTTTATCCGCCCTATTTCTTGGATTTTATGCTTGCTTGACAACAAACTTATCCCTTTGAATCTCTATGGTGTAGAGAGTAAAGCGCAGACTTTTGCACACCGCAATGTAAGCTTTGAACCTTTTGAAGTGCAAAATATTCCGAGTTACTTTGATATTTTATGTAATGGGGGCGTGATTTTAGACCAAGCCAAGCGCAAAGAAAAAATTTTGGCAGAAATTAAACAAATTGAAAATACCCAAGGGATTAAAGTTGAAGTGGATACAGAGCTCTTAGAAGAAATCGTGAGTATCACCGAATATCCTACGGCACTTTTTGGCGAATTTAGTGCGCATTTCTTAGAGCTTCCAGCTCCTTGTATCATCACTTCTATGAAAACAAACCAACGTTATTTTGCCACTTACAAAGACGCAACGCTAAACAATGGCTTCATCGTGGTTTCTAATAGTCTTGCCAAAGACTCCAAAGCAATCATAGAGGGCAATCTTAAGGTGCTTCGTGCGCGCCTAGAAGACGCGCTTTTCTTTTATCATAATGATTTGAAAGAGGGATTCCAACCCGAACGGCTCAAAGAAGTAACATTCGTAGAGGGTTTAGGTTCTATGTGGGACAAGACAACGCGTGAGCGCAAAATCGTCCAAATTTTACATCAACTCTTTGAACGAGAACTCTCCGTAATAGAACTAGATTTCGGACTTTTAAGCGAAATCCTAGACCAAGCCACGACGCTTAGCAAAGCGGATTTGATGAGCGAAATGGTGTATGAATTTACTGAATTGCAGGGGATTATGGGCTATTATTATGCCAAATCTCTCCGCTATGATGAGAGGGTCGCACTTGCAATCAAAGAACAATATCTGCCAAATTCCGAAGAAAGTGCCCTGCCCTCAAACCTCATCAGTGCCCTTATCGCCCTTGCTTACAAGCTAGACAATCTAATGGGGCTTTTTAGCATTGCGAAAATCCCGAGTGGCTCACGCGACCCCTTTGCTCTGCGCCGTGCGGCAAATGGAGTAATTAAGATTGCCTTGCATTTTCATTTGCCTCTTAAGTTAAAGATGATTTTAGAAAAACTTGCGCCACTCTATCAAACTTTTGAACTCAAAACACTTGAAAATTTTATTTTAGAGCGGCTAGATTCTACGCTCAATTTCAATCCCTCACTCTTGCGTGCTGTTTTAGCTACAAACGAACGTGATTTAATGCAGATTTCTCAAAAACTTATTGCACTAGATTCCACACTCAAAAATCAAGATAAAAATCTTCTATCACAAACATTTAAAAGACTCGCAAACATTACCAAAGAAGTGAATTTAGATTCCGACTTAAGCATTCAAGAAGACAAATTGCTTGCAACAGAAGAAATAGAGCTTTATAAGGCTTTCAATGCTTGTTTGCTTGAAGGTAGCGATTATGCTGCGCGTCTAAGCTCACTGCTTACACTTAATCCAATCTTAGATAGATTCTTTGATAAAGTGCTTGTCAATGCGCCTGACGAAGATTTCAAAAAGAATCGCAAACACTTAATCGCAAGAATTTATAAAGCATTTTTAGAGATTGCAGATATTAAAGAAATTAGCTTCTAGGGCTCAGATTTGCGTGATTTCTCTAAGACTGAAATAGCTAAAATCAAACAAGCTATTGATAGAAAAGCGCAAAGTTTCCCGCGAGAATGGCTCGGGAGAGCACTCGCCTATACGCCCTACCAACCGCGTCCATTAAACTTAAAAAAATCTATCCATTTCACTCCTCAAAATCTCTATGGTTTCTCTGAAAATTTATTCATAGAACCCCAAAAGACAGATTCTAACGAGGCGCAAACATTTTTGCAAATTGCCAAAAATTACGAAAAGAAAGCAAGCGCGTTCTTAGTAGAATCCCTAGAGATTCTAACCTATATCCGCCGCTATGTGAGCCTCCCGTTGATTTATGATTTCTTAATCCTAGATTCTTATCAACTGCTAGAATCTCTTGTATATGGGGCAGATGGAGTGATTTTACTTCCTAAATTTTTAACGCAAGCAGATCTTAAAGACTTAAGCGACTATGCGCTAAAAATTGGCTTGGAGCGAATCTTTCGGATAGAATCCAAAGAAGATTTAACCAAAGCAATTTTTGCCAAAGCCGATATTTTGGACTTAAGCGGTAATTTTTCTTTGATTCCACTGATTCCAAACAACAAAATTATCCTTAGTGAGATTCCACAAAATATGCCAAAAAATCAAGAAAATGACTGCAAAGCACTTGATGCTAGAATCTTGAGATTATGAAATCTCATTTTGTAACGATTTTTATCCGACTAAGTCTAAAACTAGATTTGTGAAACATCACCATTTTGATTGATGACCACCACATTGAAGCTACTTTCCCAAATCAATACATTTTCCATTGCAGGTTCGTGTCCATACCAAAGCATTCTAATTTTCTCTGATAGCCTTTTATAACCCCTTAAACCTTTATACCAATATCCTTCATTTAATAAAATATCAAAAGGATTCGTATTTTTATCGCCACTAACCCTACCATTTTCATATCTTGGGGGATTACCAAAAAGTGGTGAAATTTCGTTTTCATTCTTTTCAATAAACACCAAGGTATTTCCCCTCTTTTGCACAAACCATTTATGATAAGTCCTGCCAAATATATATTCTGCAAACACATTAGGACAAATAATAACTCCACTTTGAGAAACCCTCATAATCTCTTTGCAAGCTACAATCGGATTTTCTACATGCTCTATCATATGCCGACTTAAAGAAACATCGAAAAACTTATCATCAAAGGGCATTTCTTCTACTGCTGATTCTATGAATTTAATTCCTCTCTCTTTAAGCTTCTTTTCATCTATATACATACCCCCCCCCCGCATGTCTATGGATTGTCTTTGAAGCAAAACGATCCACTGCAAATTTAGCATTTTTATGAGGATTTGGACCACAACCAATATCAACTAGATTTTTTGCATTTTCGCAGATTTGCATTGCTTTTTGATAATTTTGATTGACAGGATAAGACCCATACTTTGCTCTAAAAGCGCGTCTCTTTTCTCTATCTAAAATAAAACAACTAAGAATCTTAATTATTCTATGATTGTATTGCATTTTGTTCCTTTATTTTTTTATATATCAATGCCTCTTGTGCATCAATCTTTTCTTTGGCAAATTTACTACCTACCAAAATCGCATTCTCTCTCAAAACTTTCGCAAACTCATTCATTGGAGCAATATTGGAAGTTACAATGGGAGTTCCACAAGCCGCTGCTTCTATAAAAACTATTCCAAAGCCTTCCCAACGACTTGGCACACAAAAGCAATCCACAAAATTATAATACTTGGATAGCTCTGGATTGCAAATGCTATCTTTCCAAACAATCTGTTTTGACACTCCCAAACTTTCACTCAAAAGTTGATATTTAGCCTTCTCACCTCTCCCTACAATAAGCAATCTATATTCATCGGGCAATTGTTGCAAGGCAAAAAGAAGATTGTCTAGGTTTTTCGCCTCTGTTAATCTACCAATATATAAAATCCATTTAAAGTTTTTAGAAAAATTCTCCAAATTCATAATTTTTTGAGGATGAAAATTAGAAATATTCACACGATTAGGCAGAATTTCAATCTTGGATTCTTTGACCCCCTTGCTTAAACACAAAGTAGCTACTGCTTTAGACATTGCTATGACTTTATCCGCACCACAAATCTCCTTGTGTAGCAAAGCAGGGTTTGTGTCATGCACACTGCAAACTACAGGGATTCCATTAACGCGATGAGAAACTGCAAAAGTAGTCGCCCAATACCCCCCATAAGCACGGACACAAACAGGCTTAATAATCTTTAATGCCTTGCGAAAAATTTTCGGTGAAACACCAATTATTGTCATACCATATTTTTCATCAATTCCTACTTCCAAAGGAGAAAGCAAAAACACCTTATCAAAAAATCCATTAGGATTATAATAGGTGGATAGGCGGAGTGAATCAAATCCCTTTTGGACATATTCCTCTAATTTCTCACTGGGAATGACTACAAGAATATCCCCCCCCCTGCTGCACGTACTTCTGAAACTTCACGTGTGATTTTATCAAGAATTTTTTTGGTATTGCAATTCCAAGAAGTCCAAATCCGAATACCAAACAGATAATGCTTAATTTTAGATCCTAAAATCTTACGATAATAAATACTCATTGGTAATTTTCTCCCACTTTTATAAAATATTTTAATGACACCTTTTCTCCTTTATTCTTAAAAATGTGCAATCTTTTTTCATATTTTTATTTTTTTATATTTAAGTCTTAAAGCTTTAACTTTATACAACCATCCAAGCCTCTTTATTGCCTCCAAATAAATTGTATCCAAAGACTCTTTCCAAAAACTTTTATATAGCCTATAAAGTGCTTTCTTTGGAATCTCCTTGTAACTGTTGATATTTTTGATTAATTCATAATCACGAGTTTGTCCCAACTTTGCTATTTGCTTTTCTATCATAATTTTTTTAAGCTTTTGCGATTGTTTTAAATGTGGAAATTTTTGTAAATACCTTTGCAAAAATGAATATCGTAATGTTCTTGACTCTTGAATGATTTTTATTTTTTTTTGCGAAGTTAAAGAATCTTTATGTATTCGATAAAAATAAAGGTTTCTATTTAAATGCCCTATTTCGCCAATAAGACTCATTCTTAACCAAAATTCATAATCCTCTACTAATATTTGTTCTTCATTATAATCTCCAATTTGTCTAGCAACCGATGCGTGATAGAGAAAACAAGCCCCACAAGAATTTCCATCAAATATCAAGCATTCTATATCATTTGGAGCAACAACTTGTTCAGATTCTCTTCCTTCGACTATATTAGCACAAGTATAATTAGCACACACGGCAACTTTATCTTGATGGGATTCCAAATAATCCACCATTTTCTCTATGGCATCTTTATGATAATAATTATCATCAGAAGTCCAAGTAAAATACTCTCCTTTTGCTTCTTTAAAGCCAATATTTAAAGATTTTGGTAATTTGCAATTTTGAGTATTTGTGATGCTCACTATACGTTTATCTTGTTTTGCATATTCTAAGATGATACTCTGCGTACTATCACTAGAACAATCATTGACGAGAATTAATTCTAAATTTTTATAAGACTGATTTAAAACGCTTTCAATGGATTGTCGCAAATATTTTTCACCATTATAAGTTGGTAATACAATGCTGACTAATTTATTCATTAAAAAACTCCCTAATTTTATTTTCTATTTTTTGACTTGCCTTACCATCTCCATAAGGACTTGGCTTATCAATTCTTGTTGATTGCTTACTTTGAATTAAAACTCTACTAGATTCCTCTAAAATCCTCTGATAATCCGCACCAACCAACTTGGCAAATCCAGATTCTACACCCTCTACACGTTCTGTTTTATATCGTAATACTATGAGTGGGACACCAAAAGCAGTGGCTTCTTCTTGAATCCCTCCACTATCAGTTAAAATTAATTTTGCAGATTTCATAATAAGAACAAGTTGAGGATATTCTAGGGGTTGTAGTAGAAAGATATTAGGAGAATTTTTCAAACTCTCAAAAACTGAAACACAATTAGGATTAGGATGAACAGGGATAATAAAAAAATGTGTGGGGAATCTAATGGCTAAATCACGAATTGCATTTACAATAACTTTCAAACGTTCTCCGTGATTTTCTCTACGATGAACAGTAACTAAAACAATTTCGCTATTTAAAAAGCCCCCCCCCCGACTAGATTATCGAAGAATGATAGTGATTCTTGCATTGAATTTTGAGATAGCAAAGATAGGGCATCAATACTTGTATTGCCTACTTGATAGATATTGGAATAAATGTTTTCTTGCATCAAATTAGACTTGCTTTGTGAAGATGGGACAAAATGAATCTTTGCAACTCTGCTCACACACTGCCGAATCATCTCTTCTGGAAATGGTTCAAATAAATCATTGGAACGCAAACCAGATTCGACATAAGCAATGGGTACTTTATGATAAAAACTAACTAAAGCAGCTACAAAAACGCTCATTGTATCGCCTTGAATGATAGTTAAATCAAAGTGCTCACAGAAAACCATTTCTAATTTAGATAAAATTTTACTTTGAATTTCACACAAAGTCTGATTATTTGTCATAGAGTCCAAAGAAATATCTGCCTTCAATCCAAAAAATTCCAAAGCTTGATTAGAAATATCTTTTTGTTGTTCTGTGTTACAAAGCACGACATTATAGAGGTATGGATATTTTTTTAATTCTAAAATTACCGGAGCCAATTTAATAACTTCTGGACGTGTGCCAAAAATCACAATAATTTTTTTCAAACCTAATTCCTAAATTATATTTCAATCTAACATTTGCCGTATTATATCCATTAATTTCTAAAAATATATACAATGGGAGACAAAAAACCACTCAAGCTTACAGAAAAATAATCTTTAAGTAATTCTTTAGAATTTTTTAGTTAAAAGCTTGATTTTAAAATTTTATTAAACCAATGGAGCAACTTATGTCCTTAATGATTAATGAAGAATGTATTGCGTGTGATGCCTGTCGTGAAGAATGCCCCAACGAAGCAATTGAAGAGGGAGACCCTTATTATACCATTGACCCAGAACGTTGCACAGAATGCTATGGGTTCTATGATGAGCCTGCTTGCCTCTCTGTTTGTCCCGTAGATGCAATCGTTTCGGACCCTGACAATGTAGAAACATTAGAGGAACTAAAGTTTAAACATTCTCAACTTCATCAAGAAGATTTAAGGTAAGAAAGTGGCACAAATTACTGCAATTATTGATATTGGCTCAAACTCCGCAAGAATGGCAATTTTTGAGAAAACAAGCCATTTGGGATTCCACTTGCTCTATGAAACCAAAAGCAAAGTGAGAATCTCTGAATCTACCTACGAACATCAAGGCTATTTACAGCCAAGACCAATGGAGCGCGCCCTTTGTGCTTTGAAAGATTTTCTATGGATTGCCAAATCCCATAAAGCACGCAAGATTCTATGCGTTGCCACTTCAGCGGTACGTGATGCACCCAACAAAGCAGATTTCCTAAAGCTTGCACGAGAAATCGGACTCAAAATCAAAGTCATTACAGGCGAGCAAGAGGCATATTTCGGAGCATTAAGCGCATTGAATTTATTGCCTTATCGTGAGGGGCTTACGATTGACATTGGCGGAGGAAGCACGGAGTGTGCATTAATTGAGAATTGCAAGGTGATTGACAAAATCTCGCTCAATCTAGGTACAATCCGCCTGAAAGAATTATTTTTTGACAAAGGGGATTTAGAAGGAGCAATCACATTCGTCAAACAAACCCTTGCGCAGATTCCCCCTCATTTTCGTCATCAACGCATTTTTGGGATTGGAGGAACTGCAAGGGCATTGAGCAAAACGATTCAGCAGCAAATCAACTATCCACTAGATACTTTGCACGCCTTTGAATATGAATTTTCTGCTCATTCTGATTTTTTCCGCCAAATCTACACTGCCAAACCCAAAGAATTACCACAACTTGGCATTAAAGAGGACAGGATTGATTCTATTCAAGGGGGCGCACTTATCTTTCATTTAGCCTTATTGAATTTTGAAGCAAAAAATGTCGTTACAAGTGGGGTTGGCGTGCGTGAGGGAGTGTTTTTAGAAGACCTTTTACGTTATGAAAACGGACACTTTCCACCCCATTTTAACCCCAGCGTAAGAAATCTAAAAGACCGATTTATTCGCGATATTAAACAATCCAATCTACAAAAATCCCTAGCATTGAAGCTCTTTAAGGCACAGAAAGACTATTCCTTAGTCAGTACTTCCTATGAGCAACATTTAAGTATTAGTGCGGAGCTATGCAATATCGGAATCGCACTGAACTTTTATGAAAAAAGTCATCACGGAAATTACATTCTTTTTAACGCTCTCAATTATGGCTTAAGCCATAAAGACCGCCTACTCATTGCCACACTTGTGAAATTTGCTTCTAAAAAGATTCCGGATTCTCTGCATTATGCAGACTTATTACCAGAGATAAAAGAAATTCGGATTCTTAGTTTTTTTGTCGGGCTTTGTGAAATCCTAAGTCAAAATCAAACCCCAAAAGATTTTGCATTTGCTTTCCAAGCCCACTCTAAGGGATTGAGGCTGCAAATTTCACATCCTAGCCCCTCTTATCTCGTGCGCGAACAAATTGACAAATTAATCCCACCTAATCCAATCCTAGAAATCGTGCTTATTCAAGCCTCAAAAGATTCAAGTTTAAATCAATGAAAACTCCTCTTAAGATTGCTATTGTTCGTCTAAGCGCAATGGGCGATATTATCCATAGCGCAAGTGTCTTACCCGCTTTATTAGAATCCCTTAAGGCAATACACAATCTCACTTTGCATTGGTATGTTGATAGTGTTTTTAGTGCAATTTTAGAAGATTCGCCCTGCATTGATAGACTGATTTCCTTACCGCTCAAGCAAGCTATTGCTTCCAAAGATTTTAAGGCTCTCAAAGCCATTTACCATAGCCTCAAACAAGAATCCTATGATATAGTATTAGATTTACAAGGCTTACTCAAGTCTGCCTTGATAAGCAAAATTCTAACAACAAACCAAATTATAGGCTTCCAATCAACTAAAGAATCTCTTGCCTCACTTTTTTATCATCAAAGAATCTCTATTGCTTATGAGGAGCATATCCTGCTACGCAATGCGACTTTGGTTTTTGGAGCATTTGGCTTAAGCGTCCCAGCCTTAGAAGATTTAAAAAATCCCAAAGACTTTTTAGGATTCCAAAATCTACCCTTGCCCTTTGAACTGCCACAAGGCAAAAAAGTCCTCTGCGTATTAGAAACCTCTAAGCCCAACAAAACCTATCCCTTAGAATCTTTTATTGCACTTGCTTCGCTCTTGAATGCAAGAGAGATTACACCACTTTTTCTAAGTCGCTACGATTTGACGATTCCAAATCCTAAAAATGTGCGATTCCAAAATATCTATAATCTCAATCTCAATCAAGTCAAAACACTCGTGGCACAAATGGATTTGATTATTGGGGGCGATACGGGTATTACCCATTTGGCTTGGGCTCTCCATCGTCCCTCTATCACACTCTTTGGAGCAACTCCACCGCAAAGATTCAATCTACACACGATGCAGAATCTCTATCTAAGTGCTAACCCAGAAGCAAATTACCAAAAAGACGATTTTAGCATTCGCACGATTTCTCCTGCAAGTATCTACGAAGCTGCTTGCAAACTCTTAGACAAAACCCCCAAAGACGCCCTATGAAATTCTTCCAATCCCTAAAGAAAATCGCCTTTTTTGTTAGCTTGCAGGCTCTAGGATATTGCTTTTTATATCTGCCTCATTTCTTGCGTCTTGGCTTCGCAAAAGGAATCGCTTTTCTCTTATATCTGCTAGATTCTAGGCGCAAATTTGATTTATTAGCCAACCTTGATTTTGCCTACAATGAATCCCTAACCAAACCCCAAAAGCAAGAGATTCTTAAAACAAACTATATCAATCTTGTCTATAATTCTATCGCCTTTTTTATGTTATCTGTGAGCCACAAACGGCACATTTTGGAAAAAATTTCTTTTGAAAATCCAGAGATTATTGAATCCCTATTGCAAAAGGGCGAAAGGATTGTTTTTGTTACCGCACATTATGGGAATTGGGAATATGCCCTCCCGGCTTTTAGCTGCTACTTCAATCACCCTATTACAGCCCTTGCGAGAATGACGAACAATGCACTATATGATTCCTATTTAATGCAAACGCGTTCTAAATTTCAAATTAAGATACTCAACAAACAAGGAGGGGCAGCAATGCTAGGACTTGTGAAAGCATTCAAAAAAATCAAAGTTGTTGGTGCAGTAACAGACCAAAACATTTCTGCTCAATACGGAATCTTAGTAAAGTTTTTTGGTAAAAATGTCCTCCACACGCCAATTGCTTCTATTTTGGCATTAAAACATAATGCCAAAATTGTGCATGCCTTTACCTCTTACTCTCAAGATTATCGCAAAATCACTATTAAGATTCTACCTCCCCTCGCCTTTAATCAAACAGAAGATTTACAAGCAGATATTCAAAGCTTAACCCAAATTCAAAGTGATATTTTAGAACAAGCCATTCGCGAAAATCCTAAAGAATGGCTATGGTTTCACAGAAAATTCAAATACCAATACAACTCTATTTACGAAAAAAGGCGCAATAAATCATAGGCTAATTGCACTCTCTGCGTTTAAAAGGGCATTTAATGTGGCTTTTGCATTGCCTACTTTACCTACTTTTAGAGATTCCATTAATCCAAAATGTTCCAAGCAAGTTTGACAAGCAAAGATTGTGATTCCTTGTGCTTCTAAGCCTTTAAGCACTTCAGTTCCCGCCTCGTTTTTTGTAGCTAGCAAAACTCCACGATTGAGCAGGTAAATTTCTTTAGGCTGTGGGCTACATTCTTTTACCATACCCAAAAAGCCAAGCATAAGTTTGCGCCCAAGTTCGCTATTTTCACCGATTGCATCATCTTTAATCAACAAGATTTTATTCATTTTCTCTCCTTTAATCCTGCAATTTTATCTAAAACTCTTTGTTCCGCGCCTAAAACCCTTGCTTGAAAGAGAAAAATTCTAAAATTTTTTGGAATCCCAAGCACACGATACCTTTCACGAATCGACTTAGGAATCGTTGGCTTGCAATGAAAATAAGGTGCAAAGAATAATTTACCTCTCGCCTTTTCTATTGAGATTCTATGCCTAAAAACTCGCGAGAAATTCTCCTCTCTCAAAAGCTCTTTTAACTCTAATTTCTGCGCACGCGAAAGCAAGACGCCACAAACCTTACAGACAAAATCCACTGCCCCTAATGCCTCTTGCAAGGATTCTAACTCTAATATACAAAATAAACCCAAAGTTGGAATCTCAAAAATTTGGTTTTTTAAATTTTCGTTGTCTTGTCGGGATTCCTCATTAAGTAGCCTTAGGCTAAATGCGATTCCACTTTGAAATTCTCTTAGAAGCTTATCGGCGAAATTGGCTCTAAAGTAATTGCGTCTAAAATGTGGATTCAAATTACTAAAATCCTCAAAATAAAAGATTTGATTTTTTTGAAGATAGTGGAGAATTTGTGCGCGGCTTGCTTGCCATAGGGGACGCAAAACACAATAGGTAGCCCTTTGAACTCTGGGCAATATTTGCATTGTTTGCACACTTGTGCCTCTACAAAACTGCATCAAGAACCATTCCAACGCATCGTTTAGTTGGTGTGCCAAGATTAAATGCGTGTATCCAAAACGCGCAATCAAGGATTCAAAAAACTCATAACGCAACTTGCGCGCATTGCTTTCAAAATTCCCTAGAATCTGGGGAGCATACTTGATGAAACATTGTCTCTTATCAAGAAAACATAAATTCTGCGCATAGGAAACCTCAAGGCTAGATTGCTTTCTTATCCCATAATCTACAATGGCAACATCAAAAGGAATTCCATAATCTTGGAGCAAAAAATATAAGGCACTAGAATCTACTCCTCCAGAAAATGCCAAAAGATTCCGACCCCTCTTTAACTCCTCTAAAAATTCTAGTGAAATCAACGCTGACATTATGCGCGCCCAAGCACGCAACCAAGCACACTTTCCCCTATGACTTCTGTGATTTTGACACGATAATATCCCGCCTCTAACTCCTCTTCTATTTCCTTATCATTAATCAAAATCTCTCCGTCAATTTCTGGAGCGAAACGAATCTCTCTTGCGCTATAAAAATATTCCGATTCTGCGGATTTCCCCTCCAAGATTGCGAGAATCTCCTTTCCTACTAGAGCCTTTAAATCCTTTTTGTATTGCTTCAAAAAAATCTTATTGATTGTTTTTAAGCGCGCATTAATAACCTTTTGTGGGATTTGCTCCAGCTTCGCACTTTGAGTTCCCTCCTCGCAAGAGAATCCAAAAAGATTCATTCTATCAAAGTGATGCGATTGAATAAACTCACACAATTCTGCGAACTCCTCTTCGCCCTCACCCGGATGTCCGATGATAAAACTCGTGCGTACAAAGCTATTGGGTACGGCACGCATTGCATTGAGCAATTCTTGAAACTCTCCACTTCTCCCCATTGTCTTTAAAACTTTTTGATTGCTATGTTGCAAAGGCATATCAAAATAATTTTGAAAGACTTTAGAATCACGAATCGCAGCAATCAGACGCTTAGAAGTCGTGGAGGGATAAAGATACAAAATTCTGGCACTTTTGATTTCTAATCCCTCTTGCGCAAGTTTATCAATAGCTTGAATCAACTCCACCAATCCATCTTTAACTCCAATATCACGCAAATAAGAGCTAGAATCCTGTGCGATAAAGCTAAAATCTCTAAAGCCTTGCCCAACAAGATTTTTCACTTCTTTAAGCGTAGATTCTAAAGTGCGCGAATGCAATTTGCCCTTAAAGCTTGGAATCGCGCAGAAGCTACACTTTTGATTGCAGCCTTCAGACAATTTAACATAAACGTGAATAGAAGAGCCACTAATAATGCGCTTGTGATTCTCATTTGCCAAAAATACGCCCGTTTGATTGGAGAGGATTGGATTTCCTTTTTTGTATGATTCTATGAGCTGATGAATCTTATCATAATCCCCTACACCTGTAATAATGTCAATCTCGGGAATCTCTTGCTTTAGCTCCTTAGCATAACGTTCGCTCAAGCAACCACTCGCAACTAGAATCGCATCTTTCTTTTTAGATTCTATTGCATTGAGAATACTTTGCACGCTCTCTTGTTTCGCCGCCTCAATAAACCCACAAGTATTGACAATCACAACATCGGCTTCGCTTAACTCTTGCGTATTTTCATATTCGCTTAGAGCCCCCAACATCACTTCGCTATCCACTAGATTTTTTGTACAACCAAGAGAGATTAGGTGTAGTTTTTTACTCATTCTTTACCAACTTATCAAATCATAATGTTTGCAATCTTTTCAATGCAGCCTTGACCATTTCGCCCACTTCGGCATTTTCTAAGCCTTGCGTGGCTTTTGCAATCCAATCACTTTTATAACCTAAAGATTCCAAAGCCAAGATGACTTGGTGCAAGTTAGAATCCTCTGCGACTTTGATATTATCGCCCTGCGTTAGCTCTAACGACCAGCCAGAGAGCTCAACTAAAATCCTGCCCGCACTCTTAGGACCAATACCCGGCACCCTTTGCATAGACTTAATATCATTGCTTTCCACAATTTTGGCAAAAGTTTGGGGATTGTAAGTAGATAAAATTGCTATGGCAACTTTGGGACCTACGCCATTAATTTTAATTAAACGTTCAAAAAGGCTTTTTTCTATCAACTCCACAAAGCCAAACAAAAGCTGCGCGTCCTCACGAATAATATGCGTAATGTGCAAAGTAAGATTCTCGCCCACTTTGGCTTTGATTTGGTTAGAAGTCTGCAAAGAAACAAAGACTTCATAGACAACACCCGCACATTTCAGTGCCACACGCGTGGGCTCTTTGATAAAAATCTTACCCTCTAATGCGATAATCATAAGCTTCCTTTATAAAATCAGGTGAATTTTTCCCTTTTGATAGATGACTTTGGAGGGCTCACCCGGCTTAGGCACACAAAGCAATTCACGGCTAGGCGAATAAAACACATAATGCACTTCATTATAGCCAATCCAACCGCTATCAATCGCAATCGTGGCATTCTTTGTCATCTCATCTAGCATATTGAGTGCTTCACGCGCATTTTTAAAATCCATACTCAATTCATTGATTTTTTGTTTTTTGTTTTTTAGTGCGAGGACACGTTGATGATATTCTTCAAACTTCGCTAATAAGTAACTTGGAGGGGTTGTTTTGGTGTTTTTGTAATGAATCAAAGTGCCACGAAGCTCATCAGCAGTTGCTTTTAGCTTTTTAAGCTCCAAACTCTCAACTTTTAATTCCTTTGTCATACGAATCGCTTCTTTAATGGATTCATTCTTTTGTTTGACTAAAGATTCGTATTTTTCTTTTCCCAAAGGACTATAATTTGCCGCTAAAAAGAATTTATTTTCTCCCTTTACCATTTTGGTAATATGAATATTTTTCGTTGCATATAAAAACGCATTTGCGTGCAAAGTATTAATCACAATCTCTTCTGCATAAATTTTGCCACCATAGACTTGGTCTACTTCTACCTTTTTGCCCTCAATAATCCCTGTTTCAAGCATATCTACCTTGATATATTCACCTTTGACATAGCCTTTGTGTGTAGCGATTTCCGCATCATTGGCATAAATCTTGGAACTTTGGTGCGTGAAGCCCCCAATGCTCACTTCTTTTGAATTAATTTCCGCATTGACACCGATATTCCCCTCAATATTGACTTTACTAGCTTGGATTTTCATTCCTTGCCCTAAAGCCTCTTTCATTGCGTCTTTTTGTGTAATATTTACCACCGTGCCACTATTCATATCCCCAATCAATGAACCTGTGGTTTTAAGTGTAACGGATTCTGTTTCCAAAACATCTCGGATATACAAGAATCCATCTTCGTATTTTAAGATTCCGCCAATGGCACTCACATAATAAACACAGCAAGGATAATCTTTAAGCGCAATACTTTCTTTGTCATATTGCAAGGAACAGGGTTGGTGCAATGTCTTGGGGCTTTGTGGAATAATATATTCTCCGCGAATATTGCGTCCGGGTTTGCCTTGTAATGGCTTTCTGTATTCACAAATAATATCGTCTTTTACCACCGTTTGAAACTGCCCTGTAATATCTTTTTTAAACTCTAAGTTTCCTTCCACACTTGGAATCAGATTTACCCCGCTTAAAATCTTATACTTCACTTCCCCTCTCAAAGGATATTCTAAAGTTTGCAAAAACTCTTCTAATGCCTCTCTTTCTTGCCTCTCATTGAAGCATAGAATCTTATTCCACGCTTTTTCTTTTTGGATTTGCGTATAAATGCTATCAAAATCGTCTTTGTCATAGTTAAACCCCACACGAAAAATCAAAAACGCTTCGCTAAAGGCTTTATCCGCAGTGAAATGGAATCGCATCTCACTTTTTTTCTCTTTTTCTTTAATTAAAATACAATAACGTTGATTCATCACGAGATTCGGCTCTAGCATATTATCTCGCTTGCTAAAAAACTCATCTACTTCTTGGGGAGGAATTAATTGGGATTCATAATCGTAAAGATTTTTTTTGTAAGTTGTGATAGATTGTAATTCAAAGTCAAAGGAATCCGCGTCCATACTGAATTGAGAGGAAACCTGCTTAATCGCAAATTTAATATCTTCGCATTCATTGACATAGTAAGGTCTAAATGTTTGCAATGATTTTTTTAACATAATTTTTCAAACCTTTTTTACGCAAAAATAAAATTATTTTATCCTAAGTTGTTATAAAATTCATTTAAAAATCACGATTTAAACGTCAAAGAGAATCAAAAATGTTTTTTAAAGCCTTTTTTACCAATAGTAGCGGAATCCTCACTTCAAGGATTCTTGGATTTTTTCGTGATTTACTCACCGCCACGATTCTAGGCTCTAGCGTT
Source organism: uncultured Helicobacter sp. (assembly GCA_964464895.1). GTDB lineage: Bacteria > Campylobacterota > Campylobacteria > Campylobacterales > Helicobacteraceae > Helicobacter_D. Next base: position 11,243 of record CAYXGY010000001.1, on the reverse strand, counting down.
TATAGCGATATGTTCTTTGTGGCTTTTAAACTGCCCAACCTTTTCCGCCGTGTTTTTGGGGAGGGAGCATTCAATCAAGCCTTTTTACCGGGATTCTTTAATGCGCGTTTGCGTGGGGGATTCGCACTTAAAATTGGCTTGATTTTTTGTGGGATTTTGATATTCCTTTCTCTTTTTGTATGGATTTTTAGTGTGCCGCTAACCAAACTTCTAGCCTTTGGGTTTGAGGAGGAGCTCATTTTCCTAACTGCGCCCTTAGTCGCTATTAACTTTTGGTATCTGCTTTTGATTTTCATCGTAACACTTTTTGGTGCGATGCTGCAATTTAAACGTAATTTCACCGCTTGGGCTTACTCTCCTGCCCTCTTGAATCTTGCGATGATTCTCGCGCTCATCTTGGCACGAGGAAGCGAATCTTATCAAGCAATTTTAATCCTAAGCTATGGCGTGCTTTGTGGTGGAATTGCACAAATTCTCTTACATTGTTATCCTATGTGGCGTCTAGGATTCTTTAAACTTTTATGCACAGGCTTTAAGGAATTAAGGGCAAAATCACATTATACGATTCCGAGCAAAAAAGCCTCTATTGACCAAAGCGTCAAGGCATTTTTCAGGCAATTTTTTCCTGCAATGCTTGGTAGCTCCACCGCACAATTTGCGTCTTTTATTGACACGTTTTTGGCTTCTTTTTTGGTCAGTGGTAGCATTTCATCTCTGTATTATGCCAATCGCATTTTTCAGCTTCCTTTGGCTATTTTTGCCATTGCCACCTCTACTGCTTTGTTTCCAATGGTCGCAAAATACATTAAAGAATCCAAAGAATCTCTAGCCTTAAAAGAACTTTCCCGCTCTTTTTGGTTGCTTAGTATTTTGCTTAGCTTGTGCGTTATAGGAGGAATTTTGCTCCAAGACGAAATCATTTGGCTGCTTTTTGAGAGAGGTAAATTTACACGCACAGATACACTCCAATGTGCAGGCGTCTTTGGTATGTATTTAATCGGCTTGTTACCCTTTGGATTGGCACGCATTTTTTCACTTTGGCTCTACTCCAAATCCCAACAGGCACTCGCCGCTAAAATCTCGGCATTTTCACTTCTAATTGGCACTTTTTGCTCTTTTATTCTTATGCATTATCTAGGTGTAAGGGGACTTGCTCTTGGAGGAAGCATCAGCGGATTCTTTGTTTTTTTTCTCACTCTGCACTTTTTTGGCTGGAATCGTTTTTGGAATATTTTATGGAATCCCAAATGGATTTTGATTCTTGGCATAATTTTAAGTGTAGAATCTTTGCTTCTCATTGTTTTTAAGACTTATGTCTTTAGCTTATAAAGGGAGAAAATTGGATTTAGAAAGGATTAAATCTTTGTTTCTTGATTTACACGAATGAGATTCTATAATGACTTCTCACAGAATCCTAAACAACACAATCACAATGCTTAAATCCCTCTACCACCTCATCATAAAGCTTAAGAAAGAATTATTCTCCTGTATTTTTCGCAATCAAAACACCCTCTAACATTGCGTCAATATCTCCATCTAAAATTGCCTCCACATTGCTATATGCAAGATTGGAGCGCAAATCTTTCACTTGCTGATAGGGAGCTAGCACATAACTTCTAATCTGATGTCCCCAACCAATCTCGCTTTTATCCTCGCTTGCGTTTTTTTCCTCACGTTTTTGAATCTCTTGCTCGTAAAGTTTAGATTTTAGCATTTTTAATGCGGTGGCTTTATTTTTGTGCTGACTCCTATCGTTTTGACATTGCACTACAATGCCCGTAGGGATATGTGTAATGCGAATCGCGGATTCCGTTTTATTGACGTGCTGCCCCCCCGCACCAGAAGCGCGATAAGTATCAATACGCAAATCTTTTTCTTCAATCTCAATTTCAAGATTATCATCAATCTCCGGGCTCACCTGCACCGCAGTGAAACTCGTATGCCGTTTGGCATTGGAATCAAAGGGGGAAATGCGCACCAAACGATGGATTCCATTCTCTACCTTAGCATAACCATAAGCATTTTCTCCCTTAATCATAAAGCTAACATCTTTTAAGCCTGCTTCCTCTCCCTCTTGATAATCCAATAATTCTACCTTAAAGCCTCTTCTCTCTGCCCACCGCAAATACATACGATAAAGCATACTCGCCCAATCTTGCGATTCTGTGCCACCAGCTCCGGGCGTAATTGTAAAGATTGCATTATTCGCGTCTAGCTCACCACTTAGCATGACTTCAATTTCTGCATTTTTGATTTGCTCTTCGAGCTCTTTAGATTCGGCAAAAAGCAGTTCTAAGCTCTCTAAATCATCTTGGGAAATTTCAAACAATTCCTTTGCATCATCTAGGGCAGCCTTTGCTGTATTGTATTTTTCTAATTGACGCTCACAACGTTTTTTTTCTTTTTGCAACTCCCCTGCTCTTTTAGTATCTTCCCAAAACTCTTTTGCTTGCTCCAAGTCTGCAATCTCTAAAATCCGCTCTTTAAGACGCGGAGGCTGCATAATTTTTTCTATATTTTGACGCTTGATTTCTAATTCTTTTAATAATTCGCTATATTCGTAATTATCCAAATTTTTCCTTTATTTTAATTGATAAAATCCCGTAGCAAAATCCTGAATATCCGCAATGACTTGGGAAAGATTCTGATAGGAGATTGCACAGAGATAAGATTCTTTTTTATACACTTTATCATAATATTCTAGTAGCAAAATCTCCGCTGTGCGCATTAAATCTCTGGCATAAAAGGCATTTTTAGCCTCTCTCCAAAATTCCTTTTTCATAAAAGGCGCAATCTTTTGCATAGAATTTTCAAAAAATTGAGATGAAATTTTACCATATTGCGCTACGATTCTCTGCACTCTTTGTTCCAATGGTGCGACAATAAGAATCTTGGGAGCATTTTGATAAGACTGGTAGAGGGGAGTAGGCAAAATAAGCCCTCCAAGCCTCTTACTCTCTCCCTCAACTAAGACAAAGGGAGCATTTTCTAACGCCTTAAGACGCGTAAAAAGCAAATTTTGAAACATTTTTACACTTGGTTGTTTCCCACAAATCGCACCAAAACTTGAACCTAAATGATTTGCGATTCCCTCAATATCCAAAGAATCTCTAAAGTTTCGGATAATTTCACTCTTGCCACTCCCTGTTTGTCCCACAAGCGTAACGAAATGCTGCAAAGGAAAACTCTCAAGAGACTTTACAACTTCCTTGCGATAAGATTTATAACCCCCCTCTAATAACACGACTTGATAGCCAATATTCTGCAATACAATGAAAAATGCGTGGCTTCGCATACCGCCGCGTGCGCAATAAATGCCAAAGGGGTTTTGCGGGCTTATCTTATCTTTCAAAACCAATAAATGCTTTGCGATATTTTGACTGACAAAACTCGCTCCTATCACTTTTGCCTTAAAAGAATCTTGACGATAAAGCGTGCCAATCTGCTGGTATTCCGCATCGTTTAACACAGGGAAATTCTGCGCCCCTACGATATGCGATTCCGCGTATTCTCTTGGCGAGCGCGCATCAATGATTAAGGATAAATCCGTGTTTAAAAACTCTCCAATTGGAATAGCTTTTGTCATTTATTTCTCCTAAACATTCAGATAGAATCACAAAATTGACCAAAGATTTTTTGCTTAAACTTTGTCTCTATAAAGAATCTTATAAACCCTAAGTAATGCGATAAATAACGCGGTAATTGCGGGACCAAAGACGATACCCCAAAATCCAAAACTTGTAAGCCCTGCAAGAATGGCAAAGAAAATTAACATCTCGTTAATTTTAAGTGGAGTCTTAATTAATACGCGGTTAATAAAACTAATAATCAAAGGCTTCACTCCATTGTCCGCCAATGTTGCAATAACAATAATAGAATACAGCGCAATAACAATTGCATAACTATAATTTCCCAAATATAATTCATATCCTACAACTGGTAGCCAAACTAAACTTCCACCAACCACAGGCACAAGCGAGGCAAAACCATAAAAAACACCCAACAAAAGAGCATTATATCCAAAAAAAGCCATTAGGACTCCAAACAATGTGCCCTGTAAAAGCATGGAAAAAATAGAGGAATAAAACACAACACTAATCACAGCACTGACTTCATTATAAAGCGACTTGATATAAGCTGGTTCCATAGGAATCAATTCTAAGAAATACTGCCCTAGTGAGCTTCCATAGTAATAAAAAAAGAATAAAAAAACTAAAATGAATAATGTATCACTCAAAAAATAAAAACTATTTTGAGAAATTTTTGCAACAATACTTAGACTTCTTTTTGCCACCTCACTCCAATCAACCGTAGAAAAATGTGCTAGCCACTCATTTACTTCTTTTTGTAACAATTCTGGCATATAAGCAAAGATTTCTTTCCCATATCCTCCTAAGCGCACTTGCAAATCTGATAAAAAATTTTGGAAATTCCCTAATTCCAAATTAGTCGCTAAAGTTAATAGGTTTAAAAGAATATAAAAAATAGGCAAAAAGCAAAGAACTACAAGTAAAAAAGTAAGCAAAAAAGTAGAAATCCATCGGGATTTTATGCGCCCTAGAATCGCATAATAAATATTCTGTGTTGCAATAAATAGCAAAAATGCAATCAATAAATTCATCAAAAAGGGAGAATAGAGTTTAAAGAGCGCAAACAATGTCAAAGCAAAAATAACAAGAAAAAAATAGATTCCGGCTTTCTGCATACTTTGCCTTTATAATAAACTTAAAATCGCCAAGCACGAAAGCTTAGCGATTCTATAATCCTATTGCAATGCTTTACTTGGTGGGAAAATAAATACACTTTTCCTAAAGACTTCAATCGGTTTTTCACTGCCTAGTGTATAAGCCTTGATATTCAATGGAATATGCGTGTCTTTCTGTGCATCTTGCGCTAGGTTTGCTTCAGTATAAAGCACGACAACTTGCTTAGATTTCTCTCCTGCTTCAATACGAAATGGCTTACTTGGACGCTTGATTTTAATGTTTGCATTATCTTCAATTTCAAAATAAAATTCATAGGCTTCTTTTTGAGTGTTTTGAAACAAGAAAACATAAGAATTTTCTACGCGTCCATTTTCACGAATCGTATAAAGCTCTTGTCTATTAATATTTAAAAGCATATCCTCTTTTTTAGAGCTCATCATCAAAAGCCCTGAGAACACAACAACCATAGCAACAATGTAACCGATTGTTTTAAAACGCATATAACGCACTTTTTGGCGGTCTTCAATGCTTTGTGGGCTAGTCCAAGAAATCAATGTTGCTTTACCTAACTTGCCCATTACTTTGGTGCAAGCATCAGAACATTCGAGGCAATTGATACACTCTAATTGCATACCTTTACGAATATCAATGTGTGTAGGACAAATTTTAACACAGGCTTCACAACCTGTGCATTCTGCATTGGGCACTTCTGGCTTTTTCCATAGTTTAATCCCTTTCGCGTCAAAAACCTCTCCGCCTCTCTTATAATCATACACCGTCATAATGGTATCATTATCATACAAAACGCTTTGCACACGGCTATAAGGACACATATAGATACAGAAGTTTTCTTTGATAAACACAACAACAGCAATTAATGCAATCGTAAATCCTAACAAGAAAATAAACAAATATTTGTGCTCTAGTGGATTCTGAATATAGTTAAAGAAATCAGTCGGTGGAACGAAATACCACATCAAGTTAGACGCCGCTATCAATGATAAAACAGCCCAAATGACAAGCGCAATAGTCTTTTTGATTTTGTTAGCCCCTAAACTCATATCGGGTTCTAACTGACGATTCTCCATTCGTTTGCGCAAACCCAAAACCTTAGTCTCCAACAAATCACGATAAAGCACGCGGAAGATGGTTTGCGGACAAGCCCAACCACACCATACGCGTCCCGCAAGTGTTGTCATAAAGAAAATTGCCAAAAACATTAAAATCAATAAAAAAGGCATCAGATATAACTCTTGCATATCAAAAGCAACACCCAATAAATGTAGCTGCTTATGGTCAAAAGATAGTAAGAAAATTTGATTACCATTAATTTGGATAAAAGGAATACAGAACAATAAAATCGTAGTAATCCCATACATCACATAACGTCTCTTGAAATATAGGCGTTCCTTGACACTCATTTCATTCTCCTTTAAGAATTTGATTTTAGCAAAATCTAAATATTACCATAATAAATGAAAAAATAAAATTATTCTATTCATTCAAACAGATTGATGACATTATTTTCAATCCATTTTAGTTGATTCTTAAAGTTTTTACGATAGAATCCAAAGCTTTTTTATTAAAGCTAAATTTACACACAAAGGTGGTGATTTAGATGCCGGGAATTAAAGTTAGGGAAAACGAATCTTTTGATGACGCTTACAGAAAGTTTAAAAAGCAAGCAGACAGAAACCTTGTCGTAACTGAAAGTCGCGCAAGAAGATTCTTTGAACCAAAAACTGAAAAGCGCAAAAAGCAAAAAATCAGCGCACGCAAAAAAATGCTCAAACGCTTATATATGCTTCGCCGCTACGAATCAAGGCTCTAAGAAAAGTAAGATTCCATTATGGAATCTTACAGCTTTTTTCTTCTAAACTATTAATTAAGTTTTCATCTTGCTATTTGCGAAATAATTTAAGAATACAAATGCTTTTATAATTGTCTATTTAATTCCTCTTGTAAGCTTTTTGAAGAAAGAATCTTAATACAAGGCAAAAAGGATTTACGAGATAAAAACCTCATTCGCGTAGCCAAAAAGCATTTCTGCGATGAAATAATCTTGCAATTCTTCTATAATTTTAAATTTTATAATTTGTTAAAAAATTCTTACAAAAGAGGGATTTAAATCTTAGAAATAAAATTTGCATTAATGGATTGCTTGCTAAATATTTAAAATCGCTAGTAGATAGCTAGGAGAAAAGTTGAATTATACAACAAAGAATCCCCTAAGGGATTCTCAAGAGATTATTCTACTTCCGCGTCAATCACATCATCATCTTTTTTGTTTTGTGCGCCGCCTTGTGCATTTTCATCTTTTTTATACATTGCTTCTGCAAGTTTATGGCTTGCTTCTGTCAATGCCTTGACTTTTGCGTCAATCTCTTCTTTGGCGACATTCTCGTTTTTGAGCGTTTCTTGCAAAGCAGAAATTGCCGCTTGGATTTTCTCTGCCTCACTTGCGTCAATTTTATCTTTCATTTCATCTAGGCTTTTTTGCGATTGATACACTAGGCTATCAGCTCGATTACGCACCTCAATGATTTCTTTTTTCTTTTTATCTTCTTCTTTATTAAGTTCTGCGTCTTTGACCATTTTTTCAATTTCAGAATCAGACAATCCGCTAGAACCTGTGATTTTAATCTCTTGCTCTTTGCCTGTTGCTTTATCTTTGGCACTTACAGTTAAGATTCCATTGGCATCAATATCAAAAGTAACTTCAATTTGTGGCACTCCACGTGGCGCAGCAGGGATTCCGCTTAGCTCAAAGTTCCCAAGCATTTTATTATCGCGCGCTAGTTCACGTTCCCCTTGAAGCACTTGAATCGTAACAGCGGGCTGATTATCCTCTGCGGTTGAAAACACTTGATTTTTCTTTGTTGGAATCGTTGTTCCTCTCTCAATGATTCTTGTCATCACGCCACCTAGTGTTTCAATTCCCAAGCTTAGAGGAGTAACATCTAACAATAATACATCTTTGACATCTCCCTTAAGCACACCACCTTGAATTGCAGCTCCCATAGAAACAACCTCATCAGGATTTACAGACTTATTCAACTCTTTACCGATAAAGTCTTTGACTCTCTCTTGCACTTTTGGGATTCTAGTTGAACCGCCTACCATTACGACTTCGTTGATTTCACTTTTGCCCAAATCGGCATTTTTAATTACATTCGCGATTTTGTCAATCGTTTGGTTAATGTATTGCTCAATGAGGCTTTCAAATTTCGCACGTGTAAGTTTTTTTACTAAGTGTTTAGGACCATTTGCGTCTGCGGTAATGAAAGGTAAGTTGATTTCAGTCTCTTGCGCACTACTTAGCTCTTTTTTCGCATTTTCTGCTGCCTCTTTAAGTCGTTGCAATGCCATTACATCGCCTTTAAGATTGATTCCATTTTCGCTTTCGAACTCTGCTGCTGCCCAATCAATAATAGCATTATCAAAGTCGTCCCCTCCCAAAAACGCGTCTCCACCTGTTGCTTTAACCTCTACAACATTATCTCCTGTCTCAAGCACAGTAACATCAAATGTTCCTCCACCCAAGTCATAAACTACGATATTTTCCGAATGTTTCTTATCCAAACCATACGCCAAAGCTGCAGAAGTTGGTTCATTGATGATTCTTAATACATTCAATCCTGCAATCGTTCCCGCTTCTTTAGTTGCCTTTCTTTGCGCATCATTGAAATACGCCGGCACAGTAATGACTGCTTCTGTTACTTCCTCACCCAAATAACTCTCCGCATCTGCTTTTAATTTCATCAAAATTTTTGCTGAAATTTCCTGTGGAGTATAGACTTTCCCTGCAATCTCAATTGCACACGCACCATTTCTATCTACCACTTTATAAGGGAGACGTTTTTTCGCTTCTTGTGCTTTTTCTTCATTAAACATCAAGCCCATAATTCTTTTAATAGAATAAATGGTTTTTTCTGGATTCGTGATTGCCTGACGTTTCGCAGGGTCGCCGACTAATACCTCACCCTTATCTGTAAAAGCCACGATAGAAGGGGTTGTATTTTTGCCCTCTTTGTTCGCAATAATCTTTGCCTCATTACCTTCAAATACTGCCATTGCAGAGTTTGTTGTTCCTAAATCAATTCCTAATACTTTTCCCATTGTTTATCCTTTATTTTAATTTAATGTTTGCGATTCCTATGACTACTTTGCAATACTCACCATAGAGGGACGCAAAACCCTTTCTTTATACTTATAGCCTTTTTGCATTTCTGCAACAATCTCGCCAGACTGATGTTCCTCACTTTGCACCTGCATAATTGCATCGTGGAAATTGGGGTCAAACCCTCCCTCTGTCAAGATGGGCTCAATCCCGTGCTTTGCTAGTGTTTTTAGCAAATTATCCAAAGTCAATGCGATTCCTTCTTCAATCTTGCTTAGAATCTCATTTTGATTTTCGCTTTTTTCTTTGGAATCACAAATTGTTTTTAATGCAATTTCAAGCGTATCAAGACTTGGAAGCAAGTCTTTAGCAATTTTTTCATACGCATATTCTAATGCTTGGTCTTTATCGCGAATCAAACGTTTTTTAGTATTTTCAAAATCTGCATAAGCCCGCATATATTGGTCTTTTAGCTCATTGATTTGCAACTGCAACGCTTCTTTAGAATCTGCATCTTCTATTGTTTCTTCTTGTAATTCACTTTTTTCTTGCGAATCGTCAAAGGCTTGATTTTCGTTTTGCTCTTCTTGCACTTTCGCTCCTTATTTTGATTTTGAATAACTTAAAAAATTGAATTTTAGCAATTATTTATCTAAATTTCAAGCAAAATTATATAACTTTAGTCTATTATTGTCAAGTTAAATTAACAAAATAAACTAAACTTTCTTAAAAATTTATGCGCAATCTCTCCTAAACAACAAATTTCTGTATTAAAATTTTGATGAATTTTATTTCTCATCTCATTTTGATTTTAAGCAAAACTCTGTTATTCTTAAACTTTTTATACTTTAAAATTCAAGGTTAAGCTCCGATGAAGACTCTAAAATCTCGTATAACAACATTTCAAAAATTACTCATTTTGGTTTTTATTGTTTTTAATACCCAATTTTTGGCGCAAGATTCCACTTCTACGCCTGCAACCTTTCAAGTAGAAAATGGTAAAACGATTATTTTATCTACTAAAGCACAAAATCCAAAACCTATTAAAATCAACCAAAAAACCTATTCTTGGATTCCACACCCAACAGATAAATCCCAAAAAATCTCAATTCTTTCTATTCCTTATCGCACTCCTGCTTCTACGATTCCATTAGAAAATGGCGCATCAATCCAAGTGATTGCAGGAAATTACACCAAAGAGCAAATCCAAGCAAACCCTAACAAAGTCAAGCCTAATCCTAAAAATCAAGAAAGAATCAAACAAGAGCGAGAAGAAGCAAACAAGATTTACAGCAATTATAGCCAAGAAAGACTCTGGGATTCTGTGTTTATCTATCCTATGCAAAGCGTGATTACAAGCCCTTTTGGAAGTGCGCGCGTATTCAATAATGAGTTAAAAAGCTACCATAGTGGCACAGACTTTAGAGCAAAAATTGGCACAGAAATTTATGCAAGCAATCGGGGTAAAGTTGTAATTGCCAAAAATCGTTTTTTGGCTGGTGGTTCTGTCGTCTTAGACCACGGGGAAGGAATTTTTAGTATGTATTATCATTGCAGTGAATTAAAAGTAGAAGTAGGACAAATCGTAGAAAAGGGGGACTTGATTGCACTTAGCGGAGCAACCGGTCGCGTTAGCGGACCGCATTTGCACTTTGGGATTCTTGTTCGCGGAGCGCAAGTAGATCCACTAGACTTCATCACGCAAGCCAATGCACTTTTCACAAACCCCTAAGGAAACAAAATGGATTCTATGCTAGACAAACAAGTCTTACAAAATCTTAAAACGATTTCCCTTTCTATGTTTCGCAAAAATTTCTTTGGAATCTTTCACGGCTCTATTTCTACAAAATTAGAAGAGGGGCACTTTCTCATCAATAAAAAAGATGCAATTTTTGATGATTTAGATGAAAAATCTTTAATTACGCTCTATCATAAGAGAGACTATCGCTGGAATGACGCAAGTATGGACGCCTTTATCCATTCTTTGCTGTATCAAAATATTCCCAATGCTAAATACATTGCTTATGTAATGCCACCCTTTAGCGTTTCTTATACCTTAACACATAATAAAATTATCCCTAAAGATTACTTTGGCTATAAAGTTCTTGGGGCACTTGATGTGTATGACCCTAAAGACTTTGATAGCTGGTATGAGCGCGCCGATGTGGAAATCAATCGGTATTTTAAAGAAAGTGGCAAAAAAATTATGGTGATTCGCGGTTATGGAGTTTATGCTTATCATCGTGATTTACAAGTTTTATCTAAGCTCTTTGCCCTCTTAGAAAACACATGTAGAATCTTGCATTTTAGCAGTTTGCTTGAGGGTAGCAAACAAACGCAAGATTTATTTGATATTTAAGCTTTGCGTCATTACAAGCATCACTTGCAATGTGTGTTACTCTTGCATTCTTGCAAAT